>NZ_JAKKUV010000001.1:0-297384 GCF_021864465.1 Hyphobacterium sp. SN044
TCGACACCCACGAGGAGCGAAACCGCTACATCCTCGACTTCGTCCGAAACTACAACCAGACCCGCCTGCGATGTCTCGATTACGAAAGCCCCGCTCAGCGCCTCAACAATCTCACGGGACACAACACGAAAGCCGGGGTCCAGAACGGCCGCGCCACTGGATTCCGGCGTTCGCCGGAATGACGGCTTGCCCTGAAGCAGGACCCGGAACACAATTTCTTCGCCGATCGCCGGAACGAAAACGGCAACGAGCGCGACGATCAGAACCGACTGAACCGGGGCAATTCCGAACGCGAATACGCCGGTGATCAGACCGAGCGGCAGGGCGATCGCGGCGAACACCGCGAACAGTCCAGCGGCCTCCGCCAGATCGCGAAGGTGAGGGGCGCGGAACGCCCCGATCAATCCACCAGCCTGCGCATCGCCCATTCCACGGGACCCCGCTGGAAACGGCTCCGCCAGATCGTCGCGAAGATCAGGCAGAAGACGAAGAAGCCGATCACCCAGGCGAACAGCCAGTAGACCGACTCCGACTCCTCGGGCAGGAACCACTCCGCTGCCGTCACGCCGATATAGACGTGCAGCAGGTAGAAGGTCAGTGCCATCTGCCCGGTCCAGATCACCGGCGTGAACAGCTTCCGCCGCCATTCCGCCGCGCAGATCATCAGCGACAGCGACAGCACGATCATGCCCGTGCCGAGGCCGAACAGGATATAGAGCGGGGCGGGCGGATAGGCTGACGTGCCGAAGATGTCGGCGACATAGCTGATCGCGAAGCCCCAGTTTTCCGACGGGATCAGCTTCACCAGCGCGAGATTGAGCGCCGCGAACTTGATCGCCTTGGCGAGGCCGATCAGCACGGCCCCGCCGATCAGCAGACGCCAGTGATTGGCGCTGCGGTGCAGGTCGATCCGTCCCACCGCCATGCCCACGAGGAAATAGGCGAACCAGGGCGTCACCGGGTGATGGCCGGTGAAGAAGACGTCCTGCAACGCTTCGGACGGATTGGCGAAGCTCGGGCTCGCCCAGTAGTCGAGATCCAGAAGCGGCGGCAGCGCGAAATAGAAGGCGACGAAGGCGAGCGTTGTGAAAACGGCGAGCCCGACCAGCCAGCGCGCCGGCCACAGAAAGACCAGCGATGCGATCGTCAGGTAGATGCCGTAGAAATGCAGGATGTCATACGGCCATTGCGCCCGGAAGGAGACGCCGAGCAGGAACAGGAAGACGCCGCGTTTCAGCAGGTTGAGCCGGGCAGACCGGCGGTTCTCCGGCGTTCGGTCGTTTCGCGTGCGGGTCGTCAGCAGGGCGACGCCAACGCCGGCGAGGAAGACGAAGGTCGCCGCCGCCCGGCCGGAAAACAGGCTTTCCAGCTGGATCAGCCATTGCGGGTCGCCTTCGGCCCGGCCGATATAGATCGAGAAATTGACGACCGTCATGCCCATCATGGCGATGGCGCGGGCGAAATCGATGCCTTCAAGCCGGTTCTTCGCCGGCGCGGTGATCTCCGACTCGCTCATTCCTCGCCCCCGGATCCGGTCGTGTCTTCACGCGGCGGACAGTTCACGGGCGGCACCGGGCGCTCGCGGCCTTCGCCGCCGCGCCCGTGACCGACGCGGTCTGCGCCCCAGCCGATATCGGTATCCGTCATGCGGCGGCCGCCGCGGCCTTGCCCGGCGGGGTCGGCCGAGGCGCCGCTGTCGCTGTCGGTGATGCCATGGCCGGATTTCGACCCGCGCCCCTGGCCTACCGGGTCGGCTTCGGAACCGGTGTCCGTGTCCGTGACGCCTCCAGTGCCCCGGCCCTGTCCGGCGGGATCGGCTTCGGCGCCGGTGTCGCTGTCGGTCACGCCTTGCTGACCCCGTCCATTACCGGCCGGGTCGGCATTGCGGCCGCTGTCGCTGTCGGTCAGCCCCGACGCGCACGCCGCTTCGGTCGCGCTCCAGGTGCGCACATGCTGGGCATGCGCGCCCGAAACCAGAGCCGTCGCGCCATAGGCTGTGCCCGCGCCCAGAACGCGCGCAAGAAAGGATCGGCGGCTCGGCCGCCTGCGATTGCCGGGCATGTGACCCCCGTCCCTGATGTCCCCGGCGATACCGTTAGGCCCAAGCCCCTGATTTGAAAAGATGTAATCTGGACACCGCGCACAACCGCATGGCGACCCGCCAATGTTGCATGTGCGAGAAGGCTTGACGCAGTGCGGCGCGAGGCTTTCATCTGCCGCACGAATTTTTCCCGGACCTCCCCGAAAGGAGATTTCACCGATGAGCACTCAGGACGATCCCGTCGTCATCGTCGGCATGGCCCGCACCCCGATGGGGGGCCTGCTCGGCGAACTGGCCACTCTGTCTGCGAACGAGCTTGGTGCGCTGGCCGTAAAGGCCGCGATGGACGAAGCCGGCGTTTCCGGTGACGACGTCAACACGATCTACATGGGCAACGTGCTCATGGCCGGTCAGGGTCAGGCCCCGGCCCGACAGGCGGGCATCAAGGCCGGCCTGCCGAAAGGCGTCGAGGCGACCACGCTGAACAAGATGTGCGGCTCCGGCATGCAGGCGGCGATCATGGGCCGCTCGGCCATTCTCGCCGGCGAGGCCGACATCGTCGTGGCGGGCGGTATGGAATCCATGACCAACGCCCCGCACATGCTGCCGACCCACCGCGCCGGCTTCAAATACGGCCATGACCGGGTGCTCGACCACATGGCGCTCGATGGCCTGGAAGACGCCTACGAACACAAGGCGATGGGCGTCTATGCCGACATGATCGCGCAGGAACACCAGTTCACGCGCGAGCAGCAGGACGCCTACGCGCTCGAAACCCTGGCCCGCGCCCAGCGCGCGACCAAGGAAGGCGATTTCAAGCGCGAAATCGTCCCGGTCACCCTATCCACCCGCAAGGGCGACGTGACGGTCGACACCGACGAACTGCCGCGCAAGGCGATGCCGGACAAGATCCCGGGCCTGCGTCCGGCCTTCTCCAAGGACGGCACCGTCACTGCCGCAAACGCATCGGCCATCTCAGACGGCGCGGCTGCGCTGGTCCTGATGCGCCAGAGCGAAGCCGAACGCCGCGGCCTGAAGCCGTTGGCGAAGATTTCCGCCGTCGCGTCGCACGCGCACGAGCCGGCCTATTTCACCACCGCGCCGGTCCCGGCCATGCGCAAGGTGCTGGAAAAGGCGGGCTGGTCGGCCGACGACGTCGATCTCTGGGAAATCAACGAGGCCTTCGCGGTCGTCCCGATGATCGCGATGAAGGAACTCGGCATCCCGCATGAGAAGGTCAATGTGAACGGTGGTGCCTGCGCCATGGGACACCCGATCGGGGCCTCCGGCGCGCGCATCATGGTCACCCTGCTCGCCGCGCTCGAAAAGCACGGCAAGACCAAGGGCGTCGCCTCGCTCTGCATCGGTGGCGGCGAAGCCACCGCAGTGGCGCTGGAGCGCATCAACTAGGCGCTCTGCCAGGTTGAGAGACAAGCCCCGGACGGTCGCCGTCCGGGGCTTTTCTATCCGAGGATGCCGCGTACCAAGCTGGCCCACGCCTCGGTTGTCCCGACCGTGAACAGAAGCACGGTCCGTCCGATGGCGGCTGCGAGAACGATCAGGGTGACCGGATGGACCGCCTTTCTGCGGAACAGGTCGTATCCGATGAAAACCGCAAAGATGGCCATCTGCAGGATCAGGCCCAGAACGGCATTATCGAAATAGGCATGGCCGATCCGCGCAGTGGCCGGCAGGATCGCGTATATCCCCGCCAGTAACATGAAGCGCTTGTGCCAATCCGGCCGATGGCGGTTGAGGACACCGAGCCCCCAGAATACGGCCAGTCCGACAATGTCGAACAGCGGTAGCATTACGAAGGTTTCCGCCGACCCCATGAAGCTGGCGCCGCGTGCATAGGCATCGACCAGCGCGACGAAACCCAGTGGCACCATCACGGCCATCAGGCCGATACTCGCCAGACCCAGCTTCATATGCAGCAGCACGCGCCCGGCCGGGATCAGACTGGCCTGTATGGCGACCAGCAGGATCCAGACTGTGAAGATGGCACCATGCACCTGCATCAACATCGAAAGCGGGGGCAAGGCTGCGTCGCGCAGGAAATAGGTCGGTGCAAAGCCGGCAAAGACCAGGGCGGCCTGAAGCCAGCCCATCGCAGCGAAAAAGGGCTCGCCCCGTACGGGCGCGTCGGTCTCGGTCGTCATCCTCTCCCCCTTGGCACAAGACTACGCACGGCAAGCCAGTGGGAAGCAATGAAAATCGCGCTCGAACCGGTTCGTGAATCGCCTAAGGCGCGAAACCGGCGTAACCTCCCGTCCGGATTGTGGGGAGTAAGCCGATGCGCCATCTGATCGCCTTCGCCGTGTTCGCGCTGACGACCGCGCCAGCCCTTGCCCAGACCTACACCTACACGGCGCGGACCGCTGCGCCCGTGCAGCAATCGGGCGATGTGCGTGCCGGGTCGATCACCTGGTCGTGCGAGGATCGGGCCTGCACCGTTTCGGGGCCCTGGCCGCAGCCGGGTGTCGGGGCGTGCGCGCAACTGGCGGCAATTGTCGGCCGGGTTTCGGAATACGGCCACCCCGGCGCGCGATTGAACGCGGCGCAACTGGAACAGTGCAATGCTAACGCGGCCCGTCCGGCCTTGCAGACGACGCTCGCCCCGGGCATCGCTGCGCAAATTCCGTCCGCGGTCACACCGCAAGTCCGCGCGCCTGAAATCCAGGTCCAGCAGCAAGCCGGCCAGCGTGTCAGTCCGCAGCAGATCCAGCGCCCGGAAGCAATTCAGCGTCCCGAAGTGCGCCAGCCAGAGCTGCAGGTGCAAATCCCGCCCCGCGTGACGGCGCGAACCGAGATGTATTACGAGGCGCCGCGCATCACCAGCCGCACAGTCACGGTCGAGCCGCCCCCAACGGAGCGGCTCTATGCTGTCCGTTCCGGCGGCGGGGACGGGGATTTCGGCGGCAATGGACCGCGCGTGCAGGTCACGGTGACGGTCGTTGCGGAGGGTCCCTGCCTGTTTGCGGACATCAACATGTTGGCCGAGGAGACCCGCCCGGATCACACGCGCGGACGGGTCAGCGAGCGCGTCCGCCTGTGGTGCAATCCGGAGGGCGGGAACATCCAGCGTATCACGTCTCAGACCCGCGCGACCGGCGAATACACCGACACCGACTGGGAGATTGACACGATCGTCCCGGGGCGCGGCGAGATCGACGTCCGCCGCGGCCTGCCTGCCGTGGATGGGCCGGTCCGCAGCTTCATCATCATGGGCGACACCAATGGTGACGTCTTCAACAACGACAATGACGGCCGCGATGTCGGCGATCTCGACTCGGAGGGGCGCCGGACCGTGTCGCGCACCAGCGTGCAGGTCCAGTGGAACGAGATTTCCGTGGTCGTCCCGATCGTGGAGGCGCCTGAAGTTTCCGGTCCGCCGGGAACGGAGACAATCTGGGTCGAGGCCCAGCACTCGGACTTCCTTGTTCTGCGTCATACCGGCGGTGACCGTGATTTCTTCGGCAACGGCCCGCGCATGACCGTTACTTCGCGGCTCGACCTGTCGGCTGACGGCACGCAGATCCTCGCCCGGCTGTCCGGCGATGCCAGCGAGGTGGGCGGCGACACCCGTGCGTCCGGCACCTCCGACCGCGAAGTCATCTGGACCGCCCCGCCGGGCTGGCGGATCGACGCGGTGCAGGTCGAATATGGCTGGTGGGAAGACGATGCCTGGCAACAGGCCTTCGAAACCGCGCTCGGCCGCACCGCCACGGTCGCCTATACCGACCGCGATCACGAACAGGATTTCCTGGTCGAGGGCGCGGGAGAGGGCGGCCGCAACGGCATCTGGTTCGACGATGCCACCAATGAAGCCCGCCGCCGCGCCATGAGCCATGTCGAGGCCTTCCTCGTCATGGGCGATTCAAACGGCGACGAGGCCGGCAGCCGCACCGGCGTTCAGGCCTTCTACCGGCCCTTGCTGGTCACGCTGACGCCGGTCGATCCGGCACGTGCGCGCGCCGCCGACCTGCAGCCCGATGTTCTGCTCGACGTGCCGACCGGCGACTTCGCCAACCGGCTTTCGGGCGGCAATTCCTGCGGTCCGCAGGCGGCGTCCCGCGTGCTGCGCTTCTACGGCGTGGCCACGACCTACGAGCAGTTCAAACGCCGGGTGCAAAGCTCGGGCAATTTCGTCTCCGACCAGTCGCTCGGCACGCCGCCGGGCACGCTGCGCGACCGGATGAACGATCTCGCGTCCGGCTTCGTCCACGACGTGCTGCCGCTGGGTAATGCCCGCGCGAACGATGCCGCGCTGGCTCGCATCCGCCAGCTTCTTGACGAGGGCCGTCCGGTCCTGACCCTGGTCGCCTGGGGGGCGCAATACGCCGCCGACATCATCTCGCCGCACGATGCGGCGGCGACGGCGCATTGGATCGTGGTGCGCGGCTACAACGCCCGCAACCGCACCTTCCTGATCATCGACAACGGCACACCTGTGGAATGGTCCTACGAGCATTTCGCCTCGATGTTCGACTACGGGCAGGACGCGCAGTTCGAAGCGCTGCTCGCGATGATGAATGTCGAGAAGGGCTCGATCATCTACCGGCGGTGACGCTCCGGATTTGCTGCGCCGCACAAAGACTTGGCCGCGCATGACCGTCATGCGTCACGGCAAGGCCCGATAGTGGACAACGCCCCGCCCGGCGCGCTATTCGCCGTGCCGACGACCCCGTACAGCATTCAAGCGCGAGGCCCCATGGCAACGTCCCAGCCCCGTTACCGCGTACCGGCACCGAAATTCCGCCCCGGCGACGAGCCCGATTTCTCCGACCTGAAACTGCAGCCCGCCGGCGAGGCGAAACGCCCCGGCATCGACTGCAGCTGGAAGGACACCGTCGACCACGCGACCGGCCTGGTCGGCGCGCTCGACCATAATCATCAGGCTGTCGGCGAGTGGAATCCGGAGTTGGACCCGGACACGCTGCGCGAGGGCCTTCGGCACATGGTGCTGACCCGCGTCTATGACGAGCGCATGCAGAAGCTGCAGCGCCAGGGCAAGATGAGCTTCTACATGAAGTCGACGGGCGAGGAGGCGGTCTCCGTCGCCGCCGCCATGGCGCTGCGCGACAGCGACATGGTGTTCCCGTCCTACCGCCAGCAGGGCATCCTGTTCGCGCGCGGCCGCGACATCGTCGACATGATGTGCCACTGCATTTCCAACAGCCGCGACAATCTGAAGGGCCGCCAGCTCCCCGTTCACTACACCTGGGCGGAGGGGAATTTCTTCTCCATCTCCGGCAATCTCGGCACGCAATTCCCCCAGGCCGTCGGCTGGGCGATGGGCGCGCGCTACAAGAATGAAGACCAGGTCACGGCGAGCTGGATCGGCGACGGCACCACGGCGGAAGGCGACTTCCACGGCGCACTGACCCTGGCCTCGACCTATCGCGCGCCGGTCATCTTCAACGTCGTGAACAACCAGTGGGCCATCTCCACCTTCCAGGGCATCGCGCAGGGCGACGCGCCGAGCCTGGCGGTGAAGGGTCTGGGCTACGGCCTGCCGTCCATCCGCGTCGACGGCAATGATTTCCTCGCCGTCTATGCCGCCACGCAGTGGGCCGCCGAGCGCGCCCGCGCGGGTCACGGCGCCACGTTGCTGGAGCTCTACACCTACCGCGCCGCGGCGCACTCGACCTCGGACGATCCGTCCGGCTACCGCCCGAAGGAAGAGGCCACGAAATGGCCGCTGGGCGATCCGATCGAGCGTCTGAAAAACCACCTCATCGGTCTCGAGGAATGGGACGAGCAGCGCCACGAGGCGATGGAGTCTGAACTGAACGACCTCGTCGTGAAGTCCTACAAGGAGGCCGAGAGCTACGGCACGCTGCATGACGGCCCGCTCTCGCCCGTGCCTTCGATCTTCGAGGATGTCACCGCCGAACCCGACTGGCGCCTCATCCGCCAGCGCCAGGACCTGGGGATTTAGATCATGACCAAGATGAACATGATCCAGGCGCTGAACTCGGCGCTCGACGTGGCGATGGAAAACGACCCGAACGTCCTCTGCTTCGGCGAGGATGCAGGCTATTTCGGCGGCGTCTTCCGCGTCACTGCCGGCCTTCAGAAGAAGTACGGGCTCGACCGCTGTTTCGACGCCCCGATCAACGAAGCCGCCATTGCGGCGATGGCCATCGGCATGGCGGCCAAGGGTCTGCGGCCGGTCGCGGAAATCCAGTTCGCCGACTACATCTTCCCGGCGATCGACCAGATCGTCTCGGAGATGAGCCGCATCCGCTACCGCTCGGCCGGCCAGTTCACCCAACCCATCGTGGTGCGCTCCCCTTGGGGCGGCGGCATCCGCGGCGGTCAGACCCACTCCATGAGCCCGGAAGCCTTCTTCACCCATGTCCCGGGCATCAAGGTGGTGATCCCGTCAAACCCGTATGACGCCAAGGGTCTCCTCCTAGCCTCGATCGAGAGCGACGACCCGATCATCTTCTTCGAACCGAAGCGGATCTATAACGGCCCCTTCGACGGCCAGGCCGACGGCGCGCTGCAATCCTGGGCCAACCACGCCAAGGGCGAAGTGCCGGAAGGCCATTACACGGTCGAACTCGGCAAGGCGGAAGTCGTGCGCGAGGGCACGGCGGTCACCGTCGTCACCTATGGCACGCTGGTCCATGTCGCGCTCGCCGCGGCGGAGAAATCCGGCATCGACGCCGAGGTGATCGACCTGAAGACGCTCACCCCCTACGACATCGAGACCATCACCGAGTCCGTGAAGAAGACCGGCCGCTGCATCGTCGCCAACGAGGCGCCGCGCACGTCCAGCTTCGCCGCCGAACTCGCCGCGCAGATCCAGGAAGACTGCTTCTGGTCGCTGGAAGCGCCGATCCACCGCATCGCGGGCTGGGACACCCCCTATCCCCATGCGCATGAATGGTCCTATTTCCCCGGCCAGCAGCGCTTCATCAATGCGATGAAGTCCGTGACGGAGACGGTCTGATGGGCCTTTGTGCCCGTGAAAGACACCCCACCCTGACCCTCCCCTCAAGGGGAGGGAATTAGGCGCTGCCCTGCCACTCCCTCCCCCGACGGGGGAGGGCTGGGGTGGGGGGCGTTTTTCGGAACCGAGGTTCGAGATGACGGAATACCGCTACAAGCTTCCTGACGTGGGCGAAGGCGTCGTCGAGGCGGAAATCGTCGAATGGCGCGTGAAGGTCGGCGACACGGTCGTCGAGGACCAGCCCGTCCTCGACGTGATGACCGACAAGGCCACCGTCGAAGTGCCCTGCGCCGTGAACGGCAAGGTCACCAAGATCGTCGGCGAACCCGGCGACGTGATCCCGGTCGGCACCGAAATCCTTTTCATCGAGACCGATGCGGCCACCGCCGCCGCGGCGGAGGAAGAGGAAGGCGAAGCCCCGAAGGCTGAAGACGATGTTCCTCCCCCGCCTGCGGGGGAGGTGTCGACGAAGTCGACGGAGGGGGGAAAGTCTTCCGAAGAGAAATCCCCCCCTCGGCCGGCAGAGCCGGCCACTCCCCCCGCAAGCGGGGGGAGAAAAGCACTGACGACCGCGTCCTCCGGTCAGCGCCCGCTGGCCAGCCCGGCCGTGCGACAGCGCGCCCTGGAGCTGGACGTCGATCTCGCTGCCGTGCCGGGCACGGGTCCGGCGGGGCGGATCACGCACAACGATCTTGATGACTTCATCGCCGCCGGCGGCCGCCTGATCTCGAAGACGGGCGGGGGCGGGCATGCGGGCCGCGCGCCGCGCACCGGCGTCGAGGAAAAGAAGGTCATCGGCCTCCGCCGCAAGATCGCGGAAAACATGCAGAAGGCGATGCGCGACATTCCGCACATCGCCTATGTCGAGGAAATCGACGTCACCGCGCTCGAGGATCTGCGCCAGCATCTGAACGCCACCAAGCGTGACGATCAGCCCAAGCTGACCTTCATTCCCTTCCTCGTCGCGGCCCTGTGCAAGGCGCTGCCCGGCACGCCGCAGGCCAACGCCCATTACGATGGCGAGGCTGGCGTGCTGAAGCAGTTTGAGGGTGTCCACATGGGCATCGCCGCGGCGACGCCGAACGGCCTCATGGTCCCGGTTATCCGCCACGCCGAGGCGATGGATGTGTGGGAGATCGCCGCCGAACTCGGCCGTCTCGCCAAGGCCGCCCGCGACGGCAAGGCGGCGCGCGACGAGCTGTCCGGTTCGACCATTACCATCACCTCTCTGGGCGCGATCGGCGGCCTCGTGACGACCCCGGTGATCAATGCGCCGGAGACGGCCATCATCGGCGTCAACAAGATGCAGGAACTCCCGCGCTTCGACGCGGCGGGCCGCGTCGTGCCGCGCAAGCTGATGAACCTCTCCTCCAGCTTCGATCACCGCATCGTCGACGGCTATGACGCCGCGGTCCTGATCCAGAAGGTGAAGTCCTACCTCGAAAACCCGGCGACGCTGTTCATGGCGTAGGGTGCTTCTCCCTCTCCCCTCGGGGGAGAGGGAACACGCCGCATCTTTCCCGCCATTCACCGCAAAAATTGACGTTTCCCGGACGGCGCAGCCGGTCCGGGATCCAGTCCGGACCCCGGTCTTCGCTTCGCGAAACCGGGGAGCGTCGGTTCAACTGCCCTGCCGTCATCCCGATGAAAATCGGGATCCAGAGAAGCGGTGAATCTGGATTCCGGCTTTCGCCGGAATGACGATGCTCACACCAACGTGAATCGCCTGCGCCGCTGACCATGGCAATTTCCCTGTCAGAAGAGGGGAGTGCCATGAAAACCATCCTGACCGCCGCCCTGTTGAGCCTCGCCGCCGCGCCCGCCTTCGCGCAGGTGACCGGCGCGGAAACCCGCCGCTGTGGCGATTACGGCCAGCCCGCCGAGGGCATGCCGGAAGAGTTCGGCCAGTTCGCCTTCCTGATCGGCGATTTCGACGTCGGCTCCGAGCCCTGGGATGCCGAGACCGGCAGCTGGGGCGAACCGCAATACTACGCGCGCTGGAACGGCTATTACGGCTTCGGCGGCCGGGCGATCTTCGACGAGTGGTATGACCCGGGCTACGGCTATCGCGACGGGTCCGGCGCCGGGATCAATATCCGCCTCTGGGACGCCGCCTCCGGCCAGTGGCACACCGCCTGGCACTACACCGCGAACAACGAGGTCCGCGAGCTTCGACAGGTAGTCCGCGAGGACAGCCTGATGTGGCTTTGGCAGGTCTATCCGGAAGCGCCCGAACGCCGGGTTTTCTTTGAAATCTACGAGGATGGCGAGTGGGCCCGTATCAGCCAGGTCCAGGACGAAGCGACGGGTGAATGGGTCAACAGCGTGCGTCTTCACGCCCGCCCGGCCAATTGCGGCTGATCGGCATCCGCCTGTTGCGATCGGCGGAAATCGGGCTAGGTGCGCGTATCCTGACTTGAGGAAGCGCTTCGCCATGCCCCACATCTTCCCGGACCCGCAACGTTCTGGTGCCTTCCGTCTGCCGGATGGCCGTCGTCTGGCCTGGCACGAATGGGGCCCGCGGGACGGCGCGCCCGTCCTCTTCATGCCCGGTGCGGGGACGAGCGGCCGGCTCGGCTTCGCACTCGAGCATCTGGACGAACTTGAGGTCCGCCTCATCGGCATCGATCGGCCCGGCCTCGGAGGCTCCGACCCCGACCCTGGCAAGACTCTCGACAGCGTCGCCGGCGATATCGGCGCCTTCATTGCGGCGGAGTTCACCTCGTCGGTCCGCGCCGTCGGCTATTCGCAAGGCGCGCCTTTTGTGCTCGCCCTGGCCGCCCAGGGCCATGTCACGGCCTTGACGCTGGTCGCCGGGCAGGACGATTTCGCAAACAAGAACACCCGCGCCCTTCTGCCGGACTTTGTCGCCGAAATGTGCGAGCGGATCGAAACTGAACCCGAGAGCGTGGCGCGCGAAGTGGCGCAGGCGGATCCGGACTGGCTGCGAAACTTCATCATCGAGACATCGCACAGGGATGACGCGGCCCTCTATTCTGCCGAGCCTTTCGCCTCCGCTTTTGCGGCAGCGCTCCAGACCGGCTTTGCGCAAGGCTCCGCCGGCTATGTCCGCGACCTCCTTATCGCCGCAGGCCGCTGGCCGTTCGCCGCCGAGGACATCACCATCCCGGTCGATCTCTGGTACGGGCTCGACGATGCCAGCCCCGTCCATTCTCCGGACTTCGGCGAGACCCTCTCGCGTCGTTTTCCCCGCGCATCGCTTCACCAGATCGAAGGCGAAGGCGGACGAATTCTGTGGACGCGGGGTGCCGACATCCTTCGCCTGCTGGTGAACCGCTAGAACGCTCGACCGGAACCGCGCCGCGCGCCCGGCGTTCACCTCCCAAGTCATAAAGGGAGTTTGAATCATGGGCGCTTTCGGAATTTTCCTGATCGGCACCGTCCTCGCCGTCGCGGGGGTCAGCTATGGCCTCTACGCGGTCGGCGTCGGCACGACCTGGATCGTGGTCGCGGACCTGATCATTGTCGGGATTGCGGTCGCCTCGGGCGCGGGTCTGACCAGACGGCGCAAGTCCGACACGACACAGGTCAATGTCGAGGCGAGCGACTCGTCCTCCGGCAACTGACGCGGGAGTTTTCTCTGATGAGGGGCGTCCGGCCCCGCCGGGCAGACCTCACCAGCAATCCCTCCCTTGCGTTACGGGCAAATTCAGGCTGACGGGCGTTACAACCGGCGCTGTGATTGCAGGGGACGCAGGAAGTCGGGCCAGTCGGCCTCGAACGACTTCAGCCACTTTCGTGCCGATTCCCGGTCGCGAAAAATTTCCAGATCATAAGCGCCATCGACGAACGGCATCGATTGCCAATCCCTCAGCACGGGTTCAATGCGGGTGTCCTCTGCCACCCAGGCGACCTTGTAGTCTGGCCCGCGCAGCGCGTGAAGGCGCTCCACTTCGTTGCGGAACGCTTGCCGGAGTTTCTTGAGACTCATCCCCGACGGATCGGAACCCTCTTCCACGATCACCAGCAAATTCATGCCGGTGCGCCAACGCGTACCGTAAAACAATTCGGCATGCATGTCTTCGATTGTCCGGGACGAAAGCTCTCCGCTCAGGCGAACTTCGACAATGTTTCCTGAACATGGAAAATCGATTTTGCAGGGCATAACAGCAGTCCATTATAATCTATAACGTCGATAATTCCATATGATGTTTCAAATGCGGCAGAATATTCTTCAATTCGCGCATGGCGGGTATGAATATTCGACGTGACACGAGAATTACTGCCTTGCATCGCGCCCCTTCCTTTGATGGCGCTCCCCGGTTAAACCGGCGCCTGAATTGAAACGAGGGCTTCGGAATGAACCATTTGTCCTGTGACGTCCTGGTCGTCGGTGGCGGTCCGGGCGGATATCCCGCAGCGATCCGCGCGGGCCAGCTGGGCCTCGACACTATCATCGTCGACCGCGACGGTCTGGGCGGCACCTGCCTCAACCGGGGCTGCATCCCGTCGAAAGCTTTCATCCACGCCGCGACGAAATACGCCGAGATGATGGAACATGTCGGTGACGGCGCGCTAGGTATTTCCCTGTCCGAAGCGCCGAAATTCGACATGGCCGGCCTGACCGGCTGGAAGGACATCATCGTCAAGAAGCTGACCGGCGGCGTCGCCCAGCTTCTCAAGGCCGCCAAGGTCCGGGCGATCGACGGCTGGGCGAAGTTCGAGGACGCCAAGACCTGCCTCGTCGAGACCTCGGACGGCGAGACGGTGAAGATCACGGCTCAGAATGTCGTCCTGGCGACGGGCTCGATCGAGGTCGAACTGCCCTTCCTGCCCTTCGGCAAGAACGTCATCGGTTCCACCGGCGCGCTCGAACTCACCGAGTTACCGAAGAAGCTGGTCGTGGTCGGGGCGGGCTATATCGGCCTCGAACTCGGCATCGCCTTCCGCAAGCTCGGTTCCGAAGTCACCTTCATCGAGGCGCTCGACCGTATCCTGCCGCTCTACGACAAGGAACTGGTTCGCCCGGTCACCCGCTGGCTGAAAGAGCACAAGGTCGACGTCCAGCTGTCCTGCAAGGCCAAGGGCGTGGTCGAGGAGGGCGGAAAGACCTTCCTCGAATACGAGGACGCCAAGGGCGAAACCCAGAAGATCGAGGCCGACGCCATCCTCGTCGCGGTCGGCCGCAAACCGCTGACCGAGGGCTGGGGTCTCGACAAGATGGGCATCCCGCTGACGGGCAAATACATCAAGGTCAATGAGCGCTGCGAGACCGGCATGCGCGGCGTCTACGCCATCGGCGACCTCGCCGGCGAACCGCTGCTGGCCCACCGCGCCACGGCCCAGGGCGAGCGCGTCGCCGAGATCATCGCCGGTCACAAGGCGGCCTTCGATCCGGTCTCCATCGCCGCGGTCTGCTTCACCGAACCGGAACTGGTCGGCGTCGGCCTGTCGCCGGACGAGGCGAAGGAGAAGGGCGAGACCGTCATCACCGGCAAATTCCCGCTCGCCGCGAACGGCCGTTACCTCTCGATGGAGGGCGGCACGGACGGCGGCTTCATCCGCGTCACGGCGCGCGAGAGCGACCATGTCATCCTCGGCATCCATGCCGTCGGCAAGCATGTCTCGGAACTGTCGGGCGAGTTTGCCCTGGCGATCGAGATGGGCGCACGCCTCGAAGACGTCGCCGGCACGGTCCATGTCCACCCGACGTTGACCGAAGGCCTTGCCGAAGCCTGCCTCGCCGCGCTCGGCCATCCGATCCACATCTCGGCCTGATCCCATGACGACCGGGTTGGGGGCGAAATCCTATGAAACCGCCTTCCGGACGCGCCGCATCGCGCAGCCGGACGACATCGATTTCATGGGTCACGTCAACAACCTCGTCTATCTGCGCTGGGCGGCAGAAGTCGCCGGCGAGCACTGGATGACGGTGGCGTCGGACGAGATGCAGGCCAAAGGGCTCTGGGTCGTCCTCCGGCACGAGATCGACTATCGCGGCGAGCTGGTCGAAGGCGACGAGGTCGAAGTCTCGACCTGGCTGGGCGAGGCGAAGGGCGCGCGTTATGGCCGCCATATCGACATCCGCAAGCCCGGTGCGGCCAAGCCGTCGGCTTCGGTCCACACCGTCTGGGGCTATATCGACACTGCGACGCGCCGCCCGAAACGCGTGCCGCCGGAAGTGTTTGAAACTTTTGGTCTCACTCCCGAAGGCTAGCGAGCCTCGCTGATTTCCAGCACCGCCCGCGCGTCCCCGTCCTTCGCGCCGACCCAGATCGCATATTCGCCCGCTGCCGGGCCGTTGAACACGATCTGCGGGTCATTGCCGCCCGCGCCATTGTCGTCGCAATGCCAGTTTCCGTCGGGTCCATGCACGACCAGAACCGTGTCGAACACCGAATCCGCGGCGATGGTCAGCGCCGAGCCACCGGCGCGGTAGTCGATCCGGAAGTCCGGCGCGATCGCGATCAGTCCGGTGCAACCGTCACCGAGATCACTCGCGTCCACCGTGCCGCCCGCCGTCAGATTGACGCTCAGCGGATTGGGTTCGAACCCGGCTTCCAGCGTGGTCTGGCCATAGGTCGCATCGAAGCGCGGCTGCTGTGCCTCCGCGCTGGCGGTCATCGCCGCGGCCGTGACGGTCAGCAAAATCGTCAGTCTGGTCATGGGTTTCTCCCCTGCAGATGACAATTAGTTAATGTATAACATTGCGGCCAGAATGAGGTACGCAAACGAAAACGGCCCCGCCAGAGGGCGGGGCCGTCGTCATTCCGGAATGCGGTCGGATTAGAAGCCGAGTTCGGAAATCCGCAGCGTCGCGTTGTGATTGCCGCCGCTGTAGGAGCCGATCCAGATGTCATACTGGCCCGACATCGGACCGTAGAACTGGATCGCCGGGTTCAGATTGCCGCCCGAGTCATCGTCGCAATGCCAGCTGCCGTCCGGCGCGTTGATGATCAGCGTGGTGTCGCCGCCGGAGATCGCCGAGAAGAACAGGTCGAAGCTGCCGGCCTGGTAGTTCAGACGGAAGTCCGGCGCGTCGGTGATCGTGCCGCGGCAATTGCCGCCGATCGTCATGCTGGAATCGATATTGCCGCCAGAGAGGATCTGGACCGTGTACGGATCCGGCGTGAAACCGGCGGTCAGGCTCACCGAACCGAAATTCGGGTTGAGCGAGAAATTCTGCGCGGACGCGTCCGCAGCGAAGAACGCGGCAGAAGCCGCGGCCACCGCAAGGAGGGATTTCATGGAAAAAGCCTTTCAGGACTTGGATTGAAACGCACGGAACCCCGGTCGGACAGTCCCCTCGCGACCGGTGAACGGGTTTCCATCAACGATATTTAGCGAAGCGGTTTGAGAAAGATAGAGAGATTCACAAGCGAAAACGGCCCCGCCTGAGGGCGGGGCCGTCATCAATCCCGAGTGCGGTCCGGCTAGAAACCGAGTTCGGAAATTCGCAGCGTCGCGTCATGATTGCCGCCGCCGAACGAGCCGATCCAGATGTCATACTGGCCGGCCATCGGGTCGGCGAAGACGATTGCGGGATTCAGATTGCCGCCGCTGTCGTCGTCGCAATGCCAGCTGCCGTCCGGTGCGTTCACGACCAGCGTCGTGTCGCCGCTGGAGACGGCCGACAGGAAAAGCTCAAATCCGCCTGGCTGGTATTCCAGACGGAAGTCCGGCGCGTCGGTGATCATGCCGCGGCACGCGCCGCCGATCTGCGATCCGGCATCGATACTGCCGCCGGACACGATCTGTACGGTGTAGGGGTCCGGCGTGAAGCCGGCGACGAGGCCGACCGTCCCGAAATTCGGGTCGAGCGACACATTCTGGGCGGAGGCGTTCGCGCCGAACAGGGCGGCGGCGAACACGGCAATCGCAAGGGCAAGTCTCATCAATTTGGCCTTTCAGGGCAGAACACGGGCAACCCGGTCGGACAGATCCCCTCGCGACCGGTGAACGGGTTTCCTGACTCGCTCTTCTGGCATCCAATTGTGGCAAGCCGAAGGGCAAGCTTGGCTCTACTGTACAAGATCAGCCGGTTACGTAATCCGGTCTCTTGATCACGACGCAATTTCTGTCCTGATAAGCTTCATGGGACACGGACACGATCATCATCACGGGCATTCGCACGACCATCACCATCATGGTGATGGTGAGCGCCGCACGCTGATCGCCGCCTGCCTGACCGGCAGCTTCATGATCGCCGAGGTGATCGGCGGAATCTGGACCGGATCGCTCGCGCTTCTGGCCGATGCGGCGCACATGCTGGCCGATACCGGTGCGCTGGCGCTTGCCTTCTTCGCCTTCCGCCTGTCGAAACGGCCCGCCGACGACAAGCGCACCTTCGGCTATGACCGCTTCCAGATCGTCGCCGCCTTCGCCAATGGCGTGATGCTGTTCATGCTGGCGCTGTGGATTGTCGTCGAGGCAATCGAGCGCGCGGGTGAACCGCGCGACATCGCCGGCGGTCCGATGGCCGTGATCGCCGGACTGGGCCTGCTGGTGAACATCATCGCATTTGCCGTGCTGCATGGCGGCGACCGGGAAAATCTCAACCTCAAGGGCGCGCTCGCCCATGTCGCCGGGGACATTCTCGGCTCGGTCGCGGCACTTGCGGCAGCAGCCGTAATCATCTTCACCGGCTGGACGCCGATCGACCCGATCCTGTCGGCCCTGATCGCCCTGCTGATCGGCCGTGCTGCGCTCGATCTCGTCATCCGCTCAGGCCGCATCCTGCTGGAATCGGTGCCTGACGGGATCGACCCGGCGGCGCTCGGCACCGACCTGACAGACAACACGGACGGCGTCGTGAAGATCCACCACATGCATCTCTGGTGCATCACGCCGGGCCGTCCGATGGCGACCATGCACGCCGTGCTGACGGCGGAGGCCTGCGAGATCGACACCGTCTCGGCGCTGCGCCGCCGCCTGAACGAGCATCACGGCATCACCCACATCACGATCGAGGTCGAGCGGGAGTGAAGGTGCTCCCTCCCCTTGAATGGGAGGGACGCGAGCGACCTTCTTTGAGAGGTCGGGAGCGGGGTGGGGTGAGCGTGCGATCAAGACACCCCCACCCCGGTCGGCTGGCTAATGCTCAGCCTCCCGGCCCTCCCCTCAAGGGGGAGGGCGGAACAACCAAGTCTACCCGTCCAGTTCTTCCGAGAAGAAGGCGATCACCGCGTCGGTGGGGAAGACCGGCTCATGTCCGCTCGGGGCGGTCTCGATCAATTCGTGGCGCGCGCCCGCCTCGCTCATTACCTCGCCCATGCGCACCGCCTGGTTCGGCGGCACGACCGTATCGTCCGGTGAATAGACGATCAGGAAGGGCGGATCCTCAGCATCGACATAGGTCACCGGCGAGGCCGCCACGTGTGGCGGCGTGCGCTGTTCGTGCCAATTGTCCTCGCCATACCAGACTTCGCCGACATAGCTGGTGATCGTCTGCGCGCCATAGGCCGAAACATTTTCCGGATCGAGCGTCAGGTCGAAGGGCGCGGCCAGCGTGATCACGGCCTGAACCGACGCACTGGTCTGGTCGATCGGGTCAAGACCATTGCCGGGCGTGTCGTCCATCACCCCGGTCATCGCGGCGAGATTGGCGCCGGAAGAATGACCCAGAATCCCGATCCGGTCGGGATCGATCCCGAAGGCTTCGGCATTGGCGCGCACGAAGCGCACCGAACGCCGCGCATCGACGACCGGGTCCGGGAAGCGGAAGCCGGGATGCGACCGGTGATTGATCACGAAGACGGTGAAACCGGCCTCGGTCAGGTCATGCACCGCCCCGCGGATATAGTCGCGCGGCGCGAGATCTTTCAGTGGCGGCGCGGACTGGATCGGCGGGCGGTACCAGCCCGACCCCGGAATGACCACGATGCCGATGCCGCGCGCCAGTTCGGGGTGGTAGACGTCCATCAGGAGGGCCGCCCCCGATACCATGCCGTAAACGACATTGGACTGGTCCGGCGTCATCTGCGGCGGGGCGTCCTGCGCCTGCGCGGACGACAGTAAAAGCGGAGCGGCCAGAAGCGCCGCGGCGAAAAGCCGTTTCATGGATGATCCCCCGGGGATGACGTTCAGACGTGCGCAGTCTGGCACGTCAGCGTGACAGCGGGAATGGCGTAACCCCGGTCAGTTGGCGAGATGCAGCGTGGAACCGGCCTGTTTCGCCGCCGCGTTGAGTTGTTCCAGCGTTTTCGGATCGAGCGGAATGCCCTGGACCGACCGCTTCGCGCGCTTCGCCCGTTCCGGATCGCCGGGCAGCAGGACCGGCGCGTCCCAGTCGGCGGGCAGCGAGGCGAGGGCGTAATTCATCATCGCGTCCATCTCGGCCTCCATCGCGTCCTCGTCGCCGAAGCTGGCCGGGTCGATCAGGATGGAGAGAAGCTGGTTCTGGATCCCGCCGCGCCGGGGATTGCCCGGCTGGATCGTGCCGCCGCCCGACAGGCCACCGGCAAGCAGCTCTGCCGCGAAGGCAAGGCCATAGCCCTTGTGGTCACCAAACGGGGCGAGCGCGCCATTGATCTCGAAATCGGCAAACCCGGACGGATCGTCCGTCGGCTGACCGTTGGCGTCGAGCACCGAGCCGAAGGGCACGCGCTTGCCCTGGTTCGCCGCGACCCGCGCCTTGCCGAGCGCGATCCGGCTCGTCGCCATGTCCAGAAGGAACATGGCCCGGCCCGGCGTCGGGGGCAGGGCGATGCAGACCGGATTGGTGCCGAAGCGCGCATCCGATCCGCGGTAGGGCGCGACCATCGGGTCGTGGTCAGTGACATTGACGAAGTGGATTGAGATCAGCCCGTCCTGCGCCGCCATCTCGCCATAGGCGCCGATCCGCCCCAGATGATGCGCATTCGACAGCGTCACGGCGGCCACGCCCATCTTCCGCGCCAGCTCCGCGCCTTCGGCCATCGCCATCTCGCCGGCCGGTCGGCCCCAGCCGCGCTTGGCGTCCAGCTTCACGATGGCACCGTGCCGGTGGACCACTTCCGCGCGCGTATCGAGGCTGACGAGGCCGCTCCGCGCATGCTTCACATAGGCCGGCAGGAGGCCGACGCCATGGCTGTCATGACCGGTGAGGTTGGCGCCGACGAGATGCTCCGCCACGGCCCGGGCATCGTCTTCCCGCGCGCCCGCCTTGGCGAGCACGTCGCAGGTGAAGGAGGTCAGGGCCTCGGCTTGTATTCTCGTGCCGGTCGAATCCATTGTGACGGGGAGATTACCGGGAAGGGCGATGGAAACCTACGGGGTCGATGCGGTGGTCGTCGGGGCGGGCGTGATCGGCCTCGCCATTGCGCGTGCGCTGGCGCAGCGGGGGAACGACGTCATCGTCCTCGAATCCGAGGCGCGGATCGGCTCGGTCACGTCCGCGCGCAATTCCGAAGTTATCCACGCCGGCATCTATTATCCGCAAGACTCGCTGAAGGCCCGGACCTGCGTCGCCGGCCGCCGCGCTCTCTACGCCTTCTTGGAATCGCGCGGCATCCCGCACCGCAAATGCGGCAAGCTGATCGTCGCGCTGGGCGAGGATGAGGAGGCGAAGATCGCCGCACTCGCCGCGCGCGGCGCGGCCAATGATGTGGAGGGGCTGGAGCTGGTCCCGGCGGCCAAAGCGCTGGAAATGGAGCCTGCCCTGTCGCCGGGCGTCTGCGCTGCGCTTCTGTCGCCAGAGACCGGCATTCTCGACAGCCACGCCTTCATGGCGGCGCTTCAGGGCGAGCTCGAGGATGCCGGCGGCAGGGTGGCGCTCTCAACGCCGTTCGAGCGCGCGGAGAAAACCCCGGACGGTTTCGACGTGATGACGGGCGGCGTGTCCGCCGTTCGCCTGCGATGCCGCACGTTGGTCAATGCGGCGGGGCTTGGCTCCGAACGGGTCGCGCGGTGGATCGACGGGCTGGCTGCACAGCATGTCCCCACGCTGCGCTTTGCCCGGGGACGCTACTTCACCGCGCCGGGCCGCTGCCCGTTTCAGCGCCTGATCTATCCCGCCCCGGTCGAGGGCGGGCTCGGCACGCACCTCACCTTCGATCTCGGCGGCGCGATGCGCTTCGGCCCGGACGTGGAATGGATCGATGTGCCGGATGGCTATGCCGTCGAACCGGCGCTGGCGCCCGGATTCGAAGCCGCGGCGGCGCGCTTCTGGCCCGGCGCCCGGCCCGGCAGTTTCCAGCCCGCCTATGCCGGCATCCGGCCCAAGCTGTCGGGGCCGGGCGAGCCGGCCGCAGATTTCCGTATCGACGGTCCGGACTTTCACGGCATTGCCGGGCTCGTCTGCCTGCACGGGATCGAGTCGCCCGGCCTCACGGCATCCCTCGCCCTGGCAGACGTGGCGGCGTCCTGCCTCGGGGTGGAATGACCATCTTGCATGACCGGGACGTGCGGCGTATATCGCCCCTTCTCGCCTCCGGGCGGGGCCGGTGTGGCGGGGTAGCTCAGCTGGTTAGAGCAGCGGAATCATAATCCGCGTGTCGGGGGTTCAAGTCCCTCTCCCGCTACCACTTTCCTTCAAGATTCAGTTCTGACCCGTGTTCCCGCTCGACCCTGGCGTGTGGCCTGCTAGGCTATCTTCCGGTCTGGGCGGGCTAACCGGGATAGTGAACATGAAGCCTTGGATCATTCTTGCGGCCAGCCTGGCGGGTCTCACACTCTCCGCAAGCTCCCACGCTCAGAACGCAGACCTCCGCGCCATCTTCTCCGCGCCGATCGGGATCGAGCGGGCTGACGAGAGCACGTCCATCCCCATCGGGATCCGGATGGACAAGCTGTTCATCGACGCGTCGATCAATGGCGAGACCCGCGAGTTCATCTTCGACACCGGCTCGCCGACCCTGATCACCCGCGAGTTCGCCGACGCGCTGGGTCTGGTGACGCTGGCGCAGAACACCGGTACCGACGCCCACGGTGCGCGGGTCACGATGGATGTCGCCGTCGCCGAGACCCTGACCCTCGGCGGCGTGACCTTCACCGACGTCCCGGTGCTGATCTTTGATCCCTCGACGCTGGAACTGGGCCCGTGCGTCTTCGATGGCGGCGTGATCGGTTCTGAAATCTTTCCCGGCAATGCCTGGCGGATCGATACGGAGACCCGCACGCTGACGATTGCCGCGACCCCCGCAGCGGACGACCGCCCGGCGGTGCGCGCCGCGCTCTCGGACTTCGGCTATCCCCACGCACCAATCATTGACTACCGGATCGGCGACCTGAGCGACCGGGCCCTGTTCGACACTGGCAGTTCCGAAGCCGTGACGCTGTTCGCCCAGGTCGCCGACGCGCGGCCCGTCCGGCAGCGGATCGACGCGGACTCGCTGCGCGAGGGGCGCGGCATTGAGGGGATCTCGGCAGGCGGGGCCAGCGAGGTGGGTGACCTCCGCCGCTTCACGCTCGAGGAGTTCGAACTCGGCGGGGTCAATATCGGCCCGCTGGACGGGACGGTCCGCCGCGTGCCGCCGACACTCGTCGGTGCCGGACTCCTCTCCCGCTTTGTCGTGACGCTCGACTATGTGAATGGCGAATTGCGGCTGTCCGACCGCACTCAGCCGGAGCCGCGCGCGCCCCATGCCGGCTACGCGATCGGCTATGAGAATGGCGAGGCGCGCGTGGCGCAGCTGTTCGAGGGCTCACCGGCGGCCGAGGCTGGGCTCGAACTCGGCGACCATGTCGTCGTGATCGATGGCCGCTCCACGCGCATCGGCGAGGGCAATCCGCTCTGTTCCGCCGCACTCTGGCTCGCCGATGGCGTCGACCTCGCCGCCGCCCGGACGCTGGAGGTCGAGCGCGGCGGAGCAACCCTGCGCATCGAACTGCCGTAATCTTCTCGCCGATCCACTCCGAAAAATCTTGCGTAACCCGTTCATTCTGCGGTCAGATCGACGACGGCAGGGTTCGTGAGGTTTTCGCGATTTCGGGGGGAATATGCGTATCAATCGTTGGATCTCCGCGCTGCGTCCTGCAGCGCTCGTCATGGTCGGCTTGCTGGCTGGTACGTCTCCGGTCACCGCGCAGACGAGCGCGCAGCTATCGACCCAACTCGATGCCGACGCCTTGCGGGTTGGTGCCTCGATGGCGGACCTCACCGCCCCCCAATTACGTGCGGACATCCTGCGCTCGCCGCTCTTCATTGCCGAAATCGACACCGAGGCCCTGTTGCAGGGCGGCCCGGTTGCGATCGAACTGGAGGCCGGCGTCGAACTCGACCTTCAGCAATACATCGCCGGGACACGCCTGACGAACCAGCCGCTGCTTGCCATCGCAACCGCCGAGCCAGAACGCCTGAACCTCGCCGGTCCGGTCGAATTCACCGAGCAGATGTTCGTTCTGGAAGACCGAATCATCGTGTCGCGTGAGGCCGTGCTGCAGGTCACGCCGGAAACCTGCGGCCTGTCCGCGCGGCGTGAGCGCCAGCGTCCTCAGGGCCGGACCGGCATGGCTGGAGCGATCCGCGAGGAGCTGGGCATCGTGACCACGGCCCGCGAAGAGCTGTGCTTCCTGCCGGGTGAGCGGTCGCTCGAGGAACTGGCCGACCAGGCCGATCGCGGCGGGCGTCCGGTCATTGTCGATCCGTCGGAAGTCCTGACCCCGCGCCTGGAGCGCCAGTCGCGGGAGATCGAAGGCGGCACGCGCCTGCTTCTGCCGCCGACGCGCGACGATATTGCCGCAGAGGCGGCAGAAATCCGCGCCGAACTGGCGCGCATGAACCCGGATGCCGAGTTTCGGCGCGGCATCACGGTGCGCGAAGCGCAGGCGCTGGGTGACGGCCAGCTGATCCGCCTCGACGCCAATGGCGACGAGCGCGTGATCACGCATGTCAGCATCATTCCGCTGGCCCCGCGCACCTCTGTGCTGCGCCCGTTCGACCGCCAGCTCGATGACGCGGCGCTCGGCCGCGGCTTCGGTCTGGACCAGCCCATCGGTCCGCGATTGAGAGCGATGCCGCCGACACTTGCTCCCTACTCGATCACGCAGCGTTCGCTGCGCCCGGACCGGCAGATCCGCACCGTGCCGCCCGGCCAGCTGCAGCGCCTGCCCGAAGTCGAGGAACGCGATGGCGGCGGGGCGGGCTCCACCACATTGCGTACGGTCGGACCGATCAATCCGCGCACGCTCACCATTCAGCGCCTGCCAGGGACCGAACCGCGCGAGCGCGAACCGGTCAACCGCCAGCGCATCAGTCACTCCGCCAATTATTACTTCATCACCGGTTTCACGCTTTCGGACCGGATCGAGGAACGCTACCGCCACACCTTCAACCGCCGCAAGAACTGGTATGTCGGTTTCGAGTACAGCATCGGCTACGCGGCCGGTCTGCGCTTTCCCTTCCGGGTGGAAGTCGAAAGCGACGCCTTCTTCAGCCAGGACCCGCAGACCCAGCGCTGGAACGCGTCGAGCTTCCACTTCCAGGTGAATGCCGAAGCGCGGCAGGATACGCTCGAAGGCGGGTCGATCTACCGCGCGGCCGGCATGCCGGAAGACCTGATTCTCGGCGACCGGGAATTCACCTTCGGTCTTTGGGCGCGCTGCCAGTTCCAGGCCCGCGTTCCGGTGATCAAGACGATCCGGATCAACTGTCCCTCCGTCGAGGTGCCGCGTGCGGGTACGTGCCCGAACTGGGCGTGCGCCGATTTCACACCGCCGATCGGCCGCCGCACCCTGATCGCCCAGCCGCGCCTGCCCGCGGACGTCACCCGCCTGCAGATCGATGCGTGGATTGTCCGGGCCGGGATCGAACCCGGCGTGAACGTCTACGCCGCGAACGCCGAATTCTCGCTGCGGGCCAATGCGGAAGATGGCCGCTTCGCCGCGCCGGGCTCCGCATCGACGGCCGCCGAGTGTGCGCCGCAGACGCGCGGCGATCCGCGCCGGTCGAACATCCGGCTGGCTTCCGGGGATTGCCGCCTCGTCTTCGGCAGGCCCTATGACGCCGCGCGGCCGATGGTGTTTCAGCTCGACCTTGGCGAGCCGGGCACCAGCCGCCTGCCGGGCGTGACGCTGTCGGATCCGGAATACAGTTTCACGATGGAGTTCGTGCCCGTTCTCGAGCTCTTTGCCGAGCTGGATCTTGCCTTCGCCCGCTGGCGCGTCAGCCATGACTTCGAGATTGCTGGCCTCACGGTGCGTCAGGACATGCGCTTCACGCATCATGACCGGACGCGGGAGACCGGCGAGATCGGCTTCTGCGGGCCGCGCGATGCTGGCGCACGCGGATGCAGCCGGGCAGCGGGATTCGTCTTCCATCCCGTCCAGGTGGATACGGGCGGACCGGGTTAAGGCGGGCAATGCACACGCGTTAACCCTGTTTCCACTCTCGCCATGCCTCCCTGACCGGTGAAGCCGTGCGATTCGCATGGAATGCCTTCGGGAGAGTCCGCTTGTTTCAGCACCGTGCCAAAGCCAGACCGCCGCGCCGTGAGCGCCCGGTAAAGCCTGCGCCGGCCGAACCGGCGACCGAACAGGAAGCCGTCGCGCTGGAATTCGCCGAAGGCGCCGAAGAGACGATCCGGAACGAGAAGATCCGCCTTTACTTCAAGGGCGCGATGCTGGCCGTTCCGATGAATCTCATCACCGGCGGCATGTTCTTCGCCTTCACCTTTGGCGTCTCGAACCTGCTCTATACCTCCATCTGGTATGGCGTCGTCATCGCGCTCGCTCTTGTCCGGCTCATGATCGCGCGCTCTGCGCTGAGCTCGGAGAAGCCTCCGGCGCGGGCCGTACGCTACATCTACCTGACACTGACGGGCTTCCTCGGCGCCGCCTGGGGCGCATCCATGATGCTGATCCCGCAGGGCGCGCCGCTGATCGTCTCCCAGATGGGCGGCATTCTGGTCGCCGGCATGACCGCCGGTGCGGCGCTCTCCGCGGCGGCCTATCCGCGCGGCGTCAATGCCTTCCTTTTACCGACCCTGATCGTCCTCGGTGCGACCTATGTCTCGCAGGGCGGGGTGCGCGGCTTCACGCTCGCCGGCTTCTTCGTGATCTACTATTTCTTTATCGCCCGGCTCGCGAACCAGTTCGGCAATGCGGTCTCCGAGGCCCTGTCGACCTCGCACGCGCTGAAAGCCGCCCGGACAAGGGTGGAAAGCCAGGCCCGCGCCCTGAAGGAGCTCGCGCGCCGGCATGAACTTGCCGCGCGAAAGGCGGAAGAGGCGGTCCGCGCCAAGTCCGCTTTCATCGGCAATATCGCGCACGAGATCCGCACGCCCCTGAACGGCATGATGGGCGTGACGAGCAGTCTGAAGGACGACGTGACGCTGAGCGGCGATCACCGCCGCAAGATCGAAGTGGTCGAGGATTCCGGCCGCATCCTGAACCGCCTGGTTGGCGACCTGCTCGACTTCTCGAAGATCGAGGCCGGCCGGATGACGCTTTTGCAGAGCGAATTCGAGATCGACGGGATCGCCTCGGAAATCGACACGCTCTGGTCGCCGCGCGCCAGCACCAACAAGCTCGACTTCCGGATTTCCGTCACCGGTGACGGCAAGCGCCGCATGCTTGGCGATCCGGTGCGACTGAAGCAGATCATCTTCAACTTCGTCTCCAACGCGCTGAAATTCACCCGCGAGGGCACGGTCGAAGTGGCCTTCGCCATCCGCGAGGAGAGCGGGCGTCCGCGCCTGCGCGTCGAGGTTCGCGATACCGGGCGCGGTGTTCCGCGCGATGCCGAAGCGCGCCTGTTCCGCGATTACTCCCAGATCAATCTCAGCGAGGACCGCCGTCTCGAGGGCGCCGGCCTCGGCCTCGCCATCTGCAAGCGCCTCGTCGACATGATGGAAGGCACAATCGGCCATTCCCCGCGCGAGGAAGGCGGTTCGGTTTTCTGGTTCGAGGCCTCCCTGTCCTGGGCAGTTGCCAAGGCCGCCGACCCGGTCATCCGCCGCAGTGCGCCGGGTGCAGTCAGTTCCTCGGACCCGTCGGCAAAGGCTCCCGCCGCTCCGGTGCCGGCCCCGGCCGCGCCGTCGCATGGCGACCGGCCGCTGCGCATCCTCGCCGCGGAAGACAATGCGGTGAACCGCTCCGTGCTCGAAGGCTTCCTTGCCGCCAAGGGCTGGGCGGTCGACTTCGCCCACAACGGTCAGGAGGCGGTCGAAGCTGCGAACAACCGGGCTTACGACCTGATCCTGATGGACATGCGCATGCCGGTGATGGACGGGCTCGCGGCGACCCGCGCGATCCGCGATCTGCCCTCCACGGCGGCCATGACGCCGATCGTCGCCCTCACGGCCAATGCGCGGCGCGAGGACGAGGCGGCCTGTCTGGCGGCTGGAATGGACGGCTACGTCTCCAAGCCCATCGACGCGCGGCGGTTGTTCACCACGATCGACCAGGTGCTCGCGGGCGGACAGGCGGAAACAGACGTTCGTCAGTCGGCCTAGCCGCCAAGCGTCTGTCTTATCCAGTGCGTGAAGGCGGGCGAGGACTGCGTCCGTTTCAGGTCGATCCCGAGCACGCACGGCGTATCGTAGGGATGCAGGGCCAGCATCCGGTCCCGGACTGCCGCAGCCCGGCCCGCAGTGGTCTTCACCATCATTACGGTTTCGGCCTCGTCTTTGACTTCGTCCTCCCAGACATAGATCGACCGGCCCGCCGGGAAGATGTTGGCGCAGGCGATCAGCTTCTCTTCAAGAAGGGTGGATGCGGCCTGGGCGGCGGTGTCACCGTCGGGCCAGGTTGAGTAGATGAGCGCGGCCTCTGACATGACGCGCAATGTACCGCTATATAGCCGCGCAATGAAGAACTCTGTTTCATCCGGCTCCGCGGCGCTGGTCCTGTTCTCCGGCGGACAGGATTCTGCGACCTGCCTCGCCTGGGCCCTCGACCAGTTCGACCGCGTCGAGACCATCGGCTTTGCCTACGGTCAGACGCACCGGGTGGAGATGGATGCGCGCTTGCGCGTCCGCGATGCAATCAGGTCCGTCCGTTCGGGCTGGGCGGAGTGCCTCGGCGGCGACCAGGTCGTCGACCTGTCGGGTTATGGCGCGATCGCGGAGAGCGCATTGACCGCCGATCGCGCGATCGAGATCGGTGAAACCGGCCTGCCGACCACCTTCGTGCCCGGCCGCAATCTCGTCTTCCTGACGGTCGCCTCCGCGCTGGCCTGGCGGCGCGGTATTGACGTTCTTGTCGGGGGCATGTGCGAGACAGACTATTCTGGCTATCCCGATTGCCGCCGTGAGACGATCGACGCACAGGAGCGCGCCCTGACGCTCGGGCTCGACGCACCGCTGCGGATCGAGACCCCGCTGATGTATCTCTCGAAGGCTCAGACCTGGGCGCTCGCCGCCACGCTGGGCGGTCAGGCGCTCGTCGATCTGGTCATCGAGGAAACCCACACCTGCTATCGCGGCGACCGCACACACCGCCATGACTGGGGCTATGGCTGCGGCACCTGTCCGGCGTGCGATTTGCGCGCGAAGGGTTGGCAGGAATGGCAGACGGAACGCGCATGACCTATTCGGCGAAGGAAATCTTCCTGACGGTTCAGGGCGAGGGCGCGCAGGCCGGGCGTACGGCCGTCTTCCTGCGCTTTGCCGGCTGCAATCTCTGGAACGGGCTCGAACGCGACCGCGCCTCGGCCGTCTGCCGCTTCTGCGACACCGATTTCGTGGGGACGGACGGGCCGGGCGGCGGCAAGTTCCAGACCGCCGAAGCGTTGGCAAGGGAAGTCGCCGGATACTGGCCCGGCGGAGGGTCGCCGCTAGTCGTTTGCACGGGCGGCGAGCCTCTCTTGCAACTTGATGCCCCGCTGATTGCGGCCTTCAAGGCGGAAGGCTTCGAGATCGCCATCGAGACCAATGGCACGCTGGCCGCGCCGGAGGGGATCGACTGGATCACCGTCAGTCCGAAATCGACCGCGCCGCTCGTCCAGACCAGCGGGCATGAGTTGAAACTCGTCTACCCGCAAGCCGATTGCCCGCCCGAGCAATTCGCCGGGCTCGCCTTCGAACGCTTCTCGCTGCAGCCCATGGACGGTCCGGACCAGCAGGCGAATGCCTGGGCGGCGTTCGAATACTGCCTGAAGCACCCGCAATGGCGCTTGAGCCTGCAGACCCACAAATGGATCGGGGCCCCCTGAGAGTTCAGGAGGCCCCGCCTATTCCCCCGCTTCAAGCGGTTATGGATTACATGCCGGTTTCGGCGTGCTCGGCGAGACTGTCACCCAGCTGACGCGCGAAGCGGTCGAACACCCGTGTCGCGTCCGTCCAGGTGCCGGCATGGGCCGCGAAACGGATGTCGTTGCTCGTCCACTCATAGTGGTAGGTCGCCAGGACATTGCCCGATGCGTCGCGAAGCTCGGCGGAGATTTCCGCCCCGCCGACGCTGTGGCTGCGATAGTCGAGCGACGGGTTGCCGCGCATCTGAGCGAAGGTCGGACGGTTCGGATCGGCGTCTTCCAGCGTCACGAACAGCGTCGTGCCGCCCATCGCGCCTTCGCCGGCCAGCCAGCTCATGCCCGCGAGTTCGCGGGCGATGTCGTCATGCAGCATGCCGGTCAGGCGTGTGATCTCGCGTTCGCCGAGTTCGGCGGCCTCGCCGGCAAGTTCCTCGCCGATCGCGATCTCGGCAATGGACACCGGCCCGGTCGGGGCAGCGGTGTATTCGTCGCGGAATCCGTCGGCCAGGGCCGGTGCGGACAGGGCGGTCGTGGCAAGTGCAGCAATCAACCAACGTGTCATTTCAGGCTCCTTAGGCGAATGTTGAATCGTCCCCGCTGACCTAAAGTTTAGCAGAGCGGGCATGATTTGTCATCGACACTGTAGGTGGTGCCGCGTTTTCCGGTTTCAATCCCGGTCGCGTGCCGCGTCTTCCTCGTCATCTTCGCCATCGCCGGGAATGGCCGCGCGAACCACGCCTTCCCCGACATTGCCTGCCAGCTGGAGCGTGTCGCCGGCCACGCCGACGACCGTTCCGGCCACAAGGGCCGTGCCCCCGATTATGAGGCAGCCTGACAGAAGCGGGGCGAGGGCAGCCGTCATCGCGAGGAGGGCGAGGCGCCGGACAGTCATGCGGGACATCCTTTTCGAGAATTCCTGCGCAGACTGTCCGGCCATGGTTGCCAAGCGATGAGGACCGCTAGCGCGTGTCTGTCATCACGATCTCGGAATCGACCTCGGCCGTGATCGTCACCGTATCAACACCGGTCAGGGCGAGCCCGTCGCGGGCCGCGATCGTCCGTCCGTCGACCGTCACCTGTCCCGACGCCGGAACGAGATAGAGGTGGCGATCCGGCGCGGTTTCGTAGGTGACCGTCTCGCCGGCCTTGAGGGTCGCACCGACAACGCGGGCGTCGGCCCGGATCATCAGCCCGCCATCCCGATCCGGATTGCCGGAGGCGAGGGTCACGAACTGCCCCGACCGGTCGCCCTTGGGAAAGGACATCGTGTCCCAGCGCGGCGCGCCGCCCGGACGGTCGGGGAAGATCCAGATCTGGAAGATGCGGGTTGTGTCCTCTTCCAGATTGTACTCGCTGTGCCTGATGCCGCTGCCCGCGCTCATCACCTGAACATCGCCGGCGATTGTACGGCCGTCATGGCCGAGGCTGTCGCGGTGACTGATTGCCCCGTCCCGGACATAGGTGATGATCTCCATGTCGGCGTGAGGGTGCGGCGGAAAGCCTGTACCGGCGCGGATCGCATCGTCATTCCAGACGCGCAAGCTGCCCCAACCCATGCGCGCCGGGTCGTGATAGCCGCCGAAGCTGAAATGGTGGCGCGCCTTCAGCCAGTCGGTTTCGAACCGGCCAAGGCTGTCGAAAGGTCTGTGGTCAATCATGGCAATCTCCCTGTGGGGTGTTGCCGTGACAGATGGCGCTTCGCCAGGCTCGGAAAAATGAGCCCTGTGGAGGCTTTTTTGTGCCAAACCGGAATTAATCTGAGGCGTCGTTCACGACGCGCACCTCGACCGGTGTGCCGCCCTTGAAGTGGATGTCCCGCTGCGGGAAGGGGAATTGCACGTCATTCTCCTTGAACGCCTGCCAGATGGCGACCAGCACTTCGCTGGCAACATTGTTCACGCCATTACCGGGGTCGGCGATCCAGAAGCGGACTTCCAGATCGATCGAATTGTCGCCGAATCCGCGCAGCAGGCATTTGGTCGCCGGCGAAGGCAGGACACGCGGCACCGTGTTCGCGGCCTCGACCACGAGGTCCATCGCCTTGGGTACGTCCGTCGAATAGTCGACACCGATTGATTTCTTGATCCGCACGGCATGGTCGGAGAAGGACCAGTTGATCACTTTCGAGGTGATGAATTCCTCGTTCGGGATCAGATGCTCCATCCCGTCGCGGGTGATAACCGAGGCGAAACGCATGCCGAGCGACGCCACCCGGCCATAGGTGTCGTCGACCGTGATCACGTCGCCGGGCTTGATCGACCGGTCGAGCAGCAGGATCACGCCCGAGACGAGGTTCGAGAAGATCTTCTGCAGTCCGAAGCCGATACCCAGGCCGACCGCACCGGAGAAGATCGCCAGCGCGCCGAGCGGAATGCCGAGGCTGGAGATCGCCAGCGTCACCGCGGTCGCCAGCAGGATGAACTGGACCGTCTTGCCGATCAGCAGGCGCGCCGACGGGGTCAGGCTGGGCAGCGTATCGATCCGCGATCCCAGCAGCTTCGCCAGCCGCGAGGCGAGCCAGTAAAGCACGATCAGCAGGATGGCGGCGCGGATGCCGGTCAGGATCGAGACCCGGCCGCCGCCGAACCCGATCGCCATGGAGTCGAGGAAATCGGCGATCGGGCCGAGCCAGCCGATGATGTTCAGCGCGGCGAGCGTCCAGCCGATGGCCGCAGCCGTCTTCTGCCAGAAGGGCTCGCCGATGAAGGAGGTGAGCAGGCGGATGACCGCCCAGGCGCCGAGCAGGTTCGCGCCAAGCCGGACCCAGAAATACTCCATCTCCAGCTGCTGCAGCGTGAACAGCACGCCCGAAAGCAGCGCCCACGCCACGGCCGGGCCGATGACCGGCGCGACGAAGCGGATCGCGCGGGCCTTGAACTTCTCGATTGCCGGCAGGCTGAAGACGCGGGCGACGAAAGCGCTCGCCGGCCGCCGCAGGGCGAATCCGATGATCACGGCGATGAGGACAGCCCCGGCCTGGATGCCGAACGCGACGCTGAAGGCTTCGCTCTGCAGCCAGCTCCAGGCGGTGTCGACGCGCTCGCGCCACGCCTGCGGGTCGCTCAGCGTTTCGAGGTCGGGTGCCTCGAATTCGGGCGGTGCGGGCTGTGGTGTCATCGTCCGGCCGGTTGCAAGGCCATCAGACTACGGCGTTTTTCCGCCCGGCGTCGAGTGTGCACGCCCGATCAGATCGGCCGGAAGACAAGAAACAGGACAATTCCGGTCAGTGCCAGTATCGCCAGAGGCCCGACCATGTAGGCCGAGCGCAGCAGGCTGGCGGCACCGTCGCTGGTGGTTTCCTCGAACACGCCCTCGTCGAGCTTGGCGTTGAAATAGACGCCAATCTGGGAGCAGGCGATCAGGGTCAGAACGGCCAGCGTGGTCCACATCGGTGCGGTCAATGCGACGGCTATCGCCACAACCACATGGGCCAGCGTCCAGATGTAAAATGTCCATGCGTGCATACACAGCCCCCTGACTGCATGGCGACCCGGGACCAACAAAGGCCCTTGGTTCTGATCCCGTTTTTCGCGTTGAAGGGGAGTTTATACGCCTTCATTGGCGCATTAGCGATGTTTCTTATTGGGTCTGGGGCTGATTCGATATTTTGGTAACCCGGCAGGTAAACGGGCGGGCCGCCGGCGTCTGCGCTACCGGCCCTCGCGCCGCCAGGCAAGACCAAGCGTCGTCAGGATGATCAGCAATGCGATCAGGGCCGGGGCGAGCGGGGTGCGTTCCGCGGCGTGGACGATGAAACGCTCGTTCCGCGTCAGCCCGAGCCAGCTGCGGCCGGCCTGTACCGCGTCGGCGCGCGTCCGCCGCCATTGCGGCAGGTCGATACTCCCGGCCTCGCCGATCGCGGCAAAGCCGCCATCACTGGTTTCGACCAACCCGCTCAAAGGCTCACGGGTCGGCACGAGGTTGGAGTATTCGCGCGGATTGAGCGGGCCGAGCGCAGCCACCGTGGTCAACTCGCCCGACCGCAGGCGGACCAGGCCGGTCGACCGGCCTTCGCGTTCCGCCGTGAACAGGCCCGGAGTGTCGCCGGCCTGCATGTCCACGGTCTCGCCTGACCCGTCGGGCCAGGTGATCTCCAGCGGCGGCGCGGCTTGGGCGAGGGTCCGGCGCTGCACTTCCAGCTGACCGTCGCGCACGACGGCGGAAAGATGTTCCTCGTCGAGTTCCGGCTCCTGCATCAGCCAGTGCGCGACCCGGCGGAACATTTCCGCGTCTGGACCGCCGCCTTCGAAACCGCGCCCCCAAAGCCATGACTGGTCCGAGAGCAGGATCGCGGCGCGGCCTTCGCCGGCGTGTGACAGCACCAGCAGCGGCCCGCCATCGGGCGCCTGCAACAGGGTTTCGCCGCCCAGCGGCGTGGCGTCGATGCGGCGGAACCAGCGGCCCCAGGGGGGTTCGCCCTCGGGCGGGGCCAGCCCGGCGGTCACCGGGTGACGCGCGCCGGTATCGGTCAGTTCCGGGCGGAACGGTCCCGTTGCGACATAGCCGGTCGGGCGCGCCGGGATGACGGCCGCGAGCGGTGTGCGATAGATGCTCACCGGCGCGGCGAAGGGCGGCCCGGCGGTGACCAGCAGCGCCCCGCCATTCTCCACGTAACGGGCGATATAGTCGAAATAGAGCGGCGGCATGATGCCCCGGCGGCGATACCGGTCGAAGATGACGAGGTCGAACTCGTCGAGGCTCTCGGCGAAGAGTTCACGCGTCGGGAAGGCGATCAGCGCCAGCTCGTCGATCGGCGTCGCGTCCTGCCGGTCGGGCGGGCGCAGAATGGTGAAGTGGACGAGATCGACCGATGGATCGGACTTCAAAAGGTCGCGCCAGGCTCGCGCGCCATTATGCGGCTCGCCGGTCACCAGAAGGACGCGCAGGCGATCGCGCACGCCGGTCACCGAAACCGCGGCGCGATTGTTCACCAGCGACAATTCTTCCGGACCGGGCTCGACCTCGATCTCGACGACATTGGCGCCGCGGTGATCGATCGGGGCCTCGACCCGCGTGTCCTCGCCGATGGCCACGCGCGCCGTCACCGGGTCGCCGCCATCGATGCGGAAGGTCACGGTGGCTGTGCCGCTCATCGCGTCGTCCTCGACGCGCACGGTGAAGATGGCCGGATCGCCGACGAGGCCGTAGCGCGGCGATTCCACCACGATCAGGCGCCTGTCGCCCGCATCCGGGTCGCCCGCCATCAGGTGATGGAAGGGCGCATCAAGGTCGATGGCGTTGGCATCGCCCGGTGCGTCGTGAATCTGGCCGTCCGTGATCGCGACCACGCCCGCCAGACGGTCCCGCGGCACCCCGGCCAGCGCCGAATTGAACGCGTCCATCACCAGGCTGCCGTCGGGTGATTGTGACATCTCGGCCTCGACCAGTTCCAGCGTGTCGTCGCGTTCCGCGAGCGACCGCAGTTCCGCGAGCGCCGCATTGGCCGCTTCGCTGCGTCCGCCGATCTCCATGGACTCGGTGCGGTCGGTCAGGACGACGGCGATATCCGGCAGCGGGTCGCGTTGTTCGTCGACCAGAGACGGGTTCATCAGTACCAGCGCGATCAGCAGCGCGGTCAGGGACCGCCAAAGCCAGCCATTCAGACGCATCAGCGCGCCGAACAGCGCAGCGACCACTGCAGTGCTGCTCAGCAGGGCAATGACCCAGACCGGCAGGATTGGCGCGAAATCGATCGTCGTGGCTTCGAACATCACTGCCCCAGCCTTTCGAGCAGCGCGGGGACGTGAACCTGGTCAGCCTTGTAGTTCCCGGTCAGCGCGTACATGGCCAGATTGACACCGAACCGTTGCGCCAGTTCGCGCTGACGATCGCCGCCATCCACCGGATAGAGCGCCGCCCCATTGGGACCGACCGCCCAGGCCGAGGCCCAGTCATTTGATCCGATCACCACGCCGGACGTGCCGTCGCGGGCCGCGCCGTCGGGATCGGCCTCGACCCAGACCGGGCCGCCCTGGAAGCGTCCGGGATAGGTGTCGAGCAGGTAGAAGCTTCGCGTGAGGACATGGTCGGCCGCCATCTGCGCCAGCGACGGCACGTCGACCGACTCCAGCACCCGGACGAGGCCCGGATGCGGACGACCCGCGCGCAGAGCGGCGGTGTCGGCATCCTGTGTGTCGAACACGATCAATCCGCCCGACTGCATATAGGCCGTCACGCGCGCGGCGGCTTCCGGCGACAGGGCGGGGGCGTCCTCGCGCACCGGCCAGTAGATCATCGGGAAGAAGACCAGCTCGTCGCTCTCGATATCGACGGCCATCGGCGCGATCGGTTCGATCGCGCTGCGCCGCATCAGCTGCTGGCTCAACCCGGTCAGACCGGCGCGGCTGCGATTGTCGATCTCGGCATTGCCGGTTCGCACATAGGCGAAACGCAGATCGAGCGAGGCTTCCATTGCGAACTGGATGTCGGTGTCCTGCGCCTCGGCGCGCGGGGCGAGGGCGGGCAAGAGGACGAGCACGGCCAGCGCTGCCACCGTGCCGCCGCGTGCGAAACGCGGCATCGCCAGCCGTCCCGCGAGCGCCAGAGCAATCAGCGCGTCGAGCGCCAAGAGGACCAGTGCGGCGGCGAGAAGGATACCGGCCAGAGGCGTCTGGCGCGGAGCGTCGAGATCGGCGAAGCGCACACCGCCGATCTCGGCCGGAAGCGCCCGGAGGCCATCACCGGAACGCAGCACGTTAAGCGCGGCGGAGACCGTACCGGCGCGATAAAGCCCCGGCGGGGTTTCCGCGCTGGCGCGCGCCTGTTCGAACAGCTGTGCCGGGATCGGCCGCGCCGTAGCGGGCGGATCGGACAGACGGCCGCGGCCTTCGAGTGCGCGGTCGATGGCATAGGACCCGCCCTGCGCCGTCGATGGCGCGCCGCCGGAGGACAGGGACAGCGTCCGGCGCAGCATGCGCGGGAACAGGCCGGTCAGCGGCAGGTCGGACCATTCCGGCCCGGCGGTAACGTGGAAAAGAACGACCCAGCCCCGGCCGCGGCGGGCGGAGGTGACCAGCGGCGTGCCGTCCTCGAGCCGCGCCCAGACCCGGTCGTCGGTCGCCGTTCCCGGCTCGGCCAGTACCTGGCTGCGCACGACCGCCTCGGGGTCGGGTTCCAGTCCGGCGAATGGCGAGGTCGGCGCAAAGGGCGCCAGGCGTTGCGGCTCATCCCAGGCCAGCGCGCCGCCGAACATCCGGCCGCCTTCCCGTAGCGGGATGGGCAGGAGGTCGTCGCCGCGCGCGGCCAGGCGCGGACCGGCAAAGCGGATCAGCACGCCGCCCTGGTCGACGAAATCGGTGAGGCGCGGATCGTCGGTGCGCGCCGCGTCGACCATCACGATGATTGCCGGCGGGGTCTCCATCAGCGTGTCGAGGTTGGCGCGCTGAAGCTCGGCGAAGGGTTCGAGCGCCCGCGTCACATAGTGAAGCTCGGACAGCAGCGGCTGGCCGTCCTCGCTCGCGGCGTCGAGAATGCCGACGGTCGGCCGCCGCCAGGCATCGTCGGTCAGCTGGACCGCGCCGGCAGAGGTCTGCTCCAGGATCCGGATCGCGCTGACCCGGTTGCGCAATTCCAGCGGCAATTCGATCGTGGTGCGTACATCGCGCTGGCCGGCTTCGAACACGGCTTCGGCGCGGGCGACCGCACGGCCATCCTCGCTGGTGGCCTGCACCGTGACGGTGCGCGGCAGGCTGTCCTCGCTGCGCAGCACGTTGATCGCGAAGCCTTCCGGCGTCACTTCCGGCGGGGTCAGGGCCATGGCCGCACCCCCGGCATCGGGGCGGATTGCTGTCACGCGGCCAAGATCGGCCAGCGTTGAAGCCAGATCGGCGTCGCCCTCGGTCCGCAGCCCGTCGGAAATCCACACCACGTCCAGCGCGCCGGGGAAATCGGCGGCGGCCAGGTGGCTGGTGGCATTGGCCCGGTCCGGAGACCAGGCCCGCGTCACCGCGGCTTCCAGCCTCCGGCGGGCCATGTCGGGATCGTCGAGCCGGATCTCGTCCGTACCGAGATCGGCGGTCAGGACGAGGGCGGCAGGCTGTCCGGCACTGTCCGCGCGGTTGATATGACGCTCGGCCTCGCGCTGGATCGCGTCCCAGGACGGATGCGACGCCCAGCCATTGTCGACGACGAGCAGAAGCGGGCGCGGGGCCAGATTGTCCGGCTCCGGCTGCCAGACCGGGCGCGCCAGCGCGATGATGACCAGCGTCGCCAGAAGCAGTCGGAACACGATCAGCCACCATGGCGCGTGATGCGGGGTCTCGGTGTCGTCCGGCGCATCGCGCAGCAGGCGCAGCGGCGGAAAGATCGCCCGCTTCGGCGGCGGCGGCGTGGCACGCAACAGCCGCCACAGGATCGGCAGGGTCAGAAGTCCAAGCAGCGCCAGCGGCGCGGCAAATCCGAGCGGGCCGAGCGTCCACATCGCCTTACGCCTCCCGCGCCAGCGCGCGATAGAGGGCGAGGACGGCCTGCGTGGCCGGGCGGTCGGTGCGGTGCGTGACCAGCGTCCAGCCGGTGCGGCGGGCGAGTGCGGTCAGCGCCTCGCCGTGTTCCGCCCAGCGCTTGCGATAGGTCTTGCCGGCCTCTTCGGCGCGGCCGAAGAGCAGGCTGTCATGGCCCGACGGTGCTTCGAAACGCGTGCGGCCCTTGAAGGGAAATTCCTCTTCCATCGGATCGACGACGCGCAGCATCACGCCATGCGATTGCAGCGCCGCGAAGCGCGACAGGCGCGCCGACCAGGTCTCGATCGGGTCTAGGAAGTCGCTGGCCAGAACGGCCGTCCCGTAGCGCGACAGGCTGGGCGCCTCGACCGATTGCGAACTGCCCGGGCCGGTCGCGAGACGCGCGGCGACGCGCTCAAGGCCCAGCGCCCGTGTGCGCGCGCGTTCGGATTCGCCGAGCACCGCAACACGTTCGCCGCCGCGGGTCAGGAGCGCCGCCAGCGCGATCAGGCACACCGCCGCGCGATCCGACTTCAGCGGCAGGGCGTTCGAGGAGGCGAAGGTCATCGATGGCGACGCGTCGCGCCACAGCCAGACCGTGCTGGCCGCCTCGCGCTCATTCTCGCGCACGAACAGGCGCTGTGCCCGGGCCGACATGCGCCAGTCGACCGCCGCGGCCCCGTCCTCGGGACGGTGATGGCGGTATTCCCAGAAATTCTCGCCCGTGCCGCGCTGGCGGCGTCCATGGACGCCCTGTGCGACTGTCGCGGCGATCCGTTCGGCATCGGCCAGCAATTCGGGGAAGGGGCGCGCGGCCTCTTCCCCGGCCTGCCTCAGCCGGGTCAGCTTTTCCGAATCGTCATGCCGCGTGAAGGGAGAGGCCATGTGGCTGTTTTACGCCGCCTTCGCCGCGAGTCGGCTGATCAGGCTCTCCAGCGTCATGCCTTCGGCGCGGGCCGCGAAGCTCAGCGCCATGCGGTGCTTCAGCACCGGCTCCGCCAGCGCCGCGACGTCCTCGGTCGACGGGGCCAGACGGCCCTGCAAGAGGGCGCGGGCGCGGCAGGCGAGCATCAGGGCCTGACCCGCACGCGGTCCGGGCCCCCAGCTGACGCCATGCTGCACGTCCCTCTCGTCCGACACGTCGGGCCGGGCGAGACGGAGCAGGTCGAGAATGGCTTCCACCACCTTCTCGCCGACCGGCAGGCGGCGGACGAGCGCCTGCATTTCGAGAATTTCCTTGGCGCTCAGCACCTTCGTCGCCTTGGCATCGCTCGGACCGGTCGTGGCCATCAGGATATCGCGCTCGGCCTCACGGCTCGGATAGGGCACGTCGACGCGCAGCAGGAAGCGGTCGAGCTGGGCTTCGGGCAGCGGATAGGTGCCCTCCTGCTCGATCGGGTTCTGCGTTGCCAGAACGTGGAAGGGCTGGGGCAGGTCATGCCGCTCGCCCGCCACGGTCACGTGATGCTCCTGCATCGCTTGCAGCAGGGCTGCCTGCGTGCGCGGGCTGGCGCGGTTGATCTCGTCCGCCATCAGGAGACGGCAGAAGACCGGGCCGGGGATGAAGCGGAAGGAGCGTTTGCCGCCCTCGGATTCTTCCAGCACTTCCGAGCCCAGAATGTCCGCCGGCATCAGGTCCGGCGTGAACTGGATCCGCTTGGTGTCGAGCCCGGTGGCCACGGCGATGGTCTCGACCAGGCGCGTCTTGGCCAAGCCCGGCGCGCCGACCAGGAGGGCGTGACCGCCCGACAGGATGGCGGCGAGCGACAGTTCGACCACCTCGTCGAGCCCGTAGATCACCTGTCCGATCGAGGCCTTCACCTCGGCGAGGCGTTCGGTCGCCTTGTCGGCGGCTTTCACCACATCGGCACCATTTGAATTCACAGCTTTTCTCGGCACACTGGGCTCCCTGACTCAGGTGGTGAGATTTGTAACAGAGGCGCACGCCCCGTTTGCGCCGGAGAATGGACGCGGGCGTGCGGAGTGTCCATGTCCACAAGCCCGCATGACGGAAAAGCAATGCAGTCGCTGCTCGAGGCCGCGGCCTCGGCGGGCGACGGCCTGCCTCCGGTCGAAAAATGGAATCCCGCACACTGCGGCACCATGGACATGGAAATCCGGCGGGACGGGTCGTGGTGGCATGACGGGACGCGCATCACGCGCGACCGTCTGGTAAGGCTGTTTTCGACAATCCTGCGAAAAGATGACGATGGCGTTCATTATCTCGTGACGCCGGTGGAAAAGCAGGCCGTCCGCGTCGAGATCGCGCCCTTCCTGGCGGTGCGGGTCGACCGCGCCGAACGCGCCGGACGCCAGGTCCTGATCTTCACGACGAATCTCGGTGACCTCGCCGAAGCCGGGCCGGAGCATCCGATTCGCGTCGAGATCGACCGCGCGACGAAGGAGCCGACGCCTTTCGTGCTGGTGCGGGGGCGGCTCGAGGCGCTGATCACGCGCCCTGTCTTCTACGAACTGGTCGAAATGGCGCAACAGGACGGCAACCGGCTGACCCTCGAATCGGGTGGAGAGACGTTTGAATTGGGGTCGGTCGCGTGAGCACACGCCCGCTGATCGACCTACTTCGGTCCAGGCTCGACCCGGTCGAGGGCGAGGATGCGCGCCCGCGGCGCGGCGACAACGACCTGAACGACGTCGTCTTCCCGGAGCGCACGCTGCGGCCTGCGGCGGTACTCGCTCCGCTTGTCCTGCACGACGGACCGCCGCGCTTCATCCTCACGCTGCGCGCCGATCACCTGCCGTCTCATGCCGGACAGGTCTCCTTTCCCGGCGGACGCGCCATGCCGGGCGAGACGCTGCCCCAGGCGGCGCTACGCGAAACCCAAGAGGAAATCGGCATCACGCCCGACCGGATCGACCTCGTCGGCCGTTTCGACAGCTACGAGACGGTGACCGGGTTTCACGTCACCCCCTTCGTCGGCATCGTGAAGCCGGGCTTCGAGATGCGGCCGGATCCCGGCGAAGTGGCCGACGTGTTCGAAACGCCATTCGAATGGCTGATGGATGCCGCCAATCACGAGACCCACGAACGCGAATTCCAGGGCCGGATGCGCCGTTATTACGCCATGCCATGGGAAGGGCGCTATATCTGGGGGGCGACGGCTGGCATGCTGCGGGCCCTGCACGAAAGGCTGTATGACTAGCCATGCTCAGACTGACCCTGATCGAGATCATCCTCTTCCTCCTGCCCTTCGCGGTCTATGGCGCCTGGCGGCTCTTGCAGACCAATGTGCCGGCGGACCCGCGCCCGATGCCGAGCGTGCTGCTCGGCGTGATCGGCGGGCTATTGGCTGCCATCGGGCTTGTCGCACTCGTCGTTGTCGGCGAGCGTACCGGCGATCCGGGCAGCGGGCGCTATGTGCCGGCTCGCTACGAGGACGGTCAGATGCGTCATTCCGGATTCACCGACGAGGCCGAGGAACGCGGCGTCCTGCCAGGCCGGCCTTTCGGTGCGGAGACGACGCGGGAAGACGAAGACCCCGGTGCGTTCGACGCACCGGATGCGGACCCCGCGCCTGAACCGGACGTGCCCGAGGACGCTGAGACCGAGGCACCGCCCGCCAATCCCACGGAAGACGCCTCTGGCGACCCGCAATGATCTCACCCGACCGTCTCGAACCGGACGAGCATGACTGGCTGATCGCACCGGCCACACGGCGGGTGATCGCGGCGCTCGAAGCGGCCGAACCGCATTCGGCGCGCTTTGTCGGCGGCTGCGTGCGCAATGCGCTGCTGCGCCAGCCGGTCGACGACATCGACATCGCCACGACGCTGGTGCCCGAACGCGCCGCCGAGGCTCTCAAAGCCGCCGGCATCGCCGTGCACGAGACCGGGATTGCCCACGGCACGCTGACCGCCGTCGCCGATCACCAGCCCTTCGAGATCACCACGCTCCGCCGCGATGTCTCGACCGATGGCCGCCGCGCCACCGTCGCCTTCACCACCGACTGGGCCGAGGACGCGCGGCGCCGCGACTTCACGCTGAACGCCATCTATGCCGAGCCGGACGGCACGCTGATCGACTACGCCTCGGGCGTTGAAGACGCGCTGCACCGGCGCATCCTGTTCATCGGACGGCCCGAGGACCGGATTGCCGAAGACTATCTGCGCATTCTGCGCTTCTTCCGATTCTTCGCCTGGTATGGCCATGGCGAGCCGGACCCGGATGCGCTCGCGGCCTGCGCCGCGATGAGGGACGGCCTCGCCCACCTCTCCGCCGAACGGGTGTGGAAGGAAACGAAAAAGCTTCTCGCCGCCGAAGACCCGTGCGCCTCGCTCGCCGCGATGGACGAGGCGGACGTGATGACGGCGCTCTACGGTCCGCTTGATCGCACACGGCTGGACCGGCTGGTGGAGATGGGTGAGGCGGACGCCTTCCTGCGCTTCCTTGCCCTCTGCCCGGACGACGCGGCCGGCGAGACGCTGGCGCAGGGCATGAAGATGTCCAATGCCGCGAAGGACCGGCTGCGCACCGCGCTCGATCCGGACTTCGCCGCCGCCGTGTTGGCCAACTGGCAGACCCGCGCCGGGCTGGAAAAGCTGGTCTATCGCAAGGGCAATGAGGCCGTCGCCGACCGGCTCGCGCTCAACTTCGCGTCACAGGAAACCCCGCCCGAAGGCTGGGGCGGCGCGCTCGCCCATGCCCGCAGCTTTCACCCGCCCGTCTTCCCGGTCACCGGCGCCGACCTGCTCGCCGCGGGCATGGAGAAAGGCCCGCAACTTGGGGAAACCCTGACCCGCCTCGAGGACCGCTGGGTGGAGTCGCGCTTTGCGCTGATGCGGGATGAGTTGCTGGGTTCCCTCTAGGCGTCACCCCGGCGGAAGCCGGGGTCCAGAATTTCCATCAAACTGGATTCCGGCGTTCGCCGGAATGACGTCAATATTCCAACCTTTTCGATCTGCCCCGGATTCATTCCGGGGCCTACCTTCGGTGCGAACCTGTCTCTGACGGTAGGTCCCGGCACAAGGCCGGGACGAGCGCGAATTCAGTCCTGATCCGGTCGCGAGATAAGCCAGGCGATGCTCCCGGTTGCCAAGCAAATCGCAACAAACACAGCAGAAAAAAGTGCAAATACAGCAACTTCAGCCTGAGCGATGCGCTCACTGTTTTCATGAGAGAAGGTGGCTGGAAGCAAGACGGGCATAAGCAAGCCGAGCGCAACAATCAGGCTGACGGCGATCGCATGACCAAAGCTTTTCCAACCGAATTTGTAGGCAATGACGGACGCCAGGAGGCCGAAGAAAAAGGCAATCGCTGCAGCAAAAGGCGCCGCGAAAATAAGGAAAACGGTCAAAATCCCTACGAACACGCGGATTGAGCTAGGATCGTCCCAGCGAACCGTTTGTCCGGTAAAAACCACTGCTATCGCGATCGCGATGGCCAGTCCGGCAAACACCGCCGCAGGGATCATTCCCCTTATCAGGCGGCCAAGTGGCGCCGGGGATTGATCGGCTGACGGCATCTCCCTCAAGGCCACTTTGCTTCCGGCGGCATGGAGGAGAGGATGGAATTGACGTTTCCGCCCGTCTCCAGCCCGAATTTCGTGCCCCGGTCGTAGAGCAGGTTGAACTCGGCATAGCGGCCGCGGCGGATCAGCTGTTCCTCGCGGTCGGCCGGTGTCCAGGCCTCGCCCATGTGCGCGCGGGCGATGCGCGGCCAGACATCGAGGAAGGCGCGGCCGACATCCTGGGTGAAGGCGAAATCCGCCGCCCAGTCGCCCGTGTTGAGCCGGTCGTAGAAGATGCCGCCCGTACCGCGCGGCTCGTTCCGGTGTTTCAGCCAGAAATACTCCTCGCACCATTTCGAGAAGCGCGGCCAGTAGTCCGCCCCGTGCGCGTCGCAGGCCGCTTTCGCCGCGGCGTGGAAGGCTTGCGTATCGGGGTGACCGGCGCGGCGCTGGGCATCCTGCGTCGGGTTGAGGTCCATCCCGCCGCCGAACCACCACTGGGTCGTCACGATGAAGCGGGTATTCATGTGCACGGCGGGAACATGCGGATTACGCATGTGCGCGATCAGCGAAATGCCCGACGCCCAGAAGCGCGGATCCTCGCTCGCGCCCGGGATCTGCGCCCGGAAGGCCTCGGAGAACTCGCCGTGGACCGTCGAGCAATGCACGCCGACCTTCTCGAAGAAGCGCCCGCGCATCATCGAGGCGACGCCGCCGCCCTGGTCGCTCGACCCGTCGCCGCGCGTCCAGGTCTCGCGTTCGAAGCGTCCGGCGGTGCCGGGATAGAGCGACGTTGGTGCTTCGTCCTCCAGCCGCTCGAACTCGGCACAGATGGAATCGCGCAAATCCTCGAACCAGGTGCGCGCAGTGGCCTTGCTTGTCTCGATGTCGTGTCCGGTCATGGCCTTCCCTTGCGTCTCCGCGCCGCGCCTGTCCAGACGCAAATTTGAACCTTGTGCAGGTCGCCAGATTGGGCCCTGATGGCGCAAGTCTTTGTTTGGAGGGGATGAGATGGATTGGGCTGGGGTGATTGTCGCGGGCGTTGCGGGCGCGATCGGCGGCGCCGCTGGGGGATTGCTGGGCTGGATTGTCGGGGCGATGGCCGGCAAGTCGGCGGGGATCGTCCGGACCATCGTGACGGTCGTCTGCGTGGTCGGCGCGATCTACTTCCTGCCGCCCTATATCGAACCGGTCATTGGTCCATCCATCCGGCAACAGACGAATCCAGGAGCCGGGGATGAGATCGAGGCGGCGCTGATGAACCAGCCGCTGATCGCCGCCTATGTCGAGGTCCGGCCGGAAGCGCTTCCCGAACTGCGCAGCCGTATCGAAGCGGCCTGGCAGCGCGGAGGCGAGGACGCCGCGCGCCTTGAAGCGGCGGAAGCGGGCCGGGAGCTCGGCTCGCGCGCCGTCGCCGAGTTCGCGCCCTATGCCGGAGACGCCGAACTGATCGGCTTCTACCGCGAGACCTACCGGGTCGGGCGGCAGGTCCAGAGCCAGCCGCGCGTCTGCTATTCGATGTTCTACGGCGAGATCAATCCGTCGGCCGTCTCGATCGAGGATATGGCCCGGATCGATCAGTATGCGGATACGGGGCCCCTCGAAAACGTCATGACCGTGCTGGTCCGCAATGCCGGTGACGAAATCGTCGAATTCGACCGGGCCCGCGCGGAAGCGGCTCAGGCGCAAGTGGGAATGACGGTCGGGACGGAGTTCCCGAACACGGATTTCCGCTTCTTTTTCGGCGTGTCGCCCGAGTCCGATGAGGATTATGCGACGGCCTGCGCCGTCATGCTGCGCCTGATGGAGGCCACGCTCGACCACGAGGACGCCGCGCTCGTGATCCGCGTCGGCATGACGCAGAACTGACAGCCCGTCTGGCCCGGCCCGCCGCGTCTGGATAGTGTCCGCCGCCATGATGGAAACGCAGACGAACGCCCGAACCCTGCTCGCCGAAGCCGAAGCGGCATGCGCGCGCGGCGACCGCATTGCCGGCATCGACCTGGTCCGCCGCATCGTCGAAACGGGCGAGAAGCTGGGAACGGACTGGGTGATCCCGGCGATGATGGCCGCGGAATTGCTCGACTTCGACACGGCGGCCAGGGCCGCCAAGCGCCTGTGCAACGAGGACGGAAAGGACCCGCGCCAGTGGCGGCTCTATGCCGGCCTGCTGCAGAATATCGGCCGCGCCGCCGATGCCAGCGAAATCCTCGAATCGATCCGCCGTGCCGCGCCGGATGACGATGAACTGGCCTACGAGGCGGGTTTCGCCGCCAAGCTCGCCGGCGATTTCGACAAGGCCCGCGCGCGCTATCAGGGCGTCATCGCGAAGCAGCCGAAACACTGGCTCGCCCGCACCGAACTGGCCGGGATCGGCAAGGTCGCGCGCGGCGACGAAAACCTGATCGAGCTGGAAACCGAGCGGGTCCGCATCCTCGAGGGCGGGCGCGCCGACCGCCACGCCGGGGCGATCTCCTACGCGCTGGCCAAGGCTTACGACGATCTTGGCGAATACGCGCTGAGCGCCAGCCGCGCGGCCGAGGGCGCCGGCTTCATGAAGGCGGTCGAGTCTTATGACCCGGCGGCCAATCACCGCTTCACGCGGGCGCTGATGGGCCTGTTCACCCCTGAATTCGCCGAGGCCAATGCCGGCAAGGGCGTGGCCGACGAACGTCCGGTCTTCGTGCTTGGCCCGCCGCGTTCCGGCACGACGCTCGTGGAATCCATCCTCGGCGCCCACCCGGACGTGAAGGCGGGCGGGGAACACAAGCTGTTCTGGCTGGCTTCACTGGAACTCGGCGTTCAGGCCGACGGCACGCTCCGGAAATGGCTCGAAACCAAGGGCGAGAGCGCCTGGGCCGAACTGGGGACGCGCTATCTCGCCGACGTCGAGGGTCGATTGGGGCCGGCAAAGCGCTGGATCGACAAGAATCTCTACAATGTGAACCGGCTCGGACTCGCCGCGCTGGCGCTGCCGGAGGCGCGCTTCATCTGGTGCCGCCGCGACCCGATGGATGTCGCCTGGTCGGCCTGGAAAACGCTGTTCGCGGAAGGCAATCGCTGGAGCTACGACCCGGTCGCGATCGCCGCCTTCCTCGCCGATTACGACATGCTGATGCAGCACTGGGCGGCGCTCTTCCCGGGCCGGATTCTCGAAGTGATCTACGAGGATCTGGTTGCCAATCCCGATGCCGAGATCGCTCGCATCGTCGCTTTCTGCGGCCTTGAGGATGATCCCGCGACACGGCGCTTCCATGAGCAGGACCGGACCGTGGCCACCGCCAGCTTCGCGCAGGTGCGCCAGCCGATCTCCGCGAAATCGGTCGGGGCCTGGAAGCGCTACATGCCGGCGGCGAAAGTCCTCGGTGATGCGCTGCACGCCGAAGGCATCGATTTCGCGGAATAGGCCGCTCAGCGCCGCGTCTGGCGAATCGCCTCGGCCAGCGCGATCCCGGCGCTCATCACGACATTCAGCGATCTTGCCCCCTCGGCCATCGGAATCACGATCCGCGCATCGGCGCTGTCATGCACCGCGTCGGGCACGCCCGCGCTTTCCCGTCCCATCAGGATGCGGTCGTCCGGCCGGAAGGAGAAATCCCACAAGGGCGTGGCTCCGCGCGTCGTCATCAACACGGTGCGCGCGCCACCTGCAGCAGCCTGCCATGCGGCAAATCCGCCATGCCTTGTGACATCTGCCAGGCCGCCATAATCCATCGACACACGCCGGATTTCCCTTGCCGTGAGGGGGAATCCGCACGGCTCGATGATGTCGAGCGGGGTGTCGAAACAGGCGGCCAGCCGTATCGCCGCACCGACATTCTGCGGAATATCCGGTTGAAAAAAAGCAATCCGCATTTTAAGCCGCGCTGGGGTCGGGGCTGTGCCTGCGGCGGTGTGCCGCTGTGCCTTCCCTTTGACCGGGTTTATTTTCTGCGCTGAACAAGCCCTCTGCTTCGACGGCGCGTCAAGCGGGGGCATCCGGAAGCGGCCGCTTCCGGATTAGTGACAAGGAAAAGAGGTCGGCAGTGACGGACCAGCACGGGCAGGAACCCACCCGCCGCGACTTTATCTATATCGCCGCAGGCGGCGCGGCAGCGGTGGGCGGTGCGCTCACCCTTTGGCCATTCATTGACCAGATGAACCCGGCGGCGGATACGCTCGCCCTGGCGTCCATCCGGGTCGACACCTCGCCGGTGGAAACCGGCCAGCAAATCACCGTGATGTGGCGCGGCGGACCGGTCTTCATCCGGCGCCGGACCCAGGCCGAGATCGAGGAAGCACTGGCGGTCGACATCAGCGCTTTGCCGGATCGCCTCGCGCGGAACGAGAACCTGGCGAACGATGCGCCGGCGACGGACGAGAACCGCCGCTTCACCGAAGACCTTCTCATCATGAAGGGCAATTGCACCCACCTCGGCTGCGTGCCGCTGGGGGAAGCCGGTGACTATGATGGCTGGTACTGTCCGTGCCACGGGTCGCACTACGATACGTCCGGCCGCATTCGCCGCGGGCCGGCGCCCGAGAATCTTCCGGTGCCGCCGCTGCGCGTCGCCGACGAGGCCAATCCGGCCATTGTCGTGATCGGCTAAGGGGAGCGCGAGGGGATTATGAGCGGACCTTCGACCTACGAACCGCAGACCGGTGTCGAGCGCTGGCTCGACTCGCGTCTGCCCATCGCGCGTTTGATGTGGGATTCCTTCGTGGACTTCCCCACGCCGCGCAATCTGAACTACTGGTGGACCTTCGGCGGCATCCTCGCGATTTTCCTGGTGATCCAGATCATCACGGGCGTCGTGCTGGCCATGCACTACACCGCCGACGTCTCGATGGCGTTCGACAGCGTTCAGCGCATCCGCCGCGACGTGCCGTTCGGCTGGCTGATCCAGTCGCTGCACGCCAACGGCGCCTCCTTCTTTTTCCTGGCGGTCTACATCCACATGTTCCGCGGCCTGTATTACGGGTCGTACAAGGCGCCGCGCGAGGTCCTCTGGATTCTCGGCGTGGTCATTTATCTCTTGATGATGGCGACCGCCTTCATGGGCTACGTCCTGCCGTGGGGCCAGATGTCCTACTGGGGCGCGATGGTGATCACTAACCTGTTCGGCGCGCTGCCGGTGGTCGGTGAAGGCATCCGCGAATGGCTTTGGGGCGGCTTCTCGGTCGGCAATGCGACGCTGACGCGCTTCTACGCGCTGCACTTCCTGCTGCCCTTCGTGATCGCCGGTGTCGTGATCCTGCACATCTGGGCGCTGCACGTGCCGGGCAACAACAATCCGACCGGCCTGAGCGTGAAGACCAAGAAGGACACTTTGCCCTTCCACCCGTACTACACGGTGAAGGACGGCTTCGCGATCGTCGTCTTCCTGATGCTGTTCGCGGCCTTCGTGTTCTACTTCCCGGACGTACTCGGCCACGCCGACAACTATATCGAGGCCAACCCGCTGGTGACGCCGTCGCACATCGTGCCGGAATGGTATTTCCTGCCCTTCTACGCGATCCTGCGCGCCATCACCTTCGACATCGGTCCGATCTCGGCCCAGCTGGGCGGCGTCCTGGCAATGTTCGGTGCCATCGCGGTGCTGTTCATCCTGCCCTGGCTCGACACCTCGCCGGTGCGCTCGATGCGCTACCGTCCGGTGGCCCGCTGGTTCTTCCTGATCTTCCTGCTCGTCTGCCTGGCGCTCGGCTGGTGCGGCGCGAGCAATCCGGATGATCCGGTTCTGGGCACCCCGCTGACCTTCGTGACCTTCGCGCAGATCCTGACGCTCTACTACTTCGCCTACTTCCTCGTGATCCTGCCGGTTCTCGGCTTCACGGAACGGCCGAAGGAGCGTCCGGCGAGCATCGAGGCCGCGGTCCTGGGCAACAAGCCCGCCACCACGCAGCCTGCGGAATAGGAGAGGGCAAGATGAAGACGCTTATCCGCAATCTTGCCGTTCTTGCCGGCGCCCTGATCGGCGCGGCATTCCTGACGGCGGCTCCGGCAGCTGCAGCTCCGGGCGAGGCGCACGAACCCGAACCGCACGACTGGTCCTGGGAAGGGATTTTCGGAACCTTCGACCGCCAGGAATTGCAGCGCGGCTTCCAGGTTTACCAGGAAGTCTGTGCGGCCTGTCACGCGCTCGAGCAAATGAGCTTCCGAAATCTGGGTGAGGGCGATGGTCCCTTCACCTGCTTCCCGGATCCGAATGCGTCGCACGAGGACGACGGCCACCACGCCGAGCCCCTCTGCTACGACAATCCGAACGACAACCCCGTCGTGCGCCAGATTGCCTCGGCCTACATCATCACCGACGGGCCCGACGATTTCGGCGACATGTTCGAACGGGCCGGCGTTCCCGCCGACCGCTTCCCGAGCGTCTATGCCAACGAGCAGCAGGCGCGGGCCGCCAATGGCGGGGCCTATCCCCCCGACCTGTCGCTGATCGTGAAGGCGCGTTCGGGCGGTGCGGAATATGTCCGCTCGCTTCTCCTCGGCTATCACGAGGCGCCGGAAGGCGTCACGGTTCGCCCGGGCCTGTACTACAACGAGTACTTCCCCGGCGGTCTGATCGCGATGCCGCCGCAGCTGTCCGAAGGCATGGTTACCTATGCCGACGGGACCGAGGCGACGCCGGAGCAGATGGCCCATGACGTGACCGCCTTCCTGGCGTGGGCGTCCGATCCGCACCGCGTGGACCGCAACCGGATGGGTCTGATGGTTCTCATCTACCTGTTCATCTTCGCCGTCCTGTTGTGGTTCGCCTACAAGCAGGTCTGGAGCCGGGTCGAGCACTAGACTCCGTCCCGAGCAACGAATTCGGGCCGCGGTGGCATCCACCGCGGCCCTTTTCATTTCCGCCCCCGGTTCGGGGCGTTAGAGTGGTGACAAGGGGAGGGCGCGCATGTCCGGCTGGACGCTCGGCATTATCGGCGGATCGGGTCTTTACGAGATCGAGGGACTGGAAAACGTCCGCACCGAGCGGGTCGACACCCCGTGGGGCGAACCCTCCGACGCCTTCACGATCGGTGAGATTGCCGGGGTCACGCTCTGCTTCCTGCCGCGCCACGGCAAGGGTCACCGCATCCCGCCCGACGCGATCAATTTCCGGGCCAATATCGATGCCTTCAAACGGCTCGGCTGCACCGACCTTCTCTCGCTCTCGGCCTGCGGGTCGTTGCGCGAGGATTACGCGCCCGGCGACTTCGTTCTGGTCGACCAGTATGTCGACCGCACCTCCGGGCGCGAACGCAGCTTCTTCGGTGCCGGCTGTGTCGCCCATGTCGGGCTCGCCGACCCCGTCTGTCCGCGCCTTGCCGGGCTGGCGGCAGATGCCGCTGAGGCCGCCGGCGCGCGCACCCATCGCACCGGCACCTATCTGGCGATGCAGGGGCCGCAATTCTCCACCCGCGCGGAAAGCGATCTCTACCGGCAATGGGGTTGCGACGTCATCGGCATGACGAATATGCCCGAGGCGAGACTGGCGCGCGAAGCGGAGCTGCCATACGCTTCGGTCTGCATGGTCACCGACTATGACTGCTGGCGACGGGGGGAGGCGGCGGTGGACGTTCAGTCGATCCTGAAAGTGATGCACGCCAATACCGGCAAGGCGCGCAGCCTGGTCCGCCACCTCGCCGAGACGCTGTCGCGCACCCCGCGCACGCCGTCGCCCTCGGGCGCCGAGACCGCGCTCGACGGCGCCATCCTTACCGCGCCGGATGCGCGCGATCCCGAACTGATGGCCCGGCTCGATGCCGTGGCGGGGAGGGCGCTGGCGCGCTGACCCCGATGCTGCTTCGTCTCTTCGTGTTCCTTGCCCTGTGTTTCGCCGCCGCGCCGGCGCGCGCCCAGTCCTGGACACCGCTTGCGGCGCCCGAGGTCAACCAGGCCGCCGCGGCCATGGTCTCGGTCTATTGCCGCATACCGGGCACGCAGCGCGCCTGGGTGTCCAGCGGCGTGGTGATCCGCTCCGACGATCCGGCGGGCGAACGCCGGGGCGAGGTCGTCATCACTACCGCGCACGGTGTCGGCGCCTATGGCGATCCTTCGCACGACAATTGTTTCGTCGTGGGGCCGGACGGGGCGCATTACCGGGTGATCCGCACCTTCAACCCGCCGACCCTCTCCTCGTCCTGGGATGACTGGGCCGTGGTCGTGACGGACCAGCCCTTTGTCGGTCCGGCCACGCGTCTGCCCGTGCGCGAAATCCGCGCGGTCCAGGGCGAAGTCCCCGTTGCGATGGTCGGCCGTGATTATGCCAATTCCGATTGCCATCTCGAACGCTCCGACCGGGTGAATGACGGCGGACGCCTGATCTACACCCACACCTGCGGTTCGCGGCGCGGCCTGTCCGGCGCGCCGATCCTTGCCCGTGTCGATGGGGAGGTGGCGGTGATCGCCATCAATGTCGGACGCCTGACCGGCGGTGCGGGTCCGGGCCAGCGCGCTATCGCACGCGGGGTCGGCGACGGCTTCGACGCCATGATCCAGCGCGGCATCGAGGCGAGCCAGCCGCTGCGCTGATCGCCGCGCCGCCGGGTGGACGCTGCCGCCGCCCCGGTCTACCAAACGACTTCCGACGCTCGCTCCGGGGACGCCGCCATGCTCACACTCATGCTCGCTCTGGTTTCCGTTCAGGAGGCCGATCTGCCGCCGCCGCTGGAGCGCGATTATCGCCCCTCCGTGCAGTGCGCCGAACACCTGACTGATGCCGGTGCGCGCACGCGCTGCCTCGAAGACCTGCTGGACACGGCAGAAGCCCAGCTGGACGTGGCATTGACCGCGGCCCGCGAGGAGGCCCGCGAGATCGCGCTCGACATGCCGGGCGCTGCCGACACCGAAGCCGCGCTGGAAGCCGCAAATGCGGCCTGGATTGCCTATCGCGACGCGGAATGCACCCGCCGCGCCTCGCTGCTGCTGCTTGGCGATCACGGCGATGACGAACGGCTCGACTGCCTCGTGACGCTGACCCGCGCCCGCGCGGCCGAGCTGACGGATTACTGACCCGTGACGAAGCCCGTCCTTCACATCGGCAACAAGCGGCTCTCCTCCTGGTCGCTGCGCCCCTGGCTGGCGCTGAAAAAGGCCGGAATCGACTTCACCGAAAACCTGATCCCGCTCGATCAGCCGGACACGCGCGAAACGCTGAAGGCGTTGTCGCCCGCCGGCACCGTGCCGGTGCTGCAGGCCGGGGAGCTGACCCTCTGGGACAGCCTCGCCATCTGCGAATGGGCCGCTGAACAGGCGCCGACGCTCTGGCCCGCCGATCCGGCGCTGCGGGCGCATGCCCGCGCCGTGACGGCCAGCATGCATTCCGGCTTCGGCGGGCTGCGCCGCGACCTGTCCATGGACCTCCAGCGTCCGGTTGGCGGCACGGATGTTTCCGTTCAGGCCTGGCAGGACATCGAGACCATCCTGGCGATGTGGGCGGCCTGCCCGAAGGGCGGCGACGGCTTCCTGTTCGGTGCATGGTCGATCGCCGACGCTTTCTACACGCCGGTGGCCACTCGCTTCCGCACTTATGCGATCGAATTGCCGGACGCGGCGCAGGCCTATGTGGACTTGCTGCTCTCCGACCCCGATTATCGCGCCTGGGAAGACGCGGGTCTCGCCGAGACCTTCGACGCCCCCTTCCACTGACGGGACCCGAGACATGGATTTCATCCGCGACGCCATCCGCACGATTCCGGATTACCCGAAGAAGGGGATCATGTTCCGTGACGTCACCACGCTGCTGAAGGATGCGCGCGCCTTCCGCGCGGCAGTCGACCAGATGGTCATGCCCTGGGCCGGAGCCAAGATCGACAAGGTCGCGGGGATCGAGGCGCGCGGCTTCATCCTCGGCGGCGCGGTCGCGCACCAGCTCTCGGTCGGTTTCACGCCGATCCGCAAGAAGGGCAAGCTGCCCCACCGCACGCTGATCGAGGAATACGAGCTGGAATACGGCTCCGACGCGATCGAGATCCATGCCGACGGCGTGGAGGAAACCGACCGCGTGCTGATCGTCGATGACCTGATCGCCACCGGTGGCACGGCCGAAGCGGCGATCAACCTCCTGCGCCGGGCCGGGGCGGACGTGGTCGGCGCAACCTTCGTCATCGACCTGCCGGACCTTGGCGGCGCGAAGCGCATCGAGGAGATGGGCGTCCCCGTCGCCAGCCTCGTGGCGTTCGAAGGGGAGTAGGCTCCGTCATTCCTCTCGTTCCATTGCGCGAAAAGAGGAAGCGTCATCCCGACGCAAGTCGGGATCCAGAAAGTCAATAAATCTGGATTCCGGCTTTCGCCGGAATGACTTTATCTATCGTGCTACGTCTGTCCCGGATTTATTCCGGGACCTGCCCACGCCGGAGGTTGACCGCAAACGTGGACAGGCCCCGGCACGGAGGCCGGGGCAGGTGTGATTTATTTGAATTGAGGCGTACGCTCCCCCCAAACCACCCGGGAGACTCACCCATGTTCGTCGGACATTACGGACCCGCGCTCGCCGGACCGCGTTTTGCGCCGGTACCGCTGTGGGCGCTCTTCGTGGCGGTGCAATTCCTCGACTATCTCTGGGGCGCCTTCATCGCGCTCGGGATCGAGCATGTCCGCATCGAGCCGGGCTTCACCGCGATGAGCCCGTTCGACCTCTACCACATGCCCTGGTCGCACAGCCTGGTCATGGCGCTGGTCTGGTCGGCGGTGCTGGGTCTTGTCTGGGCGGGCATCGCCAAGCGGTCGAAACTGGCCGGAGGACTGGTGATCGCCGCAGCGGTGTTCTCGCACTGGCTCGCCGACCTCCTCGTCCACGTGCCGGACCTGCCGCTCTGGCCGGGCGGCCCGTCCGTCGGTTTCGGCCTCTGGGACCACGTCATGTGGACGTTGGTCGCCGAGTTCGGCGTGCTGATCGCCGGCTGGCTCGTCTACATGTCCGCCACGCGCGCGAAGAACGCGGTGGGCCACTACGGCCCGGTCATTATCTTCGCGCTGCTGGCCGTCGTCTACTGGATGAGCCACGCCTCACCGCCGCCGACCAATCCGGCGGTTGCCGGACCCTACGTGATCGGCGTCTACACGCTGCTCGCCTTCCTCGCCTGGCTGCTCTGCGACCGGGTGCGCGAGGCGCGGTAGTGTCGCGATGGGTTTTCCTCCCCCGCTTGCGGGGGAGGGGGACCACGAAGTGGTGGAGGGGGGAAATCCCCCCCTCGCCCCGGAACAAGTCCGGGGCACTCCCCCCGCAAGCGGGGGAAGAAATACGCTGCCGTCTGGTTTCCGTTGTCCGGTAGCAAGGGGGAGGATCGGGTCCTGGCTCGGAGGCCAAGGTGGATCAGTTACTCGTCTCTCGTGAGCGACAACCAAACTGAGCTGAATGCGTAGACGATTGGAATGGCGACGGCGAAGCCGATCAGGAACGCGTTGAGTGAATCCCAACGCACCAAGATCATTAACGCGCTGACGGTCGACCCGATCAAAAAGGCAATCCAGAACCGCTTCCAGACGATCGATCCCCGATCGCGCCTTGAGGCTTCTGGCCCGTCGCTCAATGACTACCCCTCCAGCTCGCCGCGGATCAGCTCGCGCACATCTTCGGCAACCGCCTCCAGCGAGGGCTCGTGGATATACATCATGTGCCCGGACTCGTAGTAGCGGAAGTGGACGCGCGCCGGGTCGAAGCCCGGCTGATTGAACATCAGCTCCGCCCCGAAAAAGGGTGTGGCGAGGTCGTAATAGCCCTGCGCCACCAGCACATCGAGATCGGAGTTCTGCCGCATCGCGCGGGCGAGCCACGGGCCGACATTGGTATAGGCCGGACCCTGCCCGGTGGAGCGGTCCCAGCCGACCGCGGTCGGGATGTCGATCACCGAATATTCGTCGGTGATGTCGACGCCGAGCTCGCGCGTGAAATAGTCGAGCATGGCGGCAGTATAGGCCCCGTCGATGCCGTAGGCCGACGGGTCGTAGTCCGGATCCTCGCCGACCCCGTCCGGCTCCATGCCGGTATAGCGGCTGTCGAGCCGGCCGACCGAGAGGCCTTCATCGCGCCGCAGCTCGCGCATGAAGCGCGACAGCGAGACCCGCAGATTGGCGCGCATCAGATAGCCCGCATCAAGGCCGATGAAGCGCGACAATTCCTCGGCCACCGCCCGGCGCTCGTCTTCCGGCAGCGACACGCCGCGCATCAGCGCCGGCATGTAGGTGTCGTAGGTGAAGTCGCGCGCATCCTGGATGAAGGCTTCGAGGTCGTTGTTCCACGCGCCGCGATCGACCTTGCCGTGATACCAGGCCGTTGCCGCGAAGCCCGGGACGAGGCCGGTATAGCCGATGTCATTGCCCTCCGACGTGTCGTCGAAGCGGAAGTCGAGCACGGTGGAAATCAGCGCCACGCCATTGATCGAAACATCCGTCCAGCCACCCTGCAGCTCGTTCATCAACGCCGCGATCCGCGTCGTGCCATAGCTTTCGCCGAGGAGGTATTTCGGGCTGTTCCAGCGCCGGTTCTCGGTCAGCCAGCGGCGGATGAAGGCGCCCAGCGAGGCGGCGTCCTCGCGCACGCCCCAGAACTCGCCCGTATCCGTATCGCCGACCGGATGGCTCCAGCCCGTGCCGACCGGATCGACGAAGACCAGATCGGCGACGTCGAGGATGGAATGCTCGTTCGCCACGATCGGATAGGGCGGCGCGCCGTCATCGGTGGCGTCGGACGGCAGCACCACCCGGCGCGGGCCGAACACGCCCATGTGCAGCCACAGGCTGGCCGAGCCCGGTCCGCCATTGAAGATGAAGGCGACCGGCCGCTCGGTCGGGTCGCCCGTGCCCTCGCGGATATAGGCGGTGTGGAAGATCGCCGCATTCGGCTCGCCATCCTCGCCATTGAGGATCATCTCCCCGGCGGTGACGCGGTAGCGGATGCGCTGGCCGTTGGCCGTCACCTGCCCGTCGCTGGCGAAGACGCGCGCGCCGTCCGTGCTGGCGGTCTCGGTCTCTTCCTGCGCACCGGCCGAACAGGCGGCAAGCGCGACGCCGAGCGCCGCGGCGATCCAGAATTTCATGGCAATCCTCCCCGAAGTCTCTCCGGGGCCGAACCTAACGGCGATGACCGGGCAGGGCTAGCTGGCGCGCTTCTTCGGGTTCAGGTGGGCCGTCATCCATTTCGACCCGAAGCAGACGATGTCATTGGCGGAGAACAGCTCGGCGCGCGCCCGGCCGACCCGGCCGAACGACGCTTTTCCGCTAGCGAGGAACTCGTTGAGAATATCGCCGAAATAATCCCCGTCCCACGCGGCGATCCCGTCGGAATTGTCGAGGCTGTCGACATGGACCACGCGCGACCCGGCGTCGTCCGTGATGTGGTACCAGCGCCGGGCGCGGCGCTTGTCCGCCACGCCGGCATAGTATTCCGCCAGGTGCAGCGCCGTGACCGTGTTCTCGTCAGCCCCGAGACGCAGGATCTTGCCCTGCTTGTCGCACAGCCGATCGAGCGGCGAGTCAGGGCCGAGATAGTCGTGCAGGGGAATGTCCCTGACGATGCGCTCCGCGGCCGGTCCGATCGCCGCGAAGCGTGAATCGGGATGCAGTCCGACGATCACGCCCGGCGTGGTTCGGAACGCCTCGGCCAGCGCGCCGATTTCCGGATCGGCTGCGGCCGTGCGGATGTCGACCGGTGCCTGTGCCTTGAGCGCTTCGACCTGTTCGGCTTCGGGAAGATGCTTCACGGCTTCTCGCGCCGAATGATCGACGCCCAGCACCATCACCATCGTGCCTTCGGGGCCGATCGTGTCGAGGATGGCGCCGATCACGCTGTCTGCCCCACCCTCGACCGGGCCGATGGCGCGCAGTGAAGCATGCACCATGACCAGGTCCCCGGGCTTCAGCGAAAGCCGGGCGAGATCCTCGGAAAGATGGGTGCGGGTCGCGGTCATTCCGTCACGTTAAGCCGGTCTGGCGCGCACGTGACCGCACAAATCCGTGAACGGGCCGGGGTCTATTCGCTTTCGGGCACGAAGACCGTGTGCGTGACCAGCACGCCGATCGCCGGTTCCAGCAGCAGGAGACGTTCGCGCAGCCCTTCCTCGTCGGGTCCGTCAATCAGGCCCTGATAGAGGGCGTAATGCCCGTTCCGGTCCATCTGGTAGATCACGCCGGCGGTCAGCCGGCCGGTTTCTGCGTCCTGCTCGCCGCCCCAGCAGCCGCGGAAACGCAGCGCGTTGCCCGCGCTGTCCTCGACCGTCTGGTCGACCATGGTCGAGGGCACGCCCTCGGCGCAATACATGCCTGACGGCGTCGCGCCCTCCGCGACCGAGAAGAAGGTCGCGCGCATTTCCATGTTGTAGTCGCCCGGTTCCGCGTCGCCATAGGTCATCACGACGGCGAAATGCTCGGCCAGTTCGGCGGCCAGCGTCTCGGTATTGATGAGCGCATAGTGACCGCCCGCCTCGCGCTCGACGGTTTCCGCGGCGAAACCGGCGATCTGCTGCGCATAGGCATAAGCGGCCGCGCGGGCCTCGTCGCTGATCTCCTGCTCGGCCTGCGGTGTGACCGGGGCCTGAGCGGTTTGCGCGTCCTGCGTGTCGAGCGCGAGCGCGAGAAGGGCGAGGGATAAGATCATGAAAGCCTCCTGAAGTCCCGCGCAGCCTAACCGATCGTCATTCTGCGTCGAGGGCAGGCTGCGGCTCCTGCTCGCCGCGCGCGATCACCGTGTGCCGGACCAGCGGCTCGATCAGGCGCTCGATATTCACCAGACGCTCGCGGATGCCGGCCTCGTTCGTGCCGGACACGCCGCCGCGATACTGGACGTAATAGATGCCGTTGTTGATCTGGTAGATATAGCTGCCGATCAGCTCGCCTTCCTCCTCGCCCTGACGGCCATACCAGCAGATACGGATGTTCAGTACATTGCCGTCCGGATCGGTCGTCGGCTCGTCAACGATCGTGTCGGGCGATCCGGCCATGCAGAAGGGGTATTCGTCGGACTGGCCTTCCCGGTTCCGGAAGGCGTTCACGGCATAGTCGAGCGAATAGTCGCCGTCATGTTCGCCTTCGAAATTGATCAGCGCGTCCATTGCCGGAGTAATCCGGGCAATGACGTCGTCGCGGTCGCGCAGGGCGAACACCTCGAAGGGCGAGTTCTCGAACACGGTCTCCGAAAGCCGGACAAGTGACCGGGCCGTGCTCTCCGACCCGTCATCCTCTTCCAGTTCGTCAGACATCTCGGTGAGGTCGCCCATCATGGTGTCGAGCGTTTCGACGAGCTCTTCCGGGCTCAGAACCTGCTCCTCCTGCATCAGAAGCGCGGCGGCCATTGCAATGATGATCATCGGAATCTCCCTGTCCGCCGTGAAATCTGCCCTGCAACTGGCCCGGCGTCGATCCCCTGAACAGGTGGGAGCAAGGCACTGGCCATTGACCGCGATTTGGCGCTAGAGGGGGGTCATGAATTACCGCCACGCCTTCCATGCCGGAAACTTCGCCGACGTGCTCAAGCACGTCGTCCTGTCGCTCTGCCTCGCGCATCTGAACAAGAAGCCGAAACCCTACCGGGTGATCGACACCCATGCCGGGATCGGCGTCTATGACCTCGCCGGCAACGAGGCGACGCGCAGCCCGGAATGGAAGGAAGGCGTGGGCCGCATCCTCAAGGCCGACCGCCCGGCTGAGGTCGACCGGGTTCTGAAACCCTGGCTCGACATCGTCCGCGCGATGAATTCCGGCAAGGATCTGACCACCTATCCCGGCTCGCCGGAGATCGCCCGCCGCCTGACCCGCAAGTCTGACCACATCCATCTGTGCGAATTGCACGAGGCCGACGCGAAGACGCTCGACAAGCGCTACGCGCTCGAAGGCCGGATCAAGGTCGAACGCCGCGACGGCTATGGCGCGATGGAGGGCCTGCTTCCGCCCAAGGAGAAGCGCGGCCTCGTCATCGTCGACCCGCCCTTCGAGCATCGCGACGAGATGGCCCACATGGCCGAGGCCATCAAGGATGCGCTGCCGAAATGGCCGACCGGCACCTATATCTTCTGGCGTCCGCTGAAGGATATGTGGGCGGCGGAGCGCTTCGATACCGGCCTCGCCGAGTGGCTGTTCGACGAGGAATACGCGACGCCGGAGAAGGTGCTGCGCGCCGACCTCTGGGTCCGCGACCTCGAGTCCGAAGGCAAGCTGGCCGGGGCCGGCGTCGTCGTGGTCAATCCGCCTTTCACGCTGGAAGAAGACCTCGTCACCGTGATGCCGTGGCTTTGCGACCTGCTGAAACAGGAGGCCGGAGCGGGCTGGCGCGTCGATGGCGCGCTGGCGGAAGAGGATTTCGAGGGCGAACCGGAAGCCTAGGCGGCTTCGTCGTCCTCACCGGTGCCGAACAGCGCTCCGCGCTCGGTCCAGAACACGATGGCGAGCGCAATCGCGCCCATCACCGTTTGCCCGGCGATCAGCGGCAGGCCGGTGCCATTGTAGAGCTGGCCGATCACCGCGCCGATGATCCCGCCCACAACGCCTGTGACGAAGCCATAGGCCGCGCTTGCCGTGCCGGCGATATGCCCGACCGGCTCCATCGCCAGCGCCGAGAAGTTCGCCGCGATCAGCCCCAGCAGCATCATCGCCGCGGCCAGGAGCGCGGTGTAGAGATAGAATTGCTCGTATCCGGCGACGAGGATCAGCGCATGCAGGGCGCTGATGATCGTGAAGGCGATCAGCGCGCCATGCGACAGCCGCCTCTGGCCCATCCGCCCGACCAGGCGGGAATTGAGGAAGCTCGTCACCGCCATCACGCCTGCAATCGCCGAGAAGGCGAGCGGGAAGGCCCCGCCGAGCGCGAAATGCACGGCGAAGATCTGTTCGGCGGAATTCAGGAAGGCGTAGAGCCCGCCGAAGAACATGCCTCCGGCCAGCGTATAGCCGAGCATCAACCGGTGCTGCGTCGTTTCCCAGAACGCCTTAAGCGTCGGTTTCAGCCGCAGCGGCAGGCGGTATTCCGGGTGCAGCGTTTCAGGCAGCCGGAAGGTCAGCCACGCGCCGAGCGCCAGCGAGAAGACAAACAGGAAGACGAATATCCAACGCCAGGGCGCGACGAACAGGATCAGCTGCCCCAGGCCCGGGGCGATGACCGGCACGACCATGAAAACGGTCATCACCATGCTCATCACTTCGGCCATCCGCCGCCCGCTGGTCAGGTCGCGGGCGATGGCGACCGCGATCACGCGCGCTGCCGCCGCTGCGCAGCCCTGCGCGAAGCGGGCCGCCAGCAGCGTTTCGAAACTCGGCGCGGCGATACAGACCAGCGTGGCGATCGCGTAGAGGCCGAGCGCGGTCAGGAAGACGCGCTTGCGCCCGAAGGCGTCGGCGAGCGGTCCATAGACCAGCTGCGCCAGGCCGAAGCCGAGCAGGAAGGACGAGATCACATACTGCCGGTCATTGGCGTTTTCCACGCCCAGATCGCTCGCGATCAGCCCCAGCGCCGGCAGCATCATGTCGATGGTCAGCGCCACCAGCGCCATCATCGACACGATCAGCCCAATCAGCTCCCAGAGGGAAACCGGCATGGGCCGCTGGTTGGCGGGGGAAGGGGACATGGCGCGCGTCTCCGGCGAAATCGGACGACGCGATGCGCCCGGACCGGCTAGATGCGCCTCTTGCCCGGATCGATCAAGGCTTCAGGGTTGAAGGCGGCGCGGTTCAGCGGTGAATGGCGGGATGGGTAGCGGTGTGTTTCGGAGAAATCTGGAGTTTCGCAGGTCCGAAATCTATAATTTCGCACCATGAAAACTTGTAATTTCGCACATTACAAATGTATAATTTCGCATCATCGAGCATGGGAGATGCAATGGGAGCCGGGCAAACCATTCTGCCGCGTTGGCAAGCAGACCAGATTTCAGAACGCCTGCGCGACCGCCGCGTCCTGCTGCTTGCCGGTGCGCGTCAGTGTGGAAAGACGACGCTCGCCAGACAGATGCGCAGCGACGCGGCTGAATATATCACGCTCGACGATCCCGGTGCACGGGAGGCCGCCCGGGCCGATCCGCTCGGTTTCGTGCGCAGGCGGGCGCGTACGCTGATCATTGATGAAATCCAGCGCGTTCCCGACCTTTTGCCGGCGATCAAGCTGACCGTTGACGAAGACATGAGGCCGGGACAATTCCTGCTGACCGGATCGGCCAATCTCGCGGCGATCCCCCAGGCCAATGAATCCCTCGCCGGACGGATTGCGAAGATCCGTCTGCGCCCTTTGTCCGCCGGTGAGCAGGCACAGGCCGGGCGCCGGTTTCTGGAGCGCGCCTTTGAGGGAGATTTCGCTCGAACCCCGACTGCCGTGACGCGCGACGAAATTGTGCGCCGCGCGCTTGCTGGTGGTTACCCCGAGGCGATCGGATTGAATGCCAGCGCCCGGCGCCGCTGGCACCAGGACTATATCGGGGCGCTGCTTGAACGCGATCTGAAGGACATCACACGCGTCCACCGCCTCGACGCCATGCGAAAACTTGTCGGGATCACTGCGGCCTGGTCGTCCAAATTGATGAATATTGCCGATATCGGTGCCGGCCTCTCGATCAGGCGCCCGACCGTGGAAGCCTATCTCGGGGCGCTGGAGGCCCTGTTCCTAGTCGATCGGGTGCCGGCATGGACAAGAGGCGACTACGAACGCGTCGGACGGAAGGACAAGCTTTTCATGGCCGACAGCGGCCTGATGGCGTCCATCCTGAATTGGAGATCCGAGGAATCCGCATTGAATGCCGACAGGATCGGCAAGCTGATCGAGACCTTCGTCTACAATCAGATCGCGCCGCTGACGGAGTTGTCGGACGAGTATCGCCTCTACCATTACCGCGACCGGCTGAAACGAGAGATCGACTTTCTGGTCGAGCGCGAGAGCGACGGGGCTATCCTGGCGGTGGAGGTCAAGGCTGCGCTGTCGGTCAAGGGCGAGGACTTCAGGCATATCCGCTGGTTCGCCGAGACCATGACGGACGGGCGGCCCTTTACCGGTATCGTGCTCTATGCGGGCAATGAGGTGTTTTCGTTCGGTGACGGGATGACAGCCGTTCCGATCAGCGCACTGTGGGCCGATTGATCCTTCCCGGATCGAGCAAGGGTCCAGGGGTGCATGACCCTAGACATCGAACCGGAGATGCATGACGTCGCCATCCGCAGCATAAATTGTATGATTGAACAAAATATTTGATCCGTGAGTGTACGCAATGACTGGGATTGGCTTGCCAACACAAGAAGGAGAGCGCCGAGTGCGCGTTCGTTGGTTGAACGAAAAGCTCCGGAATCTTCCAGTGTCTAATTGCTATTCGACAGTATCGGACATGGTTTCGTCGAATGATGGAAAGCTGACCAATTGGAGTGTCGTCATCACGTTCGACAACAAATCTCCATCCGATGAGATTTGGACCGGGAAGCTCGGCTTTCTGTCGCCCGATGGTCCTTGGGATCAATTGGCGAAGGGCAAGATTATCACGCTATACGAAGGCAGAACGATCTCAGCAGAGGTTGAGATCATTTAGCTGAATGTCGCAGGCAGACCGCTTGCTGATACAAGCTTAGGTGGGCTGACCTACGCTAAACATTAAACTTGAAGTGCATGACGTCGCCGTCCTGCACCACGTATTCCTTGCCTTCCTGGCGCAGCTTGCCGGCCTCGCGGGCGCCGGCCTCGCCATTGGCCGCGACGAAGTCGTCATAGGCGATGGTTTCCGCGCGGATGAAGCCCTTTTCGAAATCGCCGTGGATCACGCCCGCGGCGCGCGGCGCGGTCCAGCCCTTGCGGATCGTCCAGGCGCGCGCCTCCTTCGGGCCGACCGTGAAATAGGTGATCAGGTCGAGCAGCGTGTAGCCCGCATGGATCATGCGGGTCAGGCCGGTTTCCTCGAGCCCCAGCGCGTCGAGATAGTCCTTGCGCTCTTCGGGGGCGAGCACGGCGATTTCGGATTCGATCTTCGCGGAAATCACGACGCAGGGCGCGCCTTCGCCCTTGGCGTATTCCTCGACGCGGGCGGAGTGGGCATTGCCCGTCGCGGCGCTCTCCTCATCGACATTGGCGATGTAGAGGACGGGCTTGGCGGTCAGGAGCTGCAGCATGCGCCATTCGCGGCGCTTGTCGGCGGGCACGTCGGCGCGGCGGGCCGGGCGGCCGTCGCGCAGTTCGGCCAGCGCCAGCTCGATGAGGGCAAGCGCTTCCTTGGCTTCCTTGTCGCCGGTCTTGGCCTTCTTCTCGAGATTGGGCGTGCGCTTTTCCAGGCTTTCCATGTCGGCGAGCATCAGCTCGGTCTCGACCGTCTCAAGGTCCGCGATCGGATCGACCCGGCCCTCGACATGGGTGACGTCACCGTCCTCGAAGCAGCGCAGCACATAGGCCACCGCATCGACTTCGCGGATATTGGCGAGGAATTGATTGCCGAGGCCTTCGCCCTTCGACGCACCGCGCACCAGGCCGGCGATGTCGACGAAATTCATCCGCGTCGGAATGATCTCCTTCGACCCGGCGATCTTCGCCAGCACGTCGAGGCGTGGTTCCGGCATCGCCACGTCGCCGACATTCGGCTCGATCGTGCAGAAGGGATAATTGGCGGCCTGCGCCGCCGCCGTCTGGGTGAGGGCGTTGAAAAGCGTCGACTTGCCCACATTCGGCAGGCCGACAATGCCGCATTTGAAACCCATGACCGCACCCTTCTGTCTCGCGCGAAGGCGTGGGGTTAGCGCGGCCTCTGCCAAGGGTCAATTCGCCCGTCAGGAAAGCCAACGGCCGCGTCCTTATTGGGACGCGGCCGCCTCGGCTTTACGGGTCCGGCCTCGCAGGGAGGCCCGGGGAGGGACGGGACCGGACCGCCGCCGATCCGGACCGCCTATTGCGGATCGGCCATGTCGTCTTCCGGTTCGTCGTCCGAACCGTCGTCATAGGTCATGCCGGCATCGTCCGCGGCGTCATCCACCGGGTCTTCGAGCGGATCGACTTCGACTTCCGCGTCGACGGCGGCATCGGCCCAGACGCTGTATTCGTCGAAGCTGAGCTGGGAATCCGCATCAGTGTCATAGGAGAGGAATTCTTCCTCGGTCACATCCGGCATCGCCGTCTGCACCTCGGCCAGCGACAACTTGCCATCGGCATTGGCGTCGATTTCGGCATGGTCCTGGGCGCCGGCGGCACCCGCGAACCCGGCCGCCAGCAGTGTGGCGGCGAGCAGTTTGGCTTTCATCAGGGTCTACCCTCGATTGCCGTTCGCGTCTTAACGGGCGGGGGACAGGGGAGGCCCGGGCGCGAACAAGGCAATTGCGGCCCCCAACCGTGACCCTTCGCGGGCAAGGCCGGGACTTTTGCAGGACCATCTCGGGCCAGATCGCATAACAATGGGGTAAGGCGTATCAAATGTTACGGGGCTTGGGAATACCTGCCGCGAAACGTGCTTGTTCCGGTGCGAATTTCCCCGATCCGCAAATCAGCGGATCAGCCCGGCGACCATCGCCGCGCCGATGGCGAGCATCAGCACCGCCACGACATGGCGCACGAAGCCGAGCGTGATCTTGTCGAGCGTCCGCGCGCCCACCCACGCCCCGGCAAAGGCGGCGAGGGTCGCCGCGCCGACCAGCGCCATGTCCCGGCCCGTGAAGGCCGCATCGCCCGCCATGCTGGCGGCATAGACCGGCAGCCGCGACACATCGACGAGGACGGCGATGAGCACCCCGGTCGCGATGAAGGCTTTCGCGTCCAGCCCGGTCTTCAGGAGGAAGGCGGAACGCAGCGCGCCCTGGTGACCCGTCAACCCGCCGAGAAAGCCTGTAACGAGCCCGCCGAGCGGCAGAAAGCGCCGCGGCGCGGCGAGTTTCCGGAACCAGTCCTGCCATTCGAGCAGGGCAAAGACGATCATCAGCACGCCGATGACGAGGCCGGCCGGGGTCGGTCCGAACGTCTGCCCCGCCATCCGCCATTCGAACACCGGGCCAGTGTCGCCCAGCTGGCCGAGGACCCAGGCCCCGGCAAGCGCCGCCGGAATGGCGGGCAGTCCGAAACGCAGGACGACGCCCCAGTCCGCGCCGCGCCACATCAGCCCGCCCTTGAAGAGATTGTTGAGGAGGTGCACCGCCGCCGTCGCCGCCACGGCAATCGGGGCGGGAAAGAAGAGGACGAAGACCGGCAGCAGAAGCGTGCCGAGGCCGAAGCCGGAATAGAGCGTCAGAAGCGAGGCGAAAACGGAGGCGAGGATGACCAGTGCGAAATCCATCCCGTTTCCTCCTGTCAGTCCGCATCCGGGCCGCCGCCCGGACCGGGGGTCTCGGGCGCGGGGGCGAGGTGCGTGACCTTCGTCTGGAAGGCGTCGAGGTCGCCCGCTGCAAGGAGGGGCAGGGCGCGCGAGATCGCGTCGAGCAGATTGCCCGCCCATTCCTCGTCGGCCTTCGGAATGTCGGACAGCACCCAGCCGGTGACTTTCGACTTGTCGCCGGGGTGGCCGATGCCGATCCGGCCGCGCCGCACGTCCGCGCCGACATGAGACGCGATCGAGCGCAACCCGTTGTTTCCGGCGTGGCCGCCGCCGGCCTTCAGGCGGAACTTGCCCGGCGCCAGGTCGAGCTCGTCATGGAAGACGATGATGTCTTCCGGCGGGATCTTGTAGAAATGCGCGGCTTCCAGAACCGACCGCCCCGCCTCGTTGTAATAGGTCTGGGGCTTCAGCAGCAGCACCTTCACCGGCCCCTTGGGGGTGTCGATACTGCCTTCCGCGGTCATGCCCTGAAAACGCGAACGCCACGGACCGAAATTCCAGTCCGCGGTGATCGCATCAAGGGTCATGAACCCGATATTATGCCGGTTGCGCGTGTATTTCGCGCCGGGATTCCCGAGACCGGTAATCAGAAGCATGGAACCGCTCCGCTAGGTCCGGTGTGAGCCGGCGCGGCGTCGCGGCGGCCGGGACTAGTCTTCCGACTCGCCCTCTTCGCCTTCCGCCGCTTCGACTTCGGCTTCGTCCGCGTCTTCGGACTCTTCGGCTTCGCCTTCTTCCGACTCGACCATCACGCGGGCGCCTTGCAGCGTCGCGATCGTGAAGTCACGGTCGGTGATGGTCGGCGTGACGCCTTCGGGCAGGGTGACGTCGGAGATGTGGATCGAGTCGCCGATTTCCTTGCCGGAAAGGTCGATGACGATCTCTTCCGGGATCGAGCCGGCCGGGCAGGACAGTTCGACCGCATGGCGCACGACGTTCAGGACGCCGCCGCGCTTCAGGCCCGGGGACTTCTCTTCATTGATGAAGTGGACCGTCACCTCGACGTCGATGACGGTGTCTTCCTCGACGCGGAACAGGTCGATGTGAAGCGGCTCGTCGGTCACCGGGTGGAACTGGACGTCCTTCGGGATGACCGGCTGCTTTTCCTTGCCATGCTCCAGCGTGACCATGTGGGACAGGAATTTGCCCGTATGGATCGCCTTGCGCAGGACGTTCGCCTTCACGGCGATCGAGACGGCGCCACGGTCGCCGCCATAGAGAACGCCAGGCACGAGGCCTTCACGGCGTGCTGCGCGGGCGGCGCCTTTGCCGGTGCCTTCACGCACCTCGACGGGGAGAACGATGTCGCTCATCAGTCCGGTCCTTCGAAAAATCTCGTATCAAACGCGAACGCCGCAGTCTCCGATCGCCCGGAACCGCGGCATCCGAGGTCGCACCGGGTTGCCCCGGCGCGTTTGAGCGGCGGCTAATAGCCGATCCCGGCAGGGCGTGCAACCGTCCCGACACGTGAAAAGCCGGTGCGTCGCAGCACCGGCTTTCCTTCTAGCGGCAGGCTCAGCGCCTGCGGTGTCGATTGGCGTTATCCGACCGAGGCATACATCTCGTCGGCGGCTGCCATGTATTCGTTCCAGCTCAGCACGGAATCATTGTCCGTGTTGAACGCGTCGAAACGATAGGCATAGCCGCTGTCGGACTGCCAATGGCCCCACTCTTCGCGGGAGACCATGCCGTTACCGTCCATGTCGATGGCGTGGAACAGCTGTTCCAGCCGCGACATCCGGTCCATGCGCATGGCGGCGGTCCGGACCATCGGATCGTCTTCGACCTCGATATCGGCGCGGATGCCTTCGGTTCCGGTCGTGCGCGTATCGCGCTGCCAGTCCCCTTGCGGGTCCGGATCATCGGAGAAGTCCTCCTCGACCCAGTCGTCATTGGTCAGGCGAGGCCCCATCGTGCCGGAGGTATCAACGCCGTCATCGTCGTAGAAGTCCTCGCTGCGCTGGACACGGTCCTGGCGCGTCGGGCTTTCGTTCATGTAGGCGTTGTCGGGGTCTTCGTACTGCGCGATCGCTGCCGGGGTGAATGCCAGCGCCGCCACTGCACTCATCAGAGTCATGCGGGTCATGGAATTCGCTCCTTGGTCTGCGCACCAGTATCGGTGCCGTATGCCAAGGCAACGGGACCCCCGGGGGGTGATGTTCCGGTTTTTCCGAAACTTTCTCAGTCGAACAGTTTCGAGACCGATTCGTCGTTCGCGATCCGGCGGATGGCTTCGCCCAGCAGCGGCGCGATCGAGATCGCGCGGACATTGCCGCCATCGGCCCCGGCCGAGGCCGCCGCGATCGAGTTGGTGCAGACCAGCTCGGTCAGTTCCGAATTGCGGATGCGCTCATGCGCCTTGCCCGACAAAACGCCATGCGTGACATAGGCCGCCACCTCGGTCGCCCCGCGTGCCTTCAGTTCGGCCGCTGCATTGCACAGCGTGCCGCCGCTATCGACGATATCGTCGAAGATGATGCAGCGGCGGCCGTCGACGTCGCCGATGATGTTCATCACTTCCGACTGGCCGGCCTTCGGGCGGCGCTTGTCGACGATGGCGATGTCTGCCCCCAGGCGCGTGGCCAGCGCACGGGCGCGCACCACGCCCCCGACATCCGGCGAGACGACCAGCAGATTATCGACCTTGAAATGCTTGTTGATGTCGTCCTCGAACACCGGCGTCACGAACAGATTGTCGGTCGGAATGTCGAAGAAGCCCTGGATCTGGCCGGCATGCAGGTCGAGCGTCAGGACGCGGTCCGCGCCGGCTTCCGCGATCAGGTTCGCGACCAGCTTGGCGGTGATCGGCGTGCGCCCGCCGGTTTTCCGGTCCTGCCGGGCATAGCCGAAATAGGGAATGACCGCCGTGATCCGCTTTGCGCTCGCGCGCTTCAGCGCGTCGATGCAGATCAGCAACTCCATCAGATGGTCGTTCGCCGGGTGCGAGGTCGACTGGATGATGAAAATGTCTTCGCCGCGCACATTCTCGTCGATGCGCACGAAGATCTCGCCATCGGAGAAGCGCTGGATTTCGGTCGTGGTCAGCGGGGAGTCGAGATAGTCGGCGATCTGCTTGGCCAGCTCCGGATTGGAGGTCCCGGACATCAGCTTCATCGGAGTGCGCCCCGCCATGGCAACCTCGCTTCGTTTGGCCCGCCGGTCACGTATCAGAGGCGGGCGCGCATTTGAACCTTCAATTCATCCGTGCGCGTCGAATCCCGGCGGTTGTGGCAATCCGGGCGACGAAATCGCGATCACCTTGAACAGCTGGCCCATCTGGTCCGCGTCGGTAAGGCGCCAGAGTTGACGGGCGATCTCGGCCTTGCGCCCCGGATTGGCGCGGAGGAGGGCGGTGGCGCGCACCTCGATCCCCATCCGGATCAGGAAGTCGGCCTGTGTCACCGGTCCCTGCACGTCGAGCCCGGCGTCCTTAGCGGCGCGGACGAGGCTGGCGAAGTCCACCCGGGTCGTCAGGTCGGCCGTGCCGGGATCGTCCAGCGGATCGACCTTCTCGTGCGACCGGATCGCCTGCAGCGTGTCACCGGCCTCCGGTTCGGCCGGGCCATAGTCGATGAACAGGGCACGGCCCGGATGTTTCGCGAACCGCGCCGCCAGCGCATCGACGACCTGCCGGTCGCCGGGGCGGAGTTCGACAAGGCTGCCGTCCGGCGCATCGCGCAATTCTGCAGCGATCAGCTCGACATCCGCCGGCGTCAGCTGCGGCCCGGTGCCGAAGGCCAGCTTCGACCCGTCCTCGGGATCGAGACCGACCATGCGCTCGCGCCAGACCCCGTCCTGCTTCACGGCCTGGCGTACGGGCAGGCAGTCCAGGAATTCGTTGCCGAGGATCACCGCGGGTCCGCCGGGCACCTGTTCCAGTCGATCAGCCCAGCCGGTCATCACGCCCGACGGGGTCAGCGTGCGGGCCTGGACCATTTTCAGCGCAGCACTGGCCTCGACCAGCGTCACCTCGACCGCTTCGCCGAAGCCCGGTGCGGCCCGTCCGGCGCGCAGCGCATCGGCCATCATCGCGCCCGTGCCGGGACCCAGCTCGGCCAGACGGAAGGGTTTCGGCTGACCCAGATCCATCCAGGCCTGCACGCACCACAGCCCGATCAGTTCGCCGAACATCTGGCTGATCACCGGGGCGGTGATGAAATCCTCACCCGCGCCGATCGGGTTCTTGGTCGCGTAGAACCCGTCGCGCGGATCGAACAGCGCCTCGGTCATGAAGGACGCGACGGAGACCGGGCCTTCGGCTTCGATCCGGTCACGTATGCGCTGGCCGACCGGGCTCACGCTTTTTCGGTTTTCTCGGTTTCGCGCACCGCCGGGGCCGGGGCGGGTCCCTTCTTCCAGGCCCGCCAGATCAGCCAGGCACCGATGATGATCATCGGAATGGAGAGCAGCATGCCCATCGTCACGATACCTTGCAGCGCCTCGGGCATGTGGCGGTCGGGCTCACGTACGGTTTCCAGCAGCGCCCGCGACAGGCCGTAGATCAGCAGGAACAGGCCGGCATTCATGCCCGGCCGCGCCAGCGAGCGGAATTTCCAGGTCGCGATGTTGATCACCGCGAAGATCAGTGCGCCTTCGAGCGCCGCTTCATAAAGCTGGCTCGGGTGGCGGCAGGCGCCCAGCGGATCGTTCTCGAACCGCATCGCCCACGGCACATCAGTCGGACGGCCCCACAACTCGCCATTGATGAAGTTTGCAATGCGACCGAAGAACAGGCCGATCGGCGTCACCACGGCGGCGGCATCGCCGACACGGAACAGGTCCAGCTTGCGATTGCGGCAGACGAAGAACAGCGCCAGCGCTACCCCGATCAGGCCGCCGTGGAAGGACATGCCGCCTTCCACAATGCCGGTGACGATCCACAGGGGGCGCTCCCAGATCGCGTCGATCTGGTAGAACAGGACATAGCCGAGACGTCCGCCGCCCACGACGCCGATCGTGACCCACAGGAGCAGGTCGTCGATGTCCTCGACATTGAACGGTGTGCCGCGCGGCGGGACGCCCTGCGGCACGTAAAGCTTGGGCCGCCGCGACAGCGCCACCATGTAGCGCCAGCCCAGGAGCAGGCCGGCGATATAGGCCACCGCGTACCAGCGCAGCGCGAACGGCCCGATCTGGAAGATCACCGGATCGATCAGCGTGAAAGGCGGCAGACATTCATTCATGGCGCGTCCGGAGCTTGTGTGCGGTTCGCCGCATTGCGTCGGCGGGTCAGGCAACGCATATAGGAGGCGGAACACTTAGCCAATGGCACCGGTATGCAGACCCGTAATCCGCTTCTCAACGATTTCGCCGAGCTGATGAGCGACGCCTTCGCGGCCGCACAGGCTGCAGGCGATGAGGCGAAGACCGCGTTCAAGGCGCAGATGCGCCGTGCCTTGGCCGAGATGGATCTCGTCGAGCGCGAGGAGTTCGAGGCCGTCAAGGAAATGGCGGCCAAGGCCCGCGCCGAAGCGGAGGCACTCGCCAAGCGCGTCGAGGCGCTCGAAGGCGGGAAAATGGCGGCGGCGAAGCCCGCGGCGAAAGCGGCGGCAAAAACCGCCAAGCCCGCGGCCCGGACCCGTCCGCGCTCGGCGACGCGCAACCCGCCGGCGCGCAAGGCCGCGAAGCCGAAAAAAGACTGATCCCGCGATCATCCACAGGCCCGTCCGGCGGCGCAGTTGCGCGCGTGCCGGTTACGGCCCTACCGTCTTGTTGTCGCGCGCGATTCGACGGCGCGCCTGGAAGGGGAACCCCGATATGGAACTGGCTCCCGAATTCACCACGACGATCATCGATCCGCTCGATTCCGTCGAGCAGGCGGTGATTGCCGAACAATTGCCCTATGAACGCGACGACGCCGGCGAACTCCACATGAGTGCGCCGGGCGCATGGCGCGATCACCAGATCTGGTTCGCCTGGCGGCCGGAACTGGAGGCGATCCATATCTGCTCCAGCCTCGACCTGAAGACGCCGCCGAACCGCTTCCGCGAAGTGTGCGAACTGGTCTCGCGTCTCAATGAGAAGCTCTGGTTCGGCCATTTCGACGTCTGGGCCGAGGATGGCGGCATTCTCTACCGCCACGCCATTCCCCTGCCGCACGGCGAATCCCTGTCACCGGGCCAGGCCGCGGCGCTGATTCAGGCCGCGCGCGAAGCCGGCGACCGATTCTACCCGGCCTTCCAGTATCTCGTTTGGGGCGGCAAGTCGGTCGAAGAAGCCGCGCAGGCCGCGATGTTCGAAACCGCCGGGGAAGCATGAGCGAGCCTGCAAAACCCGGACGTACCGTTCTGATCGGGGCGGGCCGCATGGGTGCGGCCCTCGCCTCCGGCTGGCTGCGCAAGCGCGGCGCGGTTGATGCGGAAAACCTGCTGATCGTCGATCCGGGCCGCAATGAGACGTGCAAGGCGCTGGTGTCGAAATACGGGCTAAAACGCGTGCCGGAACTCGGTCCGCGCATGGCAAAGGACGTGTCGACCGTCGTCCTCGCGGTGAAGCCGCAGCAATTCGACGAACTGGGACCGAAACTCGGGGACATCCTCCCCGAGGATGCCGCCGTGATCTCGGTCATCGCGGGCATCTCGATCCGCCGCCTGAAAAGCGCGCTCGGCGATCGCCCGATCGTGCGCGCCATGCCCAACACGCCCGCCTCGATCGGCAAGGGCATCACCGTCGCCGTCGCCAGCGACGCCCCCGCTGCCGTCAAGCGGCAGGCGGAAAAGCTCCTGAAGGTCGGCGGCCCGGTCGAGTGGATCACCGACGAGCGCCATATGGGCGCGGTCACCGCCGTGTCGGGCTCCGGCCCGGCCTATGTCTTCTTCATGGTCGAGGCACTCGCCGGTGCCGGCTTCGCCGAAGGCTTGCCGCGCGAACTGGCCGAGCGCCTCGCCCGCGAAACCGTCGTAGGGGCCGCTGCCCTGCTCGCCGAAAGCGACCAGAGCCCGGCGGAACTGCGCCGCGCCGTCACCTCGCCGGGGGGCACGACCCAGGCGGCGCTCGACGTGCTGATGACCGGCCTGCCGGACCTGATGCGCAACGCCGTCGCCGCCGCCGAACGCCAGTCCCGCCGCCTCGGCGGCGACAACGGGCGGTAGGGTCTAGCTCGGGTTTGCGGTCCAGCGCACGTCGGCTTCGTCGTGGCAGCTGCCGGTGAAACCGTCGAACCCGGACGGGAAGCCCGTAGTCATGAACTCGATATTGACCCGGCCCCAGACATTCGAGACATGGCCGTCCTCCATCACCACGGAGACGTCACAGCTCCAGTCGGCGCGGCTCGGGTCGACAGCGATCCAGTAGCCCGCGAACAGACCGACCCGGTCGTCGTAATTGCCACCCAGGCCCGGCACGTAGACGCGCAGCTCGCCATAGCGCGGATGGAATTGCTGCAGCACGGCGGTGGTGCCGACATCCTCCAGATAGATGACGGTCCCGGCATTCGAGACCCAGGCTTCGTCGGCAAGAGCCGGCGCGGCCAGCGAGGCGACCATCGCCGCCGCGAACAGTGTTTTCATGACAATCCCTGTGTTGAACCGCTGCAGCCTACAGGGGCGCGGGACCGCCACAAGCGGAATTGCGTGTCACCACACGCCGGTGATGGTTTCGCCCTCATAGAGTTCCGCGATCCGCCGCCTGGCGGCACCGACGATCCCGTCAGGCAGGGCACTCGGCCTGAACCAGCCGGTCTCGGCGATTTCGTGATGCGCGGTCATCGCGCAGCCCGACCACTCGCGCACGCGGAACACGGCGACATGATCGCCGCGGAAGACCTGTTCGTTGGAGTAGACGCCGACCAGTTCGGGTATGCCCGCCGGGTCGATCCCGGCCTCTTCGCGCAATTCCTTGCGCAGGGCATCATAGATCGTCTCGCCGCGCTCCACCCCGCCGCCCGGGAAATGCCAGCCCGCCACATAGGTGTGCTTCACCAGGAGAATTTCCCCCGCCGGATTTTCCACGATGCCGCGCACGCCCAGCGTCATGCCGCGCTGGATCCGCCACCATCGCTGGATGAAGGGCCGGATCAGCGGTTCGGCGCGTGTTCGGAGATTCACCGTTTTTCCTTCACATGCCTGCTGCGGACTGCTAGCCCGGACGCCGCGTCCGGGTTATGTACCCTGCCACGTCTGTCTGTTTTGTGTGAGGAAATCCGCATGGCTGCCCTTGTTGTTTTCGGTGTCTGCTTCGGCGTTTTCGCGCTTCTCAACCTGATCGAATACAAGCGCATCGACTAGAGCCTCAACGGGCTTTCGCTCATGACGCTGCTCGCAGCTTTCGCGCTCATCCTCGCTGGCATCGTGGCCTTGCTGTTCGGCGGGGATTTCCTGATTCGCGGGGCGACCTCGCTCGCGAAGAAATGGAACGTGCCCTCCCTGCTGATCGGTCTCACGATCGTCGCCTTCGGCACGTCTGCCCCAGAACTCGTCGTGTCGATCGACGCCTCCCTGTCGGGCTATCCCGGTCTCGCCATCGGCAATATCGTCGGCTCCAACATCGCCAACGTGCTGTTCGTGCTGGGCCTCCCGGCGATCTTCGGCGCCATCGCCACGCAGGCGCCCGGCGTGAAACGCAATGCGGTCTTCGCCCTGCTCGCCTCCGGCGCGCTGATCTGGGCGGCCTGGGATGGCGGGATCCAGCTCTGGGAGGGCGGCATTCTCGTCGCGCTCATCATCCTCTTCGTCGGCTATATGGGCGTTCTCGCGCGCAGGAAGCCGGACGATCCCCTGATCGCCGAACTGATCGAGGCCGATGACGGCCCCGGTCTGCCGAAATCCGGCGCGGCGATCGCCCTCTTCCTGATTGTCGGTCTCGTCGCATTGCCGCTCGGCGCGCACATGATCGTCTCCGGCGGCACGCGCGCGGCCGAACTGCTCGGCGTGCCGGACGCGGTGATCGGCCTGACCGCGGTCGCCATCGGCACCTCGCTGCCGGAACTGGCCGCCGTGATGGTGGCCGTGATGCGCCGCAATGCGGAACTGGCGATCGGCAATGTGCTCGGTTCGAATATCTTCAACATCTTCGCGGTTGGCGGCGGTGCGTCGCTCGCGGTCGGTCTGACTGGCGGCACGCTCGCCGTGCCGGAGCAGATCATGACGTTCGACGTCTGGGTGATGCTGGCCGCGGCCGTGGTACTGGCGCTCTGGGTCTTCGCTGGCCGCGCGGTCGGACGCCTGACGGGTCTCGTCTTCTTTGGCGCCTACGCCGTCTATATCGGCGCGCTGGCCTGGATGAACCCGGTCAGTCTCGGCGACCCGGACGCGGAGGGTTACGACGGCCCGGTCGTGATAATCCTGGACGAGGACAACGGATGATCCGCACCATCGCCGCCCTGGCCGCCGCCGCGCTTCTGACCGGCGCGGCCCATGCCGGTCCCGACGATTTCAGCTACGGCCCGGTGTTCGACAGCTACGGCCGTGTCGCGGACATTCCTGACGCCGAGGCCCTGCCGGCCGATACGGTGCTCCGCGTTGCCTTCGATATCGCAGAAGGCGCGGATCCGGGCGAGGTCAGCCGCCGGATCGACAGCGCGGCGCGTTTCATCAACATGCATGCCCGCGCCGGGCTCGAGCCGATGAATGTCGAGGTCGCCATCGTGCTGCACGGCCGTGCAGCCTGGGACGTAACGACTGCGGACTGGTATGCCACCCATCAGGACGGCGCGGAAAATGCCAATGCCGAACTCGTCGCGCAGCTGATCGATCTCGGCGGCGTGCGATTCTTCGTCTGCGGCCAGACGGCGGCCTATTACGACATCACCGGCGACGACCTGCTGCCGGGCGTCCAGATGTCGCTGTCGGCGATGACGGCGCATGCCCTGCTGCAGCAGGACGGCTACACGCTGAACCCGTTCTGACGGGCTTCTATTTCTTGCGGAAGCGCGTCAGGCCGACCGATTCGGCCTCCTTGTAGACGTCCATCTTGCGCGTCGTGACGGCCGCGGCCAGCACGGCGTCGGGCGTCAGAGCGGCGTCGAGGATCGCGCCGCACAGCGTCTCCTGCAGGTCGAATTTCCGGTCGTTCAACGCGCGGATCGCGTTGAACAGATAGTCGTAATCGACCACGGTTTGGATCCGGTCGGTCCCGTCCCAACCCTTCGCCGACACCACGGTGACCACATCGATGCGCACGCGCTGACGGCGGCCGCGTTCGTGATCGTGAATGCCGATCTCGACGTCCACAACGACGCCGTCCAGCCGGTAGACGAACACGTCATTGCCGCCGGACTGGGTCAGGGCGTCTTCGATGATCTGGGCGAGGTTCACGGTTTGGCATCCTTCCGCACGGCGGGGTCGAACATCACGTCGCGATTGCGGGAGTCGAAATGCTGCCCGCCGTCGACCAGCAGGGTCGACCCGGTAAAGGACGGCGTGTCGAGGATGAATTGCAGCGCGCGAACCAGGTCTTCCGGTGTCGAGCCGCCCTGCATCGGATTGTGTGTATGCGCCCGCTCGAATTCTTCTTCGGTCTGATCCCCCGAGGGCAGGGTGATGCCCGGTGCCAGTCCGCACACCCTCACGTCCGGCGCGAAGCTGCGCGCCAGCAAGTCCGTCGCACCGTGCAGGGCCTGTTTCGCGACCGTGTAGGAGAAGAAGTCCGGGTTCAGATTCCAGAGCTTCTGGTCGAGCATGTTCACGATCACGCCGCTGTCCCGGCCCATGCCGCGATGCGGCCGGGCGAAGGCCTGGGCCAGCAGGACCGGCGCTTTCAGATTGAGGTCGATCGTTCGGCTGAACTGTTCGGGATCGATCTCGCCGGGCTGGTCGTATTCGAAAATCGAGGCCGAGTTGACCATGAGCCTCATGGGCCCGAGCCGCGATATGAGCCCGTCCATGAAGTCCGGCACGCCCCGCCAGTCCGTCAGGTCGAAGCCGGCGCACTCTGCCGACATCCCCTTCGCGGCGAGCGCATTGGCAAGCGCTGCGCCGCGATCGACCGACGCGTTCGCATGGATGACGACGTGAAACCCTCGCTCGGCGAGCGCCCGCACGAACACTTCGCCCAGCCGGCGGGCACCTCCGGTCACGAGGGCAACGGGCTTCATGCTGTCTCCTTTCCCGGAACGAACAACTGAGGCGCGTCACCCACCACCGCGCGCAGGAAGAAGAGCAGATCCTGAGCGTAATAAAGCTGCTGGCGCGATGAAATCAGAAAGGCGTCGTCGAGTTGCCGGATCAGCACGACCGACCAGCACGGAAAGCCGGGTGCATCGGATTCGCCGATGGCGGGATTGACCTTGTAGCCTTCTGCCGCCGCGCCTTCGATCGAATGCCGGAGCGCATCGAGTATCGCCTCGCGCTCCCCGCGATCCTTCGGGACATAAAGCACGATATTGATCTTCCGCACATTGAGTTCCGCCTTCATCCAGACGCGGAACCCGCGCTCGCCCGGCAGCTCGATGTCATAGAGCGCGATGCAGCTGTCGGCGTTCTTGCGCACCCTGACCTTCGTCTTCGGCGCAATGCGCCGGCTGCGGCGGGACGTGCCCGGATCGGAAAAGTCGGGCTGGGGATTGTCGAAAAAGGCGAGTGTCTGCGGCAGTAGCCGGGTCAGAAAGGCATCGGTCCGGTGCCTGAGATGGGCCGCGTCGCCCTGCGCGAATGACACGACGAACACGATCAGCAATAGCGGTAGAAGAACGCCGATCAGGTAGAACGAAGCCTCGATCCAGTCGGGTCTTTCGGTACTGTCCAGCAAGGCCCCGATGGTGAGAAACAGGCAGAAGCCAAGCAGCGCCGTCAGGGCGAGAACAATCAGCGTCCGCACCCAGGGCGGCACGAAGACATTCGCCAGATTCTGGAAGAGTTCCATTGCGCTACGACGCCTCGCTGGGTTGCGAACCCTATCTAGCGCGTTGTGCGGTCGCGGCAAAACCGGGCATAAGTCCGCGCGCGATTGCTGCACCTAGGCGCTTGCCTGCGCCTGTCACCAGGGCGATTTTGTCGGCCATGAAAGCCTCCCGTCCGGAACGTCCGCCGATCGAAGCGGCCGACAGACCCGCCCCGGTGCCCGAGGGCGCGGGCAAGCTGTCCGGCCCCGACATCATTGCGGGCTATGTAAAGAACCTGCCCGGAAAGCCGGGGGTTTACCGCATGTACGGGGAGGATGGCGAGGTTCTCTATGTCGGCAAGGCCCGGAATTTGAAAAACCGGGTGTCGAACTACGCAAAATCCGGCGGGCATACCAACCGCATCGCCCTGATGATCGCGCTGACAAGGTCGATGGAATTCGTCGTGACCGCGACGGAAACCGAGGCGTTGCTGCTCGAAGCCAATCTCATCAAGCGGCTGAAGCCGCGCTTCAACATCATCCTGCGCGACGACAAGTCCTTCCCCTACATCCTGGTTCGAAAGGATCATGGCGCGCCGCAAATCCTGAAGCATCGTGGCGCGCGGAAAGCCAAGGGCGAGTATTTCGGCCCCTTCGCCAGTGCCGGCGCGGTGAACCGCACGCTGAACACGCTGCAGAAGGCCTTCCTGCTGCGCACCTGTTCCGACAGCGTCTATGAGGGCCGGACCCGGCCCTGCATGCTCTACCAGATCAAGCGCTGTTCCGGCCCCTGCGTCGATCTCGTCTCGCTCGATGACTACCGCGAACTCGTCGGCGAGGCCGAGGCCTTCCTGCGCGGCAAGTCCAACACGTTGCGCGAGGAGTTGAGCGCAAGGATGCAGGCCGCGTCCGAGGAACTCGACTTCGAGACCGCCGCTCGCCTGCGCGACCGCATCCGCGCCATCGCGGCGGTGACCACCGACCAGGGCATCAACGCCGAAGGCGTGGAGGAAGCCGACATCGTCGCGCTGGCCCAGGAAGGCGGGAAGAGCTGCGTCCAGGTCTTCTTCTACCGGGCCGGGCAGAACTGGGGGAACCAGTCCTTCTTCCCGCGCCATGAACAGGACAGTGCGCCCGAAGACGTGCTCTCGGCCTTCATCGCGCAATTCTATGACGACCGTCCGGCGCCGGGCCTGATCCTGACTTCGCACGCCTTGCCCGAAGGAGAGCTGATCGCCGAGGCGCTGACGCTGAAGACCGGGCGCAAGGTGACGGTCCATGCGCCCTCGCGCGGCGAGAAGAAGAAGCTGGTCGAGCAGACGCGGCGCAATGCCGAGGAAGCACTTTCGCGCCGCATGTCGGAAACCGCGACCCAGACCCAGCTACTGAAGGGCGTGGCAAAGGTATTCGGCCTCGCCGAACCGCCGCAACGGATCGAGGTCTACGACAACTCCCACATCCAGGGCACGAATGCGCTGGGCGCGATGATCGTCGCCGGGCCGGAAGGCTTCACGAAGAACCAGTATCGCCGCTTCAACATGAAGCCGGAGGATGTCGGCACGAATGACGACTTCGCGATGATGAATGCGATGCTGAAACGCCGCTTCTCGCGCATGTTGAAGGAAGCCGACCAGGGCGCGCCGGTCCCGGACCTCGTTCTGATTGACGGTGGCAAGGGCCAGCTCTCGGCCTCGCGCGCCGTGATGGAAGAGCTGGGGCTGTCCGACATTCCGCTTGCCGCCATCGCCAAGGGGCCGGAGCGCGATGCGGGCCGCGAGGCCTTCTACATGGACGGCCGGGCGCCGTTCAAACTGCCGATGAATGATCCGGTGCTGTACTATCTCCAGCGCCTGCGCGACGAGGCGCACCGTTTCGCGATCGGCGGGCACCGCGCCAAGCGCGAGCGCGCCATCCGGGAAAACCCGCTCGACGGCATTCCTGGCGTCGGTCCGTCGCGCAAAAAGGCCTTGCTGGCGCATTTCGGATCGGCCAAGGCGGTGAGGGGGGCGGCGCTTTCCGACCTCGAAGGGGTGGAAGGCGTCTCCAAAGCCATGGCAAAACGCATCTATGACTGGTTCCGCGATGCTTAGATCCCTGCCGAACGCCCTGACCGTCCTGCGCATGGCGTCGGCACCGGCCGGGGCCGTGCTGATGATCCTCAGTTATGGCAGCAGCGAAGGCCGGCCCTTCGCGGGGATCGACCTGTCGGCCTTCCAGGAAGAGGCGGACGCGCTGGCACTGGCGGCGATGATCTTGTTCGTTCTTGGCGCCCTGACCGACATGTTCGACGGATGGCTGGCGCGCGCACTGAATGCCGTAACGCGGGCCGGGGCCTTGCTCGACCCGATCGCCGACAAGGTCTTCGTGGCCTTCTGGCTGTTCGTCTGGGTCTGGATCCTGCCCTTCAATCTGATGATCGTCGTGCCCGCCGCCGCCATCATCGCGCGCGACATCATGCTGACCGTGATCCGGCTTCAGCGCCTGGGGCAGGAATCGGTCCCCATTCCCGTCAGATTCGACGCCAAGATGAAGACGACGGCGGAATTCATCACCCTGGCCTTGCCCTTCCTGGCCGGCCTGCTGGCCGTCAACGGCATCGGCCTGACAGACTGGTTCTTCATCGAGATCTGGATGTCCTTCCTGTGGTTCTCCGCCGCGCTCAGCCTCTACACGGCGATCCGCTACCTCCTGCCCCGGAAGCGCGCATGAACGCCCCGGCGGACACCGAGCCGCACCTGCTCATCGTCGATGACGACGACCGCATCCGTTCGCTGCTGAAACGCTTCCTGGCCGAGCGCGGCTTCCGCGTGACCACCGCACCGGACGGGGCGAAGGCCATGTCACTGATGAAGGGGATGGCATTCGATCTCCTTATCCTCGACGTGATGATGCCCGGCATGGACGGGTTCGAACTGACCGGCGCGGTGCGCGAGAAGGGCGATGTGCCGATCATCCTGCTGACCGCACGCGGCGAGGCCGACGACCGCATCCGGGGGCTGTCGCTCGGCGCGGACGACTATCTGCCCAAGCCGTTCGAGCCGGAAGAACTGGTGCTGCGGATCCGGTCCATCCTGAAGCGCGCCCGGCCGACCGGCCCGGCGCATGCCAAGGTGCGCTTTGGCGGCTGGGAATATGATCTGCATCAGGAAACCCTGTCGAAGGGCGGGGCGCGGGCGCGCCTGACCGGCGGGGAAACCGCGCTTCTCTCCGCGCTCGCCGCGACCCCGTCGCGCGCGGTCAGCCGGATTGCCCTGTCGGAAAAGACCGGCGGAGGGGAGCGCGCGGTCGACGTTCAGGTCACCCGCCTCAGGCGCAAGATCGAGCGCGATCCGCGCCAGCCCCTGCACATCCAGACCGTGCGCGGGGAGGGCTACAAGCTGATCGCCGACGCCGTGTTCGAGGATAGGGGCTGATCGTGGGGCCGCTGAAGCGATACCTGCCGAAAGGCCTGTTCGCGCGGTCGATGCTGATCTTCGTCCTGCCGGTCATGATGATGCAGGCTCTGATCGCCTGGGCCTTCTTCGAGGAACACTGGGAAACGGTCACAAGCCGCCTGTCGGAAGGCGTGGCCGGTGATGTCGCCATGATGACGGCGCTGTTCGAACAGGTCGGCGAGGACGAGACGGCCTTTGCGCCCTACGCCCAGAATGCGCGGGACACGATGCGGCTCGACGTCGATTTCCGCCCCGGCGACACGCTGCCGACCAGCCGCCGGACCTCCTTCTTCCGTACGCTCGACCGCACGCTGCGACGAGCGCTGACGGCGCAGATCGACAAGCCGATCTGGTTCGATACCACCCGCTATCCCCAGTATGTCGATATCCGCGTCCAGACCGACACCGGCGTGCTCCGCTACATCGCCTTCCGCGAGCGCGCCTTCGCCACGACCGGACACATCTTCATCCTGTGGTTATTGGGCGCTACGGCGATCCTGACCCTCATCTCCGTCATCTTCATCCGCAATCAGGTCAAGCCGATCCGCCGGCTCGCCGACGCGGCGGAGCAGTTTGGCCGCGGCCAGGACGCCGACTGGTTCAAGCCCGCCGGCGCGCGCGAGGTGCGTCAGGCGGCCCACGCCTTCCTGGAAATGCGCCGCCGCATCCAGCGTCATATCGACCAGCGCACCGGCCTGCTCGCCGGGGTCAGTCACGACCTGCGCACCCCGCTGACGCGTCTGAAACTCCACCTCGCCCTGATGCCGGAAGGCCCGGACCGGGAGGAGGCGCGCCGCGACGTCAGTGAGATGGAACAGATGCTGGAGGAATACCTGACCTTCGCGCGCGGCGAGGCGGGGGAAGAGACTCAGGTGACGGACCTCTCCGCCCTGGTCGCCGAGGCGGTCGGCGATGCCGGACGCACCGGCGCAAGGATCGACCTCAAGGCCGCCGGGGCGGTCGAGGCCGCGGTGCGGCCCGGCATGGTCAAGCGCGCGGTCGCGAACCTCGTCGCCAATGCCGCCGCGCACGGCGACCGGGTGGCCGTCAGCCTCCGCCGCGCCGGCAGCCGGATCGAGATCCTCGTCGATGATGACGGCCCCGGCATCCCGCCGGACCGCTATGAGGAGGCGTTCAAGCCCTTCTCCCGCCTCGACGAGTCCAGGAATCAGAACCGCTCCGGCGTCGGGCTCGGCCTCGCCATCGCCCGCGACGTGGCGCGCAGCCATGGCGGCGACGTGACGCTGAGCGAGAGCCCGCTGGGCGGACTTCGCGCCAGCCTGTCGATACCGGGCGGCTGAACGACAATCGCCCCGGCGGGAGGGCCGGGGCGAGTGGGTCGTCACTCGAAGGGAGATGTGTGCGCCCTTGAGGATTCTTCCGCTAGGTGAGAGCGGCGGACCGGATCCCTGCGAGGGATGAACGGGGCCCGGCCCGCCTCTCAAGGAGCGCACGCTGTCGAACCTAGGGTCTGGCCGCTGAACGCCGCGTGACGGGACGCATCTTTGTTTCGCCACGCTTGCGGCGGGCCTGCCATTCTCCTGTCAGGGGAGGGCCATGCCGGGAATTCGTGTTTCCGGTTTGCCCTGAAGTTTAAGCTGTGGTTAACTTTGACCTATGCGCCGGGGGGCGGTGCAAAAAGGACCGGAGTTTCTGATCCTCATGAAACGACTTCTCATTGCCACCGCACTGGCCGGCCTGATCGCCGGACCCGCGCTCGCCGAAGGCATGGACAATGCCGTGGGCAACACCGTTCGCGTGATCATCGACGAGGCCGGCAACGGCTTCGACGCCTATTTCGATGCCGACGGCGCCTATTCCGACAGCCTCGGGCGCTCTGGCGCGTCCTGGACCGCCTCGGGCAGCGAGCTTTGCCTCAATCCGCCGGAAGGCGCGATGAATGAGGACGGCAGCCCGGCCACGGCCTCCTGCGGCCCGTGGAACCCCGATCTCGCAGTCGGGGACAGCTGGCAGACCGACGGCTGGGGCGACGGCATGATCACCATTTCCATTCTCGAGGGCCGCGGCCACACCGCGCCGACGCCGCCCGCACCGGGAACGGAATAGACAGGCTCGCGTAACTACCCCTCCATCTCGGGGCGGCCCCTACTCCTTCACGGGACAAAGGGCCGCCCCTTTTGTTTGCGCGCGCGAGGCGGGGATGCAGTTTTTCCTTCTCCCCCGGGGGAGAAACGCCGAGCATAATTCCCTCTCCCTGCAGGGAGAGGGTTAGGGTGAGGGGTCTTCAAGTCAGAACAATCCCCGCCCATTCCCGCGCGGCCTAACCTCGCGGGCATGACCTGCCCCGATCGAGACGCCATTCACGCCGCCCTCCGCGCAATGGGTTACACCCTGTTCACCAGCCCCAGGGGCTATGACCTCAACATCGTCGCGGTGCGCGCGCTGGAAACAGAAGCTGGCGCCTTCGACGACTGGCTGACGCTCAGCTGGCGGGCGGGCGCGGACTGGCAGTATCTCGCCTTTCCCGTCACCACCGATCCCGGCCAGCATTACCTCGACCACCCGGTCCACCCGAAGGGCACGGCAACGCTGATCCCGGGGCAATACCGGTCTTCCCACCACATCGCGAAGCACAAGGGCCGCTATGACGCGCTCTGCCAGCGCCCGGGCACCACGCTCCCGGTCTGGCGCGGCGGCGTGCGCCATGACGACGGCACCGGCCTCAACCTCCACCGCGCCGCGGCCAGCGGCACGACGCAGACCGTCGGGCGCTGGTCGGCGGGCTGCACCGTCTTCGCCAATGCCGACGACTTCGCGCTGTTCATGGGCGTCTGCCGCATCGCCGCCCGGGTCTGGGGCAATGCGTTTTCCTATACGCTGCTGGAGGAAGGGGATTTGTGAGGCTTCCTTCCGATTGACGTTTCCCGGACGGCGAAGCCGATCCGGGATCCATCTGGCCGAATGTACTGGGCCCCGGTCTTCGCGTTCCGCGAAACCGGGGAACGTCCGGAAAGGCGAGACGGAACACCCTCCGCTCTCCGGGATTTTCCCCTCAGACACGAAGCGGGGTTCGGCCCGTTTCTTGCCATGTTAGGCTGGTCTGATATCGGGGACTGAAAAGGGGAGCATTCCATGGGCATGATCTTGGGGCGGGTCACATCGACCTCGCTGACGCTGTTTCTGGCCTTCATCCTGGCCCTGGCAATGCTGGTCTTCCTCGGGCTTTACGCCCCGCACGTCCTCAACTGGGTGCTGAACGGCGCGGAGATGGTCGAGGACTGGCTCACCCATACCGGCCTGCCCAACCAGTACAACAACTGGGTCCGCCTCTTCCTCGGCGACGAACAGCTCACCTTCCTCTTCTTCACCATCATCGCGCGCATCGTCATCGCGATTGTCGGCACGGCGTTTTCCGCCATGCTCTTCCCGAAGGAAAAGCCGGCTTACGAGAAGCGCTTCGGCTAGGGCGGTTTCGCGCCTCCCTTCTCCCCCAGATGGGGGCGAGGGGAAGGCACCCCACCCCGCTCCCGTCTTGCGTTCGCAAGCCGCTCGCGTCCCTCCCCCTCAAAGGGAGGGAGGCTCCGACTCCCCCTCCACCCATTTCTCCGGCCGCCAGGGCCACATCAGCGCCGCGCGCGGCACGATGGGATAGGTGCCGCCATTGGCCATGGGCAGGCCGGAGGCCGCATGGTGCCTGCCGCAGATATGCTCGCCGGGTTCGGGCGGCGGCGGCATTTTCGACGGGTCGGCGATGAAATCCTCGCGCAGCCCGACCGACAATTGCAGCGACATGCGATAGCCCAGGATCAGCCGCGCAATGTCGAGCGGCATGTTGCTCGGCGGGCGATAGCCCTCCGGCTTCGGCAGGGCGGCCAGCGCCTTGGCGGCGTCCAGCATCCGCTCCGACAGCCGCATGGCCAGGTCCGCGCCGCGAAAATCCCCCGCCTCCATCAGCGCCCGCGCCAGCCGCCCTCCGCCGCCCAGCGATAGAGTGTCGAGGCCGGCAGGGAGAGCGCCTGCGCCGTCTCGGTCACGCTCGCCCCGCCCGCGCGCTCTCCCGCGCGCGGGCTTTCAGCGCCTCGGTCTCCTCTGGGGTGCGGATGGGCAGGGGCATGCGTTGTCCTGAGGCGCCCGCGTTAGCGGGCCACGAAGGGGGCGGAGGATAGGCCGCACGAGGGGAGGGGCGGGTAAGGCGGCTCTGTAACCTCCCTCCCCTTGATGGGGAGGGACGCGAGCGGCCTTCGAAAGAAGGACGGGAGCGGGGTGGGGTGACGGGCCGGCTCCGGACCATCTCCGGGACGGAGAAAAAATTGAGGCTTTCCGTCACCCCGGCGGAAGCCGGGGTCCAGCTTCACCTTCATCCGACGTTCCCCGGTTTCGCGGAACGCGAAGACCGGGGCCTACCCACGTGTCCGGGTTACCCGCTCGCTCCGGTAGGTCCCGGAATAAATCCGGGACGGAGGAAAAATTGAGGCTTTCCGTCACCCCGGCGGAAGCCGGGGTCCAGTTTCACGGATGCTCTGGATTCCGGCGTCCGCCGGAATGACGACCCGGTCTATTGCCCGAAGATCACGCCGATCCCCTCGCCGGCGGGGACGGTGAACAGCCCGCCATTGGCGGCCTGCCACGCGGCATGGCCGTCCTCGAAACTGGCGGTCATCACTGTGCGGGATTTCTCCCCCCGTTTACGGGGGGAGTGCCCCGGACCGGGTCCGGGGCGAGGGGGGGAGACCCTGCGCTACTGACATTCCCCCCTCCGGCGGCTTCGCCGCCACCTCCCCCGCAGGCGGGGGAGGAAACCGGGGCGGGCGCTACCTTAACCGGGCGGGCCGCTCACCCCGGTCAGGGAGACATGCACCGCCTCCAGCTCGCCCCACGGCTCGATCGGCTGGATCGTCACCCGCGCCGCTGCCTGTCCCTCGCCCTCGATGGTCCAGACCTGGCCGGGGCTCAGCTCCGGTCGCGCTCCGCTGTCCGGCTCCTGTACGAAGGCAGGCCCGGCAAGACACAGGGCAGCAACGACGGAGAGAAGGGTGTTCATGGCGAGAGGCTAACGTCAGCAAAGCGATCAGCCAACGGGGCTGCCCAATCCATAGGGGTGCCACCGGTGCCACATTGCCTTTCGGGCGCAACGAGGGCCGGGCATGCGGGTCCAACGAGGATCGGGCTTGTTGTCTCGATTTTTCGCTTCGGTCATTCCGTCGTCGATCTAAGCAATTTCATTTTCAGTCAAGTCGAATGAATTAATTGATTTCGTGCATTTAAGGTTGAAAATGTTGTTCTATGTTCTATAAATGTTCCGAAGACGGAGGGCGACATGGAACAAATCCCATTCGGAAGTACGGCTACCGACATGAAGCTCGATGTAATTTCAGAGTATTTAACTCAGTATAAACGTGTGATGCATGGCGCCCAGGCTAAACAACGCAGGAATGGATGGCGGGTTTGGGATACGATGTATATAGATGCGTTTGCGGGTACTGGCGGGCGTCCACTTAAAAAAGAAGATATCGAGAATCAGGATAAATTATTAGAAACTGACGAGAGTATTGAAGAATTTAAGGTTGGGTCCGCGTTGCGGGCTTTAACAGGTAAACAATCTTTTGACCATTATATTTTTATAGAAGAAAAGCGAAAAAAGCTCAATGAACTTCGAGAGCGTGTCTCCGATCACGCTTTGGCGGAGCGTTGCGTATTTGTTCAGGGCGACTCGAACCAGAAGTTGGTGGAGCTCTGCGAGAACACAAGTTGGCGAGATCGTCGAGCAGTTGTGTTTTTAGATCCTTTTGGCAATTCTGTTGCGTGGGACACAGTAGAAAAAATTGCACAAACCAGAGCCATCGACCTTTGGTATTTATTCCCATCGGGAAACGGTGTCTTTCGTCAGATTTCGAACTTGGGACGTGTGACGCCTGAGTCCGCAAAATCACTTGACCGCTTGTTTGGAACACCTGACTGGCGGAATGAGTTTGTGGCAGAAGAAGTGCGCGAAGGACTATTCGGACACACGGTTGAACTCGTCAAAGCGGTTACCCCAGAATCGGCAACAGATTTTATGATCAAACGCATGCGGAGCGTTTTCGCCGGTGGAGTGCTGGACCACACGCTACCACTTGGAGACCTGAGACATGGCTACCCCTTGTATTCATTAATTTTTGCTTGGGCGAATGACGGTAAACGTGCGGGAGAGATTGCTAGCGGAATCGCGAAATCAATCATTGAAAGCCGGAGGGAGAAAAGTGGCTGGTTATTCTGACATCGAATGGACCGACGCAACATGGAACCCGGTATCCGGTTGCCGTATCATCACCGCTGGCTGCTCAAACTGCTACGCGATGAGAATGGCAGCGCGGCTCCAGGCGATGCGTCATGAAAGCTACCGCGACACCACTAGGAAAAGTGGAAACCGTTATGTATGGACGGGGACGGTACACCTTAACGAACAGGCATTGGGTATTCCCGATACTTGGCGTAAGCCAAGGTTGGTATTCGTGAATTCGATGTCGGATCTGTTTCAGGACGCAGTGCCGTTCGACTTCGTTGACAAGGTTTGGGCCGTCATGAAGCGGAACCCGATACACACTTTCCAGATTTTGACAAAACAACCCGAAAGAATGAAAGATTACCTTATCTGTGGGGGGCAACCCCCGCTGCCAAATGTTTGGATCGGGACGTCAGTCGAAGATTCGAGGGTTACTTTCCGGATACAGGAATTGTCCGAATGTCCGGCTACCGTGCGGTTCATTTCGTTTGAGCCGCTGATCGGCTCGGTAGGGAGAGTAGACCTATCCAATATCCATTGGTCGATCGTAGGTGGAGAGTCCGGTCCAGGTGCACGCCCAATGGACGAAGCTTGGGTTAGGGAAATCTTCCGTCAGTGCGAAACGCAGGGAAGCAAATTTTTCTTCAAGCAATGGGGCGGTGTGAACAAGAAGCGAACCGGTCGTGAGTTTGATGGCCAGACTTGGGATGAAATGCCCGCGCCGAACATCGCATAGCCGATTTATCGATTACTCCCCCTCCAACCGCTTGATCTCATCCTGCTTCGCTCCTGACGGAGCTACGCAGGACCAGTCCCTTCAAGCTTTTTAATCTCGTCCCGCAACCTGGCCGCCTCTTCAAACTCCAAATTCGCCGCCGCTTCGCGCATCCGCTTTTCGAGGTCGGCGATGACGGCGTTGATGTTCGAACCGTCAAAGCCCGCGGCCTCCTCGCGCGCTGACAAGCGTTTTCGATCCCGCGCCCGGGCGCTGCGGCCCTTGGCGGTCTTCTCCATCACGCCTTCGAGCACGTCGGAAATGCCGCGCACGATCGTGGTCGGGGTGATGCCGTGCTCGAGATTATGGGCCTCCTGCTTCTCACGGCGGCGGCTCGTCTCCTCCATCGCGCGCTGCATCGAGCCGGTGATGCGGTCGGCATAGAGGATGACCTTGCTCTCGCTGTTCCGCGCCGCGCGGCCGATCGTCTGGATCAGGCTCGTTTCGGAACGCAGGAAGCCTTCCTTGTCGGCGTCGAGAATGGCGACGAGGCCGCATTCGGGAATGTCGAGACCTTCCCGCAACAGGTTGATCCCCACCAGCACGTCATAGGCGCCGAGCCGCAGGTCGCGGATCAGCTCGATCCGCTCCACCGTGTCGACGTCGGAGTGCATGTAGCGGACCTTCAGCCCCTGCTCATGCATGTATTCGGTGAGGTCCTCGGCCATGCGCTTGGTCAGCGTGGTGACGAGGGTGCGCATGCCGGCCTCCGCCGTGGCGCGCGCCTCGGCGATGACGTCGTCGACCTGGCTGGCGCCATCCTTCGCCACCGGGCGCACCTCGACCGGCGGATCGACGAGGCCGGTCGGGCGGATCACCTGTTCGGTGAAGACGCCGCCCGTGCGGTCGAGTTCCCACGGGCCGGGCGTGGCCGAGACCGCGATCGTCTGCGGGCGCATCAGATCCCATTCCTCGAATTTGAGCGGGCGGTTGTCGAGGCAGGAGGGCAGGCGGAAGCCGTGATCGGCCAGCGTCTTCTTGCGGTTGAAGTCGCCGCGGTACATCGCGCCGATCTGGGGGATGGCGACATGGCTCTCATCGACGAAGATGAGCGCGTCTTCGGGCAGGTATTCGAACAGCGTGGGGGGCGGCTCGCCCGGCTTGCGGCCGGTGAGGTAGCGGGAATAATTCTCGATGCCCGCGCAGCTGCCCGTCGCCTCCAGCATCTCGATGTCGAACTCGGTGCGCTGGGCGAGGCGCTGGGCTTCCAGCAGCTTGCCTTCCGCCTCCATCCATTGAAGCCGCGCCTTCAGCTCCGCCTTGATGCCGTTGATCGCCTGGTGGAGGGTCGGGCGCGGCGTGACATAGTGCGAATTGGCGTAGACCTTCACGCTTTTGAGGTCCGCCTGCGCCTTGCCGGTCAGCGGGTCGAATTCGGTAATGCGCTCGATCTCGTCGCCGAAGAAATCCACGCGCCAGGCCCGGTCGTCATAATGCGCCGGGAAGATTTCGAGCACATCGCCTTTCAGGCGGAAGGTGCCGCGGGTGAAGGCGGCCTCGTTGCGCGTGTATTGCAGGGCGACGAGCTGTTTCGCGACGGCGCGCGGGTCGGCGCTCTCGCCGGCCTTCAGCTCGAACGTCATCGCGGTATAGGTCTCCACCGAGCCGATGCCGTAGATGCACGAGACCGAGGCGACGATGATCACGTCGTCGCGCTCCAGGATGGACCGGGTCGCGGCGTGGCGCATCCGGTCGATCGCCTCGTTGATGTTGGACTCCTTCTCTATGTAGGTGTCCGTGCGCGGCACATAGGCTTCCGGCTGGTAGTAGTCGTAGTAGGAGACGAAATACTCCACCGAATTCTCAGGGAAAAAACTCTTGAACTCGCCATAGAGCTGCGCCGCCAGCGTCTTGTTCGGCGCCAGCACCAGGGCCGGGCGCTGCACCGCCTCGATCACCTTCGCCATCGTGAAGGTCTTGCCCGTGCCCGTCGCGCCGAGCAGCACCTGGTCGCGCTCGCCGGCGTTCAGGTTTTCGACGAGCTCCGGGATGGCCGTACGCTGGTCGCCCATCGGTTCGTATTCCGAGACGCAGCGGAACCGCACCCCGCCCTCGGATTTCTCCGGCCGGTCGGGGCGGTGCGGCGTCCAGGCCGCGGGCACGTTCGCGACGCGGTCGAGCACGAAATCGGCCTGGCCGAGATCGGTGACCGCGCTGTCGTCTGTGGTGAGTCGGGCCATGCGATCCTTATAGGGATGCGGGCGGCCTGTTTCCAGTTTGTTCTATGCTATTGCACCGCGCCTTCGGGCAGGCCTTCGGTCGGCATCGCGGCGAGGCTCTCCCACTGATCCGGGTAGATCAGGCCTTCGGTGTCATAGCCAAGGCTCTGCAGGAAGCTCAGCCTTTCCTCGATGAAGGCCTCACCCGGCTGCGGGTCGCGCGACAGGATCCACAGATACCGTCCGGCCGGTTCGGATACGACCGCCCAGCTGTAGTCCTCGGCCAGTTCCAGGATCCAGTAATCGCCGTAGAACGGCCCGAAGAAGCTGACCTCCAGCTTCGCCGTGTCACCGGGATCGGCGAGGCGCGCGCGGCCTTCCGCCACGTCCAGCTCACCGTCGAGCGAATCCTTCCAGCAGCGGTTGATGACGCGGATGTCCCCGTCCTCCCGGTATTCGTAATACGCCGTGACGCCCTGACAGCCCTCTTCGAAGCCGTGTTCAGCGCGGGCAATCTCGAACCACAGGCCGAGATAACGGTCGAGATCGACACTCTCCACCGTCGGGGGCGGGGCATCGCCGGCCAGCCGGTCAGGCGGCGACGACATGCACGCCGCAAGCGGCAGGGACAGAGCGGCGGCGGCAAGGACGGGTTTCAGCATCGGAGGTTTCCTGAACGGCGCGTCAACAAAAACGAATGTAATCCGCCCCGGTTCCATGGCAATTGGGGATCGATTTACACACTTGGTTAACGGCCCCCGGCGCAGTTTCGAACGTGGGCAAGAGCGGATTTTCAGCGCGAGGGCGCGCACAGGAATGTCAGGCAGCTTTGATCGCGTGCGGGTCCTCATCGTCGAGGACAACCCGCATATGTCTAAAATCCTGCGGGTCACCCTGCAGGGTTTTGGCGTGCGCATCATTGAGGAATGCCGAGACGCCGAGACCGCGATCGATTCCATCGCTGCCTTCAATCCGGACATGCTGGTGGTCGACTACATGCTGGGCGAGATGAACGGGCTGGAACTGACCCGCCACATTCGCAACAGCGACAGCAGCCCGAACAAGTATCTGCCCGTCCTGATGGTCACCGGCTACACCGACCGCTCGCGCGTGATCGAGGCGATCAATGCGGGCGTGAACGAATTCCTCGCCAAGCCCGTTCGCCCGGTTGACCTGTATCAGCGTCTGATCGCAATGATCGAACGGCCCCGCCGCTTCGTCCGCGTGCCCGACTATTTCGGACCCGACCGCCGCCGCCGGCAGGACCCCCGCTTCCATGGTCCGTGGAAGCGCGCCCGCGACGAACACAAGGTCGAAGCGCGTGATTCAGACGAAGGCGAGGACAGCGACGCCGCCTAGGCCCGGGCCGCGTCCAGCAGAGCGTTGACATCGTCTTCCCGTGTTGACCAGCTCGCCACGAGCCGCGCCGTGCCGTCCGGCCATTGATAGAAGCCGGCCCCCGCCGCGCGCATCTTCTCCGCCACCGCCTCGGACAGCGACACGAAGAGTTCATTGCCATCGACGGGATGGGCCAGTTCCACGCCCTCGATCGCCGACAGCCCGTCCGCCAGACGCGCCGCCATCGCATTGGCGTGCGCGGCGAGATCGAGCCACAGCCCGTCCGTCAGCCAGGCGTCGAACTGCGCCGCGACGTACCGCATCTTGGCGACCATGTGTCCGGCGCGCTTCTGCCGCGCCTGCAGTTCGCCATACCGGTCCATGACGGACGGGAAGAGGATGACGGCCTCGGCCGCCAGCGCGCCATTCTTCGTCGCGCCGAGCGACAATATGTCGGCCCCGGCCTTCCAGCTCGCCTGCGCCGGGGTCAGGCCCGACCCGGCGAGCAGATTGGCAAACCGCGCGCCGTCGAAATGCACGCCCAGCCCCTTGGCTTTTGCCGGTCCGGTCAGCGCGGCGAGTTCGGCCGCGCTGTAGGCGCAGCCCGATTCGTTGAGGTTCGACACCGACAGCGCGCGCGGCGGCGTGGTGTGCACGAAATCCTGCGGCCAGCTGTTGAGCACGGAGTTCAGCGCCGCGGGGTCGATCTTGGCGTGCGCGCCGGTCAGGGGGATCAGCTTCGCCCCGCCGGTGAAGAATTCCGGCGCACCCCGTTCGTCGCGGTGGATATGCGCCTCGTCATGGCACAGCACCGCGCCGTGCGACGGACAGAGGATGGACAGGGCGAGCGCGTTCGACGCCGTGCCCGAAACGGTGAAAAGGACTTTCAGATCCGTCTCGAACACCTCTTTCAGCCTCTCCTCCACCCGCTGACACAGCGGATCATTGCCATAGCTGGCGGCATAGCCGCCATTGGCATGGGCGATGGCATCCAGAAGCGCGGGATGGGCCGGGGCGGTGGTGTCGGACAGGAAGTTCATGGACCACGGTTTACGTGCAGAGTGATGTATCCTCAACGACGATGACATCATGCCCCTGCATGCGGAAGACCAGTCGCTCGGCCCATTCCCCGCGCCATTCCCACCAATCCTCGCCCATCGAAGACCGGACGATGTCGAGATCACCTGATTGATAGTCGACGAGCCCGCGGGACTCTGGATCAGGTCTGTGGTACGGGCGATTTTCGACTTCAGCTTGGCCGCACTGGCCGTCGGCATAGGAGACGGCGTTTCCCCCGGTCAGGGCAACGAGGCATCGCCGCGTACCCCGGTCAAACACCGTAACTCTGTCTGGTGCGTGATAGTAGAACGGGGAATGAAAATTCACGTCATCCAGAAACCTTCCGATGATCGATCCGGTTTCCGGGTCGATCAGGGTCACGCGATGAAACCCTACGGAAAGATCGCCCTCAGTGAGCTGGAACGCTCCGGCATCCGTAAGTATGGTCGGCCGTCCGTCGGGCGTTAGTCTGACGACCGCTACAAAGGCATCACCTCCGCAAGTGATAGGGCTTCGGATGACGGTGAGATTGACCGTATCCTCTGCCTCGCCGTTCAATCTGCCGCGAGCACGTACCGAGTAACGATCAAAACCCTGCTCGTCATATCCTGGGTCGCTCGCCTCTTCCTCCCATCGAGAGACGTGCAGACGGGAACCTTCGCCGGAGAAGAGTGGCATCGCGACACAGGCCTGCGAACTCGGGAGTTCGGCGGGACATTCGCTCAGAGCTCGGATTGATTGAGGCGCCTCAACCGTGTCCGCTGATTGGAGTAACGCGAATGCCAGCAAAGCCACTGTGGAAACATCCATATCCCTCTCCCCTAATCCCCGAAGGCCGGGTCGGGGCGCGAGGCGGGCAGGGCGTCGCGCATCTGGTCGGCCGTCGACAGGTTTCGCCGCGCCGCCGGATTGTCGAGCGTCGGCTGGTCCGCATAGATGTGGTCACTGTCGCCGAATAGCGCCCGTATCTGGTCCGTACTGAGGTCAAATCCGGCCGCCAGATCCTCCGCCGGCGCTTCGATCCTTGCATAGCGCCGCGCCTCATCACCGCATACGCCGGTGCGGGCGAAGCCGTCCGGATCGCCGGGGCATTGCAGACCCGACAGGACCGAGCGCGTACCGGGCGAGACGGCATAGACATCCCGGTCGCCGCTGGGCGGAGATTCGGGGGCCTCATCCACCGACCGGGCCGAGACCGACGCATTGCTCGGAGCAGGTTGGGACTGCGCGGGAGCGGGCGTCTCGGGCGAGCGTTCCGCGACCGGTTCCGGTTCGGGCGTAATGTCCTCGGCCATGGGTTCGGGCACCGCCTCTTCGACGATCTCGGGCTCCGGCTCGGCAGCGGGGACAATGAAGGTCACGTCGATCACCCGGAAGGGCTCGATCGTGCCGGGCGGAATCCGGATCAGGCCGAAAATCAGCAGGGCATTGATCAGCGCGCCGCCGCCAATGGCGGCGAGACGCTGGTGCCGGGACAGCATTGTACGGGCAAGATCGGCCACGCCGCCTCACTCAACTACCTACACCCCGCTCACCTCTCCCTACAAGACAGCCGCGGTTCGCGCCACTAGCATCGCCGCATGAGCGAAAGCGATATTCCGGCACGCCTTTGATGAAGAAGCTCGGCGCCAGGCCGGGCATGCGGGCGCTGTTCGTCGGATACCCGGGCGGCATCCCGCAGATTGACGCCTTTGCTGACTGGTCGGAACGGATCGACGCCGATGGGGCAAACCTTCCCGAAGGCGGATTCGACTATGTTCATGTTTTCGTGAGGCAAGCTGCGGCTCTTGAGGCGCTCGCCGGCGAATTGAAGTCACGCATGGCGCCGGCCGGCATGGCCTGGATCTCCTGGCCCAAGAAGGCATCGGGCGTGGAGACGACGCTGGACGGCAATGCCGTCCGGCGCATCGGCCTCGATGCCGGACTGGTCGACATCAAGGTCTGCGCCGTCGATGCGGTCTGGTCGGGTCTGAAATTCGTGATTCCGGTGAAGGACCGGAAGGTGCAGCAATCAATCAGCGTGGAACGACCATGAATTTCGGGGTTCCGCCGCACAACACGTCAAGGCAAGTGCTGCCCGTTACGAACTGATAGTGATCCAAATTACTCGTCTTCCAAACAAGGGACTCATCTTGCCTGAGGCGTGCGCCCTCCACCCGGTATGCGAAGTGATTGGGTATCAGTCCGACTTTGTCGCCGGCTCCATCCTCAGTGCTCAGATAGAACTCGTCGAGAAGGCGAACGATACACGTCTGCGAGAAGACCACCCTCAACATTTCATGATCTGATTGACGAAGATCGAAATCGGCAACGATTCCGTCGGGCGACCACTCAAAATGGATTAGGTCGCGTACATTCGCGGGTCCGGGAATTTCGCAATCTATCGGAAAATAGCGCGGCATTAGGTCGATCTAGATCGACAGGCTAAAGATCACAAGATCGCGATAGTTAGGCGGCTTATGTTTGTGCGATAGAGTTGCAGAGGCGGCGCGAATGGCACCCTAGTCCATCGCGGCGGTGATCACCGGCTCGTCGGACGGGACTTCGGCCCAGACCAGCCCGTGTTGCGACGGCTGGGCGCGCATGAAGACGAAGGCGGTGGCGGCAAGCATGGCAAGGGCCAGAACAAAGCCGGTGACCGAGCCCATTCCTGCGCTTCTGCGATGTGCGTTTTGCTGTGCCATCATTCCCTCACAACACGCTGTTGCGCTGTGTTGTTCCGTAGATGAACGCTACCAAAGGCAGGTGAAGGGCAGGTTTATGACCATGGTTGCCAATATGTGACCGGATTGCGGCAGACGGGGCGTATCGCCCTATTGGCCTTGATCCCGGCGCTCGTTACGTTCGGCGAAAATCAGCCGGAGTTCGCCCTTCCATGACCATCCAGCAGTCCGATGCGCTGAAGCGCGTCCAGCCCTCCGCCACGCTCGCCGTCACTCAGAAGGCACGCGAACTGAAGGCGCAGGGAATCGACGTGATTTCGCTGGGCGCGGGCGAGCCGGACTTCGATACGCCGGACCACATCAAGGCTGCCGCGATCGAGGCGATCCACGCCGGCAAGACGAAATACACGCCGGTCGACGGCATTCCGGAGCTGAAGGCGGCGATCGTCGACAAGTTCAGACGCGAGAACAATCTGATCTACGCGCCCGAGCAGATCTCCGTCGCGCCGGGCGGCAAGCCGGTGATCTTCAACGCGCTGACCGCGACACTCAATCCCGGCGACGAGGTGATCATTCCCGCCCCCTACTGGGTGTCCTACCCGGACATGGTGCGCCTGTGCGGCGGCGAACCGGTCATCGCGCGGGCCGCGCTCGAGGACGGGTTCAAGCTGCGCCCGGAAACCCTCGCCGCGGCGATCACGCCGAAGACGAGATGGCTGATCTTCAATTCGCCGTCCAACCCGACCGGGGCAGGCTATACAAGCGGCGAGATCCAGGCACTGGCCGATGTGCTGCTCGACCATCCCCATGTCCTCGTCATGACCGACGACATGTATGAGCACATCGCCTATGACGGCTTCGAGTTTTCCACAATGGCCGAGGTCGAGCCGCGGCTTTACGAGCGAACGCTGACCACCAACGGCGTGTCGAAGGCCTTTGCCATGACCGGCTGGCGCATCGGCTATGCCGGTGGTCCGAAGCCGTTGATCGACGCCATGCGCAAGGTGATGTCGCAGACCACCTCGAACCCCTGTTCGATCAGCCAGTGGGCGGCGGTCGCCGCGCTGAACGGCCCGCTCGACTTCCTCCCGCAGCGCAATGCCGCCTTCAAAGCGCGCCGCGACCGCATGCTGGCCGACATCAACGCGGCACCCGGCCTGACGGCTCCGACACCGGAAGGGGCGTTCTACGTGTTCGCTGACTGCTCGGGCGCGATCGGCAAAACCACGAAGTCCGGCCACCGGATCGAAACCGATATCGATTTCTGTGCGTTGCTTCTGCAGGACGAGGCCGTGGCGGTCGTTCCGGGGTCCGCATTCGGCGCCGCCCCGGGTTTCCGCGTCTCCTACGCCACGGACGATGCCTCGCTCATAGAAGCGGGCAAGCGGATCAGGCGCTTCTGCGACGGCCTCTCCTGATCATTGATCGAATCAATGGGTTCGACAGTAATTAGTTGTTTGATTTATTGCTCGGTCGAGCCCATATCCCTATCGAAGCAAGGCGGGTGCCTCCCCGCCGCCATGCGAGGAGACTGATATGACCATCAAGATGGGCCTGTCCCAGGAACAGCGCGAAACCATGGCCGACGCGGTCGCCGCGGTGCTGGCCGACACCTACGCGCTCTATTTCAAGACGCACGCCTACCACTGGAATGTGACCGGGCCGCGCTTCCATGACCTGCACATGCTGTTCGAGACGCAATACAACGAGCTCTGGACGGCAACCGACGATCTCGCCGAACGCGTCCGTGCGCTGGGCGTGGCGGCACCGAATTCCTACGCCGCCATGGACAAGTTCGCCACGGTGAAGTCCGAAGCGACCGAGACCAAGGCCGACGCCATGCTGAACGATCTGCTGAACGGCCACGAAACCGTGGTCGCGACGATACGTTCCGCCTTGGCGAAGGCTGGTGAAACCGGCGACGAAGCGACCGCCGACATCCTCTCTCCGCGCCTGTCGGCGCACGAGAAGATGGCCTGGATGCTGCGCTCGACGCTGGGCTGACGGTCTTCGCCTCTGGCCATCGATTTGGCCAAACCGGAACTGCCCCGGGCGCATCCGCGTCCGGGGCTTTTTCATGCGCGGAACGGCGTTGAGGGGGGCAAAAAAGAAATGCGCCGGGTCCGAGGGGAGGGAACGGACCCGGCGCAGTGTCGCATACTCTCGGGGAGGAGACGGTATGCAATCGAAGGGGAACGTGGCGCGCCTGCGCGCCGTGTTCGTGAAGCGTATATGCGTGAGGCCGGGCGATTGTTCCAGAGACGTTCGGTCAAAACGGCCATGCGTTTTTGCTGCACTGCGTCATGACGCGTTCAGCTTTCCCAGTCCTTGGCTTCCTGCAGCAGGAATTCGCGGAAAACCGACAGCCGGCTCGACCCGCGCAGTTCGCCCGGATAGACGAAATAGACGTCAAAGCTCGGCCCTTCCGTTTCGGGCAGAACGGGCACCAGAGTGTCGTGGCCGCGCGTGACATAGTCGGGCAGGCCGGCAATGCCGATGCCCGATTCCACGGCCCGCAGGATGGCGTAGATCGTGTTCGCTTCCATCACGGCGGGGCGCGGCGGTTCGCCCGGCTTCCGCCCGATCGAGGCCGCCCATTCGAGATTGCGGATCGGCGCCATCTGCGGCGGACCGTAGCGGATGATCTGGTGGTTATCGAGGTCGGCAACCGATTTCGGCGCGCCTTCCCGGTCCAGATAGGACTGGCTGGCGAACAGGTGCTGGCGTGCGGTCAGAAGCTTGCGCTGGATCACGTCATTCTGGGTCGATTCCCACGGACGAATCGCGCAATCGGCCTCGAGGCCTGCGATGTCGAATTCGTGGTCGTCGAGCAGCAGGTGGACCCGGATATCGGGATAGGCGTCGCGGAATTTCGCGATACGCGGGGCCAGCCAGATCGCGCCGAGCGCCGTCGGGGCGGTGACACGCAGATCGCCGGAGGGGTTGTCGTGGCTGTCGTCGACCACGGACCGGGCCAACGCGACCTTTGCGGCGATCTCTTTCGTCACTTCGTGCAGCAGGCGGCCCGGCTCGGTCGGGATAAGCCCGCGCGCATGGCGGTGGAACAGCTTCACGCCGAGCGTGTCCTCAAGGGCCGCGATCTGCCGGCTCACGGCGGATTGCGACAGCAACAGGGAATCGGCGGCGCCGGTCAGCGAACCGGCCTCGGCCGCGGCATGAAAGGTTTTCAGCTTGTCCCAATCCATGGGCATTCTCCCCGAGCCCCGGTTGTTCCGGCTTTGCGCCAGCCCGTCAAGCGAAAGCGCCCTGTGAGCAGAGCACGGAACGCCGTGATCACATTTCATTACAGGCGATCACGGCCCTTGCGGAATCATCCGGGCAGGAGCATATGCCCGCCCGCGATCAAGAAATCGCGGTGCCGGCCCCGGGGCCCGCACCAACTCATTCCTCAGGAAGACCGCGCAATGCGCACCCGCCTTATTCTGGCTACCGTCGCCTCCCTGGCGATGATTTCCGTTGCTGCCTATGCCACGCAGCACGACGACCACACGCCGGCGATCCAGGAAGCGACCGAAGTCGCTGCCGACGTCGTCTCGACCGACGAAACCGTCGGCGTCGAAGCCGAAGCCCTGATCGTCGAAGACGTTGTCGCCGAAGGTGAAGACGTCGTCACCGACGAAACCGTCGTCGAAGAGGTCGTGACCGAAGACGTCGCCGCCGAGCCGACCGACGAAACCGTCACGGAAGTCGCTGAAGAGCCGGCGCACTAACAGCGCGCTGCCTTTGCGGACGAACAAATGGCGGGGCCCGTCCGGGTCCCGCCATTTTCGTTTCCGCGCTGGGGAAGGCGTCAGCGGTTGACCGCGGCCATGCCCATTTCGTTATAGCGCGCGCCCTGGACCTTGTCGGCGAGCGGTTCGAGCCGCTTCAGATGGCCTTCGCTCAGCGTCACCGCCGCGGCATCCAGATTGGATTCGAGATTTTTGAGCTTCGTGGTGCCCGGGATGGTGACGATATCCTCTCCGCGAGACAGCACCCAGGCGAGCGCGACCTGGCCCGGCGTGGCGCCGATCTCGTCGGCAATCGCCTTGACCTCGTCGACCAGGGCGAGATTGGCTTCATAGGCACCCTCGGCCCAGCGCGGCTGCATGTCGCCGGATCGGAATTCGCCTTGTCCGCCCGGCTTGTGATCCTTCGAGAAACTGCCGGTCAGCATGCCGCGGCCGAGCGGCGAATAGGCGACCAGCGTTGCGCCGGCGGCCCGCAGCTGGTCGAACAGCACGGTTTCCACGTCGCGGGTGAAGATCGAGTACTCGCTTTGCACCGCGGCGACGGGATGAGTGGCGTTGGCTTTCGCGAAGGTGTCGCCATTGACCTCGGACAGGCCGATGGCGAGGACCTTGCCTTCCTTCACCAGCTCGCCCATCGCACCGACGGTTTCCTCCACCGGCGTGTTCGGGTCGAGGCGGTGCAGATAGTAAAGGTCGATATGATCGGTGCGCAGATAGCGCAGCGAATTCTCGACCGCGCGGCGCATGTTCGCGGGCGAGCCGTCGATGGTCTGACCGACGCGCTTGCCGTTCTCGTCGAAGGTGAATTTCGGACCGAACTTCGTGGCAATACGGATCCGGTCGCGCAGGCCTTCCAGAGCCTCGCCCAGCAATTCCTCGTTCCGGCCGTAAAGCTCGGCTGTGTCGAAATGGTCGACGCCGAGATCGACCGCCTGCCGCAAGAGGCGGACAGCCTCGGCATGGTCGGTGGGCGGGCCGTAGAAGGCGGACAGGCCCATGCAGCCCAGGCCGATGGGGTTGACCTCGAACGGGCCGATCTTGCGCTTGTTCATGAAAAACCTCCGGGGTTCGGCGGAAAGTCTAGACCGCGAACCCCGGAGGTAAACCCGTCAGCTTTGAATGGGCCTCAACGCTGGGATTCGTCTTCTTCCGTGTCCGGATCGTCCGTAGGGATGTCACGGACATAGACCCGGCCGTAGGTGCCGTTCCGGATCAGCTCCAGGCGGCGGACCTGCACTTCGGTCATCAGTTCCACGGCATGCTGGGGAAGCGTGCCGCACATGCTCGGCCCGCGAACCCCGTTGCCCGAATAGGACTGGATCGTCAGGTCACCCGCGCCGCCCGTGCACCGGCTCGACCCGTTGATGAGGTCGGCGATCTCCCAGGCCTCGACATCGGCATCGACCCGGCCGCCACGGCGGACCTGATCGTAAGCGGAATCGACGGCAAGCGTCGTCAGGTGTTCGCGCAGGTCGCGCTCCCAATCAGGGAAGAAGTACGGCTGGGCATCTTCGTAGATGACCGAGACTTCGAGCTCGTGCTGCGCCGTGCCGACCCCGCGAAGCGAGTTGACGAACTCGGCGCCGTTGTTGCGCAGCGACGTCCAGACGTTCTCGCCGGTATAGGCGTGGCGGAGAATGTTCGGCCCGCCAATCGCGCCGTTGAAGAAGCCGTACATCACCAGCGGGTCATTCCACTGGGAAAACACGATCCGCAGGCGAATGTCATTGAGGCTCAGCGGCACACCCGCCACGGTCAGGATCGGCGCGTCGTAGACTGACTGGCCGTTGATCCGGAAATTGTTCAGGCGCGTCACCGGGTAGTTGATCGCGATCTGCTCGATCACCGCCACATTGTGGAGATTGATCCAGTAGGCCAGTTGCTCGTCCGATGACAGGCGCGAGAAGTCGATCCGGTCCGGCAGGGTTTCGAGGTCGCGGCGATATTCCGAGATCGCGTCCCGGTATTCATCCGACATCGTGTGATAGACGACGCGATTGCCTTCGAAGCGGAACCGGCTGGTATTGCCCGTATTGATCCGCGTTCCCGTCAGGATCGGGCGTCCGGCCGGCGGATCGCGGTCCGAAAGACCCACGTCGAGTACGATATCGCGCAGCAGGCCGGTCCAGACTTCGTAATCGACTTCGGGACCGTTCGCCTGATTGGAACGGGCAAACGGGGCGAATTCAGGAGCCAGACCGTTCTGGGCCATGGCTGCCGGAGCGGAGAGGCACAGCGCCAGCGCGGTGGCAGCGGCGCGGAAGGGGAATTTCGTGATCATTCTTGAACGTCCCTTACTCAATCGACATAACCGGATTCTATGTTTGCAACCGCGCAACTTCTCGCACGCTTACGGCCCACTTAATTGAAATTAAGCCGGCGGTCGATGGGGATAACTAGGACGCGAGTCCCGCCAGTCTAGTGCCCGGCCAGCCAGCGTTCCGCATCGAGTGCCGCCATGCAGCCCATGCCGGCGGCCGTCACCGCCTGGCGGTATTTGTCGTCGGTCACGTCACCCGCGGCAAACACGCCTTCAACAGAGGTTTCGGTCGAGCCCGGCTTCACCATCAGATAATTGCCCGGCTTCATGTCGAGCTTGTCGAGGAAAAGCTCCGTCGCCGGCTGGTGACCGATCGCGATGAACACGCCGTCGGCCTTGTGCTCGGTCACCTCGTGGGTCTTCAGATGCTTGATCTTCGCACCGGTGACGCCCGGCGGGTTCTGCTCGCCGAGGACTTCTTCCAGCACACTGTCCCAGATCACCTCGACCTTGGGGTGATTGAACAGGCGTTCCTGCATCACCTTTTCGGCGCGCAGGGAGTCGCGGCGGTGCACCAGCGTCACCTTCGAGGCGAAATTCGTCAGGAACAGCGCCTCCTCGACCGCGGTGTTGCCGCCGCCGATCACGAAGACTTCCTTCTCGCGATAGAAAAAGCCGTCACAGGTCGCACACGCCGACACGCCGAAGCCGCGATACTTCTCTTCGGATTCCAGGCCGAGCCATTTCGCGCTCGCCCCCGTCGCGATGATCAGCGCGTCAGCGGTGTAGGTCGTGCCGCTGTCGCCGGTCAGCGTGAACGGGCGCTTGGACAGGTCCACGTTGGTGATGATGTCGCTGACCATTTCCGCGCCGACATGTTCGGCCTGGGCGCGCATCTGCTCCATCAGCCAGGGGCCCTGGATAACGTCCGCGAAGCCGGGATAATTCTCCACGTCCGTGGTGATCGTCATCTGCCCGCCCGGCTGCAGGCCGGCAATCACCATCGGCTTCAGCATGGCGCGCGCGGCATAGATCGCAGCGGTGTAGCCGGCGGCGCCGGACCCGACGATGACGACTTTGGAATGGAGGGGTTCGGACATGTGGGAAAGGCTCCGGAGGAATCGGGTATCGGCTCTGTGGGCCTCTAGTTAGGCCGCAGCCCCTTGCGGCTCAAGGCCGAGCCTCAACACCACCTCGCGCGCGGCCTGCGCCGTCGCGTCGAGCGGGGGATAGGTCCAGGATTCGACCGGGCCGAGCAGGGGTCGTAGCGCCCCGTGGGCTTCCAGCGCGCCATAGAGCCGGGAGAACTTTCCGGGGTCACCATCGAGTGGCAGGGAATAGACTGGCCTTCCGGTCGAGGCGGCCTCGACCAGCATGTTGGTGGAATCTTCCGTGACGCAGATCAGGTCCGCCGCGGCGAGGAAGGCGAAATACGGATTCTCGCCCATGCCATCGAACAGCCAGACACGCTTGTCGCCGTCGAACCGCGCCTTCAGCGCTTTGGTCAGCGCCTCCGGCGTGCGCCGCGAGACCGACAGCATCAGGGAATAGCCTGCGTCGAGCAGATCGCCGATCCGCGCTTCCAGATTGGCGGAAACTTCGGGTGTCACCTTGAAGCGCTTGTTCGGCCCGCCGATCAGGACTGCCGCGCGCGGCGCGGGCAGGGCTGCCAACTCCTTCGCGAACGCGGCCTTGCCCTCGGCGAGCCGGTCCGGGCTCACCCGGTGCGGCGAGCCGATCATCGAGATCGCGTTCGCCTTGCGCACCCGGTCATGTCCCGGCGCGACGATCAGGTCGAAACGGTCATAGTGGTTGCGCGGGTCCTGGACGTAGACGAAGCGAGCGGCGGGAAAGATCTTGCGATGCCGCCGCGCCAGCTTCAGCGCCGGCCGGCCGCAGCCGATCCAGACATCGGGCGTATCCAGCTCGGGCAGTGTAACGAAACCGTCGTCGCGGATGGTGACGCGCGCAACGACAGCGTTGCCGAGTTGCCGCGCGACAGCTTCGGCCAGGCCGACGGCCTGGTTCTCGACGCCGCGGCGGGTGTCTGCGACCGCCCAGATGACCTTCGGAGTCGTGCCCATACACCCGTTTAGCAGGCTTCCTGGGCGGGGCGTCAATCACATGCTGCTTGACACGAACCGCATACATGCGACAAATGTCACATCATACCTGTGGTGTGTCGTGGAAAAACCCAGCCCCTCCGAGATGTCGGTTCTGAAAGCCCTGTGGTCGCAATCGCCGCTGGGCGCGCGCGAGATCCATGATCGAGCGGGCAGCGGTCAGAACTGGTCCTATTCCACAACGCGCACGCTGATCGCGCGCATGGTCGAGAAGGGCCTGATCGGGCGCGGCGACGCGCACGGCCTCGCTGTCTTCGCGCCGAAAGCCACCAAGGCGCAGGTTCTGAGCGCGATGATCCGCAGCTTTTCCGCGCAGGTCTTTGACCTCGACGAACCGCTGCCGGCCTCGGCCTTCGCGTCGAGCCCGCTGCTCGATCCCGCCGATATCGCCGAGCTTGAAAAACTCCTCGCCGAAAAGCCGGAGGACGAGGCATGAGCGTGATCGGGATCAGTCTCGCGGCGGCCGCCAGCCTCGCCATCGCCGCGCTCGTCTGGGTCTTCGGCCGGGGACGGGAACGCGGTGAAGCGTACTGGCTGACGGGATACGCGCTCGCCGCTCTTTCCCTCATTGTCGCCGCCGTGTCCCCCTGGTTGAACGCGGCGCTCCCGTCGCTGGCCGAACCGCTTGAGCCGGTGACGGCTCTGATCGCGCCGCAGCCCGCCAGCGGTGCGGAACCAGCCGCGCTGGCGATCACGCCCGGCCTGCGCTGGGACCTGATACTGCTGGCGCTCTGGGGTGCGGGGGCGGCCCTGCGCGGGGTCGTCGAACTCCGCCGATCGCTTTTGCTCCATCTGCGACTGAAGAAAACGCAACCGGCGGACAGTGAAACGCGCGCGCGGGTCACCCGGGTCGCCCGATCCATGGCGGTCAGCGCGGTGATCGACGTGCGGATCGATGCGGTGCCGTCGCCCTTCGTCTGCGGCCTGTTGCGACCGATCCTGGTTCTGCCGCGCGACAACGGGACCGACGATCTCGTTCTCGCCCATGAACTGGCGCACATACGCCGCCGCGACAGCCGAACCCTGCTCGCCATGCGCCTCGCCGGGCTGGCGCTCTGGTTCAATCCCTTCGTCTTTCTCATCGAGCGCGAACGCCGCTTGGCGGTGGAGATCGCCTGCGACCGCGCTGCGCTCGAAACCCTCGGTAACGGCAGGGCACGATCCTACGCCCGTTCCCTGCTCCAGGCTGCCTGCGCGAATTCGGGGCCGCAGGCCGCACTCGGTTTTGGCGTGGAACCCAGGAAGGCACTCGAAATGCGTATACGTTCCATTCTCTCTCCTGCCCCGAAAACCCGCTCTGCGGGCGGCATGGTCGCGCTCGCCGCGCTCGCCGTGATGGCGCTTCCGGTCGCCGGACTTCAGGTCGCGGAAGCCTCCGGCATGGCCGCCGATCCGGACTTCACCGCGCCGGTCGTCCAGGGCCGTACCACGTCCCGCTTCGGCCCGGCCGCGCCCGGCCCCGATGGCCCGCGCAATCACACGGGCCACGACATCGCCGCGCCTGCCGGCACGCCGGTCATCGCGCCGGCAGGCGGCCGCGTCACTTATGCCGGCAGCGGCTATAACGGTCAGGCAGGGTGGGGCAATGTGGTCGAGATCGACCACGGCAGCGGCTGGACCACCGTCTACGCCCAGCTTCAGGACTATGCCGTCGCCCCGGGCGACGCGGTCCTCGCCGGTCAGGTGATCGCCCGCGTCGGGTCTTCGGGCGTGTCGACCGGTCCGCACCTGCATGTCGAAGTGCACCGCGACGGCGAGCGCCTCGATCCCGCCGACCATCTGCCGGGCCTTGCCTCGGCCACGCCATCGGACGGCTGACCCCGAACCGCCGCCGGTAACAGAAACGCCGGGACGAGGACCGTCCCGGCGTTTCGATTTCAGTCAAATGGTCCGGATCGTCAGATCCATTCCACCTTCAGGATTTCGTACGATTTGAGGCCGCCCGGGGCGTTCACCTCGATCACGTCGCCGACTTCCTTGTTGATCATGGCGCGCGCGATGGGGGAGGTGATCGAGATCTTGCCCGAGCGCACATCCGCCTCGTCTTCGCCGACGATCTTGTAGGAGGCTTCTTCCTCGGTGTCCTCGTCGACGACCGAAACGGTCGCGCCGAACTTCACCGTGTCGCCGTCCAGCTTGGACACGTCGATCACTTGGGCGCGCGCGATCTTGTCCTCAAGCTCGGCGACGCGGCCCTCGATCCAGCCCTGGCGTTCCTTCGCCGCGTGGTATTCGGCGTTCTCAGACAGATCGCCATGCTCGCGCGCTTCGGAAATCGCCTGAATCACGGCGGGCCGCTCAATCGTCTTCAAACGCTTCAATTCTTCGTCGAGGGCCCGATAGCCCTCGTCGGTCATCGGTACTTTGCTCATGTTCGGTAATCTCGCTCGGAAATGGGGAGCTATTCTCAATCCCCACGAGAGTAGGATTGGAGCGAGCGCGGTTCAAGCGCGCCTGCATCGATCTTTTTCAGCGACTTCACCGCCGCCTCCGCCGCGGAGGCCGTCGTGTAGCACGGGATTTTCAGTTCCAGTGCCGTGCGACGGATGGAATAGCTGTCCTTGTGCGACTGGCGGCCTTCGGTCGTGTTGAAGATCAACTGGACTTCACCATTCTTGATCGCATCGACGATGTGCGGGCGGCCCTGGGACACTTTCTTCACCCGGGTCACCGGAACACCTGCGGCTTCGAAATGCGCCGCCGTGCCGTCGGTGGCGAGCACGGTATAGCCCATCTCGGCCAGCATCTTCGCGGCCGGGACCATCATGTCCTTGTCGGATTCCTTCAGCGAAACGAAGACCGCGCCAGACTTCGGAAGCTTCACGCCCGCGCCAAGCTGGCTCTTGGCGAATGCGCTTTCGAAGTCGGCGTCGATGCCCATGACCTCGCCGGTGGAGCGCATCTCCGGGCCGAGCACCGGGTCGACGCCGGGGAAGCGCGCGAACGGCATTACCGCTTCCTTCACCGCGACATGTTTCGGCGCCGGGTCTTTCAGCTCGAAAGACGAAAGGGTCTCTCCGGCCATCACTTTCGCGGCGATCTTCGCCACCGGCACGCCGATCGCCTTGGCGACGAAGGGCACGGTGCGCGAGGCGCGCGGATTGACTTCCAGCACGAAAATCTCGCCGTCCTTGATGGCGAACTGGACGTTCATCAGCCCCTTCACGCCGATCGCTCTCGCCAGGGCGATGGCCTCGGTCTTCAACTCCTCGATGGTGTCCGAAGACAGCGAGAAGGGCGGCAGCGAGCAGGCCGAGTCGCCCGAATGCACGCCCGCCTCCTCGATATGCTCCATCACGCCCGCGACGAAGACGTCCTCGCCGTCGCAGATCACATCGACATCGACCTCGTCGGCATTGTCGAGATAGCGGTCGACCAGCAGCGGTGTCTTGCCGGTCACATGGACCGCCTCGCGCAGATAGCGTTCCAGGCCTTCCGGTTCGCGCACGATTTCCATGGCGCGGCCGCCCAGCACGTAGGAGGGGCGCAGCACCAGCGGGAAGCCGAGCGTTTCCATCGCCGCGAAGGCCTCGGCCTCCGAATGCGCGATCACGTTCGGCGGCTGGCGCAGATTGAGCGTGTCGAGCAGCGCCTTGAAGCGTTCGCGGTCTTCCGCGAGGTCGATCGCGTCCGGCTGCGTGCCAAGGATCGGGATGCCGGCTTTTTCGAGATCGCCCGCCAGCTTCAGCGGCGTCTGCCCGCCATACTGGACGACGACGCCCGCCAGCGTGCCGTTCGAGCGCTCGGTCTCGATCAGCTCCAGCACGTCTTCCGTGGTCAGCGGTTCGAAATAGAGGCGGTCGGCCGTGTCGTAGTCGGTCGAGACCGTCTCCGGGTTGCAGTTCACCATGATGGATTCAAGGCCCATCTCGGCGAAGGCGAAGGCCGCGTGGCAGCAGCAATAGTCGAACTCGATGCCCTGGCCGATCCGGTTCGGACCGCCGCCGAGAATGATCGCCTTGCGGCGGTCGGTCGGCTGGCTCTCGTCATCCGCCGTACCACCGAACGGCGCGGTTTCGTAGGTCGAGTACATGTAGGGCGTCGCCGCGACGAATTCGGCCGCGCAGCTGTCGACCCGTTTGTAGACGGGGCGGACGCCGAGATCGCGGCGCGCGGCGCGGACAGCGTCCTCGTCCTGGTCGGTCAGCTTGGCGAGACGGGCATCGGAGAAGCCCATCGCCTTGATCGCGCGGAAGCCGGCGGCATCCTTCGGCAGGCCTTCCATGCGGACCCTATGCTCTACCGCGACGATTTCCTCGATCTGGCGCAGGAACCACGGCTCGTAGGCGCAGGCGGCGTTGATCTCGTCGACCGTCATGCCTTCGCGGAAGGCCTGGGCGACATAGCGCAAACGATCCGGCGTCGGGCGGGCGAGCGCGGCGACCATCGCTTCGCGCCGGGCTTCCGGCGTCTTCGCCTCGCTGAGGCCCTCGACATGGATCTCGTCGAAACCGCTGAGGCCGGTTTCGAGCGACCGCAGCGCCTTCTGGACCGATTCCTGGAAATTCCGGCCCATCGACATCGCTTCGCCGACCGACTTCATCGACGTCGTCAGGATGTTGGAGGCGCCGGGATATTTCTCGAAGGCAAAGCGCGGGATCTTGGTGACGACATAGTCGATCGTCGGCTCGAAGCTGGCCGGGGTCGCGCCCTTGGTGATGTCGTTGGCGATCTCGTCGAGCGTGTAGCCGACGGCCAGTTTCGCGGCGACCTTGGCGATCGGGAAGCCGGTGGCCTTCGAGGCCAGTGCCGAGGAGCGCGACACGCGCGGATTCATCTCGATCACGACCATGCGGCCGGTCTTCGGATCGACGGCGAACTGCACGTTCGAGCCGCCGGTTTCCACGCCGATTTCGCGCAGCACGGCGATCGAGGCCGAGCGCATGCGCTGGTATTCCTTGTCGGTCAGCGTCAGGGCGGGGGCGACGGTCACGCTGTCGCCCGTGTGCACGCCCATCGGATCGATATTCTCGATCGAGCAGATGATGATGCAGTTGTCCGCGCGGTCGCGGACCACTTCCATCTCGTATTCCTTCCAGCCGAGGACGCTTTCCTCGACGAGGATTTCATTGACCGGGGAGGCGGCGATACCCGCCGCGCAGATCTCCTCGAACTCCTCGATATTGTAGGCGATGCCGCCGCCCGTGCCGCCCATGGTGAAGGACGGGCGGATAATCGCCGGCAGGCCGATCTCCGCCTGCAGCGCCTTGGCCTCTTCCAGCGTGTGCGCGACGCCCGAGCGCGGGCTTTCGAGCCCGATGGAGTCCATCGCCTCGCGGAAACGCTGGCGGTTTTCTGCCTTGTCGATCACGTCGGCGCGCGCGCCGATCATTTCAACGCCGTACTTCTCGAGCACGCCGCGGCGGTCGAGCTCCAGCGCGCAGTTGAGCGCGGTCTGCCCGCCCATCGTCGGCAGGAGGACATCCGGCTTTTCCTTGGCGATGATTTTCTCGACCATTTCCGGCGTGATCGGCTCGACATAGGTCGCGTCGGCCAGGCCCGGATCGGTCATGATCGTCGCCGGGTTGGAGTTGACCAGGATGACCCGGTAGCCCTCTTCCTTGAGGGCCTTGACCGCCTGAACGCCCGAATAGTCGAATTCACAGGCCTGACCGATGATGATCGGCCCGGCGCCGATGATCAGGACGCTTTCGATATCGGTACGTTTCGGCATGGTTCTTCCCGTCTCGTCTCGCGCGCGAACACCCGGCCCGGCTCCACTTTATCGCGCGGGTCCGGCGGGGTGTCGATTGAACTGTCGTGCTAGGCGCCCGTACTAACCGTGAATCGCCGCCTTGGCGAGGGGTTTAAACGCCCCTTATTTCAGCCCCGCCCCACAGCATGGGCTGGATCGTCTCGGGCAGGCCCTCGACCCGGTCGGAGATGAGCCAGAAGGCCCGCTCGTGGAACAGCGGAACGACGACATTTTGGCCGAGAATGATCGTCTCGGCCGCGCGATAGAGTGCATCGCGTTCCGTGTCGTCCACCGCCGCGCGCGCTTGAGCGATCAGGGCCGTGAACTCCGCAGAGGCCGGGTTCTCGCCCGCATACCAGTTCATGTTGTCGGCGAACTGGCCCGGTGCGAACGGTTCCAGCATGAAGTTGGGCTCGCCTTTCAGACCCCGGTCGAAATGCGCCAGCGCCAGATCGTAATCACCTGCATCGACGGCCTGGTAGAGATCGGTCGCAGGGGTCGCGAGGATGTCGACCTCCAGGCCCGAACGGCGCAGATCGTCGGCGACTACCACGGCAATCCGCTCGCGTTCACCGCTCAGGCAACGGAGAAGGAGGGGCCGGTGCTCTTGCGGCATCGCGACCACGGTCAGCGTTGTGAACACGTCCGACCCTGGAATGATCGATTCCGTCGGTGTGGCCACGCCGGGCAGGAGATTGTCGGCGATGAAGGCGCGGTCGATGGCCTCGGCGCACCGCTGCCGCGTGACAGCGTCCACCCGGGCCATATTGCATTTGAAGTAGGTGAATTTCGGCGCAGCATAGCCGTGCAGCCGGTCACCGATCTGCTCGCGCAAGAGGGCGATCTGGTTCGCCATCGGATTGTCGGCGAGGTCATAGTCCCCCGCGCGGAACAGGCGCTGGCGCGTCGCCGCGTCTTCCACCGCCTCGATATGCACATTCTCGATCCGCGCCGGATTGCGCGCCAGCGGATTGCGCCGCAGCTGCAGCGACAGGGCGCCGGCTCCGGACACCACAAACGGCCCGCAGCCGACGAAGTTTTCCGGCCGTGTCCAGCCTGAGCCGTGCGCCTCGATGGCGTGGCGCGGGAAGGGATAGAATTCGCGCATCAACAGCGGGAAGAAGCTGATCGGCGCAGTCATCTCGAACTCGATCGTCAACGGATCGAGCGCGCGCACGCCCATGGCCTCGGGCGGGGCTTCCTGGCGCAGGACTTCCGGCGCGTTGAGGACGGAGTAGAAATCGCCGATCTGCGCGAAGGTGGAGGCCGGATCGACGATCCGACGGGCCGACCAGACAATGTCCTCGGCGTCGAGCGGTGTCCCGTCGGACCATTGAAGGCTTTCGAAAAGCCGGAACGTCCAGCGCGTGGCGTTATCATTGGCAAACCAGTGCGCTGCCAGCCCGGGTGCGACACCGCCGTTCGGGCCGTAATCGGTCAGCGGGCCATGGATCTGCTTGTAGACGAGGGCGGCCGTGGCGAACTGGCCGATCGCCGGGTCGAGCGAGTCCGGCATGCCGCCGATCGCGACGCGAAGGAGGTCACCTTCCGCCGCCGCCTGCCGCTGACCACAGGCGGACAAGCCGGCGAGCGACAGCCCGCCGAGCATCAGGGCGCGGCGATCGACCGGAAACCGGGGAGGGCTCAGCCCAGCACCTCGCGCTCGGGATCAACCTCGCGCTTGCTGGGGTCTGCGAAGTAGAGGCCGCCGGTATTCCAGCGCTCCACCGGGCCATAGGCCGACATCGCGCCGAGCGCGGTATAGTGCGTGATGATCGCCTTGCGCATCGCGTTCGGATTCTTCGCCACCGTTCCGCGGTGCAGAAGGCGGGCATGCCAGATCAGCGCGTCACCCTTCTCGGCGAGGAAATCGACCTTTTCGAGGTTTTCTTCCGCGATCTTGGATTCGAAGAAGGGTGTCAGTACACGCTCCGAATGGATCGGCCACGATCGCTGGGTGCGCACCTCTTCCGGCACGAAGTTGAGAATCTTGCTCTTCTTGATGTGCGGCCACTGGTGCGAGCCGGGCACGAACTGGAAGGGACCGCTGTCGGCGGTGATCGTGTCGAGCGCGAACCAGCAGGCGACATAGCGCCCGCGCACCTCGTCCGGATTGAGATAGTCGTCCTGGTGCCAGTCGCGCTGCGTCGTCTTCCAGCCGGTGAGGTTGAGATTCATCACCATCGGCTCGCCGATCAGCTTTTCCAGCTTCTCCATCAGCGCGCCATGGAGGCAGAGATCGCGGATTTCCTTGATCTCCATATAGGGCGTCTCGTCGTCCCAGCCGCCGGTCGACTTCACCTTCTCGCGGACCCGGCAATAGCGGTCGATCACCTCCTCGGGGATGAAGTTCCGGAGGATCAGATAACCGTTCTCGCGCCAGAAGCGCTGGTCCTCATTGAGGGTCGAGACATCGACCGACTTGCGGTCGAGCGGCGGCAGCATGTTGTCGCTGTGCTCGTCCTCGGCGATGTCGGTCCAGCTGATCGCGGTTTTGAACGGGTTCTGCGCGAAGAGGATCAGTTCCTGGTCGTGGTCCGGCCCGCCGGCGAGCAATACGCGCGACGCGCCGAAACCGGCCTTGCGGCAGGCTTCTTCAAGGCTTTTCGGCGAGAAGAACCAGCGCCGGACATTCGCCCCGAGCGGCGGCCAGTCGACGCCCTCGGCCTTGCGGCCTTCCGCGTCGAAATTCGTCGTCGAGATCATCACCATGCCGCCGGGCTTCAGGCGCGCGCGGCAGGCCTTCAGAAAGGCGACCGGGTCTTCGGTGAAGGTGATCACGTCGAAGGCGGTGACGACCTCAAACTCATTCTCCGGCGTTGCGCTGTCTTCGATCTTCTTGGGTTCGATCTCGACCTTCAGGTGTTTCTGACCCCAGGCCGCGATCTCGCGCCAGTTGTCGACACCCTGGGCGCGCCAGCCATTGGCCCGGGCGTGCATGCAGAAATAGCCGGGGCCGCAACCCACATCGAGCAGGGCCCTTCCCCACGGCCCGTCCTTGACGACCCACGGGGCGAGGTCGCGGGCGGCCTCGCTCATCCGCTCGTACTTGAAACGGAGACCGGAGAGGTCGAGCGCCTCCCAGTCGTCCATGTAGGCGTGGGCCGGCAGATTGGTGAAATCGAACGCCGTGCCGGGCTGGCGCTCGGCCAGACCGCAGGCCTGGCACTGCTCGACCGTGATGGTCTGGTTGATGGGAACGGTGACCGGTCCGTAGATCGTCTCGCGGCTGCCGCCGCACACCGGGCACGTCTCCACCTGGGCGATCATCTCAGGCCGCTTCCTTCAGCGCACTCACGAACCTGTCGAAGACGGCGAAGCTGTCCTGCGGGCCGGGGCTGGCTTCCGGGTGGTGCTGCACGGCCCAGACCGGGCGGTCCTTCAGCTTGAAGCCGCAATTCGTACCGTCGAACAGCGAGACATGGGTCTGGACCGCGTCGGCGGGCAGCGTTGCCGCATCGACCGCGAAGCCGTGATTCATCGACACGATTTCCACCTGGCCCGTCTCCAGATTCTTCACAGGATGGTTCGCCCCGTGGTGGCCCTGGACCATCTTCAGCGTTTTTCCGCCGAGCGCCAAGGCCAGCATCTGGTGCCCCAGGCAGATGCCGAGCGTCGGCACGCCGGCATCGATCACACCGCGAATGGTTTCCAGCGAATACTGACCGGTCGCGGCCGGGTCGCCCGGACCGTTGGACACCAGCACGCCGGCCGGCTTCAGCGCCAGCACGTCGGCCGCGCTGGCCGAGCCCGGCACCACGTGAACCCGGGCGCCGGCGGAGACGAGGCGGCGGAGGATGTTGGCCTTCACCCCGTAGTCGAGCACGACGACGAGCGGACCGTCCTTCGGCCCGGCGGTGAAGCCTTGCGACCAGGCCCAGTCGCCCTTGTCCCAGTCGGCCGCGCCGGTCGACGAGACGGCCTTCGCCAGTTCGCGGCCTTCCATCGTCGGCGCGGCGGCGGCCTGCGCCTTCAGCGCGTCGAGGTCGAAATGGCCCTCCGGGTCATGCGCAATCACGCCCATCGGCATGCCTTCGTCGCGAATGCGGCGGGTCAGGGCGCGCGTGTCGACCCCGGTGACCGCGACGATGCCGCGATCGGCCAGCCAGTCGCTGAAACTCTGCTCGGCGCGCCAGTTCGCCGGCGGGGTGATCGGCGCGCGAGAGATCATGCCCACGGCGGCCTTTCGCCCCCGATCGCACGAGGCTTCCTCGTCCTCGATATTCGCGCCGACATTTCCGATATGCGGGAATGTGAAACAGACGATCTGACCGGCATAGGACGGGTCGGCCAGGATTTCCTGGTGGCCCGTCATTGCCGTGTTGAAGCAGACTTCGCCGATGGCCGAACCGGTCTTGCCGGCACCGAAGCCCTGCAGGACCGTGCCGTCGGCAAGAACGATCACCCCGGTCGGACGACCTGCCGGGGCTTGATTTTCTCTGGGGGCCGTCATATCAGCGCGCTCCTTGGAAATCGGACGGGGAGTGACTACATCACCGGTCCGAATTTTGCCGCGACGATAGGCAGGCAAACGGCAGGCGTCAAGAAATGGAACGCGCCGATTATCGCTGGAAAAACAAAGTGTTGATCTGGTGATCTGCTGAACGTCCACACAGGTATCAAAACACATGTCCATTCGTGAACGAATCCAGTCCGAACTGAAGGCCGCCATGAAGGCGAAGGACCCGGTGCGTCTGTCGACGCTCCGCCTCATCGCCGCGGCCATCAAGGACCGGGACATTGCCGCCCGCGCGGAAGATCGCTGCGGTGGCTGCGACCACACCGAGATGATGGCGATCCTGCAGAAGCTCGCCAAACAGCGTGACGAGAGCGCCGACACCTACGAGAAGGCCGGCCGCCTCGACCTCGCCGAGCGCGAGCGGACGGAAGCCGAGATCGTCCGCGAATTCCTGCCCAAACCGATGGACGAAAGCGAAATCGACCAGGCCGCCCGCGGCGTCGTCGACGAGCTGAACGCCTCCGGCCTGAAGGACATGGGCAAGTGCATGGGTGCCCTGAAGGAGCGCTATGCCGGCCGCATGGACTTCGCCAAGGCGGGCGCCAAGGTGAAATCCTTGCTGCAGGAAGTTGCCTGACCGATGGCGCCTTGCCGCGCCGCGGTCTAGTCTGTCCGCATGCGCCTTACTGACGACTTCAAGGATGAAATTCGCGCGCGTATCCGCCTGTCCGACCTGATCGGGCGGACCGTACCGCTGAAGCGTCAGGGCCGCGAATTTGCCGGTCTGTCTCCCTTCAAGAAGGAGAGAACGCCGTCCTTCTTCGTCAACGACGAGAAGCGTTTCTACCATTGCTTCGCCTCCGGCGAGCATGGCGACGCCTTCGACTGGCTGATGAAGATGGAGGGCCTCAACTTCATGGAGGCCGCCGAGCGCCTGGCCGGCGAGGCGGGCATGTCGCTGCCGGCACCCGATCCCATGGCCGCGCAGAAGGCCGAGGAACGCAAATCCCTCATCGAGTGGATGGAGGCCGCGCAGCGCTTCTTCGAAAACGCGCTGCGCTCCCGTGCCGGAACCAATGCGCGCCGCTATCTCGAAGGCCGCGGCATCGGCCCGGACGACTGGAAGCGCTTCGGCATCGGCTATGCCCCCGACAGCCGCTCCGCGCTGAAGGACGAGCTGATCCAGGCCGGCGCCCATGCGCGCGACCTGATCGAGTGCGGCCTGCTGATCAATCCCGAGGATTCCACTCCGGCCTATGACCGCTTCCGCGACCGGGTGATGTTCCCGATCCGCGATCCGCGCGGGCGGCTGGTGGCGTTCGGCGGACGGGCGCTGTCGAAACAGGCGCGGGCGAAATACCTGAACTCGCCCGAGACGCCGATCTTCCACAAGGGCTCGACCCTCTACCGCTATCCCGAAGCCCGCCGCGCGGCCTCCGACCCGACCTCGGGCGCAAAGGGACTGATCGTGGCGGAAGGCTATCTCGATGCGATCGCCTTTGCCCGCGCCGGGATCGAGTATGCCGTCGCACCGCTGGGCACGGCCCTGACCGAGGACCAGCTGACCCTGCTCTGGCGCGCGGGCGGCGAACCGGTGCTCTGCTTTGACGGCGACAGCGCGGGTCGCCGTGCCGCGGCCAACGCCGCCGACCGGGCCCTGCCGATGATCGAGCCGGGCCGTACGCTGCGCTTCGTCTTCCTGCCCGACGGCAAGGACCCGGACGACCTGTTGCGCGAGGAAGGCGCCGCTGCCCTGCGCGCGGCCGCGACCCAGACCCGCTCGCTGGCGCAACTCTTGTGGGACCGCGAGGCCGAACTCGAACCGCTCGACGATCCCGACCGCCGCGCCGCCTTCCGCCGCCGTATTCGCGGGTTGCTGCAGAAAATCGCCAACCCGGATATCCGCGAGGAATACCGGACCGAATTCGACAACCGGATGCAGACCCTGTTCGGCAGTCAGCGCCGCGACCGCCGCGCCGGGGAGTGGCGCCGGAACGGCCCCACGCCCGGCCCGACAGGCGAGTTGAAGCGCAAGATCTCGGGCGACCGCGCGACGCCGACGCTGAAACACCTGTTGCTGGCCGCGATCGAATACCCGGAAATCGCCGAGAACAATGCCGAAACCCTGGCCGCGCTCGAATGCGGTTCGCTTGACTCCTTGCGCAACGCCGTTCTAGACGCCTGCGCTTCCGGAAAACTGTCCGGCGACGGCGGTTTGCGGGCGGCACTGGAGGCAGAAGGGTTCTCGGACATCTTGCGTCGGTTGGAGAGCGACCGGATTCCCATGCGCGCGGCGCTGGGGGGATCCGAGGCGCCTTTGGCACAGCGCGAGACCGCTTGGAATAAGCTGGCGGCTTCCTATATGGATCGGCTGGACAAGAGAACCAAGCGCGAGGAAATCCGTAATCGCCTGGACGAGGAGATCGGCCGGGGCGATTCGGACAATTTGCGCCGACTCGTGGAAGCCTTCCGGAGGACGGGTGAAGGCGACGGGCCGGTTTGAATAACGGGCGGGGGCCGGTTATCGGCATCACATCTGGCGTAGACGCCAAGTGGGATTTGAAGGGCGAATGAGCAAAACCACCGAAGAGGCCACCACGCAGGAGCCGCAGGACGGCCCGATCCTCGATCTCAACGATCAGGGCGTGAAGACCTTCATCAAGACCGCCAAGAAGCGCGGCTACGTGACCCATGAGGAACTCGTCCAGGTCCTGCCGGAGGATGAATTCACCTCCGAGCAGATCGAGGACGTGCTCGCGAAGCTGTCGGAAATGGGCGTGAACGTCATCGATGCCGAAGAGCAGGATGATGACGGCGAGCCGAAGGACGACGCGCCGGCCGGCAAGGGCAAGGCGCGCGCTTCGTCTTCCGATGACGAAGATGAGGAAGAAGAGGACGACGAGGAGGGCGGTTCGCGCTCCCGCGCCGTCTCCGGCAAGGCGTCGACCGCCGTCGCTGGCCAGAATACTCCGGCCTCCGCCGACCGCACCGACGACCCTGTGCGCATGTATCTGCGCGAGATGGGCTCGGTCGAGCTTCTGTCGCGCGAGGGCGAAATCGCCATCGCCAAGCGCATCGAGGCCGGCCGCAACGCGATGATCCGCGGCCTGTGCGAAAGCCCGCTGACCTTCGAAGCCATCATGGTCTGGCGCGACGAGCTGGCCGAGGGCCAGGTCCTGCTGCGCGACATCATCGACCTCGAAGCGACCTTCTCGGGCAAGAACCCGCAGCCGGACTATTCCGAAGGCGGACGCCCGGATCAGCAGCCGGGTGCCCAGAACAAGAAGCCGGGCCAGCGCGCCGCATCGTCCGATGACGACGAAGACGGCGAAGACACCGAGAACGACGAGAACAAGCCGGACGACGAGGACGACGAGGACGAGGGCCAGAACCTCTCCCTGTCGGCCATGGAAGCCGAGCTGCGTGACGGCGTCATGGAAATCCTCGACGCGGTCGCCCGCGACTTCGCGGCCTTCCGCAAGCTGCAGGACAAGCTGGTCGAGGCCCGCCTCGCCGGCAAGGACCTGTCCAAGAAGGACCGGGAGAAGATCGAGGAGCTGCAGTCCGGCATCGTCAACGAGCTGAACTCGCTGCACCTCAACAACGCCCGTATCGAAGCGCTGGTCGACCAGCTTTACGCGATCAACCGCGAACTGATGGCGCTGGAAGGCAAGCTCTTGCGCATGGCCGACGCCCATGGCGTGCCGCGCTCAGGCTTCATGACTGCTTATTTCGGAAACGAAACAAATCCGGACTGGATTGCCGCCCAGAAGGGCAGCTCGAAAGCCTGGGACCGCTTCATCGAACGCGAAGCCAAGGATGCCGAGGCGATCCGCCTGCAGATTGCCGACCTGGCGCAACGCTCCGGCGTGCCGGTCGACGACTTCCGACGTATCGTGAAGACCGTCCAGAAGGGCGAACGCGAGGCGCGCATCGCCAAGAAGGAAATGGTCGAGGCCAATCTCCGCCTCGTTATTTCGATTGCGAAGAAATACACCAATCGCGGCCTGCAATTCCTCGACCTGATCCAGGAAGGCAATATCGGCCTGATGAAGGCGGTCGATAAGTTCGAATATCGCCGCGGCTACAAATTCTCGACCTATGCGACCTGGTGGATCCGCCAGGCCATCACCCGCTCGATCGCCGACCAGGCGCGGACCATCCGCATCCCGGTCCACATGATCGAGACGATCAACAAGATCGTGCGCACCTCCCGCCAGGTCCTCCACGAGATCGGCCGCGAGCCGACCCCGGAGGAGCTCGCCGAAAAGCTCGGCATGCCGCTGGAGAAGGTCCGCAAGGTGATGAAGATCGCCAAGGAACCGATCTCGCTCGAAACCCCGATCGGCGACGAGGAAGACAGCCATCTGGGTGACTTCATCGAGGACAAGAATGCCGTCCTGCCGATCGACGCGGCCATTCACGCCAATCTGCGCGAAACGACGACCCGCGTCCTCGCCTCGCTCACCCCGCGCGAAGAACGTGTGCTGCGCATGCGCTTCGGCATCGGCATGAACACCGACCACACGCTCGAGGAAGTCGGCCAGCAATTCTCGGTGACCCGCGAACGCATCCGCCAGATCGAGGCGAAGGCGCTGCGCAAGCTGAAACACCCGAGCCGGAGCCGGAAGCTGCGGAGCTTCCTGGATAACTGACGTTATGGAATCGAACCGGATTGTAATCTGTTTCGATCCAAATCCGGACGCTGCCTTCGCACTCGATGACCGAGTAAGCGAGGTTTGGCTGGTCTCGTCGGATGCTAACAAAGCTCTGGCTGGAACGCTGCGTGGGCGCGGAGCAAATGTCACGCTGTTTCACCTGGACGAGCCAAGTGTGCGCTCAATAGCTGAAGTGCTTGAGGAGGTGCGCGTTCACCATCCAACGATAGGTGAACGCACTTTCGTTTTCCCGAACGAGAACAAGCATGTTTTTGAAGCTGCCATAGCTTCCTGGAATCTGGAGTAACCCATGACCGACCTGACCATTCGCGCCGCGCGTTCGAAGGATGCAGCGGCGATCGCGCGGCTGTCGAAGGAGCTCAACGAGGTCGTCAACGACTCCACTGAGCACTGCACGCCGGAGAACATCAAGGCGACGCTCTTCTACCACGACACCAGCTTCCACGTGCTCGTCGCCGAGAAGGCAGACGGCGAAGTCATCGGCTATGCCGTCTGGCACGCCTTCTATGACAGCGGTCATGGCGGGGCCGGGGCCTGGCTGGCGGAAGTCTGTGTCGGCAGGCACGGCCGCGGCGCGGGCGCGGGCCGCGCCCTGTTCGAGGCCGTCGTGGAGGACGTGAAGGACAGCCCCGCCACCTTCATGATGTGGACGTCCTCAGAAACCGACGCGGCCGAAGGCCTCTATGAAAGCTCTGGCGGCTATTCCAAGGGCGTGAAGCGCTGGGAACTGAACGGGCTATAAAATTTCCGGGATTCACTTGTCTCGGCTGAAGTGATAGTTTCCTCGCATGGCGAAGAGTTCGAAAATTGGAAGGTCGGCGAGCACGGGTCAGTTCGTTCTCGGACGTGCCGCATTCGCAAAAATCAGCGCGGTTGAAGGCCTGCGTGCGTCCAAGACAATGAATTCCGATTTCAAGAAACTGGATGCCGAGAACGCCACGCCGGAACAACGCCGGAAATATTTGGCCAGCAAGTACGGCAACTAGGCTGAGCCGCGATGTATGACGTCGCGGATACCATCTACTGCTATCCCGGATCCAACGTTCTAAGGAACAAAGCCGGGATTCGCGATGCACGGACCCTCGAAGCGTTCGAATTCGTCATGTCTGCGCAGCGGGCCGAGGAGCCGCTTCCGGCCGGACGGCTTTCCCCGACCCATTACCGCGCCGTTCATGCCCACCTTTTTCAGGACGTATTTGACTGGGCGGGCCAATATCGAACCACACGAATATCGAAGGGCGGAAACGCATTCTGCTTTCCGGAGAATATCCAAGCCGCAATGACCGAATTGTTCGACTTGCTTCGGCGGGAGCGCTATCTGCGATCTTGAACCGGACCAGTTTGCGGTCGCGGGTGCTCATTTTCTCGCGGAGCTCAACGCCATTCACCCCTTTCGCGAGCGGAACGGCCGGGCGCAGAACGCCTTTTTTGCGATGCTTTGCGCGCGTGCCGGACATCCCCTTCACTTGGACCGGCTCGACGAACACGCCTTTCTCGACGCCATGATCCGCAGCTTTCACGGCGACGAACAATCTCTTGCGAGCCAGATCCGGGAAATGATCGACTGACGCCATGCCCCAGACCGTCATCACTGTCGAAACCACCGGCCCCGGCCTTTACGACTTCACCCGCGCCGCAGACGCCTTCGTGCGCGGGGCTGGCGCGGGGGAGGGGCTGCTGACCGTCTTCGTGCGCCACACTTCCTGCTCGCTGGTGATCCAGGAGAATGCCGATCCGGACGTGCGCCGCGATCTCGATGACTTCTTCCGCCGGCTGGTGCCGCCCGCGAACGATCCGTCCATGCGCTGGCTGCGCCACACCACAGAGGGTCCCGACGACATGCCCGCCCACATCAGGGCGGCGCTGACCCAGACCTCGATCGGGATTCCGGTCTCCGGTGGCCGTCTCGCGCTGGGCACCTGGCAGGGCCTCTACCTGTTCGAGCATCGCGACCGGCCCCACACGCGGCAGGTGGTGCTGCATCTCTCCGCATAGAGAAAGAGCGCGGCAGGTTTCCCCGCCGCGCCCCGTCCAGTCCCTCGCGCCTTCGCGGGATCAGTAGCGTTCACAGCCCTCGACCTCGTCGGCGGCGACATTGATGGCGCGTTCGCGCAGCGAATTGCCATCTCCATTGCCTTGCGAACGGATCAGCATGCCGAGCGCGGCACGGCCCAGCCGCTCGCCGGCCCCTTGTTCCTCGCGAACGACGCAGGGCCGGTCTTCCTCATAGGCCGGCTGCACCGCCGGGACGATCAGCGCCGCGGCCATATCCACGGCATCGAAACCGCCCTGCGGGTCTTGCGGCTGGCCGGCATAACCGTCGCCGTTGACGTCGCCGGACGCGACGCGGACGCCGCCCTGGTATTCCGCACGCGCCGGCGTGGCCGCACGGGCAGGCGGACGCGTATCCGCGCCATTCGTCCGGGTCACGCCGCGGGCCCGCGGCGGCGTCTGTGCCGCGATCGTGCCCGACCCGCCATACTGGGTGACCACGTCCTGGATGTCGGGATCGCCGTGATAGAAGATGTGCACCGGCACCTCGATCGCGCGCAGGCCGGCATATTCGCCGGAGATGTTCTGGCTCTCATAGCTGCACCAGCCGACGAGGTTGAGCGCGACCGTCGTCACGAAGACGTCGTCGACACGCAGGAAGTCGGCTTCGCTGCCGGCATTCTGCGCCAGGAAGTGCTCGAGACGGCCTTCAACGAATTCGACCGGATTGAAGCCCCCCAGATTCACGCCGCCATTCCAGCTGTCCGGCAGATTCATCGTCGAACTGATCGAGACGTTTTCCAGCGTGTGCGTGCCGGAAAAGTTCTGGACGGCCGACGGGCTCCACGGCCCGACGGGCAGGATGTCGGCACCGTTCTGGGCGGCCACGACATTGGCGTTGCCGTACATCACGCGGGCGCGCAGCGCGGCGGTGTCGGCGGTGTTGAACGACTTGCACCACACCTGGCCATTCACCTGGATGACCGGGTCGACGGACACCATGCGCAGATCGCGCTGGGCCGGGTCGGTCGAGGCCGACATGTTCCGCACCGAGATATTCACCGCCGGGATGTTATTGGTGATGAGGATGTCGTGGACCGCAAAGGACAGGTCCGTCTGGTCGGCCAGGGCCGGGGTCGAGGCGAGCGCCATCGCGCCCACGAGAAGCAGGTTTCTCATTTTCAGTCTCCGTAAGATTGCGTGTGAGATCAGTCGCGGCGGCGCGGATTGGGCCGGGTGGCGCGGGGGGCTGCGCCTGCCGGGGCGGCCGCGGCGGCGTTCGTGGACTCGCCGTCGATATCGTCGATCTCGATGAAGACAGGGGTTCGCGGCTGCGGGCCATTGCCCTGGGCGCGGACATTCTGGACCGCGGGCAGAAGCAGGCCGGCCTGTGCGTCGTCGTCGGTCGCCCGCATATCCTCCACGACGACCGCGCCGCGACGGCGGGATTGAGCAGTGGTGGCCTGCGCATCACTCGCACGATTGTCGATTTCGTCCGGCTCAACACCCTCATAGGTCTGTTCGACCTCGGTGTAGTTGAGCGAGAGCGTCTCTGACTGGCCGAGCGACGGGGCGGATACGAGCAGAGCCAGCGCTCCGGCGGTGAGAAGGATGGGGTTTGTCGTTTTCATTTCAGTCTCCAGGTTGATGGACCGCGCTGTCCCTCAACATGGCGCGGCGTTGACGCGGCGCCTTCTGACCGTCTTCGCCATTCACGGGGAGATGCACCGACGCACACCGCCGCGCATGCGCAGTTGCGCGCGCCATGCAACTTGGTTGCATTGGGTTGCACGCCGTGACAAAGAATTGTCATGCGGCCCGGTGATTTTGCAGAAAAGCTGAAACTCGTGCTCAAGACACTGGTCCTGAGCCGGACCGGTCTTGCCTCCGCGATCAATGTCGACAAGTCGCTGGTTGGCCGCTGGGCGTCCGGCGCCGTCATCCCCTCGGAGCATAATCTCGCGCACCTGACCCGCTTCGTCGCCGAGCGCATCGACGGCTTCACCATGCTTGACTGGGATCGCGACCTGCCGGAATTCACCTCGGCGCTCGGCGTCTCGGCCGTGGCACAGCCGGCGTCAGCGGCGCCATCGCAATGGATGCCCACTTCCTTGCTCGAGGAAGCAATGCGCGGCGGGCAACGCCGCGGGTCGAGCTATGAGGGCTTCTGGCGAACGACGAGATTCTCCAGCGATCTGCCCGGCCGCTTCCTGCGCGACATCACCATGATCCGCTGCGACGATCAGGGGATCATCCGCTTCCGCGCAGGCGTGGAGCGTGTCCGATATGAGGGCTGGGCCCTGCTGCTGCAGCACCAGCTCTTCTCTGTTGGCTGGGACATCGCGGGCAGCTCGATGATCTTCGGCCTCTATAACGGTGTTGCGCGGAACCGGGCCGAAATCCTCGACGGGATCAGTATCGGGACGCTTCAGGATGCGGGCGGATCACCGGCGGCTTCGGCCTGCGTTCTGGAACGCATCGGCGAACTTTCCGGCGACCGCGATGCCGACTTCGAACGGTTCGAAGCCGAAGTCGATGCGCTGGAGCCCGTCGCCCCCGACGGCGAAGTGTCCGACCGTCTGCGTCTCCACCTCACCAAGACCGTCTCGCCCGATGTGCCTGGCCTGATGCGCATGCTGTTCTCATCGTCGATGGCGCGCGGTCCGCTCGCCGACGGCAGCGGACCCGTCTGATCCTGGCCGCATTCCGGCACTGTTCCATCGGGGCCGGCACGCTACACTGGGGCAACACCGATTCCCGCTTGCCCCGGAGAGGACGCCATGGCTGCACCCGTCGGCTCGAAAGCCAACCCGTCAAAATACGATTGCTATCCCGACCTCGCCGATGACGAGCCCTATTTCGTGATCCGCGCGGACGATCCGCTGGCCAGCGCGCTGGTGGAGTTGCACGCCTATATCGGCGCGGGCCAGGCCGGCGCGGCGCACAACAAGCTGGCGGAGATCATGGAACTGACGCGCGGCAAGGCCCCGCGCCCGTCCGACAGCCCGAAATACCGCGAGACCTTCGCGATCTCCTCGGCGATGGAGCATTGGCGCGCCGCCAAGCGGTAGACGACGCGCTCGGTAATCGGGGGCGGGCTCCCGCTTCGGATTGGCGTCAGCCGTATTTCAGGAGCAGCGACAGCGTCCAGCCGCTGGCGGACGAGACATCGTCGAGCCTCCAGCTGCCCGCCGTTCGTTCCCAGTAGAAGAACAGCGTCTGCTCTTCTCCGAAATTCCGGAACTGCGCCACCACGACGCGGCGATCGCCCGTGCCGGTGACGGGCCGGGTCGTGACCGAGATGTCGCTGATGTCCCAGTCCTGTCCTTCGACCCAGAATCCGAAGTCGAGCCGGCCCATGCCGTCATTGTTCATCATGACCTGCTCGTTCTCGGCGAACAGGGCGATCATACGGTCGGTATAGAAGGGCGCGCCCCATTGCGGCGGTTCGCCATCGGCTTCCATGATGCGGTAGCTGTCGCGGATGAAGGCTTCCGGGTCGCTCACCGTCTGGGCAAAGGAGGCAGGCAACAGGACGAGCCATGCGGCGGCAATGGCAAGAAGACGTGTCATGACGGATCTCACTTCGCTTTCTCGGCGGCCTTGCGGCGGTTGACGCTGCGGCGCCAGCGCGCCAGCAGCCAGATTGCGGGTATCACCAGGATCAGCCAGGGCAGGACGCCCGCGATCAGGCGGATCATCACGGCCAGACCGCCGAGGACGATACCCGCGAAATCGCGAACGGCTTCGCCCACGGGATTGACCGTCGACTGGCTGATCGGCCGGATTTCCGACTGATAGGTCAGGTCCGCGATCGACATCGACACGCGTGCGCGCATCGCGCGCAGCTGCGCGGTCGCGCTTTCGATATCGCCATTGACCCGCGCCAGTTCGCGTTCGACCCGGATCAGCTCCTCGATATTCGCGCCTTGCCGGTCGAGCAGACCGGTGAGCCGCTCGCGCAGCTGGATCTGGGCGTCGAGCCGGGCCTGCGTGTCGAGGATGGGGCGGGTCAGGTCTTCCGCGCTCTGGCTCGACGAGGTGACTTCACCCCCTGCATTCTCCGCGTCGGCTTCCAGCCCGTCCCGGAACGTGGCCAGCCAGCCCGGCTCCGCGCGGATCACCAGACGGGCACTCACCCGGTCGGACCCGGCCTCGGTAACGTTGGAATTGACGATCTGGCACAGCGACGGCCCGGCCGCCTCGCAGGTCTGCTGGTGTTGCTGGACAAGCGGACGTACCGCCTCGGCGGGCGCGCGCAGCCCGTAGGCATAGCGGTAGGCAAGGTAGGTTTCGGGAGCGCTCTGTTCACCGTTGCCAGGATCACCAATCCCCGCCTCGGTCTGGGCCTCCGCATCAATATCCTGAAGCGGTGCCTCAGCGGCGAAACTCGCTCGGTCGACGCGCGATCCGGTAACGACGATTGAATCCTCAGCCGAGAAATAACCGTTATTGCCCCCGTCGTGTTCGGACCCGTCCTCGCAGGCCGAAAGCGCCAGAACGGCCACCGCCGCCAGCATCCAGTTGCGCATGCAAGTCTCCCTGTCCATTTCCCCGCACTTCGACGCTGGCGGGTAATCCCGTCAAGATTGCGGCAGGCGGTCAGGCCCCTTCGCCGCCGTCGTCTCCGGCGGCGAGCCGGGCATAGGCATCGACGAGCGTCGCATAGGGCGGCACCGGCACGGCGATCAGCCCGGCATCACCCGCAAGGAAGGCCGCGCGGATCTCGAAATGCAGGTGCACGGTTGCCGGCGTCCCGCCATGAGCGTTGGAGATACGTCCGAGCCGTTGGCCACGGCTGACCGTATCGCCGGTTTCTACGGTCACCGAGGCCGGGTCGAGATGCAGATAGGTGAAGCGCAGCCCGTCCTCGCTCATCAGGCGGACGGAATAGGTGCCAATCGACGTAACCACGCCGTCCGCCGCCGCGACCGCCCAGTAGGTGTTGCCCTGACAGATTGGCGGGCGCAGGTCCTGGCCCATATGGCTGCCGCCAGCAGGGCAGATCGGCGCACCGGGCCCGCCGTCCTCGCAAAAGGTGTCGCGCCAGGGATAGGTGTAATTCTCCGGCGCGCACTGGTTGCCGCCGGGTCCGTAGAAACCTCCCGCGCTCCAGGCCTGCGAATTGGCGAAGGCCTGCGCTGTCTCGACCGGGAAACGCATTCCGGGCGCGAAATTCGCCGTGTTCCAGAGACCCGTGCCAGAGCCGTCGGCGAGTGTGCCGGGGGCCTCGAAATCCGCGTCGGTTCCCGACGCATCGAGGACGTCCGGGACAAGGAAATAGTGGGATGTGGGGACCGGCACGATTTCGGGCAGGCGATCGGACGGCTGGACCGGAACCGCAAGCTCGGGCTCTGTCGTCTGGACAGGCTCGACCGGTGCAGTCGTTTCAGGCGCTTGCGCGATCTCCAGCACCGGCGGCCAGGGCCCGTTCGGATCCGGCCACCAGATCATCGCAGCGATCCCGGACACAGCAATGACCGCCGCGGTCGAAAGCTCGGCGACCCGGCTCATCAATTCCCGCCCGGCTGTCCGCCCGCGATCAGCAGGCTGCGCGCGAGTTCGCGGGCATAGTTCGCATCGGCGCAGCGCGACGCGCCGGGGTCACCGCACTCGACCGTCACCGAATAGGCGGCACCGTAGCGATTGAAGGCGACGTCCCAGCTGCCTTCGCCCGGGGTGATGATGAAGCCGTCCGCGTCCCGCGCCTCGGCCAGCCGGTCGGCGATCCTGGGATCGGACGGTCCGGCGACGCGCTGGCGCGAGCCGAAGACCTCGATCACGACGCCATCACCCTCGATCGAGGCCGTGTAGAAACCCTGCCGGCCGAAGAGGCGCGCCGTGGCATCCTCGAAATCGACGACGTCGCGATCCGGCAGAAGAATCGGCAGGCTGACCGCGTCGAGCTGTTCCCGCGTGGCATTGACGGGGCGGACCGGGACCGGCCGGGCAACCGGCTCCATCGGGTCTCCGGTCTGCGCGGTCAGATCCGCGCGCGCCGCGTCCCAGTCGATCGGCATCTGCTGGGAAGAGACTTCCAGCATGGTACCTTCACCGGTGCGCATCGCCGCTTCGGACAGGAGGGTGGAGCGGAACCCCGGATCGATGGCTGTCGTGGAGGGGGAGAACAGAGGAGCGGGCGGCGTGGCCGCTTGCGTAACGGCGCTGCACACGCAAGCCAGAACGGCTCCGATGGTCATGGTCGAACGCATGACTCCCCTCCCTGACGCCATCATGCCCGATAATTTGGCGCGGTGTGAGTCACAGTCTCCTGTCAGGGGAATTAAGTCTGCGACAGGGCTGGCCCGCGCAAGGCGGCCTTCTGGAAGCGGACTGGCCCGGCCCCTATATCTGCGCTGCGGTATCCTCTATATCGCAGCGCAGCAAAGACGCGCCGGAGCTCGCCAATGCGACTGACGATGATGAAAGCCAAGCTGCACCGCGCCGCGGTGACCCAGGCGGACCTTCATTACGAAGGGTCGATCTCGATCGACCGCGACCTGCTCGATGCCGTCGGCATCCTGCCGCACGAACAGGTCGATGTGCTGAACATCAACACCGGCGCGCGCTTCACGACCTATGCGATCGAGGCCCCGCGCGGCTCGCGCACCTTCGGCATCAACGGCGCCGCCGCGCGCCTGGCGCAGGTCGGCGACCGGATCATCGTCGTTGCTTATGCCGGGATGGAAGCCGCCGAGGCCGAACGCTGGGTGCCGGATGTGCTGGTGCTCGACGAGCACAATCACCCGGTCGAGGTCGCCGACGCGGCTTGATCCTCGGAAATCTTCGGAAATCCTTGACCTTGCCGAGATAGGCCTATGTCCTGCCGGCACGGGAGAGGTCTTTGCCAGATACGGCTTTTTCAGTTGAACGGTTTGTCTTCACCGAACCGGGCGTTTTCATCGCCCGGCTGCACGGACCGAACCGCTTTGACGTCAGTGCCGCGAACGCGCGAAAGCTATGCGAGCGCTTCGCCGCGGGCGGGCTGAACGCGCTGATCATCGATTATCTTGATTGCACGCTGGGCCACCAGCCGCATGAATACCGCCAGATCGCGGACGTCTTCGCCGCTGGAATGCCGGCGGGCATGACATTCGCCTATGTCTACCGGCCCGAACAGACCGCGCACATCATGGTGATGACGCGGATCCTGAACGCCGCAGGGCTGAAGGTCCGCGGGTTCAACGAGGCGCTGGATGCGGAAAACTGGGTGTTCGCGCAATTGGGGGCAGACCGGTCGACCGCCGGAACCCCGCGCGCGCTTGATCCGCCGCAGGAGGGTTAGCCGGGCCCGGACGGACCCGGCCAGCTCCCGTTTTTCAGTCCTCGATCGCGTAGACGCCGGTGACCGTCACCGACACTTCGATTTGTCCACCTGCGATCGGCGTGGAGGAATCCATCGCCTCGCTCCGGGCAAACATCATCGGCTGCGGCGGCGAATAGTTGCTGCCTTCCGAGAACTCGACCAGCCGGCCGATCTCGACACCGAGCGCATCGGCGTAGAGTGAACGCAGATCGCCAAGTTCGCGCACCGCGCGGCGGCGGGCTTCGGTCATGGCGGCATCGCGATCCTCAAGACCGAAATTCACGCCCTGAAGCTGGTTGGCGCCGGACGAGACCAGCACATCGACCGTCTGACCCAGATTGTCGAGCTCGCTGACCCGCGCGGTGACCGTATTGGTCGCCTGATATCCGGTGATGCGGCGTTCGCTCTCGCGGCCGTTGGAAGAATATCCGCCGGACCAGACCGGGCTGATCTGCAGGCTCGAGGTCTGGATGTCGTCCTCGGCGATGCCGGCCCGGCGCAGCGCGGCGAACACCTGGTTCATCGCGCGGCTGTTGGCCGACAGGGCCTCCGCGGCGGTTTCCGCCTCGGTCACCACGCCGGCGGACACGGTGGCCATGTCCGGCGCCATGCGTACGCTGCCCGTCGCATTCAGGGTCAGGCGGCCTTCCTGCATCCCATGGTGCATGGCGTGCGGGTCCTGCTGCGCGAAGGCCGGCGCGCCGGCAGCGGCGGGAACGAGGAGGGCGGTAGAAAGTAGAAGCGCTCGAAGCATGACGGGTCTCCAGATTTCTGATGGGACAAGTTTGCACCTGATCGCGGTGGCGCGGGAAGGGCAGGGAAAAGCCCTTGCCGTGGCAGAACGGTTCATCCGCGTGTCAGGTTGCGTGGGCAGCGCCGCACACCGCTCTTGGCGAGCCGAGGCGTCGCCTGTATCCATCGCACTTCCTGAAGGGTGGGGCCTGTAGCTCAATTGGTTAGAGCCGGCGGCTCATAACCGCTTGGTTGCAGGTTCGAGTCCTGCCGGGCCCACCATTTTTCGATCCTCACGCTTACAAGGTCACGGTCCTGAAAGTCAGTGACACGCGGCGGGCGCGGTGCTCCCGCGCACCGTTGACGACGTCGGACTGGCGCGGCGGGATTTCGTGCGTCCAGTCATATCGCGCTTCGCGCGCAAGAATCAGCAGCATTAGAGGCTCGAGAATCAACGCCCGGCGCTCGCCTGATTTACGATGCCGGAAAACCATCTCGGCTCGGCCGCCTAGGCTCAACGAGGCGATCGCCGGCCCAAAGCACGGCTCGCAATCGACATGCGCGGAGATGCCTTGCCCGGGAAGATACTCGTTCACGATCACCTGATCCGGTCGCCGATCGAACTCCGCAAGCCCGCCGACCGCTTCCGCAACAGGACCTAGCCAGTCAGGTAGCGGACCGAGCCGCATGTCCGCCGTCACCCGGCGCTCGCGATAGTCATATCGCCAGCCGTAATGCTGGACGCGCCGCTTCAGATCGACCCGCCAGTCCGATGCGTCTGTCTCCGCGAGCAGCCGGTTGGCTTCTTGTTCCGAAACGAAATTGCCTATGATGCGTGCGCCGGGCGGCGAGATCAGACAATCCGACATTCTATCGCCTAACTGGCCTAAATACCCAAGTGCTGCATGACCGGTACTTCGACAAAGCGCTCTCGCTCACGTCGTTGGTGTTGACATGACCATAACCCGCCCAAGCGGACCGATAAAACGGAAGCACGTCCACGGCTTCGCAGCCTGCCCAATCCGCCGCAGCAGGCGGGTCAAACGCTCCGAGATGATGCGGGCTATTTACCAGCGTGACCGCAATCCTCCCCGTCGCCGTCAATCGCGAGGTAGCCGCCCGGAGAAACCGGCGCAACAAAACATGATTGTCCGTACGTCCATGCACTGACCTCCGCGTTCCCGTATTGGGAAACTGAAAGGCGATCAGATCCGCCATTGCTGGCAAGCGACGATCATCCAGGTTTCGGGCGTCGACGCCGTGCAGCACTTTCGCGCCTAGACCGATCAATAACCGGGCATTTGCCCTCCCTGCCGGACAAATACTGCGCTCCGTTTCAAAGGTTGTCGCTACAATATTTGCAGGGCGGCTCTTCGGCGCTCGGGCTAACGCATGCGCAAAGCTGAGATCGCCTTCACCGACAAGGATACACATTCCCTTTCGGCTCATCCCCGCGAAATCGAAGGTGCGCCGCTTTTGTTCGATAAGGACGACAAGGCGCTCGAAGGTGACCGCTGCGTGCTCCGCCGCCTTACTTACGCAATGACCGTCAATGAGTAGCACCGCCATATTCGACCTCGTGTGAGTGCAAACGAAGTCGGCATTTTCAAGTGCAAAGCAGGGGCGGGGATTTCTTTGCTGCAGAGGCGCTCTCTGCGTTTTTGTCACTTGAGATGAGGCTCTTGGTTGAATTTGATTGGGCCGCCTCCTTTTAGTATCGTCTGGAGTGGTGAATACCGATCTCCGCGAACGCCTCATTCAGCGTTTCAGAATTCGAAAATTACCCCCTTAGGCCCACCATTTCCCCGCTCAGCGGAACAGCATCACCGGGATGTGGCAGTCGCGGATCATGGCGGTCGTCGTGCTGCCGATGATCAGGTTGCGGATGCGGGAATGGCCGTAGGCGCCCATCACCAATAGCGAGATCGACTGCTCCGTCACGTATGCGGAGATCGCGGTTTCCGGCTCGCCGGACAGGACCGCCTCGGTCACCTCCTGCCCGCCTGCGCGCAACTCGGCGGCGGCGGTCGCCAGCGCGGAAATGCGGCGCGCATCGCCTGCACCGACCGTGACGAGATGCAGGGGAATACCTTGGAACAGCTGGCCGGCGGCGATGTGGCGGACCGCCTTCATCGCGCTTTCGCCGCCATCGAAGGCGATCAGCGCGCGTTCGACCGGGCGGAAGCTGCGCGACGCGACCATGACCGGCTTGCGGGCGGCGCGCACGATGCGTTCGAGGTTCGAGCCGAGATGCTCGCTCGCGAAATCGGCCGCCTCGCCGCGCTTGCCGATCACGATCAGGTCTGCCTCGGCCTCGACCTGCTGGACGGCGTCCAGAAGATCGCCATTGCGCAGACGCCCCGCGGCCGTCACGCCGCGTTCCGACAGGTGCGCCGCTGCCGCGTCCAGAATGGCACGGCCACGCTCCTTGGCCAGATGCGCGCGTTTGCGGTCGTGCGCGGCCAGTTCTTCGAGCAGGTGCGACTTCGCGCCGAGCCCGAGCGCACCTGACAGATTGGCGGGTGCGATTCCGGTGTCCCGCCGCCCGAGGACGTGAAGCAGTTCGACCCGGCCGCCGACGGCCTGAGCCACCCAGGCGGCGTGGTCGCAGACGCTTTCGCCATAGGCCGAACCGTCGAGAAGGGCGATGATGGTCTTGGTCATGGCAATCCCTCCTAGTGGCCCATCAGGCGTTCGAGCGCGCCCGGCTTGTCGTGAATGCCCAGCCGGTCGACCAGCGTCCGGCTCGCCTCATTCATGCCGATCAGTTTCACCTCGGCATCTTCGCGCCGGAATTTCAGAACCGCCATGTCCACCGCGGCGACGCTCGACAGATCCCAGACATGCGCATCGCTGAGGTCGATCACGACGGTATCGACCGCCTCGCGGAAATCGAAGGCGCGCATGAAGTCCTCGCACGAGGCATAGAAGAGCTGACCTTCAACGCGGTAGGTGCGCATCCGGCCATCGTCCGACAGAGCGCTCGTCACGGTGAAGGCACGCGAGATCCGCCAGGCGAAGAAGAGCCCGCTGAGGAGAACGCCGACCCCGACACCGATCGCCAGATTGTGAGTGAACACGACGCCGATCACGGTCGCGATCATCACCACGCTGGAGCTTTTGGGATGATGGCGCAGATTGCGGATCGAACTCCAGGAGAAGGTCCCGACCGAGACCATGATCATGATCGCAACGAGCGCCGGCATCGGGATCTGCGCGACGAGATCGCCGAGGACGAGGATCATGAAGAGAAGCAGCACGCCCGCCGTCAGACAGGACAGGCGCCCGCGCCCGCCCGATTTCACATTGATCACCGACTGGCCGATCATCGCGCACCCCGCCATGCCGCCAAAGAAGCCGCTGACCGTATTGGCGACGCCCTGGCCGACGCATTCCCGGTTCCGGTCGCTCTTCGTGTCGGTCAGGTCGTCGACGATCTGCGCCGTCATCAGCGATTCCAGGAGACCCACAGCCGCGACCGCCGCCGAATAGGGCAGGATGATCAGGAGCGTGTCGAAATTGAGCGGAATGTCCGGCAGCAGGAACATCGGCAGCGTATCGGGCAGGTCGCCCATGTCGCCGACGGTGCGGATATTGTCCCAACCGAAGCCGATCGCCAGCGCTGTCAGCACGATGATGCAGACGAGCGGTGAGGGGATCGCCTTCGTGATGAAGGGAAAGCCGTAAATGATTGCGAGGCCCGCCGCGACGAGGACATAGGTGAACCAGCTGACATTGGTCAGTTCCGGCAGTTGCGCCAGGAAGATCAGGATCGCCAGCGCATTGACGAAACCGGTGATCACCGAGCGCGAGACGAAGCGCATCAGATCGCCCAGCTTGAGGAAACCGGCAACGATCTGGATCAGCCCGGCCAGCACCGAGGCGGCGAGCAGGTATTGCAGTCCGTGCTCGCGCACCAGCGTGACCATCAGAACCGCCGTCGCCGCCGTCGCCGCGCTGATCATGCCCGGCCGGCCTCCGGCGAAGCTGATCACCACCGCGATGCAAAAGCTGGCATAGAGGCCCACCCGCGGATCGACCCCGGCGATGATCGAAAAGGCGATGGCCTCCGGGATCAATGCCAGCGCGACGACAAGGCCGGCGAGCACGTCGCCGCGCAGATTGCCGAACCATTCGCGGCGGGTGCGGTCGATCAGGGCGGCATCGAGTGTGGGCAGGCGCATGGCAATATCCATCGGGTGCGCTGGTGCGCCACTTTCGGGCGGTCACGGGCGCTTGAGGGCTGACAGGATCAGCGGAGAAAGAGGGCGATTAGCACATATCTCGGACCGGGCAAGGCGCGCAGGCGCGACGGGAAGCTGCTATGCGCGAGCAGGGGTGCGTGGACGGAAGCCGACTTGCTCTTGCCGCCACACGCACTAGCCTTCCCGGCAATCAGATGTCCGGGGAGACCTCCATGAAGACCGTATTCGCTGCTTCCGCCCTTGCCCTGTTCGCGGGTGCCGCTTTCTCTCAGGACGTGCCGCCGTCCGAGGTGCCCGTGATCCGCGACATCGTTGCGGACGTGTCCGCCGACCGGATCGAGGCCGATATCCGCCGGCTCGCCGATTTCGGTACCCGCCACACCCTGTCGGAAACCGAGAGCGACACGCGCGGCATCGGCGCGGCGCGGCGCTGGATCTTCGAGGAGTTCGAACGCATCTCGGCGGACTGCGGCGGCTGTCTTGAAGTCATGTACATCTCCGACACGATTTCCGGCCAGACCCGCATCCCCGAGCCGACCGAGGTCGTGTCCGTCGTCGCGATCCAGCGCGGTACGACGGATCCCGGCCGCTATGTCGCCATGTCCGGCGACATCGACAGCCGCGTCACCGACCCGCTCGACGGCACGTCCGACAGCCCCGGTGCCAATGACAACGCCTCGGGCATGGCCGGCGTGATCGAGGCCGCGCGCGTCCTGTCGCAGCACGAATTCGCGGGTTCGATCATCTATATGGGCCTGTCGGGCGAGGAACAGGGCCTTTTCGGCGGCCAGATCGTCGCAGCGCACGCGATCGAGAATGACTGGCGCATCAAGGCCGTCCTCAACAACGACATGATCGGCAATATCGCCGGGATCGACGGCGTCATCGACAACTCCACCGCCCGCGTCTTCTCCGAAGGCACGCGCGCCGTGGAGACGCCGGAGGAAGCGCGCATCCGCCGCTTCACCGGCGGCGAGGTCGACAGCCCGTCGCGCAATCTCGCCCGCTATATCGACCGCGTCGCGGACGAATACATTCCCAATCTCGATATCATGATGGTCTACCGGCTCGACCGCTTCGGGCGCGGCGGGCATCACCGCCCGTTCAACGATGCGGGCTTCCCGGGCGTGCGCATCATGGAGACGCACGAACACTATGACCGCCAGCACCAGGACCTCCGCAACGAGGGCGGGCGGCACTATGGCGACACGATCGAATACGTCGATTTCGACTATGCCGCGCGCCTCACGGCGCTCAATGCCGCGACGCTCGCCCTGCTGGCCAGCGCGCCGCCCTTCCCGGCGGACGTGACGATCGAGGGCGCGGTCAGCCCGGACACGACCCTGTCCTGGTCTGCCCCCGACGCGGCCCAGGCGGGCAATCTGGCCGGCTACCGCATCTACTGGCGGCTGACCGACGAAAACCAGTGGACGCATTCGCGCTGGGTCGGGAATGTCACCAGCTACACGCTCGAGAATGTCGTCATCGACAACTACTATTTCGGGGTCGCCTCGGTAGCGGAAAACGGCGCGGAAAGCCCCGTCGTCTTCCCGGGGCCGGCCGGCAGTTTCGGCGGCTAGAGCGACCCGAACGCCAGCCAGCCCGTATAGGCGGCGTAGAGGAGGAGGAGGGTAAGGCCCTCCATCCGCCCGATGCGCCGCCCGGTCGCTGCGACAAGAACAAGCAGGGCCGCGGCGCCGAGCATGATCCAGACGTCCGAGCCGAGAATGCTCGCCGGAACCTCGATCGGGCGGATGATCGCGGTCGCGCCGAGAATGCCGAGCGCGTTGAAGATGTTCGACCCGATCACATTGCCAAGTGCGATATCGCCTTGGCGTTTCATCGCGGCGGCCACCGAGGCTGCGAGCTCGGGCAGGGACGTGCCCACGGCAACCACGGTCAGACCAATCACCGCGTCGGAGATGCCGAACCCTTCCGCAATCGAGATCGCGCCATCGACGAGGAGTTTTGCCCCGATCACGACGCCGGCAATACCGCCCGCCAGGAGAAGCAGCGAGACCAGCAACCCGCCCTTCGGCGGGCTCACGCTCTCCGCCTCGGCGGAGTGCAACGCGGCGGCACCATTCTTGGAGCGCCGGTCGAGCCAGTAGCTGAGCCCGATATAGGCAATCAGCCCCGCGAAAAGCAGGCCCCCGGACGTCCGCCCGACCGGCGTCAGAAAGAGGGCGGCGGCCAGCGCGATCTGCGACAGGACGAGGAAGCTTCCATCGCGCGACAGTACGCCCTTTGCGACGACGATAGGCGAGAGCAGGGCGGCCGCGCCAAGAATGAGGAGGATGTTTGCGATGTTCGATCCGACGACATTGCCGACGGCGATGCCAGGGGAGCCGGACAGGGCGGCCTGAACGCTGGTGGTCAGCTCCGGCATGGATGTGCCGAAGCCGACGAGGACGAGTCCGATCAGGAGCGGAGACACGCCCAACCTCGACGCGGTTCCCACCGCGCCACGTACCAGCACGTCACCGCCAATGGCGAGCAGAACCAGCCCGCCGGCGATCAGAAGAAATTCGCTCACGCCGTTTTACCCTTGTCCGATTTCTGGTTGTCGCCCCGGTAGAGGCTCGACTGCTTGTAGTGGCGAAGCCCGTGCTTCGCGAAAACGCTGATCGCGGCGGTCGCCGGAAGGGCCAGAAGAGCGCCGAGGAAGCCGAACAGCGAGCCGCCGATCAGAAGGCCGGCCATGATCCACAAGGGATGCAGCTTCAGCTGGTCGCCGACGAGCCGCGGAGCGAGGAAAACCGTCTCGATCACCTGCGAACTGCCGAAGATGGCAACCACGCCCAGGATCGGCCAGATCGAGTCGAACTGATTGATCGCAACGAGCAGCGCCAGCACGAAGAAGATCAGATTGCCGATCACCGGGATGATCGAAGACAGCCCGGTCAACACGCCGATCGCAATCGAGTAGTTCAGGCCGAGCAGGAACAGGCCCGCGGCGTGGTAGATCATCTGCGACAGGATGACGAGGCTCTGCCCGCGCACCCACCGCGCCAGCTGAAGATTTGTATCCTTGGCAATGTGCCGGACTTCCTGCGCATAAGGGCGCGGCGGCAATTCGGAGAGCGTCTTCGTGACTTCCGGCCAGTCCTTCAGGAAGAAGAACAGGGCCACCGGCGTCAGCAGCACGAGAAGCGCGCCCGACAGGACGCTGCCGATCGACCCGGCGGCCTGCACGCCGAGCGAGCGGAGCGGTCCGCCCTCGGCGGCAAGCGACTGGGCGGAGAATTCAGGCAGGACGATCCCCGTGCCTTCCAGCATGCGCCCCGCAATGGCTGCGACATTGTCGATCAGGGTGGGCAGCCGGTTGAACAACTCGCCGCCCTCGATCAGCAGAATGGGAGTGATCGCAACCAGCGGCGCGAAGATCACGATCAGCGCCAGTAATGTCGAGATCAGCGCAGCCGCCCACCGCGGCACGCTGCGCTGACACATCCATTTCGTCGTCGGCTCGAGGATCACGGCCAGGAGTGCCGCGATCAGAAAGGGCAGCACGACCGCGCCGGCCGCGTTCAGCAGCCAGACGAGGAAGATCACGCCGAGCACGGCGAGGAAGAAGCGGAGATCGAGGGTAAGGCGCATCGATTCTCGCCGGGAAAAGCTGGGGTGTGACCATTGCATTTCTCCCTGATTACGCCAAATGGGACGCCGCAGTTCCGGAGTCCCTCTTGATGAACACCCACGAAAAGGCATCGCGCTACGAAGAGGTCCGCAAGGAGATCGCTTCGGTAATCGCCGGCGAGACCAGCCGGACCGCCCGCTATGCGACGGCGTCCTGCCTGCTGGCGCAGGCGTTTGGCCCGCGCTTCTTCTGGACCGGTTTCTACGAGGTCGATCCGGGCAAGCCCGGCGAGCTTGTTGTTGGCCCTTATCAGGGTACGCTCGGCTGCCTGCGCATTCCTTTCGGCAAGGGCGTCTGCGGCGCTGCGGCGGCGTCCGGGGAGACCCAGCTGGTCGAGGACGTGCATGCCTTTCCCGGTCATATCGCCTGCGACAGCCGCTCGAATTCGGAGATCGTCGTGCCTGTATTCGATGCCGACGGTCAGCTGGCGGCTGTCCTCGACGTCGACTCGACTGAATATGCCGCCTTCGACGAAACCGACCGCGCGGGACTGGAAGCGATTTGCGCCGAGCTTCTGAAGAACTGAAGACGCTGAAGATCGGCGGGCAACCGGTCGAGTACCGGCTCGTCCGCTCACCGCGCCGCCGCACGCTCGCCCTGTCGATCGACGAAACCGGACTGCGCGTACTCGCTCCGGTTTCGGCGCGGGCGGGCTGGATCGACCGCGTGCTCGACGAAAAGTCCGACTGGATCGCGGTAAAGCTCGCCAAGTGGTCGGCGCGCCCGGTCCGGGAATTCGATTTCCGGAACGGCGGAACGCTCCCCTTCCTCGGGCAGGACCTGACCGTGACGGTCGCGCCGCTTCAGCGCGGCGTGCGGACCCGCGTGACGCTGGACGATCGCCAGTTGATTGTGGGGGTCGATCCCGAGGCGCACGGCGTCATCCGGGAGAATGCTGTGCGCAGCGGCTTGAAGCGCTTCTACAAGACGGAGGCCGAACGGCACTTTACGCCTCTGGTTGCGTACCACGCCGAAGCGCTGGGTCGCCCCACCCCGAAAATCGTCGTGCGCGACCAGAAACGCCGCTGGGGCAGTTGCGATACCAAGGGCGTGATCCGCCTCAGCTGGCGGCTGGCCGCCGCGCCGCCCGACCTCATCGACTATGTCTGCGCACACGAAGTCGCGCACCTGGTCGAGATGAACCACTCCCCGGCTTTCTGGGCCGTGGTCGAGGGGCTCATGCCGGACTGGAAGAACCGGCGGAAGGGGATGAAGTCCGTCCCTTCCCTTCCGCTCTGACTCTTACTCCTCGGCGAGCATCCGGTCGAAATAATCCAGGATCAGCTGTGTTCGGTGCGTCTGGCGTTCCGGTGTGCGGATTCCGTGGCGCTGGCCGGGATAGGTCATCAGCTCGAATTGCAGGCTCCGCGACTGCAGCGCATCGATCATCCGCGTCGTATTCGCGAAGATGACGTTGTCGTCGGCCATCCCGTGAATGATCAGCAGCGGCGTCTCGTAATTGTCGATATGGGCAAAGGCCGAGCCCTGCTCATAGCCGTCCGGATTGTCCTCCGGCGTGCCCATGTAGCGCTCGGTGTAATGGGTGTCGTAGAGCGACCAGTCGGTCACCGGCGCACCGGCCACGCCTGCCGCGAACCGCCCCGGCGCCTGCAGCGTCGTCATCAGCGTCATGTAGCCGCCATAGGACCAGCCCCAGATCCCGACCCGATCGGCGTCGACGAAATCGAGTGACTGCAGATAGTCGAGCCCGGCCAGCTGGTCGCGCACTTCGACCTGACCCATCGCGCGGTGGAGCGGCGTCTCGAAGGCATGGCCGCGATTCCAGGAGCCGCGATTGTCGAGGATGAAATAGACATAGCCGGCCTGGGCGAAGATCTGCGGCGTCCCGCCCGCCCAATTGCGGCGAACCTGTTGGACGTGCGGACCGCCATAGACATAGACGATCGCCGGATAGGTCTCGTCCGGATCGAAGCCGGCGGGCAGATACATCATCCAGTGCAGGTCCGTGCCGTCCTCCGCTTCGATCGTGCCGAACTCGGGCGCAATGTGATCGTCAAAATAGGGGAAGTAGGGATGCCCCTCGGCGAGCGCATTCTCCTCCAGCCAGCGGATGCGTTCGCCCGACATGTCGTAGAGCGCGGTCTGCGTCGGCGTGACCGGATCGGAATAACTGCCGATGAAGGCGGAGCCGCCTGAATTCACGGTCGCCGACCACCAGCCTTCGCCCGATGTGATCTGCGTGGGCTCGCCGCCCGACAGCGGCACGGAATAAAGATGACGCTGGGTCGGGTCCTCGGTCCAGCCTTCGAACAAGACCGTACCGGCTTCGAGATCGACCCCGGCAATCTGCTCCACCACCCAGTCGCCCGACGTGACCTGTGCGATCAGTTCGCCGTCATGGCTGAATTGATAGATGTGCCGGAAGCCCGACCGCTCCGAGGTCCAGATCATGTTGCCGTCATCCAGCGGCCGGAGGTCGTTGTTGAGGTTGATCCAGGCGTCGTCCGTCTCGGTCAGGAGCGTCCGCGTTTCGCCTGTCGCCGGATCGGCGGCGAGAAGGTCGAGCACGGTCTGCTGCCGGTTCTGCCGCTGGACGAGGGCTTCGGAGCTGTCGCGCCGCCAGTTGACGCGCGCGAGATAGATGTCGGTGTTTTCGCCGAGGTCGATCTCGGTGGTCTCGCCGCTGTCGAGCGCGATCGTGTGCAGCGTCACGAGCGCATTCGCATCGCCGGCGCGCGGATAGCGCTGTTCGACGACGGTCGCGCCCTCCGCCCCGATTTCCAGACGGGGGATGATTTCCACCGGCGTCTCGTCGACGCGCGCTGCGGCAATGTATTGCTCGTCCGGCGACCACCAGTATCCGGTGTCGCGGTCCATTTCCTCCTGGGCGACGAATTCGGCCATGCCCCACGAGATGACGCCGCCGCCCTCGGTGGTCAGCGCGCGTTCCTCGCCGCTGGCGAGGTCGATCACGTAGAGATTCTGGTCGCGGATGAAGGAAACGAAATTCCCGTTCGGCGAGATCCGGGCATCGGTCTCGAACGCCTCCGTCTCGGTCAGGCGGCGCGCCTCGCCCGATTCCACATCGACGTAGAAAATATCGCCGCCGAGCGGGACGAGGATGGCGTCTCCGGTGGTGTCCCAGTCGTATTCGACGATGCCCGACGCGCTGATCCGCTGGCGTTCGCGGCGCTGGCGCTCGGCTTCGGAAAGCTCGACCTCCTCGGGAACCAGCACATCGCTGTCGACCAGCAGATAGGGATCGCCGCCCGCGACATCGATGGCCCACAGATCGAGGACATTGGCGTCCTCCTCCTTGGCGCGCAGGAAGGTGATGCGCTCGCCGTCGGGTGAAAACCGCAGCGCGCGCGGCGCCGGGCCGTTAAGGCTGGGGCTGCCATAGAGCCGCTCGATCGTCAGCTGTTCCGCCTCCTGCGCAAGCGCGGACGGGGCGAAAAGAAAGGGCAGGGCGATCAGGGCAGCGCGGCGCATCGGCATCTCCGTTTGGCAATTCGGGACGCAAGCTAGGACTCCCGGCGTTGCCAGCCAAGGGCGCACTCCGCTATAGCGCGCGGCAAAGGAATTTCCCGCTGATTTGAAGGACGCCGCCCCATGGCCGCCTACCAGTATGTCTACCACATGGATCGCCTGTCGAAGACCTATCCGGGCGCGTCCAAGCCGGTGTTCGAGAACATTTCCCTGCACTTCCTGCCCGACGCCAAGATCGGCGTCGTCGGCGTGAACGGCGCGGGCAAGTCGACCCTCCTGAAGATCATGGCCGGCATCGACACCGAATTCACCGGCGAGGCCTGGGCGGAGAAGGGCGTGCGCGTCGGCTATTTGCCGCAGGAACCGAAGCTGGATCAGTCCAAGTCCGTCTGGGAAAACGTGATCGAGGGCTCGGCCGACAAGAAGCTGGTCGACGATTTCAACGCCGTCTCGATGAAGCTCGCCGAAGACTATACCGACGAGCTGATGGCGGAGATGACCGAGCTTCAGGAGAAGATCGACGCCCGCGACGCCTGGGACATCGATTCGAAGATCGAAATGGCGATGGACGCGCTGCGCTGCCCGCCGGGTGACGCCGATGTGACCAAGCTGTCGGGCGGTGAAGTCCGCCGCGTGGCGCTGTGCCGCCTGCTTCTGTCGGAGCCGCACATGCTGCTGCTCGACGAGCCGACCAACCACCTCGACGCGGAATCGGTGGAGTGGCTGCAGCACTATCTGGAAGGCTTCCCCGGCGCGATCCTGGTCGTGACCCACGACCGTTACTTCCTCGACTCGATCACCACCTGGACGCTCGAGCTCGATCGAGGCCGCGGCATCCCCTATGAGGGCAATTACTCCTCCTGGCTGGAGCAGAAGCAGAAGCGCCTCGCGCAGGAATCCCGCGAGGAGGGCGCGAAGTCCCGCGCTCTGGCCCGCGAACTCGAATGGATCCGCTCAAGCCCGAAGGCCCGCCAGGCCAAGTCCAAGGCGCGTATCAAGGCCTATGAGGAAATGCGCGACGCCGCCGAGCGTCAGGACATCACCACCGCCGTCATCCGTATTCCGCCGGGCCCGCGCCTCGGCGGCAATGTGGTCAATTTCGAGCATGTGAAGAAGGGCTTCGGCGATCGCCTCCTGATCGACGATCTCGACTTCAAGCTGCCGCCCGGCGGCGTGGTCGGCGTGATCGGTCCGAACGGTGCGGGCAAGACCACGCTGTTCAAGATGATCATTGGCGAGGAGCAGCCCGACGAGGGCAAGATCGAGATCGGCGAGACGGTGAAGCTCGGCTACGTCAACCAGTCGCGCGATGCCCTCGATCCGAAAAAGAACGTCTGGGAGGAAATCTCCGGCGGTCATGACATGATCACGCTGGGTGGCAAGGAAGTCCCGAGCCGGGCCTATGTCGGCGCGTTCAACTTCAAGGGCGGCGACCAGCAGAAGAAAGTCGGCCTGCTTTCCGGCGGTGAGCGCAACCGCGTCCACCTCGCCAAAATGCTGAAGGAGGGCGGCAATCTGCTCCTCCTCGACGAACCGACCAACGACCTCGACGTGGAAACCCTGTCGGCGCTCGAAGCCGCGCTCGAAGACTTCCCCGGCTGCGCGGTGATCATCACCCACGACCGCTTCTTCCTCGATCGGATCGCCACGCACATCCTCGCCTTCGAGGGGGACAGCCATGTCGAATGGTTCGAAGGCAATTTCCACGACTATCTGGAAGACAAGAAGCGCCGCCTCGGTGAGGACTCCATCGTCCCCACCCGCGTGAAATTCCAGAAGTTCAGCCGCTAGACCGGTGGCCCGGACCGGCATCGAACGCGCGCGCCTCGCCAGCTACCGGCGGGGCCGCGCGATCGCGGCGGTCCTCGTCCTGGCTTCACTCCTTCTGACTGGCGTGATCGGCGCACTGGCCCTGGCGAACCCGGATGCGGTGTTCCGCAGCCCGGTCATCGTTTTCGTCTTCCCCGCGCTCATCTGGATCACGCTCAATCCGCGTGCCCACCGTCAATGGTGGGCGGCCCGCCGCGATACGCAGGAGGACGGGGTCGATACGATCACCGGACCAGCGCGGCTGCGCCAGCAGGACCGTCCGGGAATCTTCGCCGGGCCGCGCGACCGCCTCCTAGTCGGTGACCGAGTCTTCGAGATCGACTCCGCCTTCGCCGACTCCCTCGTGCCCGGCCAGACCGTGACCGTGCGCTTTGCCCCGCATTCCGGTGCGCTCCTGTCGATCGTCCAGGATGCCGATGCGGCCGGCGCGCAGTCCGCTATCGTGGCTGCAGATCTGACCCGTCGCGAGCAGGAGCTCCTCGCCCTGATCGCGGAAGGACTGACCGACAAGGAAATCGCCCGGCGGCTGAACCTCTCGCCGTCGACCGTGCGAACCTACAACAGTGCGCTCTACCAGAAGCTTGGCGTGACCAGCCGCACACAGGCGATCCGCATGGCGAAATCCGGCAGCTGACACCTGTCGACTGACACATCGTCAACATCTGTCGATGGCCGGGCCGCCCATCGCCCGCCAGCGTCCTTCCATCGAAACGGAGGGATACATGACCGCAACCGCCACCAAACCCGCCCGCCTCTGGAGCTTCCGCGACGGCATCGTCGTGCTCGCCGCGGCGATGCTCGCCTACACGCTGATGAGTTGGGGCCACATGGCCATCGTCGCCCGCACGGTCGGAATGGAAGCCTATCTCGGGGCGGGCGACCGCCTGCCGGCCTCCATCCTCGTCATCAGCCAGGCGTCCAAGGCCGCCGCACTGCTCGGCGCGCTCTGGCTGTTGGGACTTCTCCCCAAACGCCTCGACTGGTCGGCGGTGGGGCTGAAGCCGGTCAAGCGCGGCTGGCTGATCCTGGGCGGCGTCGCGGGGCTGGGCTTCGTCGTGTCTGGCCTGCTTCTGGTGAAGGCGATGATCGCGCTCGTGCCCGATTGGGCAGGGATGACCCGCTCGCCCTTCGCCTTCGGTGAGGCAAACGGCTGGGCCATGTCCGTCGCCTTCCTCGCACTCACCTTCGCCATCACGCCCTTCGCGGAGGAGGTCTTCTTCCGCGGCTTTCTCTACAAGTGGATGAAGGGCCACCGGCCGGTCTGGCTCGCCGCGCTCGTTTCCTCGGCGATCTTCGGCGCGTCGCACATCATTCCCCCGCAGGCGATCAACGCCTTCGTGCTGTCACTGGTCCTCATCTGGATCTACGAGAAATCCGGCTCGATCTGGCCCGCAGTCCTCGCCCATGCGATCAACAACATCGCCGGAACCCTGCTCTCGGCCCTCGCCGCGCAGGGGTATCTGCCCGCCTTACTCACCGCGCCGGGGTAATGCGAAGGGACCTGATTTTTCCGCACCTGCGAAGGATTACACGTTGAATCGTCTCGCAATTACGATATAAAGATATCTTTATAGGTTTTGCGACACGAGACGCATGGAAGAACTGGTTCGACAGCTGAAGGCCCTGGCCGATCCGTCACGCTTGCGCGTGGCGCACCTCCTGTCGCGCGGCGAGCTGACCGTGTCCGAACTGGTTCACATTCTCGGGCAGAGCCAGCCGCGCGTGTCGCGCCATCTGAAGCTTCTGACCGATGCCAATCTCGCAGAACGCATGCCGGAGGGCGCCTTCGTCTTCTACCGGCTGACCGGGCAGGGGGCGGGCAAGCGTCTCGCCGCCCTCATCAGTGAATTCGTGCCGGACAGCGACCCGTCCTTCCGCCGTGACCTGGAGCGTCTCGAAGCCGTGAAGGCCGCCCGCGCCGCCGAGGCGCAGGCCTATTTCGACCGGGCCTCGTCGGATTGGGAGACGATCCGCTCGCTGCACCTGTCCGAGGACGAGGTCGAGGCAGCCATTCTCGCCGCGGCGGGCCAGGGCCCGTTCGACCTGATCGTCGATGTCGGCGTCGGCACCGGCCGCATGCTCGAAGTCTTCGCCGACCGCGCTGCGCGCGGTGTCGGCGTGGATGTGAACCACGCCATGCTCAATCTCGCCCGGCTCAATCTCGAGAAGGCGGGGATCAAGCATTTCTTCGTGCGCGAAGCCAATGTCACGGCGCTGCCCTTCGCGGACCGCAGCGCCGATCTCGTGACCGTGCACCAGGTGCTGCACTATCTCGATGATCCGGCCAGCGCGATCACCGAATGCGCCCGCGTGCTTAAGCCCGGCGGCATTCTTCTGATCGCCGACTTCGCGCCGCACCAGCTGGAATATCTCCGCAGCGAACATGCCCATCGCCGCCTCGGATTCTCCGACGCGGAAATGGGCGACTGGGTCGACGCCGCCGGACTCGACCTGACGCGGCGTATCGCCCTGCATCCGGAAGAGCCCGCCGGCCGCCTGACGGTGAAGATCTGGGCCGCAACCAAATCCGAGCGCGCTGCCGAACCGGGCACGCGCACCAAGCAACAAAAACAGGAAGAAAACCCGTGAGCGCGAGTTTGAAAACGAATGGGGGGCCGTCCGTTTCTTTCGAGTTCTTCCCGCCGAAGACCGATGAAATGGCCGAGCGCCTGTGGGATTCCGTATCGAAGCTGGAGGCATTCCAGCCCGGCTTCGTTTCCGTGACCTATGGTGCAGGCGGTTCGACCCGCGAGCGAACGCACGCCACCGTCAAGCGCATCGTCGACGAGACGAGCCTGAAGCCGGCCGCGCACCTGACCTGCGTGTGCGCGACGAAGGACGAGATCAACGAGGTGATCCGCGAATACCGCGACGCCGGTGTGAAGCACATCGTCGCACTGCGCGGCGATCCGCCTGAAGGCATCGGTGAGAAGTACGAGCCGCATCCGGGCGGCTATGTGAATGCGGCCGATCTCGCCGCCGGCATTTCGGAAATCGGCGGGTTCGAGATTTCTGTCGGCTGCTATCCGGAAAAGCACCCGGAAAGCCGCGACTTCGCTTACGACATCGACCTGCTGAAGCGTAAGGTCGACCATGGCGCGACCCGGGCCATCACCCAGTTCTTCTTCGAGCCGGACGTCTATTTCCGCTATCTCGACAAGGTCCGCGCCGCCGGGATCGATATCCCGATCGTGCCGGGCATCATGCTGCAGTCGAACTTCAAGGGCCTGTCGCGGATGGCGGGCCTGTGCGGCGCATCCATCCCGGACTGGCTGGCGCATCGCTATGACGGCCTCGACGACGACGCCGAGACCCGTGAACTGCTGACCGCCCAGACCGCCGCGGAACTGGTGCAGAAGCTCTCCGACGGCGGCTGCGAGCATTTCCACTTCTACACGCTGAACCGGGCGAGCCTGACGATGGCGACCTGCCGTCTTCTGGGCCTGAAGCCTGCCATTGCCGAGCCTGCCTGAGGAGGCCCCGATGTCCCGCAAAGACCGTATCGCCGCCATCGAAGCGGCCGCCAAGCAGCGCATCCTGGTCCTCGACGGGGCCATGGGTACGCAGATCCAGAATCTGAAGCCGTCCGAGGAAGACTATCGCGGCGAGCGTTTCGCCGACTGGTCGTCGCCGGTGAAGGGCAATAACGACCTTCTGAACCTGTCCAAGCCCGACGCGATCCGCGAAATCCACGAGCATTATTTCGAGGCCGGCGCGGACATCGTGGAGACGAACACCTTCTCCGCGACGACGATCGCCCAGGCCGACTACAAGATGGAATCCATCGCCTCCGAAATCGCCCGCGAAGGCGCGCGCATCGCACGCGAGGCCGCCGACAACGTGACCGAGGCGACGGGCATCCAGCGTTGCGTTGCCGGCGCGATCGGGCCGACGAACAAGACGCTGTCGCTGTCGCCGGACGTCAACGACCCGGGTTTCCGCGAAGTCGATTTCGACCAGGTCTATGCCGCCTATTACGAGCAGGCCGAGGCGATGGCGCCCTTCGTCGACTTCATGCTGGTCGAGACGATTTTCGACACGCTGAACGCCAAGGCCGCGATCAAGGCGCTGCTCGACCTCGCCGACCGCACCGGAGAGGAAATCCCGATCCTGCTGTCTGGCACGATCACTGACGCATCCGGCCGGACGCTTTCCGGGCAGACCACCGAAGCCTTCTGGAACTCCGTGCGCCATGCCCGGCCGTGGGCGGTGGGTCTCAATTGCGCGCTCGGCGCCGATCAGCTCCGCCGCTATGTCGCGGAAATGTCCCGCGTCGCGGGCACGCGCGTGCTGGCCTATCCCAATGCCGGTCTGCCGAATGCCTTCGGCGAGTACGACGAGACTCCGTCGGAAACCGCCGAACACATCGCGGAATGGGCGGAAAGCGGTCTTCTCAATGTCGTGGGTGGCTGTTGCGGGACGACCCCGAGCCACATCGCCGCCATCGCGAAAGCCGTGAAGGGCAAGGCGCCGCGCGAATACGGCCCGCGCCCGCCCGCCATGCGCCTGTCCGGCCTTGAACCCTTTGCCCTGTCCGCCTGAGGAATACCGTACTGATGTCCGAACAATCCCAAGCCATCTTCGTCAATGTCGGCGAGCGGACGAACGTCACAGGTTCGGCCGTCTTCCGGCGCCTGATCACCGACGGCAATTACAACGAGGCGCTGTCCGTCGCCCGTCAGCAGGTCGAGAACGGCGCGCAGATCATCGACGTCAACATGGACGAGGGCCTTCTGGACTCGAAGGCGGCCATGCGCACCTTCCTGCGCCTGATCGCCGCCGAACCGGATATTGCCCGCGTGCCGATCATGATCGACTCCTCCAAGTGGGAAGTGATCGAGGAAGGTCTGAAGAACGTCCAGGGCAAGGCGATCGTCAACTCGATCAGCCTGAAGGAGGGCGAAGAGCCCTTCCTGGAACAGGCGCGGCTGGTCAGGTCCTATGGCGCCGCCGTCGTCGTCATGGCGTTCGACGAGACCGGTCAGGCCGAGACCGCCGACCGCAAGTTCGACATCTGCAAGCGGGCCTATGACCTGCTGGTCGACACCGTCGGCATCGACCCGAACGACATCATCTTCGACCCGAACATCTTCGCGGTCGCGACCGGCATCGCCGAGCACGACGATTACGGCGTCGCCTTCATCGAGGCGACCCGCCGCATCCGCAAGGAACTCAAGGGCGCGCACGTGTCCGGCGGTGTCTCCAACCTCTCATTCTCCTTCCGGGGAAATGAGGTCGTTCGCCAGGCGATGCACTCCGTCTTCCTCTACCACGCCATCAAGGCGGGGATGGACATGGGCATCGTCAATGCCGGCCAGCTCGACATCTATGACGACATCGAGCCGGAATTGCGCGAGGCCTGCGAGGACGTGATCCTCAACCGCCGCTCCGACGCCGGTGAGCGCCTGCTGGAACTGGCCGAGCGCTATCGCGGCGAAGAAGGCAAGCAGGCGAAGAAGAAGAACACCGAGTGGCGCGAATGGCCGGTGGCCAAGCGCCTCGAGCACTCGCTCGTCCACGGCATCGACGATTATATCGAAGAGGACACCGAGGAAGCGCGCCAGAATTTCGACAAGCCGCTCGAAGTGATCGAAGGCCCGCTGATGGACGGCATGAATGTCGTCGGCGACCTGTTCGGCGACGGCAAGATGTTCCTGCCGCAGGTCGTGAAATCGGCCCGCGTGATGAAGAAGGCCGTCGCCTATCTCCTGCCCTATCTGGAAGAGGAGAAACGCCGCACGGGCATGGAAGGCAAGTCGAACGGAAAGATCGTCATGGCGACGGTCAAGGGCGACGTCCACGACATCGGCAAGAACATTGTTGGCGTCGTGCTGCAGTGTAACGGCTATGACGTGATCGATCTCGGCGTCATGGTTCCCGCCGAGACCATTCTGGACACGGCGAAGAAGGAAGGGGCCGATATCATCGGACTGTCGGGACTGATCACGCCGAGCCTCGACGAGATGGTCACGGTCGCGGCGGAAATGCAGCGTCAGGGATACGATATTCCGCTGCTGATCGGCGGGGCGACGACCAGCCCGGCGCACACCGCGGTGAAGATCGAACCGGCCTACAAGAACAACGCGGCGATCCACGTCAACGACGCCAGCCGCGCCGTCGGCGTGGTCTCGAAACTTCTCTCTGGAACCGCCCGCGACGGCTATGTTGCCGACATCCGCGAGGAATATCAGAAGATCCGCGAACGCCGCGCCAACGCCCAGGCGGCGAAAAACCGCGTCCCGCTCGAGGGTGCGCGCAAGAATGCGATGAAGATCGACTGGGCCGGCTACGAGCCGCCGCAACCGAAGACGCCGGGCGTCACGAAGATCGACGACGTCACGGTGAAGGACCTGATCCCCTATATCGACTGGACGCCCTTCTTCGCGGCCTGGGAGATCAAGGGGCGTTTCCCGCAAATCCTCGATGATCCGAACCGCGGTGAGGCGGCGCGCAGCCTGTTCGAGGATGCGCAGCGCATGCTCGACACGATGGTGCAGGAAGGCTGGCTTCAGCCGCGCGGCGTGGTCGGACTGTGGCCCGCCAATTCCGACGGCGATGACATCACGGTCTGGACGGATGAAAGCCGCACGGAGAAACGCGCGACCTTCTTCGGCCTGCGCCAGCAGGCGGCAAAGGACAATGACCGGCCGCACCTGTCGCAATCGGACTTCGTATCTCCCGAGGGCGCGGACTGGGTCGGCGGTTTTGCCGTCACGGCCGGCGAGAACCTGGACAAGATGAAGGAATTCAAGGCGGACAATGACGACTATTCGGGCATCCTGTTCGCCGCCCTGTCTGACCGTATCGCCGAGGCATTCGCGGAATACCTGCACGAGCGCGTGCGCAGGCAGTATTGGGGCTACTCGCCCGACGAAAGCTTCAAGAGCGAGGAACTGATCGCCGAGGCCTATCGCGGCATCCGACCGGCACCTGGCTACCCCTCCCAGCCCGACCACACCGAGAAGCTGACCCTGTTCGATCTGTTGAATGCGCCGGAAAATGCCGGTGTCACGCTGACCGAGAGCCTCGCCATGATGCCGGCGTCCTCGGTCTCGGGCCTCTATATCGGCCACCCGGACAGCGCGTATTTCGCGGTCGGCCGCATCGCGGAAGACCAGGCGAAGGACTATGCCGAGCGCAAGGGCTGGACGCTGGCCGAGGCCGAAAAGGCGCTGGCGCCGATCCTCGGATACGAACCGAGCGAGAACGACGAGAAAAGCGCGGCCTGACCTTGCGTCAGGCCGGCTTGCCGTCGGCGATGTGTTCAAGCGGTCCGGCGGGAACGATCCCGTTCGGATTGATCATGCCGTGGCTCTCGTAATAGTGCCGCTGGGCGTGTTCGAGATTGAACAATTCGCCGACTCCGTCGACCGCATGCAGCCGCCGCCCGTAGGCAGCGAGGTGTGGATAGTCGATCAGGCGCCGCAGATTGCATTTGAAGTGGCCGTGATAGACCGGGTCGAAGCGCACCAGCGTGGTGTAGAGCCGCCAGTCAGCTTCGGTCAGCCGGTCACCGGTCAGCCATGTCCGGCCGTCTGAGAGCCGTTCTTCAAGCCAGTCGAGCGCGTCGAACAGCTTGCCGACTTCGGCCTCGTAGACGCTCTGTTTCGTCGCGAAGCCGGACTTGTAGACGCCATTGTTCACATCCGAATAAACGCGGTCATTGATCGCGTCGATCTCGTCGCGGAGATCCTCGGGATAGTAGTCGCCTTGCTTCGCGCCGAGCCCGTCGAACGCCGCATTGAACATCCGGATGATGTCTGCGCTTTCGTTCGAAACGATCGTGCCGGTCTGCTTGTCCCACAGGACCGGGACCGTCACCCGGCCGGTATAGTCCGGCTTCGCGGCGGTATAGACCTGGTGCAGGAAGTCGGCGTTGTGGATCGGGTCCGGGATGACGCCGGGACCGTCCATGAACGTCCAGCCATTCTCGCCCATCAGCCAGTGAACCACTGACAGCGAGATCATGTCCTCCAGCCCTTTCAGGCGCCGGAAGACCAGCGTGCGGTGCGCCCAGGGGCAGGCGAGCGAGACATAGAGGTGATAGCGCCCGGCCTCGGCCTTGAAGCTGGTCTGGCCCTTCGGTCCCGGACCGCCATCGGCCGTCACCCAGCCGCGGAAGGCGCTCTCGGAACGCTTGAATTTCCCGCCGGTCGACTTCGTGTCGTACCACTTGTCGGTCCATTGACCGTCAACGAGCATGCCCATCGGCGCGCTCCTTCATGTTTGCTTCTGTCAGAAACGCCCAGCCTGATAGTCCAGCATCGCCTGGCGCACTTCGCCTTCCGTGTTCATGACGAAAGGCCCGCCCCACGCCACAGGTTCCCGGATCGGCCGTCCGGCCAGGAAGAGCGCGGTCGCGCCTTCGGACCCCGCTTCCAGACGGACCGTGTCACCCGTCATCAGGACGCCGAGCTCGCCGACCGAAAGCGTGACGGCCTTTCCGTCGGCATCGCGGAAGTGGAGCGACCCGTCGCGCACGGCGATCATCACCGTCTTGCCCGGATCGACCGGTTCCTCATAGACGCCGCCCGCATCGAGCCGGACATCGGCATAGAAGGGATCGGTCGCGACATCGCGCACCGGGCCTTCGACCCCGGTCGAGGTCTTCCCCGTCACGATCCGCGCCCTTGCGCCGGTCTCGCGCACGTCTTCGGGAATGCGCGCCGGATCGAATTCCTGATAGCGCGCCGGCTCCATCTTCTTCTCGCGCGGCAGGTTGATCCACAGCTGGAAGCCGGACATCAGCCCGTCTTCCTGCTCCGGCATTTCGGAGTGTTCGATGCCGCCCGCTGCGGTCATCCACTGCACGCCGCCCGGTTCGATCACGCCTTCATGACCCTTGTTGTCCTTGTGGCGCAGACGCCCGGCGAACATGTAGGTCACGGTCTCGAACCCGCGATGGGGATGCGGCGGGAAGCCGGCGATGTAGTCGCCCGGATTGTCCGAGTGGAAATGGTCGAGCATCAGGAAGGGGTCGAGCATTTGAAGCTCGCGGTGACCGAGCAGGCGGCGGATTTTCACGCCGGCACCATCGGATGTCGCAACGCCTTTCGTCTTGAAGGCAAGGGTCCGGATCTGGCTCATGGCAATCTCCTTTGACCGCTATCTAGTGTGCCGCGTCCGCCGGAGCGACCCCGGCATTCGGACACTTGTTCTTTCCGATCGGGAGACAATCGGGTTTCGGCTGACGCCGCTTGCGCTTGCCGGTAGTGTGTCCGGAAATTCGACTCGGGGAGGGTTCAATCATGCGTCCGGTTTTCGTTTCTGCCATCGCCTCCGTATTCCTGATGGCCTGCGGCAATTCAGCCGCCACCGATCCGGCTGAGGCCGAAGCGGCCGACGCCGCGTCGACCGATCAACACGCAGACGGCGAGGCAGACGCCGCGGCGGTTGATCAACACGCCGCCGATGAAACCGGTGCGTCCGAACAGGGCGCCGCGAACAGTCAGGTCTTCGCCGCCGAGACCGAACTGTTCGGCTACTATCTGCCCGATACGGACGTCGGCATTGGCGATATCCGCCTAGACCACATCGCAATCGGTATGGATTGGGAATTCGAGGAATTCTTCGCTGGCCAACCCGAAAACTATCAGCCGTTCGTCATGGCGTTTGATGACGTCTCCAGCCCGACCGGCATCGGCGAACTGGGCAATACCTATTACGAAGTCAGCTATGCGGTTTTTCCGGAAAACTTTCTAATCACCGACGAGGCGCTGACCTTCTCCGGGACGCATGAAGTGATCGGCGCCTATTCATTCGAGGGGACGTTCAACGCGCAGCAGGTCGAAGCTTTCCACGAGGGCTTACCCGCGGAGGGCGCGCTGACCGGAACGCTTCGGATCGGCGACGACGTCTTCGAGAATGTCAGCTTCCAGGGCTGGTTGGGCGACTGACGGTTTGGCCTCCGCGAAGAAACAGCCGCTGCTGATTGGCTGGCGCGAATGGGTGCGCCTGCCCGATCTGACCGATCTGCCGATCAAGGCGAAGATCGATACCGGCGCGCGGACATCCGCGATCCATGCCTGGAAGATCCAGCGCTTTTCCGAAGCCGGCGCGCCCTGGGTGCGGTTCGAACTGCACCCGGTCCAGAAGGACAACCGCACCCGGATCGCCTGCGTCATGCCGATCTTCGACGAACGCGAAGTGCGGTCCTCGAACGGAGAGACGGCGGTACGCCTCGTCGTGAAGACGAAGTTGAAAATGGACGGGCGTATCTGGCCGATCGAGTTGACTTTGGCGCGCCGGGACCAGATGGGTTTCCGCATGCTGATCGGCCGGACGGCGCTGAAACGCCGTGTCCTGATCGACCCCGCTGCCTCCTTCCTGACGGGGCGCGAGCCCGGTCCGGTTTAGCTTCCGCCTTGCTTGCCCCATACTGACCACGCGCCGAACAGGAATTGACGCCCATGCGCCTTCTCATGCTGGCCCGAAACGCCTCGCTCTACTCGCACCGGCGGCTTGTGGAGGCGGCCGAGGCACGCGGCCACGAGATCGATGTCCTCGATACGCTGCGCATCTACATGAACATCACCTCGCTGCGTCCCGAGGCCCGGCACAATGGCCGCTCGCTCGAAGGCTATGACGCGGTCATCCCGCGAATCGGCGCGTCGATCACCAGCTACGGCACCGCAGTCGTGCGCCAGTTCGAGATGATGGGCGTGTGGTCGCTGAACGAGTCCGTCGCCATCGGCCGTTCGCGCGACAAGCTTCGCTCGCTTCAGCTCCTGTCGCGCGCCGGGATCGGCCTTCCGGTGACGGCTTTCGCCCATGAAACGCGCATGACCGACGACGTGCTCGATATCGTGGGCGGCGAACCGGTCGTCATCAAGCTGCTTGAAGGCACGCAGGGCGTCGGCGTGGTTCTGGCGGAAACCCGCCGCTCCGCGAAATCGGTGATCGAGGCCTTCCGCGGCGCCAAGGTCGATATTCTCGTCCAGGAATTCATCAAGGAGGCGGGCGGTTCCGACATCCGGATGATTGTCGTCGGCGGCAAGGTGATCGCGGCGATGAAGCGCCAGGGCGGGGAAGGCGATTTCCGCTCCAACCTGCACCGCGGCGGTTCGGCGGCGAAGGTACGCATCACACCGGAGGAACGCTCGACCGCGCTGCGCGCTGCCAAGGTGATGGGGCTGAATGTCGCCGGGGTTGATATCCTGCGGTCCAATCACGGACCGGTGGTGATGGAGGTGAATTCCTCCCCGGGGCTTGAAGGCATCGAGGAGACCACCGGATTCGACGTCGCCGACGCGATCATCGACTTCGTCGAAAAGAACGCCAGCCCCGGAAAGACGAAGACCAAGGGCAAGGGATGAGCGTCTTCGAGATGGCCGGGCACGCCGTGCCGTCCGGCGAGCGTGCCATCGTCGACATCCCGGTCTCGGTGCTGTCCGACCACACGCCGATGGCGCTCTCCTGCCAGGTCATTCACGGGAAGCGCCCCGGTCCCGCCGCGTTCGTTTCCGGCGCGATCCATGGCGACGAGATCATCGGTGTCGAGATCGTCCGCCGCCTGCTGCGCACGCCGCAGCTGAAATCGCTTCGAGGCACGCTGATCTGCGTGCCGATCGTCAACACGTTCGGATTCATCAACCACACGCGCTACCTGCCGGACCGGCGCGACCTGAACCGGTCCTTCCCGGGGGCGGCGACGGGCTCGCTCGCGGCCCGGCTGGCGCGGCTCTTCGTCGATGAGATCGTGTCGCGCTGCGAGGTCGGGATCGACCTGCATTCCGCCGCCGAGCACCGGGTGAACCTGCCCCAGATCCGGATCGATGCCGGCTCGAAGCGCGTGCAGGAACTGGCGCAGGCCTTCTGCGCCCCGGTCATCGTCCAGTCGAAGCTGCGCGACGGCTCGCTGCGCATGGCGGCCCGCGAGATGGGCAAGGACGTGCTCGTCTACGAGGCCGGCGAGGCGCTGCGCTTCGACGAACAGGCCATACGCCTCGGTGTGAAGGGCATTCTCCGCGTCCTGCACCAACTCGGCATGATCGCCAGCGACAAGGGTCTGTCGTCGAAAATCCGCCCCGTCCTGTCCAGGCATTCGCACTGGGAGCGCGCGCCGATGGGCGGTGTGCTGCGCGCCTACAAGGCTGCCGGGGCGCTGGTGGAAAAGGGCGATGTGATCGCCGCCATCGCCGATCCGCTGGGATCTCGCGAGGAAGTCGTGAAGGCGAATTTCTCGGGCCTCGTCATCGGCCGGACCATGCTGCCCATCGTCAATGAGGGCGATGCGCTCTTCCATATCGCGGAGATTTCCCGCGTCCCGAAGGTCGATCCCCTGGTCCGCATCGGCGAGGAGACCGAAGGCGACCCGCTGTTCGACGAGGACGAAATCCTCTGATCACGATCACAGCCCCTCAGGATGAGGGAAATCATCGCCGTTGAAAAACAGTGCGGGGCCGCCTGCATGGCAGACGGCCCCGCGAATGCGGTGCCCCGGACCGGAGGGACTGGGAAGGGGGTCCGAAAGCTCCGGATCCTGCCTCTTATTCGGGCATGATCACTTCATTGATGACGTGGATGACGCCATTGGATGCATCGACGTCAGCCATGATGACAGTTGCGCCATCGACCATGACGTTGTCGCCGGTCGCATCGATATCGACCGTGTCACCCTGGACCGTTTCCACGGACAGCGCCTGGCCGCCCAGATCGCCCGCCATGTATTCACCCGCGACCACGTGATAGGTCAGGATCGCGACCAGCTGGTCCCGGTTTTCCGGCTGCAGCAGGCTTTCCACCGTGCCTTCCGGCAGGGCGGCGAAGGCTTCGTCGGTCGGGGCGAACACCGTGAACGGACCATCGCCGCGCAGCGTTTCTTCGAGACCCGCGGCCTGAACGGCAGCCACCAGCGTGTTGAACGAACCGGCGCTCACCGCAGTGTCGACGATGTCGGCCTGCATGGCGTGATGATCGGACGAGGCGTGGTGGTCGACCTTGGCCTGTCCGTCGGCAAAAGCCGGGGCAGCGAGAAGGGCCAGGGCGGCGGTCGCAGTAAAGAGAGTACGCATTGTGCTTGCGCTCCTTCGGATTGCTTCGTGGGGGGAGGAAAGGCGCCGCCCGTGTAGGGGCCGGGCGGCGCCAGTCTTCAAGAGGGATGTCTTGCGCAAGACATGGGGAGATACGCGCCCGATCCGCCATCGGATCGGAACATTGCGAAAGTTTAATCTGCCGGGCCGAATCCGCCCCCGCCGGGAGTCTCGATCACGATCGCGTCGCCAGGCCGTACCGCCACGCTGAACAGGGCGGGCAGAACTACCTCGCTCCCGTCGGACCGGATCAGCCGTTGGGAGCCTGCGAGCGCCTCGCCGCCGCCGGACAGACCGGCCGGATGTTCATTCCGGCGCGAGGACAGTAGCGCGGCCTCCATCGCTTCAAGGAAAATCAGCTTCCGGCTGGATCCGTCACCGCCCCGCCATTTTCCGTCGCCACCCGAGTTCGGGCGCACCCGGTGCCAGGCGAGCCGCACCGGAAATCGCGCCTCCAGCACTTCCGGGTCGGTCATGCGCGAATTCGTCATGTGGGTGTGGATCGCGCTGGTCCCGGCAAAGCCGTGTCCTTCGTGGTCCAACCCTGCTCCGGCACCGCCGCAGATCGTCTCGTAATACTGGTAGCGCGCATTGCCGAAGGTGAAGTTGTTCATAGTGCCTTGGGCGCTGGCCATCCGGCCTGCTGCGGCGAACAGGGCATCGACGACCAGCTGGCTGGTCTCGACATTGCCGGCCACGACGGCGGCGGGAGGCTTCGGATCGAGCAGGCTGCGTTCCGGGATCACGATCTCCAGCGGTTTCAGACACCCCTCGTTCAGCGGGATCGCGTCGCCGACGAGGCAGCGGAAGATGTAAAGCACGGCGGCCCGCGCGACGCTCGACGGCGCGTTGAAATTGCTGTCGCGCTGGGCGCTGGTGCCCGTGAAGTCGACCCTGGCGGTGCGAGCGTCCCGGTCGACGGTGATCCGGACCCGGATTTCCGCCCCGTCTTCCAGACGCGAGACCGCCTCGCCATCCTCCAGCGCGTCGATCACCCGGCGAACGGCGCGCTCGGCATTGTCCTGCACATGGCCCATATAGGCCCGCACCACGTCGAGCCCGTGATCGCCGACCATCCGTTTCAGTTCCGCCGCGCCTTTCGCGCAGGCGGCCAGTTGCGCCTTCATGTCGGCGACATTCTGATCCGGATTGCGGGCCGGGAAGGGGCCGCCGGTGAGGACGGCGCGTACATCCGCGTCGAGGAAACGCCCTGCTTCCATCACCTTGAGGTTCCGGAACAGCACGCCTTCCTCGTCGATCGTCTTCGAGAAGGGCGGCATGGACCCCGGGGCGATTCCGCCGACATCGGCATGGTGGCCCCTTGCCGCGACCCAGAACAGGCGTTCGCCCGACATTTCGTCGAACACCGGCACGACCAGCGTGATGTCGGGCAGGTGAGTGCCGCCGTCATAGGGCGCATTCACCGCCACCGCATCACCGGGACCGAGGTCCGGGTGCGCCTCGGCGGCGGCCTTCACGCTGGCCGACATCGAACCAAGATGCACCGGCATGTGCGGGGCGTTGGCGACCAGCCCGCCCCCGGCATCGAAGACGGCGCAGGAAAAGTCGAGCCGCTCCTTGATGTTTACCGAGTGGGCCGTGCGCTCGAGCGCCGTGCCCATCTGTTCCGCGACGGCCATGAAGCGCTTGTTGAAGAGTTCCAGACGCACCGGATCGAGCGCGGTGGATCCGGCTTCCTTCACGGTGCGGCCGTCCCGTGTCAGCACCAGCATGCCATCGGCCTTGCGCTGCGCGGTCCAGCCGGCTTCCACCACGATGGTGGAATTGGGCTCGACGATCAGCGCCGGCCCGGTGAAGCGCGCATCCGGACCGAAATCCTCCAGCGCCACAACCGGCGTTTCCCGCCATCCACCGCCGGAAAAGACCTGCGTCATGCGGCGCGGCTTCGGATCGCCGGACATGTCAGGCAGATCGATCGACCAGCCGCCGGCACCCGGCGGGTCGGCTTCGGCCTCCGCTGCGACACTCTCGATCACCAGAGCGGCATCGCCCGGCGTAAAACCGAACAGCTGGCTGTGTGCCCGCTCGAAATCCGCGCGCATCGCTTCGATGCCGCTGAATGCGACGGGCAGGGCGGTGTCCGACCCCGCCACCTTGATCCGGGCTTCCAGACGTGAGCGGATCGCCTTCGCCGCCGCGCCCTGCCGGATGAGGGCGTCGCGTGCGCCGTCGGCCAGTGCTTCGGCTCGTTCACGCGCCGCGCCGAGCCCGGTATCGAAGGGCAGGCCGGAGGCCGCTTCACGCGTCTCACGCAGCTCGGCGAGCCCGATTCCGAGCGCTGACAGCAGCCCGGCGAAGGGATGGACCAACACGGTCGTCATGCCGAGCGCCTCGGCGACCTTGCAGGCATGCTGACCGCCCGCCCCTCCGAAGGACGACAGGGCATAGCCCGCCGGATCGACGCCCTGACCGATCGAGATCTGCTTGATTGCCTGCGCCATGTTTTCAACCGCGACCGCGAGGAAACCTTCTGCTGCCGCCTCCGGCCCGTCCGCGCCCATCGCATCGGCGAGTTCGGCAAGAGCGGCTCGGCTGGCGTCCGCGTCCAGCTTCCCGTCGCCGGATTGCCCGAAAACCTGAGGGAACTCATCCGGCTGGATCCGGCCAAGCACGATATTCGCGTCCGTCACCGCGGCAGGCCCGTCGCGGCCATAGCCCGCCGGTCCCGGCATGGCGCCGGCGCTGTCGGGCCCGACACGGGCGCGCTCGCCGTCGAAGTACAGGACCGAACCGCCGCCCGCCGCAACGGTATGCACCGCCATCATCGGCGCGCGCAGGCGGTGACCGGCGATGCGCGCTTCGGTCACCCGCTCATAGTGGACGCCGTCAAAGCGCGACACATCAGTCGAGGTGCCGCCCATGTCGAAGCCGATCACCTTCGGGAAACCGGCCGATGCGGCGGTCTTCGCCATCCCGACCACGCCGCCGGCCGGGCCTGACAGCACCGCGTCTCGCGCCGCAAATGTGTCCGCCGAGGTCAGTCCGCCGGACGACTGCATGAAGTAGAGCGGCGCGCCATCAAGCCGTTCTGCGACCCGTCCGGCATAGTCCTTCAGGACCGGTGTAAGATAGGCATCGAGGACGGTGGTCGAGGCGCGGGGCACGATCTTCACCAGCGGGCTCGCTTCGCTCGACAGGATGATCGTGTCGAACCCGGCCTCCCTCGCCAGTTCACCGAGGCGTTTTTCGTGCGCCGGATTGGCATAGGCGTGAAGGCAGGCGATCGCCGCGGTGCGACATCCTGCTGCCCGTGCGGCTTTCAGTCCCGATAGGGCTGCTGCTTCGTCCAAACGGGTCACGACGGAGCCGTCGGCGGCGAGGCGCTCGCTGACCTCCAGCACATGGTGATGAAGCGGTTCGGGCCGGTCGATCTTCATCGCGAAGATGTCGGGCCGCGTCTGGTCGCCGATCACGAGGAGGTCGGCGAAGCCTTCGGTCACGACGAAGAGCGTCGGTGCGCCCTTGCGCTCGAGCAGCGCATTGGTTGCGACCGTCGTGCCCATCTTTACCGCAGCGATCATTTCGGCGGGGATGGCCTCATTACTTTTCAGACCCAGAAACCGGCGTACGCCTTCGGACGCAGCATCGGGATAGTCCGGGCATTCCGACAGCAGCTTCATCGCGCGAACGCGGCCGCCCGGTTCGCGTGCCAGCACGTCGGTAAACGTGCCGCCGCGGTCGATCCAGAATTCCCACCTGCCGTTCACGACTCGCGCCCGCCCGATTCCCGCGTTACATGCGGGCCGGAGACTAGACCCATGTCCCTCTGGCGCAAGCTGACCCAATTCATCGCCGGGCGGTCCGACCCCTTCGATTGCGAGATCGAGGAATGCGGGCCGGGCCGGCGCGTGGACCATGCCGATTTCGCCATGGCGCTGATCGGTCTCGGCGCAAAAATGGCCAAGGCCGACGGGGTCGTCACCACCGACGAGATCGACGCCTTCCGCCGGGTGTTCCGTGCTCCGAAGGAAGGTGAGGAGGCGATTGCGCGCCTGTTCAATCTCGCCAAGGAAACCACGCTCGGCTTCGAAGGCTATGCGCAGCGGCTCGCGCGCCGTTTCCGCGCCCACCCGGCCGTGCTGGAAGACGTGCTCGACGGCTTGTTCCACATTGCGAAGGCAGACGGCCGGGTGACGCCGGCGGAGCTGACCTTCCTCGAAACCGTGGCCGACATCTTCGGTTTCTCGGAGCGGGAATACCGCCGGATCCGCATGGGTCATGTCGGCCTGCCGGAAGACGACCCCTGGCTGATTCTGGGAATCGATCCCGATATCGACGAGGCCGGATTGAAACGTGCCTATCGCCGCATCGCGGCGCAGAATCACCCCGACGCGCTCGTCGCGCGCGGCGCACCACCGGAAATGCAGCGCCTCGCCGATGAGAAAATGGCCATGATCAACGCCGCTTACGCTCAAATTCGCGCGATCCGGACACGGGAATCGCGGCCCGGTGATTGACGCGGCGCATTCTGGCCCCAAAATTGATGTCAGGATGCGGGGGCAAGAACTGGAGTAGCCGCATGACCGACGCGACGAATTCATCCGAACGGATTGCCCAGGGGGCCGGACGCTTCGTCCGCGCGCTCGCTGCGGGCGTGATCGCGATCGCCTTCATCGGTCTTGTCCTCTTCCTCGCCGCGGTCCTGACCGCCGCGGCGATCGCCGCGATCGGTGTTGCACTGCTCGCTGGCGGGGCCTGGTGGCTGTGGACCAAGATCCGCGGACCGCGCAACCGGGGCGGAGACGACAATGGCGACCCGACCCTGCTGGTCGCGCGCCGGGGTCCGAATGGCTGGACCGTCGAAGGCACCGGCCGCTTCTAGATCAAATCATTTGCCTGACAGCGCCGTTCCGGGCTAACGCCCGGACCCATGACGCTGCGCGACGCTCTCGGCCTTGTGGCCATGTGCCTGATCTGGGGCTTCAATTTCGTCGTCGCGAAATTCTCGATCGCGGGCATCCCGGCCTGGGTGCCGGGATTCGAGGGTAGCCCGCCCATCTTCTTCGCCTTCCTGCGTTTCCTGCTGCTGGCGATGGTACTCGCGCCTTTCCTGCGGCCCATGCCGAAGGATTGGCCGCGCCTCCTCGGCGTGGCGGCGTGCATGGGCGGCGTCCAGTACGCGCTCATCTTCATCGGACTTCAGTCCGCAACCCCATCCGGAATGGCGATCACGCTGCAGCTCGGCGTGCCGTTTGCGACCCTCCTGTCGGTGGTCTGGCTGGGTGAGAGGCTCGGGCCGCTGCGTGTGGTCGGCACGATCGCGGCCTTCACGGGCGTGGCGCTGGTCAGCGCCGACCCCGCCAATCTGACGATATCGCTCGGCCTTCTGTTCGGTATCGGGGCGGCAGCCGTATCGGCGGTCGGCATGATCCTCGTGAAGAAGATCGACATGAAACCCTTCCGCCTGCAGGCCTGGATCGGGGTCTTGTCGATTGGCCCCTTGCTGGTCCTGTCGCTCCTGCTCGAGCGCGGCCAGATCGCGGCGGTGATGAGCGGTGGCTTCCTGTTCGTGCTGGCGCTGATCTACACGGTGGGCCTCGTCAACATGTTCGGCCACGGCGTTTTCTACCACCTCATCCAGCGCTACGAGACGAATTTGATCGCACCGCTGACGCTGATGGCACCGCTCTCGGGTGTCGCATTCGGTATCCTGGTAGCGGGCGACCCGCTCGGCTGGCGGCTGGCCGTCGGCGGGGCGATTGCGCTGGCCGGCGTCGCCCTGGTCGCGGCGCGGCCGAACAAGACCTTGCCCAAGGCCCCGCTGGCGCGCGAAGAAGCATTATGACCATCACCGACCTGCCGTCGCCGAACTTCAACGACCGCAAATCGCCGATCCGCTTCGTCGTGCTGCACTATACCGGCATGGAAACGGGGCAGGTGGCAATCGACCGCCTGCGCGATCCCGACGCCGGGGTCAGCGCGCACTACGTCGTCGAAGAAGACGGAAACGTCCTGCGTCTGGTGCCGGAAGACCAACGCGCCTGGCATGCCGGCGTTGGCGAATGGTGCAGCGAGACGGACATGAATTCCGCCTCGATCGGGATCGAGATCGTCAATGGCGGCCATGATTTCGGCCTCCCCGATTACCCGGACGCCCAGATCGCCGTGGTGATCGAACTCGTTCAGGACATCCTCAAGCGCCACGACCTCGACCCGTCCGCGGTGATCGGCCATTCCGACCTCGCCCCGGGACGCAAACAGGACCCGGGTGAGAGATTTCCCTGGCGGAAACTGGCGGATGTCGGCGCCGCCATCTGGCCGTCCCTGATCGACAAACCCTCCGATGACGTCGAGGGCGATCTGTCGAAGATCGGCTACGGGCTCGATGCGGGCCGGTCAGCCGTGATCGAGGCTTTCCAGCGCCGCTTCCGGCCCTCCGCCGTGACCGGTGAGGCGGATGACGAAACACGGCGGCTGATGCGCGCCGTGGCGGCGATCTCCAGCTGAGACGTCACTCCCGCGCAGGCGGGAGTCCAGATTTCCCTTTGCGCTGGATTCCGGCCTTCGCCGGAACGATGCGTGGCATTGTCGATTGGCTCTGTCCCGGCCTTATCTGTCCCCGCGAAGGCGGGGATGCCGGGACCTGTCCAACTTGAGGGTTAACCGGAAGCGTGGACGGGCCTCGGAATATATCCGGGGCGGGGGGCAGGTAATCTCCTGGGATCCCTGCGAAGGCAGGGATCCAGTCTGGTTTCCTGCCTGCGCAGGAAACCCGGTGCGTTGGAAGCAAACATCTCCCCACCCCGCTCCCGTCTTGCTTTCGCAAGCCGCTCGCGTCCCTCCCCTTCAAGGGGAGGGGACACGTACTTCCCCCCTCGTACATCTTTGACGCTCCCCGGTTTCGCGAAGCGAAGACCGGGGTCCAAAGCGTCTGTCCCGTCAGACTCCAGCCTCCATCGGAACCATACGAGATGAGCGGTCACTCCCGCGAAGGCGGGAGTCCAGGTGTTCTTTGGTTCTGGATTCCGGTCTTCGCGGGAGTGATGCGGCGCTAATGCGAAATGCGTTCGACCCGGGCGGGCCGCCGCATCACTTCGCCATCGGCATTGCAGAACATTTCGATGCGAACACGTTCACCCACTCGAGGGGGTGGTCCCGAAAGCCGCAGGTCGAATATGCGGCCTTGCGCGTCACGCGCGGTTTGGCGGTAGTGAAATTGGACCGGCCCACGTTCGCCGCGAACCTGCGTGATGGAGTCGGAGGTCACAACCACGGCTTCAGTCACGCCGCACGGTCGCAGCTCTGCCTCGAAATTGCTGATCCAAAGTGCCCGCAGGACGGGAAACAGGAGAAGGAGGAGAGAGAAGGCCACGGCAAGCAAGACTGCCAGACGCCTGCGAACTGTCATTCGCGCCTCCCTCATGCCTGAACCGTCACTGTCCATTATCTTACCTCAAAATCTCCGCCTCTCTCCCGGAACCCGCGCCCGTCCAATCCCCCTTCAAAATCCATAAACTTCAAACTATAAAGTAATTCATACGCAGGGAGGCATTGATGCAGATCATTCATGACATCTGGGGTGCGGCGCACACGGCGGCGGCGCTCGTCGCGCTGATCACGGGCGCCTTCGTGCTGATGCGGCCGAAGGCGGACGCGCAGCACAAGTTGACCGGGTACACATACTTCGCGGCCTTCTGGGTGCTCATCCTGGCCGGCCTGCCGATGGCCGATGACGGCATCACCGCCTTTCACTGGCTCTCGCTCATCAGTGCCGCGACACTGATTGCCGGTCTGTGGATGATCCTCGCCTCGAAGCGGGCGAAGACCGCGACGGGACGAGCGCAGCTTGTCTTCGGCCACTACAAATTCATGGCGTGGTCCTATGTCGGACTGGTCGCGGCGGGCGTCTCCCAGCTCTCGACCCGTTTCGCCGTGGCTTATGGCGGCATGTCGACTTTCTGGTGGGCGGTGGTGCTGGCGAGCCTCGCCGTGGCCCTGGTCGGGGCGGTCTGGATCGACCGCGAGGATCGCGGCGTGATCCGGCGTTATGCCCGCGCGCTTGACGCGAAGCCCTCCTGAGCCGACATAGGCGGCTGGTCAGGCGGCCGGGCGGCTGCTCCCGCAAGATCCGAAAGGACGCGGGGGAGGAAAGTCCGGGCTCCGCAAGGGCAGGGTGCCAGGTAACGCCTGGCGGGGGCGACCCCAGGGATAGCGCCACAGAGAACAGACCGCCGGCCGTTCGCGGCAGGCAAGGGTGAAACGGTGCGGTAAGAGCGCACCGCCCCGACCGTAAGGAAGGGGGCATGGCAAGCCCCACCCGGAGCAAGACCGAATAGGAATGGATGCCGGTTCGTCCGGCACGCCCGCCCTTGGGTGCCATTCGGGTAGGTCGCGTCAGGCACGCCGCGAGGCGTGTCGCAGAGGAATGGCCGCCGCGTTGTTTCCATCCCGGAAACAGCGGCACAGAACCCGGCTTACAGGCCGCCTGACCCCTCTAACCTCCCGGTTTTTCACGAAGCCGCTTCAATCTGTTCTTTATATGTTCTTTTCGCGCGGTCGCTACAGCGGCTGCGAATACTGTCCTGACCCTAGAAAAAGCAGGGCCCGAGACGTATTCCGCGTTGTTTCCCACGAAATCCCATGTTATCCCATCATTAACCACGAGGGCGGCTCCGTGGCGAGGGGAGATCCAGGGTGTTTCTGTCGACGACGACCAACGGAATCGATGCGAAGGGGCGCCTGTCCGTCCCCGCCGATTTCCGCGCGATCGTCCGCAACGGACCCTTCGACGGCATCTATGTCTGGCCGTCCTTCGACGGCGACTATCTGGAAGGTGGCGGGCAATCCTTGATGGATCGCTACCTTCAGATGATCGAAAGCATGGACCCCTACGACGACGCCCGGGTCGCTCTGGAGCGCGCCATCTTCGGCTCCGCCCGTCCGCTCTCCTTCGATGCCAATGGCCGCATCACCCTGCCGAAGCCGTTTGCCGAGCATGCCGGCCTTTCGGACAAGGCGACATTCGTCGGTCTCGGCGCCCGCTTCGAGATCTGGAACCCGGACGTCTACGCCGCGCACGAGGTCGAGGCGCGCAAGTTTGCCCGCGAGAACAAGCGCGCGATGAAGCTGCCGCCCTCGCGGCCGGTGGGGGCGTAGATGAGCCACGCTCCGGTCATGCTGAACGAAGTGATCGCCGCGCTGCAGCCGCGCGACGGCGCGCTCTATATCGACGGCACCTTCGGGGCGGGCGGCTATACCCGCGCCATCCTCGGCGAAGCGGACTGCCGCGTTCTGGGTATCGACCGCGACCCCAACGTCGCGCCGATGGCCGAGCAGGTGAAGGCGCTTTTCCCGGGTCGCTTCGTTCTGGTCCGTGCGCCCTTCTCGGCAATGGACGAGGTGATCGCCGTCAATGGCGGCGAGACGGTCGATGGCATCGTCCTCGATATCGGTGTCTCCTCGATGCAGATCGATCAGGCCGAGCGCGGTTTTTCGTTTGCGAAGGAAGGGCCGCTCGACATGCGCATGTCGGGCGAGGGGCCGAGCGCGGCGGACGCCGTCATGCTCCTGCCCGAGGCCGATCTCGCCGCCATCTTCTGGCATTATGGCGAGGAGAAGAAATCGCGCCGTGTCGCGTCCGCCATCGTGCGGGCGCGCGCCGAGGAAAAGATCGCCACCACCGAGCGCTTGGCCGAGATCGTCGCCAAGGCGGTCGGCGGCAAGCCGGGCCGTATCCATCCGGCCACGCGGACCTTCCAGGCGCTGCGCATCTATATCAATGACGAGCTGGGCGAACTGGCCCGCGCGCTGCACGCTGCCGAGAAGATCCTCGCGCCGGCCGGGCGTCTGGTCGTGGTGACCTTCCACTCACTCGAAGACCGCATCGTCAAAAGCTTCCTGCGCGAGCGCTCCGGCCTGTCGGGCGGTGGCGGTTCGCGGCACATGCCGGAAGCCGAACCGGTCGCCGAGCCGTCCTTCCGACTGCTTCAGCGCAAGGCGCAGGAAGCCGGTGAAGCGGAAACCTCCGAAAACCCCCGCGCGCGCTCCGCGAAGCTGCGTGCGGCCATCCGCACCGATGCGCCGGTCTGGCCGGCCTCGGACGATCTTCTGCCCCCCGCACCGCCGCTGTCCCGTCTGGAGGCCGCCCTATGATCCGTGCGCTCAATCTCCTGGCCTTCGTGGTCGCCGCGGCACTCGCCGTCGCGCTCTACATCGCCAAGACGGAAGCCCAGGGGGCCCAGGAACGTCTCGCTGATCTGCAGCAGCAGCTCTCCGAAGAGCGCCGCCAGATCAATGTGCTGCAGGTCGAAGTCGCGCATCTGGAAGACCCGGAGCGCCTGCGCACGTTGGCGCGTCGCTATCTCGGCTTCGAGCCGCTCGACCCGTCGCGCGAAGTTGCGATGAGCGATCTGCCACTGCTGATCGAACAGGGGCGTGACCCCTATTCCGACGATCTGCTCGCCTCCGATGACGGATCGGGCGCGGAGGTGGTTCCTGCCGGAGGGCGTCCATGAAAAGCTTCTGGCCCTTTGCCCGCCGCCGCGTGACGGCGGAAACCCAGTCAGCCGGCCTGCCGCCGGTCATTGAAGCCGCGCCCTCCGATATGGCGCGGTTTTTGACGCTTGAGGACGAGGAAACCACGGCGCTGGAAGGTGCGCGCCGCCGCCTCACCATGATCGGCGTCGCGCTGGGTTTCGCCTTCACCATTCTCGGCGGGCGCGCCATCATGCTGGCCGTTGCGGGTGATGCTGGTCCGGCCGAGCAGATCGTTGCGGCGGACGGACCGCGCGGCGATCTCGTCGACCGCAATGGCAATGTGCTCGCGACGACGCTGGAAACCTGGTCGCTGTTTGCCGATCCGACCCAGGTCTGGGACGCGGCCGAAACCGCCGAAGCGCTCGCCACTGTCCTTCCCGATCTCGATGTCGAGCAGGTCACGCGCGATCTTTCCACGCGTCGCCGCTTCGTCTGGATCCAACGCAATTTGACCCCGCGCCAGCGCCAGGCCGTGTTTTCGCTCGGCATGCCGGGGCTCGACTTCCGCACAGAGCCGCGCCGCGTCTATCCGCGCGGGCGTCTCGCCTCGCATGTCGTCGGCTTCTCCGACCGCGATCTGAACGGTATTGCCGGGGCAGAGCGGGCCTTTGACGGCGCGCTGGAGGCCGGAGACGGTCGCCCGGTCGCGCTCTCCATCGACATGGGCGTTCAGTATCACGTCGACGAAGTGCTGCGCGCCTCGATGCAGGAATTCCGTGCGCTGGCTGCCGTTGGCGTGGTGATGGACGTGCAGACGGGTGAAGTGCTCTCCATGGTGTCGCTTCCCGATTATGACGCCAACCGGCCTGCCGAAGCGCGGTCAGACGATCGCCTCAATCGCGCCACGCAGGCCGTCTACGAGATGGGCTCGACCTTCAAGGCCTTTACCGTTGCGCTGGGGCTGGAAACCGGCATCGCCCGGCCCGGTGAGACCTTCGATGCGTCGAATCCACTCCGGATCGGTGGTCACACCATCCATGACTTCCACGCCCAGAACCGGGAGTTGACGCTGTCGGAGATCTTCACTCACTCGTCGAATATCGGCTCGTCGCTGATCGCGCTTGAAGCGGGACCGGAAGCGCAGCGCGACCTGCTGCAGCGCCTTCGTCTGCTCGAAGCCGCGCCGATCGAACTGGCCGAGACCGCTTCGCCCCTGCTGCCGCGCCAGTGGGGTCCGACCGAAACCGCAACGATCTCCTACGGCCACGGCCTCGCCGTCAGCCCGCTGTCCGTTGCGGCGGCGTTTGCCGCGATTGCCAATGGCGGTGTCTATGTTCAGCCGACCCTGCAGCCGGTCCGCCCGGGCGAAACGGTTGCCGGCGAACAGGTGCTCGACCCGGATGTCGCGCAGCACGTGCTTGACCTGATGCGCGAAGTCGTCGCGGACGGGACGGGGCGGCGCGCAGAAGTTCCCGGCTACCGCGTGGCGGGCAAGACCGGCACGGCGGAAAAGCCGGACCGGGGCGGCTACAGCCGCAACCGGCTGATCTCGTCCTTCTCGGCTGTCTTCCCGTATGACGACCCGCAATATGTCGTGCTCGTGATGCTCGACGAGCCTCACGGCAATGCCTCGACCTATGGCTATGCGACGGCGGGTTATACCGCCGCGCCGGCCGCGGGTGCCATCATCGAACGGATCGCGCCAATCCTGGGCGTCGAGCGCATCGACGATCCGCTGGAGCGCGCCGCGCTCGTGCGGGCCGCGCTCTCGCCCGACCCCGACATGCCCGAGGCGAGGATCCAGCATTGAAACTCGCCGACCTCATCGATGCGGGATTCTTGCCCCCCGGCGCGGCGGGCATCGACGTTCGCGGCCTCGCGCTCGACAACCGGGCGGTGAAGCCCGGCGATGTGTTCGCGGCACTGCCGGGCGTGAAGACGCATGGCTGGCAGTTTGCCGAAAAGGCGGTTGAAGCCGGGGCGGTCGCAGTTCTGACCGAGACGGGCAAGTCCGGCCTGTCCGTACCAGTGATCGCGGTCGATGATCCCGCGCTTGTGCTGGCGCACGCTGCCGCACGTCTCTACCCGCGTCAGCCCGAAACCGTCGCGGCGGTAACCGGTACGAATGGCAAGTCCTCCACGGTCGACTTTCTGCGTCAGATGTGGACACGCGCCGGGATTGACGGCGCCAGCCTCGGCACGCTGGGCGTGGCGCGCGGGGATGGCCGGGTCGAGACCGGCTACACCACGCCGGACGCGATCGCGCTCCACAAAGCGCTCGACGAATTGGCCGGGCAGGGCGTGACCCATCTGGCGATGGAAGCATCGAGCCACGGTCTGAAGCAGCGGCGCATGCACGGCGTTCGCGTTTCGCTGACCGGCTTCACCAATCTGACCCAGGATCATCTCGACTATCATCCGGATTTTGCCGATTACTTCGCAAGCAAACGAATGCTCTTCACGCAGCTGGCGCAACCGGGGTCTCCGGCCATCATCAACGTCGATTCCGAGTGGGGCGAGAAATTTGTCGAGGCCGCGCAGGCTGCGAAACTCGACGTGATCACCGTCGGCTGGCGTGGCCGCGACTGGCAGATCCGCGAGATCACCCCGCGCCCGGCGAGTCAGCAGATCATCCTGTCCGTCGGCGGCAGGACCCACCGGGTCGAGCTGCCCCTCGTCGGTGAGTTCCAGACCGCGAATGCCGTGGGTGCGGCCGCGCTGGCGGCCTATTCGGGTGTTGATACCAAGGCCGCGATCGAGGCGATCAACCACCTGGCCGGTGTGCCGGGCCGATTGGAAGAGGCCGCACGTACGAGGGACGGCGCGCCGATCCTTGTCGACTACGCGCACACGCCCGATGGCCTCGACAAGCTGCTCCGCGCGGCGCGTCCGCATACAAAGGGACGGATCATTCTCGTGTTTGGTTGCGGCGGTGACCGCGATCCGACCAAGCGCGACAAGATGGGCGCCATCGCCGTACAGCTTGCCGACGAAGTCATCGTCACCGACGACAATCCGCGATCCGAGGACGCTGCGGCCATCCGCCAGGCGATCCTGCGCGGCGCGCAAGGCGCGACCGAGATCGGCGACCGTGCCGAGGCCATTCGTGCCGGGGTCGCGATGCTGCGGCCGGGAGACGCTCTGGTCCTCGCCGGCAAGGGGCATGAAACCGGTCAGAAGGTTGGCGACATTGTCCATCCCTTTGACGATCGCGAAGAGGCGCGCAAGGCCATCGCCGAACGGGAGGGCGGACAATGACCGAACCCTTGTGGACCGCCCGAGAGGCGCTCGCCGCGACAGGCGGGCTGCTGACCGATTCCAAGGACTGGGTCGCGGAAGGCGTGTCGATCGATACGCGCACACTGAAACCCAACGACCTTTTCGTCGTTCTGAAGGACCAGCGCGATGGCCATGACTTCGTGCCGGACGCCATGGCGCGCGGCGCGGTCGCGGCATTGGTCGAGCGCGGCGATTGCGGGCCGGGCCCCCACCTGCTGGTCCCGGATTCACTGGACGGCCTGCGGGCCCTGGCACGCGCCTCCCGTGAGCGATCAAAGGCGATCCGCGTCGCGGTTACCGGCAGTGTCGGGAAGACCTCGGTCAAGGAAGCGCTCGCGGCCGTCTTTCGCGCGGCCGGCAAGGCGCACTGGTCTGAGAAGTCCTATAATAATCACTGGGGCGTGCCGCTCACGCTCGCGCGCATGCCGCGCGGCACCGAGCGCGCCGTCTTTGAAATGGGCATGAACCATGCCGGCGAGATCCGCGAACTGACGACTTTGGTCCGCCCTCATGTCGCGCTGATCACCCGGATCGGTCCGGCGCATCTCGAAAATCTCGGCTCGATGGAAGCGATTGCCGACGCGAAGTCCGAGATTTTCGAAGGGCTTCTGCCGGACGGTGTGGCCATCTATCCGGCGGACGATCCCTTCGGGGCGCGCCTCGCTTCGCATGCGAAGGAAACGGCGGCGGGTTTCCTGCTCGATTTCGGGCTCACACCCGGCGCGGCGATTTCGGTGACCGGTTTCGAGAGCGGCCCGAGCGGATCGAATGGTCAGGTTTCGGTGCTTGGCAAGACGGTGCCGTTTGCGCTGCGCGCCGTCGGCGATCACTGGGCCTGGAATGCCGCAGCGATCTTCGCGGCCGGAATCGCCTCGGGGATCGACGCCGAACAGGTCGCCGACGCGCTGGCTGCGGTCGAGCCGGAGGCGGGCCGGGGCCGGGCGGCGAAGATCGCCCTCCCGGACGGGGAATTCACCCTGCTGGATGACAGCTACAACGCCAACCCGGTGTCGATGCGTGCCGGCCTGTCCGTGCTCGCCGCGACCGTGCCGGAACGCGGCGGAAAGCGGATCGCAGTCCTGGGCGAAATGCTGGAACTGGGCCCTGACGCGCCGAAACTCCATGCCGATCTGGCGGACGCGGTAAAAGCGGCGGGGGTGAACACGGTCGTCCTGTGCGGCGGGCTGATGAAGCACCTGCAGGACGCCTTGCCCGCCGGGATCGAAACGATCTATGCGCTCGACGCCGAAGCCGGGATCGGCGCGCTGGCCGAGCAACTGGGCGACGGGGATGTCGTCTTCATCAAGGGATCGAATGCGTCGGGCGTCCACCGGATCGCCCGTGCGCTGACCGAAGGCCGCGCCTTCGGTGGGGGGAAGGACCGCTAGACCATGCTTTACTGGCTGCTCGCACCGCTCGGCGAGGACATCACCCTTCTCAACCTGTTCAACTACATCACCTTCCGGACCGGCGGCGCGATGATGACCGCGCTCGCCTTCGTCTTCATCTTCGGCTCGCCCTTCATCCGCTGGCTGCGCAAGAAGCAGCGCGAGGGCCAGCCGATCCGCGAAGACGGCCCGGAGCGCCACATCATCGAGAAGGCCGGAACGCCGACCATGGGCGGCTTCCTGATCCTGACCGGCATGCTGCTCGCGACGCTGTTGTGGGGCGATTTGTCGAACCCCTATCTGTGGGTCGTGATTTTCGTCACGGCCGGTTACGGCGCGATCGGCTTCGTCGACGACTACCGCAAGGTCACGAAGCGTTCTTCGGCCGGATTGCCCGGCTCCGCCAAGCTGGTGTTGCAATTCCTCATCGCCGGGGCGGCCGTCTTCTGGATGACGCAACTCCTCTCGAACGCACCGGACGTTCCGGAAGGGTTCGCGACCTCGATCGCCATGCCCTTCTTCAAGGACGTGCTGATCCCGCTGGGCCCGCTCTTCCTGGTGTTCGGCACGCTGGTGATCGCCGGGGCGTCGAACGCGGTGAACCTGACCGACGGGCTCGATGGCCTGGCCATCGTGCCGGTGATGATCGCCGCGGCCAGTTTCGGCTTCATCGCCTACATCGTCGGCAACTTCGTCTTCGCGAACTATCTGCAGCTGAATTTCACGCCCGGCACGGGCGAGCTGGCCGTCTTCTGCGGCGCACTGCTCGGCGCATCGCTCGGCTTCCTCTGGTACAACGCCCCGCCAGCCATGGTCTTCATGGGTGATACCGGTTCGCTCTCGCTGGGCGGTGCCATCGGAACGATCGCCGTCGCGGTGAAGCACGAGATCGTGCTGGCGATCATCGGCGGCCTGTTCGTGCTCGAAGCCGTGTCAGTCATGGTGCAGATCGCCAGCTTCAAGCTGTTCGGCAAGCGCGTCTTCAAGATGGCTCCGATCCACCACCATTTCGAGAAGATGGGCTGGCAGGAGCCGACCATCGTGATCCGCTTCTGGATCATCGCCGTCATTCTCGCCCTCATCGGCCTGTCCACTCTGAAGCTGAGGTAGCCCATTCATGATCCCGGTTCGCGAATTCGAGGGGCGCAGCGTCGCCGTCTTCGGGCTCGGCCGTACCGGGATTGCGGCTGCGAAGGCGCTCGCCGCGGGCGGAGCGAATGTGCTCGCCTGGGATGATAATGCCGACACGCGGGAGAATGCGAAAAAGGCCGGGATCGAGCTCGAAGACCTCGGCCGCCGCGACTGGGGCGACATTGCCGCTCTTGTCCTGTCCCCTGGCGTGCCGCTGACCCATCCCGCGCCGCACCGCATGGTCGAGTTCGCACGTACGGTCGGGGCGGAAGTGATCGGCGACATGGAATTATTCGCCCGCACGATCAACGCGCTGTCCGAGGCCGATCGACCGCAAATCGTGGGCATTACCGGCACCAACGGCAAGTCCACCACGACGGCGCTGATCGGCCATATCCTCAAGAAGGCGGGCCGCGAGGCGCATGTCGGCGGCAATATCGGCGACGCGGTCCTGGGCCTGCCCGCACCACGCCCGGGCTCGGTCTATGTGCTGGAGCTGTCCAGCTATCAGCTCGATCTGGTGTCCAGCCTCAAGCTCGACGTTTCGGTCTTCCTCAATCTCACGCCCGATCATATCGACCGGCATGGCGGCATGGCCGGATACCTCGCCGCCAAGAAGCGCATCTTCCTCAATCAGAATGCGACCGGCACCGCCGTGATCGGTGTCGATGATGATTACACGCGCGGGGTCTGCTCCGGCCTGATGTCGGGCGGACCGATGACCGTCGTGCCGGTCTCGTCCGGCCGGGCCCTGTCAAAGGGCATGTATGCGCTGGGCGGCAAGATCTATGACGCCACCAATGGCCATACCGAAACCGTTGCCGATCTGGCGCAGGCCAAGGCACTGCCCGGCCGTCACAATGCCCAGAATGCCGCCGCGGCTTTCGCCGCCGTCCGCGCGCTCGGTGTCGATGCCCGGACCGCGGCGCAGGCGATGAAGTCCTTCCCCGGACTGCCCCACCGCGCCGAGCGTGTGGGGGAGCGAGACGGTATCCTCTTCGTCAACGACTCCAAGGCGACGAATGCCGACAGCGCCGCCCAGGCCCTCGGCTGCTGGGACACGATCTACTGGATCGCTGGCGGGCAGCAGAAGGAAGGCGGCATCGAGCCGCTCCGGGCCTTCTTCCCGCGCATCGCCAAGGCCTATCTGATCGGCGAGGCCCAGGACGCCTTCGCCAGGACGCTCGGAAACGAGGTTGCCTACGAGAAGGCCGGGACGCTCGAAAACGCCCTCGATCTCGCCCTTCGGGATGCCTCGGAAGGCGGACGGAAAAATCCGGTCATTCTTCTTTCACCTGCCTGCGCCAGCTTCGACCAGTTCAAGAGCTACGAGCATCGCGGCGACGTCTTCCGCGCGCTCGTGAAGAACCGGCTGAACGGGCCGGAGCGGGGGGCGGCATGATCGCGGCACGGGCGCGGGAATTGAATGACTGGTGGCGCGGGCTCGACCGGACACTGCTCTTCGTCGTCTTCGCGCTGATCTGCGTCGGACTGGTCCTGTCGCTTGCGGCGAGCCCGGCGGCGGCGGAACGTATCGCCCGTGCGGCGGGCCGCGACCCGTCGCAGGCGAACCAGTTCATCTTCCTCTACAAGCAGATCTTCTTCGCCGGGGCGAGCGTTCTGACACTACTTTTTGTGTCGAGCCTTTCGCCCAAGGGCGCGCGGCGGCTCGCCGGCCTGGTGCTGGTCGGGTCATTCGGCCTGATGCTGCTCACGCTTTTCGTCGGGTATGAGGTCAACGGCGCGGCGCGCTGGCTGCGTTTCGGTCCCTTCTCGATCCAGCCCTCGGAATTCCTGAAGCCTTCGCTCATCGTGGTCGCGGCCTGGCTGTTCGCGGAATCCCGGCGCGGAGCACCGATCCCGGGCCATCTCGTGGCTTTCGGTCTCTACCTGTTCGCCGTCGCCCTGCTGATCGCGCAGCCGGACTTCGGCCAGACGGTTCTGCTCACACTGTGTTTTGGCGGCGTCTTCTTCGCCGCGGGCCTCAGCTGGCGCTGGGTCGCCGCCCTCTCGGCCATGGCGGTAGCGGGTGCGGTCGCGGCCTATGTCTTCCTGCCGCACGTGGCGTCGCGCATCGAGCGCTTCATCAACCCGGAGTCCGGCGACACCTACCAGATCGACCGGGCAATGGAGGCGATTGCGCGCGGCGGCATAGCCGGCGCCGGGCCGGGCGAGGGCGAGGTGAAACGCTTTCTGCCTGACGCCCACACCGACTTCATCTTCGCGGTAGCTGCCGAGGAATTCGGCCTCTTTGCCTCGCTCGCCATCATCGGCCTTTTCGCCATTCTGGTCGCGCGTGCCTGGACCAATGCCATGCGCCTGACCGACCACTTCGCCCAGTTGGCCGTGGCCGGCCTCGCGCTGCAATTCGGTCTGCAGGCCATCGTCAACATCGCGGTCAATCTCAGCCTGATTCCGCCCAAGGGCATGACGCTGCCCTTCGTGTCCTATGGCGGTTCGTCCATGGTTGCGTTGGCGCTGGGTGCCGGTTTCATGCTCGCCTTCACCCGCCGCAGACCGGGCGCCTACGCGCTGAGGTTCGCCCGATGAGCGGCCGCCGGCTGCTTCTGGCGGCGGGCGGAACGGGCGGTCACATCTTTCCCGCCCGTGCGCTGGCCGACGAGATGATCGCGCGCGGCTGGACCGTGCGCCTGATCACCGACGCACGCGGTCTGAAACACACCGAAGGTTTCCCGGCCGAAACGGTCGACCAGATCCGCGCCGCCAGCCCGTCGACGAAAAATCCCGTCAAACTGGCCAAGGCCGTGCTCGACCTGATGGCGGGCATCGGCCAGGCGAAAAAGATCGTCCGGAACTGGAAACCTGACGTTGTCGCGGGCTTCGGGGGCTATCCGGCCTTTCCGGCCCTGTGGGCGGCGCGGGCGGAGAAAATCCCCTTCGCGATCCATGAACAGAATGCGGTGCTCGGCCGTGTGAACCGCGTCTTCGCGAAGAAAGCCGGGGTGGTCGCCAGCGGCTTTGCCCGGCTGGACCGCGCACCGCGAAACACCAGGCGCCTGATCACCGGCAATCCGCTGCGCGCCCCGATCCTCGCCGCCCGCGAAGCGGGTTATCCGGCGCTCGACGGGGAGGGATCGATCCGCCTCCTCGTCCTCGGCGGCAGTCTCGGCGCGCGCCTGCTTTCGGAGACTGTGCCGCAGGCCGTGGCCGATCTCCCGGAATGGCTACGATCGCGCCTTGAAGTTGCCCAACAGACCCGGGAAGAATCCCTTCCCATGGCACGGGAAATCTATCAGCAGGCAGGCGTGACGGCGGAATGCGCCCCCTTCTTCTCCGATGTCGGGGACCGGCTGGCTGCGGCGCATTTCGTGATCGCCCGTGCGGGGGCGTCGAGCGTGTCGGAGATCGCCGCCACCGGGCGTCCGGCCCTGTTCGTGCCGCTCGCCATCGCGACCGACGATCACCAGACGGCGAATGCCGCCGATCTGGTCGAGGCCGGAGCGGCGGACAGCGTGCCGGAAACGGAATTCACACCCGCCGCGCTGGCATCGCTGCTTGAAGTGCGGCTGGCGAACATCGAAGACCTCAAGCAGCGCGCCGGGCGGGCGCGGGCGCTCGGCAAGCCCGACGCCGCCGGCCTGTTCGCCGACGCGCTGGAATCGATTGCGAAGGAAACATCCCAGTGAAGAAATCCGCGGCCCTGCCCCTGCGTGTCGGCCCCATCCATTTCGTCGGCATTGGCGGCATTGGCATGTCGGGCATCGCCGAAGTGATGCTCAATCTTGGCTATGACGTGCAGGGCTCCGACATCAAGGCGAACCCGAATGTGGAGCGTCTGCGGGAACGCGGTGCGCGCGTTTCGATCGGCCACAAGGCGGAGAATATCGAAGGGGCGGGCGCCATCGTGGTGTCGACCGCGATCAAGCGCGACAATCCCGAACTGGCCGCAGCGCGCGAGCGCAAGATCCCGGTCGTCCGACGCGCGGAAATGCTCGCCGAACTGATGCGCCTCAAATACTCGGTCGCCATCGCCGGCACGCACGGCAAGACCACAACGACGTCCATGGTCGCCGCGCTGCTCGACGCCGCCGATCTCGACCCGACGGTGATCAATGGCGGCATCATTTCCGCCTACGGATCGAATGCGAAAATGGGCGAGGGCGACTGGATGGTCGTCGAGGCCGACGAGAGCGATGGCAGCTTCCTGAAGCTTCGCGCCACGGCCGGTATCGTGACCAACATCGATCCCGAGCACATGGAGCACTATTCCAACTTCGACGCGATCCGCGCCGCCTTCCGGCAATTCGTCGAAGGCCTGCCCTTCTACGGCTTTGCCGTTCTGTGCACGGACCATCCGGAGGTGCAGTCGCTCGCCAGCCGAATAGAGGACCGCAAGGTCATCACTTACGGCTTCAACCCGCAGGCCGATGTGCGCGGCGAGAACCTGCGCCCGGAGACCGGCGGCACGATGTTCGACATCGTCTTCCGCAACGGCACGACCGAGATCTGGAAGGATTTCTTCCTGCCCATGGTCGGCCAGCACAATGTCCAGAACGCGATCTCTGCGCTCGCCGTCGCGCGCCAGCTCGGCGCGAGCGAGGACAGCGCGCGCAAGGCGCTCGCCGGGTTTGGCGGCGTGAAGCGCCGCTTCACGCGGACCGGCGAATGGAAGGGCGCGACCATCATCGACGATTACGGTCACCACCCGGTCGAAATCGCCGCCGTCCTGAAAGCCGCCCGCCAGGCCACCAAGGGCAGGGTGATCGCGGTGATGCAGCCGCACCGATACACCCGCCTGCACGACCTGTTCGAGGATTTCTCGACCTGTTTCAACGACGCCGACAGCGTGCTGGTCGCGGATGTCTACGAGGCGGGCGAAAGCCCGATCGAGGGCGCGGACCGCGACCACCTCGTCGCCAGCCTGCGTTCCCATGGTCACCGCGATGCGTCGGGCGTGACGCGCGAAACCGTCGCCGAAGCGGTGTCGAAGCGCGCGGGCGAGGGCGACCTCGTTGTCTGCCTCGGCGCGGGCGACATCACCGCCTGGGCCTATGCCCTGCCGGAAGAACTGAAGGCGTTCGGTTAGTGTTCCTGGATTCACTCATTCTGTTCTTTCTCCCCCCGCTTGCGGGGGGAGTGCCCCGGATGAAGTCCGGGGCGAGGGGGGGATTTCCCCCCTCCGTCAGCTTCGCTGGCACCTCCCCCGTGAACGGGGGAGGAAAGAGGGCGTGTATATGAGTTGGCCGTCCCTCATCAGCCGCCTGCCGCAGGTGCGCGGCAAATATGTCGAGAACGCCCCGCTGGCCGATGTGACCTGGCTGCGCGTCGGTGGTCCGGCGCAAGTGCTCTACCTGCCGGCCGACGAAGCCGATCTCGCGCGCTTCCTGGCCGAAACCCCCGAGGATATTCCCGTCACCGTTCTCGGGGCTGGGTCGAACATGCTGGTGCGCGATGGCGGCGTGCCGGGCGTAACGGTGCGCCTGACCGCGCCGTTTGGCCGGGTGACGACCGAGGACGGCGCGCGCGTCCGCGCCGGGGCCGCTGCGCTCGACAAGAAGGTCGCCCAGACCGCCGCGAAGGCGGGCATTGGCGGGCTCGAATTCTTCACCGGCGTGCCGGGCCTGATCGGCGGCGCGCTGCGGATGAATGCCGGCTGTTACGACCGCGAAACGAAGGACGTGCTGATCGAGGCCGCCGCGCTGGATCGTATGGGGCGCCGCATCGTCGTGAAGGCGGATGAGCTTGGCTACGCCTATCGTCACAGCGACGCGCCGGAGGATTGGATCTTCGTCGAGGCGCTGTTTCAGGGTGAGCCGGACGACGCCGATACCGTAACGGCCCGCATGGACGAGATCACCGCCCGCCGGGAATCGACCCAGCCCATCAGGGAAAAGACCTCCGGCTCGACCTTCCGCAATCCCGATCCGCCCGGCACGCCGGACCAGCGCAAGGCGTGGAAGCTGATCGACGAAGCCGGCTGGCGCGGCAAGCGCATTGGCGGCGCGCGCTTCTCCGAAATGCACGCCAACTTCCTGATCAATGACGGGACGGCGACCGCCGCAGACCTTGAAGCCGTGGTCGAGGGCGCACGCGCCGACATTCGCGCCGCGACCGGCATCGACCTCGAATGGGAGGTCAAGCGCATCGGGGTGGAGACTGACGCGTGAATGCGCTCTTTGTCTGTTCGGCGAACAAGCTTCGCAGTCCGACGGCAGAGCATGTGTTCGCGAAGTGGGACGGGATCGAGACGGACTCCGCCGGACTGTCCGATGACGCCAGCGTTCCGCTCTCGCCGGAACAGATCGAGTGGGCCGACGTCATCTTCGTGATGGAGAAGACGCATCGGAACCGCTTGTCGAAGAAGTTTCGCCGTTATCTCGACGGCAAGCGGGTGATCTGTCTCGGTATCCCCGACGACTATGAATTCATGGACCCCGAGCTGATCCGCCTGCTCGAGGCCCGGGCCGGAAAATTTCTGAGGTAGGCACATGACCAAGCGCATCGCGGTTCTCCTGGGCGGCATGTCCGCCGAACGTCCGGTCTCGCTCGTTTCGGGCAAGGCCTGCGCCGACGCGCTGCGCCGCAAGGGCTGGGACGTGGTCGAGATCGACCCGACCCGCGAGCTCGCCCGCCAGCTGGCGGAAGCCGCGCCGGACGTCGTGTTCAACGCGTTGCATGGCGAGTGGGGCGAGGACGGCAAGGTCCAGGGCATCCTCGAGCATTTCGGCGCGCCCTACACCCATTCCGGCGTGCTCGCCTCGGCGCTCGCGATGGACAAGCAACGCGCCAAGGCGGTGTTCGAACGCTTCGGTGTTCCGTGTCCGGAAGGCAGGCTGGTCGACCGCTTCGAAGCCGCCAAGGAACATGCGATGAAGCCGCCCTATGTGGCGAAGCCGAATGCACAAGGCTCCTCGGTCGGCGTGTTCATCGTGCTGGAGGGCGCGAACCGTCCGCCGGCCGACCTCGGCGCGACGGATTGGGAACTCGGCAGCGAAATCCTGATCGAGCAATTCATCCCCGGCCGCGAACTGACCGTCGCCGTTCAGGGCGACAAGGCGCTGGGTGTCACGGAAATCATTCCGCGGACGGCGTTTTACGATTTCGAGGCCAAGTACGCGGCCGGTGGTTCGCGCCACGTCATCCCCGCCGAAATTCCCGATGCCATCGCCGACGAGGCCAAGCGCCTCTCCCTGCTGGCGCATGAGGCCCTCGGCTGCCGCGGGGTCACGCGCAGTGATTTCCGCTGGGATGAACAGGGCGATGGCCAGTTGTGGTTACTCGAAATTAACACCCAGCCGGGCATGACTCCCACCTCTCTCGCCCCGGAACAGGCGGCGTGGAACGGGATCGAATTTGACGATTTCGTTCAGTGGATGGCGGAGGATGCGACATGTCCCAGGTGAGACGTGCGGGGTCGGCCCGAAAGGGAGCCCGCCGCACGACGAGCCGGAAGACAATCGCCGCGGGGTCCGCTCCGCGGCGTTTGCGTAACTGGGCCGAGGCCCAGGTTCGCGGCGCGCGTTACAGCGCGGTCAATGCCGCACGCCTGGGTGCCGGTCTTGCCATCTTCGCCTTCGCGGCCTTTGCCCTCTTCATCATTTTGACCGGCCAGCTGTCGTCGATCACCGGCGGTATCGCGACGGCGACGCAGAACCGGCTGGCTTCGCTGGGGTTCGAAATCCGGAATGTCGACGTGACCGGTGTCGAGGAAGGCCGGGTCGCGGCCGTCGCCGAAGCAACCGGAGCGATGCATGGCCAGCCCGCCTTTGCGTTCGACCCTGCCGTCGCGCGCGAACAGGTCGTCGCGATCTCCTGGGTTCGCGATGCACAGGTCGCCCGGCTCTGGCCGGACCGGATCGCCGTGGTCGTCGAGCCGCGCACACCTTTCGCCCTGTGGCAGATGAATGGCCGCTTCCATCTGATCGACCGGGACGGGGTCGTCCTGGAAGAAGTCGCGGCCGGGTCGCACCCCGAATTGCCGCTCATCGTCGATGCCGGCGCCCCGGAAGCCGCCGCTGAAATCCTGGATGTGCTGGCGCATTATCCGGAAATCGCCCGGCGCACCGTCGCCGTGGTCCGGGTGGGATCGCGCCGCTGGAATCTGCGCCTCGATACCGGGGCGGACGTGAAATTGCCCGAGGAGGAGGCCGGAGCCGCGCTCGCCCTGCTCGCCGCGATGCAATCGGAACGCGGCGTGCTGCGTCTTGATGCGGAAGTCATCGATCTGCGCCAGCCGGGCGAAATGATCGTCCGCGCACTGCCCGAGCGCATGGGCGGGGAGCGCGACGCATGAGTGTGCTCTGGCCTTTCGGATCGGACCGCAAAGCGGCCCAGTCGCCGCAACGCCCCGCCATCTGCGCGGCGCTTGATCTCGGCTCGTCCAAGATCGCCTGCTTCATCTCCAAAACCGAAGAGACGGCCACCGGTCCGCGCCCGCGTGTGATCGGTGTCGGGCATTTGCCCGCGCGCGGTATGCGTGGCGGCGCGATCGTCGATCTCGACATCGCCCGCGACACGATAAGGGAAGCGGTCCAGCGCGCCGAGAAGATGGCCGGCCATGCCGTGTCCATGGCGACCGTCACCCTGACCGCCGGTCAGATCCGCTCCGCCCGTATCCGCGCCGAGGCCTCGCTCTCGGGCCGCGAGGTCGGTGACCGCGACCTGAAACGCCTGCTTGATGCGGCGATTGCGGAGGCCGACGCGCCGGACCGCGTCATCCTGCACGCCTTCCCGATCGGCTGGACGGTCGATGAAAGCCGCGGCGTGCGCGATCCGCGCGGCATGTATGGCCGCAAGCTCGGTGTGACGGTTCATGTCATTACCGCGGCGGCCGGCCCGCTGCGCAATCTGCTGCATTGCATCCAGGCCTGCCATCTCGACCTCAAGGGCGTGGTGGTCACGCCCTATGCCTCCGGCCTCGCGGCTTTGACCGATGACGAGATCGAACTCGGCGCGACGCTGATCGACATGGGTGCGGGCACGACCAGCGCCGCCGTGTTCGACAATGGCGCTTTGATCCATGTCGACACCGTTCCGATCGGCGGTGCGCATGTCACCAATGACGTGGCGCGTGGCCTGTCGACACCGCTTGTCGCCGCCGAGCGCATCAAGATCCTTTACGGTTCCGCGCTCGACAGTCCGGACGACGACCGGGAGATGATCGAGGTGCCGCCGCTGGAAGGTGCGAGCGACCGCATGGGGTCGGCGCCGCGTTCGCTGCTCAACGCGATCATCCGTCCGCGCCTCGACGAGACGTTCGAGATGATCCGTGACCGTCTGAAGGAGGCGGGTGCGCATGGTCCGCGCGACCATCAACTGATCCTGACCGGCGGGGCCGCCCAGCTCCCTGGCGCGGAAGAAGTCGCCAGCCGCGTCTTCGGCCGGCGTGCACGACTGTCCCGGCCGCATGGCGTTGCAGGTCTCGGCGATGCCGTGTCCGGTCCGGCCTTTGCCGCGGCCTCCGGCATCATCCTGCGAGAAACCCGCGGTGCGGCGGAAGCGATTGCGGGGCCGCCGCGTGTGGCGGGATCGGTTCGCGTGACGCGTCCGGCACCGGCTGAGTCCGGACCGCGCGCCATTCTGCGCTGGTTCGCCGAGTCCTTCTGACCGCAGCGATTTTCGCAGAGAATCCTGTGGATTTAACTCGCGATTAAGCCGCGAGGCCAAGATTAACGTCGAGAATCGCTGTTAACCTTTAGGCTTCGTGTACGGAGCGCCCATATGGCCCTGAACCTGTCGGTACCCGAATCAACTGAACTTCGCCCCCGCATCCTCGTCTTTGGCGTGGGCGGAGCCGGCGGAAACGCGGTCAACAACATGATCGACGCCTCGCTTGAGGGCGTCGATTTTGCTGTCGCCAATACCGACGCGCAGGCGCTGACGCGCTCGAAAGCGCAGCGGAAGATCCAGCTGGGGGCTTCGATCACCGAAGGTCTCGGCGCGGGCGCCCGGCCGGAAATCGGCGAGCAGGCGGCCGAGGACTCCCTGCCGGAGATCATGGAACAGCTGGCAGGCGCCCACATGGTGTTCATCACCGCGGGCATGGGCGGCGGCACCGGAACGGGCGCGGCCCCGGTCGTGGCGCGTGCTGCGCGCGAGCAGGGCATTCTGACCGTCGGCGTGATCACCAAGCCTTTCCACTTCGAAGGGTCGCGCCGGATGAAGATCGCCGAGAGCGGCATCGAGGCGCTCCAGGGCAATGTCGACACGCTGATCATCATCCCGAATCAGAACCTGTTCCGCATCGCGACGGAAAAGACGACCTTCGCCGAGGCCTTCGGCATGGCCGATCAGGTCCTGCATTCAGGCGTTCGCGGTATTACCGATCTGATGGTGATGCCCGGCCTGATCAATCTCGACTTCGCCGACGTCCGCGCCGTGATGAGCGAGATGGGCAAGGCGATGATGGGAACGGGAGAGGCGTCCGGCGAGAAGCGCGCCATCGAGGCCGCGCACGCCGCCATCGCCAATCCGCTGCTCGACGATGTGTCGATGAAGGGCGCCACGGGCGTGCTCATCAACATCACTGGCGGCTATGACATGACGCTGTATGAAGTCGACGAGGCGGCGAACGAGATCCGCTCCGAAGTCGACCCGGAAGCCAACATCATCGTCGGCTCCACTTTTGACGAGAACATGGAAGGCATGATGCGCGTTTCGGTCGTCGCGACCGGTATCGACGCCGAGGCCGAGGTCCAGGACCCGCGTCAGATCCGTCGACCGATCCAGACCGAAGCCCGCGCGCCCGTGCGCCAGCCGGTTCGTGAGCCGCTGGTCCGCCGCGCCCATGACGACCGCCCGGCCGCGCCGATCCAGCAGCCGGAGCGCCCGGCCGAGCATATCGTGGCACCGGAAGCGATTTCCGAATCGATCGAAGCGCATCACGAACCGATCGAGGCCGAAACCGAGATCGAGGACGCCCACGATCCCTTCGTGGCTGACGAGCGTCCCCAGGTCATCCGCGACCAGGAACGTATCGCTGCCGAAGCCCGCACCTTCACACCGGCCCCGCCGCGCGCGCGCGAACCCGAGCCGGAATCGCAGCCCGAGGAAAAGGGCGGCTTCTCCCTGTTCGGCCGCCGCAAGCGCCCGATGGCTCCGGTTCCCAAGACCGCGCCGACCCGGGCCGAGGACGTGACGCATCGTCCTGCTTCCGGCGACCTGTTCGGAGAAAGCGGCGACGAAGGTGATCTGGAGATTCCGGCCTTCCTGCGTCGTCAGGCTAATTAACTGAAAACGCAAGACATTTGGCGTAACAAAGCGCAACAAAGCTTTAATTGCGGGATGACAGCACACCGTTAGGGTGCCTCAATCCGGGAGTAGGACTTCCGGACCTTTTGGGGCTTCCTGGCGGTGTGTTGCGTATGAACCGGCAAACTCTGGCATCTGCGGCGGTGTGTTCCGGAATTGGTCTCCATTCCGGCGAGCGCGTGCGCCTGGTTCTGAAACCGGCCGCGCCGGGCACCGGCATCGTGTTCGAACGCACCGATCTCGACACCGCGGACAACCGCGTCGAGGCCAAGGCCACCAATGTCACCACCGTTCGTCTCGGCACGACGATCGCCAATGAGGCCGGCGTTTCGGTCGCGACCGTCGAACACCTGATGGCGGCGCTCGCCGCGCTCGGGGTCGATGATGCGCTGATCGAGATCGACGGCCCGGAAGTGCCGATCGTTGACGGATCGTCCGCGCCCTTCGTCGATCTGATCTCGCAGGTTGGCCTCAAGGCGTCGGCGATGCCGCGCCGCGCCATCCGCGTACTGAAAGCCGTTTCCGCCGAATTCCAGGGCCGCACCGCGACCTTCATGCCGTCGCTGCGACCGGTCATCGATGTCGAGATCGACTTCCCGCACCCGTCGGTAGGTCGCCAGCGCTATGCCTTTGATATTTCCGCCGAGACCTTTACCGGTGAGGTCGCCTCCGCACGCACCTTCGGGTTCAAGCGCGATGTCGAGGCACTCCGCGCCGCTGGTCTGGCCCGTGGCGGCTCGATGGACAACGCTGTCGTCCTCGATGAGAGCGGTGTGCTGAACGAGGAAGGCCTGCGTTTCGCCGACGAATTCGCCCGTCACAAGGCGCTTGATGCGCTTGGCGATCTGGCCCTGGCCGGCGCGCCGATCCTCGGCCGTTACCAGGCGAGTCAGCCCGGCCATGCGTTGAACAATGTCGCCGTTCGCGCGCTTCTGGCCGACGAAACGGCGTGGAAGATGGTCACGCTTTCCGAGGCGCTTGCGCCCCAGGCTGCCGCTGCGCGTTCCTGAACGCAGGCAAACGCTTTCGCGTCGCGATTCCATACGCTACAACGCTGACCCGGACGCGGCGCCGCCGCATCTCTGAGATTCGCGCAAATCCTTCAAGAGGAAGCGTTTATGAAGTTCGCGACGCGTCTTGTCCTCATCGCCCTAATTCCGCTTGTCGTGGTGTCCTGCCAGCGTGATCGCCCGCGAGCGACCGCCTATGTCGAACGTCCGGCGGAAGGCATCTATGGCGAAGCCGTGTCCCTGATGGAGCGCCGCCGCTACACCGAAGCGGCCGAGCAGTTCGACGAGGTCGAGCGTCAGCACCCGTATTCGGAATGGGCCCGCCGCGCCATGCTGATGGCGGCCTATGCCAATTATCAGGCCAACAATTACGATTCGGCGATCTCCGACGCAGAGCGCTTCCTGTCGCTTCATCCGGGCAGCCGCAGCGCGCCCTACGCCTACTACCTGATCGCGATCTGTCATTTCGAACAGATCCGCGACGTCGGCCGGGACCAGGGCACGACCCAGACGGCGCTGACGGCGCTTGAACAGGTGGTTCGCCGCTATCCGACGAGCCGCTACGCCCAGGATGCGCGTCTGAAGATCGACATGACCCGCGACCACCTGGCGGGCAAGGAAATGGATGTCGGCCGCTACTATCTGCGCCGCGGCTATCATCTCTCCGCGATCAACCGCTTCCGTAATGTTATCGAGAACTACCAGACGACCAGCCATGTGCCGGAAGCCCTGCACCGCCTGGTCGAGGCCTATGTCGCCCTCGGTGTTGACGACGAAGCGACCCAGGTCGCGGCCGTGCTCGGTTACAACTTCCCGGGCAGCGAGTGGTATGAAGACACCTATCGCCTGATGACGCGCGAAGGCATCGCGATCCCGAACACGGATCTGCGCGAGGAAAATCCCTCCTATCTGCGCCGGGCGCTCGATCGCATCTTCGGTTAGGGCGGGGGCGGCGCTTCGCGCATGCTGCTCTCCCTCTCCATCCGCGATGTGGTGCTGATCGACCGGCTGGAAGCGATCTTCCGGCCGGGCCTGTGTGCCCTGACCGGTGAAACCGGGGCGGGCAAATCCATCCTTCTAGAAGCCCTGGGCCTCGCCGCCGGTGAGCGCGCGGATCGCGGTCTCGTGCGCTCCGGCAGCGAGGAGGCGCGCGTCACCGCCACCTTCGACCTGCCCGACGACCATCCTGCCCGCGCCGAACTCGACGAGGCCGGCATCACGGTTGAACCGGGCGAGCCCGTGATCCTGCGCCGCCGCCTGACAACGGATGGGCGCAGTCAGGCCTGGGTCAACGACCAGCCCGCCAGCGTCGGCCTTCTGAAAACACTCGGCGAAGCTTTGGTCGAAGTGCACGGCCAGCATGATGGCCGCGGCCTGATGGATCCGAAAACCCATCGCGGCCTGCTCGACAGCTTTGCCCGAAACGACGCGGAACGCTTGGCCGTCCGCGAGGCGTGGAAATCGCTCAGTGAGGCGCGCGACCGGGTTGCCTCGCTCGAGGAAGCGCAGCGCAACGCCAATTCCGAGGAGGAATGGCTGCGCGCCGCGCTGGAGGAACTCGACGATCTTTCGCCGGTGGCGGGGGAAGAGCCCGCGCTCGCCGAAGAACGCAAATTCCTGCAGCACGCCGAGAATGCGCTCGGCGAATTGCAGGCTGCCGCCGAGGCGCTTCAGGCTGACGGCGGCCTATCGGAACGCCTCGGCTCTGCGCTGCGCACGCTCGAGCGGGTTTCCGAACAGATCGGGCAGGGCGAGGAAGGCGCGGCCGGTGAAGCGCGGACCGCGCTGACCCGCGCCACCGGCGCGCTCGACCGCGCGCTGATCGAATTCGCCGAGGCCGAGGATGCGCTGGCCGATGCGGCCGGCACGTTCGAGGTTGAACCCGGCCGTCTGAACAAGGTCGAGGAGCGCTTGTTCGCGCTGCGTGCCGCCGCCCGCAAGCACAATGTCGCCATCGACGCGCTCGTCCCGCTGAAGGCCGATCTTGCCGACCGGCTCGATGCGATCGAGAACGCCGAAGGCCGGCTCGACGAAGCGCGGAAGGCGCTGAGCGCGGCACAGGCCGCCTATGACCGCGCGGCCTCAGCCCTGACGAAATCACGCGAAAAGGCGGGCGACGCCCTCGCCAAGGCGATCATGGCGGAATTGCCGCCCCTGAAGCTCGACAAGGCCCGCGTGCGCGTGGCGGTCGAGACGGCAGACGATTTCGCCGGACCGAATGGCCGCGACCGCGTCCAGTTCGAGATTGCGACCAATCCCGGCGCGCCCTTCGGCGCGCTCGACCGCATCGCCTCGGGCGGCGAACTGTCCCGCTTTGCGCTGGCGATCAAGGTCTGTCTCTCGGTCGATGAGGACGGTCTCGTCCTGATCTTCGACGAAGTCGACCAGGGTGTCGGCGGGGCCGTGGCCGACGCCGTTGGCAAGCGGCTGTCGGCCCTAGCCAAGACCGGCCAGACGCTGGTTGTCACCCACTCGCCGCAGGTGGCCGCCCGCGCCGATCATCACTGGAAGATCGAGAAGATCGACGATGGCAAGGGCGGGGTGCGCACGACGCTGACCGAGCTCTCCGGCAGTGAGCGCCGCGAGGAAGTCGCCCGCATGCTGTCGGGCGAGAACGTCACCGACGCCGCTCGGGCTCAGGCGGAGCAGCTGATGGGCCTCGCCTCCTAGTCTTCCCAGTCGTCCGCCATGAGGACGGCATAGAGCCGGATTCCATCCCACAGATGTCCGACCCGGAGATTTTCGTCCGGCGCGTGCTGGGCATTGTCCGGATTGACCATCGGCACGATGGCGAAGGGCACATCGAGGACGTCAACGATTGGCGCGAGCGGCAGGCTGCCGCCGAGAATGGGCACCACCCGGACCGGCCGGTCGCTGGTCGATGCCACGAGATCCGTCAACCGGATCACATCGGGATGCTCTGCCTGCGTCACCGCCGCAGGATAGCCGGAGGTCGACCAGTGGATTTCCGCGATCCTCGGGTGGGCCAGACGTTCGTCCGCAGTCGGCGGGCGGTCGAGGATGAGATACCCCTGCGATTCAACATGCGCCGTGACCTGTTCCCGAATCCGGGGAATGGTTTGCCCCGGCACCATGCGAAAACCGATGGCGGCCGTGGCCGAGGCCGGAATGGCGTTGCGCGTGGCGTCGCCGACCCCGCCCGAACTGAGGCCGAGAACATTCAGCGCGGGCACCATGACCGCCTCGCCATAGGAGGCGCCCGGCCCCCATTCGACCCCTGCAATCCCCGGCTCGGAGACAAGGCCGTCCTCGTCGTAGGCACCGCTTTCGGTCAGAGCGAGAGCCGCGTCGGACGGAGCGGGAACGCCATCGTAGAATCCGTTGATCAGTACCCGGCCATCTGGAGCCCGCATCGAGGCGATCAAATGCGCCAGCCGCGCACCGGGATTGGGCGCGACATTGCCGTAATGCCCGCTGTGCAGATCACGCGACGCACCATGCACGGTCAGCTGCATCGACGTGACGCCGCGTACCCCCAGCACGATGCGGGGGTCGCCGCGCGGATCGACCGGGCCGTCGGCAAGCACCCAGAAATCCGCCGTGAGAAGGCCGCGATGCGCTTCGAGCATCGTGTGCATGTTCGGTGAACCGGCTTCCTCTTCGCCTTCGAAGAAGAATTTTATGTTCACGCCGAGCGGAATGTTCGCCGCCCTGAGCGCATCGATCGCGGTCAGCAGCGCCACGATCGGCGATTTGTCATCGCTCGCGGAGCGGGCGTAGATCCGCCAGTCAGGATCGACGGTGTCGTTCCCTTGCCAGTCGACCGGCTCGCCGCCTGCATCAATGCGTCCACTCAGCATCACGGGTTCGAACGGCGGATAGGTCCAGTTCTCTGGCAGGGCGGGCTGGCCGTCATAGTGGGCGTAGAACATCACGGTGCGCGTCGCGCCCGGCGTCAGGATTTCTCCGTAGACGGCGGGCAGGGAGTCGCCCGCTTCCAGAATCCGGGCTTCGGCACCGCGTGCTTCGAGCAGCGCGACGATATGTTCCGCATTGACGAGGATATCGTCGCGGTCGGCCGCGTTGTTCGGCAGCGCAAGAAAATCGAATACCTCTTCAAGAATCTGTTGCTCGTGGGCCTGCCGATAGGTGTCGGCCGCCGCCATCGCCGCGTCCTGAGCCTCGGACGTCGAGACCGAGAACACGACGAAAAGCACGGCAATCAGAGTTGGACGCATCGGCGAATTCCTCCATCTTCGCGGGGTGCGGCAACCGGGTTGCCTGACCCGATACCCGGGCGCAATCGCTGCGCCTTCACAATCGCGAGACCACGATGAGTGCGCTGAAAGACGTCGAACAGCTGACCCGGCCCGAAGCGGACACCGAGCACCAGCGGCTCGTCAAGGAAATCCGCGCGCACGACAAGGCGTATTACGAAAAGGACTCGCCGAAGATTTCCGACGCAGCCTATGACGCGCTGCGTGAGCGGCTCGAGGCGCTGGAGGCGCGCTTTCCTGATCTTGTCACCGCCGACAGCCCGACCCAGACGGTTGGGGCGTCGCCGTCCGGCAAGTTCGGCGAGATCCGCCATGCGCGCCCGATGCTGTCGCTCGGCAATGCTTTCACCGACGAGGACGTGTCGGATTTCCTCGCCCGCGTTCGCCGTTTCCTCGGCCTGACGGAGGACGAGGAACTTTCCGTCACCGCAGAACCCAAGATCGACGGCCTGTCGGCCAGCCTGCGCTACGAGAACGGCAAGCTCGTCACCGGCGCGACGCGCGGCGATGGCGAGACCGGCGAAGACGTCACCGCCAATCTGCGCACCATCGCCGAAATCCCGCAAACCCTGACCGGCGATGTGCCGGACGTGCTCGAAGTGCGCGGCGAGGTCTATATGAGCCACGCCGACTTCGCGGCGCTCAACGCGGGCCAACGCGAGGCGGGCAAGCCGGAATACAAGAACCCCCGCAATGCCGCTGCCGGGTCTCTGCGCCAGATCGATCCGTCGATCACGGCGAAGCGTCCGCTGCGCTTCTTTGCCTACGCCTGGGGCGAGGTGTCCGAGCCCTTGGCCGACACGCAATTCGATGCGGTCCAGCGGCTGAAATCGGCGGGCTTCGTCACAAATGACGACATGATCCGCTCGTCCAGCCACGATGGCCTGCTCGACTATTACCGAAAGCTGGAAACCCGCCGCGCCGATCTTGGCTATGACATTGACGGCGTCGTCTACAAGGTCGACCGCCTCGACTGGCAGGAGCGGCTGGGACAGGTCGCCCGCGCGCCGCGCTGGGCCATCGCGCACAAATTCTCGCCGGAGAAGGCGAGCACGAAACTCAACGCCATCGAGATCCAGGTTGGCCGCACCGGCGCGCTGACCCCTGTGGCGAAGCTGGAACCCGTGACGGTCGGCGGCGTCGTCGTTTCGAATGCGACGCTGCACAACGAGGACGAGATCAGGCGCAAGGATGTCCGCGTCGGCGACACGGTGGTGATCCAGCGCGCCGGTGATGTCATCCCGCAGATCGTCGCGGTGGTGAAGGACAAGCGCCCGACGGATGCGCAGCCCTTCGTCTTCCCCACCGCCTGTCCGGTCTGTGGCAGCGATGCGGTCCGCGAGCATGACGAGAAGACCGGAGAGGCCGATGCGGTCCGCCGCTGTACCGGTGGTCTGATCTGCGCGGCGCAGGCGCGAGAGCGCCTCATCCACTTCGTCTCCCGCAAGGCGTTCGACATCGACGGGCTGGGCGCGAAGCAGATCGAGCTCTTCTTCGAGAAGGGCCTGGTGCGTGAGCCGGCCGACATCTTCACGCTGAAGAAGCGCAACGAGGCCGGGGAGATCACCCCGCCGCTGCAGGAATGGGAAGGCTTTGGCGAAACCTCTATCGCCAACCTCTTCGCCTCGATCGACCAGCGCCGCTCCATCGGCGCGGAGCGCTTCGTCAACGCGCTCGGCATCCGCCATATCGGCGAGACCAATTCCCGCGTCTTTGCCCGCGCCTTTGGCGACTTCGCCTCGTTACGCGCGACGGCGGAAAAGGCCGTCACCGAAGAAGCCGCACGCGCCGAACTGTTGAACATCGACGGGGTCGGACCGGCCGCGGTCGAGGCGCTGACGCAGTTCGTCGGCGAGGAACACAATCGCGACGTGCTCGACCATTTGCTCGCGGAAGTGACGGTCGAGGACGCCGCCGCCGTCGCCGCGGACTCGCCGGTCTCGGGCAAGACGGTCGTCTTCACCGGCACGCTGGAAAAGATGACCCGCGACGAGGCCAAGGCGAAGGCCCAGTCGCTCGGCGCCAAGGTCTCCGGCTCGGTTTCGGCGAAGACGGATTATCTCGTCGCCGGGCCGGGCGCGGGTTCGAAACTGAAGAAGGCCCAGGAGGCCGGCGTCACCGTTCTCACCGAGGACGAGTGGCTTTCGATGATCGGTCAGTGACGTCATTCCCGCGAAGGCGGGAATCCAGAAAGACGGTGAATCTGGACTCCCGCCTGCGCGGGAGTGACGGTGTGGGACCTAATCCCCCACCCGCCGGTAAATCCCGTCGATCCGGAGCGCGCCTTCATGCTCGCGCAGATAGGCGGAAAAGGCGGCTTCCAGCGTTTCCAGATCGTCGATCTTGCACGCCCCTTCCTCGTCGATGTCGAGGCCGGCGGCGTCGCGGCCCGCCTCGCTGAGGTCGCTGCAGGCCGGGATGTGATAGGCGATCACGCTGCCCGCATAAACGAACAGAAGCCCGTAGCTGTAGATCGCCTCGCCATCCCGGTCCGGCACTTCGGCGACATAGACAGTCCCGCCGAGCGAGCGCAGACGCACGCCCTGATGCGGAAAGTTTTCCATGTTCGCCCGGTAGCGCCGGTCGCGGTGATAGCGAATCTCGCCTTCCCAGGTCGGCGGCGCCCATTCTTCCTGCGTCACCGGATCGACCGGGGCATGGGTGTAGCGCCCCGGCTCGATACCCCGGTCCGCCCATCGCCGCGAGATCAGCGGCTCATCGGCATAGAAACAGCCTGCGGCAAAGGCCGCGACCGCCACGATCAACGCGAATTTGACGAGCCTCAGCGCGCGATCGGCGCGGTCGCCGCCTCCAGCCACGCCTTCACCTCACCCTCGACGAGCGGGGCGATCTTGGCCCGGACGTCGGCGTGATAGGCGTTGAGCCAGTCGAGCTCCCGGTCGGTCATGATCGACGTGTCGACGAGATCGCGGTGGATCGGCGCCAGCGTCAGGTTTTCAAAGCCCATCATCGACCGTTCGCCGCCCGGAATCGGGTCGGGACCGGTCACGAAGATCAAATTCTCGATCCGGATGCCATAGGCGTTCGGCTTGTAGTAGCCGGGCTCGTTCGACACGATCATGCCGGGCTTCAACGGTTCGTCGGAAGCGGCCTTGGCGATGCGCTGCGGCCCTTCGTGGACGCCGAGGAAGCTGCCGACGCCGTGGCCAGTGCCGTGGTCATAGTCGAGCCCCGCCTGCCACAGCGGCAGACGCGCCAGCGTATCGAGCTGACCGCCCGTCGTGCCCTTGGGGAAGCGCGCCAGCGACAGCGCGATATGGCCTTTCAGCACCAGGGTGAACCGCTCGCGCATTTCCGCATTCGGATCGCCGATCGGCACGGTGCGGGTCACGTCGGTCGTACCGTCGGGATACTGACCGCCCGAGTCCACGAGATAGAGCGTGCCGCGTTCCAGCTTGCGGTTCGACGCCGTGGAGACCCGGTAGTGGGGCAGGGCACCGTTCGGACCGGCGCCGGAGATCGTGTCGAAGGACAGATCCTTGACCTGTCCGGACGCGGTGCGGAATTGCTCCAGCTTCACCGCCGCTTCGATCTCGTCGATCTCGCCCGACTGGGCGTCGGTGTCGAGCCAGTGCAGGAAGCGGGTCAGGGCCGTGCCGTCGCGGATATGGGCCTGCTTGGCGCCGCTCAGCTCGGTGTCGTTCTTGATCGCCTTGGGCAGCAGGACCGGGTCGCGCCGGCGCACGATCTTCGCACCGCCCTCGGTCAGCTGGTCGAACACCCAGGCCGAAGCCAGACCCGGATCGACGCTGACCGTATGGCCTCTGAGGGCATGCAGCCCGTCGGCGAATTCGTGCTCCGGACGCAGCGCGACCTCGTTGCCGAGATGCGCGCGCACCTCGTCGGTCACCTTCTCCGGGTTCACGAACAGCGTCGCCGTGCCGTCGGACTTGATCAGCGCGGCCCCGAGCGCCAGCGGGCTGCGACGCACATCGCCGCCGCGAATGTTGAACAGCCAGGCGATAGAGGGCGGCGCCGTGATCGCGGCAAACTCCGCCCCGTCCTCGGCGATTGCCTCGCCGACCCGCTTGCGCTTGTCGGCATGGGTTTCCCCGGCGAACTCCATCGGCTGGACACTCAGCTTCGCGCTCGGCGCGGCCGGACGGTTTTCCCAGGCCCGGTCGATCGGGTTCGTGTCGACCGGCACCAGTTCCGCGCCGGCCTTCTCGGCGGCGCGTTTGAAGCGGTCGAGCGTGTCCGGGCTGTGCAGCTTCGGATCATAGCCGATCACGCTGCCGGCCTTCGCGTGCTTCGCCAGCCAGACATAAGGCGGCGTCTCGCTGACATCCTCGATCTGGAAGATTTTCGGATCGACCTGCTCGCGGACCTGCACCGTGTAGCGGCCGTCGGTGAAGACGCAGGCCTCGTCCTTCAGGACAATCGCCGAACCGGCCGAGCCGGTGAAACCGGTGGCCCAGGCCAGGCGCTCGGCGCAATCGGGCAGGTATTCGTTGTTGTACTCGTCCTCGTGCGGAATCAGGAAACCGTCCAGACCGGCGGTTTCGAGCGCGGCGCGCAGGAGGGGCAGGTGGGCGCGACCGTCTTCCGGTCCGCCCTTCACGTCGAAGGATTGGGGGCTGTAATGGGTCATGAGCGGCAAGCTAGTCCTGCGCCGTGCCGCTTTCAACGCGTGTCCGCAACGGGTGCGAAAAATCGCAAACCTGTCATGCGATCGCGTCACTAGCGAACAGGGTCAACAAGGGATTAATCCGCACCAACACAGCGAGGTTCTCCCCATGTCTCCGATCGAAGAATATTTCCGCCTCAATGGCGGTGACGCCTTCAACCACCATCTCGACCGGTCGCGCCAGCGCGCCGGCATCCGCCGCCGCCCCGGCACGGTCGATGTGAATGCCTTCCTGGAAGCCGCCGGCCTGAAAGGCCGCCGCCGCTAATACCCCACCCAACCCTCCCCTGAGAGGGGAGGGAGAGAAACGCCATGCCCATTCCCTCCCCTTGAGGGGAGGGCCAGGGTGGGGTGAATTCCTAGGGGGCCTTCCGCACGACCAGCGTGGCCCAGCCGTCGAGCGGCTCGCGCGCCTCGACGGTGACGCCCTTGTCCTCATAGGCCTTGCAGACCTGGTCCTCCTGCTCGACGAGCAGGCCGGACAGGATGGCGATACCGCCGGGATTGAGGGCGTTGACGATCTCGGCAGCCAGCAGCACCAGCGGCTCGGCCAGGATGTTGGCGAAGATCAGGTCGAACTTCGCCCCGACCAGCTTCACATGGTCGAAGCCTTCTGCCGTGATCGCCTCGATCTCCGGCGTGCCGTTCTTCTGGGCATTGCGGGCGGTTTCGGCGGTTGAATCCGGATCGATGTCGCTGGCGAGAATGCTGGCCTTCGGCAGCACTTTTGCGGCTGCGATGGCCAGCGCCCCGGTTCCGGTCCCGAGATCGAGGACACTCGCCGGGTTGAACCCTTCGTCCAGAAGCGAATCGAAAGCGATCAGACAGCCCTTCGTCGTGCCGTGATGCCCGGTGCCGAAGGCGGGACCGGCCTCGATCTCGACCGCGACCGTGTCGGCGGGCGGTTCGTCATGACTGCCGTAAAGCGCGAACCGTCCGGCCAGGACCGGCGGCAGCCCCCTTTGCGACAGCGCCACCCAGTCCTCCTCCGGCAGGATGATGACCCGGGCCTCATAGCCGTCCTTCAAACCGGTGGCTTCGCGAACGGAGTCTTCGTCGGGCGCGCTATCGAACAGCAATTCCAGAATGCCGGTCGGCTCGCTGTCCTCGTCGAAGATCGACCAGCTGAGCAGATTGGAAAGCTCGACTACATCGAGCCGTTCAGCAGCGCGATAGAGCGGCTCGCTCGGGCCGGTGAAGCTCAGTTTCCAGATCGTGCTCATCGGCGGGCATCCTGCTTTGGCATGGCGTTGATCCCGTCTTCTGCGATCATTCCGCGCCCGGTGCAAACGCAAACGGGCACCCGAATGGGGTGCCCGCCGCGTCAAACCAGGGAAGTGCCGGGGCTTATTCTTCGGTTTCCGTTTCGGTTTCGACCGGCAGTTCGAAACTCGTGCAGCGCTGAACGCTGACATCGGTCGTGTCCATGATCGACAGCGAACCGTCGTCCTGCAGGGCGAGCGTCATCGTGCGCTCGCCGGTGGAGGCGTTGTCGGCCGAGCGGCAATCGCCCGTCACTTCGATCTGGCCGGCGCCTTCCTCGATATTCGTGATCGAGCAGACTTCGCCTTCCGGCGTCGTCACCGAGCTGGCGGAAATCGCCCAGGTCTGCGCATTGGCGCATTGCGCTTCGGTGCCCCAGACACCGGCGTAGTCGAGGCCGAAATTGGCGCGGTCCGACCCGTAGATGTCATCACCTACGGGCGTATCGCTCTCCATCAATTCCTCTTCGACCGCACCTTCATTGAAGACTTCATCGCCTTCGAGTTCGTCGCGGAGCGAATCCATCGACTGGGCCCCGCCCGGAGAGGTCACTTCGCGGTTCTCGGTTTCCGGAATGCTTTCGTCCCGGACGTCCTGCGCGAGCGTGGTTTCATCGGTGTCAGTCTCGTCCATCGCGACATCGTCGCCCGGCGAACAGGCGGCACTCACAAGGGCGAAACCGGAAACGGCAAGCATGAAAGAGCGGGTCATTCGTGTCTCCATGACAGCGTGTTGCGGGAGAAACGCTGCGCCTGCCGGGCCGGTTCCCACAAGAGCTTGCGTGAAAGCGCCATCCGGGGAGTTCGCCAAGCTTACCGGTTGATTACAAACGGAGAGTCGGCCGAAAAAAGAGTCAGCCGCGCAGGGCCGCGGCCGCCGGGCTGGCCTTCGCGACCCGGTCCAGCCACGCCATGCCGCGCGCGATATCGCCGCCGCGAACCTGCCGCGTCTCTTCCATCAAAGCCTTGCGCATCTCCGGCGTGAAGCTTTGCCCCGCCGCCTTCGAATACTGGGACATCAGTGGCCCGGTTGCCGCGGCGTCGACCGCCGCGTCGCTCGCGCCGAGCTGGAGATGCTCGGCGATCCGCCCCAGCTCTTCGACCGGCCGGTCGAGGAAGACGTCGAAATCGACATCGATCACGCGGTCCTTGGTGTCCGCGGAGGTCAGCACGTCGTGTTCGACCTGCCGCTCGACCAGCCAGGCCAGCGCGGCGTGTTCACCCGGCGTCATTGCATGGACGGGCTGCGTCAGGTCGCCGAAATACCGCTGGAATCTCTTCATGCGTTCTATGGAGAAGCCCAGGAGTTCCCGGATCGGATTCTGCCGCGCCAGCAAGGCGGTGATAAAAGCTTCCGGCTGCATGGTCAGCGAGATGGCCCGGCTCGTGGCGTGCGTGCGCAGAATGTCCGGCACGGCCCGTCCCGCATGGCTGGTCGCCTTCACCACGCCGGTCGTCTCAGGCCGGAAGACACGCGACCAGACGGTCACCAGCGAGTCGCGCAGGACCGCATAATCGCTGTCCGAGATCACGCTGTGCTTCTGGCCAACATCGTCCTGCAACTCCGCCAGCGTGATCAGCGGCCAGGGCTCGCGCACGCCGAGTGTCGTGCCGGTGGCATCGAGCAGGCGCGAGATCAGCGTCGAGCCGGTATGGCTGAGATGCAGGATGAAATGCACGGGTTTCGCGGGCGCGGTTCGCGCCTGCGCATACTCCGTCACCCGGAACAGCGGAATGTTCGCGCCGAGCGTATCGAGCGTGACGATGTCCTTGTTCATGAAGCGCGCAGCGTTATACGCGGCCTCGTCCATGACCATCACCGACGCCGTCGCCTGGATCGGCTCGATCCGGTAGAGATAGAGGTCCGGATCGGTGGCGAAATTCGGAAACAGCCGCCCGACGGCTTCCTCTCCCGGATTGAGCTGGGTCACGGCAAATCCCTCACGAAACTGTCAATCACCTTTTTCTCCCCGGCCTTGTCGAAGGCGACGGTCAGCTTCGCGCCATCGGCGCGCCTCACCGTGCCGTAGCCGAACTTGTCGTGGAAGACCCGGTCGCCCGCTCGCCATTTCGAGGACGCATCCGCGCTGTCGATCAGCTTCGCCTTGCCCTCGATCACCGGCGCCGAGCCCTTGCGGCCTTCGCTCGTCGCGGCCTGGTAGCGCCGCCAGCCGGGCGAGGAATAGGACGACGCCATTGGATTGGCCGGCTCGGCCATGCCTTCAAAGCCCGGCCCGGAATCGTAGTAGCCGGTTTCCGATGACGCTTCGGCGTGATCGGCGGGCAATTCGTCGACGAAGCGCGAGGGCAGGACGGACTGCCAGCGCCCGAAAATCATCCGGTTGGCGGTGAAGGTGATCACCGCGCGTTCCCGCGCCCGCGTGATGCCGACATAGGCGAGGCGGCGTTCCTCCTCGAGCGAGGCCGTGCCGCCTTCGTCGAGCGCCCGTTGCGAGGGGAAGACCGTCTCTTCCCAGCCGGGCAGGAAGACCAGCGGGAATTCGAGACCCTTCGCGGCGTGCAGCGTCATCAGCGACACCTCGTCGCCATCGCTCGCCGTGTCGAGATCGCTGACCAGCGCGACGTGCTCGAGATAGGCTTCGAGACTGTCATATTCGCCCATCGCGCGGACGAGTTCCTTGAGGTTGTCGAGCCGGCCGGCGGCCTGGGGCGTCTTGTCCTCGCGCCACATCGAGGTGTAGCCGCTCTCGTCGAGCACGATCTCGGCCAGTTCGTCATGGCGCATCGTTTCGGCCATCTGCGCCCACCGGTCGAGATCGCGCAGGAAGACCTTGAGGCCTGTGCGCGCCGGGCCGCGGATCTCGTCGGTCTCGACCAGCATCCTTGCCGCTTCGGCCATCGATATTCCGGCGCTGCGCGCCACCTGCGCCAGTTTCTGAACGCTGGTCTCGCCGACACCGCGCTTGGGCACATTCACGATCCGCTCTAAGGCGAGATCGTCGTCGGGCGAGCGAACGAGGCGGAAATAGGCATGGGCATCGCGGATTTCCGCGCGCTCGAAGAAGCGGGGACCGCCGACCACCTTGTAGGGCAGGCCGAGCGTCAGGAAGCGGTCTTCGAACGCCCGCATCTGCCACGACGCGCGGACCAGAACCGCGATGTCGGAATGCTTGCGCCCGTCCTTGACCCAGCGCTCGATCTCGTCGCCGACATAGCGGGCCTCGGCTTCGCCGTCCCAGATGCCCTTGACCTGCACCTTCTCGCCGGGATCGTCCTCGGTCCACAGCGTCTTGCCGAGGCGTGCGCGGTTCGCCGCGATCAGCCCCGCCGCCGCACCGAGAATATGGCCCGTCGAGCGGTAATTGCGCTCCAGCCGGATCACCGTCGCGCCGGGGAAATCCTTCTCGAACTTCAGGATGTTGTCGACTTCAGCCCCGCGCCAGCCATAGATCGACTGGTCGTCATCCCCCACGCAGCAGATATTGTGCGACCCCTGCGCGAGCAGGCGCAGCCACAGATACTGCGCGACATTGGTGTCCTGGTACTCGTCGACCAGCAGGTAGCGGAACTTGCGGTGATATTCCCGCAGCACGTCCGGGTGGTTCTGGAAGATCGTCAGATTGTGCAGCAGGAGGTCGCCGAAATCGGCGGCGTTCAGAACCTGCAGGCGCGCCTGATAGATTTCGTAGAGCTTCTGGCCCGCGCCTTCGGCAAAGGCCCATTTCTGGTCCTCCGGCAGGCGGTCGGGCGTCCAACCCCGATTCTTCCAGCTGTCGATCAGCGAGCCGAGGAAGCGCGGCGTCCAGCGCTTCTCGTCGATCCCTTCGGCCTGGATGATCTGCTTCATCAGGCGCAGCTGGTCGTCGGTGTCGAGAATGGTGTAGCTCGATTTCAGCTCCACCAGTTCGGCATGCCGCCGCAGGATCTGCGCCGCGATCGAGTGGAAGGTGCCGAGCCAGGGCAGGCCCTCGACGCCTTGGCCGATCAGCCGCCCGACCCGCTCCTTCATTTCCCGCGCGGCCTTGTTGGTGAAGGTCACCGACAGGATTTCCCACGGCCGCGCCCGTCCGGTCGCAAGGATGTGGGCGAGGCGGGTGGTCAGCACGCGCGTCTTGCCCGTGCCCGCCCCGGCGAGCACCAGCACCGGACCGTCGAGCGCCTCGACCGCCGCGCGCTGCTCCGGGTTCAGCCCGTCAAGATAGGGCGCCTGCCCGGCCGGCGCGGCAGGCCGCGCCTGCTGGGAAAGGGGAATGGAATTCATGTGTCGGGTTTAGGCTGATTGCGCGCTGAGTCCAGAGCGGAACATAACCGGCACACGCTAGGCTGTCTGCCCGGCGGAGGTTGCGGGGTGCAGTGATTGCGTCTTCGGGAGATTTGCCGAGGTGACGCCATTCCCCTCGCCCCCATTTGGGGGAGAGGGGCAGGGGTGAGGGGGTAAACGCCAGACCGCGGTTCCGGAGCAGAACCCCTCATCCGCCCTTCGGGCACCTTCTCCCCTTAAAAAGGGAGAAGGGAAAGTGGATAACCCCTCATCCTGAGGTGCCCCGAAGGGGCCTCGAAGGGCGAGGACAAATTGCCGCTACAAATGCTCTTCCTCGTGCGTCGCTTCGAGCGCGCGGGCATAGGCGGCATGGGCGTCGGCGCGGGACAGCCAGCCGACGACCGGCTGGTTGTCGGCCCGTGAGCGCACCGGCGCACCATCAAGACTTTCCGCTGACAGAAGACCGATGGCCCGGCCGAGATAATCGTCGTCATAGAGGCTGGGCGCGCCGCTGGCCGTGTCCATGTCGGCGGCGTCGCCTTCGAAGGGGGCCATGATGTCGCGTACCCGGATCGTCTGCAGCAGCACGCGCGACTGTCCGCGCGACAGGTCATAGCCATGGCGGAGAATCTGTTTCTGGAAGATCGACCCGCCGGTCGCCGCCTGGGTCAGCACGGTGGCGATAGACACCGCGACCAGCACAGCGACCGAGGCTTCGTAATTCGCCGTCAGTTCGAACACGATCAGCGTCGTCGACAAGGGCGCGCCGAGCGCCGCACCGGCCACCGCGCCCATGCCGACAACGGCGTAGAAGGGAACGCCGCCCGTCTCGCCGCCGGTCGCGAGACCGATCACCGCCCCGAAGGCCGCGCCCAGCATCGCGCCGAGATAAAGCGCGGGCGAGAACACGCCCCCACCAAACCGGAAGCCGAGCGTCACCCCCGTCGCGATCAGCTTCATCACGATCAGGCCGATGAGGAACAGGACGGCATATTGCCCGCCGAGCGCGTTGGAGGTCGCCTCGTATCCGACGCCGAGAATTTCTGGCATGGGCAGGGCGAGCAGCCCGATCCCGATCCCGCCAATCGGCGGCAAAGCCCATAAGGGGATGCGCCAGCGCTCCGCCTGCTGCGCGACAAGGCGGGGGGCGTGAACGCTCGACTGCACGAAGGCGATGGCAAGCCCGGCGGCAGCCAGGCTCAAGAGGAAGACGCCGGGCAGATCCCAGGCGCTCGCTGCCCCCATGGCCGGCACGGTGAAGGCCGGCGTCGCCCCCAGATGGATGCGCGAAACCACCGCCCCGGCGACGCTCGCGATGGCGACGGGTGCGATCGACCGGAGCGCGTAATGTCCCAGCACGACCTCGAAGGCGAAGAGCGCCCCGGCAATCGGCGCATTGAAGCTGGCGGCCACGGCCGCCGCTGCGCCGCAGGCGAGCAGCGTGCGCACAGCGCGCGCGGGAATGCCCAGCGACCGTGCGCCGAAACTGGCGAGCGCGCCGCCGAGATGCACCGCCGGGCCTTCCCGGCCCGCCGACCCGCCCGAACCGAGGGAAATCGCCGAGATCAAGGCCGACAACAGCCCGGTCTTGAGGATCACCCGGCCCGACCGCACCGCCCGCGCCTCGACCACGTCGGCGACGGCATGGGCGCGGGTTTCGGTCAGCCAGTTGTAGCGCTGGCCGAGGAAAAGAAGGACAGCGACGATGATGCCGCCGATCACGGGGCCGACGAAGACCCGCCAGCCGGGCAGGGCGTCGACCCCGCTCGCCAGCGCGTCGTGATGCGCGCCGAAGACGACGATCGAGACGGCATGAATGGCAAGGATGAAGCCGAGCGCGGCATAGCCCGACACGATGCCGGTCAGAAGGCCGAGCAGCCACATCGCGGGGGATCGCCCCTGCCGCCACTGCTCCCGCAGCCAGCCCCAGCCGCGCCGCGACCCCGTCACGGCGGCGCGAGCGGCGGCGCGGGCGCGCAGAGCCAGCTTTGGCTGGCTGGAAGGCGGGGGCGTGTCCATGCGTCGTTAGAGCGCCGCTAACGTTGCAAGGTCAAGGGGATGGGCAACGAGCTCGTTTCCCTCCCCTCAAGGGGGAGGGCAATACGTCGGATGCTAGGCCCGCCCGTCGAGACGCCGCGCCTTGCGCAGGTCCGGGAACATCCTGGCCCACAGCGCCGCGACCAGAACCGTGCCCGCGCCGCCGGCGATCACCGTCGCCTTGGCGCCGATGAAGGCGGCCATCACGCCGGCGCGGAACTCCCCAAGTTCGTTCGACGCGCCGATGAAGACCATGTTCACGGCATTCACCCGGCCGCGCACCCGGTCGGGTGTCCACAACTGTATCAGCGTCTCGCGGATATAGACGCTGACCATGTCCGCTGCGCCGAGTGCGGCGAGCGCGATGATCGACAGCCAGGCATAGGGCGAGGCGCCGAAGACCATGGTGAAGGCGCCGAAGACCGCCACGAAGAAGAACATCCACAGCCCCGCATGGTCGCGGATATTGTGCGTGGCCAGCCAGATCGCGACGGCGATGGCCCCCACGCCCGGCGCGGCGCGCAAGAGGCCGAGCCCCTCTTCGCCGACCTGCAATATGTCGCGGGCGAAGACCGGCAGCAGCGCCGTTGCTCCGCCCAGCAGGACTGCGAACAGGTCGAGCGAGATCGCGCCGAAGACGATCTTTTCCTTCCAGATGTATTTGAAGCCCGCGAGGAGAAGATCGAGGCTCGGCGCTTCGGCCTCGGTCCGCTGGTCCGGCTTGGGGATCAGGAAGACGAGCCCGGCGGCGACGACAAGCAGCGTCGCCGACGTGCCATAGGCAATGAGCGGCGAGACACCGTAGAGCAGGCCGCCCGCCACCGGCCCGAGCACGGTCGCGAGTTGCCAGGCCGAGGAATTGAGCGCGATCGCTTTGGATAACAGGGTGGGGGGCACGATGTTGGGGAGCAGCGCCTGCGTCGCCGGTCCGAAAAAGGCGCGTGCCGTGCCGAAGCCGGCGAGCAGCAGGAAGACCACCCAGATCGTCTGACTGCCCGAAGCGGTGAACACGAAGAATCCCGACGAGATTGTGGCCATGCCGACGAGGCAGATCGCCATGATGCCCCGCCGCGAAAACCGGTCCGCGACCGCGCCGGTGACGAGCACCAGCAGAAGCGCCGGCAGGAATTGCGACAGGCCGATCAGCCCGAGATGCAGCGGGTTGCGCGTCAGGTCGTAGACCTGCCATCCGAGCGCAACGATCTGGATCTGCGCCGCGAACACGGTGGCCGCGCGCGCCAGCCAGTAGATCAGATAGGGGCGGTGCCGGAAGGCGGCGAAATGCCCGCCGGTGTCCTCGGCTGCGCGCTCATTCATCGGCGGAAAATCCCCTCGCTGGAACGAAGGGATAGTCCGCCGGGGATGGGGCGTCTACGCCGCCGTCAGCGCTGCGGGTTGACCCGCCGCGGCGGGGTCTCTTCCGTGGTCCGCGCCGGGCGCGATGTCCGGGCAGGCGGCCCGCCGTCCGTACCGGTGGCCGAAGTCGTCGTGCGGGCACGGTTCGGAACCGGCGCCGCGACGTCTCCGACCGCGTTCACGACGCCCGCACCGTCGGTGATGTCCGGATCGCCCTGATAGAAGATGGCCACGGTCACCGTCTGCTGGCGCACGCCGGGATACCAGCGCCCGTCATACTGGCACCAGGCCGTCATGCTGACCGGGACCTCGACCTCGAACACGTCGTCCTGACGCAGGAAGTCGGCGGCGCTGCCGGCTCCATTTGAAACGAAGTCCGCAAGATGGTCCTCGACCGTCTTCACCGGGTTGAAGAAGAGCGTCACGAGCGCCTCGGAATCCCAGCTATCGGGCAGGTCCATCACCGCGTCGATGTCGAAATTCTCACCCGTGCGCGCGCCATTGTATTCGACCGCGTCGCTTTCGCCCCAGATGCCGATGGGCATAAGCTCATAGCCGTTGCCATTGTTGTGCGGCGCGGTGATGCCGAACAGCACCTGCGCCCGCCTGGCGCGGGATTCGCCTTGCGTGTTCGCCGAATAGGAATTGCAGAAGAACTGGCCGCGGACTGTCACCACCGGGTCGTTCGATACCATGCGAAGCACCCGGTCCGCGGGATCGGGACTGTTGGCGGTGTTGCGCACGGTCACCTGCACCTGCGGTGTCATATGACTGATCAGGACCGACTCGATGCCGGGCGTGAAATGGGTTTCGTCTGCCAGCGCGAACCCGGCGGTCAGCAAAGTGCCGGCAATCGCGGTCGATATCATTCGGTTCATGGCGGACCTCCCCGTTTCGAAACACGGCCCGCGCAAACTCGTGCCGGACAGCTGAACGTGAATTGAACGCACTTCGAGCCGCCCGCCGCAAGACAATAAAAAAATCCTGCCCTTGCGGTCCCGCCCCTGTCTCCCCCGCTCCCGGTGCGCTAGCCTTCGGGCGAACAGGGGAGGACATCATGATCCGCTATCTCGCCGCCGCCATCCTGTCTGCAGGCTTCGCCGCCAGCGCCGACGCGCAGCAGTACGACAGCGCCTATACCCGCATCGACGACGATTGCGTCCTCGTCGAGCACGTTGACGAACCCGTCTGGGACACGATCTGCGACGGCTTCGGCGGCTGGACGGTGGAGATCGTCGCGGGAGAGCACGGTGCTGCGGAAGCCTATCGCGCCCCGGACGGGGCGCGCTCCGACTACATCAACCCGCCCATGCGCGGCCTGTTCGGCGGCTATGGCGAGGTGATCGAGTGGCGGCTTTCGGGCGGCGTGCCCTTTGCGACCATCCACCGCTACATCAACGACACGCCGGCCATGATGGACCCGGACAATGCGGGGGAGTGGCACACCCTGGTTGTGACAGCGTTGCGCCCGGGCACCGACATCGTCGCCTGCGCAGCCGCCTATATCGACGCCTCCAGCCTGGCCAATGCCAATGAGATTGCGCGTCAGGCGGCGGATCAACTCGCGATCGACTGGCAGTGCGGTGTGGAAGAGCCGCAGATGTTCACCGCCGACAGCGAATACGACGTCATGACGATCGCGGCGCAGCGCCGTCCGGGGCACTAGGTCCCGGACTGAACCCGTTTCAGCGCCCAGACCCGGCAGGCCGAGGCGAGGTTGAGTTCATCTCCCGCCTCGATCCGGGCCTCGTCGATCCGGCCGATCAGCGCGGCGAGCGACAGCCGCTTTTCCTCCGCGGCCCGGTCGAGCACATCCCAGAACTCCGCCTCGAGCGCGAGGCTGGTGCGGTGACCGGCGAGGGAGAGAGAGCGTTTGACGAGCATGGATTTCGCTTCGCGGGGCAGGGGCGGCGAGCCTATCCTGCCGTGAAACGGAGGGCGAGCCATGCGATCATTTGCCGACATCCACGCCATGGCCGTGGGCCATCACGGCGAGGACGGCGTCGCCGCCCGCATGCCTGAGGCCACGCCCACAGCGGCGCTGAAAGCCCGGCCCGACGACCGCTGGCTGGCGGAAATGACCAAGGCGGTCTTTCAGTCCGGATTTTCCTGGAAGGTCATCGAGGCGAAATGGCCGGGCTTCGAAACCGCCTTCGAAGGCTTCAACCCGCACCGCGTCGCCATGTTCTCCGACGACGATGTCGCCCGCCTCCTGAGGGACAAGGGCATCGTGCGCAACGGCGCGAAGATCATGGCGACCATCGCGAACGCGCAATTCGTCCTCGAAATCGCCGACGAGTATGGCTCGTTCGGCGTTTTTCTGGCCGGCTGGCCGCCGTCCGATCAGGCGGGCCTGCTTGACGTGCTCGGCAAGCGTGGTTCGCGCCTCTCGGGCTCGACGGCGCAATTTTTCCTGCGCTTCACCGGCTGGGATGCGTGGATTACCTCTGGCGATGTGGTGACCGCGCTGATCCGTGAAGGCGTGATCGACAAACCGCCCACCTCGAAGACGGCGCTGAAGAAGGTGCAGAACGCGTTCAATGCCTGGACCACCGAGTCCGGCAAGACGCAGGCCGAAGTCAGCCGTACACTGGCGTTGAGTGTCGGGCCGAAGGCCTGACTATTTCTCCCGCTTGTGCCCGTCGATATGGGCGTCGGCCTTCGCCTTCTCGGCTTTGGCTTTCAGCCTTTCCGCCTTGGTGCGGCCAAACGCGGCGCGGTTCGCCTCCGCCGCCTTTTCCTTCTCGGCGCGGGCCCTCGCCTTGCGTGCGGCGCGGAGATTGATGGGTTTGGTGGTCATGCGTTCACCTTGAAAAGACCCCTCACCCTTGCCCTCTCCCTGCAGGGAGAGGGAATTGGGCTCGACGTTTCTTCCCCTCTCCCTTGAGGGAGAGGGTGGCGCGAAGCGCCGGGTGAGGGGGTCATTTCGGCTCGATCATCTCCGCCGGCACCACCGCCGCGTCGAACTCCTCCGCGGTGACGAAGCCCAGCTTCACCGCTTCCTCGCGCAGCGTGGTGCCGTTCTGGTGCGCCGTCTTGGCAACCTTGGTGGCGTTGTCATAGCCGATCTTCGGCGCCAGCGCCGTGACCAGCATGAGCGAGCGCTCCATCAGATCGGTGATGCGGTCTTCGTTCGCCACGATGCCGTCGACGCAATTGTCGGTGAAGCTGACGCAGGCATCGGCCATGATGCGGATCGACTGCAGCATGTTGTAGGCCATCACCGGCTTGAACACGTTCAGCTCGAAATGGCCTTGAGCGCCGCCGACCGTGATCGCGACGTGATTGCCCATCACCTGGGCGCAGACCATCGTCATCGCCTCGCACTGGGTCGGGTTCACCTTGCCCGGCATGATCGACGAGCCCGGCTCGTTTTCCGGCAGCGAGATCTCGCCGATGCCGCAACGCGGACCCGAGCCGAGCAGGCGGATGTCGTTGGCGATCTTGTTCAGCGAGGCGGCCAGCGTGTTCAGCGCGCCGTGCGCGTAGACATAGGCGTCATGTGCGGCGAGCGCCTCGAACTTGTTCTCGGCGGTGCGGAAGGGCAGGCCGGTGTATTCGGCCACGTCGGCGGCGAAGGCCTTGTCGAAGCCCGGCTTGGCGTTGATGCCGGTGCCGACCGCCGTGCCGCCCTGCGCCAGCGCGAAGAGCTGTTCGAGGCCCTGCTTCACCCGCATGATGCCGAGATCGAGCTGGGCGACATAGCCGGAAAACTCCTGTCCCAGGGTCAGCGGCGTCGCATCCTGAAGGTGGGTGCGGCCGATCTTGATAATGTCGCCGAAGGATTTGGCCTTGGCGTCGAGCGCATCGCGCAGCTTGGTCAGCGCCGGGATCAGCCGGTGATGGATTTCCTCCGCCGCGGAGATGTGCATCGCCGTCGGGAAAGTGTCGTTCGACGACTGTGACATGTTCACATGATCGTTCGGGTGGACCGGGTCCTTCGACCCGATCGTGCCGCCGAGGATCTGGATCGCGCGGTTCGAGATCACCTCATTGGTATTCATGTTCGATTGGGTGCCCGACCCGGTCTGCCAGACCGACAGCGGGAAATGGTCGTTCCACTTGCCCTCGGCGACCTCGGTCGCGGCCTGTTCGATCGCGTCCGCGAGTTTCGCATCCAGCTTGCCATCGGCCTTGTTCACCCGCGCCGCGGAGCGTTTGATGATGCCGAGCGCGCGCACCAGCGGCTTCGGCATGGTTTCCTCGCCGATCGCAAAGTTGATCAGCGACCGCGCCGACTGCGCGCCATACATCTTGTCGGCGGGCACTTCGAGCGGGCCGAAGGAATCGGTTTCGGTACGGGTGTCGCGCATCGGGCGAGTCTCCTTGCGGGGCCGGTTGTGTTCGCGGAACATGGGCGAGCGAACGATTCGAACGGACGTGTAGCACCGGGGCGGCATGGATCAAGACATCGCCCTTCAGTGGACCGGAAGAGGGAAGGTTCAGGCAGCCATGGCAGGCGACAGTCTCCATCTGCGGGTTGATGCGCTGACGTCGCAGACGCGGCGCTTCAAGGTGCTGATCGGGGAATTCTTCCGCACCGAGTTCAAGCGCGCCCGACCGAAATGGGGCCCCTATGAGGTCACCATCATCATCGAACGTACGCCGAACTCGCCTGTTCACGATGTCGACAACGTCGCCAAGGCCGTGCTCGACGCGCTGACCGGCGTGGTATTCCACGACGACAGCCAGGTCGAACGCCTGCTGGTCGAAAAGGTCGAGGGCGAACGCCCGCGCGTACGGGTGAAGGCCCGGCCGATGCCGCGGAACGAAGCCGAGTTCGAAGCGGCCTGATCCTGGCCGGAGAGGGCAGGGCATATGAGGACGTTGCTATTCCTGCCCGGCCTGTCGCGCTTTGCCGATCTCGGCCTGCTCAGCCTGCGCCTCCTGACCGGAGGCTTCCTCGTCTACGGCGTTTGGGACAATGTGATCAGCGCCGAACGCATGGCCGAGTTCGAAGCCTTCGTCGCGGCGAACGGATTTGTCATGCCGGGCCTGATGGCACCGCTCTCCGTCTATGCCCAGCTGATTTGCGGCGTCTGTTTCATGCTCGGCTTCCTGACCCGCTGGGCCGGCATCGTGATGGCGTTCCACTTCATCGTCGCCGTGGCGATGGTGCATTTCGACCAAGATTTCCGCGGCTGGTGGCCCGCCATCGTGCTTGTCGCGATCAGCGTGCACTTCGCGCTGGCCGGCGCCGGGCGCTATTCGCTGGACGGGCTTTTCGTCTCGAAAGCCTAGCCGCCCGCTTCGCGCCGCGCCTTGTCTTCCTTGACCTGCGAGTAGGGACGATGCGTACAGGTGGCCGTGGCGTGGGTCGTGACGCTGCCATCCGGCGCGTAGAGTCGGCCTTCGGTGTAGAAGATCCGCTTGCCGCGCTTCAACACCTGACCGCGCGCCCGGACCGGGCCGGGCAGGACGGGGGCAAGGAAGCTGGTCTTCATCTCCAGCGTCGGCACCACGCCGTCGAACCCCGTCATCATGATCGCGGAGAGCGACATCGCCTCATCCAGCATCGCGGTGACATAGCCGCCCTGGACCGCGCCCCACGGGCTGCACAATTCCTTGCCCGGATTGAAACTGCACTCGAACCACATCTCGTCCATCGACAAATCGACGAAGGCGAAGCCGAGCATCGCCGTATGGCCCGGTGCGAGGTCTTCCCGCGCGAAGAAGGCGCGAATCTGCGCCTCGTCCCACGGCGGTTTCGGGAAGCTCATTTCTTGCGGAAGCTGTCGAGGCTGACGACTTCGGCGGATTCGCCATTGCCGTTCGACTTGGGTTTGGCCGGCTTCAGTTCGACCGGTTCGGCGGCAGGGGCCGCGTCAGCGGCCTCTCCGGCGGCTTCCTCTTCACCCTCGATCGGTTCGAATTGAAGGTGGAAGCCGACCGACGGGTCGTGGAAGCGGTGTACGGCCGAATAAGGCACCTTCATGTATTTCGGCACCTTGTTGAATTTCAGCGTGACCTCGAAGAAATCCTCGGCCGGATTGAGGTCCCAGAACTGGTGTTCCAGAACGATCGTCATCTCTTCCGGGTACCGTTCGAGCAGGGACGGATCGAGATCAACGCCCGGCGCGGTCGTCTTGAAGGTGATGTAGAAATGGTGCGCACCCGGCAGTCCCCCCGGACCACCGGCTCGCAATAGCGCCTGTCTGATCACGCCGCGCAGCGCTTCCTGCGCGAGAAGATCATAGCGCATGAGGTCTTTTGCCACGTATACACCCCCCGTGACCTCGGCTTGCTTAAGCCTAGTCTCTCCCCGGAACGGGTCAACGAGTTCACGCGTTCACGACTGCTTTTGGCTGCGCGAGTGTAACATTTGATAGAATGAGCGACAGAACGCAAGCACACGTCGAGTTCACTCCGCCGATGCCGCCGCGTCAGTCCGGCCCTCTGGGTCTGGTCCCGCTGGCCAGGGTGATGCGCCGCAATCCGGTGGAATCCCTGGCGCATGTGAATTTCGAACTGACGCGGATTTCCGGCCCTTTCCTCGGCGTGACTATCCACACCCTGTCGGGGCCGGAGGAGATCAAGGCGATCATGCTCGACGATGTCGAGGCCTGGCGGAAATCCCCGGTGACGCAGCGCATTCTGCGGTCCGCCCTCGGCGACGCCATCCTGACCGCCCATGGCGACAGCTGGAAACGCCAGCGCAAGGCGATGACCCCGGCCTTCATGAAGACCCGCATACTGGCGCTGTCCGAGGCCATGGACCGGGCCGGGCAGGGACTGGTCGAGACCTTCTCGGCCGTCAAAGGACCGCTCGACGTGTCCGGGCCTTTGAATGTCGCCACCCTGTCGGTGATCGAGGCGGCACTCTTTCCCGATCCGGGCCCCGATTTTGACCGGGCCGCCGTGCGCGCCGCCATCGACGTCGTGATCGGCTCGATCGGCGAGGTTCGCTTTTCCGATCTCTTTCCGCTGCCCGAATGGGTCGCGCGCCCAATGGGGCCGAAAGCCTTCGGCGCGATGACCACTCTGCGCCGCGCAGTGGAGGCGCAGATCGCCCGACGCCGGGAACTGGGCCTTGAAGACGACATGACCAGCCTTCTCATGGCCGACACGTCGATGACCGACCACGATGTGCGCGACAATCTGTTGAGCCTTGTCGTCGCAGGTCATGAAACAACGGCGATCACACTCGCCTGGGCGCTCTACCTCCTCTCGAAATACCCTGCTGTTCAGGCCCGCGTCGCCGGGGAAGCGCGTGCCGCCATGGCCGCGGAGGCCGATCCTGCGGCGCGGCTGGCGCTATTGCCCTTCACACGCCAGGTCGTCGAGGAAACGCTGCGCCTCTATCCGCCCGCGCCGATGCTAAGCCGGCGGGCGATACGGCCCAGCCGCATCGCCGAGCGCGAGACCGGCAAGGGCGATCTGGCCATCGCGGCCTTCTACGCCCTGCATCGCCATCATCGCTATTGGGACAATCCAGACGGTTTCGACCCGGACCGTTTTGCGCCGGACCGGCGGCCGAGCGACCCGTGGGTTTTCCGCCCCTTCGGCGGCGGGCCGCGCGCCTGTATCGGCAACGCCTTCGCGCTGAACGAAGCGATCCTGGTTCTGGCGCGGGTGGAGTCGGAGCTGGAGGTCCGCGACGCGGGAGACGTGCCCGAACCGGTGATGACGATCACCCTCAGGCCGAAGGATGGCCTGCGGCTCGAATTCGTGAAGCGGGACTGAAAATGAAGTGGCGGGCTTCTGTTGCCAGGCGCCCGCCGAACCCCGCCACGGTTTGCTAGAACCGGGGACTTAGATCGAAGTCATCGCGCCGCATTACGCAGCGAGAGCGACCTCTTCAGCATAGTTGTCATTCGCAACTACAATAATGGGCATTTAACGGTACCCATGCGGACGAAAGCTACGTCTTTAGCCGTCTGTCGATCCTGATCGGCCCCATGCCGGCGGCGGGAATGATCGCCGCGAAGGGATTGGTGGAGCCGCCGGGAATTGCACCCGGGTCCAGTCCGGTTATTACACGCGCGTTTATCGTCATAGCTGGCAAGCCAGCACACCCAATATAGGGGTTGACCGGGTTGATTTAAAGTGACCGTCGCGGCGCAGCCGTCACAGCGTGCCCAGAAAGATCATGCCGAGTCCCACCACGATCGCCGCAAACGCGTAGGCCGGCAGAAGGGCGGCCGTCCGCAATCCCGCTCCGATCCAGCTCGATCCGTAGAATCCACGATCAAAAAGCAGAAGGCCGGTCACAAAGGCCAGCAGCAATATGGCTGCCACAGTCAACGCGACAACCATCGGCATCGGTATCAGCACGCTCGCGATCAGGCCGGCCGCGAAGGGCAGAAGGATTGCGGCATGGAAGTAGAGCGCGTGAACCGCGTGTTCGATCATCCGGCGGCGCGGATGCAGTATCGCGCAGAACAGCCCGAACAGCACCACCATCAGGATGAAGCCCTGGCTGGCGGCGGCGGACGAGCGTTGCTCGAGGACTTCCGGCTCGTTCATTGCGATCCGGGCGACTTCGCGCCACCCGCCCCCGCCGGCTTCCTCGAGTTGGCGAAGCAGGTCGGCCTGGACTTCGGGCGGGATCTGTGGCGGCGCTTCCTGACGCGGCGGCTGGAACATGGTCACGCGAACGCCAGCGTCTGTCGGACCATCCGCTGTCAGGTCGACGGCGATGATTCTGATGTCAGATACGGTCATCGCGGCGAAAAAGAGCAGGCTGACGATCAGGTAGAGCCGGACCGGCGGCGTGAAACTTTGCCGCTTGCCGTCCATATAGTTCCGCGCCACGCCTCCGGGGCGCGTGAAGAGCTGGCGGTAGGTCGACAGCAAGCGCCCATCCCAGGACACGATGCCGTCAATCGTATCGGTGACGAGCGACCAGACCGGACGCTTGATATCCGCCCGCGCCTGCCCGCATTGCGCGCAGAATTCACCGCCGAGCGGCGTCCCGCAATTGGCGCAGCTGTCTGACATCGCCGTGGTCATCCCGCCCCTGAAATCCAGCTGCCCGTTCTGTCCGGTCATAGCGCGATCGCGATGCTCTGGCGACGCGGCGAGATTTCGATTGGAAAGATTTTCGACCGGAGTCAGATTTCGCCGGACGTTTTACACAAATTCATCCTGGGGAGGGATCCATGAAAAAGGCACTTGCCGAATTTATCGGCACGTTGACCCTTGTCCTGTTCGGCTGCGGCGCAGCCGTTTTGGCGGGAGAGCAGGTCGGTCAGCTGGGAATTGCTTTTGCCTTCGGCCTTGCCATCGTGGCGATGGCCTATGGCATCGGCCCGGTTTCCGGCTGCCATGTCAATCCGGCGGTCAGCTTCGGCGCCTTCATCGCCGGCCGCATGCCGCTGAACGAGATGCTGGTCTACTGGGCGGCGCAGATCGCTGGCGCGATCGCGGGTGCCGGCCTGCTTCTGTTAATCGCCAGCGGCACCGACGGCTATTCGCTCGCGTCCGACGGCCTGGGACAGAATGGCTGGGGCGCCGGCTATCTCGGCGAATACACGCTGGTCGCGGCTCTGGTCTTCGAATTCGTGATGACCTGCCTCTTCGTCCTGGTGATCCTCGGCGTGACCGGGGGCGGGAACAGCGCCTTTGCCGGGCTCGCCATCGGCCTGACGCTCGTCGTGATCCACATCGTCGGCATCCAGGTGACCGGCGTGTCGGTCAATCCGGCGCGCTCGATCGGACCGGCCCTGTTCGCAGGCGGTACTGCGATCGCACAGCTTTGGCTGTTCATTGCCGCGCCGTTGGCGGGCGCCGCACTCGCGGGCATCCTGTTCCGGGCGAAATTGCTTGGCCAGGACTGACGTTCGCTGACGCCAGACATTGCGGGGCGGCCGCGTCGCGGCCGCCCCGATCCTTTGTGGCCGCAGCGCGTTCCGCGCTACTGCGCCGTCGTCATCTCCGGCACGCCGGTGAAGGGCGTGATGCCGAATTCGGGATAGATTTCCGTCGGGAAATAGACGCGGCCGTCGGCCACCACCATCGCGATCGTCTTGATCTCGCGCAGGTCCGCGGTCGGGTCGCCCGGCACCAGGAAGAAGTCGGCCAGCTTGCCGGGCTCGATCGAACCCAGCTCGTCGCCATGGCCGAGATAATCGGCCATGCCCTGACCGGCCCAGGCGAGAATTTCGCCCGGCGTCATGCCGACAAGCTGATAGAGCTCGAGTTCGCGGTGATAGGTGAAGGACCCGCCCATGTCGGTGCCGGGAACGAGGAAGATGCCGCGCTCGTGCATCATCCGCGCGGTCTCGATGATCTGATCGAAGGCCCCGCGATAATTCGCGTCATCCTCCGGCGTGGCGATATCGGCCCAGGCGCTGCGGGCGCTGCGCTGCTGATCGACCGGCATGTGGTCAATATAGTCGACCGTGCCGGGCGACAACTCGCCATTGCGCGACAGCAAAAGGGCTTCGTGGATGGCGAGCGTCGGATCGTGCGCGACACCGCGTTCAGCCATCGCGTCCAGCGTCGACTGGACCGGTTCGCTCTGCAGGTCGAGCGCGGGCAGGCGGCGCAGTGCGGTCAGGCGCAGCAGCGTCCGCGTGTCCTCGCCGGGTTCCAGCACCCAGCCCAGCATGATCTGGTTGATATGGGTCAGTTCGTCATAGCCCGCCGCGATCATGGCGTCGGCATTGGTGAAGGCGGGAACGTGACCGGCAACGCGAAGGCCGGCGGCATGCGCCGCCTCGATCATCGCCGGCACAAAGGCCGGGTTCATGCTGTTGTAGATCTTGATCTGGAAATACTCGCCGGTCTCGGCATAGGCTGCGACGGCGGCGACGGCCTGCTCCTCGGTCTCGACGAGGCTGCCATTGTTGGAGCTGAACGGGCTCCGGCCCTCGATGAAGCCGCTGCGTGTCACGCGCGGTCCGGCGATTTCGCCGGACTCGATCCGCCCGATAAGGGCCGACAACACCTCGTCATTATTGCCCATGTCGCGGACGCTGGTGACGCCCGCCGCGATATTGAGGATAGCGCCCTGTTCGCCCAGATGGGCGTGCATGTCGGTGAAGCCCGGGATCAGCGAACCGCCATCGCCGTCGATCACGGTTTCGCCAGGGGCAGGGGCGGCGTCCGCCGCTTCGATCGCCGTGATGCGATTGCCCTCGAACACGACGGAAACCGGCGCGCCGAGCGCTTCGGTCGCCGGGTTGAACACGCGGACATTCCGGATCCGGACCGGACCGTCATACGTGTGCGCGACGCGGGCGGTGATGTCGGCAAAACGGCTGGCGCCATATTGCGCGGCCAGGCCGCGCAGGCGTTCGTCTTCGCCCTCATATCCCGCTTCGATCACCGAGAAGCCCGGCGTGATCAGCGCCACGAAGGCGCGGTCATCCATCAGGAAATAGGTCGGATTGAGGCTGATGCCGGACAGTGCATAGACGACGGCATCGCGGCTGGTCTCGCCGTTCGAAACCGTGACCCGGTCGATCTCGGTCAGGTTCAGACTGCCGCCGGGCAGGGCGGGCAGCGTCGCGTTTTCGGCGTCCATCAGGGCGCGTGCCGCGATCGCCAGCCAATAGGGGCTGGTGTCGTTCGGCACGTAGAAGGCGGGTTCCGCCGGGATGACCTGATTGCTGCCGGTGGAGTCGGTCCAGCTGGCTTCGCTGTCGATCAGCTCGAAGCTCTCATCGACCGGGTTTCCGAACGTTGTCGCGCCTTCGATCGTCCAGCGAGACGGCAGGCCGGCTTCGTCGAGACCGATATCTTCGGCCAGCGTCGGGCCGCGGCCATTGTTCCGGTATTCGTAATCGACCGTATAGCCGTCATCGGTGTGCGTGACGGTCATGCCGCCGATCTCGACGCCGCCGACCAATACCGTGAACTGGCTGGCCTCGGGCGCCGAGGCTTCTACAGCCGGCGGGGGCGCTTCAGCCACTTCGGTGTCGGTATTGGAGGCAGGCTGCTGGCCGCACGCCGCCAGACCCAGGACCAGTAAACCCGCCAAAACACTCGCTGCGGACCGATGCATGTCACTTCCCCTCGCTGCCGAACGCCTCGCGACCCTCCTAGCACCGTTTCGGGCAGGAGTCCGCCTTCGCGAACGGCAGCAGGGGGATCGGCATGATCAGCCCATCGTGAAGACGTTCAGCTTGTTACCGTCCGGGTCGCGGAAATAGCCGGCATAGAAGCCGCTGTCGCCGCGCGGTCCGGCTGCGCCTTCATCCTTGGCACCGAGGCTGATCGCAAGATTGTAGACCTTGTCGACCTGCTCCTTCGAGTCGGCCTGGAAGGCCGCCATGACGCCATTGCCGACCGTTGCGGCCTGGCCGTCGAAGGGTTTCGTCGCGGCGATGCCGCAGCCGCCGCCGGGCTTGCCCCAGGCGATGAAGGTGTCGAATTCCATCATCCGGCCGACGCCGAATTCGGCGCAGATCTTGTCATAGAATTCCGCAGAGCGCTCAAGGTCGTTGGTGCCGACCGTCACATATCCAAGCATTGATGTTCCCCAAATGTTCTGATTTTGGGAAGCTATCCGAAACCGGGCGGGGCGCAAGCGAAAACCGATCAACTCGGCGTGATTTCCGCTCGCGCCCCATGCCGGCGCATCAGTGCTCCGTCATGAGGACGTCACTATTCCTGTTCCTGGAACCGTGTGACCAGGAAGATCAGCACCACCGGCACGGCGTGCCCGGTCAGGCCGACCGTCCACCAGATCATCGCCCATTTCATCACGAACGCCCCCATGCCGACGCTGATCGCCGTGAAGATGATCATGCCCAGCACATAGCTGACGAGGTGGATGAGGAAGGAGAGGAGAATGCCGGAGCGCATCTTCTCGTTCTTGGTCCGCACGCGGGCCGTGGCTTCCTCTTCCGGGTCGATGCACAGCGCCATCGCGTCGACATTGAAGGCTGCGGCCAGCGCCATGAGCGTGTCTTTCGAAGCCGGTTCGCCAGTCTCGATCCGCTGCACGGTGCGGATGCCCACGCCGGCCAGTTCGGCGAGATGTTCCTGTGACCAGTGCCGCTCTTCGCGCCAGCGTTTGATCTTTTTCGCGTCCGTCTTGAAAGCCATCTTTGTCTCCTTGGGCTTGGGTTGTAGTCAGACCCGGTCCAAAGGCCAAAAACGACGGCGTCCGGCCACGCCGCGGGTACGCCAGTGACACGCCAGCACCCCGCCACGAAACCGCCAGCACCTGTGGCGGCGGGGCTTTGCTACAATCACCTGTGGATTGTCCGCGCCGCGTTAAAGCATCGCGCAAACGAATCGGTCAGGATGCGAACGGAAGGGAGAGCGCCATGGCCGACGCAGCACTGATCGCGGAAAGCTGGAACCGGAACCAGCCGGTATCGCAGATCGAAACGGCCTATCTCGAACTCCTTGAGGACATCCTCGAAAACGGCGAACGTCAGGACGACCGAACCGGCGTCGGTACGCTGTCGGTCTTCGGCCGCCAGATGCGCTGCGATCTGTCGGAGGGCTTCCCCCTCCTGACCACCAAGAAGGTCCACTTCAAGTCGATCGCCATCGAACTCCTCTGGTTCCTGCGCGGCGAGACCAATGTCCGCTGGCTGCAGGAGCGCGGCGTGACGATCTGGGATGAATGGGCCGACGAGTCCGGCGATCTGGGCCCGGTCTATGGCAAGCAGTGGCGCCGTTGGCAGGGGCCGGACGGCACCGAGATCGACCAGCTCTCCGGCATTCTCGACCAGATCCGCACCAACCCGTCCTCGCGCCGCCTGATCGTGTCGGGCTGGAATCCGGCGGACGTGCCGAACATGGCGCTGCCGCCCTGCCACACTCTCTACCAGTTCAACGTCTCGAAGGGCCGGCTGTCCTGTCAGCTCTATCAGCGCTCGGCGGACATGTTCCTCGGCGTGCCCTTCAACATCGCCTCCTATGCGCTGCTGACCTGCATGGTCGCGCAGGTGACCGGGCTGGAGCCGGGTGATTTCGTCCACACTTTCGGCGATGCGCACATCTATACCAACCACATGGACCAGGTCCGCGAACAGCTGTCGCGCACCCCGCGCGCCTTGCCGCGCCTCAATCTGAACCCCGAGCGCACCGACCTTTTCGGCTTCGAATACGAGGACCTCACGCTCGAAGGCTATGATCCGCATCCGGCGATCCGCGCGCCGGTCGCGGTGTGAGCGCCGAAGACGCGGAGGAAGACGCGCCGCCGCCGCTCTCCCAGCATGAACTCGACCGGCTCTGGGAACTCGCCCTGCACGAGGAGCGGGTCCTCAACGAGCGCTCCGGCTATTTCCTGATCGCCCACGCCATGCTGCTCGTCTTCGCCGTGACCGCGATCGAGAACCTCAATCCCGCGGCCGTGCTCGCCACGATCATCATCGGCGCGGTGATGAGCCTGTTCTGGTTCCTGGTGAACCGGCGCCAGCAGGACGAGATGAAGACCGCCGTCATGCTCGTGCGCGACCAATTGCCCGGCTATACGGCCTATGTGAAGGCGCGGTCGAACTCAGGCCTCCGCAAATTCGGCCCCGCCGTTTTCATTTACGGCATCCCGATCGCGGTGACCTTCATCTGGGTGGTGTTCGCCGCCGAACGGCTCTTCGTATGGCTGAACCTGTGATCGCCCTCCTTGTCGCACGCGCCCGCAACGGCGTGATCGGCCGCGACAGGGATCTGCCCTGGCGGCTGAAGTCCGACATGGCCTTCTTCAAGGCGACCACGATGGGCAAGCCGGTCGTGATGGGCCGCAAGACTTGGGACAGCCTGCCGCGCAAGCCCTTGCCGGGCCGGCTCAATATCGTGGTCACACGCCAGCCGGGCTATGCCGCAGACGGCGCAGAAGTTTTCGCCTCGCTCGCAACGGCGCTGGATCGTGCCCGCGCGCAGGCGAAGGCGGACGGGGTGGCGGAAGTCTGCGTCATCGGCGGCGCGCAGATCTATAACGAGACCCTCCCGGTCGCTGATCGTCTCTATCTGACTGAAGTCGCGGCCGAACCGGACGGTGATGCATATTTCCCCGATCCCGACCCGGCCGTCTGGCGCGAGATCAGCGCCGAACACCGCGAGGCGGGTGAGGGCGATGACCACGCCTACACCATTCGTGTGCTGGAGCGCCGTTAGGGGGGACGCGACCCTTGCCCCGTCCCGCTTGAACCGCTACGCCCAAGACCAACATATCCGGCAGGATAATTTTTTGATCCTTGGGAGGGAATTCACCCGCATGCCATGGAATGACAATTCAGGCGGTGGCGGCAGCGGCGGTCCCTGGGGCAGTGGCTCCGGCGGCGGCGGCAACCGCAACAACAATCCCTGGGGCCGGCCTGGCGGCCAGGGCAATGGAGGGGGCGGCAACAATCAGCAGCCGCCCGATCTCGATGAACTCGTCGAACGCATGCAGGCCTCGATCGCCCGCATGTTCGGCGGCGGCAAGGGCCGCCGTTCGGGCGGCGGCTCCGGCGGCGGCGGCGGCGGCAAGGGCGGCGGTCTCGCCGGAACGCTCATTGTCGCAGGCATTGTCGGTTTCGCCATCATCATCTGGCCGGGCCGTTCGGTTTACACGGTGGAGCCGGAAGAGGCTGGCGTGGTCCTGCGCTTCGGCAATTTCGTCCGCACCACCGAGCCGGGCCTGCACTTCAAACTGCCCTGGCCGGTCGAGACGGTTGAACTGGCGCAGGTCACCGAGGTCTTCACCGAGGAAATCGGCACCACGCGCGGCGAGAGCGAGATGCTCACCCGCGACGAGAACATCGTCGATATCGATTTCACCGTTCAGTGGCGCGTTGATCTTTCGAACCCCGAAGGTATCCGCAACTTCGTCTTCAACGTGCGTGACCAGCGGGGCACCGTCCGTGCCGTCGGCGAGAGCGCGATGCGTGAAGTCGTTGGCACCAGCGATCTTCAACTGATCATCACGACTGCCCGCGCCGAAGTGTCTCAGCGGGCGCGCGAGCTGATGCAGTCGACCCTCGATGAATACGACGCAGGCATTCAGATTCTGCAGGTCAACCTGCAGAGCGCCCAGCCGCCCGAGGCCGTGATCGACGCCTTCCGCGACGTCGATGCCGCGGCGCAGGATGCCGAGGCCGCGCGTCTGAACGCGACGGCATACGCCAACCGGGTCATCCCGGAAGCGCGGGGTGAGGCAGCACGCCTCGTCCAGGCGGCGGAAGCCTATCGCGACTCCCGCGTTGCCGAAGCCCAGGGTGAGGCCGAGCGCTTCGTGGCCGTCTATCAGGAATATGCCGCTGCGCCGGAAGTCACCCGCCGCCGCATGTTCCTCGAAACGATGGAAGTCGTGGTCGGCCGGTCCGAACTCATCATTATCGACCAGGATGGCGGTGCGGTGCCCTATCTTCCGCTCGACCAGCTTGGCCGTCAGCGTGGAGGGGGCAACCAGTGACCCGTACGCTCAGCATTATCGGCATCATCATCGTGGTCGCCGCGGCGGTCATCCTGTCGATGTCCGTCTACACGGTGAGCGAGCGCCAGAGCGCGCTCGTCATCCAGCTCGGTGATCCCGTGGCCGTGGTCAATGCTCGCGGCGGCGAGGAGGGGCTGCATTTCAAGACGCCCTTCATCTCCGACGTCGTGCATTTCGACCGCCGGAACATCGAGTTCAACATGGAGCCGGAGGAAATCCTCGCGGCTGACCAGGAACGCCTCGTCGTCGACGCCTTCCTGCGTTACCGCATCGTCGATCCGCTGCGCTTCTACCAGACCGTCCGCAACGAGATGGGCGCCCGCGCGCGTCTGCTCTCGATCATGGACGACTCGCTGCGCGGCGTGATCGCCTCGATCCCGTCCTCGGACGTGATTTCCGGCCGCCGGTCGGAGCTGATGGACCGGGTGCAGACGGCGGTCGAGGTCCAGGTCCGGACCCAGGATTTGGGAATCGAGGTCATCGACGTCCGCATCCTGCGCGCCGATCTGCCGCAGCAGATCACCGAACGCGTTTTCGAACGCATGCGTTCGGAACGTCAGCAGGAAGCGGCCCGCATCCGCGCCGAGGGTGAACAGGCTGCCGTGGAAATCCGCGCCAATGCGGACCGCCAGTCGACCATCATCGTCGCCGAGGCGCGCGCCGCTGCCGAACGGCTCCGGGGTGAAGGCGACGCCTTGCGCAACGCCATCTATGCGGAGGCCTATGGCCGCGATCCGGAATTCTTCGCCTTCTATCGCACCATGCAGTCCTACGAGACGGCGCTGCGCGAAGGCACGCCGATCGTGGTTCCGCCCGACAGCGAGTTCTTCGACTACTTCCGGAGCCAGTCGGGCCGCGACTAGCGTGCTCGAGGCGCTTGCCATCGGTGTCGGCGTGGCTCTCTGTCTGGAGGGCCTCGCCTACGCCCTGGCACCGGGCTTCATGAAACGCATGATGATGCAGATGCAGGTGACGCCGGATCAGACACTCCGTCTGGCCGGCGTCACGGCTTTGGGGCTGGGCGTCATGCTCGTGGCGCTATTGCGCTGATGTCATTTCGCTGACGTTTCCGTCACACGTGCAATCTTCGCCTTGGGTCCGGGCCGCGAAACGGCCTATAGACGTGTTCACAAGCGTTAACGCCCATCGGAGTGTCCGCGTATGCGTCTTCTGTCCGCCATTTTCGCCGTCCTGATCGTCGCCGCGCCTGCGACCGCGCAGCGTTTCCCGACGGAGGGTTTCGCCGACCTCGCCGAGGAATTGTCCCCGGCGGTGGTGAACATCTCGGCGGCGCAGCGCATCGGCGCGGAAGATTCCGGCCTGCCGGACTTCCCGGAAGGCTCCCCGCTCGAACGCTTCAACGAATTGTTCGGCGACGCGCCGCGCATCGCGAACTCGCTCGGATCGGGTTTCATCATCGATCCCGAAGGTATTGTCGTGACCAATAATCACGTCATCGACGAGGCCGACGAGGTGGAAGTCACGCTCTCCGATGGCCGGACCTTTCCGGCAGATTTCATCGGCCGCGACCCGGCCACTGACCTTGCGGTCCTGCGCATCCAGTCGAGCGAACCTTTTCCCTATGTCGAGTTCGGCAATTCGGACAATGCGCGCGTCGGAGACTGGGTGATCGCGATCGGCAACCCGTTCGGCCTCGGTGGCTCGCTGACCGCCGGCGTGATCTCCGCGCGCGGGCGGGAGATCGGTGGCCGCTACGACGACTACATCCAGACCGATGTCGCGATCAATCGCGGCAATTCCGGCGGTCCGCTGTTCAATCTCGATGGCGATGTCGTTGCGGTGAACACCGCGATCTACTCGCCGACAGGCGCCAGTGTCGGCATCAGCTTCTCCATCCCGTCCAACCTTGCCCGGCACATCGTCGACCAGCTGCTGGAATACGGCGAGACCCGCCGCGGCTGGCTGGGCGTGTCGGTCCAGCCGGTAACGTCCGGTATGGCCCCGGCGCTGGGTCTGACCGCGCCCCGCGGCGCGATCATCTCCCGCGTCGAGGACGGCGGACCCGCCGCCGAAGCCGGAATCGAGACGGGCGATCTGATCCTGCGCTTTGATGGCCGCGAAGTCCCGGACAGCCGTTCGCTGCCGCGCATGGTGGCGGAAACCGATGTCGGCCGTGAAGTCGTCATCGCCCTGCGCCGCCGCGGCGAGAACATGACACTGCGCGCGACCGTCGAGCGCCTGGTCGAGGCGGGCGCGCCTGCCGCGCCGACCCGCCGGGCCTCGCCCGCACCGCAGCAGACATCGGAGACCATTCTCGGCCTGACGCTCGCCCCGCTCGACGACGCGTCGCGCCGGCGCTACCGCGTGCACCCAGATGCCAGTGGCGTGCTGGTCACGGCGGTCGATCCCGAAAGTGACGCGGCCGGCAAGGTCCGTCCCGGTGACGTGATCGAGGAGGTGGCGTGGAGCCCGGTCGCCTCGATCACCGAGATTCGCAATGTGGTCGATGCCGCGTCCGGCTCGGGTGAGATCCTGCTCGTCCTGAACCGCAACGGCCAGTTCGTCCTGCAATCCGTCCGGCCGTGAGCCACGCGCCGGTCTGGCTGATCGCCGGCCCGACCGCTTCGGGCAAGACCGCGCTCGCGATCCACGCCGCCCGCCGCCTCGGGGGTGAGGTGGTGAATGCGGACTCGATGCAGATCTACGCCGACATTCCGGTCCTGTCGGCGGCCCCTTCGGCTGCCGACCAGGCCGGTATTCCCCATCACCTCTTCGGCGTTCTCGATGCATCCGAGCGCGCCTCGGTCGGGTGGTGGGCCCGCGCGGCCATGTCGGCGATCGAGGAGATCCGGTCTCGCGGAAACACGCCGGTCGTCGCGGGCGGAACCGGTCTCTATTTCAACGCCCTGACCGAGGGGCTCGCCGAAGTGCCGGAGATTCCCGCCGAAGCGGCGGAGGCTGCCGGCGCAATTGCCGTACAGGGCGCCGCAGCCCTCCGCGCTGAAGCGGAAAGGCACGACCCCGAAGGTGCGTCGCGCGTCCTCGGCGATGACGTCCAGCGCCTGCGCCGCATCGTCGAGGTGGGCCTCGCCACCGGGCGGCCCCTGTCCTCCTTCCACGGCGATACCGTGCCGCTCCTGACGGCAGGTGGGTGGCGCGGCGTGGTGATCGAACCGGACCGCGAGGCGCTCTATGCCCGCATCAACGCGCGCTTCGACCACATGCTGACCTCCGGTGCGATCGAGGAAATCGAGGCTCTGGCGAAACGCGGCCTCGATCCGGAGCTGCCGGCCATGAAGGCGCTCGGCGTACCCCAGCTGATCGCCTTACGAAATGGTGAGATGACGCGGGCCGAGGCGGAGGAGTACGCCAAGCGGGAGAGCCGCCGCTACGCCAAGCGCCAATTCACCTGGTTTCGCAATCGGTGTGCGGACTGGCCTCGCATGGACTCGCTCGATCCGGCCACGGCGCGGGCGCAGTTCGATGCCCTTCTCGAGGGAGAGACACCATGATCCGCACCACCGTTACCGCCATCGCCCTGGCCTGTGCCGTGACGGCTTCGGCCTTCGCGCAGGGCGACCAATCCGCCATTGACGGCGCGATGCAGGCCGACCGGGAATTTGCCGCCTATGCCCGTGAGCACGGTCTTGCCGCGGCCTTCAGCCACTATGCGGCTGACGATGCCCGCATCCTCCGCCCCGGATCGGACGACATTGTTGGCCCCGAGGCGATCTTCAGCGGCTACCCCGATGGCGGCGATCTGGTGCTGCATTGGTGGCCGCGCGGCGGTTATGGCTCGGAGGACGGAAGGTTCGCCGTGACTTATGGCAGCTGGGAAATCTATCCTGAGGGCAATTTGGACGCTGATCCGGCCGGCACCGGCGATTATGTTTCGGCCTGGCGGTTGACCGATGAAGGCTGGCGGTTTGTGCTGGATACCGGAAACTCCGATCCCGCCCCGCAACCCGCCGAGACCGAATGACCCGAACCGATCCGCTGGCCCCTCTGAGGCCGCGAAAACTTGCGATTGTCGGCTATGGCAATCACGGACGCTCGCACGCGCTGAACCTGCGGGACTCCGGAATTGAAAACCTCCGCATCGGCCTGCGCGAAGGTTCGCCCTCACGCGCCAAGGCCGAGGCGGAGGGCTTCACCGTCGGCACGGTCGCCGAAGTGGCGGCCTGGGCCGATGCCGTCTCGATCCTCGCCGCCGACGAGGCACACGCGGAAATCTGGGAGAATGACATCGCGCCGAACCGGCCGCACGGTCAGGCGCTGATGTTCTGCCACGGCTATTCGATCCGCTACGGCCTGCTTGATCCCGCACCCGATGCCGACATCATCCTCGCCGCGGCGAAGGGGCCGGGCGGGGCCGTCCGGACCGAATACGAAAAGGGCAGGGGCCTGATCGGATACTGGGCCGTCCATCGCGATGCGAGCGGCACTGCGAAGGACCTCGCCATTGCCTATCTCGAGGCGATCGGTTGCGGCCGCGTCGGAATCTTCGAAACCACGTTCGAGGAAGAGGCCGTCTCCGACCTGTTCGGTGAGCAGGCCGTCCTGGTCGGCGGTCTTGTGGCGCTGGCCAAAGCCTCGTTCAAGCGTCTGACCGCCGCCGGGGTCAGCCCGCGCATGGCCTATATCGATTGCGTCCACGAGATGAAGTATCTCGCCGACCTGATCCACGACCGCGGTATCGAAGGCATGTATGCCGCCATCTCCGACACCGCCGAATTCGGGGCGCGCCTGTGCGAGTCCGATCTCGCCGACGCGCTGGGAGAGGATTTCGACCGCCTGATGGACAATATCCGCTCTGGCCGCTTCGCTGAGGAATGGAATGGCGAGCATCGCGCGGGCGCGCCGCGGATGAAGTCCTGGCGCGCGGCAGACAAGGACGAGCCGGTCGACATCGCGGGCCGGGAGTTGCGCGCGCGTCTCAAGGGCGGCGCCGGTTGAGATAAAGCCCGTGCCACTTTGCTGCGATTGCGCTATGCCTCGCCTTGGAAGGGGTGCTCCAGCAGCCAAGGGATAGTAGCGGTATGGGATTCAAGCCGGTCAAGGTTCGCCCCTATGGCGAGGCCAAAGCGGTTGTCGCGCAATTGTTCGAGGAAGCCGGCGGCGTACCCGCCGTGATGGAATTGCTCGAATTGTCGCGCACCCGCGTCTACGCGCTCGCCGACCCCGATTCGACGAACGAGATTTCCTACGCCCGTGTGGCGAAGCTGACCGAGGCCACCGGTGCCACGGCGGCGGCGAAGGATCTCGCCTTTCTGGCTGGCGGCATCTTCATGCCGCTCGAAGCCGCCGAGGACGACAACTGGCTGGCATTGGCCGGCGATGCGAGCCGCAAGCACGCGCGCAACATCGCTGCGCTGATGGATTCGCTCAGTGAAACCGAACGCTCGCCGGGTGTGATCGACCAGGGAGAGGCCCGCGAGATTCTCGAGGTTCTCGATCAGCAGCTCGCCGTTCTGGCGCGCCAGCGTGCGAAGCTCGCCCGCATTGCCGCGGGCGACGATGGCGACGAGGCATGAGGTTTGCGTTGCGTTCCTGATCCGGGGAGCGTGCAAGGTCAGGCATGAACCGCATTCTGCAATTCATCACTCACATGGACGCCCGCGCGGCCCGCGCGGCGATGGTTTCCGTCGCGCTGCTCGTGGTGGTCGGACTGGTCTTCGTGTTCGGCAAGGTCTTCTTCGATGCCGGACCGGACGATCTCGGTGCGGTTTTCGAAGCGGCCGCAACCCACTGGTACGCGCTGCCCCTGACCATCCTGGTCTATGTGATCCTGTCCTTCGTGGGCGCGCCGCAATTCGTGCTGATGGCCGCAACCGTGCTGGCCTTCGGCCCGATCTACGGCTTCGCCTATGCTTGGGTTTCGACCCTTGTCTCCGCGAGCATCAATTTCTGGCTCGGACGCTTTTTCGGAGCGGACCTGCTGAACCGGTTCGGCGGCGACTGGATGAACCGCGCGTCGGACTTCGTTGGCCGCAACGGCCTGTGGGCCAGTGCGCTGGTGCGTATCGTGCCGTCCGGGCCCTTCATCGTCGTCAACATGGCCTTCGGCGTGTCGAAAGTGCCTTACTGGGCGTTCCTGATTGGTACGGCGATCGGCATCACGCCGAAAATCCTGGTCGTCGGGCTGACCGGTCAGAGCGTCATCGCGCTGGTCACCGGGCAGGGGCTTTTGCTCATCGGCGTGGTCGCCGCGCTGATTGCGGTCTGGGTCGGAATGATGCTCGCCGCACGCCGCCGTCTGCCCACACCACCCGTCGAGGATGAAAACACTTGACGCGTGGCTGCAAAGCCGCGCTTGCAATCGCGGGCGCGCCATCGCACAAGGACTACTCTGTCTAACGCAACGGCGCTCTCCCCATAGGCGCCAGGATTGTGCGCGAAGCCCATGTTCTCCAGCCTGTTCGGTCTTCTCTCAGCTGATATCGCCATCGACCTCGGAACGGCCAACACGCTGGTCTTCGTGAAGGGCCGCGGCATCGTTCTGAACGAGCCCTCCGTTGTCGCCTTCAAGATCGACAAGGGCCGCAAGCAGGTTCAGGCCGTGGGCGCGGAAGCCAAGATGATGCTCGGCAAGACGCCGGGAAATGTCGAAGCCATCCGCCCGATGCGTGACGGCGTGATCGCCGACTTCGACGTCGCGTCGGAAATGATCAAGCACTTCATCCGCAAAGTGCATAATCGCCAGTCCTTCGTGTCGCCGCAGGTCGTGATCTGCGTGCCGTCCGGTGCCACCGCCGTCGAGCGCCGCGCAATTCACGAATCCGCGCAGGAAGCCGGCGCGCGCCGCGTCTATCTGATCGACGAACCGATGGCCGCTGCCGTGGGCGCCGGCCTGCCGATCGACGAGCCGACCGGCTCGATGATCGTCGACATTGGCGGGGGCACCACCGAAGTCGCCGTCATGTCGCTGTCGGGCATCGTCTATTCACGCTCGGTCCGCGTCGGCGGCGACAAGATGGACGAAGCCATTATCAACTATATCCGCCGGTCTGCGAACCTTCTGATCGGCGAAACCAGCGCCGAGCGCATCAAGAAGGAAATCGGCAGCGCCATGCCGCCGACCAAGGGCGAGGGCCTGACGCTGGAGATCAAGGGCCGTGACCTGATGAATGGCGTGCCTCGCGAGATCACGGTCACCGAAGCCATGATCGCCGACGCGCTGTCCGAACCCGTCGAGCAGATCGTCGAGGCGGTCAAGCACGCCCTCGAGGCGACGCCGCCGGAGCTGGCTGCCGACATCGTCGACAAAGGCATCGTCCTGACCGGTGGCGGCGCGCTGCTGCGCAACCTCGATTCCGAACTGCGCGAACGGACCGGCCTGCCGGTGTCGATTGCCGATGAACCGCTGTATTGCGTGGTGCTCGGCTGCGGCAAGGCGGTTGAAAACCTTAAGCTTTGGCGGCCCATATTGTCAGAAGCGGTGTGAGTTGACGCGCCGCGAGGCGGGAGACCTACCCCTTGGCGCTACGACGGCCTGGACGGCGGGAGCAGGATGACGGCGTACGCTTTTCGCGCACGCTGACCCTGACGCTGTTCATCATCGCGGCATTGCTGATCGCCTTCGATCGTCCCGATGCGCGTCCGGGCGCCTTCATTGCCTTCCGCTCCGCCGTCAGCGACACGGCTGCGCCCTTGCTTGATCTGACCGCGCGTCCGCTGCGCGGCATCGGCAATATCGGCCCTTACTGGCAGCGCCAGCATGAGCTTGCCGTGGAAAATGCCGAACTTCAGGAGCAGCTCACGGAGACGCGCTACTGGCGCGACCTGGCCCTGCGGCTGCGCGACGAGCGCGACATCTACCGTGAAGCGCTGAACCTCACGCCGGCCAGCGAACAGGAACGCATCGGGGCCTGGGTGCTCGCCGACCCGACCGGACCCTTCGTGCGGTCCCGGCTTGTCGGCGCGGGTGCCGTCCGCGGCGTGGGTGAGGGTGACCCGGTGCTGAATGTCTACGGTCTCGTGGGCCATGTCGTCGAAGTCGGCCAGCGCTCCTCCCGCGTGCTGCTGCTCACCGACCTGAACAGCCGCGTGCCGGTGATGGCCGACCGCTCCAACGCCCGCGCGGTGCTGACCGGCGACAACACGAATTTCCCGCGGCTCGACTATCTCGGCCGCGACGCGGACCTGCAGGAGGGCGACCGTATCGTCACGTCCGGCGATGACGGCATCCTGCCGCGCGGCCTGCCGGTCGGCACGGCGGCGCTCGATCGCAACGGCCGCTGGCGCGTTCGCCTTTTTTCCGACAATGCGCCGGTCGATTTTGTCTGGGTGCTGCCCTATGACCGCCTCCCGACCCCGGAAGAAGCACCGGCCTCCTTGCCTGAAGCGCCGGACGCGGAGCCGGTTGGCGTGAACGCCGAACCCGCCGCAGCCACCGACGACACCGGCACGATCGCCATCGCGGAGGACGGCGAATGAGGGCCCCGATCGAACGCCGTCCGCCCTACGGGCTTGCGATATGGTGCGCCGTCACGCTGCTGCTGGCGCTGCTGGTCTATGCGACCCCGGCGCGCCTGACGCGCTCGACCGATCTGATGCCGCTTCTGCCACTGATCACGCTCTTCATCTGGTCGACGATCCGGCCCTATTTCATTCCACCGATCGTGATCTTCATCGTCGGCCTGCTGCAGGATCTGCTGACCGGCGGACCGATGGGCATCTGGGCCTTCGCCTACCTGCTCTCGCTCACCATCATGCGGGTACGCAAGGAGGATGCGACGACGCGCGACATGGGCCCGCTCTGGTTCCGTTTCGTTGCCACCATTGCGATTGCCGTTGTCTTCGCCTGGATTGCGGGAAGCCTGGCGAACAGCAGTCCCGCTCCGATCCAGCCGATGGCCATCGAGGCCGCGGCCTCCATTCTCATGTTCCCGCTGATCGCGCTCATCTCCGTGCGCAAGCGGTCGTCGCGGGGGGCGTTCGGCTAGTCCCATGCGTAACGACCGCCAGGAACAGGAGATGAAGTTCACGCGGCGCACGCTCCTCCTGTCGGCGGGCGGCGTGGCGGTGTTTGGTGCGCTCGCTGCGCGTCTCTACACGCTGCAGATTCTTCAGTCCGAACGTTACCGCCTGATGTCGGACGACAACCAGTTCAACTTCCTGCTTGTCCCGCCCTCGCGCGGCCGGATCCTCGACCGGTTCGGCGAGCCGCTCGCGGAAAACCGCGACAGCTACCGGGTCCTGATCGTTCCCGAACAGGCCGGCGATCTCGAAGCTACGCTCGACCGGCTCGGCGAACTCGTGCCGATCAGCGACCGGGAGCGCGAACGCATCCTGACCGCCGCCAGCCGTTCGCCCGGCTTCCGCCCGGTCACGGCGCTGGAAGACCTCGACTGGGGCGCGTTTTCCGCCGTCAACCTGCGCGCGCCGGACCTGGCCGGCGTCATCCCGAACGTCGCGGAAATCCGCCACTACCCGTCGGGGCCGGCCTTTTCGCATGTGATCGGCTATGTGCAGCCGCCGACCGAGGAAGATGCAGGCGACAGCGCGCTTCTGCGCCACCCTGGCTTCCGGATCGGCCGGTCCGGAGTCGAGGCCGCCCGGGAAGGAACGCTGCGCGGACAGGCCGGCTCGCTGAAAGTCGAGGTCAACGCTTTCGGACGCGTGATCCGCGAGCTTCCGGAGCAATCCGTACCCCAAACGCCGGGCGAGGATCTGCGCCTGACGCTCGATGCTGGCGCGCAGAGCTTTGCCTATGAGCGCCTCACCGGCGAAAGCGCCGCCGCGGTTGCCATGGATGTCGAGACCGGCGACCTCCTGGCGCTGGTATCGACGCCGGGCTTCGATCCGAACCTCTTCGTGACCGGCATTTCGCACACCGCTTTCCAGGCGCTGCAGAACAACGAACTCCGTCCGCTCTTCAACAAGGCGCTTCAGGGCACCTATCCGCCGGCCTCGACCTTCAAGGCGATCACCGGTCTGGCGGCGCTCGAGGCCGGGCTGATCAACGAGCGAGAGACGGTGACCTGCACGGGCAAGATCCGGGTCGGCGACCGTGAATTCCACTGCTGGCGGCGCCAGGGGCATGGGCGTGTGAACATGCGCGAGGCGGTGAAAACCTCTTGCGACGTCTATTTCTACGAAGTGGCTCAGCGTCTCGGCATCGAGCGCATCCACGACATGGCGCTGCGTTTCGGTCTCGGTCCGGCACCCGATATCGGTCTGGCCGGCGTGCGCGACGGGATCGTTCCGAACGAGCAATGGAAGCGCGCGCGCTATGGTCAGGGCTGGAGCCTCGGCGAGACGCTGATCACCGGCATCGGTCAGGGCTTCCTGCTCACCTCGCCCCTGCATCTTGCGGTGATGACCGCGCGCCTCGCATCGGGCCGGGCCGTGACCCCGCGCCTTTACCGCGATGAGAACGCGCCGCTCGCGCCGATGATCGGGCTCGATCCCGCCAATCTCGAACTCATCCATGACGGGCTTCGCGCCGTGGTCCATGAGCCCGGCGGCACGTCCTATTACTCGCTCGGCGGTCTGGGCGTCGACGGCGTCGAAATGGCTGGCAAGACCGGCTCCGCACAGGTCTTCCGCATCACCGAGGCCGAACGTGCCGCCGGCGTCCGGTCGCAGGACGATCTGCCCTGGCGCCTGCGCGACCATGGCATGTTCGTCTGCTATGCCCCGGCCGACCGCCCGCGCTACGCCGTGGCGACCGTGGTCGAGCACGGTGGCGGCGGCTCGCGGGCAGCTGCCCGTCCGGCGCGCGATATCCTGCGTTATCTGATCGAGAACGATCCCTCACGCGCCGGCCCCTTCGCTGCGCGCGCCACCGGAACGCGGGAGGGCTGATCCATGGCCGTTTTCCGCGACACCGTACCGCGCACACTCCAGGGCAAGCTATACGAGATCAACTGGGCGCTGGTCCTTCTGCTCTGCCTGCTCGGAGCAGCGGGAATCGGCATGCTCTATTCGGTCGCCGACGGGGCCTGGGACCCGTGGGCGACCCGTCATGCGACGCGATTCGCCGTCGGCCTCGTCATGATGCTGATCGTCGCTTTGATGCCGCCGCGCTTCTGGATGGCAATGTCCTATCCGGCCTATCTGGGGGCGCTGGCCTTGCTTCTGGGTGTCGAATTCTTCGGCCTCACCATCCAGGGTTCGCAGCGCTGGCTGGAACTGGGTCCGATCCGGGTTCAGCCCTCGGAGGTGATGAAGATCGCCGTCGTGATGGCGCTGGCGCGCTTCTATCATGATCTGCCGCGCGAGAAGGTGTCCGGCCCGACCGGGGTTCTGGTCCCGCTCGCCCTGATCGGCATGCCCGCCGTCCTGATCCTGCACCAGCCGGACTTGGGCACGGCGCTGCTCGTCGTAGCAACCGGCACGGTACTTGTTTTCCTGTCGGGGCTGAACTGGAAGATCATCGGCGCGGCCGTGGTGGCCGCTGCCGTCGCGATACCGCTCGCGCTCAGATACGGGCTGCAGGACTATCAGCGCGAACGCATCTTCACCTTCCTCAATCCGGAAAGCGACCCGATGGGAGCGGGATACCAGATCCTGCAGTCGAAGATCGCGCTGGGGTCGGGCGGGCTCACGGGCAAGGGCTTCCTGCAGGGCACCCAGTCGCACCTCAACTACCTCCCGGAGAAACAGACCGACTTCATCTTCACCATGCTCGGCGAGGAATTCGGCTTCGTCGGCGGGATCGCGATCCTGGCGCTCTACCTCATCGTGCTGGCCAATGCGGTGGCGATCGCGACGTCATGCAAATCGACCTTCCTGAAGATGACGGTGATGGGCGTGGCAACCACGTTCGCGCTCTACGTCATCATCAACACGGGAATGGTGATGGGCATGCTGCCGGTGGTCGGCGTGCCGCTGCCGCTCGTCTCCTATGGCGGCACGGTGATGCTGACCGTGCTGTTCGGCTTCGGCCTCATCCTTGGGGCGCACGTGCACCGGAATGCCGACCTGCCCAAGGGCGCGGGCCTGTTCGGCTAGTTTCGCGCTGACACGTTTGTGTCACCCCGCTTGACCAAATTCTGCGGATAGGGAAGGGTCCGGCCCCAACGGAGGGGCGCGAACAAACGCGCCATCATGTCAGGGGAGACAGAGTATGGCTGCGGCTCACGCGCACTGGTCGTCGCGTTTCGGATTCTTGATGGCTGCGATCGGTTCGTCCGTCGGCCTCGGCAATTTCTGGCGCTTTCCATACACAGCCGGTGAAAATGGCGGCGCCGCCTTCATCCTGATCTACCTGGCCTGTATCGTGCTGATCGGCTTTCCGATCCTGATGGCCGAACTGGCCGTGGGCCGCTACGGCCAGAAGTCGGCCATCGGCTCGGTCGCCAAGGTGGCGTCCGACAACGGCTCATCGAAAATCTGGGCGGTCACGGGCCTGGTCGGCCTGATCGGCGGCATCCTCGTGCTTTGCTTCTATTCGGTCGTCGCCGGCTGGGTCGGGGCTTACATTTTCAAGATGTTCTCTGGCGAATTCGCCGGTCAGGCGCCGGAAATCGTGCGCGACGGTTTCGACGCGTTTACCGCGAACAGCTATCAGGTCCTCGGCTGGCATACCGCCTTCATGGTCGCGACCATCCTCATCGTCGCGCAGGGCGTGACCGGCGGCATCGAACGCGTCGCGTCGATCCTGATGCCGATCTTCTTCATCATGCTTCTGGGCATGGTGGGTTACGCCTTCGTCGCGGGCGACGTCGGTGCGGCCGTTGCCTATCTCTTCGCGGTTGATTTCACCGAGGTGCGCGGGCAGACCTTCCTCGAAGCCGTCGGGCAGGCCTTCTTCTCGATCGGCCTCGGCTCGGCAATCATGATCACCTACGGCTCCTACCTCAACAAGGACGCCAATATCGGCCAGTCCGCCGGGATCATTTCGGCTGCCGACTCGGGCGTGGCGCTGATCGCCGGCCTCGCAATCTTCCCGTTCGTCTTCGCGTTCTCGATCGAACCGGAAGCCGGCCCGGGCCTGTTCTTCCAGGCCTTGCCGGCGGCATTTGCTCAGATGCCCGCGGGCAACATCGTGGGCGGGGCGTTCTTCGTCCTCGCCCTGATCGCGGCGCTGACCTCGTCGATCTCGCTGCTTCAGGCCGTCGTGGCGTGGATCGAGGAAAACTCGAGCTTCCACAAGTCGACGATCGCCTGGACGATGGGCGGCTTCATCTGGCTCGTCGGTGCCGGTGTGACCTTCTCCTTCTCCTTCTTCGACCTTCTGGACTTCCTGTCGAGCTCCATCGCCCTGCCGCTGGCGGGCCTCCTGATGGCGGTCTTCATGGGCTGGGTGGTCGACCGGAAGCTGGCTCAGGCGGAGCTGTCACATGCCTCGCCGCTGCTGTTCGGCTTTTTCCGCTTCTCGACGCGCTTCCTCGCGCCGATCGCGCTGGTCATCATCCTCGCACTCGGCCTGTCCGACCGCTTCGGTTGGGGCCTCAGCGAGATGATCTTCGGCGCTTAGGAGAACTGACGGGCAAAGGTGTCGGCGGCGCGAATGATCGCGTCGGCGACACCGGGCTCGCCGGTCGAATGGCCGGCATCCCCGATCACTTCGAACTTCGCCTTCGAACCCCACGCCCGCGCCAGTGACCAGCCGGTCCGCGCGGGCGTGATCACGTCATAGCGACCCTGGATGATGACGCCCGGAATGTGGGCGTAGTGCTCCACATCGCGCAGCAATTCGCCATCCTCGGCGAAAAAGCCCTTGTTGACGAAGTAATGCGTCTCCAGCCGCGCGATCGCGTCATCGCGCAGCGGATCGCGCGGTTCGGGCGGCGAGGCGGGCAAGAGGCTGACCAGCGCGGATTCATATTGCGCCCAGGCGCGCGCGTCGTCGGCGCGGGCCTCCCGTGTCCCGGCCTGCAAGCGGTCATGATAGGCCCGAACGATATCCCCGCGCTCCGACGGCTCCAGCCGGGAGACGAGCGCCTCCCAATCTTCGGGAAAGAGCGCGTTCGTGCCTTCGCGGTAGAACCAGTCGAGTTCCGCCTGGGTGCACAGGAAGACACCCCGCAGGATCAGCCCCAGCACACGGTCGGGATGGGTCCGCACATAGGCGAGCGCCAGCGTCGTGCCCCACGACCCGCCCAGAACCACCCATTTCTCGATCCCGAGCGCCTCGCGGATGCGCTCCATGTCTTCGACGAGGTCGTGCGTGGTGTTCGCGTGAAGCGCTGAATGGGGAACCGAACGCCCGCATCCGCGTTGGTCGAACAGGACGGCCCGGTAGTATTTCGGGTCGGCAAACCGTCGTAGAACGGGGGAGGCACCGCCGCCGGGTCCGCCATGCAGGATGACGATTGGCAGGCCATCGGACCGGCCACACTCCTCGACATACAGGGAATGGCCGTCACCGACCGGCAGGTGCCGGGTTGAATACGGGATCACGGCCGGATAGAGCGGCCGCCTGACACCCCGTCTGGCCTGGTCCATGCATTCCCCCGTACCGCGTCCAATCGCGGCTAGCGCCAGAAGTCTGGAGAGAGTATCGTGTTTTCGCTGAGGGTGGGGCAAGCGCGTTGAACGTGACAGGTGACGTTATTTTTCGAGTAATCGGACTTTGTGCCGCCCTGGCGCTGACCGGGTGCGTGTCTACACCCCAAGCGGCGATGAACGCCGACACGGTGGCACTGACGCAAACCCAGTCCGATCTTCGATCCTCGTCTCGCGAACTCGTTTCCCATTTCGAGGAAGCGGGATGGTCGGCGAATGCCGCCGGGTCCTTCGGCCAGTTGGCCAACATGCTGCTGCACGGGCGCACTGAAAGCGGCGCCCCGGCACCGTCGGAAATCTACCTCGCGCGCATCGCGCCGGACGGGGCTGATGCCGCCACGATCTTCACCGCGCTCGACACCGATCTGGCCACGGCCGCCAGCATGGCCGGGACCGTTGCCATCAATGCCCGCGCTATCGGCGAGGGCGGATCGGCGGACACCGCCGCGCTGGCTGGTGACCTGTCGGCGACCGAGAATGCCATTGCCGCCGTCTCGCGCGCGCTCGACTTCTTCGATGAGGCGGTTACGGGCGTTGACCAGCGGATCGACGCCGACCGGCTCGCGGCGCTGCGTTCCCGTCAGGCCCAGCTCCGTTCCGAGTTCAACCGCCTCGGCGAAAGCGCCGACGCCATCGCCGACCGCCGCCGCGCGGCACGGTCCGGCATTCTCAGCTGACAGCCCGATGATCGACCCGGATACCGTGAAGGGCTTCCTCGACCCCGAGGAAGGCGAAGCCCTGGCTGCGGCCGCGCGCGAAACCGGTCATCTGGGCGCGATCGTCGAAATCGGCAGCTATTGCGGCAAGTCCGCCCTCTATCTCGGGCCGGCGGCCCGGGAGGCCGGAACGATCCTTTTCACGATCGATCATCATCGCGGTTCGGAAGAGCATCAGAAAGGCGAGGGTTATCACGACCCCGACCTCTTCGATGCCGAGGCTAACGCGGTCGACACATTGCCCGAACTGCGCCGCACGCTGCGCCGCGCCGGGCTCGAAGACTGCGTCGTGCCCGTGATCGGCGCGTCTGCCACCGTTGCGAATTGGTGGGGCGCGGCACCCGGCATGGTCTTCATCGATGGCGGGCATTCCATGGCGGCCGCGCAGGCGGACTATGACGGCTGGGCGCACCGGATCGCGCCGGGCGGCCTGCTCGCCATTCACGATGTCTTCCCGGACCCGGCCGATGGCGGCCGTCCGCCCTACGAGATCTGGTGCCAGGCGCGCGACAGCGGCCTTTTTGAGCCGGTGAAGCGCGTCAAAACGCTGGAATTTCTCCGCCGCGCCGTCTGACCGGATCATCGGGGAGCGGCGTGATCAGCAGATCCGACCCCGGTGTCAGACCTTCGATCGCGTCGGCGGCCAGCATGACCGCAGCCGTCGTCCAGGCCGGCTGTTCCTGCGGCCAGATCACTTCCTCGGCGAACTGCCAGCCCATCCAGTAGCCGCCATCCCCGGCGGCCAGCGGCTTGAGGTCGGCGATCAGGCGCCGCGCCCGCTTCGGCCATCCCGCCGCCGCGCAGGCCAGCGCAAGCTCCGCCGTTTCCGCCGCCGTGACCCAGGGTTCATCGGCGACGCAGCGGCAGCCGAGCCCGTCGACAACGAAGCGCGACCAGCCCGCATCGAGCCGCCGTTTCCCGTCTTCCAGCGACGAAACACCGGCGAGGACCGGGTAATACCAGTCCATCGCATAGCGCCGCCGGTCGATGCCTTCGCGGTCGAACCGCCAGTCCTTGTCATGCAGTGCATCACCGAGCCGGGCCCGCGCCGCGCGCCAGTCTCCGGTCTTCCAGCCAGCCAGTTCCCCCAGCCGGATTGCGCATTCGAGGCTCTTGTAGAGACAGGCATTCCCGGCGCGCAGCGAGTCGATGTTCTCGCGCAATTCGCCAGCGTCCGGTGCGCGCCAGACGATGTCGCCCTGGCTGGTCTGGCAGGACAGGATGAAGCCCATCGCCCGCTTCACCATCGGTCCGTAGCGGTCGATCAGGCGTGCATCGTCGAGCGCCAGCAGGCTGCGCAGAACGGTGACGGCGGCATAGCCCGCGAAATTCGTATCGCGCGCGGTCGCCGGCTGGTCGGGGATAAGGTGCTTGTTGTCCGCGTCGAGCGGCACGCCTGCGCCCAGTTCGCCGGTCCATCCGCCATCGCCTTCCTGCCTCGCCGCGAGATGATCGAGCCCGCGCAGCGCGGAGACTTCGTCACCCGCTACGGCGAGCGCCATCACGCATTCGCCGTGATTCCACGGATCCCAGATCCCGGCCCGCAGCCACGGGATCGACCCGTCGGGCTTCTGGAAGCTGCTTATGTGCGCGGCTCCTGCGCGGATGTCGGTGAGGGTGCTCATTGGGCGGGCCGATGGAAGTAGACCACGAGGCTCTTGCCCATGACCGGGTTGAGCGCCGCTTCAAGGCCGCGCGTCAGCCAGGGCCGCTTCATCAGATCCCATTCCAGGAAGCGCCGGTAGGCGGCAACCGCGCGGCTGTGATCCTTGCGGTGCCACACGGCGCATTGCAGCCACCAGTAGGGGCTGTGCAGCGCATGCGCCCAATGCCGCGCGAAGAAACGAAGCCCCGCGCGCCGCGCCGAGCCGCGAAGCGCCTCCTCACGGAAGATGCGGACATGCCCGCCCGGCGTGTTGTGATAGTCGGTCGACAAATCCCAGCAGATCTTTTCCGGCCAGTAGCGCGGCACCGACAGCGCCACTCGCCCTCCCGGCCGCGTGATGCGGACGATCTCGTCCAGCACGGCATCAGGGTCGGGCACATGCTCCAGCACTTCGCTGCACACGACCGCGTCGAAGGCCCCGTCCTTGAACGGCAGTTTCGCGGCATCGCCGGCCGTCAGCGTGGCGCTGCGCAAGGGCGAGTGCGGCGGTGGCGGCAGGTCAAAGAAGCCGTTGGCGGTCGCTTTCACTTCCTCTTCAGACAGGTCGAGGCCGGTGACGTTCAGCGGCGTGTCCGACCAGTAGAAGGCATAGGTGTGCCGTCCGCGCCCGCAGCCGAGGTCCAGCACCCGGTCACCGGGCCGCAGGTCGAGCATGTGCGGGCGGATCGTCATCATGGGGCGAGCACCCGTTCGTAAAGCGCCGTTGCCGCAGCCGCGTGCCGGTCCCAATCGAATTCGCTGCGGGCACGGGCCGCTCCCAGCTCGCTCATCCGGCGTGCGCGGACGGGATTGTCGAGCACCGCAGCAATGGCGGCGGTCAGCGCCCCGGCATCTCCGGCGGGAACGATCGCGCCGGCATCGCCCACCACTTCCGGCAGGGCGCCGCCATCACTGGCCACGACCGGCGCGCCGCAGGCCATCGCTTCAGCGGCGGGGAAGCCGAATCCCTCGAAACGCGCCGGGCAGACAACCAGGCTCGCACGGCGGTAAAGCGCGGCGATCTCTTCGCGTGTGACGCCATGGCGGCTGGACACCCGGCCTGTGAGGCCGGCGTCGGTGAGGATCTGCTTCGCGCGGCCGTCGCGCAGCTGACCGATCAGTTCCAGTTTCAGGTCCGGATTGTCGCGCGCCAGTGTCACGAAGGCGGTGGCCAGCACGTCCAGCCCCTTGATCGGAACGTCCGCGCTTGCTGTCGCGGCAATGACATTGGCGTCGCGGATCACCGATGGATCAGGATGGAAGACCGAGTGGTCGATGCCGTTGAACGCGACCTGGACCGTCATCGGATCGACGCCGTAATGCGCGACATGACTGTCCCGGGCGGCTTCCGAGACGGCGAGCAAGGCGGGCAGGCGGCGCGCCGTCTCGCCCTGCATTTCGACGAAGTCGTACCAGCGCTTCGTCAACCAGCGGTCGATGCGCTTTTGCGCGGATTGGACGGCGAATTCGCGGTCGATGGCAATCGGGTGATGGATCGTCGCCACTACCGGAATGCGCTTCGCGATCTTCAGGAATGGTGTCGCCAGAGTCTGGTTGTCGTGGATCACGTCGAATCGGTCTTCGCGGCCCCTGAGCCAGGCCTCCAGCCGGCAGGCAAAGGCATAGGGTTCGCCGAAGGCCGCCGTATTGTGACACGCCCACTCGGCGAAATCGGGCCAATTGCCCAGAAAGGACGGCTTGAACGCGAGAAGCGCGTTCTTCGCGGAGAACAGGTCGAGCGCCGGCAGTTCGACAAGATCGATCCCGGCGCCGAGTTCCGGATAGGGTGGTCCGGACACGACGGTCACGGCATGCCCCGTGCGCTGCAGCGCGCTCGCCAGCGCGCTCAGATAGACGCCTTGCCCGCCCACATGCGGGTGCGAACGGTAGCCCGAAACAAGGACGCGCAGAGGTCTCTGCGCTGCGGGGGCAGCGGCGAGGACCGGGGCATCGCCAGCAATATCTTTCATCGGGCTCCGGCCGTCTGCTGCACTGCGAAAATCCGAAAAGGCGCGCGAAGCTAGCCTGCACCGCCGGGTTGGCCAAGCGCGCATGGCGGGTTTCGCATCACCGACCTTTCCGCCCGGCGCAAGGCAGGCTATGCGGCGGCATGTCTTCACCCGCGCCCGTCGAAGCCTTTTCGAGATATGCGCTGCATTACAGCGTCTTCTATCTCGTGTTCGGCGCGGTCCTGCCCTATCTGCCCGTTCTGCTGGAGGAGCGCGGCTTGTCGCCCGAGGCGATCGGCGTTGCGATCGCTGGCGGCATGATCGGTCGCAGCATTCTGTCGCCGCTCGGGGCCGGAATTCTCGACCGGTCCGATCGCAAGAAGCGGCTTCTCACGATTTTCGCCTTCGCGGCGCTGGCCGCCTTTGTCCTCCTCTTTCCCGGCTGGCCGGCCGTCCTGATCGTGCTGATCGCCGCGCTCGGTTCGGCGCTCAACGGGGCGCAGATTCCGCTGCTCGACGCCATCACCATCCGTGCCGCGATGCGGAGTGGTTTCGGTTTCGGTCCGGCAAGAGCCTTCGGATCAGGGGCCTTCGTCGTTGCAAATGTCGGGGCCGGCGCATTGGTTTCCCGTTTCGGAGGAGAGGCGGCGCTGATCTGGATCGTCGCCTTTTCGGCACTGGCCATCCTCTCCCTGCAGGTGCTTCCGGCCGCGACGATGCGGTCGCAGCAGCCCTCGGCAGGTCTGAAATGGCATGTCGGCGAATTGCTGACGCCGGGCTTTATCTTCGCGACGCTGGCCGTCGCCCTGGTTCAGGGCGCGCACGGCTTTCAGTACAGCTTTTCCACGCTGGCCTGGCGCGCCGAGGGCATTCCGACCGGCGTCGTCGGCCTCCTGTGGGGCTGGGCGGTGGTCGCCGAGATCATATTCCTCTTCGTCAATGGCCGCGTCTTCCGCAACTGGTCCCCCGCCGCGCTGATCGCATCGGGCGCGGCCATATCGGTGGTCCGCTGGCTGGTCTTTGCCATGTCGCCGCCGGTCTGGGTGCTCTTCCTGTTCCAGACGACGCACGCCTTCACCTTCACCGCGACCTATATCGGCTTCATCCGCTATTGCGCCGAGCGTGTGCCGGACCGCTACGCCGCCAGTGCGCAGGCGATCAATTCCGCCCTGTCGGGCGGGGTGATCCTGGCGGGTGCCACCGTGGTTTCCGGACTGTTGTATGAACGCTACGGTGCCGGGGGATATGCCGCTATGGCGGTGCCCGCGGCCCTTGGCGGCCTTTTTGCCGCCTTGCTGTGGCGGAACCTGAATTCCCAAAGCGCCGTTGAATCAACTAAGACTACGGGGATGGGGGACGCTGAATGAGTGATGTGGCGGCAGGTCTGACGATCGAGGAGGAGGGCGGCCGCGTCATTCTCGTCCCGACCGGCGACTGGATCGTCGACACCATCGCCCGTTTCGCCTCCGAAATCGCGCGGATCGATCACGACATCGATCCGGGCCGGGTTTCGATCGATCTGTCCGGCATCGAACGGATCGATACGGCGGGAGCCTACCTTCTCGCACGCCCCATCCACCGCGCCCGCGACGGGGTCACCGAACAGCATTTCCGCGGCGACCACGCCACGGCACGCCGCCTGATCCAGCTCGTCCTTGAAAAGGCGATCAACAGCGAGCCGGAGGTCGAGGACCGGCGCTTCGGTTTCATCCAGGCCGCTGGACGTATCGGTGCGGGCCTGGAAGCGGCCTGGAAGGAAATGATCGCGACCTTTGCCTTCTTCGGCCACGCGATCACCTCCTTTGCGTCGACCAGTGCGCGGCCCTGGCGCTTCCGCATGACACCGATCTTCGCGGTGATGGAAGTCGCGGGCGTGAACGCCCTGCCGATCATCGCCGTCCTGTCCTTCTTCATCGGCGCGGTCGTCGCCTACATGGGCGCGAACCTGCTCGAAACCTTCGGCGCGTCCGTCTTCACGGTCGAACTCGTCGGCATCGCCGTGCTGCGTGAATTCGGTGTTCTGATCACCGCGATCATGCTGGCCGGGCGGTCGGACTCTGCCTTCACCGCCGCCATCGGCTCGATGAAGATGCAGCAGGAAATCGATGCCATGCGTGTGCTCGGCATCGATCCCTACGAGGCGCTGGTGATCCCGCGCATCGTGGCCTGCGTGATCATGGCGCCACTGCTGACTTTTGCCGCGATGATCGCCGGCATCGTCGGTGGCCTCCTCGTCTGCTGGAGCGCGCTCGATATCTCGCCGCAATTCTTCGTCACCCGGATTCATGACAGCGTCCCGATCCAGAATTTCTGGGTCGGCATGTCGAAGGCCCCGGTCTTCGGCGCGATCATCGCGATCATCGGCTGCAAGCAGGGCCTCGATGTCGGCGGCGATGTGGAATCGCTCGGCCGTCACGTCACCGCATCGGTTGTCCAGTCGATCTTCATGGTCATCATCGTCGATGCCCTGTTCGCCATGATGTATCTGGAGCTCGGCATATGAGTGCGGTCTCGGCCCCGCTCATCGAGGTGCGCGGCCTGAAAACGGCCTTCGGCACGCATGTCGTCCATGACGGGCTGAATCTCGAAGTCCGCCGCGGCGAGATCATCGGTCTGGTCGGCGGTTCCGGCACCGGCAAGTCGGTGCTGATGAACACGATGATCGGCCTGAAACGCCCTGACGCGGGCGAGATTTTCTACAATGGCCGCGCGCTGGGGAAGATGGCCGACAGCGAGCGCGCGCGGCTCGAAAGCCACTGGGGCGTCCTGTTTCAGGGCGGGGCGCTGTTTTCCGCACTGACCGTGCGCGAGAACGTCATGGCCCCGATGCGCGAGCATACCGACCTGCCCCGGTCGCTGATGACGGAACTCGCCGACATGAAGATCGCGCTCACCGGGCTGGGGCCCGAAGCGCCATCCAAGTTTCCGTCCGAACTGTCGGGCGGGATGAGGAAGCGGGCCGGTCTGGCCCGGGCGCTGGCGCTCGATCCGGACGTCCTCTTCCTCGACGAACCGACAGCGGGTCTCGACCCGATCGGCGCGGCGGCATTCGACTCGCTGATCCGCGAGTTGCGCGACGCGCTCGGTCTGACCGTCTTCATCGTCACCCACGACCTCGACACCCTGTTCGCGATCTGCGACCGCGTCGCCGTGCTCGCCGAGAAGCGCTGCGTGGCGGTGGCCCCGATCGACGAACTCTTGCAGAATGACCACCCGTGGATCCGAGAATACTTCGGTGGCCCGCGGGGGCGCGCGGCCCATCAGGCCCGGGAAGGATAAGCCATGGAAACCAAGGCCCATCACGTCCTGGTCGGCTTTTTCGCGATGTTCCTCGTCGCGGCCGGCGGATTCTTCATCCTCTGGCTCTCGAACTATTCAGGCGGGCGCGAATACTCGCAGTACGATGTCGTTTTCGACTGGCCGGTCCGCGGCCTGCGCGAGGCCAGCGAAGTACGGTTCAACGGCATCCAGGTGGGCGAGGTGACCCGGCTTGGCCTCGATCCGCAGAACCCGAACCGCGTGATCGCCCGTATCCAGGTGCTTGCCGAGACCCCGGTACGTGTCGATTCCACCGCCCAGCTCGAGCCGCAGGGCCTGACGGGCTTGGCCTATATCCAGCTGTCGGGCGGTTCGCCCGACGCGGCCCGGCTTTACAGCCCGCCGCGCCAGACTCCGCCGCGAATCTTCGCAGTCCAGACCCAGCTCGACACGCTCTTCCAGTCGTCCGAGGACGTGTTGTCCTCGGCGCAAACGGCCCTGATCCGCATTGCCGACCTGCTCAGCGAGGACAATGTCGATTCTCTGCGTAACACGCTGGAGAATATCGAGCGCCTCTCCGAGACAATTGCCAATGATGACGAGACGCTGGGCGATCTGCGCGGAGCGATCGCAACGCTGGAACAGACCGGCCGCGACGTGTCGGTCGCCGCGCAGGCGATGCAGCAATTCGCCGAGGAAACCGGCGCCTATGTGCAGGGCGACCTGACGACCGCGACGAACCAGACCAATCAGGCCTTCGCCGACATGCAGCTGGCCGCGCAGCAGTTGAATGAGACTCTCGAAGTGCTGCGCCCCTCGCTCGAGGAATTCGCGGATGAAGGTATCGACGAGCTCACCCTGGCGGCCGGCGATCTGCGCCGCCTGATCGCGACGCTCGACCGTATCGCCATCGAACTGGAAGACGATCCCGGCGGCTTTGTCGCCGGCGAGCCGCGCCGCACTGTGGAGGTGCCCCGATGACTGTCCTGAAACGTCTGGCCGCGGCCGGGGTTGCCGTCTTCCTGGCGGGCTGTGTCAGCCTGCTGCCTGAGACCACGCCATCGAGCATCTACCGGCTGTCGACGCCGGAGCCCTCGGGCGGCAGCGCCATGAACCGGCAGGTCGTTCGCGTCGACCTTCCGCTGGCACCGCGCGGCATCGCCAGCGACGAGATCGCGATCTCGCTCCAGCATGGCGAACTCGCCTTCATCGACGGCGCGAAGTGGATATCGACCACGCCGCGCCTGGTGCAGGACCTCGTGATCAGCGCCATCGACGCCTACGAGCCGGACCTCATCGCCTCGCGTCCCGAGGACGGGGTCAATGCGGAGTATGAGCTTCACACCGAAGTGCGGTCCTTCGAGGCCGTCTACCGCGATGGCGCGGATGCTCCGCCAACGGCGATCATCCAGATGCGCGTTCGCATGGTGCGCCTGTCGGACCGCAGCCTGCTCGGCGTTCAGGCGGTCGGGGCGCAGGCCCGCGCGCGGACCAACACGGTCGGCGATATCGTCGCGGCCTTCGATGCCGCAGCGCAGGAAACGGCGGGTGAAATCTCGTCCTGGGCAACGCAGCAGGTCCGCGCTCACCCGCCGGTGGTCGACGAGGATTGATCGTGTCTAACCGTGGAGGGTGATGCCGAACCAGGGCAGTGCCATCCAGACGGCCATCGCGACCATCATCAGATTCTCGGTCAGCGAGATGAAGCCGAGCGGGACCTTGCTCGCCCCTCCGACGCAGGCGCACTTCAGTTCGCGCTTGTCGAGATAGACCGCCTTGAACACGGAAAACGCACCCACGGTACCGATGAACAGGGCAACCGGCACGGAGAGCCATGTCGCCGCTCCGGCAATCATCAGCACGCCCGCCAGTCCTTCGGCAAACGGGTAGACATAGCTGTAGGGGACCCAGCGCTTGGCCAGCAGGTCGTAGTTCAGGAACATCGTCGAGAAGCTTTCGACATCCTGGAGTTTGAGAAGCGCGAGAACCGCCATCGAAAAGGCGATGAACCACTCGGCGCTGCGGATGCTGATCACGTCACCAGTCACGACATAGGCCGCTCCGAGCGCCATCAGAGCCGTCATCGAGAACAGCGCGATGACCGGCCGGTAGCTGGTTTCGTCGGGGCCGGGAACATGCTGACCGAAATGACGGCGTAGCGCGTCATAGCCCCCGATCCGCTCGCCCCCGATAAAGACCTGCGGCGTGGTTTCGATGCTGTGTTGCTCCTTGAACGCGTCGGTCTCAGCGCGTGACTTGAGGTGATGGTCGTCGACCTCGAATCCGCGGCGCTTCAGCAAGGACAGCGCCTTGAGGCCGTAGGGGCAGACATGGCCGGGCATGACCATGCGGTAAAGTCGGGCTGACCGGCCGGAAGCTTCTGATCGGGTTTGCGTGGACATGGGGGTTCAACCTTCTTGCTTTGCCAACCCGTGCTTTCTAGAGTCCGTACCATGGTACAGAGTCAAGCCGAAGAATTTCTGCCAATCGGAACCTTTGCCCGAAAGGGCGGCGTCGGTGTTGAAACGGTTCGCTATTACCAACGTCAGGGACTGCTTCGCGTTCCGAAGTCTGCAGGCGGTATGCGCCGCTACGGACCGGAGGACCTGCGCCGCCTGCGCTTCATCCGTCACGCCCAGTCGGCCGGCTTCACGCTCTCGGAAATTGGCGAATTGCTCGAACTGGATGCCTGCGACGACCGCAAGCGCGCGCGGCAGATGGCCCTGACCCGGATTGACGCCCTCGACCGGAAGCTCGCCGAACTTCAGGCGGCGCGCTCATCGCTGATGCGTCTCGCGGTCGAGTGCAATTCCGGCGGTAGCGGGCCTTGCCCGATCCTGTCCGCCTTTGACGCGTGGCGGTGAAGACTAGTCTTCGCCGCGCCGGCCCGGCTTGCGCGGGGTAGGTGCTTCGTCCTCACCCTCTTCCGGGGCCATCGTCGCCAGAAGATCCTTCCAGCGCCAGCCCGGATCGCTCGCCGCGCGTCCGCGTTCGGGGAAGCCGACATGCTCGCGGCGTTGTCCGCTTTCCTCGCTCGTCTCTGCGTCGGCGGACGGCGCTGCCTCATCGTCTGACGGCGTCTCCTTGGCGTCACGCTTGCGGCGGCTGAGCGGATCGGGGACTTCGTTCGACGGCAGGTCAAGCGCGCGGCGCCCGCCCGCGACCGACCCCATCTTCAGCATGAAGTCGCTGAGGAGTTCGTAATTCTGGCGGATCCGCGCCTGGAAGGCCGCGTCGATCTCCTGCGCTTCCTCGGCGGCGGTCAGTGCGGCGGCATTGAGTCCCTCGAGCCCCTGACGCAGCACGTCCACCGTCTCGCGGGCACGGGCCCGCGCCGTGTCCGGCAGGCTGGACAGGCGGTCGCCGAGCGCCTCGATCTCGCGCTCGATCGCGGCGCTTTCCTTCTTCGCGGCTTCGAGTACGGTCTCCATCCGGCGGCGGACAGCATCGGCGGCTTCGTCGGCGGCGAGGGCGGCACGCGCGGTCAGCTTTTCGGCTTCCGCGATCCGCGCCTGGAAGGTCTCGTCCGACTTGCGTGCAGCATTGAAGGCGGTCTCGTTGACCTGCTCCACGCGCTCGGCGATCAGACGACTCTGCTCCTCGAAGGCCGACGCGGCCTCTTCCGAAGCCGTCCGGGCCTTTTCCGCAGCCACTTCGAGCATCTCCAGCGCGTCGCGATGGGAGCGGCCGGCGGAGTCAGTTTCACGGCGCACGGTGGAGGCCAGTTCGCGCGCATTCGCGAGGGCCTCGTCGACGGTCTTCTTGAAGCTGTCGGCGCCTTCATGGGCGGCGGCGTTCAGCGCATCCGCGCCTTCGCGCGCCGTCTTGGCCATCACGTCGAGTTCCGCGCGGTGGAAATCGAGCGCGGCGGCGATCTTTTCCTGCTCCTTGCGCAGCGCCTCGCTCGCTTCCTTCAGGCGGCCCTGGTGCTTCACATAGGCCGCATCGAGCGTCTCGGTGCGTTCGCGCAGCGAGTCGCGCAATTCGGTCAGACGGTCGCCCTGCGCCGACATCGAGCTGGCGGCACGTTCGGCCTGTTCGGCGACGGCCGTGCCGGCTCCGGCGAGGCGGTCCGCGCCTTCGCGCAGCTTGCGTTCGCTGGCATTCGCCTGATGCTCGGCGAGTTCAGCGGCCGCGGCCACCATCTTCGACTGGTCGGCGATCGCCGCGGCGATCAGCGCCGCCTTGTCGTCGAGCGAATCCGAGACTTCCGAAAGGCGCGTGCGTTCGCCGCGCAGGCCTTCCAGCAGGGCTTCGGCGCGTTCGCGCGCGCTGCCGGCGGATTGTTCCAGCGCATCGGCGTGATGCGAGATGACCTCTTCCATCGCGGCAAGGCGCGCGAGCGCGCTTTCCAGCGCGGTGTTGATCCGCTCGACCTCGCTGGTGATCGCGCCGGCGAGATGACTGACATCGCGGTGCGCGGTCTCCACCGGCGCGGCGAGCCGGCGGACAGCGAGATCGACGCCGCGCGTGCGGTCGGCCATGCGGGCCAGTTCGCTGGCGAGAAAGCCGGTGATCAGGATGAAGAGCGCGGGCGCGACCGCGAAGACCGACAGGCCGACCAGCTGGGCCGGGGAATAGGTCGCGAAGAAGTCGCCGGTAAAATCGATGCCGGCATATCCGACAATGTAGGCCGCGGCCCCGCCGAACCAGACCAGCGCGCCGACAATGCCCAGCCAGGCCATCCAGCCTCGCTTCGGCATGGGGACGGCGGGCGCGCCCTCGGGGGCACCTCCTGGCGCCGCGACGGGCGCGGTGTGGCGCACGGGCGCGCGGCCCGGCGCGGCTTCGTCGAAGTGCTTCAGCGAGTCGGTTGTTTCGCGTTCGGCCGCTCTGTCCGCCATGCGTCGGTCCACACCATCCTGAAATTCACCCCCCGGGGGCGTGCGTGCGCGCCCGGTCTTTCCATCAGGATACGGCGAATCGGAGCGGGGATATACCGCCCGGGTCAGATTTCGATGAGGAAAACCGGCTCGGCTTCCGGCAGCGCATCTTCCTGGCTCAGACAGGTCGCCGGGATGTCCGGCGAATAGGCGGCCTGTTCCCAGAGATAGGCTTCGGCATTCTCGACATATTCCACCGTGCGGGTCTCGGCGGGCACGCCGGCACAGGCATCGACGGTCTCGATGCGCACGCCGAACAGGCCGAGCGCGGCAACAGCAATGATCTCGATCAGGGCAATCAGCCAGCCCATGGCGAATATCCCTCGATTACGTCCGGTTGCATTGATGCGCCGGAGCGGGACAGGGCTCAAGTCAATTCCGGGTGAAGGGCGATGAAATCTTCGTAAGCTGCGCTTCCAAGGAATATGTTTTCGGTTATGCCTTTCGGGGGAACAGGAGGGACATATGGCTCAACCCAAACTCGACCGCCATTTCAGCATCGACGCCATTCGCGGCGTCGCGGTGCTGGGCATCTTCATGATGAACATCCAGGGCTTTGCCATGGTGTTCGCGGCCTACGGATATCCGCCTGCGCACATGGATATGACCGGTGCGAACGCTGCCGTCTGGTTCTTCGGCCACGTCTTCTTCCACATGAAGTTCATCACGATCTTCTCGGCGCTGTTCGGGGCCGGGATCATCCTGATGCTGGGCGAGGACAAGCACGCGAACATCGGCGTGCATTATCGGCGCATGCTGTGGCTGCTTGCGATCGGCCTTGTGCACGCCTGGGTCTTCTGGTGGGGCGATATCCTCGTCCCCTACGCCATTTTCGGCATGCTCGTCGTGTTGGCGCGCCGGATGTCCGCCCGTGGACTGGCAATCTTCGGCGGCATCCTGATCGCGCTGACCGGCCTGATGATGTTCGCGAATTACTATCTCATGCAGTTCATGCCGCCCGAGTCGCTGCAGGAATGGATGACACCGACGCCCGAAATGGTCGAGGAGACCGTCGCGCTCTATCAATCCGGCTTCATGGCCAGGCTGCCCGAGAACATGGTCACCGCCATGATCGGCGAGGCGGCGGGTCTGATCATGTTTGGTGGACGGGTTGCCGGCGTCATGATGCTCGGCATGGCGCTGTTCAAATGGGGCTTTTTGACCCTGCGCTGGAGCTTCATCGCCTATGCCGCTGCCGCGCTCGTCGCGCTGGGCATCGGCATTCCGGCGAGCTGGTATGCGGCAAGCCATGCACTGGAGACCGGTTTCGCGATCGACACCCTTTGGGTCGGCGAAATGATCAATTACGGGTCCTCGCTGCTGGTCGCCTTTGGCTATGCTGCGACGGTCATGGCGCTGTGCAAGCTGGGGCCGCTCCTGCGTCTCGTTCTGCATCCCTTCGCGGCCGCGGGCCGGATGGCCTTCACCAACTATCTCAGCCACACGCTGATCGCGACCTTCATCTTCGTCGGTCCGCCGGGGCTGGGGATGATCGGCGAGGTCGAACGCGTGGGCCAGTTCCAGATCGTCGTCGCGGTCTGGGTGTTCCAGCTGATCTTCTCGACGCTATGGCTGTCGGTCTTCCGTTTCGGTCCGATGGAATGGGTCTGGCGCTCGCTGACCTACTGGAAGTTCCAGCCGCTGCGGAAATCGGCCGGTGGCGCGCCGCCACCGACGCCGGCCTAGACCCAAAAAGGCTAACGCTGCAGGAGGGCGGGCCTAGTGCCCGTCCTCCGGCGCGTCGGGCTGAGCTTCGGGGGCCGCAGCCATGAAGGCCGGGTGCGCGCGAGCTGCTTCGTCGGCCTTCGCCAGAGCCGGAAAAGCTTCCATGTCCACGCCGAAGCGGCGGGCATTGTAGAGCTGTGGCACGAGATAGATGTCCGCCAGCGTCGGCGTTGAACCCCACAGATAGGGGCCGCCCCTGTCATCGGCCTGCGCCATGGATTCAAGCGCCGTCAGGCCGCGCGTGATCCAGTGCCGCGCCCAGGCCTGAACGCCTTCGGCGTCCTTTCCGTACTCATTCTTCACGTGCTGCAGCACCGACAAATTCTGGATCGGGTGAATGTCGCAGCCGACCACGGCCGCATAGGCCCGGACCCGGGCCCGTTCGCGCGGATCGGACGGCAGCAGAGCCGGGTCCGGCCAGGTCTCCTCGATCCATTCGAGGATCGCCGGCGACTGGATCAGCACGCCCTGATCGTCGGCCAGCGCCGGGACGAAGCCCTGGGGATGGATGTCGCGGTGTTCGGGGCGGCGTTGCTCGCCTTCCTTCAGATCGACCGGCTTCTGGTCGTAGGCGACGCCCTTCAGATTGAGCGCAATGCGCAGGCGGTAGCTCGCGCTCGACCGCCAGTATCCGTAAAGCGTCAGGCTCATCGTGTCCGCTCCGTAACCGTGAAGGCCAGTTCCGGCAGATCGGCCGCGCGGGCCTCCACCCGGTCTCCCGGATGAAGCGCGGCGACCCCGGCCGGGGTTCCGGTGAAAACGAGATCGCCCGGCTGCAGCGTGAACAGGGTCGAGAGCTCGGCCAGAAGTTCGGCATAGCCGCGCGTCATGTCCTTCAGGTCTGCCGATTGCCGCGCTTCGCCATTGACCGACAACGTGATCTTGCCTTCTGACGGGGGCATGCCCGGACGGATCGTGCCGATCGGCGCGGAGGCGTCGAACGCCTTGGCCGCTTCCCACGGCCCCCCTGCCTTCTTGGCCGCTGCCTGGATGTCGCGCCGGGTGAGGTCGACCCCGACCGCAGCGCCATAGATCAGGCTCTGCGCTTCGGACACCGGCACATTCGCGCCGCCCGACTTCAGCGCCAGCACCAGCTCCACCTCGTGGTGAAGATCCTGCGTCAGCGCCGGGTAGGGCACGTCATTGCCGCGCAAAACCAGCGCCGTTGCGGGCTTCATGAAGAAAACCGGCTGCAACCGGTCCGGATCGCCGCCCATCTCCTTCACATGGTCTGAATAATTCCGTCCGACGCAGAAGACCCGGCCGGCGGGAAAGCCGTCCTGGATGTTTTCCACGGGCAGAAGACGAAGCGGGGGCGGGGTGAAGATCGGTTCCATGATGCTGGCCTAGCGCGGTGAGGGGGCTGACGTCGAGCGGACAATTTAGTTGCAAATGATACTATTTTCCGGCATGACCGGGCTCAAGCCCGCCCCACGCAGAGCGTGACCCGGTTCGACCGGCGCGGCGGCCATCAGCAAAATGGGAGCGCGACATGCCGCAGACCTTCGAAAACCCGCTTGGCACCGACGGCTTCGAGTTTGTCGAGTTTACCGGACCCGATCCGAAAGCCCTCGAAACCCTGTTCCGCCAGCTCGGATTCGCCTGCGTCGCGAAGCACAAGACGAAGGACATCCTCCGCTTCAAGCAGGGCGATATCAACCTCCTGCTGAACCGCGAAAAGGGCGGCCAGGCCGAAGAATTCGGCAAGCTGCACGGCCCGTCGGCGAACGCCATGGCCTTCCGGGTGAAGGATGCGAAATTCGCCTACGAAGAAGCCCTGAAGAAGGGCGGCGAGCCCTTCGGTGAGGGCATCTGGTCCGATCCGGAACACATCCCGGCGATCAAGGGGATTGGCGGCTCGGTCCTCTATTTCGTCGACAAGTATGGCGAAGAGTCGATCTACGAGAACGACTTCGAACCGACCGGCGAGACCGACGAGGGCGGCGTCGGCCTGCAGATCCTCGACCACCTGACCCACAATGTCGACAAGGGCCAGATGGCGGTCTGGGCGAAGTTCTACGAGGACATCTTCAACTTCCGCGAGATCCGCTATTTCGACATCAAGGGCAAGCACACCGGCCTGTTCTCGAAGGCCATGACCGGCCCGTGCGGCAAGCTGCGCATCCCCTTGAACGAGAGCCAGGACGACACCTCGCAGATCGCGGAATTCCTCAAGGAATACAACGGCGAGGGCATCCAGCACATCGCCCTGACCACGCCGGACATCTACAAGACGGTCGACAAGCTGCGCGAGAACGGCATCGTCTTCCAGGACACGCCGGAGACCTATTACGAGCTGATCGACGCGCGCGTGCCGAACCATGGCGAACCGGTCGACGAGCTGAAGAAGCGCCGCATCCTGGTCGATGGCGATCCGGAGAACGGTCAGGGCCTGCTGTTGCAGATCTTCACCGTCACCGTGATCGGCCCGGTCTTCTTCGAGATCATTCAGCGCAAGGGCAATGAAGGCTTCGGCGAGGGCAATTTCAAAGCCCTGTTCGAATCCATCGAGCTCGACCAGATCCGCCGCGGCGTTCTGGCGGAAACCGAATAGGGCCAATGGCCTCGAAGCGGGGGACACCGCAGGGCGGGGCCGGCGCGCATGACGCGCCGGCCCTCGACCTGGCAGATTACCTGCCCTACCGGTTGTCGGTCGCCTCCAACCGGACCAGCGCGCTCGTCTCGCGCTCCTATCAGGACCGGTTCGACGTCACGCTGTGGGAATGGCGCATTCTCGCCGTGCTCGGCAATGTCGAGCCGAAAACCGCCCAGGAACTGGTCGAAGCCACAGCGATGGACAAGGTGACCGTCTCCCGCGCCGTGCGCGGGCTCGACGAGAAAGGCTTCGTCTCGCGTACGCGGCACAAGACCGACGGCCGCTCCACCCATATCCGCCTGACCGAAAAGGGCCGGGAGATCTACGAAACGGTTGCCCCGGTCGCCCTGACCTTCGAGCAGATCCTGCTTGAGGACATGACGCCGGATGAAATCGAGACGCTGAAATCCCTGCTGATCCGGATTCAGGCCCGCGCCGAATCCCTGCTCGCCGAGGGCGGCAAGCAGCCGTGAAGGACGATCCGGCGTATCTCGCGCTCCACATGACGCGGTTGCGCGACAGGCTTGCCGAGGCCGGTGCCGAATACCTCAAGCAACGCGGCATCGCCTGGCCGGTCTATATGAATTCGACCGTCGCCAGTATTGGCCGCTCCGGCGCCACGACCGGCTCCCGGATCGCCAATGAGACGAGCCTTTCGCCCCAACTGGTCGGGCAATATCTGACGCATCTCGAAAAGCTTGGCGTGGTCGAATTCGGAACCGATCCGGACGATCGCCGTCGGAAAATCGTCCGACTGACCCCGGCCGGCCTGAAGCAGTTCGGGCACCTTCAGTCGCTGGAGCGGGTCAGCCTGCCGGCGTTCGAGGAGATTTACGCCGAGACCGGGCACGACCTCTATAAGGCGATCATGGCCTTCGAGCGCGCCCTTGACCGGGAAGACGCGCTTGCCCGCTATGCGCGTGCCGCCTCACGGGACCGTGATTCAAAAAAGTAAAAAGTTTTAGTATATAGCGACCTTCCCAAACCGGAGGACGCCATGATCACGCTCGCATTCGCTGCCACCCTGCTCTTTCAGTCTCCCGATCCGGCACGGTGCGTCCCGGGTGAATGGCAAATCGAGAATATCGATGTGGACGCAAGCGGGCAGGGTACGGCGACGCCGGCAGAGTTGCAGCGCTACTGTCTCGCGGAGGGCCGTGTTGTCATGGAGGAGTTTCGCGCCTTCTCACCGGCCGGTGACATCATCGCCCGCGGCGCGAGCTTTGTCGTCGCATCCAGCGAGGGTGTCACATCGCAGACCCTCTGGGTCATGACCGGTGACGAGGGCTTCACATATCTGCGCGGCGTTCGGCACGGGACAACGGAGACCCAGTTCGGTGGCGGTTACGACCTCACCGGCGAGTTTCTCGAACGTTCGACGACAATTCCGGTGCCCGGCACCAGCGGAGATGAATTCACAATGGACCGGTCCTATGATGGCGGACGGTCCTGGATCGCTCCCTACAACGTCATACGCCGCTCGCCCGCAGGCGCCCCCACGCCTCCCTTGCCGGCTGAGTTCGCTCCGGTGCTTGGCGAGAACATTGAACGCTTCGCCACCGACGCGGGCTATCTCCCGATTCTCGACGGGCATGCCGGACTGCGCATTGAGGAAACCCGCGGGGAGATCTCCGGGCTTCACTTTGCCGCGGTCTATCCCGCACCGTCGCGATTGCGCGAACTCCGCTGGGACTTGCGAAACGGCTATGTCTCCACGACCGAACACCTGACAACGGACCCTCGAAACGAGTGGGCGGTCTTTACCAGCGAACGCACGGGCAATGGCGACGTCTACGCGATCAATCTGTCTTCGCGAGAGACGATCAGCATCGCGACCGGCCCCCATCCTCAGGGCTCGGTCCGCGCGGATGTCGCGGGTGGTCGTATCGTCATTCAGGAAGTCGACGGCGAAAACGCAGTCCTTATGACAGGCGACCAGCCGATCGCGGCGTCGCCCAATGCTGATGTCGCTCCGGACTGGTCACCGGCCGGCAACTGGATCGTATGGTCCGCGACCCAAGAAGACGGACGCGAAACGCTGGTCCTTTCGCCGACAGACTTCTCGCGCACGATTCCGATCGTGTCGACGGGCCGGAACCGCTACCCCGTCTGGTCGCCGCGCGGGGGGCGGATTGCCTTCGCCCGGCAGACCGACGCCGGTTGGGGGATATTTGTTCTGGATCTGCGCAGCCCACAGCCGGATTTCGAACAGCTCACGAGCGATTTTGTTCAAGCGGGTCACCCGGCATGGTCACCTGACGGCGGCCGCATTGCCTTTGACGCGACGATCGATGGCGACACCGAGATCGTCATTGCGGACAGCGATACAGGTCGTATCCGGCAGGTGATCCGACGTGAGGGGATTGATCTTGCCCCCGCCTGGACGGCGGATGGTGCGTCGGTTGTCTTCAACGGAATGATCGAGGGCGATATCGAACTGTTTCGGGCCGATGTGGAAACGGGTTCGGTCGAACGCTTGACACGTTCGCTGGGTTTCGACGGCGGAGCGGTGGTCGTCTCCGGCTCGCTGATCGGCCGCTAGGTTGATGCCCTGCTCGCCGGGGGCGAGAGCAGGCGATAGACGATCAGGCCTGCGCCAGCATCATCGACAGCCATTCCGCGCGCAGCGCGGGGCGCGATGAATTCTCGATCTCGATCTTCACGTCGAAGGTCAGCAGGAACTGGCCGGGTTTGCGCTCCTCGAACGAGTCCAGCTTAAAGGCGGCGCGGATGCGCGAACCCACCGGCACGGGTGAAGCGAAACGCAGCGAGTTGAGGCCGTAATTCACGCCCACCGTGTTCGACGGGAAGGGCGGCAGCGCCTCGGCCGCGAAATGCGAAAGCAATGACAGGCTCAGGAAGCCGTGCGCGATCGTTCCCGGAAAATGCGTTTCCTTCTTCGTCCGCTCGGCATCGAGATGGATGAAGTTGTGGTCGTTCGTGATGTCCGCAAACGCATTGACCCGGTCCTGTTCGATCAGGAGCCAGTCGGAAGTGAAGGTCTCGCCGACCTTAGCGCGATAATCCGAGATATCCGTCATTTCTAATACCTGCGCCGCTTTGTTGCGCTGCGTCAATCCTTGGGCGCGGGAACCGGGGTCAGCCAGCCCGGCTCCGGTTCGGTTTTTCCGCTGAAAATCCCGAAGAAGGCGTCCTGGATCGCGCGGGTCACGGGACGGTCGCCATTGCCCACGGCCATGCCGTCGACGCTGCGGATCGGCGTGATCTCCGCCGCCGTACCGGTGAAGAAGGCTTCCTCGGCAGAATAGAGCGCTTCGCGCGGCAGGGTCTGCTCGATGACCTTGTAACCGAGCCGGCCCGCCAGCGTGATCGCGGTCGCCCGCGTAATCCCTTTCAGGATCGAGGCCGAGGAGGGCGGCGTATAGATCACCCCGTCCTGAACGAGGAACAGGTTTTCCCCCGCGCCCTCGGACAGCAGGCCGTCCGTGCCGAGCCCGATCCCTTCATGGAATCCGCGATCCTTGGCCTCGTAGGTGATCAGCATCGAGGACAGGTAATTGCCCCCCGCCTTGATGCCCGGCGGCACCGTGCCCGGCGCCAGACGCCGCCAGGATGAAACGCACACATCGACGCCGTTCTTCAGCCCGTCCTCACCGAGATACGCCCCCCAGGGGAAGGCCGCGACCATGGTGTGGATCGGTGTGTCCATCGCCGAAACCCCGATCGGTCCCGCACCGCGGAAGGCGAGGGGGCGGATGTAGCCGGCTTTCAGCCGGTTCGCGCTCGATGTCTCGACACAGGCGTCGAACACCGCTTGCGGTGTGTGTTCGATGCCGATGCGGTAGACCCTGGCCGAGGTGAAGAGCCGTTTCACATGGTCCATCAGCCGGAAGACGGCGGGGCCGTCCGGCGTGTCATAGACGCGAATGCCCTCGAACACGGACGAGCCGTAATGCAGGGCGTGCGACATGACATGGACCGTCGCGTCCTCCCAGCGCTTCAGCGCGCCGTCCATCCAGATCCAGTCGGCCCGCTTGGTCATGCGCCGGTCCCCCTCCGCCTTGTGATTTCATTCAATGCGCACCCGTGGGCGCGGTCAATGCAGTTGATGACTGAACCACTTATCAGGAATGACAGTTGGCGCGGTTGCCGCGCCCCCGCGCAGCGCCTTAGACGCACCCTCCCTGACGAAGCTGCCCCCCAAGTGTTCGTATGGCCGCCAAGATCGAGTTCGACCCCACGCTCGGGGCCGTCATCTCCTGTTCCGAAAATGCCGTGACCCGCGACAGCATGCGCGACGCGATCCGCAAGATCACCGGCGAGCTCGCCGCGAACGATTGCCAGCGACTTCTGGTCGATGTGGCGTCGGCCCGGGTACAGGTGTCGATCGCGGACATGACCTTCATCCTCGACCAGTTGCTGACCGCCACGCAGGGCGATCTGCGTATGGCCCTCGTCATTCCGGAGGGCGCACGCTCGCATGGCGATTTCGCGCACGACTATCTGACGGCGGAACATGTCGAGGTCGAACTGTTCCGATGCCCGGTCGAGGCGCGGCGCTGGATCGCCGCCTAGCCCGGTATCTCCCAGTTCTTCAGGTGGATACGGTCGCCGAATTCGCTTTCGTCGCCATTCGCCGTGTTGACCGCCAGCCAGAAACGGACCGGCGTGCCGGCGGTCTCGGGCGCATGCCAGATCACCTGCCATGCCGACCCGGTCGCCACCGAATGGGCTGCAGCCCCGTTCACGTCCGTGCCCGGGCCGGCAGGCTCGAACATCCCGCAGGTCGCAGCAAGTTCGAACCCGTTCGCCTCCCCACTGTCATTGACGCGAACCGTCAGCTCATAGCGCTGACCGGCCTCATAGCGGGCGGGTAATCCGTCCAGTTCGAGCCGCTCGGACTGCGTCACCGCGTCATACTGGAAATGGCAGGCGGTGCAGTCCTCACCGCCCTCCACGCCGGCATGCCCCCAGGGCGGACCGTCGGGATAGGCGAGGCTGGCGGCAGGAAACCCCGCCGCCAGAAGCATCGCGGCCAGCGCGCGCATGCCTATTCCTGCGGCTCCACGACGGCGCGGCCGATCGTGTTGGTGTCGGCGCCGAACCAGATCACGCCGTCAGGGGCGTAATATTGCATGTGGCGCACCGTGCCGCCGCCGGAGGGAACCGGCGTCTGCGAGAAAAACTCCTCGCTCGCCGGGTCGAAGCCGACGAAATTGTTGGGCTCCACGCCGGTTTCGACGAACCAGATCCGGTCCTGACCGTCGACGGCCATGGCATAGGGGCCGCTTTCTGCACCGGCCGGCGCCGCCCATTCCTCGACTGCGTTGGTCGCCGGGTCGAACACGCCGACGAAGCCGTCGGCATAGTCGACATACCAGACCCGTCCGTCGCTGGTGTGGCCGATACGCCGCGGGCGCGCCGTTTCGCGCGGCAGCACGATCTCGGTCAGTTGCAGCGTTTCGGGGTCCACCATGGCCAGCTTGTTCGTCCCCAGGAGGGCGACCCAGACCATGCCGTCCGGCGTGACGGTCACGCCATAGGGGCGGGCACTTTCGGTCGGAACCTCGACGATATCGACGGCCCACTCGCCGGGGATCAGCCGGCCGATCGTGTTGGCGCCTTGCGCGGAAAACCACAGCGCCGTCCCGTCATTGTTGAAGATCAGCGTGTGCGGGTCGCGCGGATGCCCGTCGGGCATGTCGATGCGCAGCATCTGGCCCGTTTCCGGGTCATAGCGGCCGATATAGGCAGCGCGGTTGCCCGCGATCCAGACCATTCCGTCGGGGCCGACGATCTGGTTATGCGGCCCGTCGCCCTCATTGAGCGCGACCTGTTCGAACGCGCCCGTCGCCGTGTCCAGCGAGGCGAGATAGTCGCCGCGCTGGCCGACGAACCACACGGTCTCGCCATCGGCGGTAAACGGGTCGCGCGGACGCGTATCGGGGTAGGGGACCGTCCATTCTTCGATCAGGATCTGGCCCTCGGCGGGCTCGCTCGAGAAATCCTGCGCGAGCGCGCCCGAAGTCAGACAGGCGGGGGCGAGGAAGGCGGTGAGGGCAAAGGCGGAAACGGCAAGGCGCATGGGGTTACTCCCTTTGGCGTGTCGGTTCTCAAGGAGAACCTAGCGCGGCGGGGCCTTGTTCCCAACTGGAACCGGGAAGATGACGGACTAGCCGCCCGTCTTCGCTGCCTCGATCGCCTTCTGGATCAGTTCGCGGGCCTTGTCCGCGCCTTCCCAGCCCTTCACCTTCACCCACTTGCCGGGTTCGAGATCCTTGTAGTGCTCGAAGAAATGGGTGATCCGCGCCAGCTGCGCCGGCAGGATGTCGGTGTGGTCGGTGATCTGGTCGTAATAGGGCGTCAGCGCCTTGTGCGGCGCGGCCAGGATCTTCTCGTCCAGCCCGCTCTCGTCTTCCATCATCAGTACGCCGATCGGGCGGGCGCGCACGACGCATCCCGGGATCAGCTGGGTCTGGCCCAGGCACAGGACGTCGATCGGGTCGCCATCATCCGACAGCGTGTGCGGGATGAAGCCGTAATTGCACGGATAGCGCATCGGCGTGTGCAGGAAGCGGTCGACGAAGACCGCGCCGGAGGCCTTCTCCATCTCGTACTTCACCGGGTCGCCGCCGAGCGGCACTTCCACGATCATGTAGAAATCGTCGGGCGGGTTGAGACCGGCGGGAATGGCGGAGAGGTTCATCGTATCTGTCCTGCATGCGCGTTTCGGGGAAGCGCGCGCGGCATAGGCGATGCAGGCCGGATTGGCAATCAGCGAGGGCGGTGGGGGGGCGGTCGTCCAGCTAGCGCTCCGGACCTTCAGGTCCGCAAGCGCGAGTAACCAACTCTGGCAATCCAGCGCCGGTTTCGGGCGGTGCGGCTTGGTGAGGGGGCCGTCGGCGCGCCCGAACGAACGGAGTGAGAGAGGATCAAAGAAAATGGTGCGCCCACAAGGATTCGAACCTTGGACCCGCTGATTAAGAGTTTTTACCCCACATGTACTATGCTTCCCAATGTGTCGCATCACTATCGCTTAGCTGCGCAATATTACAATACAGTCTCAATAGTCCCAATTTTGCGCGCATAATGCGCGCACATCCGGCGTCATCAATGCGCGCATTCCCACTTGAACCGAAACCGGATGGGTTCGGCGGCTTTAGAAAATCGTTGACGATTTGTTCCGCGCCCGCTAATGTCTAATCGGCAGGCAAGCGCCGGAAAAACTCCGAGTTACTTTCGGGTAGCAGCGTTCTTGTGAACGTGATTCAGGAGCCGGGGGCCTGCCGATCTATTAGAGGCAACCTTCGTAGAATCGCTGTTGCGTGTCGGTAAGGCGACTTGCGGTCGCTGATGGCACCAGCGTCATCCCGTAATTTAGAGCGCTTTTGTTACGGCGAATTAGCCGAGGCCTTAGCGTCTCCGCACAGCGAGGATGGCAATTTCCATAATTGTCCGGTTCGAACGCTTGAAAAACGGCGCTGGTCGCGCAATCGGCAAGCTGAAGACCCGCCCATTTTGAATGATTTTCCACCGCGATCGTGTCGATATCTAACACTTCCCAATTTATCGATCTCACCGGCCTGATAACCTCACGACCGTCCCGCATCAGTAGCAGGTAATCGCGCATCGCTTGGTAGTTCATTCCCGAGCGACGCGAAAAAACGACTTTAAGCGATGCGTTTTGGTTTCCAGCGAGAGTCGAGCAGTGTGAGGTCACGCGCTCAAGGAGCCACCTTACAAGGTAATTATATAGGTAGCCCTTTTGCGCAAAGACCGTTTCAAACCGAGAGCCAGGAATCGTAGCCTTGTTTGAAAGCGTGAAACAGTATTCCGCAGGAATATCGACCAGCGCTTGGCATGCCGCTAATTTCTGACCGTCTTTTAGTTCGCGATAGTGGATATCTAGCTTCCGGCGCGCGGGAAAGAGTGCACGGATCTGATCTCTGCGCTCAGGTAACGTGAGGTCAACGTCATGATCTACGATGAGCGCCCCGAGTACGAGCCATTGTGATTGGCCGGTCGGCTCGCCAGTTGCCAACCGGGAAAAGCCATCGCAACCCGCTTCGTCGATATATGCGGTGAAATGCATTGTCATGGTCCCCAAGGGGACTTGAATTCTCCAAGATACGCAAGGGCTTGCTACTTCAGGACGGCTTGAGGTCTAAGGTCGAAGTCGCGCTAGAGACAAGCCCAGAATGGCTCTCAAGCTATCGAAGTTTCTTCGATATACTATTTTCGATTATATTATTGAAGCTCGAACATATACAGAATAGGCAATACAAGAGATACTAAAAGAGACGCGCCACTTAAAAACCCAGATGCAATTCCAATAATTGTAGTCGTATAGTCGACTTTAACCCAAAGGGGGTCCTCATACTGATAGTATAAATAAGAATAATCTTTATCATCGCGCCATTTCAAAACGCGACCTCGAATACGCGCTGAAATGCCGATGTACCCAAATCCGATAGATAAAATAATAAGTAACAAACTAATCGAGAAGCCAAGGAACGAATATATTAGTTCATTTGGAATAAGATTGATTTGTTCGGAATATATGCCGATTATTGCGGTCATTCCCCCGGCCAGATATTAAAACGATGGTTGTGCTATAAAGAGCGCCTAGCCTTAGCGCTAAATCGCCATCGCTACGCTGAGTTTGAAAATAGCGGTCCATTTCTGAGCCACGCAACTCATGTGCAAGTTGCTCGCGATCCACGCCATTTCCTTCCGATCTAACGTCCTATAGCCAGCGGCCCGGATTGACCTTTCCGGGGTTGCTCACGATGAATCAGCGCCTCCATCCAACGAGGAAGCGTCGGAACTAAGTATATATTGTATACTTCATAGAGAGCAACACTACATATTGTGTATTGCGCGCATTATGCGTGCAAGCTTCACATGCGAAGCAAGTATGCGCGCTCATAATCAATTGAAAATAAAGGAGAAAATTGGTGCGCCCACAAGGATTCGAACCTTGGACCCGCTGATTAAGAGTCAGCTGCTCTACCAACTGAGCTATAGGCGCGCCGGTCTTCCCTCAGGCCGGTCCGGAGGACTGGCGGGAAGGGCGCGGAAAATACGCGGAAATGGGCGAAGCGCAAGGGGGCTGATGCAAATCCGTCATGCACGTCCGGGCAGGGCGGCGCGCTCGACATAACCCCGGCTTTCCAGCGTCCCGAGCAGCTGGCGCAGATGGTCCGGCGCGGCCTGCGGGAAGCGGGCGATCAATTCCTCTTCCGAGAATTGCCGCTGGCGGAGGAGCCAGTCGACCGCGCGGTGCGCCGCCCCGAGCGCGATATCGCCGCCGGGACCGACAAGCACATAGCCCGCGTCTCGCCGCGACATCTCGCAGGCGATCCCGGCCACCGCATAGAAGTGCGGCGGGCGGGTTTCCGGCAGGCCGTATTCGGCAAGCCCGATCCGCTTCTCGCGCTGCTTGCCGGCGATCTCCTCGGCGATCAGCGGCGAGGCTGCGATCTCGCGGATGCGGTCGGCGAGGCGTTCGAGGTGGGCGCGCATCGCGCCGCCATTGTCGACGTCATGGCTCGGGATGTAGTCGCGGAACAGCGCGTCATGGCGCGCCTCTTCCTTCAGCATGTCGAACAGGACGAAACCGGTCAGCGGGCTGATCGAGAAGGTGACGTGCAGCGTCGCGCCATCCTCGGCCAGCGCATCGTGATACTGGCCGCGCGGCAGGTAGAGCACATCGCCCGGCCTCATCCGGATCTGCCACATCAGCGCGCCGCGCTGGCGCATCAGATAGGCCGCGCCGGCCTCGCCCGGGCCCACATGGCTGACCGGGCGGTCCTCGCGGCCGGTCCAGATATTCCACGTCTTCTCGCCCTCGACCTGCACCACGAAGACGTCGTGAATGTCGTAATGGCTCTGGAAGGCCTGAACGCCCTTGAAGCTGCAATAGACATTGGCCGCGATTGCCGCCTGGGTCCGTTCCTGGATCGCCTTGGCGGCGCGGCGCACGCCGGGGCTGACTTCGTGGATCCGGTTGGCGACGAGGGTCGCACCGACGCCGACGAGCGCCTTCACCCGCGCCGGGTCGGCGCGGTTGATCGTGTGACCTTCCAGCGTCTCGACCGGCGTGCAGAAACTCTCAGGCGGGGCGGGGTGGTTGTTGAACGCGATCCGCAGCGACTGGTCGGTCCAGAACGGCGCCTGCTCCAGCGCGTCGTTGAAGCTGTCCCAGCTCAGAATGCCGGACACGTCCGCCTCCGGCCGCTGAATGTGCAGCGGTTTCTTGCCGTAATACTCGGCGAAGAACTCGGCCTCGCTGAAGGGCGCGATGAGGTCGGCAAACGTCGTCATGCGCGAAGGCTTACCACGCCCCGGGCGGGCGGCAAGCGCGGCCGGATGCCGCCCCGGCGCGCCTCGTAGGAAAACCGTAACGCTCCGCGCGCTATCCTTCCTGGATGGAAACACTTCTGCACACCGGTTCGGCCCCGGTCTTCGACCGCGAACATCTGGCGCAATACACGTCCGGCGATGCCGCGCTGGAGGCGGAGTTGTTCGGGCTTCTGAAGGAGCAGGCCGAGCGCTGCCTCAATGCGATGCAGGCCGCGGCGGACGGCAATGCCTGGGGCGCCGCGGCGCATACCCTGAAAGGGGCGTCGCGCGGCGTGGGCGCATTCGAGCTGGCTGAAGCCTGTCAGCGCGCCGAGGACGCGACGCAGGCCAGCTGGCCCATGGCGGTCGCCGACCTTCGCGCGGCCGCGAACCGCGCCTTCGCGGAGATCGAGCGGGTATTGGGCTGAACGTTTGTTCCTGCAGGCTACGTATTTCCTCCCCCGTTTACGGGGGAGGTGTCAGCGCAGCTGACGGAGGGGGGATAGTGCCCCCCTCGGCCCTTCGGGCCACTCCCCCCGCAAGCGGGGGGAGAAAAAGTGACTAAGAATCCTCACACCCGCGTCCGGTCCCATACCTCGAACTCATACTGGATCGAGCGTTCGACCAGTTCGCGCCACACCGGCTGCGCGATCGAGACGGGCAGGCCGGTCTTCTCCGCCTCCGCCGTCACCTTCGTCAGCACGTCATTGACCCGCCAGTCGTCGCGCACCGTGTCGCGCCCCGGCTTGATCCGCGCGGCGGCTTCCATGTAGCGCGCGCGTTCGGCGATCAGGGCAACCAGCTGGCGGTCGAGTGCATCGACCCCGTCGCGGACCTCGGCCATGGTCTGGCAGTCTTCGGGCGCTACAGGCATGTCGGTTCGATCTCCGGCAATGTGACTCGGGTGGTGTCTTATAGGCGTGCCGGGCGGCTTCGCCCAAGGACGAGCTGCCGCACCCTGCGCCATCTTGGGATTGCCGGTTCAGGGGCCTAGACTGATCCCGACGCGATTCACGGGAGAGACGGGCATGACGGCACCGGTGACGATCTATGGCGACTCCCGCAGCGGCAATTGCTGGAAGGTCCGCTGGGTGGCCGAACGGCTCGGCGTCGCTTTCGACTGGCGCGAGGTCGACGTCACGTCGGGTTTCACGCGGACAGAGGAATTTCTTTCGATTAATCCGGCCGGCCAGGTGCCCTGTCTGGTGCGCGAGGATGGGCGCATCCTCGCCCAGTCCGCTGCGATCATGCTCTTTCTCGCCGAAGGTTCCGACCTGATCCCCGAGGACGCCTTCGACCGCGCCAAAATGATGGAATGGCTGTTCTGGGAGCAATACAGCCACGAACCGGCCATCGCCGTGCGCCGCTTCCAGAAGGCCTTCCTGAACAAGCGCGAGGACGAGATTGACCCCTTCCTGATGAACAAGGGCCGCCGCGCGCTCGGCGTGATGGAACTTCGGCTGGTTGCGCGGGATTACTTCGTCACGGACCAGCTGACGCTCGCCGATATCGCGCTCTATGCCTACACGCATGTCGCGGACGAGGGCGGTTTCGATCTCGACGATTTCCCGGCGGTGCGGTCCTGGCTCCATCGGGTGGAGCGGGATCTCGCAGCGGGTTGAAACCGGCCAGCCGGGACACAGGTGTAGGACCATGCCCGCCCGGACCGTTATCCCCACTTTTGGCGTCCCGAAACCCGGCCTCAAATATGCCAAGCGCCCCTGCGCCTTTGGCATCGCGTCCCGGCCTGACGGCCAGATATTGTGCGTGAAGGTCACCCGCGCGGGTCAGACCTGGACCGACCTGCCGGGCGGCAAGATCGAGACTGGCGAGACCGAGACAGGCGCGCTGATCCGTGAATTCCAGGAAGAAACCGGGCGAACCTGCCGGCCGGTTCGTCTTCTGGTTCGGACGCGGCAATATCTCGTGACGGCGAAGGACAAGCCGCGCCTCAATCATTCGGCCTATTACGAGGTTGAGGAGACCGGCCGGGCAGACCGGGAGATGGAGCCGGACCATGAAGCGGTCTGGCTTTCGCCGGATGACGCCATCGTCGAACTGCGTGATGAGGCGGCGGCGCTGGCCGTCATGCTGTGGATGCGCGCGGACTGACGTTCAAATCCTTCAATAGACGCAATTTTTTCCGGTATCGCCGGGCGCCGCAATCCTTTTGCTTGGCGGCACTCCAGACCTTCCCCTAGGTTGTTTTCCGACGGACAGGGGACGATTCCATGAAAACGGGACTGACGGCGTTGGCGGCTGCGGCACTGGCCGCGTCGGCCGCGTTCGCGGACGGCGTGATCGAGTTGCGCGTGCAGCCGGGCGGTTTCAGCTCGGATTCAGAAGTCCGGGAGCACATCCTCACCTCCCTGCGCGGTGCCGAGGCCGAGATCAGCTTCGTCGATGCGGCCAACGGCATTGCCCGGCTTGAAGGCGGCGAGGCCGCGGCGCGCGCGCTGCGCGCCGACCCCGTATTCGTTTCCGTTCGCTTCGAGGGCGAGGAAGACCGGCACACCCGTCTGTTCTCGGTCCTCCTGTTGGAAGACAGGATGGAAGTCGGCACCGAGCCCGAAGGCGGCGGCGACCGCATGGAGCCGGACCCGTTCGGCTGGCCGGGTGAATTCGTCCAGGTCATCGCGCGCGACGCATCGGGCGCGGTCATCGCCGAAGGTTATGTCCGCGACCATCGCTTCGTCCGCTATGAGGGCTGGAACGACGATGGCACCCACCAGCCCGGCTCGAACTATTCCGACGTCGACGAGACCCGGCCGCTCGACATCTGGCTCGAACTGCCCGCCGAAACCGCGCAGATCGAAGTGATTTCGCCCGCACGCCCGGCCGAAAACCTGCCTGAACGCACGCTCGGCATGGCGACGATCGATGCGGGAGAGGCGCAATGATCCGCGCTCTGCTGGCTGCCGGTGCGGCCCTGATCGGCGCGGCCTCGGCCTCTGCTCAGACCCTCGTCCCGATCCACCTGACGGGTGATCCCGACACGCGGATCAACTACGTGATCATGGCTGACGGTTTCACGGCCGGGGAGATGGACGCCTTCCGCACGGCCGCGGCCGGGTTTCGCGACTTCCTGCTCGGCGGGGCGCCCTATATCCGTTACGCCGATCACTTCAACGTTTACCGCTTGGAAATCGCGTCCAATCAAAGCGGGGTCAGCCGGCCCGGCAATCCCGTCGATACCGCTCTGGGATCGGAGCTTGGCTGTTTCAACATCGACCGGCTTCTGTGTGCCGACAACGCCCGCGCCAATGCCGCGCTTCAGGCCGCTGACCCCACGATCAATTTCCATATCCGGCTGATCGTCGTGAACACGCAGGACTATGGTGGCGGTGGCGGCTTCTACGCGACGACGACGCTGAACCAGTTCGCTCCGTCGGTGTTCCAGCACGAGATCGGGCATTCCTTCGCCAACCTTAACGACGAATATGAGGACGCAAGCATTTGTGCCCGGCAACCGGGCCTCTATGGTCCGCCGGGCGAGATCAACGCGACCGCTCAATCGACGCGCGAGGCTTCGCCCTGGGCGGTCTGGATCGATGCGGCGACGCCGGTCCCGACCACCGGGACGGCGGATGCGCTGCCCGGCATGTATCAGGGCGGGCATTATTGTTCGACCGGGGTCTGGCGGCCGACCCACAATTCGCTGATGCGTTCGCTCAACCGGCCGATGGAGCAGATCAACACCGAGCAATTCGTACGCGTCTTCAACCGGACCGCCCCGGGCATCGACGGCGCCAACCCGGCTACCGGTACGGTTTCGATGACGCGTAATGGCCGGATCCGGTTCAGCGTCATCCCCAAGACGATCGACGACCAGGCCTATGCCGTGACCTGGCGTGTGGACGGCAATGTCGTACAGGCGCCCGGCGGGGCAGGGGACGGTATCGGCTTTGCCGCCAACGGCTCGCGCTACACCTTCCACGGCGTCAACTTCGCACCTGGAACCTATCAAGTTACCGCGACGGTGCGCGACGTGACCGAACTGGTCCGAAACGATCCGGATTCCGACCTGACCCATGAAACCAGCTGGACGGTGACGGTCGAGGATCGCGACACCCCGCCAGCGGTGTTGTCGGGCGCGGTTCTGCCATTCGCGCGCTCCGTCACCACCGGCACTGCCGCGACCGCCTTCGCCACCTTCGTCAATTCCGGCAGCGTCGAGGCGTCGAATTGCACGATCTCCCTGCAGCAGTCGAACGGGGCGGCGTCGCCGGCAACTTTCGGCTACCAGGCAACCAATCCGGCCACGAATGTGCCGGTTGGCGGCATGAACCCGGTCTTCGCCATCCCGGCCGGCGGTCTCGCGACCTTCGTCTTCTCGGTGGATTTCGCGGCAGCGACCAACAGTGCTGAAGTCTTTGCCGTAGCCGATTGCGAGAATGCCGACCCCGCGCCGCGCGGCTCGGGGGTCAATTCGATGATCGTCTCGTCCTCGGCTGCTGCGCAGCCGGATATCGTTTCGATCGCCGCGACGCTGACGACCCCGGGCGTGGCCGACATGCCCTCGAACGGGGCCCGCACGGTCGTTGCCCTGTCCGCGGTCAATATCGGCGCGGCGGGCGATGTCACGCTGCGCGCTGATCTGGGCGCAGGCAATGTCCCGGTCGAGGTCGAGATGTGCGAGACCGATCCCGCGACCAGCACCTGCCTCGGTCCGCGCGCGCCGTTCGTGACGGTCAATTTCGCACAGAACCAGACACGGACCTTCGCGGTCTTCCTGCGGGCGCACGGCCCGGTCCAGTTCGCGCCGGAACGCTACCGGACCTTCTTCGTCTTCGAGGATGCGGGGCGTGTCCGGCGCGGCGGGACCAATGTGGCGGTGCGCACGGTACAGTAGCGAAAGGAGAGCTAGCGTTTAGCGCGCCAGCTCCTTCATCGCCGCGTCGACGCCTTCCAGGGTCAGCGGGAACATGCGGTGCGCGCCGATGATTTCCTGGACCAGCCGCACCGAATAGGTGTGGTCCCACCATTTCTTCGGCTCGGGATTGATCCAGACGAGGTCCGGCCAGGTCTCGACCAGGCGATTGAGCCAGACCGCGCCGGCTTCCTCGTTCCAGCCTTCCACCGAGCCGCCGGGATGGGTGATTTCATACGGCGCCATCGCCGCATCCCCGACGATGATCACTTTCCAGTCGCGCGGGTATTTGTGGATCAGGTCCATCGTTGGCACGGTCTCGGCCCGCCGGCGCAGATTTGACCGCCACACGCCCTCATAGGGGCAGTTGTGGAAGTAGAAATATTCCAGATTCTTGAACGTGCCGCGGGCCGCGGAGAACAGCTCCTCGCAGGTCCGTACATGCGGGTCCATCGATCCGCCGACGTCGAACAGGCACATGACCTTGATCGCATTGCGCCGCTCCGGGCGCATGCGCACGTCGAGCCAGCCCTGCCGCGCCGTGGCGTCGATCGTGCCGGACAGATCGAGTTCTTCCTGCGCGCTGTCGCGGGCGAATTTCCGCAGGCGCCTGAGCGCAACTTTCAGATTGCGCGTGCCCAATTCGCGCTCGCCGTCGAGATCCTTGTAGCGTCGCTTTTCCCAGACCTTTGCCGCCTTCTTGTGGCGCGACTGTCCGCCGATGCGCACGCCGGACGGGTTATAGCCGGAATGGCCATAGGGCGAGGTGCCGCCCGTACCGATCCATTTCGACCCGCCTTCGTGGCGCTTTTCCTGTTCCTCGAGCCGCTTCTTCAGCGTCTCCATCAACTCCTCGAAGGACAGCGCCTCGATGGCGGCGCGCTCCTCCTCGGACAGAAGGCGCTCCATCATGGCCTGCAGCCACTCGTCCGGGATCTCCTTTTCCTCGAACAGCGCGCCAAGCGTCTCCACGCCCTGGAAGACATGGCCGAACACGGCGTCGAACTTGTCGAAATTCTTCTCGTCCTTGATCAGGACAGCTCGGCTGATCGAGTAGAAGTGGTCTATGTCGGGATCGACCGCGCCCTTCTCCAGTGCTTCGAGCAGGGTCAGGTATTCCCGCGTCGTGACGGGGATCTTGGCGGCGCGAAGCTCGGAAAAGAAACGGTGCAGCATGGGACGGAGGATAGCGCTCGCCGCGCAAAAGAAAACGGGCGCTGCCGTCTCCGGCAGCGCCCGCTTCTCGTGCGCGAACATGTGCTGACGGTCTAGCCGTCCACGCGCTCCAGCGCCGGAACCACGACCTTCTTGCGGGCGTCGAACCGCTCGCCCAGCTTTTCGGCCTCTTCCTTGGAAAACTCCTTGCGGCCGAGGTCGAAGAATTCCTCTTCCTCCTCGTCCATGTGGTGCTCGATCAGCTCGCACATGGCGTGGAACTTCTGGCCCCACTCCTTGGTGTCCTTCTTCATCGTGTCGAGCTCTTCCAGCATGGAATTGACCATGTGGTGCTCGTTCTTCGCTTCGAGCGACTCGTCGTCTTCGCCCTTGGATTCCAGCTTCGAATAGAAGGTGGCTTCCTCGATCTTGTGGTGCGCCCACAGGTCGAGCTTGAACGCCTCGAACAATTCCTCGCGCTTCTTTTCGGCGCGGTCGGTCGTGTCCTTGATCTGCTGCATCAGGCCGCGAGCCTTGTCATGGTCCTGTTTGATGCGGGTGAAGATGTCGGTCATTGCGGGGCTCCTCGTGTTTCGGGGATTCCCGGAATGAACGCCGTTCAGGGCAACCGGTTCCGCAAAAGAAACGGGGGCCGCACTGCCCGCCCGGAGGGATCGGAAAGTGCGGCCCCCGCAGACAGCCCTTCAGGGGGATGAGGGGTTCGAGGGACATTGAAGGGCTGTTATTCCGTCAGTTCATTCACACGCCCTGCATCGGGTATCTCAGCGGCGAGCGGCGCAGCTTGCGGCGTACCCGGTTCCGGGCGGCGCGGATCAGTTCTTCCTTCACCGCCAGCTTTTCCTTCTTCAGCATTGTGAGGGCCAGCGTGTCCGGGGCGGGGCGTGCCTGTTCGGTTTCCACCGCCGCGTCGAGCGCGGCATGCCGGCGGCGCAGGGAGAGAAATCGGTTCAGCATTGGATAGGCGTCCTTTCAGTTGGGGAGGGCCTTGTTTTTGTGTTTGGCCTCAATCGACACGACCGATATGGGGCATGGGTTGAATTCCATCAAATCGAATTATATTGGAATTTAGTTCGGATAATTGGATTGAACATCCCATGCCCCAACCGACCCTGAAACAGCTCGAGGCCTTCATCGCGATCGCCGATACCGGCCTGTTCCGCCTGGCGTCCGAGAAGCTCAATCTGAGCCAGCCGGCCCTGTCGGAACAGATTGCCCAACTCGAACACCGGCTCGGCGCGCGCCTGCTCGACCGGGACCGGCGCGGTGCACGTCTGACCCCTATCGGCGCTAGGGTGGCGGAACGCGCGCGCCGCATCCTCGCAGATGTGCGCGGCCTCGACGCCATCGTGCGCTCCGCGGCGGGCAATCTCGGCGGGCTGATCCGGCTCGGCGCCCTGCCGACGCTCGGCCCCTACCTCATGCCGCATGTCGTGCCGGTGCTGCACAAGCGCTATCCCGAACTGCGCCTCTACGTCCGTGAAGGTCCGGGCGAGGCGCTGGAGGAGGGGGTGCGCTCGGGCCAGTACGATGTCGCCCTGTCGGTCCGGCCCTACCGGCCCGAGGGGCTTCATGTCCTGCCGCTGGTCGAGGAGCGGTTGTTTCTCGGCGTGGCGCGCGACGACCCGGCGGCGGGGCAGGGCGCAATCGGCCCGGACGCCCTGGCGGGACGGGATGTGCTGACGCTGGAGCACGGCCACCGCCTGTCAGAGCTTGTGCGGACCTTCGCGCGCGATGCCGGGGCGCGCCTCCTGGAGGACTACCAGGGCACCTCGCTCGACGGTCTTCGCCAGATGGTCGGGATGGGGGTCGGCGTTTCGCTCTTCCCGGCGCTCTATGTGCGCTCGGAAATCCGCAATGACCGCGCCGTCGCGGCCCTGCCGGTGGACAGTGCCGATGCGCGCCGCCAGATCGTGCTGATCTGGCGCGAGGGCAGTCCGCGCGAGGGCGATTACCACGAACTGGCCGGCATCATCCGCGACCGGGCGGAAACGCTGCTGAAGGATCTGGGGTGAGGCTCAGTCTTCGCGTGCCTGCCGGCATTCGGGATTATAGGCCACAAGGTATGGCTCGCCGAAACAGTTCAGAAAGCCGTCCAGCACGTCGCGATTGGTATAGGGACCGGACGGCAGATCGCTACGGGCCGCTTCGAGCGCGCCGCGATTTCCTTCCATGAAGGCAATCGTCCCGTCGACATAGGCGTTCCACATCCCGGCGGTCATCTCGGTTTCCTCGCCGGTTCTATAGGACAGACGGAACTGATCGAGCGCGCGCTCGTCTTCGCCCGCCAGAGCGAACATCTGACCGGCATGCCAGTGCGCGAGATAGGTGCGCTCGAGCATCTCGCCGTGACGGGCGATGTAATCGAGGATCAGATCCGCTGCCGCGACCATGCAGGCCCCGTCACGCCGTTCCGCGATCATCCGCCAGCCATTCTCGCCCTGGTCGAAGGCGTCTTCGTCCAGCTGAAGCAGCGCCTCGGCCTCGTTCCGGCTCTGGAAACAGGCCGGGGCGGGCGGATCACTGGCGATCAGGGCGAGGAAGAGAGCGATCATATCAAACCGCTCCCGGGCCTGCCCCCGGTCCGCCGCCGCGGCGGGCCATGAAGGCCAGCTTCTCGAACAGCATCACGTCCTGCTCATTCTTCAGAAGCGCGCCGTGCAGCGGCGGGATCAGCTTGCGCGGATCGCGTTCGGCCAGCACGGCCGGGTCGATGTCCTCGACGAGGAGGAGCTTCAGCCAGTCGAGCAATTCGCTGGTCGAGGGCTTCTTCTTCACGCCCGGCACGGCGCGGATCTCGTAGAACAGCTTCAGCGCCTCGGCGAGCAGGCGGCTTTTCAGCTTCGGGAAGTGGACCTCGACGATGGCGCGCATCGTCGCCTCGTCCGGGAAGGCGATGTAGTGGAAGAAGCAGCGGCGCAGGAATGCGTCCGGCAATTCCTTCTCGTTGTTCGAGGTGATGATCACGATCGGCCGCTGTTTCGCGCTGATGGTCTCACCGGTCTCGTAGACGTGGAATTCCATCCGGTCGATCTCGTGCAGGAGATCGTTCGGAAACTCGATATCCGCCTTGTCGATCTCGTCGATCAGCAGCACCGGGCGCTCGGTGCTGGTGAACGCCTCCCACAGCTTGCCCTTGCGGATGTAATTCGAGATGTCGTGGACCCGGTCATCACCCAGCTGGCTGTCGCGCAGCCGCGCCACGGCGTCGTACTCGTAAAGGCCCTGATGCGCCTTGGTCGTCGACTTGATATGCCATTCCAGCATCGGCGCACCAAGCGAGGCTGCGACCTGGCGCGCCAGCTCGGTCTTGCCGGTACCCGGCTCGCCCTTCACCAGCAGCGGCCGCTCCAGCGCGATCGCGGCATTGACCGCGGCCTGAAGCTCGTTGTCGGCGACATATTTGTCGGTGCCTTCGAAACGCATCCGCACCCTCCCTTTGCTGCGATGCAGAATAGGGCGGTTCGGAACGGGGTAAAGCGCCCGAGGGCAGGACACTTCTCCCTCCCCCGTGGGGTAGCGAGAAGGTTGGTGACTGGAGGCAGGGTAAAGCCGCCACTACTTCTCATTCTCTGACGTTTCCCGGACGGCGAAGCCGATCCGGGATCCAGATCTGCGCGATCGTTCAGACCCCGGTCTTCGTTTCCCCGCAAATGCGGGACAGGCATTGGGAATCCTAAACCGGTACGCGACAGGAAAGCGCGAACCGTTTTCCTCCCCCGTTTTCGGGGGAGGTGTCAGCGAAGCTGACGGAGGGGGAATCCCCCCCCTCGCCCCGGACTTGATCCGGGGCACTCCCCCCGCAAGCGGAGGGAGAAACACCTAAACGCTAAGCCGCCTTCTTTTCCTTCACCCGTTCGGCGAGGGCGGCGGCGACATCGGCCATGATCGCCGTCCAGTTCGCGAAGCCTTCCGAGGTGAACAGGCGCGAGGTCGGATACCACGGGCTGCGCCCCGTCCCGAGCAGCGTCCAGTTGCGGTGCTGGCCGGCGATGATCCAGCCTTCACCGCCGACGGCGCAGGCGAGATTCAGCGACGCATTCATCGGCCCCATCGTGATGTCGAGCGCCTTGCCCAGCGCCGCGATCCGGTCGAGATCCTGTTTCAGGTCGAGATCCGGCGGGGTGTGGATGGTCACGCCGAACTCGCGCTCGGCGAAGGCGATGTCTTCTGCTGTATCGCCGTATTGCAGGTTCACAAAGACCGCGCCCGGCGTGGTCAGGACAGGCTTCCAGCGTTCGAAGGCCGAGAAGTATTTCGACCGCTTCGCCGTCATCTTCAGCGACTTCCAGAGGAGGCCGACCTTTGGCCCGGGGCCGAGCGTCGCCAGCCAGTCCTGCCAGCGCTTCACCTCGTCCGGGTCGGCAGTGAGGATCGCCTTGCGGTCCGGGAAGGCGTCAGCGGCCGGGCGGAAGCAGCGCAGCGGATTGCCCACCGGCGTCCAGTAATCGAGGCTCGGCAGATCCTTGATCGCTTCGGGCGCCACGCGCCAGTCGCGCCCTTCCAGCCGGGCCGAGGCGTGCGGCCGCACGACAATATCGGGGAAGGAACGCTGGATCAGCGGCACGAGCCGCTTCTCGCACGCCAGGCGCACCTCGCCTTCCGGCCCGACCGCCTCGATCACGTCGGGCAGGGTGTTGAGGAACATGACCTCGTCGCCGAGCCCCTGCTCACCGACCAGAAGCAGACGCTTGCCGCGGATCGCTTCGGGGTCTTTCCCGTCCCAGCGCTTCTCGTCGAAGGTGAAGAGGGTGGCGTCGGGATAATCCGGGTCGAGACGGACCTGGTATTGCTCCCAGCCTTCCGCGATCCGGCCGGCACCCAGCAGGGACAGGGCATAGCCATGGCGCATCGCCATTTCGTCGCTGCGTGAGCCCGGGTTTTTCAGCGCGGTTTCGAACGCCGCAATGCTGTCCTCGGTCTGGCCGCACAGCTCGTGCGCGAACGCGATATTGTTCCACGCCCGTGCGAATTCCGGATCGAGGCGCAACGCCTCGGAATAGAAGGTGATCGCCTGAACCGGATCGCCGGATTCCAGCAGGATCGTGCCCAGCGCATTCCACAGATCGGCATGTTCGGGCTTGCCATAGATGCCGGTGCGGACAACCTCGATCGCATCGTCGAACCGGCCCTGGTCGCGCAGGACGCCGCCGAGATTGACGAGACCGCCCGGATCGTCCGGCGCGCGCTGGCAGTAGATACGCAGGAATTTTTCCGCCGCCGGCAGCATGTCCAGCTTCCACGCCGCCATCGCCATCGACTGGTAGATGTCCGGATTGTCCGGGTTCAGCTTCCAGGCCCGTTCGAAGAAGTCGAGCGCCATCGAGAGCCGGCCCATCTTCTCCATCGCCACGCCCATGATGTGGTTGGCGATGGCCGCGTCGGGGGTCTTCTGCAGGATATCGAGCGCGATCAGCGCACCCTTGGGGGCCTGGTCCTCATTGCACAGCTTGATCGCGTGCTGCATCCGCGCGGTCAGCTTGCGCAGGGCGGTGCGCTGCTTGGCCGGCGCACTCCGGATCGCGTCGGAAATCTTCGGATTGATCGCTCCGGAGGCCGCGTCGTGCGCATCGCGCTTCGCCGCCTCAACGGGCTGTTTCAGAAGGTCGTCGATCGAAAGCGCCATGGGCCCGTTCCGCATTGCCATACCAATGGGGCATGGGGCCGTGCTTCGCTTAACGGCGGCCTAACGGAAATGCCCTGGGAGGGGCGAAACCCTTTGTTCACGCTCCCATGATTAGGGTCTGGCTTCACGGTCCCAAAAAGGGTCCTGTGAAAGGGGAAACTGCTCCATGCCGCTGAAACTCTCGCTCAAGCCCGGCGAACGCTTCGTGTTGAACGGCGCGGTTGTCCAGAATGGCGAGAAGCGGTCAACGCTGGTGCTTCAGAACAAGGCATCTGTTCTTCGCGAGAAGGACATCATGCACGAGAACGAAGTCACCACGCCGGCGCGGCGGATCTATTTCCCCGTCATGATGATGTACCTGTCAGAGAAACAGGACAGTGGCGTCTACGACGAATTCGTCATGCGAATGACCGAATTCATGGGAGCCATAAGCGACACCGAGGCCATGGCCGAATGCGTGTCGGTATCCAGGGATGTGATGGCGGGCGAGTATTACAAGGCTCTGATCCGCTGCCGGAAACTTATCGAGTTCGAAGACAAGAGGCTGGGCAGTGTCGGTACAGGCATATCAGACCGCGGCGACTCGTAGCGAAGACCCGCGCGCAACAGAATACCGTCTTTTCGCGCAGGTGACGCGCGCGTTGATGAACGCCAAGCAGGCCCAGGCCGATGGCGATCTCCGCGCGCTGGCCGATGCGCTCGACTGGAACCGGCGCGTCTGGAGCGCCCTGGCGCTCGATTGCTCCGACCGTGACAACAAGCTGCCCGACGCGCTGCGCGCCGGCATCATCTCGCTTTCGCTTTTCGTGTCGAAACACTCTTCCGCCGTGATGCGGAACGGAGCGGACATCGATACGCTGATCGACATCAACCGCACCATCATGCAGGGGCTTGAACCCTCGCCGGCGGCCCAGCGTCAGCCCTTGGCCGCGACGGGCTGAAGCGTGCTGACTAGGCGCTGCGATGACAGACTTTCATGATGCAGTTCTGCTTGGTATCGAAGTTGTCATCAAGGACGGCATTGTGGCACTTCGACTGTCCGATTCAGGTGGTTTGAGAGAAATCAAGCTCACCGGTTTGATCGATATTTATCTTTCGAATATCAGCCCTTGGGGGGCAAGCAACTCCGTGCTCGATCTGAGTGCCGAGACGGTCGGCGACATTGTCGTTCTGACGGTGAATCTCCAGTCAGGAGACGTCATCCGCATTCATGGCCGCCAAGTTTCTGGAATCTGACGTTCGGGATTTCGATGAGCGACGCTAGACCTCCTGAGGAAAGCGGCGAGAGCCTCATCCAATTTCGACAGCACAGCTGACCTCCCGGCAAATTCTGCACGACTGACCCGATTGGCCCGGCAGCTTTCGCCGGGCCTTTTCATTTCTCGGCGCGCCTTAAAAAAACACTATTTGAAACAACGGGTTCCGGTGGCGCCTCCGCAACGGAAATGGCCCCGGTTTTGCGCCTTCGCGGGCAGGACAAAAGGTCCACACCGCGGCGCCAAAATGCGCCGCGCGTCTTTGCTTCCAGAATGGAGGAACCCAACGATGACGAATTCCGTCAACACCAACGCAGGTGCGATGATCGCCCTGCAGAACCTGAACCGGACCAATATGGAGCTTGAACAGGTCCAGTCGCGCATCAACACCGGCCTCTCCGTGGCCGGCGCGAAGGACAATGGCGGCATCTATGCCATTGCCCAGCGGATGCGCTCGGAAGTGAGCGGCTACAAGGCTGTTCAGGACTCGCTCAACCGCGCGGTGTCGACGGTAGACGTCGCCCTGGCGGCGGGTGAGGCCATTTCCGACCTGCTCATCGAGATGAAGGAAAAGGCGCTGGCGTCGGCCGATAGCTCGCTCGACACCGCGTCGCGTTCCGCGCTGAACGAGGACTTCAAGGCGCTTCGCGATCAGATCAGCACGATCGTGAGCAATGCCGAGTTCAACGGCACGAACCTCATCAACAACTCGGTGGCCAGCATTTCGGCGCTGGCCAATGCCGATGGCTCCAACACGATCACCGTGCTCGACGAGAACCTCTCGCTGGGGGGTGGTGTCGTGACCATTGCTGCGACGGCGTCCTACGCGACGGCGACGCAGGCGGACACGATCGCCAGCCAGCTCGGCACCTCGCTCGACAACGTCAACGCGGCTCTGGCGCGCCTGGGCACGAAGTCGAAGGCTCTCGAGATCCACTCGACCTTCGTGACCAAGCTGTCGGATTCGCTGACGGAAGGTATCGGCAACCTGGTGGATGCAGACCTCGCGCGGGAAAGCGCCCGTCTTCAGTCGCTGCAAGTCAAGCAGCAGCTGGGGATCCAGGCCCTGTCCATCGCGAACCAGTCGCCGCAGTCCATCCTGTCCTTCTTCCGGTAGGGACGAACGGGGCCGCCCGCCACCCAGGGCGGCCCCGCCCCTTTTTTCTTGATTAGAGATTTACAGGGAAATTTCTGCCCGCCCGGCAATTTCTGCCGGGCTTTTTCATGGAAAACCCGGCAATTCCTGCCGCTTCACCGTTAACCGGCGACCCCGGAACGGAAAACGAATCACCCGGCCGAATCACGCGAATCAGGATTAACGCGACCGTCAACCCCTTGTCTGGCCTCATTCTTGCGACTCCCGAGGCCGGGTCAGAAGACCCTGCTGGCAAAACGCCGGTGCATAGGACCAGAAAGGGAGATGGCTAAAATGGCCACGATCAATACCAATGCGGGCGCGATGGTCGCCCTGCAAAACCTCAACAAGACAAATCAGCAACTCGAACAGGTTCAGTCCCGCATCAATACGGGTCTGGCGGTTTCGTCGGCCAAGGACAATGGCGGTATCTTCGCCATCGCCCAGTCGATGCGCGCTGACGTGGCCGGCTACAAGGCCGTCCGCAACTCGATCGATCTTGCCGTCTCGACGACGGACGTGGCCCTGGCCGCGGGTGAGGCGATCTCCGATCTTCTCGTGGAAATGAAGGAAAAGGCCCTGGCGGCTGCGGACTCCTCGCTGGACTCCGCTTCGCGTACGGCCCTGAACGCTGACTTCAGCGCGCTTCGCGACCAGATCAAGACGATCATCTCGAACGCCGAATTCAACGGCACCAACCTGATCGACGGTTCCACCACCGGCATTTCGGCCCTGGCCAATGCTGACGGTTCCAACACGATTTCCGTGGCCGACGAAGACCTGTCGCTGTCCGGTTCGATCATCACGATCGCGACCAACGCGTCCTTCTCGACCGCGACCCAGGCCGACAACATCGTCAGCCAGATCGGTACGTCGCTCGACAACCTGAATGCGTCGCTGGCCCGTCTGGGTACGGCGTCGAAGTCGCTCGAAGTCCACAAGACCTTCGTCGGCAAGCTGTCCGACGCCCTCGAAAAGGGCATCGGCAACCTGGTCGACGCGGATCTCGCGAAGGAAAGCGCACGTCTCCAGTCGCTGCAGGTCAAGCAGCAGCTGGGCATTCAGGCGCTCTCGATCGCCAACTCGGCTCCGAGCTCGATCCTCGGCTACTTCCGCTAATCGCGGCCGCACGAATTCGGCGGAGGCCTAGCGCCTCCGCCGGATATGGCCGGCAAAAAGCCGGCGACATAAACCAGAATGGGAGATGGCTAAAATGGCCACGATCAACACCAATGCGGGCGCGATGGTCGCCCTGCAGAACCTCAACAAGACCAATCAGCAACTCGAACAGACCCAGGCCCGGATCAACACCGGTCTGGCGGTCTCGTCGGCCAAGGACAATGGCGGCATCTTCGCCATCGCCCAGTCGATGCGCGCCGACGTTGCCGGTTATGCTGCGGTTGGCAATTCCATCGATCTGGCGGTTTCGACCGTCGACGTGGCGCTCGCCGCCGGTGAAGCGATTTCCGATCTTCTCGTCGAGATGAAGGAAAAGGCGCTCGCCGGTGCGGACACCTCGCTCGACACCGCGTCCCGTACGGCCCTGAACGAAGACTTCAAGGCCCTGCGCGACCAGGTCGCCACGATCGTTTCGAATGCCGAATTCAACGGCACGAACCTGATCAACAACTCTGTTGCCAGCATCTCTGCGCTGGCGAACGCTGATGGCTCCAACACCATCACCATCCTCGACGAGAACCTCTCGCTCGGCGGCGGTGTGGTCACGGTTGCGGCTACGGCGTCCTTCGGAACGGCCGCGGCGGCCGGCACGCAGGTGACGGCGATCGAAACCTCGCTCGACAACCTGAACGCTTCGCTCGCGCGTCTGGGTACCGGCTCGAAAGCGCTGGAAATCCACAAGACCTTCGTCGGCAAGCTGTCTGACGCCCTCGAAAAGGGCATCGGCAACCTCGTCGATGCGGATCTCGCGAAGGAAAGCGCCCGTCTGCAGTCCCTGCAGGTCAAGCAACAGCTGGGCATCCAGGCTCTCTCGATCGCCAACTCGGCGCCGAGCACGATCCTCGGATACTTCCGCTAAGCGGCAGCGGGCGGCGGGGTTCTTGGTTGGGTTCCTCCCCTGCCGCCCGCCCGTTAGCTCTGGAGGATTGGCGGTTCATTCGCCGATGAACGGAGATGATAGAACTGATCAAACTGGCCACGGCCTCGGCCACGGTCACCGAAAAGCCCGCGACGACAGCGCCGCGCCCCATCCAGGCGAGCGCCGCCGTCGCAACGCGCAACACCGAAACCGACGCCAAGTCGCCCGAAGAGCGCAAGGCGGAGATCGAACGGATGCGCGAGGCGATCGAACGTCTCGCCGAAACCGCGCTCGAAGGCTCGCGACTCTCGATCCAGAAGCACGAGAGCTCCGGCATGTTCGTCTACAACCTGGTCGATAGCGCGACCGGGGAGATTGTGCGCCAGTGGCCGCAAAAAGAGATGGTCGAACTCAAGGAATATCTGCGCACCCGTCAGGCCGGCCTGGTCGACAAGCGCGCCTGATCCCGGGCTTTCCGGGGCGGAATCTGCCGGGCTGACCCGGTCATTTTTGCCTGCCGGTGTTTCGCCGGCGGGTTTTGCCGTTTCTCAACGCATTGAAAAGTCGTCACTAATTGAATTGCCCGCAACGGCACGCCGATTGCGATGCTCCCTCCGAACGCGCCTGTGAGCGCAAGGCACAGAATGACGGCCAGGAGGGGGACCACCATGACCCTGTCGATCCATACCAACACGGCGGCGATGATCGCCCTTCAGAACCTCAACAAGACCAATGATCAGCTGAACGACGTCCAGAACCGGCTGAACACCGGTCTCAAGATTGGCGGGGCGAAGGACAATTCGGCGATTTATGCCGTGGCCCAGAACATGCGCTCCGACGTCAAGGCGCTCGGCGCGGTCCAGACCAGCCTCGACCGGGCGACGACGATCGGCGATGTCGCGCTGGCGGCGGGTGAATCGATCTCCGACCTTCTGGTCGAGATGCGCGAGAAAGCCACCGCGGCGATGGACCCGTCCATCGACACCTTCTCGCGTCAGGCCTACGACGCCGACTTCAAGGCGCTGATCGAACAGGTCCAGGTGATCCTCGCGAACGCCGAGTTCGACGGCGCGAACCTGCTCAATGGCTCCATCACCGGCGGCATCGCCTTCCTCGCGGACGCCGACGCGTCCCGTTCGGTCACGCTGGGCGCGCAAAGCTTCAGCCTCGGCGGTTCGATCATCACCATCCCGGCGGCCTCGAGCCTGGGCACTGTCACGCTGGCCTCGGCGGCCGTGTCGCAAATCAAAACCAGCCTCGACAACGTCAACCAGGCGCTGGCCAATCTCGGTTCGGACCTGAAGAAGATCGAGGCGCACTCGAAATTCGTCGGCAAACTGATGGACTCCCTCACTGAGGGTGTCGGCAATCTGGTCGATGCCGACCTCGCCGTCGAAGGCGCGCGCCTCCAGGCGTTGCAGGTCAAGCAGCAGCTGGGTGTGCAGGCGCTGTCGATCGCCAACTCGCAGCCGCAGATCATCCTGAACCTGCTGCGCGGCGGCTAGACTGAACGCCATCGCAAAGGATTGGGCGGCGCTCCGGTTTCCGGGGCGCCGCTTTCCTTTTAGCGCGCGGTTAAGCCCCGCCTCGCTAGCGTCATGGCATCTGATTCGAACGCGGACGCCGGCCCATGCGCATCTATGAGGAACACTCGCTCGACGCGATGATCGCCGATGCGGACCGCTGGCGGATGGAACTCGATGCGACGCTTCGCAGCGAATCCGCCGTGATCCGCGGCCTCTGGTCCCGCGACCGCCTGCTGGCCCTGCGCGATCATGTCTTCGGCTTCCGGCAGGCGCACGGCCTGTCCGGCAACATGGCCTATAACGAGGGCACGCCGGACCATGTGAAGATCGTCGACAAGCCGCTCGGCGACCATCGCCCGACGCGCTTCGTCCTGTCGCAATTCTTCCCGTGGAACACACAGGCGCACGCCGACATCCCGGCGATCTCGCAGGGGCTGATGCGGTTCCGCAATCTCGCCAGCGGTTTCGCGCCCGACACCGGCATGCGGGCGGGCTGCGACTATGTGTCCTGGCCAAGCGTGATCCAGTACCGCAGGGGCGGGGATTTCCTCGCTGCCCACCGCGATCAATACGCTTTCCAGTGTATTCTCGTCCTGTCGCAGATGGGCGAGGATTTCACCGAGGGTGGCAACTACTACCTCTCCGAGACGGGCCACCACTTCGAGGAACCCAATCTGCGCTTCGGCGATGTGCTGCTTCTGAAGTCCGACCTCGTGCACGGCGTCCATCCCGTCGACCCGCATCTCGCCGATGACGGCGGCATGGGCGGGCGCTGGATGATGTTCTGCCCGCTCGCCAAACGCTCCGAAGTGCTGCGCGCGGCATGAGCGGCAAGTCCGACAGCTGGGGCAAGGGCAATCTCGGTCTCGATCGGGCCGCCTTCATCCGTCACCATCCGAGCGAACTGATGATGCGGGCGCTGTTCGCGGGCCGCTATTCCGGCGTGAAGCTCGACATCGGCCCGGACACGCGCGTGCTCGACATAGGCGCGATGTATCTCAACAACCTCGTTCCCTTCCATGATCGCGGGGCGCAATGCTTCGGCGTCGAGGTCAACGACGCCATGGCGGCAATCTCGCGCGAGGCGGCCGGGATCCAGAACCTCACCGTCGATGTGCGGACCGGCACCAACCGGTCCATCCCGCACGAGGACGGCTTTTTCGACATCGTCCTGGGACTGAACGTCATCCACTATGAGGACGACACCGGGGGGCTTCAGGCGGCCTTCGCCGAATATGCCCGCGTGGTGAAGCCGGGCGGACTGGCCTTCATCGTGTCGGCCGGGCCGGGGCATTATCTTCGCGAGCCATCGGAACGCCTCGGACCCAATCGCTACCTGATCAGGGACGGCGATTTCCGCACCGGACAGGTCATGGCGTATTTCGACAGTCTCGACGATCTCTCGGTGCTGGCGCTCGGCGCATTCGACAGCGTCATTCCCGGCCGCTCGGTCGAGGAACATGCCGAGGCGCAGATCGAATTCTATTACGCGATCGCCTTCAAGGCGGAGTAGCGCCTACTTCCGGAAGAGCCACCAATGGCCGTTGTCGGCGGCGCCCCCGCGCATCCACTGGAAGCCGTAATCGACGATGGTCAGGTCCGGATGCCGGTCGAGCATGAAGCCGCCGAAATCGCGCTTGAACAACAGGCCCTGCTGGCCGCGATAGCTCTTCTCTTCCGGCTCGTGCGCGAAATACTCGCTCATCAATATGTATTTCGACGAGACCCGGTAGAGCTCGTCCATGGCCGCCGGCAGCTCGCTCGGCGGCACGTGGATCAGCACGCCGGTCGTGAACGTCATCTCGAACTGGCCGTTCTTGAAGGGCAGGGACTTCGCCTCGCCTTCATGGATGTGCGACTTCGGCAGCACGCCTTCCTCCGCCAGAACGCGCCGGGCCGCGTCATTCGGTTCCAGACCGTGCAGGTCGGCATCGACCAGATTGTTCAGCGCCCTGAGATTGATCCCGATCGAACAGCCGACTTCCAGGATGGAGCGCGGCAGGTCCGGCAGGATGTTCTGCAGATAGCAGCCCCAGCTGCGCGTGCGCTGGCGCACGGCGGCGGCGTCTGCGGTGTTGCGGCCGATATAGTCGGAGCCGAAATCTCCGCGCCAGAAGTCCACGGGACGGTGCTCAGCCAACGGCGCGCTCCTCTTCAGTGTCTGCGTGTCCGGCCAGGTCGCGCGCGACAGCGGCCAGCTGGTCTTCGGTCAGGTCCAGCCCGCCCAGCGCCGCACCGGCGGCAAGGGTGAGGGCGGCCGGGTCGAGTGAATACTCTGCGGCGAGCGCGTCGATCCGGTCCTGCATCCCCGAATGGACATAGGCCATGCCCTGAACGAGATCGGCCTCGTTCCATTCGGCGAGATCGGCGTTGCGCACATGCTTGTCGGCAAGCCGCGCCAGCTTCACCGGATCGATCCCGGTGTCGTGACCGGCGCGATTCAGTGCCGCGGTCAGCGCCTCAAGCGAGGCATTGCCGGACGACCGGCCGAGGCCTTTCAGCGAGGCGTCGAGGATCGTCGCCCCGGCTTCGACCGCCGCGAAGGCGTTGCCGACGGCCAGCTCAAGATTGTTGTGACCGTGAAAGCCGCAGGGCTTTCCGGTCGTCTCGATCACGGCGCGGACATAGGCCCGCACACTGTCCGGCGTCATTCCGCCGGCGCTGTCGACGATCAGGAATCCGTCCGCCCCCCATTCCGCAATGCGCGGGGCGGCAATGCGAAGATCCTCGACCGGCAGCGTGTAGGACTTCATCAGGAAGCCGAGCGTGTTGAGCCCGTTGGCGCGTGCCCGGCGGACCAGGGCCTCGCCCTGTTCATAGCGCGCCGCATCCATGCCGATGCGGATGAAGTCCATTCCAGCCTCGGCGGCGGCATCAATGTCGTCTTCGGTGGCGAATTTCGGCATGGCGAAGACGCCGACCTTCGCATTGCGGGCCGCCATCCGCGCGGCCTGCATATAGGTGAGATCGTCTTCCGCCGAGGCGATGCCCGGCGCGCGCCACGCCCCGAGGCCCAGGCCGTGACCGGCCTCGACCGCCGGCACGCCGACCGCTTCCAGCCCCTGGACGAGCGCAAAGGTCTGCGCCCCGGTGAAGCCGAACCCGACCCGGTAGCTGCCGTCGCGAAGCGTGGTGTCGACGAGCGTGATCATCGCCTAGCCGTATTGCCTTCCGCCATTCGCCGCTGCGCCGGTTAAGACATTGCTGACGATGGCTGCAGTGCGTTCGATCCGCGCCTTATCGGCGCGGTCGTCGACCCAGAGATTGAGGATGCCGCGCTCGATCGCCTCGCCGCCGGGGTACTGACCCCGGTCGCCGAAGAAGCGGGTGCAGGAGGGGTACCAGCAGCTCGCGTCGATCCCGGCCTCGCGCAGCACCGCCGCAGCAGCATCGCGGTGTTGTTCCGGCAGCATCAGGCCGTAGCGCCACGGCACACCGGCGCCGGTCCGTTTCAGGGGCGTTCCGATCCCGGCAAAGGCCCGGTCATACACTGCCGCGCGTTCGCGCCGCCCGGCGGCTTCCGCGTCGAGCCGTTCGAGTGCCGACAGGATCAGCCCGGTCTGTCCTTCGGCCAGGCGGTAGAGGTAGAGACCCGGTTCGGCGCGGCAGACGGCCCCGACCCATTCCTTCGCCTCCGGCGAGCGATCCCAGACCGATTGCGCGGCATAATATGTCGAGCGGTAGGTTTCTGCCCACGCCGAGACGTTCGGCGATTTTTCCGGCAGGGCGTCGGCCTTGCGCTGCATCGCGGCAGCGAGAACCGGATCGTGCGTCAGCGCCGCGCCGCCTCCACCCGCCTCGACGATCTTGGTGTGCCCGAAACTCAGGATCGTGACATCGCCATAGGTGCCGATGCCGTCCGCCCCGAGCGCCTGCGCAGAATCCTCGATCAGGAACGCGCCCGCTTGGTCGCAAGCCGCTGCAATGGCCGGCATGTCCGCCGGTTCGCCATAGAGATGCGCGGCGAGGACGCAGAGAATGTCGTCTCGCTCCGCCAGCAGTTTCGAAAGGGCTTTCGGGCAGAGATTGCCCGTCGCCGGATCCGTGTCGCAGAAAACCGGCGTCAGCCCGGCATGGATGACGACGGCCGGCGGGCTGGTGCACAGCGTTACCGGGATGACCACGCCGGTGCGTTCCGGCACGCGCTCGGCGAAGGCTTTCAGCGCCAGCCAGATCGCCGTCGCGCCGCGTCCCGTCAACACGCAGTGCGGCAGGCCGGTCAGACCGGAGAGCCGGGATTCAAGCCGCGTCCGCATCGCGTCCCAGCTCTTCTGCGATCCGATCACCCAGCGCGCCCAGCGTCGTGAATGTCAGTTCGCGGCCCTTCATCTCTGCCGTCTCGGCGAGCAGGCGCAGCGTCCGCGTCATGTTGCCGAGGTCAAAGGAAAGGAGGCCATGCCCGCCCTTCGGCGCAAAATCCGGCATCAGCGCGCTCGGATGCGTCACGGCGACCAGATAGGGGGCCTCAGAGACCAAACTGTCCATACCACAGGCTACCGCTTCGGTGCGGAAGGACAGGTCGAGATATCTGAGGAAGGGTTCGGCGTCGTAATCGGCCTTTACCTTCAGCATCGACATCGGGATTTCGATCACGTCATGCGCGGGGCTCGCCGGCACGCGGTGGTCGGCCTTCGACGGGCGGTAGGCGGTTCGCGGCGTGTCGAGCCAGTCGATCGTCCGTTCGCCATCGACGCGCTTGCGGCCTGACATGGCGGTGGAGTCATAGGGAATGCCGCAGGCATCGAACGCCGCCATCAGCCCGGTCGAGCCATAGGCTTCGCCGATCCGGCCGCAGCGCGGTTCAAAACCGAGCGTCCGCATGTCGGCGATGGCTGCCTGCATTGCGGCCAGCAGTGCCGTGTCGTCGGTTTCCTGTTCCCAGCCGTCATCCTTGCGGCGATAGAGGTGAGGGTGCCAGGCGATCTCGTCGCCGCGGGCGCGCAATTCCTCGAACAGGGCGCGATGCTGCTCCAGCAGATGTCCCGGCCGCCCGTAGATGTCGGCGATCTGGTTGTCGACGCGCACGAACCACGTCACCGGAATTCCGGGCGCGAAGGCGTCGAGCGCCTCGCGGATCGCCGGAACGCCTTCGGAGATGCCGCGCCAGCCGAGGCGCGTGCGGGCATTCGAGGAGGAGATCGACTCGTCGAAAATGTCCGGGTCGAGGTCGAAACTCAGTGCCGCGGGAAGCTCACCCATGGGCCTGCGCCACGGATCGCTCCGGCCGCGTCACGAAGTCGAGCGTTTCGTAGAAGCTGTCGAGCGTCGCCTGCGCCGCGTCGGCGGTCTCGCCGCGTACGGCGATCGCGGCGACTCTGTCCGCGCCGGAGCGCAGCGGCTCGACAGTGTGGCCGATCCCTTTGAGCTTCATCGCGAACAGCGTGTCGGCGTGGCGGGCGATCCGCTCCCAGCCATGCACGGCTTCCAGACGGCCCGGCACCACCTTCGGAAAGTCGAGCACCGCCCCCCGTAGTGGCGTGTCCGGATCCTCGAAGGTTTCGCCCAGCGCGAGCGCCAGTTGCAGGCCGAGCGTATCGACGCCCGTCACCCACGGTACGATCTCGGCGAAGACGTGGAAGCCCGCGCCGCGCGCCGCGACCTCGACGAGGTGCGGCCCGCCCTCGGTCATCATCAATTCCATGTGGACTGGCGCATTGTCGATGCCGAGCGCAGCGACGGCGCGTGCCGCGACATCGGCAATCGCCGCCTGTTCGCCAGTCTCGCGCGAAGACGGAAAGTGGATGCGCGTGTCGAGCAGGAAGGGTGGGCCGGTGCGGATCTTGTCGCTGATGCACATCAGACGGAACGCGCCGTTCTGGACATAGCCTTCGACCGCGACCTCGCGGCCCGGCATGAAACGCTCGACGACGACCGGCGCACCGCGGGTCAGCGCCTTGGCGGCGAGGAAGGCGGACGCGACCTGCTCGCGCTTGCCGACATAGGACACGCCGCGCGAGCCTGCGCCGTTCGACGGCTTCACCACGCAAGGGCGGCCGATCCGGTCGAAGGCGGCGATCGCCTGGTCCGGCGTGTCGCAGCCATGAAATTCGGGGGAGGGCAGTCCGGCCTCGGCGAAGCGCGTGCGCATGACCAGCTTGTTGGTGACCGCTGTTGCCGATGCCACGGGCAAGCCCGGCAGGCCCAGCGTTTCCGCAATCAGCGCCGTCGCCGGAACACCGGCTTCGGTCGCGAACACCGTCACCGCGTCGATGCTATGACGCTTCGCGGCTTCAAGACAGGCCTGGCGGTCAAAGATGTCGACCGGTTCGAACACATCGCACAGCGGTGCCCCGGCGGCACTGGTGTCGCGGTCGCAGCCGATCACGAAATGGCCGTCCGCCTTCGCGCGCCGAATGGCGGGAAGTTGAAACGCTCCGGCGCCTATGAATAGGATTCGCGCCAAGCGCGGCCCCCCAAAGTGAGTCGGTCCAGTGGGCCAGTTGGGGGTGATCCGGGTTAACGATTTCTCACGGAGTCTGCTCCGGGAAGGCGATTATGACCGTCACGGCGATTATTCAGGCGCGCATGACCTCCTCGCGGCTGCCGGGCAAGGTGTTGATGCCGGTCCTCGGAGAACCGCTCCTGCTCCATCAGCTTCGCCGTCTGCAAAGGGCGAACACCATCGACAGGATGGTTCTGGCGATCACGGAGAATCCGGCCGATGACAAGCTGGAGGCGTTCGCGACGCGGCAGGGCCTGCCTGTGTTCCGGGGATCGGAACAGGATGTGCTCGCGCGCTTCGCCGGCGCGGCGGAAGCCTGCGCCCCGGAGGCGGACGTCATCGTTCGCGTGACCAGCGATTGCCCGCTGATGGACCCCGGCATTGTCGACAGCCAGGTCGGCTGGTTTCTCGATCATCGCGACGAGTACGACTACGCTACAGTCGGCCCGGAGCTGCGCCTGCCGTGCGGGACCTCGGTCGAGGTGTTCACGCGTGAGGCGCTGATGACGGCGCATGCAAGGGCGGTCACCAGGCATGACCGCGAGCATGTCACGCCGTGGATCAAGAACCCGGAGAACGGGCTCAGGAACGGCATCACGCCGATCGACATAGACGCGCCGGACGTGCGGCTATCGGTCGACGAGGAGGCCGATTTCGAGGCGGTTTCCGCGATCATCGAGGCGCTCTATCCGGCCCGGCCGGACTTTTCGCTCATGGATGTGCTAGCATTCCTTGAAGCTCATCCCGAGATCGCCGCGATCAACCGCGACGTGGCGCAGACCACCGGCCCCTACGCGGTAAAGCCGGTTCGGGTGAAATAACCCTACGGCGGGTGCGAGATCACGCGCCACATGGCGCCGGTCGCCGGTTCATGAATTTAGGGGACGCTAAAGCAGACGCGCGAAAGGCTCGCCATGGAATTCGACGCCCTGTTGCTGTCGCGGCTCCAGTTCGCCTTCACCATCGCCTTCCACATCATCTTCCCGTCCTTCACCATCGGGCTGGCGAGCTTCCTTGCCGTGCTGGAAGGCCTGCACCTGTTCACGAAACGGGAAAGCTTCCGCACCCTCTACCGCTTCTGGGTGAAGGTCTTCGCACTCGCCTTCGGCATGGGTGTCGTTTCGGGCGTGGTGATGAGCTACCAGTTCGGCACCAACTGGTCGGTCTTCGCGGATCAGACCGGCAGCGTGCTCGGACCGCTCCTCGGCTACGAAGTCCTCACCGCCTTTTTCCTCGAAGCCTCCTTCCTTGGCATCATGCTGTTCGGCTGGAAGCTGGTCGGTCCGCGCCTGCACTTCGCCTCCACGGTGATCGTCGCGGTCGGCACGCTGGTTTCGGCGTTCTGGATCCTGTCGGCGAATTCCTGGATGCAGACCCCGCAGGGCTTCACCATGGAAGACGGACGCTTCGTCGCGACCAGCTGGATGGAGGTGATCTTCAACCCGTCCTTCCCGTCGCGCTTCGCGCACATGGTCACGGCAGCCTATCTCACCACGGCACTGGTCGTCCTCGCCACGGCGGGCTGGCAATGGATCCGCAAACGCCCGGGCGAGGAAGTCACCATCATGGCGCGCATGGCGATCCTGACGATTGCCATTCTCGCGCCGGCCCAGCTCCTGATCGGCCATGAGAGCGGCAAGGTCGCGCACGAATACCAGCCGGCCAAGGTTGCCGCGATGGAGGGCTGGTGGGAAACGCGGCCGGGTCAGCCGACGCTGCTTTTCGCCTGGCCCGACCAGGAGAATGAAACCAACCATTTGGAGATCGGCATCCCCGGCTTCGGCAGCTGGGTCGTGGCAGGAGATGCATCGGCGGAGCTCGAAGGGCTCGATGCCTTCGCGGCGGAGGACCGCCCCCCCGTCTTCATCACCTTCTGGGCCTTCCGGGTGATGGTGGGCCTCGGCATGTTGATGATTGCGCTTGGCTTCTGGGGCGCCTGGACCTGGTGGCGCGGCACGACGCACAAGGCGACGCTTCTGCACTGGGCCGCGCTGGCGATGGGGCCGTCCGGCTTCATCGCAATCCTCGCAGGCTGGGTCACCGCGGAGGTCGGGCGCCAGCCCTTTGTCGTCTACGGCGTCCTGCGCACGGCTGACGCCGTCTCGCCAGTCGAGGCGGGGCAGGTGGCGACCTCGCTGCTGGTCTTCATGGTGACCTATGCGATCGTGTTCAGCGCCGGCGCGCTCTTCATCCTGCGCATTCTCGGCAACGGCCCGATTGCCGAGGGCCGCGAAGACCCCGAACCCGACGGCGCCCCCGGCGATGCGCTTTCGGTTGGCGTGAAGGAGGACTGAGCATGGATCTCCCTCTCATCTGGGCGGTGATCATCGCCACGGCGGTTGCGCTCTACGTCCTGCTGGACGGCTTCGATCTCGGGGTCGGCATTCTCTTCCCGCTCGCCAGCCCGAAGGAGCGCGACACCATGGTCGCCTCCATCGCGCCGGTCTGGGATGGCAACGAGACCTGGCTTGTCCTGGGTGGCGGCGGGCTCTTCGCGGCCTTCCCGCTCGCCTACGCCATCATCATGCCGGCGCTTTATCTGCCGGTCGGCATCATGCTGACCGCGCTGATCTTCCGCGGCGTGGCGTTCGAATTCCGCGCTCATGGCCGAAAGTCCGGCAAGAAATGGTGGACATTCGCCTTCGCGGCAGGATCCACGGTCGCCGCCGTGGCGCAGGGCTTCGTTCTCGGCGGCTTCCTGCAGGGCATCACCATCGAAGGACGCAGCTTCGCGGGCGGTCCGTTCGACTGGTTGACGCCCTACACGCTGCTGGTCGCCGCTGGTCTCGTTGCCGGCTATGCCCTGCTCGGCGCGGCCTGGCTGGTCTTCAAGGCTGACGGCGAACTCCAGCGCCGCGCCCGAACCTGGGTCCGGTCCCTGATCGTCGCCGTTGCGATCGCACTCGGGGCGGTCAGCCTCGCCACCCTGTCCCTCGGGGGCGAGATCATCGCGCGCTGGGGCATCTCGCTCGACGGCGGCGTGAATCTCGGTCAGTTCGCGAAGTTTGCAGTCATCCCCGTCCTCGGCGTGATTGCGTCGTTCGCCGTCTGGCGCTTCGCGATGAAGGGGCCGGACTACATGGCCTACCTGGCGACGGTCGGTGTGTTCCTGTCCGGCTTCGCCGGGCTTGCCGTCTCGATCTTCCCGCATGTCGTACCGTTCAGCGTGACGGTCCATGAGGCCGCGGCGCGGGACAATGCGCTCGCCCTGATGCTCGTGGGGACGGCGGTGATGTTGCCGATCATCCTCGGCTACACCGCTTATGTTTACTGGATCTTCCGCGGAAAGGCCGAGGCCGGTGCCTACCACTGACCGCCGAACCACGCTTGGAAAACGGCTGTTCTGGTTCGCCGTCCTTTGGGTCGGCAGTCTGATGGCCGTCGGTGCGGCCGCCTATGCGCTGCGTGGCCTCCTCCTGCTCGCACAATAAACCGCTCCGCAAGCGGACCTTTACCCCTCGTTAGCGCTACGCGGGCGACACTTCGCTTGGCAACGGCGGAGGGGGAGATGTCGCTCGCCGTAATCGTTCAGGCGCGCATGGGATCGCGCCATGTCGAGGGCAAGAGTCTCGAAGCGCTGGGGGAGCGCAGTGCGATCCTGCGCTGTCTCGACCGCTGTGCCCGGATCCCGTCCGCTGACCTGGTCGTGGCGGCCATTCCCGATACCGAAAGCGACGACGAACTGGCCGAGGAAATCCTCGATTCCGGCTACATGCTGGTGCGCGGCCGCGAGAATGACGTTCTGTCGCGTTACGCCAAGGCCGCCCGCGAAGCGGCCTGCGAAACCGTGGTTCGCGTGAGCGGGGACAGCCCCTTCATCGATCCGGTTGTCTGCCAGCGCGTCGTCGATCTCTACCGCACGTCCGGGGCAGCCTATGCCGCCAATACCATGCCCGCCGCCTTTCCCGACGGGCTCGACTGCGAAGTGTTTTCCGCCGATTTGTTGGCGCGCGCCGACCACGAGGCGGAGTGGGCTCAGCAGCGCGAACAGGTCACGCCCTGGATGCGCAGCCATCCCGATCTGAAGACGGCCAATCTGACCGGCCCGGGCGGGGCCGTCGCGCGGATGCGCTGGACGGTGGATTATGCCGAGGATTTCGACTTCTGCGCGGCGATCTATGCAGAACTTGGCGAACGGGCAGCAAACGTGTCGGCCGCCGAACTCGTCGCGCTCTGCCTCCGCCGCCCGGATCTGGTCGCGATCAATGCCATGCACATCGATGCGGACCGGATCGCCGGAAACGAGACCGCCACGATCGTCACGCCGCCGATGTCGCTCAAGTTGGCGGTCTGACACGAACGTATCGGTTGCCGATACGTTTGGCTTGATATGTACCGCTTTCCGGTACATATTCTCCGCGAAGGGATGTCGCGGTGATACGCAGCTTCGCCGACGCGAAAACCGAAAAAGTCTTTCGCGGCGAAATCCCGAAGGGCTTTCCGGCTGGTCTGGCAGGGCGAACACGCCGGGTACTCGCGCGCATCGCGGCTGCCGTTCGGATCGATGATCTCAAAGTGCCGCCATCGCAGCGGCTCCATTTGCTCAATGGTGACAAAAAGGGGCGGTGGTCCGTATCGGTGAACGACCAGTTCCGCATCACTTTCCGCTTCGAGGAGGGGGATGCCCACGAGGTCCGGTTTGAGGATTATCGCTAGGCGGCGAAATGCCACCCGGTTCCATGGAAGGGTATGGGATGACCATTCAGTTTGCTGCGCCGCTTGAACCCGTCGGGGTGCATGTCGCGGATTTCATGGAGGAATATGCGATCAAGGCGCCGACGCTCGCAAAGCGGTTGAACGTCAGTCGTTCAAGGCTGCAGCGGCTTCTGGAGGGCGCGCGATGCGACGGTGACATGGCGGTCCGCCTGTCTCGAGCTTTCGGAACGACGCCGGAATATTGGCTCAACCTGCAAAGCCTTTACGACCTGTCCTTGATCGACAAGGACACGGCCTCTGCCATCGAGCGCGAAGTGGTTCCTCTGGCCATCGCCGAGTGACGGTCTGATCGCTTTTGCGTACAGGCAATTAACCGGCTTTCTCAACGCTTTCCTAATCCCGCCCTGCGACACTGATCCTTCAATCGGTGGCGGAGTATTCCGTGGCGGACATTGTCGGCTTCGATCTGACGGCCCTTCAGGGCTGGTATCAGGCCAAGAACGCGGTGCGTCTGGCGAACGCGTCGCCGCGCCCGTCCGGCGCGTCCACCGGCAATGCGCAGCAATCCGGCAGCGCGTCCGGCGTCCTGCCGCCCTGGGATGTGCGCGGCGAGGTCGCCGACGCGGAAAGCCTGTCCCGCAAGGCGCTGGCGACCGGCATCTTCTTCGAGAAGAATCTCGGCAGCTTCGCCGATCTCGACGTGTCGGCGGACTACAAGAACCTCTTCGCGATGTATCAGGGCCTGCGGCGCATGCACGCGCTGGCCCTTGAAGCCGCCGACAAGACGACGACCGACACGCGCCGCAACTTCCTCGACAACCGCTTCGCCCAGGGCGTCTCGCAGTTCGACGACTTCTTCAGCGATCTCGACCTTGAAGGCGTGACACTTCTGAAGGGCGAGCAGCTCTCGAAGGTCGAGAGCGGGGTCGCGATCAATCGCGGCACGTCGGAATATACCACCGGCATCATTCACACCGGCGATTTCGATGCCGAGGTCGCCAGCCTGACCGGCGATGTCCAGTTCACCGTCTCGGTGAAGAAATCCGGCACGACCCAGGACATCAACATCAATCTCGCCGACATGGGTGCGACGGTCCGCAACCTCGACAACATCGCCGCCCATATCAACACGCAGCTGGAAGCCGCCGGCATCCTGACCCGGTTCGAGCGCGTGAAGATCGGCGAGAAGGACGACAGCGGCGTCATCCCCGGTAACGATTTCGGCTTTCACATCCAGGGCGTTCTGACCGAACAGGTCAGCTTCGCCGCGGCCGCCTCTTCGCCCGCGGTCTATCTCGCAGGCAATTCGGGGATCGGCGAGGACAGCGCCGGTCAGCTCGTTCGCCTGACAGATCTGGGCTCGGGCAGCCCGAGCGTCGACTACACGCGCCGCATCGAAGCGACGCCTGACACCACAGAGACCACGAACGACGCCGGCGAAACCAAGACCACCACCGAAACCAATCCGCTGACCGTGCGCGCTACCGCCGTGTCCGGCGATGGCGGGGTCTATGTCGTCGGCGAGACGTCCGCGGGCGTCGAAGGCCAGACCATCAAGGGCGAGGCCGACCTCGTCCTGCAGAAACGCGACTCCACCGGACGGGTGGTCTGGACGCGCACGCTGGGCGCGGCGGGCGAGGCCGAAGGCGCGGCCATCGCCATCGATGCCTCGGGCAATGTCGTCGTGTCCGGCACGGTCAAGGGCACGCTCGGCACCACGACGAATGTCGGCGGCGAGGACAGCTTCGTTGCGAAATACAACACGGCGGGCGTGGAGCAGTGGCTGCAGCGCTTCGGTGGCACGGCCGACGACCGCACCACGTCGGTCACGCTCGGCAGTGACGGCACGGTCTATGTCGCGGGGGAGGCCAGGTCCGGCTTCGGCGACGCCGCCCATGCTGGCGGGACGTGGGACGGTTATGTCCGCGCGATTTCCGCTGACGGAACGCACCAGTGGACGCGCCGCATCGGCGATACCGGCGAGGAACGCGCCAAGGCAATCGCCGTCACCGACGATGGCGGACTGCTGATCGCCAGCGAGGAGGACGGCCGCGCCATCCTGCGCAAATATTCCAGCGCCGACGGCACCGGCGCGGCGCTCTGGGAAACCGATCTCGGCGATCTCGATGGCGGACGCATCGGCAGCATCGCCGTTGACGGAACGGACATCTACCTGACCGGCGCGGCGGGTTCCGCCTTCGCGCCGTCCGCCCCGCTCACCGCCAATGCGGGCGGCCGCGACGCCATGGTCGTGAAACTGACTGACGGGGCGAGCGCCAGCGTCGCCTGGACGACCTTCGTCGGCTCCGACGCCGACGACAGCGCCGCCGCCGTTCAGGTGTCCGGCGGCAAGGTTTACGTCTCCGGCAAGACAACCGGCAGCCTGCCGGGCTCGACCCTCAATGGATCGCGCAACGCCTTCGTCGCGGAGATCGACGGGGCGACGGGCGGGCTTGGCTGGACGCAGCAGATTTCCGGGCGCGGCGGCATTTCCGAAGGCACCGGTATCGCCGTCGACGCCGAGGGTGACAGCGTGTTGTCGGCGCTCGGCTTGCCGCGCGGATCGCTGACCTATTCCGACACCCGCGTCGTCACCGACCGCACCTCGGTGCGCGATGGCGATCATTTCTACATCTCGGTCGATGGCGGCCGCCGCAAGAAGATCACGATCGAGAATGACGACACGATCCGTTCGCTGACCTTCAAGATCAACGCCGCGCTCGTCCTCGACGGCACCGCAGATGTGCGCCGGTCGTCTGCGGGTGATCAGCTGCGCATCACGCCGAAGGAAAACGTCACCATCGAGCTCTTTGCCGGCGCAGAAGGCCGCGATGCGCTCAAGGGTCTCGGCATCCAGCCCGGTGCGGTTCACAAGAAGCCGTCCCTCCTCAACGAGGACGCGACGTCCGACGCGCCGCCCCTGTTCGCGCTCGGCCTGCCAACGGCCATGAAACTCGACACACGCGACAAGGCCGCGACCGCTGTGAAGGCGCTGGAAGACGCGATGAGTGTGATCCAGCGCGCCTATCGCGACCTGACCACGCCGCAATCGGTCAAGGATTTGCTGAACGGCAACAAGAAGGGCAGGAGCGGCGGCACCGTTCCGGCCTATTTGCAGGCGCAGTACGCGAATTACGCGGCCGGCCTGTCGCGCCTCACGGGCGGCGCATAGCGGCTACCCGCTGAAACATGAATTCTAGTTCAGGTTTCAATTTCCCGCCGGAAACGCGTCACCTTTCTGCCCGATTACGCGTCTAGATCGCCGCCATCACCTGATCGAGGCGCCAAGGCGTCCGGCACAGGGCGCGTGATGGCTGCCGGGAAAGGTCAGCAGCGCCTGACGTTACAAACACGAGCACAAGAAAAAACGATGCTTCCCGCACGGCGCAATCGCCGCCGCGCGCCCGTCCGTTTCTCTCCGTGCCCGGAAAGACTGGAGTGCGATCCATGCCGCACGGTGTTGTGAAGTTTTACAATTGCGACCAGGGCTTCGGCTTCATCACGCCCTTCGGCGGTGGCCGTGACGTGCTGGTTCAGGCACCCGAAGTGAAGCGTAGCGGTATCGGCGATCTTCTGGTCGGTCAGCGTATCCAGTACGAGGTCGCCGACCGCGAAACCGGCCACGGCGACGAAGCGGTGGAACTGTCTCTCATGGCCGCCAACGAAGACGACGGCCGCCTCAAGCGGTTCGGTTGACCGCCAAGGCGGGCGCGCCCGCCGGCTTTTGCGCGGGGGTCACGCCCGGCCCGTATCCATTCAGAGTATCGCGCTGGCGTCCCGCCTCTTCGGCGACCGAACGGATCACGCCTTCCGTCAGGACGCGTAGCGTATCGACCGCCACGCCATTGGCATGAAGCGCTTCGGTAAAACGCTCCGTCACATCCTTAAGCGACTGTTTCACGGCTTCGGAAATCCCGGCCAGCCGCGACGGGTCTTCCTTCACCGCGCCGATCTCACGACGGTAGAGTGTCGCGAGCCGGGTCTTCTCGTGCTGGAAGTCCTCCGTCTCGAGTGGACGGCGCGCATTGAACAGCGCGGTTTCCTTTTCCAGCAATTCCGTCAGCCGCCGGGTCAGGCGGATCAGCGCATCGGCGCGTTCGCCGGGCGAATTGGCCGCGAGCGTGTTCATGCGTCGCCTCCCGCTTCCTGGTAGCGCAGGATTTCCGTCGTCAGGTTATCGCTGAGACCCAGCCCGCCGGCGCGGGCCATCACCTTGGCGTATTCCTCGTTCAGCAGGCCGCGGAAAGCCTGTTCGCCCGATCCGCCGCCGAACGGATTGTTCTCGCCGACGCCAGTGAACATCTGCTCCAGGATCTGCGACAGGAAGAAGGCTTCGAATTCCTCGGCAACCTGGCGCGCCTCGGCCTCATTGGCGACCTGGCGCATTTCCGGCGCGCGGCCACCGCCGCGTCCCGCCAGGACCTGGGCCAGTTGTGCGTCGGCTGAGGGCATACCGGTCATCGTGTTACAGGACCTCGATTTCGGCCTGCAGGGCCCCTGCAGCCTTGATGGCCTGCAGGATGGCGATCATGTCGCGCGGGCTGACGCCGAGCGCATTGAGCCCGTCGACGAGATCGCGCAGCGATGCGCCTTCTTCCATCACGCCCAGTTGGGCCATGTCTTCTACCACATCGACCTGGGTGCGCGGCACGACGACGGTTTCGCCGTCGGCCAGCGGGCCAGGCTGGCTGACCTGCGGGGCTTCGGTGACGGAGATGGTCAGATTGCCCTGCGCGATGGCGACGGTGGACACGCGCACATTCTCGCCCATCACGATCGTGCCGGTCGCCTCGTCGATCACGACGCGGGCGGGCAGGTCGGGGCGGACTCGCAACTGTTCGATCTCGCTGATCAGTGCGATCATGTCGCCTTCGAAATAGTCGGGGCGGGACAGTTCGACCGTGGCGGGGTCGGTGGCCCGGGCGGCGGTGGCGCCGAGATAGGCGTTGATCGCCTCGGCCATGCGGCTGGCCGTCGTGAAATCCGGATTGCGCAGCGCCAGGCGGATGGACGGCAGGCTCGCGATGTCGAAGCGCAGCTCGCGTTCGATCAGCGCCCCGTTGGAGATGCGGCCCGAAGTCGGCACGCCGCGCGTCACGCTGGCGGCTTCACCGCCGGCATCGAAACCGCCGACCGCGACCGAGCCCTGCGCCACGGCATAGACCTGCCCGTCCGCGCCCATCAGCGCGGTCGCGATCAGCGTGCCGCCCTGCAGCGACTGGGCGTCGCCGATGGCCGACACGGTCACATCGATCCGCGACCCGGCGGTGGCAAACGGCGGCAGGTGGGCAGTGATCATCACTGCGGCGGTATTGCGGGTGTTCAGATTGGCGTCGCGCGTATTGACGTCGAACCGCTCCAGCATGGCCGACAGCGACTGGCGGGTGAAGGCGGCGTTACGCAGCGAATCCCCGGTGCCGTCGAGGCCGACGACGAGGCCGTAGCCCACCAGCTGGTTCTCCCGCACGCCTTCGACATCGGCGATGTCCTTGATGCGGGTCTGGGCATGGGCCGGAAGGGTCAGCACGAATACCCCGGCGATGGCCAGGGCGACGGCTAGGATGGGTTTCGCAAAACGCATGGTCGGGTTTCTCCCGTGGATCCGGGTGACGCCTTGCGAAGCGTGTGCCATCGCGTGCGAGAAGAAAAAGGCAACAAGAACAGACAGATAAATCAATCACGTGAAATCGGACAAGGCGGCAATATCCGCCGCTCCGAGCGCGATCCGGCAAAATCTGCCGCCTCGCGCAGTGCGCGTTTAGCCCCTGTTAACGCGGCGCACGTCAAGGCTTCAAACGAGGCGTTAACCATCCACGGCGACACTGACCCGCGATGAAAATCACTGGCCCCCGTCCGACCGAACAGACTTCGTCCACCCGCCGGAAATCCGGTTCGGAGCAGGGCGAGGAGAGTTTTTCGATCGACACGCCGCAATCGGCGCGCGCCGCGGTGGCAACCGGCGGGGCCTCGGCCGTCAATTCGGTCGATGCGCTGCTCGCCCTTCAGTCGGTCGGGGACTTCCGCGAAGCGAAGAAGCGGGCGACCGAGCGGGCGATGAGCCTGCTCGACGTGCTCGACGATCTGAAGCTGGCCCTGCTTGAGGGCGGTGTTCCGCGCCAGCGCCTTGTCGCGCTGATGGATATCCTCAAGAGCCGCCGGGATGAAACCCAGGATCCGCGCCTTGAGGCGATGCTCGACGAAGTCGAGGTCCGTGCAGCCGTCGAACTGGCCAAGTACGACGCCTGATCCTCCTGTTTTTGTTGACGTATTTGTGACGGCACGAAGTATGCGTGCAACAGCGCCTGCGCGTTGACTTGAAGCGCTGCGTGACTTATTCCCGCCCCGCCTCACGAGGGAGGGGCGAGAGTCGAAAGGGGAGAGGACGATGACTTCTGCGGTCAAGGAATCCCGGATCGAGCTTCCGTCCGGCTATATGCCGAGCTCCGACGAGCCGTTCATGAACGAGCGGCAGAAGGAATACTTCCGCCGCAAGCTGATGGCCTGGAAGGAAGAGATCCTCCGCGAGAGCAAGACGACGCTGTCCGTACTTCAGGAAGACATGGGCACCCAGCCGGATCTGGCGGATCGCGCCTCAACCGAAACCGACCGGTCGCTCGAGCTGCGCGCCCGTGATCGCCAGCGCAAGCTGATCGCCAAGATCGACTCCGCGCTGCGCCGTATTGACGAAGGCACGTATGGCTATTGCGAGGAAACCGGCGAACCGATCGGCGTCGCCCGCCTCGACGCCCGCCCGGTCGCGACGCTGTCGATCGAGGCCCAGGAACGCCACGAGCGCAACGAACGCGTCCACCGCGACGACTGATCCGCTCCGGTGTCACGAGATTTCAAAACCCCCGGCCATCGGCCGGGGGTCTTGTTTTGCACTCTTACCTCAAGTCCGGCGCGTACAGTCCGAATTCACGCATGCCATTCCCGCGCAATATCGTCATATGCGCGACCGTCACCCTTCCGGTTTCGCGTGAAAACTCGAGCGGATAATAGGCCGCGGCCTGGCGGTTCAACGTCAGCGAACATCCGGAAAGATTGATCCCGGAATAGAGATTGCCGCTGATCGTGCACAAATCGCCTGTCGGCGGCCGGTTCGGCGGCACGTCGGGGATCTCGCCCGAAATATCGCCGTTCGCGGAAATCACGACGCGGGGCCGGTCCGGGTCGAACGGCGCTCGATGGCTGTGGGTCTCTTCCCGAACGACATACTCGCCGGCAATCGGGACATCCGTGATCGAACGGGTCATGACCGCGCGCTGAGTGGCTTGACGGTGTATGAGCGTCATCATGCCGTCGCTCACATTGATGGTGGCTGAAAAGCCCTCATCATTGTCGAATTCGACGTCGGGCGTGCCAGCGATGGAAATGATCGCACCACCCGGACTGGCGACGAAGGATCCGGTCGACTCGAGCGAATATCCTGCAGACCGTCCCGGGCTGTAGTGCGATGAGTAGAGGATGTAGCGGCCGTCTGGCGTCAGCCGTAGGGACATTGCCGTATTGCGAAGCCCCGTCCGCCAGATTCCCATGACCGAGGCTTGTTCACCCGGCGCGCCGTTGTCGGTGACCGCGACGGACGTACTGCCAAGACTGCCGATGTCGGTATCCGACAATTCGTCAAACCGAACCCAGAGCCGGACGAAGGCCGGGGCGAGGGGAATACGAGACCGGGCGCGATCCCTGACGACGATACTGAAATAGGCGATTTCGTTTGTCGCCAAAGACAGCGGCACGGCGGCACCCCGCGGGGTCAGACAGGCGCCGTTCGCGTCGGATCGGCATGCGAGAACGTCCAGGTCTGCGAAGGCCTCGAGATTGAAGATCAGATCGGCGGGCGCACCGAGATTCATCGCAGCAACACTGGCCAGTCCGATACCCGTCTCCGGGTCGATGCGCAGGATGCCGTCGCCGCTCGGGGTGACGATCACGGGAAGGATGTCCGCGGGCGCCCGTTCGCCGAATCCGAAAATGTCGAGGCTGGCAGCGTCGGTGCCGAGTGCCGATGAAACCGTCCCTGATGCTGTCTCGGTGCAGTAATGATAGAAGTAAGGCCCATAATTGATGACATCGCCGGTGCCGAACCAGTCGCTGTTGAACGCACCGGGCCGGGGCTGAATGCCGATGATGAAGTGCCGGGTGGTCCCTGCCGGCAAATCGAAGACCTGCCGTGTCTGGTTGAGCAGGAAAGCCCCGCTCTCATCGATTTCGTGCACGAAGAAATCGTTTGGCGGGGTCAGTTGCGACGGGTTCATGCGGATCGTGCAGTTCGCCGCATTCCCGTCTCCCGCATTGGTCCAGGCCATGAAAACGGTTGCCCAGTCATCTGCCGCAACTGACCGGGACGACGGCAGGAAGGAACGAACCAGCCGCTCTTCCTGTGCATAGGCGGATGCACCGAGCGACAAGCTTAGCAAGGCCAGTATCAGTATTCTCATCACTGCAGCCTCCAGCGCCGTTGCTGCCGTGCAAGTATAAGTGATCGATCGGGTGCGCTGAAACCGTAAAGTGCCCAAACTGATCGTCGAACGGCGGCGATCGTGTCTTAACGCAGGCTCGGCGCGTGCAGTCCGAATTCGCGGCGAACCGTGCCGTTGTCGAGGACGAGGTAGAGCGAAAGCGCGCTTTGCGAATCCGCGCTGTCCTCGATGAAGTGGAGGCTGGCCGAGTGCCCCGCGCCGGCAATCGCGCAACCGTTGAGTGTCACCGGCCCGCCGATGGAGCCGGTAATGGCGCAGGTCCGCCCCCGGTCAGCGTAGTCGGACAGGGAGTCGATGAAGCTGCCGGAAATCTGACCGTTCGCCGTAACCGCCACGCGCGGATAGTTCGGGTCGAGCGGGGCGGAGATCGAGCGGCCCTCGGGAATGCCGATATATTCGCCTGCCACACTGGCCGGCAAGCTCGCATCGATCTGGAATCCGCGATGCAGCACACCCGTATTCCTGACCATCAGGCCGTCGGAACGGCGGATCGTGGCGGTGAAGGCGGTGTAGCTGGGGAAATCGTCGTCGGGCGTCGCTGTCAGCGAAAACGCATCGGCAGTCGCGGAGACCGTGTAGCGGCCCATCGACACGGCGTTGAACCCGGCCTGCTGTCCGGCGACGTGAAGCGACGAGAATGTGATGTAGCGACCGTCCTGCTGCAGGTTCAATATGTTGTTTCCGTAGTCGGAACCGAACCGCCATTGGCCGACAACAGAATCCAGGGGTTGGTCCTGACCCAAATCCGTCAGGGCGATCGAGGTTCGGTTGCGCGTGCCGGAACCGCCCTCGCGAACCTCGTCGAAATTGGCCCACAGACGGGCCGTCGCCGGCAGGAAGGGCGTGCGTGTCGTCGGGCCGTCCGTGACGAGAATGCTGATCAGCACGCTCTGCCCTGTCTCCATCCGGAAGCTCAGCGTCTCGGAGCGCGGCGCAAGGCAGGTGCCGATGCTGTCGGTGAGGCAGGCCAGCGCCTGCATGTCGGCGATCACATCCATGCTGAATGTGAAGTCTGCCGCGGTGCCAGCATTGATGGCCGCGATCGCAGCGACGCCGCGGCCGGTCTGCGGGTTGATCCGCACCACGCCGTCGGCGCTTGGCGAAACGATCACGGGGATAACGTCGGGAGGACGCCGGTCGCTGTGAACGGAGAAGTTCAGTTCGGACACGCTGTTGACAACAGGGGTAACGGCGACACCCGGGGCGCTACAGATTGCAGTGGCATAACCCCCGTACTGATGCACGGTTTCGCCCTCGTCGAAATTGCTGGCAGGAGCACGCAGGCCGAGGAGGAAATGGCGGGTCTGCCCCCGATCGAGCGTGAAGGGCTGATAGCGGGTCCCGGGAATGATGGCACCGCTTGAGTCAATCTCCTGAACGTCGATGTTCGGATCAGATCCGAACCAGGAAGGCGAACGTCCGATCACGCATTGGGTGAAATCAACATCGCCGGAATTCGTGAGCGCCACGAACACCGTGCCCCATTCATCGACATGGATCGTTCGCGTTGCCGGAAGATACGACCGGAGCAATTGCGCCTGCGCCAGGGCGAAGGCCGGGAAGGCCATTGCGAACGCAATCGCAATGAGGATCGGCCGGAACATGACGCTCTCCGTGCATCTTTTCGAACCGCAAGCCTAGATCAGTTTCCCGGGGCAGCCTACTTGAAACCAAAAAATACCCCTGCGACCGGAGTCGCAGGGGCCAGGTGCGCCACTTGGGTGGTGGGCGTGTACCGGCGGTGCGCCGGGATTCGGGAAATCAGAAGGGCCAGAGGATGTCGTAGATTTCCTGGCCGATGCCGGGGCGCTGCACGTCGGAAATATGCCCGCGCCCGCCATAGGAGATGCGCGCCTCGGCGATCTGGGTGTGACGGATCGTGTTGTCCGAGTTGATGTCTTCCGGGCGCACGACGCCGGAGATCAGAAGCTCGCGGATCTCGTTGTTGATCCGCACTTCCTGGCGGCCCGCGATGACCAGATTGCCGTTCGGCAGGGTCTGCGCCACGACCGCGGCGATGGAGAGGTTGATCGTCTCCGCGCGGTTGACCGAGCCGGTGCCGTTCACGCCGCTCGATCCGCCGAAACTGGTGATCGAGGACGGGTCGATCGCGTCGTTGAAGAAGGACGAGAGCGCAGCTTCCCCGCCGAGGAAATTCGTCAGATCGCTGTCCGCGTTCGAGGTGCGGTTCCGCGAGGTCGTGTTCTGGACCTGGGCATTGTCGGCGATGTTGATCATCACGGTCAGGATGTCACCCGGGGCATTGGCGCGCGGATCGCCGAAGAAGGTGCGGCTGCCCGCCGCCCACAGTGAGTTGCGGCCGCCGCTGGCCTGGGCGTTGGCCTGCCGCTGCGCGCGCGACGGGCTGTAGTCCGGCTGGGCGTAGGGCGCGAT
>NZ_JAKKUV010000001.1:297394-384894 GCF_021864465.1 Hyphobacterium sp. SN044
GAGGCGGCTGATAGGCGGGCTGTTGCTGCTGATAATAGGCCGGCGGGACCTGGTATTGCGGCTGGCCATAAGCCGGGGCGCCGCCCGCGAACAGGGCCGGGTTGTTGATCGGGCTGAGATCGGGCGTATCGCCGACTTCCGACAGGCGCTGCGCCGTGGCGCAGGCGGTCAGGCTGGTGCCCATCAGGAGAATGGCGAAGAGGCGTGTGGCTTTCATCGGTGTTCCCCCCGGATCAGGATGCGGTGCCGCCGGAGACGACCCGGGCGCGGCCCGGACCCTCGACCATGGCTTCCACGGTGCGGTTCGATTGCAGGTTCACGAAGCGGGCGATCTCGTCTGCCCCGGCGTTTTCCAGCGCCCGGGCCCGCGCGGTCAGCGTCATGCCCGGCACGGTGAAGACCAGCGCGACGATCTCGCCGCGTTCGACCACGACCGGCGCCTGCAAATCATAGCCGCGGACCGGCTCGCCGGGTCTGAGGGCGCGCCGCGCCGCCATGTTCTCCATGGCCCCGGCATCCATCACCGCGTCGGCGCGGATGCGGTCGGCGCGGACGGGGAGCCAGTCGATGTCGGCCGGCTCGATCACCTCGCCGGCGGAAATGTGCCGCGTCAGGACCGGCACCAGCGCCGTGGCATAGGCCCGGCCTGTGACGCGCACCGGCCGGCCGCCTTCATGGGTGACGATCTCGGCGGTGAAGAGCCCGCTCGACGTGTTGTGCTGCAGGTTCGCGATGTCCGGCAGACCGGTCGCGCCGGCCGGGGCGTGAAAGCTCTGCGTGCCGGAGAACTGCACCTCGTATTCGTCGCCGGTGCGGGCATAGAGCTCCGCCGCGACCAGCTCCGTGACGAGGTCCATCCCGATCACGCGGCTTTCCCGCGTCACCGCAATGCGGCGCACATGGCTGGCATTGGCCCATTCGTAGCCGTGGCGCGCAGCCATCTCCTGCACATAGCCCGGATCGATCGAGCCGCGCTGGCCCGGCTGCGGCGCACGGGTGATTGGCGTGTCGGCGGCGTCGCCCTCGATCCCGAACAGATCGCCGAGCGTGACCATGTCGCCATCGACCGTGATCGCATCGCGCAGGATGACCGGCTCGTCGGCCAGGGCGGGGGCGGCGAACAGCGTGGCGGCGAGAAGGGCGGCTTTGAAGCGCATGATCAGCCTCCTCAGCGCAGGTTCGACGAAGCGGCGAGCATCTCGTCCGACGCCGTGATCACGCGGGCATTCATCTCGTAGGCGCGCTGCGCCTGGATGAGGGCGGTGATCTCCGACACCGAATTGACGTTCGAGGTTTCCACGAAGCCCTGGCGGATCAGGCCGAAGCCCGGCGAGCCCGGCGTGCCGCTGGTCGCCGCACCGGAGGCCGCGGTTTCGAGGAAGAGATTGTCGCCGACCGCTTCGAGACCGGCCTCATTGAAGAAATTCACCAGTTCGATCTGGCCCACGACCTGCGGGGTCGGATCGCCGTCGAGGATCGCCTGCACCTGGCCCTGCTGGTTGATCGCGACATCGCGCGCGCCCTGCGGGATGGCGATCCCCGGCGCGACCGTATAGCCGTCGGTGGTGACGATCTGGCCGTCCGGGCTGACCGCGAAATTGCCCGCGCGGGTATAGGCGTCCTCGCCGGACGGCAGCTGGATGCGGAAGTATCCGCGCCCCGAGACGGCCATGTCGTAGCGGTTGCCGGTCTGGATCAGATTGCCCTGCTCGGTGATGCGGTAGGTCGAGGCCGCCTGCACGCCGAGACCGACCTGCACCCCGGTGGGTACGATCGTGCCGGCGTCCGACGAGCTGGCGCCCATCCGGTCGACATTCTGGTAGAGCAGGTCCTGGAATTCGGCGCGCTGGCGCTTGAACCCGGTCGTGTTCATGTTCGCGATGTTGTGGGAGATGACTTCCACATTCATCTGCTGGGCCATCATGCCCGTGGCGGCGGTGGTGAGCGATCGCATGGCGTTTGCTCCTCGTTCTCTAGACGCGGCCGAGGCGTTCGATCGCCCGGCGGCTCAGTTCCTCGCCCTGGGACAGGACTTTGGACACGGATTCATAGGCGCGCATCGTCTCGATCATGCGTGTGAGTTCGACGACGGGCTGGGTGTTCGACTGTTCGAAATAGCCCTGCCGGACGGTGGCCAGCGACAGGTCGGCCTGCATCCCGTCGGGCGCGGCGTAGAGCCCGTTGCCGAGCTTCTGCAGCGCGCCGCGATCCTCGAAGCTGTACATTCCCAGCCGGGCAATCTCGTTGCCATTCTGGATGATCGCGCCGGTGGACCGGATCTCGACCGGGCCCTGTGCAATGTCGATCAGGATGGGCGCGCCGCCATCATCGAGCACCGGTGCGCCTGACGTGGACACCAGCAGCCCCTCGGCATTGGTCTGAAAGCGGCCGTCTCGGGTGTAGCGCAGATCGCCGTTTTCGGTCTCGACGGCGAAGAAGCCGTCGCCCTCGATCGCGGTATCCAGCGGCCGGCCGGTGAATTCCATCTCGCCGGGCCGGAAGTCGCGGCCGACGCCCCAGTCCTCGACATACTGAAGGCGCTGCGGGCCGTCGTCCGAGCGCGCACGGCTGGCCGGGTTGGCCTCGAGCAGCAGCATCTCGGCCTGGAATCCGGGCGTATTGGCGTTGGCGATGTTGTTGGCGAGCACATCCATCTGCCGACGCAGGGTCAGCTGACGGGAGAGCCCGATCATGAAGGCGTTTTCCATGGCGCGTCCGTCCGTTCTTTGACGTTCGGTTTGTTCCGGCCCCGTCTGACGCGGAGCTCGCACAACGCATTGCAGCGACCGTGCCATAGATAACATCCAGTGTTTTCAATGCCTTGAAGAGTTCGTTGCCGCGGCAGCCCCTGCCGCCCCGGCAGCTTCGCCCCGGCAACTGGGCAAAACCTGCCGGGAAGGGGGCTTTGCAAACCCCTCGTTAACCGGAGCGGACGTTAATCCTTGGACAAGGCGAACGCCGTGTGCGGAGCGTGAAATGGCCAAGAAAGACAAGCAAAAGCCGGAGACCGAGGCCCCCGAATCCGGAGCCGAATCCGAAGAGGGCGCGGACGGCGAGCAGCCGAAGAAGAAGGGCGGCATCATGAAGCTCGCCCTGTTCATCGGTCTGCCGGTGCTCATCCTGGCGCTGGGCGGTGTCGCGGCGATGCTTCTGCTGGGCGGGGGCGGCGGCGACGAGACCCAGGTCGCCGAGGCCGGTGAGCATGGCGAGGTTGCCGACGGTCATGGCGGCGGTGGCGGTCACGGCAGTGGCGGCGGCGCGGCCGAGCACGCCTATTTCTATGAAATCCCGCAGATGCAGATCACCATCCAGAACGGATCGGGCGGCTTCGCGCACGTCCAGATCACCTTCTCGCTGGAGATCCCCGACGAGGACTTGGCGCACGATCTCGACGAGAATCTGCCGCGCATCCTCGATCAGTTTCAGGGCTTCCTGCGCGAGCTGCGCCCGGAAGACCTCGCCGGCAGTGCCGGCGCCGAGCGTCTCCGCCTCGAACTCCTGCGCCGCGTGAACCTCGTCATGGGCGAGGGGCAGGTGCGCGCCGTTCTCATCACCCAGTTTGTGATCGCGTAGTCCATGGCCGACACAGCAGAAACCCAGGCTCCCGCCGAAGACGAAGACATGGCGGCGACCGAGGCCCCCGCCGAGGGTGCCGACGGAGATGACGAGCTCTCCGCCGAATGGGAATCCATGGTCGGCGAGGAGGGCGGCAATCACAGCGGCGGCGCGCATGAGCGCATCCTCAATCAGGACGAGATCGACTCGCTCCTCGGCTTCTCGGTGTCCGACGACGACGGCAGCGACCGCTCCGGCATCCGCGCCATCATCAATTCGGCGCTGGTGTCCTACGAACGCCTGCCGATGCTGGAGATCGTCTTCGACCGCCTCGTGCGGCTTATGACGACCAGCCTGCGCAATTTCACATCCGACAATGTCGAGGTCAGCCTCGACAACATCTCGTCGATCCGATTCGGCGACTATCTGAACTCGATCCCGCTGCCGGCCATCCTGTCGGTCTTCCGCGCCAAGCAGCTCGACAATTACGGCCTGCTGACGGTTGATTCCAACCTCATCTACTCGATCGTGGACGTGCTGCTCGGCGGCCGTCGCGGCACCTCCGCCATGCGGATCGAGGGCCGCCCCTACACGACGATCGAGCGTACGCTGGTCCAGCGCATGATCGAGGTCATCCTCGGTGATGCGAAGCAGGCGTTCGAGCCGCTCACCGAGGTCGATTTCTCGCTCGAGCGGATCGAGACCAATCCGCGCTTCGCCGCGATCGCCCGGCCCGCCAATGCCGCCATCCTGGTGAAGCTGCGCATCGACATGGAAGATCGCGGCGGCCGGGTGGAATTGCTCCTGCCCTACGCCACGCTCGAACCGATCCGTAAGATGCTGCTGCAGCAGTTCATGGGCGAGAAATTCGGGCGCGACAATATCTGGGAAAGCCACCTCGCCACCGAGCTCTGGTCCACGCAGATGGACGTGAAGGCCGTGCTCGACGAACAGCTCATGCCGCTCGGCAAGGTGATGGAGCTGAAGGTCGGCGACACGATCATGCTCGACGCCACGCCGGAGAGCACCGTCAAGCTGCGCTGCGGCTCGGTTCCGCTCACAAGGGGGCGCATGGGGCGTCTCGGCCATTCCGTCGCGGTGCGTCTCGATGCGCCGCTCACTCCCACTGCCCGCAAAGCGATGTTGAAGCTCACATGACCCTAGCTGCCCTGGCCTTCGAAGGCATTGTCGCTCTCCTCCTGCTCGCCGCCGCCATCATGATGTGGCGCGTCGACCGCAAGCTGAACGCGCTGCGTAACGGTCAGGACGGCGTGCGTCAGGCCGTCGTGGCGCTCGATGAGGCGACCGACCGTGCCCGCGCCAGCCTCGCGGCGCTCAATCGCGCGACGCACGAAAGCGGCGAGGGACTCGAGCAGACGGTGCGCGAAGCCCGCAAGGTGGCCGACGAGCTGCGGCTGCTGACCTCCGGTGCCGACCGCCGTTCGGAATCGATCGCCGGCACGCGCCCGGCGCGCAAGCCGATTGCCGACGTCTTCCCGCAGGGCGGCCGCCCCAACGTGTTTTCTGATCTCAAGGATGTGCGCTGATCATGGCTGCTCCCGTCCGTCTCCTCGCCACGGCCGGCATCCTTGCCGGCGGCCTGTTCGTCATGAAGGCGATGGACGTGGCCATGGGTCTGCCCGACGCCTGGGCAGCGTGGGCGGCGGATGACCCCGCGCAGACCCAGGAAGCTGGGCATCCCGGGAACACGGCCGAGCCCTATCTCCCGAACCTGGCGGATGAAGGACAAGGCGCGGACGCCAACTGCCCTGCCGTCTCGAATGACGTCTTCGCCGAGCGCGTCGGCGCATCGCCGAGCGAACTGGAAGTGCTGCGCGCCCTGTCGGAGCGCCGCCGCTTGCAGGATGCGCGCGCCGACGAGCTCGATACCCGCGAGGCACTGCTTGAAGCCGCCGAACAACGCGTCGACGGCCGGATCGCAGAACTCCGCGAACTGCGCGACGAGATCGAATCCCTGATCGGGTCCCTGTCCGAGGCCGAAGAGGCCGAGATGGAGCGCATCGTCGCCTTCTATCGCGGCATGGACCCCGCCGACGCGGCAGAGCGCATCGCCGCGCTCGCCCCCGATACGCAGGTCCAGATTGCCGCGCGCATGCCGGCCCGGAACTTCTCGGCCATTCTGGGTGAGATGCCGGTGCCGCAGGCCGCGCAACTGACCATGCGGATCGCCGCGCGCAATGACGTGCCGGACACGGTCGCAGAGCTGGAGAACCGCCTTGGCGAGGAGGGCTGACACAACGGCCCTCGTCGGCGCGCTGGCCGCGCTGACCTTTGCCGGATCGGTGCTGGCCGCCGAACCGGTGGAATTCCGCGTCGACACTATCGGCGGCGCGGCGCGCATCCTGATCACCTATCCCGAAGCCTTTGGCGGTGAAGCCCCGACCGCCGAAATCGAATCCGCTGCCGGCGGGACCGTGTTGATCGCCCGTTTCTCCGAACCCGTTGAAGGCAGCACGGCGACCCTGGCCGAAGCGCTGGGCGACCGGGTCGCCATGGTGCGCCTCGATCCCGATGGCTCGGCCCTGCGTCTCGCCATGCGCGGTGCGCAGGAAGCGCGCGTGACGCGCAGCTGGAACATGGTCGCGATCGATCTCGTGCCGCCGGGGGGATCTCCACCGCCGCGCATCATCTCCCCTTACGAGCAGGCGCAGATCGACGCCGCCGCCGCAGCAGCGGCAGCGCCCCCGCCGCCACCGCCGCCGGCCCTTCCGGTCGATCTGCGGTTCGGCACCGCCGCCAGCAATACGCGGATCGAATTCCTGTGGCCGGAAGAGATCGGCTATTCGCTCGATCAGGACGGCAACACGATCACGCTGCATTTCGAAGCGCCTGGCGAGATGGATCTCGCCGAGCTGCGCGCCTCGCCGCCGCGCCTCCTGCAGACGATTTCCGGGGCCCGCGGCGATACCGATCACACGCTCGAACTGCTGGTCGATGACGGTGTCTCGGCCCGCGCCTTCAATGAAGGCGGGCGTGTCGTTATTGACCTGCTTGATCCGGACCGGACAGAAGCCACCGATCTTCTCAATGCACTCGCCGGCATGGGCGAAGTCTCCGGCAGTCTTGGTGACCCGGAAGGCGACGCCGAACCGGAACAACATGCCGATGCGGGCAATCACGCCCCGCAGCCCGAACAATCCGCGCCCGAACAGGCCGCGCCTGAAAACGTCACGACGGTCGAGTATCGCGAAGATCCTGAACTGCCGCCCGAAACCGAGCGCGAGGTCCCGGAACATCTCGCGGTCGAACACGAAGCGCCACGCGCCGATCCGGTGCCGCCGGGCGGTGTGGTCCACGTCGCGGCAACCGAAGCCAATGGCGATCTGCTCGCCCGGTTCGAATGGGCCGCCCCGGTCGGCCTGTCGGTCTTCCGCCGCGGTGAGGCGATCTGGGCCGTGTTTGACGCCGACGCCTCGCTCGACATGGGCGAGGTGGCGCAGGGCGCGCGCGGTCACATCGTCGGGTTCGAGCTCGTCGATGGCGACGGCTATACCGCCGTGCGCATGGTCGCTCCGACCTCGACCAGTGCCGAGGTCCGCTTCGACGGGACTTACTGGACGCTGGCATTCTCCGAACGCATCGAGACGCCGCCGACCCCGGTCGAAGTCGATCGCCAGACCGCGCCCGGCGCGCCGTCCGGCGTGGTGCTGCGCCTCGATCATCCGACCGCCGTTCATTGGGTCGCCGACCCTGTGGTCGGCGACCGCATTGCCGTCGTCACGGCGCTGGCCCCCATCGAGGGTGTTCTCGCCCCGCGTGTGTTTCCCGGCGGCTCGCTTCTGGCATCCACGCAGGGCGCGGCGGTCGAGACCTATGCCGACGACCTGCTCGCCGAAATTGGTGAGAATGGCGTGCGCATCGCCCGGCCCGACGCGGCCAGCGGGCAGCAGCGCCCCGTGACCACCCTGGCGATGTCGGCGGCGACCCGCCAATCGCCCGCCTTCATGGATTTCGACGCCTGGCAGGGCAGTGGCAATTACTGGCGCGACCTGACAAGGCGGCAGAATGCGGCTGCGCCCGAAGATGCCGATGCCCGCGTCGAGCTCGCGCGCTTTTATCTCGCCAACGGGCTGGCACCGGAGGCTCTGGGCGCACTCGATGCCGCGCTGCTGATCCGGCCGCAACTGGCCGATGATCCGCACATCCACGCCCTGGCCGGTGTCGCCAGCTACATGATGGGCCGGATCGAGGACGCCCATACCGCCTTCGCCATTCCCGTCCTGATGAGCGACCCGGATGCCGCGCCGTGGCGCGCCATGATCGCGGCCGATCAGGAAGAGTGGGAAGAGGCAAGCCGCCGCTTCGATACCGGCAGTGAGTCGATCTACGGCTATACGCCCGAATGGCGCGCGCGTTTCCGCGTGGCCCGCGCGCGTGTCGCGCTCGAGAACAACGACTTTGCCGCTGCCTCGGCCTATCTGCGCGAATTGTCGCGCGACGAGCCGGGTCCGCGCGATCTCGCCGAGGCGGAATGGATTGCCGCGCGCGTCGATGCGGAAAGCGGCGAGGAAGAGCGCGCGATCGAACGCTTCCGTGCGCTGAGCCGCTCCGGTTTCCCCGGCGTCGAAGCCGCCTCCCTGTTGGAACTTTACCGCCTTGAACTCGCCAATGGCGACATGACGGCGCAGGAGGGCGTCGACGCACTCGAAAGCCTGCGCCTGCGATGGCGCGGCGATGCGCTCGAACTCGACACGATCCGTCTGCTCGGCCAGATCTATATCCGTGAAGGCGCCTATGCGCAGGGTCTCGAAACCATGCGCACGGCGCAGGCGCGCTTCCCCGACAGCCGCGCCAGCCGCCGGATCGGTCAGGACATGGCACGCGTCTTCCGGGCGCTCTTCCTCGAGGGCGAGGCCGACAGCCTCGACCCGATCGAGGCGGTCGCCCTGTTCTACGAATACCGTTTCCTGACCCCGATCGGCTCGGACGGGGACCGCATGGTTCGCCGCCTGGTTGACCGGCTCGTCGCCTTCGACCTTCTGGGTCAGGCCGCTGACTTGCTCGAATACCAGGTCGAGAACCGCCTGCGCGAACCCCAGGCGAGGGCACAGGTCGCAACCGATCTGACCGTCATCTACCTGACCGATCACCGCCCGGCGGATGCGCTGCGCACGCTGCGCAACACCCGCGTCGCCGGTTTGCCTGAAGACCTCGTGGCGGAGCGCCGCATGCTCGAGGCCCGCGCTCACGCCGAACTGGGCCGCTTCGAACATGCCCTCGAACTCGTCGCCGGGGATGAAAGCCCGACCGCGCGCCGCCTGCGCGCCGATGTCGCCTGGGACCGCCGCGACTGGCCCGATGCCGGCCGCCGCCTCGAAAGCGCGCTCGGCACCCGCTGGCAGGACGACACGCCGCTCGGCGAGAGCGAGCAGGCCGATGTGCTGCGCACTGCCATCGCCTTCAACCTCGCTGGGGACCGCGATTCCATCCGCCGTCTCGACCAGCGCTATGGCGCGCTGATGCGCGCAACAGCGCAGGCAACCTCCTTCGATGTGCTGACCAGCGAACTGACCGTGACCGGCGACGCCCGCGTTGGCGATCTCGCCCGCCGCATCGCCGACATCGACACGCTCGACGCCTTCATGCAGCGCTACCAGACGCGGTTCGAAAGCGGGGGCGGGGAGAGCTAGCGCTCCCTCCCCTTGAAGGGGAGGGACGCGAGCGGCCTTCGTTAGAAGGTCGGGAGCGGGGTGGGGTGAACGCGCAAACAAGACACCCCCACCCCGGTCGGCTGGCTATCGCTCAGCCTCCCGGCCCTCCCCTCAAGGGGGAGGGCGAAGAAGCAGGGTCTAGTTGACGGTAGACAGGTCCCGGCACAAGGCCGGGACAGCGCAAAGCCACTTACCCCGGTGGCGCGCCGCTCCCGATCGTGCCGAAACTCTCCACCAGCGACCCCGCGACCAGCCGCCAGCCGTCCACCAGGACGAAGAAGATCAGTTTGAAGGGCAGCGAGATCACGATCGGCGGCAGCATCATCATGCCCATCGACATCAGGATCGAGGCCACGACCAGGTCGATGATCAGGAAGGGGATGAAGAGCAGGAAGCCGATCTCGAAGGCGCGTCTCAGTTCCGAAATCATGAAGGCCGGGGCGATGACCCGGAAGGGTGTGTCCTCCGCCGTGGCCGGGCGGTCTTCCGGCGGCAGGAAGGAAATGAACAGGCCGAGATCGTCCTCCCGGACATGCGCCATCATGAAGTCCTTCACCGGCGAGGACGCCCGGTCGAAGGCCTCGTCCATCTCGATTTCCTGGTTGATCAGCGGCTGGATGCCTTCCTCGTAGGCCTCGGTGAAGACCGGCGCCATGATGAAGGCGGTCAGGAAGAGGGCGAGGCTGGTCAGGACCACGTTCGGCGGACTCTGTTGCAGGCCGACCGCGGTTCGCAGCAGCGACAGCACCACCACGATCCGCACGAAGCTCGTCGTCATGATCACGATCGACGGGGCGAGCGACAGGATCGTCAGGAGTGCGGTGAGTTGCAGGACGCGCTCGGTCAGCGTCCCGCCATCACCGAGATCGAGTGAGAATCCGGGTCCCGTCGTGGGCGCGGCGGCTTCCGCAGATGATCCGAAGATCACGAAGATGACGGCGAAGATCGCGAAGATGGCCGGAAAACGCTTCATGACGCGGTCTCCGTCGCGGATTTGGCCGGCCGCCGGTCGAGCACGATTTCCGTCCCGGCACCCAGGAGCAGGACCTGCTCTTCATCATCAATCATCACGATCACCACGCGCCGCCTGGGGTCGAGCACGAGCGATTCCGTAACCCGCAGTCTCCGCACGCGTTTCGTGCGTTCCAGCCCCTTGGTGGCGAGGCTGTTCATCAGCCGGGTGAACCAGCCCTGCGTCCCGGCGAGGGCGAACAGCCCCAACAGGCCGAGAACCACGGCGAGGGCAGCGAAATACTGGGCGAAGTCAACGACATCCATGGCGCGTCTTTACGACTCGGAAAGCTTGGTTAACGCCATTGCCAATGCTTGCCGTTAACGCCGCGTTAAACGGCGCGGCGCAGCTTCATTCCCAACGATAAAAAACCAACAGGTGCGCCATGCGTCCCGGAGACGCCCCGGTTCTCACGCTCTTGCGGGAATCCCTCGGATTTCATTCGCAAAGACAGAGCGTGCTGGCCGACAACATCGCCAACGCGAACACGCCGAATTTCGTGCCGCGCGACATCGAGGAGGCCCAGTTCCACCGGGCGCTCCAGAACGAGTTGCGCGGGTCGGTCTCGGCCGCGACGTCTGTGGCTATGGCGGCGAACCGGCCGGGCCACATCACGCCGTCGGGCGGGGATGCCGGCAACCGCACCTATCGCGCCGTTTCGGCGCCGGACAGCGAAACCACGGTGAACGGCAATGCCGTCTCCCTGGAGGAGCAGATGGTCCGCGCCCAGGACAACCGCATTCGCTACGAGACCGCTTTGGGGCTCTACGAAAAGAGCCTGGGCCTGATCCGCATGGCCGCGCGGCCCGTGGCGCGCTGACGGAGGATAGACGATGAGCGAACCTTCAGACGCCCTGACCATCGCCGCGGCGGGCCTGCGTGCCCAGTCCGCGCGTATGCGGATCATCGCGGAAAACCTGGCCAACGCGTCATCCACGGCGCGCGAGCCGGGCGGGGATCCCTATCGCCGCCAGATCCCGGTCTTCGAATCCGAGCTCGACCGCCAGACCGGTCTCGAACTGGTCCGCATGAACCGGGTCAGCGCCGACCAGAGCGAGTTCAACCTGCGCTACGAGCCGGGCCACCCCGCCGCCAATGACGAGGGATATGTCCGCTATCCGAACGTCCAGACGCTGATCGAGCTGATGGACATGCGCGAGGCCCAGCGCAGCTATGAAGCCAATCTCAACATGGTGGAATCGAGCCGTGCGATGATGCAGCGCGCGCTCGAACTGCTGCGCCGCTAGGGAGGGTATAGATGGCCGCCGATCTTTCCGCCCTTCGCGCCTACGCCGCCGCCGCGCAGAACATGTCCCGCGCGGCCGAAGGGCCGCAGGCCGGTGACGAAGCCGGCGCATCGGATTTCTCCGCCATGGTGTCGAGCGCGGTCCAGAATACGGGCAATTCCCTCGCCCAGGCCGAACAGCTGACCGCCGGCGCGGCGATGGGCCAGACCGAGCTGATCGACGTTGTCACCGCGGTCTCCGCGGCCGAAGTTCAGCTGCAGACCGTCATGGCTGTCCGCGACGAAGTGATCCGCGCCTATAACGACATCCTGAAGATGCCGATCTAGATCATCCCGGTCTTCTGAACGCATCTTCGTCATCATCGACATGAAAACCCCCGCCGGATCGCTCCGGCGGGGATTTCTTTGCCCGGAAGCGGGGATTACTCCGCGCCGGCCTGTTCGGCCTCGATCCAGTTTTCGACCCGTCTTTCCAGAACCGAGAGCGGCAGGGCGCCCTGGCGCAGAACGACGTCGTGATATTCCCGGATGTCGAAATCGTCGCCGAGTTCCTCACGCGCCATTTCACGCAGGCGCAGGATCTCGTTACGGCCGATCATGTAGGCCGTCGCCTGACCCGGATAGACGATGTAGCGGTCGATCGCGTTGACGATGTCGCCCTGCGGATTCGGCGTGTTCTCGGCGAGATAGTCGACCGCTTCCTGACGGCTCCAGCGGTGATGATGCAGGCCGGTGTCGACCACGAGGCGGCAGGCCCGCCACAGCTCCATCGCCAGCCGGCCGAAATCGGAATACGGATCCTCATAGAAGCCGAATTCGACCGGGAAATACTCCGAATAGAGCCCCCAGCCTTCGGTGTAGGCGGTGTAGCCGCCGAACCGCCGGAAGGACGGAACGCCCTCCAGTTCCTGCATGATGGCGAGCTGCATGTGGTGGCCCGGAATGCCCTCGTGATAGGCGAGCGCTTCCATCTGGTAGGTCGGCATGTCGGCCATGTCGCGCAAATTGGCGTAGTAGACGCCGGGGCGTGACCCGTTCGGGGCCGGGCGCTGGTAGAAGGCCTTGCCCGCCGAGGCTTCCCGGAATTCCTCCACCCGCCGCACGACCAGCTCGGCCTCCGGGAAGGTGTTGAACATCTGCGGCAGGGCCTCGCGCATCGTGTCGATCAGCGCCGTGGCTTCCGACAGGTAGCGTTCACGGCCCTCGTCCGTGTTCTCGTAGTAGAACTGGCTGTCGGTCCGCATGAATTCGAAGAAGTCCTGCAGCGAACCCTCGAACCCGACTTCCTCCATGATCGCTTCCATCTCGCCGTGGATGCGCTCCACTTCGGCGAGACCAAGATCGTGGATCTCCTCCGCGGTCATGTCGGTCGTCGTGTAGCCGCGCAGCATGTAGGCGTAATATTCGCTGCCACCGGGCACGTCCCAGACACCGTCGGTCTCGCGGGCCGCGGTCTCCTGCTCCCCGAACATCGCGATCAGCCGTTCATAGGCCGGGGCGAGGCTCTCGGTGAGGGCAGTTTCCGCCTCGGAGACGAGCCGGTTCTTCTCCTCCTGGGAGATGTCGAGCGCGTCCACCTTCGACCGGAAGTCGGCTAGGATCGGACTGTCTTCCCCGTCATCGAACGGCGCGCCGGAAATCACGTTGCGCGAGGTCTCGATCATCGGCAGATAGGTCCAGCGCGGCGTCGTCACCCCCATCTCGTAGGAGCGCTGCGCATTGGCGGCATTCTGGTCGAGATACTCGGCGGCATTGCGGATGCGCGAGATATAGGCCTCGGCATCCTCGACCGTGTCGACCCGGTGATTGTTGATCAGGAAGGACGGCACGCCCATGTGCGGGCCGGACCGCGGTGTGAAGGTGTAGCCGTGGTCGCGCCACTGCCAGCCTTCGGCCTCGCGCTCGCCGTCATACTCGAACAGCTCGTAGGACAGCTGCTCCGACTCCGGCAGCGTTTCCGGATCGAACGTGTCGCGCATGTAGGCGAGATCGGCCTGCGACAGGCGATAGCTCTCCTCGGCGAATTCGGGCGAAGCGTCATTCCACTCCCCGTAATTCGTCTTCCGGCCGAGGAAGGTCTGCGTCATCGGCGACCGGGCGACGCCGGCCTCGAACGTGTCCTCGAACCAGGTATTGATCTGCTGCGCAGCGTCGGGATTGTCGTTCGCCGCCGGCGTGTCAGTGTCCGACGTCGTCACCGCCGCATTGTTGTTCGCGGGAGTGTCGACGGCGTCGTCTTCGGTCTCGCCGGAACAGGCGGCGAGCGCGATCGTCGTCGCCGCGCTCATCAGAGCGAGGCGGAATCTCTTGATGCTCATGTCTGTTTCCTTTCGCGGCATCAGCCGTTCTGGTTTTCGGCGATGTATTCGTCGACGAGGTCGCTGAGCAGGGTCAACGGCACCGAGCCATTGCCCAGCACGACGTCGTGGAATTCGCGGTAGTCAAAATCTTCGCCCAGCGCGTCCATGGCCCTCTGGCGCAGGTCGAGAATGGTTTCCATGCCGACCTTGTAGGACACCGCCTGACCCGGCCACACGATGTAGCGGCGGATCTCGTTCTGGATGTCGCCGGCGGTCATCGGCGTGTTTTCCAGCATGTATTCGGCGGCCTGTTCCTCGGTCCAGCGGTGATGGTGGATGCCGGTATCGACGACGAGGCGGGCGGCGCGGAACACTTCATAGGAGAGGCGGCCGAAATCCTGATACGGATCTGTGAACATGCCCATGTCCTTGCCGAGCCGTTCGGAATAGAGCGCCCAGCCTTCGCCATAGGCCGAATACCAGGTCACGCGCTGGAACATCGGGACGCCTTCCAGTTCCTGCGCGATCGCCGACTGCAGGTGATGGCCCGGAATGCCCTCATGATAGGCCAGCGTCTCCATCTGGTAGACCGGCACTTCCTCCATATGGGCGAGGTTCACGTAATAGGCCGCAGGCGCGGACCGATCGAGCGGGCCGGGTTCATAGAAGGCGCCGGTCGCGGTCTCGATCCGGTAGGGTTCGACCGCGCGGACTTCCATCTCGGCCTGAGGCAGGCGGCCGAAATAGGCCGGAATTTCCTCGCGCATCGTGTCGACCATGGCGGTCGCCTCGGCGAGATAGCGCGCCCGGCCTTCCTCGGTGTTCTCGTAGTAGAATTCCGGGCTCTCGCGCAGGTGGGCGAAGAATTCCTGCAGCGTGCCCTCGAAGCCGACCTCTTCCATGATGGCGCGCATCTCTTCGTGGATGCGGTCGACTTCTGACAGGCCAAGCTGGTGGATGTCTTCCGCCGACAAATCGTCGCGCGTCGTGTAGTTGCGCAGCTGGGCGGCGTAATAGGCTTCGCCGCGCGGCAGGTGCCACACGCCGTCATCCTCGCCGACGGTTCCGGCCTGGCGTTCCATCTCCGCAATCAGCGCCTCATAGGCCGGCTGGACCGAATTGATGAGGGCGTCGCGGCCAGCCTCGAGAATCGCGTCCTTTTCCTCCTGCGGAATGTCGAGCGCGTTGGTCTTTTCCTGCAGGTCGGCCCAGAGCGGGCTGTCCGAACCGGTGTCGTCGAACGGCGCGCCGGTGATGATGCCGCGCGCGGTGTTGATCACGACCGGGTAGGCGAAGGCCGGCGGCTGGACGCCGGCTTCCGCGCGGGCCTGCGCCTGGGCGGTCAATTGTTCGATGGCCGGGCCAAGGCCTTCGAGGCGGCTGACATAGGCGCGGGCCTGGTCGGCATTGTTCACACGGTGATAGCCGATCAGCATGGACGGCATGTCCGAATGCGGCCCGAAGAATTGCGTGAAGATGTAGGTCTGGTCGCGGAATTCGCCCTGGTCGAGAGAGTTCTGCTGAACGAATTCGAAGAAGCGGTAGCTGACCTGTGCCTGTTCGGTCAGGCGGTCGTAGTCGAAGTCGTTGTGCAGACGATCCAGATCGCTGCGCGCACGGTCCATTCCGGCCTCGAAAGCCTCGTCGCTGACATCGTCCCAGCGGCCATAGGCATCATTGTCGTCGACCATGCCGAGATAGGTCTGGCCTTGCGGCGACAGCGCCAGCTCGCGCTCGAAGACTTCCTGGAAGAAGGCGTTCAGCCGCTCGGTCTCCGCTTCACGGTCCTCAGCCGTGATTTCGGTTCCGGTTTCGGCGTCGGTCATCGCCGTTTCGGCAGAGGTGGCCGGATCGGCGGCCGTGTTCGCATCTTCGGCTTCCGGATTACCGCAGGCGGCAAGAAGCGCGGCGGCGCTCACACTGATCAGAAATGCACGCATTGGGTCGGACCTCCCCGTCCAGACAAAGGGTTTGCTGCCCCTTTCTTAACGCCTCGGAGCGTTCGGTAAACCTGACCAATCTGTAATGTGGCGCCTCGGCCGCTGCGGCGCGTTTACACTTATTGACCCTTTCTTAACGCGAACGGGCGGAGCGTCGGCTACGCAACTTGGTTAATTCCGGGCAGGCGGCGTCCCATGAATGGCAGCGAAGTTCTCGATCTGGCGCGCGATGCGATCTGGCTGATGCTGGCGTTGTCGGCGCCGGTCATGCTGGTCGGTCTCGCCGTCGGCGTGGTGATCGCGCTCTTCCAGGCGCTGACGCAAGTTCAGGAAATGACACTGGTTTTCGTGCCGAAGATCATCGCGATCTTCGTGGCGCTTCTGATTTTCCTGCCCGTGATGGGGGCTCTGATGTCGGCCTTCATGAACGGCATTGCCGACCGGATCGTCGCCTCGTGAATGATGAACTCTCAGCGCTCGTCTATGCCGGTGCGCTGATCTTTGCGCGGCTCGGGGCGATTCTCATGCTTATGCCCGGCATCGGTGAGCCCGGCGTGCCGCCGCGCGCGCGTCTGGCCTTTGCGCTGATGTTCTCGCTGGCGCTCGCCCCGTTCATCGCGCCCGAGTTGCCCGCCGAACCGGTGCAGCCGCTGGCCATGGCCGCGATGCTGATGAGCGAGGCGCTGATCGGTCTGATGATCGGCGCGGTCATGCGCATGTTCATGTCGGTCGCCTCTGTCGCCGGCCAGATTGTCGGCCAGCAGACGGGCCTCGCCATGGCGCAGGCCTTCGACCCCTCGCAGGGGCAGTCCGGCGCCCTGATGTCGACCTTCCTGAACCTGCTTTTCATCGTGCTGATCTTCGTCACCAACCTGCATCATCTGCTGCTCCTGGCCGCCCGCGGTTCGTATGACGTCATGCCGGTCGGGTCGCTGCCGCCGCTCGCCGATGCAGCGGAATGGGCGCTGACTGTCTTTTCCGACAGCTTCCGGATCGGCATCCAGATCGCCGCGCCGCTGATCGTCTTCGGTCTGGTCTTCTATTTCGGCCTCGGCGTGCTTTCGCGCCTGATGCCGCAGGCGCAAATCTTCTTCATCGCCATGCCGGTGAACATCCTGGCCGGCTTCTTCATCTTCGCGATCTCGGTGGGGGCCATGGCCATGGTCTGGCTCCAGCGTCTCGAATCCTTCGCCGTCGAATTCCAGTAGGAGCGCGCGATGGCAGACGATCAGGACGAAAGCGAAAAAACAGAAGAGCCGACAGCGAAGCGCCTGCAACAGGCGCGCGAGAAAGGCGACGTTCCCAAATCGCAGGAGATACCGGGCTGGTTCGTGCTGGCTTCCGGCCTCGTCGTCATTGCCCTCTTGGGACCGTCCATTGCGCGCCATCTGGCCGGCAGCCTGTCGGTCTTCCTGGCGCGCCCGCACGAGCTCAGCCTCGATCCAGCCGCCGCGCTCGACCTGACGGCCGCAACCGCCTGGACGGTCGCGCTGGCGGTCGGGTTTTCCTTCCTGATCCTGATGGGCGCGGGTCTGGCCGGGCACCTCGTCCAGACCGGGCTCTTGTTCTCGACCGAGAAGATGAACCCGAAACTGTCGAAGCTGAATCCGGTTGAGGGCGTGAAGCGGATGTTCGGCCCGCAGGGCTGGGCCAACTTCCTCAAAGGCCTCGGCAAGATGGCGCTGGTCTCCGGCGCGATCTTCATCGTGATCTGGCCGAAGCGGACCGAGCTGGCAGCCCTGCCGGCCATGGACGTGTCGGGCATTCTGCAGGTCGTCCTGACGGACGTGATCCTGCTCTTCATCGCCGCGCTCGTGGCCTATGCCGCCATCGCCGCGCTCGACTACATCTACCAGCGACAAAGTTTCATGAAGCGCAACCGCATGTCGCGCCGGGATTTGAAGGACGAGCTGAAACAGACCGAGGGCGACCCGATGATCCGCGCGCGCCTTCGCCAGATCCGCCAGGAGCGCGCCCGCCGGCGCATGATGGCCGCCGTGCCGGACGCGACCGTAGTGATCACAAACCCGACCCACTATGCCGTGGCACTGAAATACGAGCAGGGCGTGACCGCCGCGCCGATCTGCGTCGCCAAGGGTGCCGACGCGGTTGCCTTGCGCATTCGGGAGCTGGCGAAGGAGCACGGCGTGCCGATCGTCGAGGATCCGCCGCTCGCCCGGGCGCTCCACGCCAGTGTTGAGATCGACGAAACCATTCCCGCCGAACACTACAAGGCGGTCGCCAAGGTGATCGGCTACGTGCTCACGCTCGCGCGCAAGCGGGCGTGACGCCGCGTTGCGATGTAGAGTTTCGAACGGACGCGCGATTCGGATCGCGTACGGAGGATTCCATGGCCGAATTTACCCAGCCCGTGAAAGCGATGCGGGCGCCGCTCTGGACCCAGCCGGTGGCTCGCGGATTGTTCTGGACCGCCGCCCTCTGCGCCCTGGCCTCGGCCGGTGTGGCACTGTTCGCGGCGTCCGAAGCGGGCTGGCACGGCTTCATCCTGCTGGCCGGGTTCGCGGTCGCCGCTTTCCTCCTGCTTTACGCGCTCGCCGCCGGTGAAGCCGCCGGGCGCGCCCTGCGCGAAAAGGCCGAACGCCATGCCCTCCCGGGACCGTCGGCACTGGCGCTCGAAGCGCTCGATCTGCTGGCAGACCCGGTGCTCGTGACCAATCGCAAGGGCGCGCCGCGCTGGGGCAATGCCGCCTATCGCGATATCGCGAAAACGGCGGGCGGTCTCGGCCAGAGCCTCGCACTCGCCGGTCCGGACCGGATCTGGGCCGGCAGCGACGGGGCGATCTATCGCCTGATCCTGGCGGCGGCCTCCGGTGCGACGGCGCGCGAACGCATGCCCGCGCTCGACGTGGACGGCGAACTGCGCCGCTACGACATCGAGGTGCGCCCCTCCGGCGACGATCACATTGTCTGGCGGGTCATGCCGTCTGTCGACGAAGTCACAGGCGAAAAGGACACGCGCCTGCGCCCGGACTGGGCCGACAATGCCCCGGCCGGCCTTATGGCTATCGACCCCAAGGGCAAGCTGCTCGACGGCAATGCGACGCTGCGCGAGTGGCTCGGCCTGAAGCGCGAGGACGAATTGCCGGCGCTGCGCGACATGCTGACCGGCGACGGCGCGCGCGCGGTGCTGAAGACCTGCGGCCAGCCCGACACGGTGCGCCTCGATGCGCGCCTCAAAGGGCGGGAAGGGGTGGAGACGCCGGTCGCCATCGCAATCCGCTGGGAAGGCGGCAAGCAGCCCGTCGGCCGCGCCATCGTCTATGGCCTGTCGACCACCGGCGCGCCGCCGGGAATCGCCCAGGCCATGCCGACCGGCGCCAAGGCCGGGCGCACCTTCGACGAGATGTTCTTCTCCGCGCCCTTCGGCGTCGCCCGGCTCGACGGGGCAGACCCGGAAGCCGCGATCATCGAGGACGCCAACCCGGCGCTGCTGCAGTATTGCGGCGGCACGGCCATCCCCGGCGCGAAATTCATCGACCTGTTCGACTGGAGCGACGGGCGCACGCCGGCCGAGGCGATCGCCCGCGCCTCCAGCGGCACGACCGAGCCGGCCGAAGTCGTCCTCAAGGGCGAATCCAAGCGCGAGGCGCACCTGGTCTTCGCACCGGCCCGCGGCGGCAAACGCGTCGCCTATGTCATCGACGTCTCGGCGTGGAAGGACCTCGAGCGGAAATTCGCGCAGGGCAACAAGATGCAGGCGGTCGGCCAGCTCGCCGGCGGCGTCGCGCACGAATTCAACAATCTGCTGACGGCGCTGCGCCTGACGGTCGACGAATTGCTCGGCCGCCATCCGGTCGGCGATCCCTCCTACGCCGACCTGCAGCACATCAACTCGACCATCGCGCGCGCCGCGGGCCTGGTGAAGAAGCTGCTCGCCTTCTCGCGCAAGCAGACCTTCCGGGTCGAGACGCTGGAAGTGCCGGACGTGCTGTCCGACTTCTCCATCCTCCTGCGCCAGATCCTCGAGGAGACGGTGAAACTGGAGATCGTCCACGGCCGCGACCTGCCGCCGATCCGCGCCGACAAGGGTCAGCTGGAAACCGCGATCATCAACCTCGTCGCCAATGGCCGCGACGCGATGCGCGAGAAGGGCGGCGGCACGATGACGATCCGCACCTCCGCCGCGACCGCAGACGAGGTCCGCGAGGCCGGGGCGCCAGACCCGGTGGCCGGCGACTGGGTCCTGATCGAGGTGCAAGACGAAGGCACCGGAATGGACGAGGCGACGCGGGAGAAAATCTTCGAGCCCTTCTTCACCACCAAGCCGCAAGGCAAGGGCACCGGGCTCGGCCTCGCCACCGTCTACGGCATCGTCAAGCAGTCTGGCGGCTTTCTTTTCGTCGAGTCCGAACTCGGCAAGGGCACGACTTTCCGCCTCTTCCTGCCCGCCACCGAGGCGACCGAGGAAGTGCGCGAGGAGGTCGAACGCAAGAAGGCCGAGCGGGCGATCGAACCCAAGCCGGCCGACCTCGCCGGGCGCGGCCGCATCCTCCTCGTCGAGGACGAGGACAAGGTGCGCATGATCGCGGCCCGCACGCTTGCCAAGCGCGGCTATGAGGTCACTGAAGCCGAGGACGGGGAGAAGGCGCTCGCCATCCTGCAGGACGGTGAGAGCACATTCGACCTCCTGATCTCCGACGTTGTCATGCCGGGCCTGGATGGTCCGGGACTCGTCGAGAAGGCGCGCGATCTCTTGGCCACGACCCGGATCGTCTTCATCTCCGGCTATGCCGAGGAGGAGTTCTCGCACACGCTCTCGCGCGAGCACGACATCTCCTTCCTGCCCAAGCCCTTCACGCTGTCGCAGCTGGCCGAGAAGGTGAAGAGCGAGATCGGCGCACGCGCCGAGGACGCCGACGCGGCCTGACAGGCCGCGTTCCGCTCCTTCAAATGTTCCGGTTGCGTTCCGGGAACAAACGCGGTACAAGCCCCTTCAATTGCCCCGCTGACGGGGCCGTGAAATAAGGGGCAGGACCCATGGCCAGCAATGCGATTCGTCTCGTGAAGAACAACGACACCTCCGACAAGAAGAAGGCGCTCGAAGCCGCGCTCTCCCAGATTGACCGTGCCTTCGGCAAGGGCTCGGTGATGAAGCTGGGCGAACGCCCGGACATGGATATCGAGGCGATCCCGACCGGTTCGCTCGGTCTCGACATCGCACTCGGCATCGGCGGCCTGCCCAAGGGCCGCATCATCGAGATCTACGGCCCGGAATCCTCGGGCAAGACCACGCTGGCGCTGCACTGTGTCGCCGAAGCGCAGAAGAATGGCGGTGTCGCCGCCTTCATCGACGCCGAGCATGCGCTCGACCCGGTCTATGCCGGCAAGCTGGGCGTCGACGTCGCCGAACTTCTGGTGTCCCAGCCGGACGCGGGTGAACAGGCGCTCGAGATCGCCGACACGCTGGTCCGTTCCGGCGCGGTCGACGTGCTCGTCATCGACTCGGTCGCCGCGCTGACGCCGCGCGCCGAGCTGGAAGGCGAGATGGGCGACAGCCTGCCGGGCCTGCAGGCCCGCCTGATGAGCCAGGCGCTGCGCAAGCTGACCGGCTCGATCTCGAAGTCCCATACGATGGTGATCTTCATCAACCAGATCCGCATGAAGATCGGCGTGATGTTCGGCAACCCCGAAACCACGACCGGCGGCAATGCGCTGAAATTCTACTCCTCCGTCCGTCTCGACATCCGCCGCATCGGCCAGATCAAGAATCGCGACGAGGTGATCGGCAACCAGACCCGCGTGAAAGTGGTGAAGAACAAGGTCGCCCCGCCCTTCCGCGAGGTCGAGTTCGACATCCTCTACGGCGAGGGCATTTCCAAGACCGGCGAGATCCTCGATCTCGGCGTGAAGGGGGGCATCGTCGAGAAGTCGGGCTCCTGGTTCTCCTACAATTCCGAACGCATCGGGCAGGGCCGCGAGAATGTACGCCGCTTCCTCCTCGACAACCCGGATATCGCCAACGAGATCGAGGCGAAGGTCCGCGCCAATTCCGGCGTGATTGCTGACGAGATGCTGACCGGCCCCGACGTCGAGGACGACGGGGGTGACGAGGCCGCCGCGAGCTGATCCGTCAGCCCGGTAACTTCGCAGCCGCAAAAATTTCAGCAGCGGGCGCTTGGCGAGGCCGGGCGCCCGTTCGTATATGGAGTGACATTCACCGCCCGTAACACCGGCACAAGACACACCCGGCCCGCACCGTGGCCGGTAAGGACGCCATGATGACCAGCCTGCGCGACATCCGCAGCGGATTTCTCGACTATTTCGCCAAGCACGATCACGAGGTCGTGCCGTCGAGCCCGCTCGTTCCCAAGGACGACCCGACGCTGCTCTTCACCAATGCCGGCATGGTGCAGTTCAAGAACGTCTTCACCGGGCAGGAAAAGCGCGCCAAGCCGCGTGTCGTGACGACGCAGAAATGCGTGCGCGCCGGGGGCAAGCACAACGACCTCGACAATGTCGGCTACACCGCCCGCCACCACACATTCTTCGAAATGCTGGGGAATTTCTCCTTCGGCGACTATTTCAAGGAACGGGCGATCGAGCACGCCTGGACGCTGCTGACGAAGGATTTCGGCCTCCCGAAGGACAAGCTTCTGGTCACCGTCTATTCGGAAGACGACGAGGCGCATGGTCTGTGGAAGAAAATCGCCGGCCTGTCCGATGACCGGATCATCCGGATATCCACGATGGATAACTTCTGGATGATGGGCGACACCGGTCCCTGCGGCCCGTGCTCGGAAATCTTCTATGATCACGGCCCGGGTATTCCCGGCGGCCCTCCGGGATCGCCCGGCGAAGACGGCGACCGTTTCATCGAGATCTGGAATCTCGTCTTCATGCAGTTCGAGCAGAAGGACGGCGGAGAGCGCATTTCCCTGCCCAAGCCCTCGATTGATACCGGCATGGGGCTGGAGCGGATCGCGGCGGTTCTGCAAGGTGTCCATAACAATTACGAGGTCGACCTGTTCAAGGCGCTGATCGAGGCGTCCGAAGAAGTCCTGTCTTCGAAGGCCGAGGGCGACGCGCTGGCGAGCCACCGCGTCATCGCCGATCACCTGCGCTCGACCTCATTCCTGATGGCGGATGGCGTGTCGCCCTCCAACGAAGGCCGGGGCTATGTCCTGCGCCGCATCATGCGCCGCGCGATGCGCCATGCGCACCTGCTCGGCGCGACCGAACCGGTCATGCACAAGCTGGTGCCGGCGCTGGTCAAACAGATGGGCGAAGCCTTCCCGGAACTGCCGCGCGCGCAGGAAATGATCCAGTCGACGCTCGAGGCCGAGGAAGAACGTTTCCAGCGCACGCTTGGCCGGGGCCTGGCCCTGCTCGACGAGGCCACGCGCGGCATGAAGGAAGGCGACTCGCTGTCCGGCGAGACGGCCTTCCGCCTCTACGACACCTATGGCTTCCCGCTCGACCTGACGCAGGACGCGCTTCGCGCCCGCGGCATGACGGTCGACACCGAGGCGTTCGAGGTCGCGATGGAAGGCCAGCGCGACGCGGCCCGGGCGAACTGGAAGGGCTCGGGCGAAGCCGCGCCGGACGCCGTCTGGTTCGCGGTCCGCGACCGGCTCGGGAAGACCGACTTCCTCGGCTATGATTGCCACGCCGAGAAGGGCGAATTGACCGCCATCGTCGCGGGCGGATCAGAACAGGACACGCTCGAAGCTGGACAAAGCGGTGAACTCGTCTTCGACCGCACGCCTTTCTACGGTGAGAGCGGCGGTCAGATCGGTGACGCCGGCGTGATCGAATTCGCCAGTGGCGCGCGTTTCGTCGTCGACGACGTGCAAAAGTGCGGCGGCGACATGCATGGTCATGTCGGGCGTCTGGAATCGGGCTCGATCGCCATCGGTGATACCGCGACCCTGACGGTCGATGAGGGCCGCCGTTCGCGCACCCGCGCGAACCACTCGGCCACCCACCTTCTGCACCGCGCGCTGCGCGATGTGCTGGGCACGCATGTGACCCAGAAGGGCTCCTATGTCGGGCCCGACCGGCTGCGCTTCGACTTCTCGCATCCCAAGTCGGTAAGCGCCGACGAGATCGCGCGTATCGAGGCCGAGGTGAATGCGATCATTCGCCAGAACGATGTGGCCGAGACCAAGGAAATGGCCCCGGAAGACGCCATCAAGGCCGGCGCGCTGGCTCTGTTCGGCGAGAAGTATGGCGACATGGTCCGCGTCCTCGCGATGGGCCGCGATGTCGAGCCGGGGCGGCGCTATTCCGTTGAGCTCTGCGGCGGCACGCATGTCGCGCGCACCGGCGATATCGCCCTGTTCAAGATCGTGTCCGAAGGCGCGGTCGCGTCTGGCGTGCGCCGGATCGAGGCGCTGACCGGCGAAGCCGCGCGGCAATGGCTGGAAAACCAGGCCGGCATCGCCCGCAAATCCGCCGAGGCGCTGAAAATCCCGGTCGGAGACCTCCAGACGCGGATCGCCGCGCTGGTCGATGAACGCAAGTCGCTGGAACGCCAGCTGGCCGAGGCCAAGAAGCAGCTCGCCATGGGCGGTGGCGGGGCCGCTTCTCCTGCGGGCCCCGAAGATGTCGGCGGCACGAAATTCATCGGCCGCGTCGCCGAAGGCGTTGGCGGCAAGGACCTTCGCGCGCTGGTGGACGACGCCAAGGGTCAGCTGGGCTCGGGCGTGGTTGCCTTTGTCGGTGTCAATGACGGCAAGGCGGCGCTGGCGGTCGGCGTGACGGACGACCTCAAAGGCAAATTCTCCGCGGTGGAGCTCGTCCGCGTTGGCGCCGAGGCCGTGGGCGGCAAGGGCGGCGGCGGCCGCGAGGACTTTGCCCAGGCCGGTGGGCCGGACGGGTCGAAAGCGGATGACGCCATCGCGGCGATCAAGTCGGCCATCGCAGGCTGATGGCAAGACAGCCGAAGTCCGACATCCAGTTCGCTGGCGACAAGGCCGCCGGGCGCGCCATTGCGTCCGTGCGGGCGGCCTTCAACACGGCGCTGGAAACCCGGTCGCTGAAGGCGATCGCCGACTGCCTGCACGCAAACGCCATCCTCGTCCCGGGCGAGGATGCGCCTCTGATCAATGGCCGCGACGCCCAGATCGAGGCGTGGACGACGATCTTCAATGAGGCGCCGGACGTCACTTATGTGCGGAGCCCCGCGCGCATCGAGGTGAACGAGGACGGATTGCTGGCGGCCGAAAGCGGACGCTGGACCGGCGGCTGGACCGTCGAGGGCATGACCGTGCGCTACACCGGGCGGTATTTCGCGAAATGGCGGCTCGACGGCGACGATTGGCGGATCGAGGCGGAAACCTTCGTCACCATGCGGCGTCAGTCCGTCTGAGGCACCGATTTTCCTGTCGCAAATCATCGCCGCGGAGTAGAATTCCCTCGGGCTGTTCAACCTGAAGGGGAGGCGTTCCGATGCGCATGATGCTTGCGTTGACCTGTCTGGCGGCGGTGTCAACAACCACCGCAAATGCTCAGTATTCCGAAGACGTGCCGGCCTATCCGGGCTGCACATGGGAAGACACGGTGCTGGCCGCGCCGGAAACGTCCTCCATGCCCGATCTCGCTCTGCGCATTCAGCGCTGCGATGATCCGGACATGCAGATCAGCCTGGATTACGCGATCGACGGCATGATCAGCGAGGTCTTCACCGACGGCTATCAGATGGAGCGGATCCAGGTCTTCCATGATCCAGACGTGGAAGCCGCGGCATTGATGCGGATGGTGGCGGAAGCCAACGTGCCAGAAGACGAACGCGTGCGCTGCACCTTCAGCGAGGACGAGCCGGGTTTCTGGACCTATGGGCCGGACGGCGATTACGAAGCCGAACTCAATGCGCTGAACGAACCGTGGGAAGCCTGCGGACTCTTTGGCGAAGGGGCGCAGGTGCAGTTCTTCAAGATCATCGGCGCGCACACCGCGGTCTATGTCTGGGCGGGTCAGGACCTGCCGCTGTTCGATCCCCGCAGCATCGAACTGGCGGAGTAACGCCCGAATGAAAAAGGCCGGGCGATGGCCCGGCCTTTTCGTTTCGGTCTATGCGGGCCTTAGCCCTTCATCGCCGCGGCGAAGCGCTCATTGACCTTTTCCAGGAAGCCCTCGGTCGAGAGCCAGCCTTGCTGGTCGCCGACGAGCAGGGCGAGGTCCTTGGTCATGTAGCCGGCCTCGACGGTGGAGATGACTGTCGCCTCCAGCTTGTCGGCGAAATTCATCACCGCCTCATTGCCGTCCATGCGGCCGCGGTGGTGCAGGCCGCGTGTCCACGCGAAGATCGACGCGATGGAATTCGTCGAGGTCTGCTCGCCGCGCTGATGCTGGCGGTAGTGGCGGGTGACGGTGCCGTGGGCGGCTTCGGCCTCGACCGTCTTGCCGTCCGGGCTCATCAGCACCGACGTCATCAGGCCGAGCGAGCCGAAGCCTTGCGCCACGGTGTCGGACTGCACATCGCCGTCATAGTTCTTGCACGCCCAGACGAAGCCGCCGGACCACTTCATCGCGGCCGCGACCATGTCGTCGATCAGGCGGTGTTCGTAGGAGATGCCCTTCGAGGCGAAGGCGTCCTTGAATTCGGCGTCGTAGATCTCCTGGAACAGATCCTTGAAGCGGCCGTCATAGGCTTTCAGGATCGTGTTCTTGGTCGACAGATAGACCGGCCAACCGCGCTGCAGGCCGTAATTCAGACTGGCGCGGGCAAAGTCGCGGATCGAGTCATCCAGATTGTACATGCCCATCGCGACGCCTGCGGACGGGAATTCGAAAATCTCGTATTCCATCTTCTCGCCGCCATCGTCCGGCGTGAAGGTCATCGTCAGCTTGCCCTTGCCCGGCACCCTGAAATCGGTCGCGCGGTACTGGTCGCCGAAGGCGTGACGGCCGACGACGATCGGCTTGGTCCAGCCCGGTACCAGCCGCGGCACGTTCGAGATCACGATCGGTTCGCGGAAGACGACGCCGCCGAGGATGTTGCGGATCGTGCCATTCGGCGAGCGCCACATCTTCTTCAGGCCGAATTCCTCGACCCGGGCTTCGTCCGGCGTGATGGTCGCGCACTTGACGCCGACGCCGTAATGCTTGATCGCCTCGGCCGCTTCGACGGTGATCTTGTCATCCGTCTCGTCGCGCTTCTGGATCGACAGGTCGTAGTATTTCAGGTCGACGTCGAGATAGGGGTGGATGAGATAGTCCTTGATCAACTGCCAGATGATCCGGGTCATCTCGTCGCCGTCGAGCTCGACGAGCGGGGTATCGACTTTGATTTTGGCCATGTCGGTCTGCTTCCGTTCTGACTGGAAAACGGCACGTGCACGTGCGTGAGGATTGAAAATGTGGCGGGTTCCTAGCACCCGCCGCGCCGGATCGAAAGGGGCCTTGGTATGCGCGCGCCCGCCATCATTCTGGTGAACCCGCAAATGGGCGAGAATATCGGCGCTGCGGCGCGCGTGATGGGTAATTTCGGTCTCGCCGATTTACGCCTCGTCGCGCCGCGCGACGGCTGGCCCAATCCGCAGGCCGAAGCCATGGCGGTGGGCTCGCCCGTGCTTGAGTCGGCCCGCGTCTTCGACACGGTTGCCGAAGCGACCGCGGACCTGTCACGCGTCTACGCCACGACCGCCCGCCCGCGCGGCATGGAAAAGCGCGTGCTGACCGGCCGCGAGGCGATCGCCGAAGCGCGGGGTGCGCTGGCTGCGGGCGAGGGGACGGGCATTCTGTTTGGCGCCGAGCGTCAGGGGCTGGAGAATGACGCGGTCGCCGGCGCGGACGCGATCCTGACTCTGCCGGTTGATCCGGCCTTCAAGTCGCTGAATCTGGCGCAGGCCGTCGCGGTCGTGGCCTATGAGTGGGCGTCGGGTGACCCGGTGCCGGAGGCCTTCACGGATATGGCCCCGCCTGCACCGCGCATCGAGATCGACCGCCTGTTCGAGCATTTCGAGACCGAGTTGGACCGTGCCGGCTTCTTCCATCCCCCCGACAAGACGCCGCTGATGATCAACAATCTGCGCTCCGCCCTCATTCGCGCCCGCTTCACCGAGCAGGAGGCCCGTACCTTCCGCGGCGCGATCAAGGCGCTGGCCATCGGCCGGGGCAAGGCCCGGATTGTCCGTGAGGATTGACGCGCGCGCCTTCGGACGCCAAAGACCCGCCCATGCCGACGATCACCTGCACCCGCCTCATCGCCTGGGACGCCCTGCACCGGATTCCGGGGCATGAGGGCATCTGCCGCGCCTTTCACGGCCACCGCTATTCCGCGGAGATCACCTGCGCCGCCGAAGCGTTGGACGGGGTTGGCCGCGTCGTCGACTTCTCGGTGATCAAGAAGAAGGTCGGCGGCTGGATCGACACCAACTGGGACCACACCGCCATTCTGATGCGCGGCGACCCGGACCCGGCGGTGAAGGCGGTCTGCGCGTCGAACGCCAGCTATGGCCGCCCGGTCTACCTGATGGACGTGCCTCCGACGGCGGAGAACATTGCCGCCGAGCTGTTCCGCATCGCATCCGACCTGCTTCTCGAAGACGGTGTCTCGGTTCAGCGCATCCGCGTCTGGGAAACCCCGAACTGCTATGCGGATGTCGTCGGCTAAAAAACTGGCCGGGCGATCATCAGCCAGAGGATGGCGAGCACGCCCGCGAAAGCCGGGAAGCCGCAGGCGAACCAGATCCGGAACCATTTGAAATAGGCCGGGGGCAGAGCCTCGCCCGACGCAGCAGCGGCCTTGGCCAGCCCATGCATGCGGTGCTGGATCCAGACGACGGGAAGCCAGAACGCCCCGACCATCCCATAGAGCGCCAGCGACCAGACGATCCAGCCTTCGCTGAGCGGCCAGCCGACCGTGCGGGCGAGTAAATAACCCGTGACGGGTTGCAGGACGACGGCGCTGGCGGTGAAGAGCCAGTCGGCGAGCACGACCGTCCCCGACACATGGGCGATCAGCCGCGCATCCCTTGTGCGATGCGCCATCACCATGAAGAAGGCGATGCCGGCCCCCGTGCCGAGGAGGACGGTCGCCCCGCCCACATGCAGCCAGCGCAGAATCAGTTCTGCCGTCATTTCTCGCTTCCGTTCATGGCCAGCGCAGCCAGTGCAGCGAGCACGATCGGAAGCATCTTCACCAGCGTGCCCATCGGGTCGGCCCAGAGATGCGGTGTGATGACCGTCGCCGATACCGCATAGGCCAGCGTCAGCGTGATCGTGCCCACCAGGGCAAGGCTGGAGGTGCGGCGTATGAGAATGCCCGCCCCGAGCGCGATATCGAGCGCCGCCCCGCCGAGCGTCAGTGTGAGGGCGGTACTCGTTGCGATCCCTTCCGCGGTCAGGATCGATGCCGCCGCATCGCGCTGGAACACGGCGACGACGCCCGAGACGATCCAGAACAGCGACAGGCCCGCGATCAGCAACGGGTGGAGGAAATAGGTCCGGGCGAAGCGCCGCGCCTGAATGTCCGCTTCGAACTCGCCGAGTGTCTGCGGGAGCGAGGAAGGCGGACCGCCGCGCGCCGCGGTCCAGGCCGACGCGTCACCGGTCACGCCCGCGCCCATCGTGCGCATCGCGGTCGAGCGCAGCGGCGTTTTCCAGCCGAGATCGGCCGCCAGATCGCCCGCCAGTCCGGCGAGGCCGGCAAGCCAGCCGGGCAATGGAAGGATCGGTACCCGCCTGAAACCAAGCCAGTCACGAATACGCCCGATCATTTCGGCGAGCGTTTGCGCCTCGTCTTCCACCAGATCCGCTTCATAGCCGGACGGGCGCTGGCCCGTAGCGCAATCGGCCGCCTCCCGGGCCAGTTCGAATACGCTGACGGTCTGGGCCGGCGCGGCCGCATGGGCGACCGGAATCGCATAGGGGAGGGCGGCGAGACCGCGCAACAGCGCCGACCCGCCCCAGGCGTGCGGCGATATCACCAGCCCGGGCTTCAGGATTGCCCAGTGCAAACGGCTTTCGCGTACCCAGGCGTCGCCCGCCGCCTTGGTCCGCATGAAGGTGGTCGTGGCATCCGGGTCTGCGCCCGGCGCGGAAATCTGCACGAAGCGGGTTACGCCCGCGGCCTCACAGGCGGCGAGCAGTGCGGCGATACCGGTGTGGTGGACCGCCCAAAGATCGTCGCCGCCGCCATCCTGCAGGGCGCCGGCGCAGTTGATCACCGCATCATAGCCGTCCAGCCCGCCGGACCAGTCCTCCGGCCGCGTCAGCCGGGCGAGATCGGCCGCGACCCACTCCGCCCCCGGAATGGCGCGGCGTCCGCGGTCGGGATTGCGACCAGCGCCGGTGACCGAAAGGCCGCGCGCCAGGCATTCGCGCACCACCGCCGAACCGATCAGGCCATATCCGCCGAGAACGAGTATCCGCATCCCTGCCTCCCGATACGAACGCTTCCCTGTTTCGCAAGTCATGGCAAGCCGTCCGCACCTTGCGGCATTGACTTTCCCCCGCCTGCGGGTAGAAACCCCGCTTCCCTCGACAGGGCAGGGCTTGGCCGCTGCCTTCGATGAACCCACGGGACGACGCGGACACCGCCGTTTTTATCGTGGATCCGGATGAGGGACCGGACCCACCGGCCCGCGCCAAAGAGAGAAACAATGACGAAGCGTCATTCGCAGAAGTACAAGATCGACCGCCGGATGGGCGAAAACATCTGGGGTCGTCCGAAAAGCCCGATCAATTCCCGTCCGTACGGCCCCGGCCAGCACGGTCAGCGCCGCAAGGGCAAGCTGTCCGACTTCGGCATGCAGCTCATGGCGAAGCAGAAGCTGAAGGGCTATTACGGCAACATCACCGAAAAGCAGTTCACGCGCATCTATGCCGAAGCCCAGCGCCGTCGCGGTAACACCGCCGAGCTGCTGATCGGCCTGCTGGAATCGCGTCTGGACGCGGTGGTCTACCGCGCCAAGTTCGTGCCGACCGTGTTCGCGGCGCGCCAGTTCGTGAACCACGGCCACGTCAAGGTGAATGGCCGCAAGGTCAACATTCCGTCCTATGTCTGCAAGCCGGGCGACGTCATCGAAGTGCGCGACCGTTCGCGCTCCATGGCGCTGGTCCTGGAAGCCCTGCAGAGCCCGGAACGCGACGTGCCGGACTATATCGACCTTGATCCGAAGGCGATGAAGGCCACCTATGCCCGCGTTCCGGAATTCGCCGAGGTTCCGTACCCGGTGAAGATGGAACCGAACCTGGTGGTCGAATTCTACTCCTCGTAATTCCGGGGATCATCGACGACATTGCGAAGGCCGCGCCGGATTGCTCCGCGCGGCCTTTTGCTTGCGCGGATATCTGACGGAATTGATTCCGGATTTCCGCGCAAGTGGAGTCGGAATCGCGTGAAACGGGAATTCCGCTTGAACAGTTCTCCTGACACGGAGAGTCCGGTATCCTGCGCAAGTGGAATCGAATGGATCGCACCCTTTGCGGCGGCACGCGGTTTGCGAGCAGGCCGGACGGGGTTATCACTTTGATTCAGGAAATCCGGGGAGTCGCATGATGTTGTTCAGAATCGCGCTGATCGCGGCGTCTGCCGCCACACTGGCGGCGTGTTCGACCGTGCAGCGGCTTCCGCTGGTTCCAGGCGGAAACGACGAACCGGAAACCCAGATCGAGACCGTGATAGGCTCGCGTCTGATCGGCGACGACATCCTGGTGGTGCGCGTTGCCTCGAACGGCTGCACGCAGAAGGGCGATTTCCGGGTCGATGTCAGCCGCCGCGACAACAGCTATTCGGTTCTGCTGGAACGCGTGCGCGAGGATTATTGCCGCGCGCTGATGCCGAACGGGGTCGAGATCGCCTTCGGTTTCGAGGAATTGGGCGTGCCGCAGGGCGCGACCGTTACGGTGGCGAATCCGACCCGGTAAGACCGCCTACGCTGCCGGGGCGACGCCCTTGTCCTTGAGGTAGATCTGAAGCTCCCCCGCCTCGAACATCTCTTTCACGATGTCGCAGCCGCCGACGAATTCGCCCTTTACGTAGAGCTGGGGGATGGTCGGCCAGTCGGAATAGGCCTTGATGCCTTCGCGAATGTCATGGTCTTCCAGCACGTTGACCGAGTGGTAGTCGACCTGGAGATGGTCGAGTACGCGCGCCACGACCGAGGAAAACCCGCACTGCGGGAAGACCGGCGTGCCCTTCATGAACAGCACCACGTCATTCGACTGGATGATGTCGCGGATATCGTCCTGAACGGTCGCACTCATGGCGGAATTCCCTTGCTTTGGTAGCGTGAGAGCTATGCAGCCGCCCCCCGGCGGTCAAGTCCCGGCCAGCGCCGCATTCGCAGCGAGATTATCCGCGCGCGTCGTGGTCGTCATCACCACGTCCACGTCGGCGCGTGCGAGTGCCGTCCTGAGCGCGGCTTCCGCGTCGACCGCCGCACTCGTACGATCCGGGGAGAGGACCGAGCGAAGCTGCCGCGCTGCATACCAGACATCGCCGCCCGTCTTCGGCAGGCCGGAGCGCTTCAGGCCGCGCATCACCTCGATGGCGATCGTGCCCATGCCCGCCTTGTTGGCACGTTCGAAGCGGTGAAGCTGCGTCTCGTCGGCGTTTGGCGGGCAGGGTGCCATCATCAGGTCGAACACGCCGCTGTCGATACCGGCGTCGAGTTCCTCGCCGCGCCCGCAAATCCCGAGAAAGCGGAAGGCCCCAACACTGCGCAACAGATCGAGCCGCTGCATCAGCGCGTCGGTCAGCTCGTGCGGCGCCGGGCCGTGCAGGAAGAGTGCATCGGCATGCCCAAGGGCGAAGCGGCGCAGGCTGTCCTGAAGCGACAATTCGATCGCGTCGGGCGTGAAGTCGCGGCGCTTGCGTCCCATCCCGGCGGACAGGACGCCGGCCTTCGTCATGATGAAGAGCGCATCGGCATCCTGGTTCTTCAATGCCAGACCGAGGCGGCTTTCCGCCTCGCCGTCGCCATAGGGCGGGGCGGTATCGAACACGGTATAGCCCGCCTTGATCGCCTTGCGGATGAGCGACACGCTCTCATTCCGGCCCACAAGCTGCGAGCCGTGCGGACCGGAAACGCCGAAGCCCAGCTTCGAGACCTCTTCGCCTGTCTTCCCCAGCCTGACCTTCTTCACGGTGCGCGCGTCTCCAGTGCCAGGGCGTGCAATTCGCCGCCCATCCGTCCCTGCAGCGCGGCATAGACCATCTGGTGCTGCTTCACGCGTGGCAGGCCGCGGAAGGCCTCGGCGACGACCACCGCCTTGTAGTGATCGCCATCGCCGGCAAGGTCGATGATCTCGACCTCTGCGCCGTCAATCCCGTCGCGGATCAGCTGGGCGATGTCATCGGCTTGCATGGGCATGAGAAATCCGTAACTGGTTCTGCTCGTATCAAAACTCTAATGCAGGGTTTTGCCGCTTCGGCGCAAGTCAGGGAAAGAGAGATCGTTATGCGCAATTTGGGTCTTGCGGCCGTCCTGGTGTCCGCCATCGCAACCGTGGCGTTCGCATCCGCACAGGCGCAGACGGTCGATCGCGATTCGGCGTTGACCGATCTGCGCATTCTTTCGGCCGATGATATGGACGGCCGCGGCACCGGCACCGAGGGGGCCGAGCGCGCCCGGGCCTATATCACGGGACGGTTCGAGGAGATCGGCATCCTCCCGGCCTTCGAGGACTACGAGCACGACTTTTCCTATGAGCGGCAGGGCGCCAGCCACGACGCCATCAACCTCGTCGGCTATATCGAGGGTACGTCGGACAGCGACACGGTGATGATCGTCACCGCGCATTACGACCACCTCGGCCATTGCGGCGGACAGATCTGCAACGGGGCCGACGACAACGCCTCCGGCGTGGCCGCCATGCTGGCGATCGCGGCGGACTTCGTGGCCAATCCGCCCGAGCATGACGTCTACTTCGCGGCGCTCGACGCCGAGGAAGTTGGCCTGCAGGGCGCCCGCGCGCTGGTCAGCGATTTCCCGGTGGCCCTCGAACGCCTCGCGCTCAACGTCAATCTCGACATGCTGGGCTATCAGGAAGAAAGCGAGCTGCCCGCCGCCGGGGCTTTTCACTATCCCTTCCTGCGCGAACGCGTGGACCGGGCCGGGGCGGTCGAGGGCATCACCCTGATCCAGGGCTATGATTCACCGGAATGGGGCGAGAATGGCGACTGGACCTATGCGTCCGACCACGGCCCCTTCCACCGCGCGGGCATCCCCTTCATCTATTACGGTGTTGATTTCCATCAGCATTATCACCAGCCGACCGATGAGTACGAAGTCATACACTACGACTTTTTCGTCGGCGCGACCCAGACCGTGATGGATGCTGTGCGCCTGTTCGACAGCGAACTGGACGCGATCCGCGAGGACCGTGATGCGGCGCGTGCCGAGCGCCCGACCAAGCCGGGCATGGGGCAGTAAAAGGGTACGGTATCCCTGCAAGAGGCAATGCAATCCCTTCTCCCCTTTTTTGAAGGGGAGAAGGTGCCCGTCAGGGCGGATGAGGGGTTCTGCTCCGTAGTCAGACGAGGGAGTCTGCCCCCTCACCCGGCGCTTCGCGCCACCCTCTCCCCCAAATGGGGGCGAGGGGAACGAGACGCCTACCCGCCCATCAGGGCGGGCAGGAAAGCGTTGTTGACGCGCTTCAGATCCTCGATCGAGACGGTCCACTCGCCATTGACGGTGAGCGCGTCGCCGCCCGCCAGACCGATCACGGTCAGCGGCACGCCGGCTTCGTCTGCTGCGGCACGGACGGCTTCGGCCTTCGCCTCGGTTGCGCCGATCAGGTAGCGCGCCTGGTCTTCCCCGAAGAGGAAGCCGTGAAGCGGCAACTCGCCCTCGTGGGCGAGGTTGAGGCCGGTGCCCGACGCCATCGCGACTTCCGCTGCCGCGGCGGCCAGACCGCCATCGGACAGGTCATGGACGATTGAGAGGCGGCCTTCCCGGATCTGCGCGCGGACGAAATCGCCATTGCGCTTCTCGACCTTCAGGTCGACCGGCGGCGGGGCGCCTTCCTCGCGGCCTTCGATCTCGCGCAGATAAAGCGAGGCGCCGAGCCAGCCATGGCTTTCGCCCACCAGCATCAACACGTCGCCCTCGGCGAGATTGCCGAACGTGCCGCGCTTTGAAATGTCCGGGATCAGGCCAACCGCGCCGACCGCCGGGGTCGGCGGGATCGCCTTGCCATTGGTCTCGTTGTAGAGCGAGACATTGCCCGATACGACCGGGAAATCGAGCGCGCGGCAGGCCTCGGCCATGCCTTCGACGCACTCGGCGAACTGGCCCATGATGTCCGGGCGTTCCGGATTGCCAAAGTTCAGACAGTCGGTGATCGCGATCGGGTCCGCGCCCGCGGCAGTCAGATTGCGCCAGGCTTCAGCCACGGCCTGCTTGCCGCCCTCCATCGGGCCGGCCTGGCAGTATCGCGGCGTGCAGTCCGTCGTGATCGCCAGCGCCTTCCTTGTCTTGTGCACGCGCACCACGGCGGCATCCGACGGGTCTTCGGAACTGGCGGCGGTATCGGCCATGACGTGGCGGTCATACTGCTTCCAGATCCACGCCTTGGAGGAAAGATCCGGCGACACCATCAGCGTCAGGATCGCCTCGGCATAATCCTGCGGCGCGGCGACATCGCCGGCGAGGATGGTTTCGCGCTTCGGCGCGCGCACCCAGGGGCGCTCATAGAGCGGGGCTTCGTCCGCCAACGGCTTGATCGGAATGTCGCAGACGGTTTCGCCCTTGTGCTTCAACAGCATGCGGCCGGTGTCGGTGGTCTCGCCGATCACCGCCACGTCGAGCTCCCACTTCCGGAAGATCGCCTCAGCCACGGATTCCTTGCCGGGCTTCAGGATCATCAGCATGCGTTCCTGGCTTTCCGACAGCATCATCTCATAGGCCGTCATGCCGGTTTCGCGTTGCGGCACGGCGTCGAGATTCATCGTGATGCCGACGCCGCCCTTGTCGCCCATTTCCACGGACGAGGAGGTCAGGCCCGCCGCGCCCATGTCCTGGATGGCGGCGATGGCATCGGTCGCCATCAGTTCGAGACAAGCCTCGATCAGCTTCTTCTCGGTAAAGGGGTCGCCGACCTGGACGGTCGGGCGGTTTTCCGCGCTGTCGTCGTCGAATTCGGCCGAGGCCATCGTCGCGCCATGGATGCCGTCGCGGCCGGTCTTCGAACCGACATAGACGATCGGCTGACCCGGCTCCGCGCCGCGCGCGTAGAAGATGTTGTCCGCGTCCGCGAGGCCGACCGCCATCGCGTTGACGAGGATGTTGCCGTCATATCCGGAATGGAAATTCGTTTCCCCGCCGACCGTCGGTACACCGACGCAATTGCCGTAGCCGCCAATGCCCGCGACCACGCCGGAGACCAGGCTGCGCGTCTTGGGGTGGTTCGGCGCACCGAAGCGCAGCGCATTCATCAGCGCCACCGGGCGAGCGCCCATGGTGAAGACGTCGCGCAGAATGCCGCCGACGCCCGTCGCGGCCCCCTGGTAGGGCTCGATATAGGAGGGGTGGTTGTGGCTCTCCATCTTGAAGATGCAGGCCTGACCGTCGCCGATATCGATGACGCCGGCATTCTCGCCCGGCCCCTGGATCACCTTGTCGCCGGTGACCGGAAATTTCTTGAGATGGACGCGGGATGACTTGTAGGAGCAGTGCTCCGACCACATCACCGAGAAGATGCCGAGTTCGACGAGATTCGGCGCGCGGCCGAGGATTTCGACCGTGCGGGCATACTCTTCCGGCGGCAGGTGATCGTCGATGATGTCCTGGGACAGGGCGGAGGCATTTGCGGTCATGTCAGACGTGTCCGGCTGGGGCTTCGGCGTTTCCGCCTTCTAGCCGTCCCGGACCCCGCACGCAAAGCCTCCGTCACCTGCCTGTCAGGCGTTCGGCCTATTTACCGGCGTTGGCGTCCCAGTACTGGACGATGCGCTCGGCGGTGGCTGCGATGTCGGTGTCGTTGCGGGTGTCGTGGACGATCAGCAGCGCCTGGCCGCCCGTGTCGACCGCCGTGCACTGAATCGTCACGTCCCGCTCCATGTGGTCGGTCTGGTAGGCATAGACGCCGATCGAACCGCGCTGCAGTTCACCGACCGAATAGACCCGCGAATAATTGTTCAGGATGCGGTAGGCGCGGCTGATGCAGTCAGCCGTGCTTGTGGAGTTCAGCAGGCCGCGAATTTCCCAGCCTGCGGCATAGGAAGGCGCTGCGGTCATCACGGCCGCAGCGGCCGCAGCCGCGATGGCAACTAACGTTCTCATGGTTTTTCCCCTGTCACTGCGAGAGCGACAGGTTTCCACAAGCCGCCCCGACCGGCAATCACCGGAACGAGGGATTTCCGAAAAATCAGGCGCTTCCGAGCAGACTTTCGAACACACCAAGCCCGTCCGTGCCGCCATGATCGGCGTCCACCGCGCGTTCGGGGTGGGGCATCATGCCCATGATCGTGCCGCGCGCATTGGTGATTCCCGCAATGTCGCGCGCCGAGCCGTTCGGATTGTTCGCATAGCGGAACACGACCTGACCTTCGCCTTCGAGCCGGTCGAGCGTGGCGGCGTCAGCGAAGTAATTGCCGTCATGGTGCGCGATCGGGAAGACGACTTCGCGCTGACCGCCATAGGCGCTGGTGAACTGCGTGTTGCCATTCTCGATCGTCAGCGGCGCCTTCTCGCAGATGAAGGTCAGCCCCGCATTGCGCATAAGCGCGCCAGGCAGGAGGCCGGTCTCGGTCAGCACCTGGAAGCCGTTGCACACACCGAGGATCGGCGCGCCGCGTTCGGCATGCGCGCGCAGTGCGGGAATGATCGCCGAGCGCGAGGCCATCGCGCCGCAGCGCAGATAGTCGCCATAGGAAAACCCGCCCGGAACCATCACGAATTCGGTGCCGTCGGGCAGTTCGGTTTCCTGGTGCCAGACCATGGCGGGGGCATGGCCCGTCACGCGCTCGATCGCGTCGTGCGCGTCGCGGTCGCAGTTCGAGCCGGGGAAGACGATAACGGCGGATTTCATGAGCAGGCCTTTAGCAGGACGGTTCGAGATTGGCGAGCGGGGGATTCAGGCCCCGTCACAGCCTACAGATTCTCGTCGGGCAGCATCCGCCCATGGAGCACACGAAGAACCAGAATCGAGTCTCCTCGAACCTCATAGAATATCGCGTGCGCCTTGTAGATGAGATGGCGGGTCGGCGGACGGATGCCGTCCAGTATGCCGCTTGCGATCGGAAATCGAGCGAGCGTTTCGAACGCCGCCGTGAGGCTCTGGCTGTAGAGCTCCGCCTGTTCCCGTCCGAAGCGCTCAAGCCCGTCTAGATAAAGGGCGACAAGGTCGTCTTCGGCACGCGAGGTGAACTCAATCCGCATGACCGCGCCGCTTCGCCTCGGCACGGGCACCATCCATGATCTGGTCGAAAGACTTCCCGCTGGGGCCGCTGGCAATGCCGTCATCGATCGCGCGCTGAAGGGCCTCCAGCTTGCGATGATTGCTCTCGCTACGGCGGATCAGGTCGCGGACGAAATCGCTCGAATTCGCGTACTCACCAGAGCGCACGCGGTCCTCGACGAATTTCTTGAGTTCGCCGGGCAGGGAAACATTCATCGTCGCCATGGGACGCTCCGCGTTTGCGAGGTCCCAGACTACCAAGAATGACAAACTTTGCCAATCGTTGGGCGGGGTACTTACTCGATCTCGACGGTGAAATTCTCGATCACCGGATTGGCGAGCAGCTTGTCGCACATTTCCTTCACGCGGGTCTCGGCGGCCGCCTTGTCGTCGCCGGTCAGTTCCAGCTCGATCAGCTTGCCCTGACGCGCTTCGGTGACTTCGGAATAGCCCATCGTCTTCAGCGCGCCGGCAACGGCGGCCCCTTGCGGATCCAGAACACCGGGCTTCAGGAATACGTGGATGCGGGCTTTCACTTCCAGGCCTCGTCGTTGGCGGCGCGGGGCGCCTCTTTCATGATTCCCAGACGGCGGGCGACTTCCGCATAGGCCTCGGTCACATTCCCGAGGTCGCGGCGGAAGCGGTCCTTGTCCATCTTCTCGTTGGTTTCGATGTCCCACAGTCGGCAGCTATCCGGGCTGATCTCGTCGGCCAGCACCGTGCGGACCATGTCGCCTTCATAGAGGCGGCCGAATTCCAGCTTGAAATCGATCAGGCGGATGCCGACCGCGGCGAACATGCCCGACAGGAAGTCGTTCACGCGCAGGGTCAGCGAGATGATGTCGTCGATTTCCTGGGTCGAGGCCCAGTTGAACGCCGTGATGTGCTCTTCCGCCACGAGCGGATCGCCGAGCGTGTCGTTCTTGTAGCAGAACTCGACGATCGAACGGGGCAGGGGATCGCCCTCGGCGATGCCGAGGCGCTGGCTGATCGAGCCTGCGGCCACATTCCGGCAGATTACTTCCAGCGGGATGATCTCGACTTCGCGGACCAGCTGTTCGCGCATGTTGAGCCGGCGGATGAAGTGGGTCGGCACGCCGATCCGGCCGAGATTCAGCATGATGAATTCGCTGATCCGGTTGTTGAGGACGCCCTTGCCCTCCAGCGTGGCCTTCTTCTTGTTGTTGAAGGCGGTGGCATCGTCCTTGAAATACTGGACGAGGGTGCCCGGTTCCGGACCCTCATAGAGGATCTTGGCCTTGCCTTCGTAGATCTTCTTGCGGCGGCTCATGGGTGCGCTCCCTGCCCGAAAAGCGCGAACGCGGCCCCGAATCGGATCGCGGGCCGCGTGTCGGATGGCGAAACTAGACCCGCGCCCGGCGGGCCGCAACGCGCACAGCAATAGGCGCTTTGCGCGATTGATTTAGTGGGTTTGCCAAGCTAACGAAAGCCCTCAGGACAGCGTAATGCGGAGACGCCCGAATGACCTCGATGGACGATCGCGAAAAAGCCTTTGAGAACAAGTACGCGCATGATCAGGCGCTGGAGTTCAAGGCCGTCGCACGCCGGAACAAGCTCCTTGGCCTGTGGGCCGCGGAACTGATGGGGATCGAGGGCGAAGCCGCCGCGAACTACGCGAAAGAGGTCGTGAAGGCCGATTTCGAGGAAGCCGGTCACGAAGACGTCTACCGCAAGGTGAAGGGCGATCTCGATGCCAAGGGCGTCGACATGTCCGAACACCTGATCCGCAAGCAGATGGACGATCTTCTCGCCACCGCGCGCCAGCAGGTCCAGGCCGAGGGCTGAGGCCTAGCTGCCGAACCGGCCCCAGCGGGCGCGCGTGCCGCGTCCGTCGATATGCACGAAGGGGCCGTGAATGGCGTTTGCGTCATAGGCGCCAATGCCGCCTTCGGGCAGGTTCTTCGCAGCGAACAGATCTTCGGCATAGTCGTAGAGGAATTCCGCGTCGGCCCGGGTGATCCGTCCGTCGCCATTGAGGTCGTCCATCACCGAGTCGTTGCCGGCCACGTCGGGATAGATGTCCGCCGCGTCGCCATACATGTGCCGGGACAGGCGGGCCGAACGGATCTCCGTATTGTAGAAGGGCGTGCGGTAGCCACTCATCACGAAGAAGCTGTCGGCATCGGTCAGCGCATCTTCCTGGAGTTCGGCCAGCACCGCTTCCAGACGCAAGAGCAGATTGCCGGAAACCAGCGCGAATTTCGGCCAGTGGCCGGGCTGCTGCTTGCAGATGAATTGCCCGATCGTGAAGCTGGGCGAGACCGGCGTGTCCATGTCGTCCTCGGTCAACCGGATTAGTCCTTCCGGGGCGTTCTGCGGGTATTCGCCGATCCGGTAGCCTTCCATTACGGTGTCTCCATTGAGCGGTGCGAGGACGAAGAGCGAAATCTCGTGCGCTTCCCCGGTCCCGTCGACCAACCGCACCTCGAGCGTGTCGGGGGCGTCCGGCGCGGTCCATTCATGCCGTTCGGCAGTTTCGCCGACCGTTTCGCCGTCGATGACGAGCTCCACCGGGGCGTCGGCTTCGATTGTCACGGTTTCACCGGGCATGGTGAGGTGGTGCCAGGTCTTGTACGGCAGGTCCTTACCGTCGACGCTGATCTCTTCGGCCGGTTCGCCCGATACAGCCTCCGCGTCGGCCGGTTCGTCCGCCTCCGTTTCCGTTTCATCGGCCGCGGCCTCCTCCGGTGCGTCAGCGCCTTCGAGACCGGCCTCCTGTCCGGGCATCCGGGCGGCAACCAGTTCGGGTGCCGCGCCGCGCTCGGCTATCGCGCTGTCGCGTTCCGCGGGTGCGCCGCAGGCTGGCAGTCCAAGTCCGCTGGCTGCGAAGGCTGCGAGGGAAAGTCCGTAGCGGATGGCTTTCATCGATCACGCTCCACGGGCTCCGACGAAGCCGAGCTCGCTGCCCGCGAGCGCCTGAACCACGGCTTCGTCGCGATTGTAGATGTCGTTGTGGAAGAGGATATCGCCGTCCTCTTCGACCTCGACGGTGAAATAGACGATGTAGACGGGCACCGGTTCGGCAAGGTCGAAACGGGTGTGCTCCTGCTCGTCCCAAGCCGTATCGATGGCCTCGATCTGGTCGGGAATTCCGCCGGCTTGCATTGTCCAGCGGGCCATCTCGTGCGGCCGTTCAAGCCGGATGCAGCCTGAGGAAAAGGCCCGGATGTCATTCTCGAACAAGTGCGTGCCCGGCGTGTCGTGCATGTAGACCGAGTGGTCGTTCGGGAACATCAGCTTCACCGTGCCGAGCGCATTGTCGGTGCCGGGACGCTGGACGAGGCGGTAGTGGTTCTCCACGCCCGGAATTGTCCAGTCGACCGAATGGGGATCGACCTGTTCGCCGGTGTCGCGGCTTAGAACGTAGTAATTGTGACTGGTGATGTATCCGGGATTGCCGCGGATATCGTCGAGCTTGTCGGCGCTCAGGATGTTTTCCGGCACGTACCAGCGCGGATTGGCGATGATGTATTCGATCGTGTCGGTAAAGACCGGCGTCTCGCGGCTCGGCATGCCGACAATGGCGCGCATGTCGAGTGCGGCCTCGCCATTCTCCCGCGCCTCGGCGCGGAAGGCGGGGACATTCACCCGGATATGCCGTTCGCCGAACATGGGCGGCGCCTGGCGCCAGCGCTCGATATTGGCGTCGATGCGTTCCAGTTTTTCCTGCGCCGTGACGTTCAGCGCCGCGATCGTGTTGGGGCCGAGCAGTCCGTCGCGTTCAAGCCCGTTGCGGCGCTGGAATTCGATCAGCGCGGATTCGACCGCTTCGGTGAAATGCTCGTCCGATGCTGTTTCCGGGATGGATTTCGAACCGTCCTGGATCTGGTTGTCGTCCTCGGACCCGGGTTCGTCGATGATAAAGCCCTCTTCCTCGAGCCGCTGCCGCAGCGTGGCAATCGCCGGATCGGTGTCGCCCGGTTCCAGCACCTCGCCCGGGTGGGGAACCGGCGTGAAGCCGCCATTGGCGACATGATCGGCATAGACGGCGCGGGCCTCGATCAGCTCACCATATTCGGGGTGCAGCGGCTGAAGCTGCGCATAGTCGAACGCGCCTTCGCCGGCATAGGCCAGCTGGACGTCAAGCGGCTCGGGATCGGGGGCGGCCACACCACCCGGCATCAGATTGGCTTCCGCATCGATGCCGTTCCGTTCGCGGTCGGCGATGCTCAGGAAGACGCGCGACAGGAAGACATCCGCGGCGGCGCGTTCCTGTCCACGGCTTCCGAGCGCGTCGACGGAGGCCTCCACCCGCTCGATCATGCCGGGCTGAAGCCTCAATCCTGCCGCCTCGGCGCGCTCGAGACGAGACAGCAGGTCGAGGGCACCGGCCTCGGACCAGATCGGGTCGTAGATGCGCTTGGCATAGGCCTCGCGCAGGGCGATTTCCAGCGGCGCGCCGGTACGCTCGTTGTGGACGATCCGTTCGTCGTCGGTGGAGAATTGCGCCCGGATATGCCGCGCTGTGCTCTCGTCGGGGATGCGCCCCGATGGCCCGCGCTGTTCGCCGACGATGTCGGCGGCGTCTTCGCGGATTTCCACGCCGTGGTCTTCGGTCACGGCGATGGCCGGTTCGACACCCGTCTCTGGAACGGGGGGCTTGCCGAATGCAACAACGCCCGCCGCGATTACGGCGGCCGCGCTCGATCCGGCGAGAAGAGGTTGAAGATAGGCCATGTGCCGCGCCTCCTTGAGAAGCGTTTGCTTACAAGGGCCAATTCGGCGCGGCGGGGCGAAGTTCCGGCTTTCGGCTGCAGAAATAAAAACGCAGTTTCGCTCGGAACCCGGGCATGGGGCATGCGTTGGCGCGCGCTCTCAAGCGCGACACCGCTCCCTTTTGAAATCGGCTTTGAGAAGGCCTGGGAAGATGTGGATCATTTCCCGGAGCGGGCGGCCGGTCTGGCCGGTCAGAATCGCTGCACCGAGCCGGGCAGTGACAGCCCGTTGCGCTCATTGTCCCAGATCATGTGGATGATCGACCAGCGCCCGTCCGGACCTTTCAGGAACTGGATGGAGTTGATGCCGCGGCGCTCGGGCACGACATCGCCGATGCTCGTCCGCGCCTCATACTGGCTCCAGGCGTGGGCGATGTTCCCGAACACGCGGATCTCGCTCGCCAGTTCCACTTCGTAGAAGTCGTTCGCGGCGAAGAAGGGCGTGGTGTCGGCGCGGTATGCCTCGCGTCCCATCACCCGCATCCACATTGACCCGTCCGGGTTCACCCCGGTGCGGATCTGGCGGCTGTCTTCGTGGAAGACCTCGTCCTGCCGGCTCCAGTCGCGCGGCCCGGCCGGCCCGGACACCATGCGATAGGCTTCGAGGATCAGGGCGTGGATCTGCTCGGCGTCCGTCATCCGAAGACTCTCCCGAAAATCGTGTCGACATGCTTCAGATGATAGGCGTCGTCGAAGCAGGCTTCGATCTGGTCGCTCGACAGGCGCGCCGTCACGTCCGCATCGGCCTTGAGGTGATCGACCAGCATGCCGCCCTCATCCCAGGTCTTCATGCCATTGCGCTGGACGAGCCGGTAGCTCTCCTCGCGCGACGCGCCGGCCTGCGTCAGCGCCAGCAGCACGCGCTGGGAATTGTGGATGCCGCCGAAGGCGTTGAGATTTTCCCGGCAGCGCTCGGGGTGGACGATCAGCTTCTCGATCATCCCGGCCGTGCGGTGCAGCGCGAAATCGAGATGGATGTTGGCGTCTGGCCCGATGCCGCGCTCAACGGAGGAGTGGGAGATATCCCGCTCGTGCCACAGCGCGACATTCTCCATCGCCGGAATCACCGCAGAGCGCACGAGCCGGGCAAGCCCGGTCAGGTTTTCGGTCAGGATCGGATTGCGCTTGTGGGGCATGGCGGACGAGCCCTTCTGCCCCGGCGAGAAATACTCCTGCGCCTCGCGCACTTCGCTGCGCTGCAGATGGCGCACCTCGATGGCGATGTTCTCGATCGCCGAGGCGATAATCCCGAGCGCGGCGAAATAGTTCGCATGCCGGTCGCGCGGGATGACCTGGGTCGAGATCGGTTCGACCGTCAAACCCATCTTCTCCGCGACATGCGCCTCGACTGCCGGGTCGACATTCGCAAACGTGCCGATGGCGCCGGAAATCGCGCAGGTCGCGATCTCGTCGCGCGCCCGCACAAGGCGTTCGCGGCCGCGGGCGAACTCGGCATAGAAACGCACGAATTTCAGCCCCATCGTCGTCGGCTCGGCATGGATGCCGTGGCTGCGCCCGATGCAGATCGTGTGCTTGTGCTCCATGGCGCGGGCTTTGAGCGCCGCCAGCACCCGGTCCATGCCGGTGAGCAGTAAATCCGCGCTGCGCTTCATCTGCACGGCGAGGCAGGTGTCGAGCACATCGCTGCTCGTCAGCCCCTGGTGCACGAAGCGCGCGTCCTCGCCGACGATCTCGCCGAGATGCGTCAGGAAGGCGATGACGTCATGCTTCACCTCCGCCTCGATCTCGTCGATGCGGGCGATGTCGAAATTGGCGTCCTTGGCCTTCCACACCGCTTTCGCGGCGCTCTCGGGCACGACGCCCAGCTCGGCCAGCTTGTCGGTGGCGTGCGCCTCGATCTCGAACCAGATCCGGTATTTCGTCTCCGGCGACCAGATGTCGGCCATTTCCGGGCGGGTATAGCGGGGGATCATCGGCGCCTCGTTCTCACGCGTCTCGGGATGGGCGCGGTTTGGGACGGGCAGGGGAATTGGTCAAGAGGCGGACACCCTCGCGCTTCGAGGCTGGTTTCGCCAGCACCTGAGCAGGAGGGTGTTTCCCCTCGCCCCCATTTGGGGGAGAGGGGGTTAGGGGTGAGGGGGCGCACGCAGACTTCAATTACGGAGCAGAACCCCTCATCCGCCCTTCGGGCACCTTCTCCCCTTCAAAAGGGGAGAAGGGATTGTTGTTGTCTTCTCATCCTGAGGTGCCGCCGTCAGGCGGCCTCGAAGGTCGAGGAGGGAAGACCCCTCACCCTAGCCCTCTCCCTGCAGGGAGAGGGAATACTGCTCGGCGTTTCTTCCCCTCTCCCTTGAGGGAGAGGGTGGCCCGAAGGGCCGGGTGAGGGGGAGATAGCCACCCTTCACATATTTAATTCAATGCTTCCGGTGTCGTCGATAGAGACGATCAAGTTTCGCCTTCGGACCAATGAGGCTGGCGTCTCCGTGAAGGTGATCGATATGCAACCGGTACAAGGTTGCTCCGTGCGCAATGCGAACGTTGGAGACATCTCCAATCGGGTGCGTAATCGTGTATAATTGCCAAACTTGGTGGCCGATCAGTTCGCGTAGGATACTCCTGATTTCGCCGGATGTTGTCGGGGCTCGAAGTGGGATCCCCCAGCAGGAAGAGCGCCGTCCATCGAATTTAATTTTCTCCGGCGGACCAATCTGCAAACGTTCCGGTGCGTCCGAATTCATAACGCCCCCCAATCCACCTTCGCATCCTTGTCCAGCGTCTTCGCCGCGTCGGGCATGGCGTATTTCAGGCCCGAGCCGCAATTGTAGAGCACGGCCTCGGCGTCACGCTCGATCAGGCCGCCCGAAAGCGCCTTCTGATAGGCCGCCAGCGTCGCCGCGCCTTCCGGGCAGAGGAGGAGGCCGTCCTCCCGCCCGCAGGTGACGCGCGCCGCTTCGATCGCGGTTTCACTGACCGCCAGTGCCGCGCCGCCGCTTTCGCGCACGGCCCTGAGGATCAGGAAATCGCCGATGGCTTTCGGCACGCGGATGCCCATGGCGGCGGTCCGGGCGTTCTTCCATTCCTCGGCGTGTTCCTCGCCCGCCTCGTAGGCTTTGACGATCGGGGCGCAGCCCTCGGCCTGGACGGCGAACATCTTTGGCCGTTCGGGCCCGATCCAGCCGAGCCGCTCCATCTCGCCAAACGCCTTCCACATGCCGATCAGGCCCGTGCCGCCGCCCGTGGGGTAGAAGATCGCGTCCGGCAATCGCCAGCCGAGCTGGGCGGCGAGTTCCAGCCCCATCGTCTTCTTGCCTTCGATCCGGTAGGGCTCCTTCAGGGTCGAGACGTCGAACCAGCCCATCTCCGCCTTACCGGCCGCGACCAGTGCGCCGCATTCGTGGATATAGCCATTGACCCGGTAGACATGCCCGCCATGCAGCGCGATCTCGCGGAGGTTCACTTCCGGCGTGTCGGCGGGCGCAAAGCACCAGCTTTCCATGCCGGCGCGGCTGGCATAGGCCGACAGCGCCGCCCCGGCATTGCCATTGGTCGGCATCGCCATGCGCGTGATGCCGAAGGATTTCGCCATCGCCACGGCGAGCGCGAGGCCCCGTGCCTTGAAACTGCCGGTCGGCAGGCGGCCTTCATCCTTGACGATCAGCCGTCCTTTTCCGCCGGATTTCGCCATCGTGGCGGGGACGTCGATCAGCGGCGTATCGATTTCGCCGAGCGCGACGACATCCTCGTCACGGTCGACGGGCAGGATTTCGCGCCATTTCCAGAAGCCGCCGCCGCGCGCCCAGATCGCGTCGCGGTCGAGTGCCGGCTTCGCCGCGTCGAGGTCGTAGCGCGCCAGAAGCGGCTTGCCCGCTTCCGACAGGTTATGCGGCTGGGAGCGGTCATACCGCTGCCCCGTCGCCGAGCATTCGAGATGGGTGAAGAATGTCATGCGCGCATCTTCGCGATTCCGGTTCGGGTGACAACGCCATCCATCTTTTCCTCCCCCGCTCGCGGGGTCGGAAACCCGAGGTGCTTAAAGCAGCCCCAGCGTCCGGAAGCTGGCCGTCGTTTCGCGCCCGATCACGAGATGATCGTGCAGCACGATGTCGAACGGTTTCGCCGCCTCGGCGAGTGCCTTGGTCATCGTCACGTCGGCGCCCGAAGGGGTCGGGTCGCCGGACGGGTGGTTGTGGACGAGGATCAGCGCGCTCGCCTCGTGCGCCAGGGCGCGTTTCAGCACTTCGCGCGGATAGACCGGCGTGTGATCGACCGTGCCTTTCGACAGGACCTCGTCGGCGATCAGGCGGTTCTTCTTGTCGAGGAACAGGACGCGGAATTCCTCCGTCCGGGCGTGTTGCATCGCCGTGCGGCAATAGTTCACCAGCGCCGACCAGGACGAGACGACCGGCTTGCCGATCACGCCTTCGCGTGCCATCCGCCCGGAAATCGCGAGCAGAAGTTTCAGATCGAGCGCGACCTTGCGCGACACACCCTTGATCTCTTCCAGCTGGTCGACCGGGGCCGCCGCCACACCGCCGAGATCGCCGAAGGCGGCGATCAGCGTCTTGGCCAGCGGCTTCACATCGCGCCGCGGAATGGCGTTGAACAGGAAGAGTTCGAGCAGTTCGTAGTCGTGCAGGCCTGCGCCGAGCCCGTCGGCGAATTTTTCCCGCAGGCGTTCGCGGTGACCGAGATGGTGCGGCGCGTCCTCCCCCATGGGCGCGCCCGCCGTCAGACCTTGTAGGGCGGGCAGTCGAGCCCGGCAGGGGATTTGGTGAAGATCTCGACACCCGTTTCGGTCACACCGACCGAGTGTTCGAACTGCGCCGACAGCGACTTGTCGCGCGTCACCGCGGTCCAGCCATCGGAGAGGATTTTCACGTCCGGCCGGCCGAGATTGAGCATCGGTTCGATGGTGAAGAACATGCCCGCCTCCAGCACGGGGCCTTCGCCCGGCTCGCCGTAGTGCAACACGTTCGGCTCGTCATGGAACAGGCGGCCGAGCCCGTGGCCGCAAAAATCGCGCACCACGCCATAGCGGTTGTCTTCGGCATGCTTTTGTATGATCGAGCCGATCTCGCCGAGCGTCACGCCCGGGCGCACCGCCTCGATGCCCATCATCATGGCTTCATAGGTGACTTCGATCAGCCGCTCGGCCTTCCGCTTCGGCTCGCCGGCGATGAACATGCGGCTCGTGTCGCCATGCCAGCCATCGAGGATGATCGTCACGTCGATATTGACGATATCGCCGTCCTTCAGGGGTTTCGGCCCCGGAATGCCGTGACAGACGACATGATTGATCGAGGTGCAGCTGGACTTCGTGTAGCCGCGATAGCCGAGCGTCGCCGGCACGCCGCCCTTGGAAATCATGAACTTCCGGATGCGCTCGTCGAGCTCTTCCGTCGTCACACCCGGCTCGACGTAAGGCGCAATGTAATCAAGCGTTTCTGCCGCCGCGCGGCCCGCCTTGCGCATGCCTTCGAACCCGGCCGCGTCGTGGATCTTGATCCGTCCGTCGCGCTGGGGCTGGGTGTCGTTGTTGTCGAGGTCGTAGGCGAGGTTCATCGGGTTTCCGTCGGCGGTCATGGCCCCGATATAATCGGGGCGCGCGGTTAAGGAAACACCGCACGCCCCGAAACACTCAGCTTTGGCTTGCAGACCGGTCTAGCGGCCGGCGCCGAAATACTCGCCGAAGAAGTCACCCTCATTCCATTGCGGGCGCTCGTCGGCGTTCGCGATCTCTCGCGCGATCACGAAATTGATGTCCGCGAACTTGGCGGCCTGGTCGTAGAGCAGGTCGAGATCCACGGAGTCCGAAACACGGTGATAATTCGTGTTGAGGAAGCCCATGAAGCCTTCGCCCTGATCCCAGCGCGGATCCGGCGAGGAGAAGCCCGTCATCAGGAAGAGGGACGGGATGCCCTGACGCACGAAGTTGTAGTGGTCGGAGCGGATGAAGAGATTCTGCTCCGGGATCGGGTCCTCGCTGACCGTCACGTCGAGCTGTGACGCGGCCCGCGCGGCGATCGGACCAAGTTCGGACCGCTCCGCGCCGAAGGCGATCACGTCGGAGAATTCATAGACGATCACCGGCATGTCGAGGTTCACGTTGGCGATGATGTCCGCCTGCGGCACGGTCGGGTTCTGCGCGAAGTATTCCGAACCCAGGAGACCCTTTTCTTCCGCTGCCAGCGCGACGAAGACCACGGAACGCCGCGGCGCGCCGAGTTCCACGAAGGTGCGCGCGGTTTCCAGCATGATCGACACGCCCGACGCATTGTCGACCGCGCCGTTGCAGACATTGTCTTCCTCGGTCGCGCTGCGGCAACCCGAGGCGACGAAGGCGTTCTGCTCGAACGTGCCGATATGGTCGAGGTGCGCGGTCAGAACCACGAATTCGCCGGAGAGTTCCGGATCGCTGCCCGGCAGCATGCCGACGACATTCGGCTCTTCATAGAGCTCGCGGTCCGTGCGTGACGCAATGGTCGCGGTCTGGTTCAGGGCGAAGCTCTGCGGTCCGTCGGCGAGGGCCGCGGTCGCTTCTTCCAGCGTCATTGGCGCATTCGCGAACATCGCCGTTGCGACGTCGGAGGAAACGGTCGCATTGACCTGCAGCTGTTCGTAATTGCGTTCGGCGCCCGACGGCCCGATCGCGACATTGGCGCGGCCCACGGCACCACTTGCGAAACCGGCAAACTGCTCGGAATTGGCACCGGAGATGGTGATCATGCCGACCGCGCCGTGCTGGGCGGCATAGTCGCGCTTGGTCGATCCGCGCAGCTGGTGCGAACGCTCGTCACTGGGCATCACGCCTTCCGGCGCGCCGCCGAGGACGACAACGATCCGGCCATTCACGTCGACGCCTTCATAGTCATCATAACCGTGATGGGGCAGGGACAGACCGTAGCCCACGAAGACCAGTTCCGCCGTCACCTCGGCCTCGTGGAGAATCGGGTTCGCGCTGACGAAAACGTCCTGGCCGTGCGTGTACTCGGTTCCACCCACGGCGAGACGGGCGCCTTCCGGGTTCGAGCTCATCCGCTGGAACGGCACCATCGCGAAATAGCCGCCCTCGTCACCGGCCGGCTCCAGGCCGATCAGGCGCATCTGTGTGGCCACATAGTGCGACGCGATCAGGTATTCCTGCGAACCGGCATCGCGTCCGCCCATCAGGTCGGTCGACAGGAAGCGGATGTGCGCTTCGATTGCATCGGGGGAGATGTTCGGCAGATCGACACTGCCATTGTCGGCGACGATGTCGGAACCGTTCGCATCATCGTTATCGGCCGTATTGACGTCGAAGGTCGCATCGCCGCACGCGGCAACGCCAAGAACCGCAGCCAGCGCTGCATAACGGAAATCGAACATGCCACTCCCCGGATGAATTCAGACCGGCGGACTATAGGCAGCATGCGGCATCGGGCAATGTTGCGCTGCTTTAACTTTCCGTCATCAGAGCAGCAGCGACCGAAGGCTTCACGCTGTAGTGTTCGGCGAGCTTGGGCGACATGCGCGTCGGGCGGCCGCTCGTCAGCTTGAAGCAGACCAGATCCATCCGGGCGCGGAACACCGTCGCGCCATCGCCCACGCGGCGGAACTGGTAGCGGCGCTCGGCACGCAGCTTCCCGTCAGACTTCGAAATCCAGACGGCGCAATCGATCGCATCGCCGGTGCGCAGATGCCCCAGATAGTCGCATTCCGACCGGATGATCGCCATGCCGTAATCCCACTCGGCGAATTGCGTGCGGGGGTGTTGCGGGAAGTGGTCCTCCCACTGTGCCCAGGCGGTTTCGTGAGCCCAGACGAGGTAGCGCGCATTGTTGACGTGACCGAACTCGTCGAGATCGGCTTCGCCGGCTGTAATCCGCAGAATGAAGGGATCGGGCAGGTCCCAGCCGTCGAAATTGCTCATCACGCGCTCCGTTGCTTCGCCGGGTTTGGCAAAATTTCCCATGACTTGCCAGTCTTGCGCGGAGCTAAACCCGAGATTGTCTGGTCAGGCCGCCGCGACTACAGTGCGGAGGCTGGGGAGAGACTTCATGCGTCACTTTGCACTTGCCGTTCTCGCTGCGGTTTCGGCGGCTTCGGCCGCGTTCGCTGCGCCGGTCGAACTCGAACCGGCAACGCAGGCCCGGCTTGAAACCGGTCAGCGCCAGCGCGTCATCGTCGAATTCGCGGTGCCGGCTGTGGAATACGCCCGCGCCGACGGCGCATCCGACCGAGAGATCGCCGCGCTGATCGCGCAGGCCCGCGACCGTGTGCTCGCGTCCGCATTCGGCCGCCCCGCCGGCATGTTGGCGACTCTGGACGACGTCGACCCGCAGGGGCCGGTCATGGCCCGCGAATTCCGCTACACTCCGGCCGCAGCCATGCTTCTGAGTGCCGCGGAGGTCGCTGCCCTTGCCCGCGAGCCGGGCGTGGCGCGCATCGTCGAGGACCGGCTGGATGCGCCGTCACTGGACTACAGCGTGGCCTATGCCGGTGCCCTGCGAATGCACGAGCGCGGCCATCGAGGCACAGGCACGTCCATTGCTATTCTCGACACCGGCGTCGACCTTCAGCACGACATGTTTACGGGCCGCACTGTGGCGTCGGCCTGTTTTTCGACAACCGAGACCGGCCAGTCGACAAGCTTCTGCCCCGACGGTGTTGCGCAAAGCTTCGATGCCCAGGCGGGAGACAATTGCGAAGGGCCCGGCCCCGGCGTCAGCGGAGCCTATGGCTGCGAACACGGGACGCATGTCGCAGGTATCGCGCTGGGCTCCCAGATACCGCACCCATCGATGGCGAATGTGAACCTGATCGGCGTCGCGCCGGATGCAGGTCTGATTGCGGTGCAGGTTTTTTCGCGCTTCAGCGAGACCCAGTTTTGCGGATCGAACAGCCCCTGCGCGCTCAGCTATTCGAGCGATCAGATAGCTGCGCTGGAATGGCTCTACGAGCATCGCGCGCAACTATCTCTGACGTCGATAAATATGAGTCTGGGCGGCGGCCGGTTCGCCGATGCGTGCGTCGACGATCCGCGGCGTGAAATCATCACGATGCTACGCGAAGCGGGGGTCGCCACGGTCATTGCTACGGGAAATGACGGCTTTTCCGGTGCGATTTCGGCGCCAGCCTGCATCCCCGAAGCCGTGGCCGTTGGCGGAAACGGAAATTACTCCAACGAAGGATTCTGGCGCGATCTTTACGCCCTCGGAGAGAATATCATGTCGGCCTATCCGGGCCGTAACGACACCGGCGGACGGGCGACGGTCGAGGCGACGGGCACATCCATGGCCACGCCGCATGTGGCAGGGGCTTTCTCGGTCCTGCGGGAGGCTCATCCGAATGCCAGTATCGACCAGATCGAGGCGGTGCTTCAGGCTACGTCTGCCGAGTTCTCCTATCGTTCGATCAAGATGTCGCTCGCATCGGATATTTTGACGCTCTACTCGGGGGGAATGATCGGTTCACTGCAGACGGAGCAGGACGGTCAGATCCGTCTGTATGGTCACCGCCTTGAAGACACCGGCACGCTTTATCGCGATCTCACGCTGACCAACACGTCCGGCACGACACTGGGCTGGATCGTGTCAACGGAGGAAGACTGGATCGTCTTCCAGCTGCTGAGCGGCGGCAGCCCGCAGGGCGACCCCATTCCCGGTCAGATCGGCGGCAGCGTCGCGGCAAACGACAGCGTGACATTCCGCATCAGCATCAACCTTCAGGAGGCGCGGGACGGTGTCCAGCGAGGGCTGATCTGGATCGGGTCGAGCGACGCGGTCTCACGCATGCCGCTTCCGGTCAATCTCGAGATGCGGGAAGCCTTGCCGCGAAACGACGATCTTGCCGGTGCCTTCGTGATGGGCCGTCCGGGAATCGAAACCCGGTTTTCCAACCGGTTTGCGACTGCCCAGGACGGCGAGCCTTCGCATGGCGGTCAGTCGCCGACCGGGACGCTTTGGTGGACGTTCACGCCGTCCATCACGTCAACCTATGCGATTTCCGCGTTCGGCACGGATTTCGACACCGTGCTCGGCGTTTACTCGGGGGATGAAATCACGGCGCTTTCGACCATTGCGTCGAACGATGATGGCTACGAAAATTCGACCAATTCACGCGTTCAGCCTGTATTGACCGCTGGCACGGCCTACCGGCTGGCGATCGGCGGCTACGACCCCAGCGAACGCGGCGACGGAAGCCTGCTGATCGAGCCGGTTGCGCCGCCCCCGCCGAACGACCGCATTGTCAACGGATTTGCGATCTCGGGTGCGCGCGGGCGGATCGACGTCAACACGGCCGGGGCGACCCAGAATGATGACGAGTTCTATGTGCGACAGAACGCCGTCTGGTACACTTGGACCGCGCCAGCCGATGGCACCTTCACATTCTTTTCCAATCTGCACATGCGGATTTTCGATTTCCCTTACCCGATCTCGTTGTGGGAGGTGTCGTACCCGTCCCCAGACCGCGGTTACGAAATTCCTGCCGAAGCCGGCGCGACCTATTACATTGGTGTCTGGGACGGCAGACTCGAACCGCCATGGAGCCCATCGACGCTGTTCTGGTATCCGGCTGACGAACCGTCACAGCCGCTTCGCAGCGCCGTCGTCCCGGCCATGCGTACGGTCACGACGGGAAGCTGGGCGACAGCCTTCGCGACGCTTGTAAATCCGGTGTCCTACGATCAGCCAGTCAGCAATTGCCTTGTACGGGCGCCGAACGGCTTCGCCGGCGAATTTCACTATCAGACCACCGACTCGACGACGAATACGCTGACCGGGACGCCGGACACGCCCGTGTCGCTTGCACCAGGGCAGTCGCAGTCCTTCCTGATCTCGCTTCGCTCGGCACAGATCGAGACCGCCAATCTGGCGCTTCAATTCGTCTGCGATGACGAGATGGCCTTGCAGAATTCAGTCAACACATTCCGCCTCGTGACGACCGGATTGAATTTGCCTGATCTGATAAGCGTCGCCGTGACGCCCTCGGGGAATGGCATTCTCGATCTTCGCCCTGACCGCAACAGTGCCTTCGCCGTTGCCGTCATGAATTCGGGAGGACCATCCGATTTCCGCGTGGCGGCCAGCCGATGGTCGGGGCCGATGACCGGCACGTTTTGCGAGACCGACCCGGCAACGGGTGTGTGCGTCAGCGAACGTGCGTCGGAGCTGAACCTGAATTTTGCCGCCGGACAGGTGCGGACCTTTACGGTTTTCGTCAGAGCGGACGAGGGCGCCGATATCCCGCTAAATCCGGCAACCAATCGCTATGGTCTGATTTTCTACGCCAGATTCGGAGACAACTCGATGGTATCGGGAGATGCCTCCATCGCAGTCCGGACCTTGGCTGAGTAGCCACTGGTCACCCGCGAACTCCTGCGCCATATCCGTCTCCGATAGAGGAGGCTGGACATGAGCGAACGGGTGACGGCGGGCGTGGTGCTGATCGGGGATGAATTGCTGTCGGGGCGCACGCGCGACATCAATCTGCAGCAGATCGCGCAATTCCTCGCCCCGCTGGGCATTCCGGTCGTCGAATGCCGGACGGTGTCCGACGAGGAAGACCGCATCGTCGAGGCGGTGAACGCGCTCAGGCACCGCTGCACCTATGTCTTCACCACGGGCGGGATCGGCCCGACGCATGACGACATCACCGCCGACAGCGTCGCCAAGGCGTTCGGCGTCAATATCGGCGAGCGCGCCGACGCCATGGCCATCCTCGACGAGTGGTATTCGAAGACCGATACGCCGCTGACCGAGTCCCGCCGCCGTATGGCGCGTATCCCGGATGGCGCGACGCTGGTCGCAAACCCCGTCACCGGCGCGCCGGGCTTCCAGCTTGAGAATGTCTTCGTGATGGCCGGCGTGCCGAAGATCGCGCGCGGCATGCTGGAAGACATCGCCCCGCGCCTGACACGCGGCGCAGTCACCCATGCCGTCACCGTCTCTGCCGGCGGTCTGAGGGAAGGGGATATCGCCGACGCGCTGCGGACGCTGCAGGCGGACCATTCCGGCGTCTCGCTCGGCTCCTACCCCTTCTTCGTCGAACAGCCCGGCGGGTCGATCAAGCGCGGTACCAATCTGGTGGCCCGCTCGACCGATGCGGGCGAACTGGAAACCGTCGCGCAGGCGCTCGAAGCCCTGGTCCGTCAGGCGGGCGGCATTCCGGCGCGGATATCGGAATAACCCCCTCACCCTGACGCGCGTCCCTTTCGGGGCCGCGCGTCATTCCCTCTCCCTCGAGGGAGAGGGAGGGGACCCGGCCTGAGCCGAAGGCGAACGTCGGGGAGGGTGAGGGGGAGAGAAAATACCGCATCCCGCCGCAATTCTCTTCAAATCGCCCCGATTCCGCCTGTCTGTCGCACGAATCCGGTTTAACGTTCCGGACCCGCGGGGACAGACAGGGAAGGGACACCACCATGCAACGCCGATTTTTGAGCGGAGCTGCCGCCTGCGCGATCGCGCTGACGACGCTGCCCGCCGCACCGATGGCCGCCGCACAGGAGCGCCAGCCGCAGCGCTATGATCTCGACGGCATTTTCGAGCGCTGCCCGACCCTGGTCGCGCATCGTGGTTATGACGAGGAAGAGGATTACGCCGGCCGTGGCCGGCCTATGTATGGCGCGACCCCTCCGCCGCCAGCCCCGCCGCCCCCACCACCGCCGCCCCCGCCTCCGCCTCCGCCGCCTCCTCCGCCTCCAGGACAAACGGCCGAGGTCGCGGATGCACTTGTCGTGACCGGTTCGCGGATCGCCGCGCCCCAAGAGCCGCAGCTTCAGCCTCAGCCCGTGCCCGGCGATATCGACCGCGAGCGCTATGAGGATGTCGAGATCAACCCGGTCGCGGTGACGAGCGAGGATCCGGTTTCCACCTTCTCCATCGATGTCGACACGGCGAGCTATTCCAATGTCCGCCGCTTCCTGCGGGACGGCGACTTGCCGCCAACCGATGCGGTGCGGATCGAGGAGATGGTGAACTACTTCACCTACGATTACCCGCTGCCGGAAAGCATGGACACGCCCTTTGGCGCGAACGTCACCGTCCTGCCAAATCCGTGGAATGCCGAGACCGAACTGATGCATATCGGCATCCAGGGCTACGACATCCCCGAGACCGAGCGTCCCGGCGCCAATCTCGTCTTCCTGATCGACGTTTCGGGCTCGATGTCGGCCCCGGACAAGCTGCCGCTGGCCGTCAGTGCCATGCACATGCTGACCGACACGCTGGCCCCGGAAGACCGGGTCTCGATCGTCGTCTATGCCGGTGCAGCGGGGGCAATCCTCGAACCGACCCGCGCCGCTGACAGCGAATGCATCCACGCCGCGCTCGACATGCTCGAGGCGGGTGGATCGACCGCGGGCGGGGCTGGCATCCAGCTCGCCTACGACTTCGCCCGGGCCAATTTCGATGACAGTGCGATCAACCGCGTCATGCTGCTGACCGATGGCGACTTCAATGTCGGCGTCACACGTGACGAAAGCCTGGAAGACCTCGTCACCCGCGAGCGGGAAAGCGGCGTCTATCTGTCGGTGATGGGCTTCGGCGAGGGCAATTACAACGACCAGCTGATGCAGACCCTGGCCCAGAACGGCAACGGTATCGCGGCCTATATCGACAGCGAGCGCGAGGCCCGCCGCTTCCTCGTCGAGGAGAGCTTCTCCGCCCTCTTCCCGATCGCCAATGACGTGAAGATCCAGGTCGAGTTCAACCCGGCCCGCGTCGGCGAATACCGCCTTGTCGGTTACGAGACCCGTCTTCTCCGCCGCGAGGACTTCAACAATGACGCGGTCGATGCCGGCGAGATCGGATCGGGCCATTCCGTGACGGCGATCTACGAGATTGCCGCCCCGGATTCAGACGGCCTGCGCAACGATCCGCTGCGCTATGGCAACGCCCAGCCGGAAGCCTCGACCGACGGCGAATACGCCTTCGTCCGCATCCGCTACAAGCGGCCGGGCGAGGATGAAAGCATCCTGATCGAGCAGCCGGTGACGGACGACAACGCTGTCGGCGCCTTCGCGGACGCCTCGGACGATGTGCGTTTCTCGGTGCTGGTCGCGGGCTTTGCCCAGATGCTGCGCGAGGACCCGTGGATCGCGAACGAAGGCTTTACCTACGACTTCATCGCCAGAGAAGCCGAATGGGCGCTCGGTGAGGATGAATATGGCCACCGCGCCGAATTCATCGAACTGGTGAACGCCGCGGCGGGCCGCATCGCGCTCGGCACGACCAAGCCGGGCATGCAGTCCGACACGCGGTAGGAACGGCCCCGGGATTGGGCGGACGGCTTTCGAGCCTTCGTCCGGGGACAGGGCCCAGGCTCCTCGCGAGCCCCCGGGGTGGTGAAGGCTGCGGCGCGTGCCGCAGCCTTTTCCCGTTTCTATTCGCCGCGCATCTCCTCGCGAAGGACACGGTAAGGCGTGCCGACCGAGAATTCCGGCCAGTCGTCATTCTCCGCAAGGGTGAAGCCCGCCTCGAAATAGATGCGCGCATCGCCCTCGATACCGCCCATCCGCCAGACCTCGGCATCATATTCGTCGGCGGCGTGGTGATAGCCGTTCTGCATGTAGTTCGCGAATTGCGGAAGGATCGTATCATCCGCCGCGATCTGGGCTTCGTCCGGAGCGCCAACGGCATAGATGCCGGGAATGCCCGCCTTGATGAAGGGCCAGTGATCGGAGCGGTAGAAGCCGCCAGCCTGCGGATTGCTGTCCTCGATAAGCGTGCGGCCGAGGCGGTTCGCCGCCGCACCGATATAGTTTTCCAGCTCGCTCGTCCCGAGGCCCGGCACCACCATCGCATTCCATTGGTCAGCGAACGGGAAGTGCGCGTCCATGTTGAATACGCCCGCAATGTTCGCCGGCTCGCAGAGCGGATTGGCGACGAAGTGCTTGGCCCCGTAGAGGCCACGTTCCTCTGCCGCCGTGGCGAAGAACAGGACCGATCGGCGCGGCGCATCCATCTCGGCAAAGGCCCGCGCCACTGCCATCAGCATCGCCGTGCCCGACGCGTTATCGAGGGCTCCATTGTAGACCGGATCGCCTTCCGGTGCTTCCGGATTGGTCCCCATATGATCCCAGTGCGCGGTGTAGATCACGCATTCGTCAGGGGCTTCGCGGCCTTCGATCCGGCCGATCACATTGTTGGTCTCGGTCACGTCGACCACGCCGCGCAGACTGCCGCTGGCGCGCAGCGTCGTTTCGATCGCGCGGAAGCCCGGTTCGGCCGCGGCTCTGTAGGTGGCGTCGAAATCGACACCGGCCGCGTCGAACAGGCGCCGTGCCGCGGGCTCGGACATGTGCACCACCATTTCGAGATGCGTGTCGTCGCTCTCGGCCAGGAAGTATTGCTCGTTTCCGCCGCCGCCCGCGGCCATCGTGGCCCAGGGGTAGCCGGCGCTGGCATCGGTGTGGATCACGATGGCGGCCGCCCCGCCGCGCGCGGAAATCGCATCATATTTGGTGCCGAGCAGACCGTGGACCGACAGGGCGCTGCCGCCAAAGCGGCTCTCGTCGTTTGTGGCGGTCCCGGGATCGCCGCGGAATACGATGACGGTCGCACCATCCAGGTCGACCCCCTGATAATCGTGCCAGCCCTCCTCGGCGGCATCGATTCCAAACCCGCCAATCACGACACGGCTGAGATCGAGGTCGATCGCTGCGGAAGGACGCCCGGCAAACGTCACATAGTCGTCGCGCACGGCCAGTTCGACTTCGCCCGACGGCCCGCTGATCGAAAAGCGGCCAAGCCCCTCGCGTTGATAGTGCGCCAGACCGAAGGGCTGGAAGTAGCGGCCATCATTGGCCGGTTCGATACCGGCTTCGCGGAAAGCGTCCGCAATGTGATTGATCGTCAGCCGCTCACCGTTGCCGCCCGGACCCCGGCCTTCGAAACCGTCGCTGGCGAGAATGGCGATATCGGCGGCGATCGCCTCGCCGGTAATGGTCTCGTAGGCGGCGTCGAAATCTGACCCGGAGGCTGCAGGCGAGCACGCGGCGAGGACGAGAGGCAGGACAAGGCGGCGCTTCATGCGTCGTCTCCTTCATGGGTTTGACATTCGGGATCGGGCAGGGGGGCCATCGACCAGGCAAGCGAGACCGGCGGTCCGCCCTCGTCGCCGGCCTGCCACATCAGCTCGGCAATGGCCCAGAGATGGTCGTTGATCGCGGCAAGCGTTTCGGCGTTCGGCCGTGCGGCGAGTCGGAAAAAGCCGAGATTGCGCTGCGGCCCGTCGGTCTGGGCCGATCCCATGTCGAGCCCCGCGGCAAAATCCCGGTCGGCCTGGCGCAGCGTGGCCGTGACGCAGCCGAGAACGCGCGGCGCCAGTTCCGGCGTGTTCAGCGCCCCCATCAGGCGCATTTTCGGTGCCGGCGTGCGGTAGAGAATCTGCGGCTTCTTGGCGCCGGGCAGGGTGCGCTTGCCCGCCTCCAGCACCAGGCCGCAACGCGTCAGTTTCGCGAGGTGGTGATAGACGGCGGTGGGTTTGAGGCTGATCGCGCGGGCGATCTCCTCCGCGCTCATCGGCCCGTCGACGGCTAGCCGGTCGATCAGTGTCATCCGCACGGCGGATGACAGGCAGTCGATCTGGTCTTCGCGCAGGATCCAGTATTGATCCGCCTCGTCAGTGCCGGTGCGGGCGGGGTGCCGTGGGGCTGTTCTGATCTCGGTCATGCCCGAACGAATAATCAAAAAATCGAGAAATACTGAATTAAAAATCTGAAACGCTGCGGCAATCCGTCCGCGCGTTCTGCAATCGGGCGTGGAAAGCAGCGCGCCTTCGGCTAGGCGCGGCGGCGTTTTGCGGTAAGAGTCCGGATCAGTGCGGGCGTGGCGGAATTGGTAGACGCAAGGGACTTAAAATCCCTCGGCCGCAAGGTCATGCCGGTTCGATCCCGGCCGCCCGCACCAGCCTACCCCCGGACTTGATCCGGGGTTCGGCTGGGCGAGCCGCCAACGTTTTCGCGAGCTTCGACTGGCACTGACCTCGCGACCCGGTCAATTCGCCCCACTGGCGCGCGTCACCCATTCCGCTAACGTGACGCCATGCGTCCCTACATCTTCTCCTTCCGCCTTTCCGGAATAACGATCCGGGCCGAGCCGTCCTGGCTCTTCCTGGTGCTGCTGGTCGCCTGGTCGTTGGCGGCAGGCTTCTTTCCCGACGCTGCGGCGGGCCTGTCGACGCCCACCTACATCGTCATGGCGGTGGCGTCGGCGCTGGGCCTGACGGTCTCGGTGCTGCTGCACGAATTGTCCCACACCTTCGTCGGGCGCGCCTTCGGCCTGCCGATCCGCAATGTGACGCTGTTCATCCTCGGCGGCGCGGCGGAGCTGGAAGAAGAGCCGGACCGCGCCCTTGTCGAACTCGTGATGGCAATCGCCGGCCCGGCGATGAGCGTGCTTCTGGGCTTCGTCTTCCTGGCCCTGTCGCCGGCGCTGGGCGCGGCGGGGGCCGGCATCGCCGTGACGGCGGTGGTCGACTATCTCGCCCTGATCAATTTCGTTCTCGCCATCTTCAACATGATCCCGGCTTTCCCGCTTGATGGCGGCCGCGTCTTCCGCGCCATCGCCTGGCTGGTCACTGGCAACCGGCTGACCGCGACGCGCCTCGCCAGCTATCTGGGTGAGGGGTTCGCCTGGGTCCTGATCCTCGCCGGGGCAGCCTTCGCCCTGTTCGCCGGGATGGCCGGTGCGATCTGGTGGGTGCTGATCGGCCTCTTCCTCAACTCCGCCGCGCGCGCCTCGCGCTTCGAGGGCGAAGCCCGGGTGGCGCTGTCGGGCGTGACGGCGGGAGATTTGATCGCGCCCGGCACAGAGACAGCCGAGCCGGAGATGAGCGTGCGCCGCTTCATCGACGAGCGGCTGGTGCGCCACCATTCCGATTGGCTTCCCGTGGTCGATGCAGAGGGCCGCATCGTCGGCGGGGCAGGCGTGAACCAAGCGCGCGCCGTGCCCGCGGCCGACCGCGCCGCCATGCCGGTCTCGCATATCGCCGTGAAGCCCGAGACGGGGGCGCTGGCCGGCGCGGAGGAACGCGCCGACCATGCCTTCATGCGGATGCGGCGAAACGGCCTGCCCCGCCTTTATGTGACGCGGGACGGCCGCTTCGCCGGGGTGCTGACCCTTGCCGACCTGTCCGAATTCGTCCGCCTGAAGGCGCTGTTCGACCGGGTCGGCTGATCGTCATCCCCGCCAGCTGAGGCGCAGGCCGAAACCGCGGCCCGCGCCGGGCAGGCGCTGGCCCAGGCCGACATCACCGGAGGCGTTGCGGTTGTATCCGGACAGATGCTCCTCATACGCGGCGTCGAGGAGATTGGTCACGCTGGCCGACAGGCGTACCTGATCGGTCACATCCCAGCCCGCATGCAGGTTGAGAAGGCCGTAGCCGTCCGTCGGGGCTTCGGAATTGGTCAGCGAGACATCGTCCTGCTTGGCCACGCCGACGCCCTCTGCGGTCACGAACCAGTCCCCGGCCTCGCGCGTCACGGCGAGGGTGAGGGAGGGCTGCGCCACCCGGTAGAGATTGTCGTCGATATCGCAGCGTTCCCCGCGCACGACGCTCGCTACCCCGTCGACCCGCCAGACCGGTGAGAGCCGGTATCCGAAGTCGAGATCGACGCCGTAAAGCCGCGCATCGACATTGGCGAAACGCAGCGGCGTCGGGTCGCCATTCATCGAGGCCACCATCTCCACCGGCGTGTCGATCACGCCAACCGTGGCGTCGAACGGCACACCCTGGATGTAGTCGTCGACCTGCCGGAAGAAGACGGTCGGGCGCAGGTAGAAATTATCGCCCGCAATGTCGAACCCGGTCTCGACGATCCATGCCGTTTCGGGGCGCAACGCCCGGTCGCCGACATAGACATTACCGTCGGCCAGACCGCTGCTCGCCTCGGTCGGCAGCCAGGCGAAGCGCTCGACATAGCCGGGCGCCCGCGTCTTGCGCGCCAGCGTGACCCGCCAGGTGACGGCCTCGTTCAACGGCCGCCAGGCGCGAAGTGCCGCGTCGACCGCGGTGTCGTCCAGATCGCGCGGCCCGGCATTGAACGCCGCCGCCAGCATGCCCGGCATGGCCGGCACGGCGGGGCCGACGCTGGACAGTCCGGCGACCGCCTCGTGCCAGTCGGCGCGAAGCCCGGCCTCGACCGTCCAGCCCAGCGCCGGGCCTTCCCATTCGGCGAAGACGCCGGTGCGGTTCATCTCCGTGCCGTTCACCGTTTCGATGAAGAAGTTCGCATTGTTCGGATTGGTGATCCGCACATCATGCGTGTCTTCGGTCCGGTCCAGACCGGCGCTGATCGTGCCGCCGGCCAGCGGATGCGACAGCCGCAGGTCGATGGAGCGGGATTCGCTGGAGGCGAAGGTCTCGCGCCACATCATCATGTTCGCCGGGGCCGGCCGCAGCGTGAAATTGTTCATCGCGTGATCGACGTCCGCGCCCGACAGCGTCAGAGAGATCTCCGTCTCGCCGAACCGGCCGCGCCAGCCGGCGCGGGCGATGTCGGTGTTGAAATAGCGGATATCCATCGCGAAGGGCGGATTGCCGGTCTGGCCGGTTTCCTGCCGCCTTGCATCGAGGAAGAATTCGCTCGACCCGATCCGCGCACCGGCGCCGACGCCCCAGACGCTGCGCTCATGTTCCGTCCCGCCGACAATGCCTCCGGGGAAAGACAGGTCGCCGCCTTCCTCGCGCGAAGCGAGCAGGTGAAAGCGCAGCGTGTCGTTCGAGACTGCGGCGAGCCCGCCCGCCATCCAGGACTCATCGGCGGAATTTCCGCCCGCCATCACATCCCGGTGCGGCGTGAAGCCGGGGCCTGAGGTGAAGTCGCTCGACTTCAGAACGGCATCGAGACCGCCGGCGAGGCCGGGGCCGGCCGACACCGGCGAAACGCCGCGGTCGAGTTCGATCGCCGCGACGAGCGGCATCGGCGCGTAGTGCAGCGGCGGGTCCATCAGGTTCGGGCCGCCGGAGGCAAAACGCTGACCGTCGACGCGGATATTGAGCCGCGGGCCGAACAGGCCGCGATACTGCACCTGGCCCGAGAGGCCGCCATTGTCGATCAGGGCCGCGCCAGGCAGGCGCGCGGCCAGCGCGGCGGCATCGGGGCCGGCAGCGGGTTCCGCGCCCGGGTCGAGCGTGTCGGTCCCGGTGGAAAGGCGCTGACCGGTAACGACGATCACGTCGGTCAAAGGATTGGTTTCCTGCGCAAGGGCAGAGGCGGAGAGCGCGGTCAGCGCGAGGGCGCTGACCGACAGGCAATGAAGGCGGGTCATGGATATGTCCTCCATCCCGGCGCGCCGCGGCGCGTCCGGACATGTGATCTGAAACGGTGAATGGGGTTCAGATCAGGCGCGGAGGATCGCGGTTGCCCGCGGGGCGCAGGCGGATCGTGTCCGGCGCGGCCGGCTGCGGAATGGCGGGACTCGCCGATCCGGAAACGGCAGGCAGCGGCAGAACGCTTGCGTCGGTGGTGAGGACCGGCGTTGTTCCGGCGGAAAAGGCGCAGGGCGCGCCGTCCCGGTCATGGTTCGGCGCATTCGGCGTACGGGTTTCGCCGGTTTCCAGATTGATCTCGAGGAAGGTCGGCTCGATCCCCGAGCAGATCCGCACCGACAGCCAGCCACCGTCCGTGGACGGCATATAGCCGTCGGGCGTCAGCGCGCGCGTTCCCGTGCCCAGAAGGGCAAGCACCAGGAAAAGCGGTGCCAGCGGGGCGCGCAGATTGGCGAACGAGCGGTTCATCCAGCCCGGTTAGCACCGGCGCGGCACTCGGCCCATGCGGCAATGGAGCGCGCAATGCTGTGGCGCGGACCCGGGCGCAGCGCTAGCCTCCCGATATGCCCCATCGCGCCATCCATACCCGCTTCATCGAGACCGCCGCGCCGCTGAGCGCGGACCTGGCGCGGGCGATCGAGCGGGCCGGGCCGCTGGTACTGCCGAACCGGGCCGATCTGCCGCTGGCGGAATATCTCTGCCGCGCCATCGCCGGGCAGCAGCTGTCCGTGAAGGCGGCGCGGACGATCTGGGGCCGGGTCGAGGCGAGCGCGGAGGGCCGCCCGCTGCTGGGTCATTTCCACGAGGGCAATGCCGAGCTTTTGCGAACGTGCGGCCTGTCCGGCGCCAAGACGAAATCGATGATCGCCATCGCCGCTGCGGCCCGGGACGGCGCTCTGGACGCCGAGGAGATGCGCGGCCTGACCACGCCGGAACGCGCCGCGCGCCTGACCGCCATCTGGGGTGTCGGGCAGTGGACGGCGGACATGCTGAACATCTTCTGGTTCGGCGATCCGGACGTCTGGCCGGACGGCGATGTCGCGGCCCGCAAGACGCTGCAACGCCTCATCTCACCGCGCCGGAAATCCGTCCGCACGGCTGAGCGCTTTGCGCCGCACCGCTCCTACCTCGCCCTCTATATGTGGACGCATTGCGACGCCCCGCCGGATCAGTAGAGACAGGTCCGAGCGTGTGTGTTATTTAGTAACGATGTTGCGCTCGCTTCTCGCATCGGTCGCGTTTGTTGCTGTCCCGTCAGCCGCAAACGCATGTTCTCGCATCGATTATCCCATAGGCTGGGAACTCAACGCGGGGTCAGTGATCTTCACTGGCCAGGTGATTGACTTCGAGTTTTACGAAGTACGCCGCAGCAGTCTCGAATGGGCGCAACGGCGTCTCGATGAGATCACGGGCTTTCCGGAAAATCGGGGTTGCCGGTATGGCGTCCGGGTAGTCGAAGTGTTTCACGGCAATCCGGACCGTGTGATTGATGTCTACACCGATCTCGATTGGGACACCGGCGAATGCCTTTGGGGCTACGAAGTCGGTCAGACGGCATTTTTCAACGCCGATTTAGACGACGAAGGGCGCATCTACCTTTCCTTGTTCGAATTCCTGTGTAGGTCAGTCTATGGCGAGGAAGATTTCCGCGCCGAAGCCGAGCGCCGCCGCTATGGCTGGCTGGAATAGCGCCTCACCCGCTCGACTTCCCTGCCACCTCCCCCTAGCTTCCCCGTGAACGCTGTTTACTCCGCCGGTTGGCGGACGAGGGAAGGGGACCAAACGCATGGCCGAAGCCGAAGCTCTGAAGGGAAAACTGCGCCTGCCCGTCATCGGGGCGCCGCTCTTCATCATCTCCAATCCGGACCTGGTGCTGGCCCAGTGCAAGGCCGGCATCGTCGGCAGCTTCCCGGCCCTCAACGCCCGCCCGCAAAGCCAGCTCGACGAATGGCTCGACCAGATCACGTCCGAACTCGACAGCTACAACAAGGCGCACCCCGATGCGCCCGCCGCGCCGTTTGCGGTGAACCAGATCGTTCACCGCTCGAATGACCGGCTCGAGGCTGATCTGGCGACCTGCGCGAAATACAGGGTGCCGATCGTCATCACTTCGCTCGGCGCGCGGGTTGAGTTGAACGACGCCGTCCACTCCTGGGGCGGGATCACGCTGCACGACATCATCAACGTCACCTTCGCCCGCAAGGCGCTGGAAAAGGGCGCCGACGGCCTGATCGCGGTGTGCGCGGGCGCGGGCGGCCATGCCGGCATCAAGTCGCCCTTCGCGCTGGTGCAGGAAATCCGTGAATTCTTCGACGGTCCGCTGGCGCTGTCGGGGTCCATCGCGACCGGCGAGGCCGTGCTGGCAGCGCAGGCAATGGGCGCGGACTATGGCTATATCGGCTCGGCCTTCATCGCGACAGAAGAGGCCCGCGCCAGCGAGGCTTACAAGCAGGCCATCGTCGACGGCGCGTCCGACGATATCGTCTATTCCAGCCTCTTCACCGGCGTGCACGGCAACTATCTCGCCCCGTCCATCGCGGCGGCCGGGCTCGACCCGCACAACCTGCCCGAAAGCGATCCGTCGGCGATGAATTTCGGCGGTGACGCCAAGAAGGCCTGGAAGGACATCTGGGGCTCAGGCCAGGGGATCGGCGCGGTGAAGTCCGTCGTCCCGGCGGCCGAAATGATCGCCCGCCTGTCGCGCGAATACGCCGCGGCGAAGTCCCGGATCTGCAGCTAGAATCGAAACGGCCCGCCTCATCGGACGGGCCGTTCGCATCGGGTTGAGCGGCGAGCCTAGATGCTCGTCAGCCAGGTCGGCTTCACATACGGGACCTTGAGGTCGTGGGCGACCGGTTCGTAGGTGATCTCGCCTTCCGCCACGTTGAGGCCGCGCGCCAGGTGCGGGTCGTCGTTCAGCGCCTTCTGCGTGCCCTTGTTCGCCAGGGCGGCGGTGAAGGGCAGGGTGGCGTTGGTCAGCGCGAAGGTCGAGGTCCGCGCCACCGCGCCCGGCATGTTTGCCACGCAGTAGTGGACGATGCCGTCGATGACGAAGGTCGGGTTGTCGTGCGTCGTGGCCTTGGAGGTCTCGAAGCAGCCGCCCTGGTCGATCGCGATGTCGACGAGAACCGCGCCGTCCTTCATGCCCTTCAGCATCGCACGGGTGACGAGCTTTGGCGCCGCCGCACCGGGGATCAGCACCGCGCCGATGATGAGGTCGGCTTCCATGACGGCCTTTTCGACCGCCGCGGGGGTGGAGAAGGCGGTCTTGATCGCGCCGGCAAATTGCGTGTCGAGTTCGGCGAGACGCTTCACAGAGCGGTCGAACACGGTGACGTCGGCGCGTGCGCCAACGGCCATTTCCGCCGCATGCGTGCCCGCAACACCACCGCCGAGGACGACGACTTTCGCCGGCAGAACGCCCGGCACGCCGCCCAGCAGCATGCCGCGCCCGCCCTGCGTCTTTTCGAGGCAATGCGCGCCGACCTGGATCGACATGCGCCCGGCGACTTCCGACATCGGCTTCAGCAGCGGAAGGCGGTTATCCGCGTCGGTCACCGTCTCGTAGGCGATCGCCGTGCAGCCGGACTTGCGAAGGCCCTCGGCCTGAACCGGATCCGGAGCCAGGTGCAGATAGGTGAACAGAGTCTGGTCCGGGCGCAGCATCGCCGTTTCCGACGGCTGGGGTTCCTTCACCTTAACGATCAGTTCGGCCTCGCCGAAGACGCTTTCGGCATCGGGGGCGATTTTCGCACCGGCCGCGGTGTAGGCCGCATCCGAGAAACCGACGCCTTCCCCGGCGCCGGACTGCACCAGCACCTCATGGCCGGCGCGCACGAGTTCCGAAGCGCCGTCGGGGGTCAGGCCGACCCGGTATTCGCGAACCTTGATTTCGGTGGGGACACCAATCCGCATCATTCGTCTCCAAAGGGCAGGTCATCATCTCGGCACGACCACACCGGGTCCGCGCCACGAAATTTGCGCCCTCATACACTGGTCAAACCGGTTCCGCCATCATGGGCTGTCATCGCGATGCAACCGAACGGCGCCCCAAGCGTTTGCGCGACGGGTAGAAACTTATTGGAGCCGCGCCGTGGATGGATCGTCAGTGACGTCAGAGCCGATTGCCCTCGACGAACGGGATGTCTTGATTCTCCAGGCCTTGCAGGCCGATGGACAATTGACCGTGGCTGATCTGTCTGCCCGCGTAGGGCTTTCGCCGTCCGCCTGTCATCGCCGTGTGAAGGCGCTCGAACGCGCCGGAATCATCGACCGCTACGTTGCCGTGCTCAATCCCCGGGCCATGGGCCGCAAGACCTTCCCCGTCTGGCTCGACGTGAATTTGTCCAGCCAGAATGCCAAGGCGCAGGGCGAGTTCGAGGCCGCGATCGAAAAGGTGCAGGAGATTCGTCTCTGCCACTTCGTCGGCGGCACGACCGACTACCTGATGAAGATCGAGGTCGAGGATTCCGACGCCTACGACCGGCTGCACCGCGAAACACTGAGCGTGCTGCCGCATGTCGAACGTATCGTGTCGAAGGTCCAGATTCGCGAGATCTTCGCCCGGCCCGGCGTGCCGCTCGGCGACGAGGCCTGATTGCCTCACTGCCGGATCGGCGCTAGCTAGCCGGTCCATGACCGATACGCGCTACGACACCCTCAATCAGCTCGGCGGCGACACCTCGCTGCCCGCTTCGCCCGAAGCCGCTGTTCTCGAACGCGTCGCCAATCCGTGCGACGCGCCTTACCTGATCCGCTTCGCCTGCCCGGAATTCACTTCGCTCTGCCCGGTGACCGGCCAGCCGGATTTCGCGCACCTCGTCATCGACTATTCGCCGAAGGACTGGATCGTCGAATCCAAGTCGTTGAAGCTCTTCCTCGGCAGCTTCCGCAACCACGGCGCATTCCATGAGGCCTGCACGACGATGATCGGTCAGCGTCTTGTAAAGGAACTGGATCCGGCCTGGCTCCGGATCGGCGGCTACTGGTATCCGCGCGGCGGCATTCCGATCGACGTCTTCTTCCAGACCGGCCAGCCGCCCGAAGGGCTGTGGGTGCCCGATCAGGGTGTCGCGCCCTATCGCGGCCGCGGCTGATCCCTATTCGCCCCAGAAGCTGACCAGCGCGTCGGGCCGGATCCGTTCGACCGGATCCTCGCCCGGCGAGCCGATATGGATGAAGCCGGCGATGCGTTCGCCCGAGCGCAGGCCGAACGCGTCCTTCACATGCGGGTCGTAGGCATACCACTCGGTCAGCCACTGCCCGGCAAAACCCATCGCATTCGCGGCGAGCAGCAGGTTCTGACACGCTGCCCCGGCTGACAGGATCTGCTCCCATTCCGGGATCTTGTGATTCTCCAGAACCGTAGAGATGACGGCGATCACCACCGGTGCCCGCGTGAAGCGGCCAGCTTCCTCGGCGATCTTGGCCTCGTCATTCCCGCCTTCCTTGCCCGCGAAAATCTTCGACACCACCGCTCCGGCGCGCTCGCGGCCTTCGCCGCGGAAGACGAGGAATCGCCACGGGGCCAGCTTGCCGTGGTCGGGCACGCGCTGGGCGATCTTGAGAAGTGTCTTCAGCTGCGCATCGTCCGGACCCGGTTCGGTCATGGCTCGCGCAGCGGTCGAGCGCCGCCGGGCCAGAAGCGCCAGCGTGTCCGTGCTCGGATGTGCGCCTTCAAGGCGCTCGCCGGGCTCGGGGAATCGGTTCGCGGCGGGGTTCGTTTCGTCAGTCATCTGAGAGCCTTGTGCGGGTGAATTTTGACGCGTCGATAACGGCGTTCTTATATGAGCGGGGCTGCGGACGGAATAACGTCCGACTTTCAGGGAAGCATTCATGTCCACTGACACCACGCTGGAGGACGTCACGCCGGCCGAACGCCGGCGGCGGCGGGTTCGCGACGCGATCATCGACGCGGCGGAAACGATCTTCGCGGCGGATGGTGAGGCGGGCATCTCCATGCGGCGCCTGGCCGAGGCGATCGATTACTCCCCGGCGGCGATCTACAAGTATTTCGATTCCAAGGAAGCGCTGTTCGCGGAGATGCGCGAACTCTTCTTCGAACGCCTGATCCGACGCATGGACGAGGCGGCCGAGGAGGCAGGCGAGGTCCACATGCTCTGCGAGCGCTGCGGCCGGGCCTATATCGAGACCGCGCTGGAAGAGCCGAAACACTACCTCATGGCGTTCTCCAACTGGGACAAGGACGATGCCCCGGACGAGTCGAGCTACGCCTTTGCCGCGGAAAAAAAACTGAAGGACATGGTCGAGGCCGGAATCACCAATGGCAGCTTCCGGAAGATGGACCCGGCCGTGGCATCGAAATGCGTCTGGGCCAGCGTCCACGGTCTCGCTATCCTGTTGGCATCCATGGACGAATTCCCGCATGGCATGCCGGGATCGGAGCATGTCACCCGCGACCAGGTGATCGATTTCCAGACCAACATGATCATCCGCGGACTGGCCGCCGATCGCCCCGCCGCATAGCGGTCATTCAAAAAAGTGAACACTGTTCACTTTTCAAACGCCACTGGTCGCACTAGATAGAGCCTCGTCCTGCAGTTGTGGGAGCGGGGGAATGTCTCTTCATCTCGGTTTCAGGCGTTTCGGTGCCGGTGCAGCGGTGGTCGCCGCCGGGCTCGGCGTAGCCTTCCTGGTGGTTCTGGTCAGTGCGTCGCGAAGCGCCGATGCCCGTCTCGAACTCGGTCAGGCGGCGACGCCCTCCGTCCCCACACTCACCGTGGAATACCGGACCGATGCCAGCATGGGGGAATACTTCCCCGGCCTGGTGACGGCCCGGCGCGAGAGCGAGCTGGGCTTTGAGCGCGGCGGACGTATCGACGACATCGCTGTGGATGTCGGCGACCGGGTTGTAACTGGTCAGGTCCTGGCCCGGCTCGATACGCGCGCGCTTGAAGCCCAGATTGCCGCCGCCGATGCCCAGACCGCCGAGGCGCAGGCACAGGTCGCGCTGGCTCAATCCACTGAAGACCGCCAGCAGACCCTGCTCGAACGCGGCCACATCTCGCAGCAACGCCTCGATGAGGTCGCGACTTCCACCCATGCCGCGGAGGCCCGCCGCCGCGCGGCCGCGGCCTCGGCCAACGCTTTGCGCGCGCAACTGGCCCTGTCGGTGATCGAAGCCCCGTTCGACGGGGTGATCACGACGCGCCTGTCCGACGAGGGCGGGATCGCTGCGCCGGGGCAGGGGTTGTTGCGGATTGTCGAGGACACCGCGCTGGAAATCCGCGTCGGTCTGCCGGCGGACAGCGCCGCCGCGCTCGAACCCGGCACACTCTATGCCTTCGAAACCGCCGACAGAGAGATCGCGGCACGCTTCCGCGCTTCGACCGGTGTGGTTGACACTCGAACAAGATCCGTGACGGCGGTCTTCGACGTCGAGGGCCGGGCACAGGCAGGCCAGGTCGCCCGGTTGCGCCTGGAACAGGCGATCGACACCGAGGGCTTCTGGGTTCCGACCTCTGCCCTGGCGGAAGGCCGCCGCGGCCTGTGGTCGGTCTATGTGCTCGAAGCCGACGAATACGGCACCTATACGATCGCGCCGCACGCGGTTGAAACCGTCCGCATCGACTCCGGCCGCGCTTTCGTGCGCGGCGCAGTGGACGACGGCGCGGTGATCCTGCGCTCCGGCCTCGACCGGATCACGCCGGGACAGCGTGTACGCATCGGTGACGAGGCATGAGTACGCTTTTCTTCCGCTACGCCCGGGTCACCATCCTGGCCATCATCCTGCTGGTGGCGGCAGGATTGGCGGCCTTCTTCACGCTCGGCCGGCAGGAAGACCCCAGTCTGACGCAGCGCTACGGCTCCATCGTCACCGTCTTCCCGGGCGCGTCCGCCGAACGGGTCGAGGCGCTGATCACCGATCCGCTCGAACAGGCGATTCTCGAACTCGCCGAGATCGACGAGCTGGAATCGGAATCACGCAACGGCGTCTCGATCATCCAGATTTCCATGCGGGAAGACCTGTCGCCCGGCGAAGTCGACGAGGGCTGGACGCTGGTTCGCGAGCAGGTCGACAGCGTGCGCCCGACCCTGCCGGCCGGGGCTGGCCAGCCGGACGTCACGCGCTTCTACATGGGTGCAGCGACGCTGGTGGTGGGCCTGACCTGGCCCGATGAGCAGGAGCCCAATCTCGCCATCCTGTCGCGCCTCGCCGAAGACCTTCAGGACCGGCTCGGCAATCTCTCCGGTACGGACGAAACCCGCGTCTTCGGCGCGCCCGAGGAGGAAATCCGCGTCCTCGTCGATCCCGACGCGGCGGCCGCGCTAGGCCTCAGCGTCGGCGAAGTCGCGCAGCTTGTGGCCAGTGCCGATTCCAAGACCCCGGCCGGCGAGCTCCGCAATGGCGAAGTGAATCTCGCGGTCGAGGTTGCGGGCGAGTTCGACTCGCTCGACCGCATCCGCTCGGTACCCGTCGCCGAAACGCCCGAGGGTGATTTCGTGCGTCTGGCTGATATCGCCGATGTCGAGAAGGGTGTGCGCACGCCGGCGGCGACCTCCTCCTTCCACAACAACCGCCAGACCGTGATCGTCGCGGCCTATCTCCAGCCTGAGCTGCGCGTCGATGCCTGGTCGGCGCGCGCGATGGAGGTGGTCAATGAATTCGCGGGCGAGACCCACGGCGTCGATGTCGAAGTGCTGTTCCGCCAGTCCGACTATGTCGAAAGCCGCCTCAATGGCCTGGCGACCAATCTCGGCTATTCCGCGCTGATCGTCTTCGTCGTGCTCTTCCTGATGATGGGGTGGCGGTCGGCGCTGATCGTCGGTTCGGCCCTGCCGCTGACCGTCCTCTTCGTCCTGTTCCTGATCAACATCTATGACGAGCCGCTGCACCAGATGTCGGTGACGGGCCTCGTCGTCGCGCTCGGCCTTCTGATCGACAACGCCATTGTCGTGGTCGACGAATACCGGCTGATGCGCGGCAAGGGCTTGCCACCGCTCGACGCCATCAACCGGTCGCTCAAACACCTGTTTGCGCCGCTGCTGGCCTCGACGCTGACGACGGTCTTCGCCTTCGCCCCGATCGCCCTGATGCCCGGTAGCGCGGGTGAGTTCATTTCGATGATCGGCATCTCCGTAATCTTCGCGGTGGTCTCTTCCTTCGTCCTGGCGATGACGGTGATCCCGGCGCTCGCCGGCTGGTTCGATGGCGGCGTGCCCAAGCGCAACGCGCCCTTCTGGCAGGAGGGCATCTCCAGCCGCCGCCTGACCGCGATGTATCGCGGCGTGCTCGACACGATCGTGGCGCGTCCCTGGGTCGGGCTGGTCGCGGGGATCATCCTGCCGGTCGCGGGCTTCTTCGCGGCCTCGACCCTGCCGATGCAATTCTTCCCGCCGACCGACCGGGACATGTTCCAGGTCGAGATGGTGCTGCCGGCCAACACCTCGATCGAGGAAACCGAACGCCAGACCCGCCGCGCGACCGACCTGATCCTGGCCCATGACGGTGTGATCGATGTTGTCTGGACACTCGGCGAGAGCGGACCGCGCACTTATTACAACGTCGCCGGCAGCCAGTCGGATTCGCCCTATTTCGCGACCGGCTTCGTCCGCACCGAATCCGCCGCGGTCACGCGCAATCTGTTGCCGGACCTGCAGCGCGAGGTGATGGACGCCTTCCCGCAGAGCCGTTTCCTCACGCTCCCGTTTGAACAGGGCCCGCCCATTCCCGCGCCGATCGAGATCCAGTTGGTCGGCCCCGATCTCGCCGTGCTCGACGATCTCGGGGACGAGGTGCGCCGGGTCCTGTCATCGACGCCGGGTGTGACCGCCACGACGGCGAGCCTGCGCGTGGGCACGCCGGTCGCCCGCCTCGATATCGACGAAGCCTCGGCCCGGATGGCCGGGATCCGGCTCGAAGAGCTCGCCAACCGGCTGCGCGCCGATTTCGACGGCGCCCCGGGCGGCAGTATTCTGGAGGGCGTGGTCGAACTTCCGGTCCGGGTTATCGCCCGCGAGGATCGCCGCGCCAGCGTGTCTGACCTTTCGGCGACGACCCTGGCCGACCGCAACGATCCGTCATCGCTCGGCTCGCCGCTTGCTGCGCTGGGCTCGGTCTCGCTGCAGCCGGAAGTCTCGAACATTTCCCGCCTCGACGGTCGCCGGGTGAACACGGTCTACGGCTTCATCGAGCCCTTCACCCTGCCGGCGCCGATCCTCGACGTCTTCCTTGATCGCCTTGACGCAGCGGGTATCGAACTGCCGCCCGGCTATGAACTTCTGATCGGGGGCGAGGCGGAATCGCGCGGCGACGCCGTGGGCGACCTGTTCGGCACGGCCGTGCCGCTCCTGATCCTGATGGTCGGCTCGGTCGTCCTCGCCTTCAACTCGTTTCGTTATGCCGGGATCGTGCTGGTGGTCGGTGTGTTGTCGGTCGGTCTCGCCATGTTCGGCGTCTGGCTGTTTGGAACGCCGCTCGGCTTCAATGCCATCGTGGGGTCGATGGGTCTGGTCGGTCTGTCGATCAACGGGACCATCGTCGTGCTCTCTGCCTTGCGCACCAGCGATGCGGTGAAGGCAGGTGGGCTGGAGGCGATCCAGGACACGGTCATCGATGCAACGCGCCATATCGTCTCGACAACGCTGACAACGATCGGCGGCTTTGCGCCGTTGTTGATCGACGGCGACGCCTTCTGGATGCCCTTCGCTTCGGCCGTGGCAGGCGGCGTGGCGGGGTCGGCGCTGCTGGCGCTGTTCTTCGCACCGGCCGCCTTCGTGCTGCTGCAGCGAATCGAGGCGAGGAAGGCGGACTTCAAGGCCAAGCTGAAATCGCGCGCTCGAAGCGGTTCCTTGATCGGTGCCGCCGAATAGCGCCAGTGTCTGCGCACCGGTAGTGGAGCAGGACATGGACGAAGCCCGCGGCCCCTGGCGCGTTCACGGCGTGCGCATCGCCTATGAAAATCCGTGGATGCAGGTGATCGAGCATGACGCGACGCGCCCCGACGGCGCGCCTGCCGTCTATGCCGTCATGTGCCCCAAGCACGTCGCCATTGCGGTCCTGCCGATTCATGCGGACGGTCAGATCGAGATGGTCGGCCAGCACCGTTTCGCGACCGACCGCTATGAGTGGGAGCTCCCCGAAGGTGGCGGCCGCGTCGGCGGCGATCCGCTGGAGGACGCCAAACGCGAGCTGAAGGAAGAGACCGGCCTGACCGCGAAGCGATGGTTGCAGATGCTGGAGGTCGATCTGTCGAACTCCATCACCAACGAGCCGGCCATCGGCTTCATCGCCTGGGATCTGACCGAGGGCGAGGCCGAACCCGAGGGGACCGAAGTGATCGCGCCCCGCCGCCTGCCGTTTGCCGAAGCCGTTCAACGGGCGGTGAACGGCGAATTCCGGGACATGTTGACGGTGGCGATGCTGATGAAGGCGCACTACATGGCGACGAACGGGCTGCTCGATGCCGGCCTGGCCCGGGCGATGCTGAGCGGAGACCAAGCGCGATGACTGCCGAACCGATCAAGGCCCGCACGGGCCTTTCCGCCGTCTGGTCCCGTCTGCGTGTCGAGGCCGCCTCTGCGGCGGCTGAAGAGCCGATCCTCGCCAGCTTCCTCAACGCGGCGGTGCTCCGGCACAATTCCTTTCAGGACGCACTCATTCACCGGCTCGCCGCGACGCTGGCCGATGCCCAACTCGATAATCTGGTCGCGCGCGATGTGGTCGCCGAGGCGATCCATGGCGACCCGGGGATTGCCGAATGCGCCGCCGCGGACATGACCGCGACTGACGAGCGCGACCCGGCCTGCAAGTCGCTGCTGCAGCCCTTCCTCTACTTCAAGGGCTGGGGCGCGCTGCAGGGACATCGCATCGCGCACTGGCTGTGGAATGAGGGGCGCGAGACGCTCGCCTTTCATATCCAGTCGAGGATTTCCGAACGCTTCGCCGTCGACATCCACCCGGCCGCCCGTATGGGCCGGGGCATCATGATCGACCACGCAACCAGCGTGGTGATCGGCGAGACGGCGACCGTCGGCAACGACGTCTCCCTGCTGCACGGCGTCACGCTGGGTGGCACCGGGGCCAAGGGCGTCGACCGGCACCCCAAGATCGGCAATGGCGTGCTGATCGGGGCCGGGGCCAGTGTTCTCGGCAATATCCGGGTCGGCGACGAGGCCCGCGTGGCGGCCGGCTCCGTCGTGCTGAAGGATGTACCGGAAAACTGCACCGTGGCGGGCGTTCCAGCCCAGCCCGTGGGCGGGCGATGCGCAGAACCGGCGCGCCGCATGGAACAGACGCTGCGCGACGACGACTGAAGCGGTTTTCCAACCCGGCGAATGTTCGGCTATGGTCCGCGCGAATCCGCAATTCAATTCCAATCAAGCGACAGGGAAACACCCGTGACGCCCACAATCTCCCCTCAGGAATCCGACAAGCTCCAGGCCTTCCTCCAGAAGAAGCTGAACCCCGGCATCGTGGTCCAGCGCCGCCAGCGCGCCGACGAATGCGCGGAAATCTATCTCGGCCAGGAATGCCTCGGCGTGGTCTCGAAGATCGTCGATGAAGGTGAAACCTCCTTCTCGTTCGAGATCACCATTCTGGACATCGACCTCGAAGAGGTCTGATCTCCCGGCGTGACCCTTTCCGCCGACGCCCTGACCAAACGCTTCCCGGACGGCACGCTCGCCGTCGACGGGATCAGTTTCACGGTCGCGGCCGGCGAATGCCTCGCCATCATCGGCGAGTCGGGTTGCGGCAAGACCACCACGCTCAAGATGCTGAACCGCCTGATCGAACCGACGGGCGGTTCAGTCACCTTTGCGGGCGAGGACGTCACGGCATTGAAGCCCGAGGCGCTGCGCCGCCGTATCGGCTGGGTGATGCAGGGCGACGGCCTGTTTCCGCACATGACCGTGGCGGAGAATATCGCCGTCACGCCCCGCCTTCTGACCTGGGACAAGGCGCGGATCGACGCCCGGGTGGACGCGCTGATCGAACAGGTGCGTCTGTCCATTGCCGAGCATCGCAATCGCTATCCGGCGCAATTGTCCGGAGGACAGCGCCAGCGCGTCGCGATCGCCCGTGCCCTTTCGGTCGAACCGGAACTCCTCCTGCTCGACGAGGCCTTCGGCGCACTCGACCCGCTGACTCGCGGCGCCTTGCAGTCCGATTTCACGGCGCTTCGACGCGAGCTCGGTTTCGCCGCCGTCATGGTGACGCATGACATGGCCGAGGCCCTGCTGATCGCCGACCGTATCCTGGTGATGAAAACGGGGCGGGTCGTTCGCACCGGTACGCCCGCAGATCTGCTCCAGGATCCCGGCGATCCGTATGTCGAGGACCTCCTCGCCATGCCGCGCCAGCAGGCCCGCGCGATCGAACGGCTGGAGGCGGGCCATGCCTGACCGCCTCGACGAAGCCGTCGCCAACCTGCCCGCCTATCTCGGCGGGCACATGCAGCTTGTCCTGTCCGGCCTCATCATCTCGGTGCTGATCGCCGTGCCACTCGGCATTTTCGCCGCGCGAAACAGGACGCTGGCCGGTCCGGTTCTGGGCGTCGCCTCGACGCTCCAGACCATTCCTTCGCTCGCACTGCTGGCGCTGATGGTGCCGATCCTCGGCGGACGCATCGGCTTTGCCCCGGCCTTCATCGCGCTGACCCTCTACGGCATCCTGCCCATCCTGCGGAACACGGTGGTCGGTCTGCAGGGCGTCGACCCGGTTGTACGCGAGGCGGCGCGCGGCACTGGCATGACGCCGCTGCAGTCATTGCGGCAGGTCGAACTGCCCCTGGCCCTCCCGACCATCATTGCCGGGCTTCGCACCGCCACGGTGTGGATCGTCGGCACGGCCACGCTGGCGACCCCCGTGGGGGCCACCAGCCTCGGCAATTACATCTTCTCCGGCCTCCAGACCCGCGACTGGACGACGGTGGTGTTCGGCTGCCTCATTGCGGCGGGGCTCGCCCTCCTGCTCGATCAGGCGATCCGCCTCGCCGAACTGGCCGCCCGGGAGCGCAAGCGCGCGCCGGCCTTCGCCGGGATCGCGATTGCGGCCGTGCTGGCGATGGGCGCGGCCCTGCCACTGGTCACCGGCACATCGGCCGCACGCGGGATCGGGTCAGGCGAGGGCGAGGTAATGGCCGGGATCGAGGGCCGGACCGTTGTCATCGGGGCCAAGGGTTTCACCGAGCAATACATTCTCTCAGCACTGCTCGAACGCGTGCTGGAAGACGCCGGAGCGAATGTCGAAGTCCGGGAGAATCTCGGCTCGACCATCGCCTTCGACGCCCTGCGCTCCGGCGAGATCGACGTCTATGTCGACTATACCGGCACGATCTGGGCGACGGTGATGGAGCGCGAAGAAAGCGCCGGGCGCTACGACATGTTCGTGCGCATGGCCGGCTGGTTGCGCGAGGAGCACGGGATTCTCGCCCTCGGCCGGCTCGGCTTTGAAAACGCCTACGGCTATGCCGTGCGGCGAGACTGGGCCGAGGCGAACGGAATCGGGACGATCGGCGATCTTTCGGGGCGCGGTGCGCGGATCGGCGGCGACCCGGAATTCTTCGTCCGCGCCGAATGGCTGCGCAGCCGCGACGCCTACGGCCTGCAGGATGCGCGCACAAGGCCGATGGATTCCACCTTCATGTATGGCGCGCTGCGCGACGGCGAGGTTGACGCGGTCAGCGCCTACACGACCGACGGGCGGATTTCGGACTACGACCTCGTCGTGCTGGACGACCCGCTCCAGATCCTGCCGCCCTATGACGCGGTGATGCTGATCTCGCCCGACGCCGCCCGAAACCCGGCGCTGGCGGGGACGCTCTCGGTGCTCTTGAACGCCATCCCGGCCGAGACCATGCGCCGCGCCAACGCCATGGTCGATCTCGACGGCGCCACGCCAGGCGAGGCGGCGGATTGGCTCTATGGGGAAGTGGTGGCGGTCGGGGAGTAACACCCGAACGCAAACCGGCGGAGCCATGGGCCCCGCCGGTTCACTGCATCCGAATTGAAGTGCGCTACAGAACGTCGAGCATGCTGGCGACCAGCGGGTGGCGGACGATGTCGCCCTGGTCGAGCCGGATCACGCCGATATCCGCGACCAGTTCCAGCTTCTCCGAAATGCCCTGCAGACCGGACAGTTCGGGCAGCAAATCGGTCTGGGCCGGGTCGCCGGTGACCACCATGGTCGAGTGCCACCCCAGGCGCGTCAGCAGCATCTTCAGCTGGCCATAGGTGCAGTTCTGCGCCTCGTCGACCACGACGAAGGCGTTGTTCAGCGTGCGCCCGCGCATGTATCCGATCGGCGCGATCTCGATCAGGCCTTCCGCCATCAGCGCTTTCAGACGCTTCGGCGATAGCCGGTCGGACAGCGCGTCGTAAAGTGGACGGAGATAGGGGGCGAGCTTTTCTTCCATCGCGCCAGGCAGGAAGCCGATGCTCTCCCCGGCCTCGACAGCAGGACGGGACAGGACGATGCGCGAGACTGCGCCTTTTTCGAGCGCATCGACCGCCTTGGCGACGGCGAGATAGGTCTTGCCGGTGCCGGCCGGTCCAAGGGCGAGGACGAGGTTGTGCTCGTCGATCGCCTTCATGAGTCGGGCCTGGCCTTCAGACCTCGGTTTGACGTTTTTTGTATAGCTCTGATCCCGCATGGGCTCCTTCTCGTCCGGGCTCCAGCTGGTGCCGGGGAAGAGCGCACGCACCTTGGTTTGTTCGTCCTGGTAATGACCGGAATTGAACTCGCCAGCAGCGCGACGCTTCACAGACCTTTTACCCATGAGGTTTTCTCCAGATACGAAAAAACCCCCGTGCAGGATGCAGGGGGGCGGGACAGAGCGGAATGCGGGAGGTGGGGGCCGGAGTCAGGGGACGCACCGGCCGTGTGCGGCATCGTCCCGGATGGCGGTGCGAGTGACTTTCGCACGGGTGGCTTACCCCCTTTCGGACCCATCTGCGGCTTCGACCTTGTGCTCGAATCGCAGACACAGTCTCATCCTACAGGGATGAAGAAAGTCTGATCACTGCCGTCGCAGAAACTTCGTGAACCCGTGTCCGGAAGGAAACACCATGCCGCTCTACGCCATCGCCGACGCCATTCCGCAAACCCCGGAGAGCGGGAATTTCTGGGTGGCGCCAACGGCTTACGTCATGGGCCGCGTCATCCTGAGGGAGAATGCCAGCGTCTGGTACGGCGCGGTGATCCGCGGTGACAATGACCCGATCGAGATCGGCGAGAATTCCAACATCCAGGACGGGTCGATTCTGCACACCGATGTCGGCTTCCCGCTGACCGTCGGGAGGAATGTCACCGTCGGTCACCGCGTGATGCTGCATGGCTGCACGATCGGCGATGGCAGCCTGATCGGGATCGGCTCGACACTTCTGAACGGGGTGAAGATCGGGAAGAATTGCATCATCGGCGCGCACACCTTGCTGACCGAGGGCAAGGAGATTCCCGATAACTCGCTCGTCGTCGGCTCACCGGGCCGGGTCATCCGCACCCATGGCGAGGATGTCGCCGAACTGCTGCAAGCGTCGGCCGATCACTATGTCGAGAACTGGAAGAAGCACGCCTCGCAGATCCGCGAAATCGGCTGAGCCCTAGTTGGGCTTCTTGCCCCAGAGATCGCGGATCTTCTGGTCGGTCTCCTGACCCAGATTGAACCAGGCCGTGCGGTCATGGCTCGCATCGACCACCATCAGCCGATCGTCGCGGTCGAGCAGGTGCGAGAGTTCGTTGCGCAGCGTCGTGGCGTTGAGCCCCGCGCGGAGCAGCCAGACACCGGCATTGATCTTCACGCATTCGCCGAGATGGCTCATGGCCGCTTCGAACGGGCCGGCCGTGTTGTCGCTGGTCTGGGCGATGACGATGAAGTTCGCGAGCTGTCCGCTCTGTGCCACGGGCTGACGCGCACCGCGCGCGTCGTCGAGCCAGCCGCGCAGAATTTCGATGTCCGCCGCGGGCTTCCAGCCCGCTTCACGCTCGATGGAGACCAGCGAATGCGCCGCCACGCGGCCTTCGCCGACATAGGCGCGCATCTGCGCAGCCGTGTACGGGCCGTAGACACGGCCATCGACCTTCACGAACCAGGTCTTCGTACTTCCATCGTCACGCGGCATTTCCGGACACTCTTTTCGTGCTCAATCGAGACATACAACTCGCCTGAGGCAAGAATCAGGCCGCCCCGTTCACATTGAACTCATCGTGTGACGATGGGTTCAGCTGGCCTGTTTGAGGTCGGTCGCCGCGCCGGGTTCCGGCTTGGCTTCGCCTTCGCCCGCGGACGGGGGGTCGAAGGCCACGGCAAAGCCGCGTTCCAGGATCCGGGCGACGCGCCCGGTCATTTCGCCGACCCGGACACGTTCGCCGACGCGCGGGCGTTCGAGACAGGCAAAGGCCGCGCCGGTGATCGACACGTCGATCACGTCTGCGCGGATCAGCACGCCATCGCGCAGCCGGATCGTCGCCTGACCCTTTCCGGGCTTGCGCGGGGCCACCCGGTCTTCCTCGAGCCCGAGACGTTCCATGTTGAAACGCCAGGTGATGGCGTCGGCCAGCCGGTCGCGCTTGCGCGCCTGCATGGTGAAGCGTGTGGTCAGCCAGTTCGCCCCGATCCGGATCACATCGCCTTCGAGACGGCCGAGCCCGTCCACCAGCAGCACGATATGGCTGTTCGGCGGGGGCGGGTCCTTCACCAGAAGCTTGGCTCCGCCGGGCGAGACGTCGATCAGGCGGCAGCGCTGTTCGCCGCGGCCTTTTTCATAGAGGCGGCCGGGCAGCGCCAGCGGGACACGCTTGTGCCGGCGCCGCTCCGCGGCACCCTGTGCGGCGATGCGCACCTTGCGTTTGTCCAGCCGTGACGGTGTCTCCACCATGCCTGCATGTCTCCCGTTGGCCGGGCAGGATAGGGCAGGGCGGTTAAAAAAGCTTTGGAAGGCTGCGTTTCCGTCAGCGGTCGTTGGCGACCAGCTCGAACGGCGGGGCCGTCAGCGGGCGCAGGGCCACCGGCGTGTAGATTTCGCGGGTCGGGGGCTGAAGGCCCGTGAGCTTCTGGCGCACGACGGGACGGTCCTGCAGGCCCCGTAGCGGCGAAAGCGGCTGGTAGAGACCGAGCACGCGGTCCGCCTGGCCCGACGGGCCGCGCAGCGGCAGCAAGGCCAGTTCGGCGTCGATCGTCTGACCGTCAAGCGCATAGGCCGTGGCGGTTGCCGTCGCCGGGGCAGGAGCGGCCAGGGCCGACTCGATCAGCGCCCGGACGTGATGGCGGTCGAAACCCCGCCACAGATCGAGGAAGTTCTGTTCCCGCAATTCCCGGCGATAGAGCGCGCAGATCCCGGTGCCGGCCAGACGGAAGACGTGATGGTCCGCATCGGCCCGTTCCAGAATGAACAGCCAGGACAGGAGGTTCGACAGGTCACGCGGGACGATGTCGGCGCGTGCCGGCGCGGGACGGCCATTCCGGCGCGTCTCCCAATAGGCCAGCAGTGTTTCGGTATGCGCGTGCTTGGACACTCTTGCTACTCCCGCTTCCGGACCTGACCGGCCCCGATGCGCAATTCGTCTTCAAATTCGGGGCCATACCCCTGACGGGCGAGCGGGAGACACGCCACCGGCGAAAACGGCCCGTCGCTTGCAGCGTCGCCGTCCGGAACAAGGGAGTATGACCATGCGCGTATCAGCACGGCACGCTTTTATGGCGGCATTGTTCGGCGTGGCCCTGATCGGTTCACCGGTCGGAACGCCTGAGGCGGCGGCCATTGGTGGAGGCAGCAGCGGCGGCGGCAGCGGCAACTGCGGCACGACCTGCGGCGGCGGTGGTCATGGCGGAGGAAGCTGCGGCGGTGGCGGTGGTTGCGGCGGCGGTGGACACCGCGTGCGCCCGCCGAACATCACCATCCATGGCCCGCGCATCAATGTCGGCGTCAATGTGAACACGAATGTCTCGGTCAACACGACGGTCAATGCCAACGCCAGTGCGAATGCCGGCGCGGGTGCCGGTGCCGGCGCGTCCGGCGGCGCGACGGCCATCGCGATCGGCGGCGGCGGAGGCTCCTTTGGTGCGCCGCCTCCGGCGACGGCAATTACCGGCCTGACGCTGGCGGGCGTGATCGAAACCGAAATGGTCGCCGAGGAGCGCACGCGCATTCTGGAGGAATGGCGCGTCATCCGTGCCGTCTGCATGGATGATCGCGGTACGCCGCACCCGGCTTCGCGTCCGGATCCGGACGAGCGCGTCTCCCCGGATTGGGATGGCGAAATCTTCCGCTGCGTCGCCGGGACCTGGATGCAGGTCACGATCGGTTGGCGCGTGGATGGGGCGGACGTCTGGGACGATGCTTTCACGATGGCTTGCGAGCGCGGCGAAGCGCTGCGCCACCAGCCGGGTGGCCGTCTCTATTGCGCCACCCAGGAACCGCGCCGGAACTGCAATGAGCGCTCGCTGCTCCGCCAGTACGGTCCGGGCATCCGTGTCGTCTATCTGCGCCGCGAAGAGACCTATACCGAGATGGTGGAACACCGCCGTGAGGTCTCCTCGGCAACGAATATGACGCTGATGCTGGACGGTGGTGTCGGCGGATATCGCTGAGATCACGAATTCGTGATCGGGAAATCGCCCCGGCTTCCACAGGAAGCCGGGGCTTTTTCATTCCGGGCAGTCCCCGACCTTGCCCGGATGTGGTTATACACATCACCGATTGGCCGGCGATAAAAGACCGCGCGCGCAGTTGCAGGGACAGGAATGACAGAACTCGAAGGGGCGATTCTGACCCTGCTCTATATGGAAGGGGCGATGACCTCTTACGGCGTGCGCCGGGCCTTTCTTGATTCCCCGTCCTCTTTCTGGAGCGCCAGCGCAGGTGCCATCTACCCAGCGCTGAGGCGCCTGGAAGAGGCGGGCCTTCTGATCGCAACGGACGCAAGCCGGGGAAATCGGCCGGCGAAATCACTGCGGCTGTCGGAGTCGGGCAAGGCCTCGATGTTGGAGTGGGTGAAGAACGTCTCGACCGCGATCGGGCCGGGATTCGATCCCTTCCGCTTGAGAGCTCCTGTCTGGATAAAGCTCGAGCCGGAAGAGCGGAAGGCATTGAAGGCCGAGCTTGAAACTGGCGTCGTCGAGCGTATCCGGGCCATCGATGCGCTCGATCCCGGACATCCGGATGCCTTGCGTCACGCGCTTGAACGCGTGCAGCAGGAAACCCGGCTCGAATGGATCCGGAAAACGCTTTAGCTGAACTGGCGCGAGGCAGGGATATGCGGCTCGGAAACACACGGGATCATGACGCGCTGGGCAAGCTCATGTTCGAGGCGGTCCGCAACGGCCGCAGCCCCTATACCGAGGCGCAGCGCGCCGCCTGGGTCCCGGAGCCGCGCTCGGGTGCGGCATGGAACGAACGACTCGCTGACCAGACCATCGTTCTCGATGAGCGTGGCGGCGCGATCCGGGGCTTCATGACGCTGCGCGATGACGGCTATATCGACTTCGCCTACATCCATCCCGACTGCCGGGGAGAGGGTCTGTTCCGCACGCTGTTCGTCGAACTCCGGCGCATTGCGGTCGCGCGCGGCGATGAGCGCCTGTGGGTTCATGCCAGCCTGATGGCGCAGCCGGCCTTCAGCGCGATGGGGTTCGCCATCATCCGCCGGGAAACCGTGGAAATCGGCGACCAGGCGCTGGACCGTTTCGAAATGGAAATGGCGCTGACCGGCGATTGACCGGTCAGCGTCTTCTTATTGGCTTTCGCCTGGGCGTTCGCTGACAAAGGTAGCGGAATTGCCGACCGCCGTCGCCGACCCGATCACGCCCCAGCCCGACTGGTAGGTCGTCTGGAAGGTCGAGGTCACATTACCCGAATTCGTCTGATTCACCTGGCCACGCGCTTCCACGCCCGGGCAATTCGAGCAGACATAGCTGGTCGCGGCATTGCCGTAGGCCGCTGCCGATCCGGTCACTTCACCGCCAACACCGCCTTCGAACGTCGTCGTGGCATTCACGTTGGCGCGGTTGGTCTGGGCGATGCCCATCCACGTGTCGGCGCCCTGGTTGGAGAGCAGGGCCGAATTGCCGATCGCTTCCGACGCCATGATGATGCTGTCGATGTCGAAATCGTCGATCACCACATTGGTGTTCGCGTCGACCTCGCCGTCATTGGTCTGCTGGCCCTGGATGTGGGCATAGCCCCACTGATTGTTCAGATCGACGCCATTGCCCTGCGCTTGCGAGGCGACGGTCATGAATTCGGAGCCGCCACCGGCATCGACCTGCATGTCCGCGCTGATGCGGCCGCGATTCGTCTGGTCGACATCAAGGATCTGGTCGGCATCGAAACCGCTGGTCGTGATGTTGTTGCCATTGGCGGCTGCGGCACCCGCCGCCATCCAGCCGAGCCCGCCGGTCGGGGCGTTCAGCGTGGTCCGCGCGGTGACGTTGGCGCCACTGTCCTGGGTGAACTGGCCAACGACCGAAGCGGTCTCGGCATTGATCTCGACCGCGTTGGCGGCAGCCTGTGACGCCGTGATCGAGCTCATCGCGTAGGAATTGACGTTCAGCGTTGCGGCCGCATCGACGGTCGAACCGTCGGCAGCGGTCTGCGTCGAGGTCACATCGGCATCCGATTCGAAGTCCAGCACCGCGGCATTGCCCATCGCGGTGGCCGACGTGATCGCCGTGCCATCGAGGGAATTGAGCGTGGTTTCGGCTTCGCCGCGAACACTGCCAGAGAAGGTCTGGTCGTTCGACACGTCGTGCGGCTCGTTGACGTCCACCTCGAGCGCATTGCCCATCGCGGCCGTTGCGAGCGTCGCATTCCCGGCGTCGCCGGTGTCCAGCCTCAGAAGCGAGAGGACATCGGCGGCGTCATTGACCTGCGTGTTCTCGATCTCAGTTGTATCGTCCGCGAAGGCCGGCACGAACATCAGGGTCACGGCGCTCGTGCCCGCGATCAACGCTTTGACGTGCTTGGACATTTCGGATCTCCGCTCCGGTCGCATAGGCCGTGTGGGTGTTGACGCCGCCGGTTTCGTTGGTCGGACCGAGCGGATCGTCGAAACGGCACACGGAACCGGCTTCGACGCCATAAAGAGTGGACGAGAATTCGAGCACGGCGCGCTCGATCAGCGAACGCACGGCCAGCTGGACGGGCTCCATCGAGCGGCCGCCGGCCGATACGTCGATCACCGCGCTGTCCCAGAACGAGAACACGCCGGCGCTGATTTCGCGGCCGATGATCTGCTTCTGGTAGGAGATGACATCGACGACCTCGAGCGTGCGCGTGTTCACCAGGCGCAGGTCGACACCGACATTCATCACATACATGCGGGCATTGAAGAGGCCCGTCGGGCTGGAATCGACCCGGTCGCCGCCGAGAATGTCCACGCCCTGGCTGCGGATGTTGTAGTTCACTTCCGTGATGCCGCCGACGAGGGTGAAGTCCGACCCGGGGATCGAGCCGGCATAGATCTGCCGGAAGCCCTGATCCTCGGCCTCGTCACCGATCAGGCGGTTGTTGGCGTAGCGCATCTCGAGTTCCGACACCGAGGTGTCGAAACGCTCGACGAGATTCACGCCGGCCTTCGAGAACGCCGACATCGCCATCAGCGACGCGCCCTGCGTGACGGCCGGACCGCCTTCCGCACCGACCGCGCCGGTATAGTCCGACAGACGGCCGACCGCGACGCGCGGCGAGGGCTGGCCCTGCGCGCGGGCATAGTTGGCCAGGCAGACAAGCGCCTCGGAGTAGGGTGTCGGGTTCGGCGTAACCGGCGCATTGCCGATCGGCCGGGCATAGAGGCCGTCGCCGCCGGAATTCGGCGTCACCGCGCAGCCGGTCACGGCCAGCGCGGCGATCGCGGCGGACAGAAGCTTCTTAGCGCTCATTGGGGTTGTACTCCCACTGCGGCTCACGATCGTCATTGCCGCCGGTTCCGGAGGTGGCAGTGACGTTGCCGTTATTGGTCTGGGTCGAATTGACCACGACCGTGTTCCAGTTGCCGTTCACGACGACGTTCAGCTGGTTCCCGATCGCCGTGGCGCTGGAATACTGGTTGCCGGTGGATGAGGACTGGCCGACGCCGCCCGTGCCCTGGCCTGCGGCCTGCACACCGACGCCGGTCTGCATCACCCCGTTCACAACGACGCGGTTGTTGTTCTGATCGCGTGTGCCTGCCCGGTAGGGCTGGCTCGTCTGGCCGGGGCTCGTCCCCCACGGGCGCTGGTAATCCGACGCGCTCTGGGCCAGGGCCGGAGCGGTCGACAGGGCGCCGATGGCGGCGAAAAGCATGAGGGCGGTCTTGCGCGGTGCCATGATCGCTTGTCCTCTTCGTGAACACATTCGACCGCGTCCGGTGCAACCGCCATGCCAGCGGGGGAAGTCCCGTCCAGCCTTTCTCCTATGGGGGGAATCGCCGATCCGGACCGAATCGGCCCGATATGGTGCAGGGGAAGGAGAGGGGAGACCGTCCCAATGGGAGACAGTCGCAATCCGGTGTTCAACGACGTGCCGACGGCGGTGGTCGGGCTGACCGGCCTGATTGCCGTTTGCGGGGTGGCTTCGGAACTCCTCACGCCATTTCGAGACTTTGCCTTTGAATGGGGGGCCTTCTTCCCGGTCTATGCGTTCGACCGTCCAGGCGCCGCGCCCGCGATCGCGCCGTGGTTCCTGCACGTTTTCGTACACGGCAGCTGGATGCACCTCATCATGAACGCGCTGGGACTGCTGGCTTTCGGTGCGGCGTCGGCCCGGCCCTTCGGCCATGGCCTCAAGGCATCCGCCGGCTTCCTGCTCTTCTTCTTCGTGTGCGCGCTCGCGGGAGTCTTCGCGCAATATCTCGTCGAACCCGACTCGCAGATTCCGATGGTCGGAGCCTCGACCGGAATATCGGGATGCTTCGCAGCGGCCGGTTGGGCGCGCGGGGGCCTTCGCGGCATGCTCTCGCTCGCACTGCCCTGGCTGCTGATCAACATCGTGCTGGCGCTTGCAGGGACGCAGATGTGGATCGCCATCGCCTGGGCCGCGCATATCGGCGGGCTGGTCGCCGGAGCGATTCTTTACCCCGTCTTCCTCGCCGTATTCCGCACCAAGGATCACCCCCGCGTCTGATTCCCGCGCGCGCGGCCAAACGATGTGCTAGCCTCGCTGGTCCCGTAACAAGGGAGAGCTCGATGAATGTGGCTGCCATTCTCGACGAGAAGGGCCGGGACGTGTTCAGCCTCAGGGCGGATGCGACGCTCAGCGAAGCTGCGGCACTTCTCGATCAGAAACGGATCGGCGCGATCGTTATCGTCGATTCTGCCGGCGCGATCGCCGGTGTGCTTTCAGAACGCGATATCGTGCGGCAATTGGCAAGGCAGGGCACAGGCGCCCTGACCGAAGCGATTGCCGGCTGCATGACCCGCGAGGTGATCACGGCGTCGCCGCGCGACACGATCGAAGACGTGATGGCGGCGATGACCGACCGCCGGATCCGGCACCTTCCGGTGCTGGAAGAGGGCCGTTTGGCCGGAATCGTGTCGATCGGCGATGTGGTCAAACGCAAGATCGAGCAGACCGAAGC
>NZ_JAKKUV010000001.1:389894-563467 GCF_021864465.1 Hyphobacterium sp. SN044
ACAGGCTGATGATGCCCAAGAGTCCATATCGACGGCATTGTTTGGCACCTCGATGTCGGCTCATCGCATCCTGGGGCTGGAGCAGGTCCCAAGGGTTTGGCTGTTCGCCAATTAAAGCGGTACGTGAGCTGGGTTCAGAACGTCGTGAGACAGTTCGGTCCCTATCTGCCGTGGGTGTCGGAAACTTGAGAGGAGCTGTCCCTAGTACGAGAGGACCGGGATGGACACACCTCTGGTGGACCTGTTGTGGCGCCAGCCGCACTGCAGGGTAGCTATGTGTGGAAGGGATAACTGCTGAATGCATCTAAGCAGGAAGCCCACCTCAAGACCAGGTTTCCCTTGAGAGCCGTGGAAGACGACCACGTCGATAGGCCAGGTGTGGAAGCGTAGTGATACGTGAAGCTGACTGGTACTAATTGCTCGATAGGCTTGATTTCCCGATGCTCATGCACGGCGATCGTTTCGTTCGCACGTCCATGTGCCTCGGTCAGGTTTTGTCTCTTCAGATTTTATTGGATCGCACGTGCCGACCGGGTGGTTATTGCGGGGGGACCCCACCCGTTCCCATTCCGAACACGGCCGTTAAGACCCCCAGCGCCGATGGTACTAAGTCCTAAGACTTGGGAGAGTAGGTCGCCGCCCGGTCTGCACGTTCGATCCAATGACCCTCCTTCATGCGATATCACGCACAAGAAGCCCCGCCGGCATCCGCCGCGGGGCTTTTTGCGTTCCGGGGCCGCGTTTGGTGACTTCGTCACAGACACGCGCGCTGCGCTGGCCGCATTCTTCCGGCATGGCCGCGTCTGGCGGCTGGCAATCGGAGGACATGACATGCCGCGCAACGAAGGAACGCTCGATCGGATCCTGCGGATCGTACTGGGCCTGGTGCTGATTTCACTGGTTTTCGTCGGACCGCAGACGGTCTGGGGCTGGGTCGGCGTCGTGCCATTGCTGACGGGCCTTGTCGGCTTCTGCCCGCTCTATGCTCTCATCGGCTTTCGAACCTGCCCGGTTCGAAGCTAGATCCGGTCGCTTCAGACTTGCGCCTTCCCCAGCCTCTGCCAGTCTCGGGGGATTGGCCGAGGAGGGAGCATGCCCGCAGGTAAGGCAGCGCATTCGATCGAATGTCCGCAAGGAACGGTCCTTTTCCGGGCCGACGATGCCTGCAAGGGATTCGTGGTCGTTCGCTCCGGACGCATCCGTGTCTCGTTGACATCGCGGACCGGGCGCGAGGTCACGCTCTACCGTGTCGGGCCCGGTGATATCTGCCTGCAAACCTTCAGCTGCCTCGTCGAGGGGCGGCGGTATGCCGCCGAAGGCGTTGTGGAGGCAGATCTTGTCGCCGAAATCATACCGCCGGACGCGTTCCGCCAGCGCCTGGCGTCCGATCACGTGTTCAGGGATGCCATTCTGAGGGCCGTTGCGCACCGGTTTTCCGACTTCGAACAGCTGGTCGAGGACGTCGCGCTGTCCGGTCTTTCGGCGCGGCTTGCGAGGGCGTTGTTGCGGCTCACTGACCCGCAAGGGCATGTAACCATCACGCATGAAGCGCTGGCGGTTGAAGTGGCCTCGGGGCGGGCCGTGATCAGCCGTACACTCGGCGAGTTTGCCCGCCGCGGCTGGATCGCACTTCATCGCGGCGACATCGAAATCCTGAAGCCCGAAGCCCTGAAACGTGTTGCCGGCTGATTTCCACCCAAGGCTTGCCGCCTCTGACCGGCTTCTACCTGCGATCGCTGGACCCGGATGCCGGGTCTGATACCTGCGAGATCGGGTCGGTTCTCTTCAATGTCCCGAGGTTTCCATGCTTTCTGCCTTCGCCAGCGCTCTTGTGCTTGCCTCCGTCCAGGATGGCTGCGTCGATCATTCCGCCTACAATTTCGATCTTGAGGGCGCGCGCCTGCGTGAGGTCGAGATCATCCGCAGCGAGCCGGCCGGCCGCAGCGAGAGCGGCAGCTTCCCGGATGGGACGGTCGTGACCGTTTCGGCCGCGTACTGCACCGATCCGGTGATCACGATGGATGTCGATGCCCCGCTTGATGCGCAGAATGAGATGCGTCTGGGCCAGCTCCTGGGGCGGCTCGATGTCATCGCCGGTTGCACGGCCAATGACTGGGCGGCGCAGGACGCGTCGCTGGCGGCCGCCACTGCGGCGGTCGAGGCGGGCGACGCTTGGAACAATGACGGAGCGCCGATCGCCGGAACCGGCGAGGGCGGCGAAGTCACGCTCGACGTTCGCCCGGTCGACGGCCGGCTTCACGCGACCTTCGTCTGCTCGCGCGCGGCGGGCTAACCCTCCCGCCTCACATCATCGTGCCTTGGCGGCTCCGGACCGGCCTGTCAGTCTGATGGGTGAGGGAGGACTGCCATGCTCGTGACTGCCGCCGCACTTGCGCTTTTCGTCCAGAGCGAACCGTTCGATGTCACGCGAGACTGGGACAGCGTACTCGACACCCGGATCAGCGCGGAATGGACCGGACCTCACCGCGAATACGATTTCTGGATCGGCGAGTGGGACGCGAACTGGCGTGGCCGAGAGGAAGACGGGCTGCATCATGTTGCCGACGGGAACCGCCAGTACCACCTTGTCTTCCCTGTGCTCGGCGGCAAGGCGATCATCGAGCTGGCCCAGCCGATGGAGCAGCCCGAAGGCGAAGCGCGCGGGCGGGGCTTTTCGATCCGCTACTATGACGAGGCCCGAGAACATTGGGTGATGGCCCAGCACTGGCCGAACCCGCAATTCGACGGCGTCGCCTTCCTCGACCAGCTGACCGGACGGTCCGACCACGGCCGGATCATGGTCTATTCCTCGGCCCTGCAGCAGACCTCGGACGCGGGAAACCCCACCATTCGCCGCTACCAATTCTCCGATATCGCCGCCGATCGCTTCCGGTGGGACGGGGCCAACACGACCGACCACGGCGATAGCTGGACAACCTGGATGGTGGTTGATTTCGACCGCACCGGTCCGCAGCCGGACCTGCCCGGCACGTCAGAGGCCTTCCCGGGACAGGATGAGGATCTCCTCTGCACCAGCGAGCCGCACGGCGCACTCGATAGCCTTGAGGGTGTCTGGTCCGGCACCGCCCTGTCGCCGGACGGAACCAGCGAGCCGGCCCGGCTGACGGGAACGCGCATGCTGGACGGCTGCGCGGTACTCGTCGTTTTCGAGCGCCCGGAGAGCGGCTATCGCAGCTTCACCTTCTGGAGCTATGCGCCGCTCTTCCAGCGCTGGTTTGCGCTCTATCTCAACAACCAGCCGGGCGAGGGGCATCGCTACTATGCCGGCGGTGTGGCCGGGGAGGGCGCATGGTTCGCCGCTCTGCCGGGCGCGGCGATCACCGACGAAACCACGCCGTTCATTGGCAATGCGGCCGGCGATCATTCCAATGCACCGGCGCGGATCGGCTGGACCGCGCTGGACGACGATCATGTCGTCTTCCGCGTCGAGGTGCGGGGCGGGGACGGGGAATACGCCATGCGCCGGGAATACGAGATGCGCCGCGAATAGCGCCCGGCGCTATTTCCCGCCGAGGGCGCGCGCCGGCAGCGAGATGATGCTGGCGGCCAGCCCGGCGAGCGTGCCGGCCGGGCCCGGTGTGTCGCGGCCCTGTTCGCCCAGCAATGCGGTCTGCAGCGCTCCGCTGGTCACCATGCTCATCAGTGTCGGCGAACTGGCGAAGGTCGTGTGGTTCAAGGATCCGCCATCGCTGAAGTGCGTGAGGTCGATCACTGTCACGCCCATCTGCGTCAGTTCTTCGACATGGTTGCCCGATCCGACACGCGGGGCCCGCTCGCCGCGAATGAAGCTCGACAACGCCAGCAGGCGGTCGCGGTGCGAGACGAAGACGACGAGATGCTCGGGCAATGTGTCCATCGAGGCGACCTGCTCGCGGAACACATCGGAATCGATATCGGGGGAGGCAAGGACCACGGCATCGAGGCGCTCGATCACGCCGCTCCGTCCCGTCAGGCTCAATTGGCGCAGCGACTCCATCGTCAGGAGAGCGCCCATCGAATGCGCGATCACCGTGATCGATCCGGTATCGCTTTGCGAGAGCAATTCGAGCGTATGGGCGAGCCCGTCGCGGCTGAACTGGACGCTGTCGCGGTCGTAGAGATAGGCCGAAAACCGCCCCGCCGACGGCCACGCGAAATGAACCCCCACGCCCTCGACCTGAAAGTCGGCGAAAATCTGGGCGTTCAGGTAAAGCCCGTTCGAAAACGGCGTATTGAAGCCATGGACGAAAACGACGATGTGACGATCCTCGCCGGCCAGGTCCGCGAGGCGGGCATTCAGGCGCGCGATGAATTCCGCTTCACTCCCCAGACCTTCGTAAGACGACAGGGCGAATTCCGAAGCGGGATCGACGCGCGAACCGGGATAATCGATATGGCCGGGCTCCCGCTGCCGCGGCACCCAGACCCCCGCATCGGCGAAATCGAGCTTGATCGACCGCGCGTCGTCAAACCGGCGATCGCCGGTCTCGTCGGGCGTCCGCGTGGTTGCAATCAGCAGGTGCTCGGTCTGGCCGAGCGAAGGGTCAGGCGTGACCAGAGGCAGCCGCGCCGGATTGGAGGCGCAGGCCGATGCCAATATGCAGAGCGCGACGGCGAGGCCGAAGGCGTGAAGGCTTGGCAAAGGGCGTCTCATTGCCTCTCCGGTGGGCCGCGGAATGACGGGCAAGATGCCAGAATGTCCGCGAGGTTCAACGCCGTGTCAGACTTCGAGCGCCGTGTTGCGCCCGGTGTCCATGACGACGCGATAGCCGGCAGCTTCCGCCATGGCGACCGGGTCGCGTCCCGACAGGTGCGGCAGGCGTTCCAGGACCAGCCGTTTCGGCCAGCGCGCTTTCGGTGCTTCGGCGAAGAAGGCTTCGAGGATTTCCGGCTCCGCCCCCTCGACGTCGATCTTGATTGCGTCGGCGCATTCGATACCGGCGGCATCAAGCAGCTGCAGGAGGGTGACGGCATCGACCGTCAGCCCGCCATCGCCGATCAGACCGCTCTCGCCGCGATTGTGCGTGTTCTCGGTGAAGGACAGCGTGCCGGCCTGACCCGCGACCGCGACGGGGCGCACCTCGATCCGGTCGGCAAAACCGGATGCGTCGATGTTGAAGCTGAGCCGCCGCAGCATTTCCGGCTGCGGCTCGATGGCGATAATCCGTCCGGGTCCGGTCGCGGCCGCGGCCAGCGTCAGTGAGTACAGGCCGAAATTCGCGCCGATATCGATAAAGCTGCTCTCCGGCGTCAGCGCGTCGATCAGATAGTCCAGCTCGCGCCGTTCCAGCTTGTCCGGCCGGGCGAGGGCGCGCTTCTCCGACAGATTGTCACGCGGATGCAGGCGCGCGCGGAAGCCGTTGACCTCGATGTCGACCGGGCCGGGATTGAACCAGGCGACCGGCCGCACGGCCAGGCCCAGCCCGCCGCGGGAAGCTTCGATCAGCGATTTCCTGAAGCCCGTCGGGGCATGGTCCCCCCAAGCGGCGGGGGCGGTTTCGGCGCTCTGTGTCATGGCATCGAGACTTAGCTTGGCTTCGCACTGCACGCCAAGCTGTTCCGCACACGGAGCCGCCCTTGCATCCCCCGCCGCCATGCTCTAGATACGCCGCTCCCCCGGAGACGGGGGCGCGGCCTGGCCGCATCTGAGACGGGGTGGAGCAGCCCCGTTCGCCCGCAGCGGGTTTCCCGCGAGGACGGACAAATGAGAAGGAACCGGGCTGCGGCCCTTTTCCGGATCGGCTCACACTGACGCGGGGTGGAGCAGCCCGGTAGCTCGTCAGGCTCATAACCTGAAGGTCACAGGTTCAAATCCTGTCCCCGCACCCAAACTGAAAGCCCCGCCAACCGGCGGGGCTTTTTCCTTTTTGCCGCACCCTTCAGCCATCGTTTTGTGGGGCGATCGGGCGTAGGGTCATGGATCACCTCAAGGAGAGGTCGAACCATGATGCGCCTCGCAGCAGCATTCCTCACGGCCTTCGCATTGACCCAGATCGCGGCACCTGCCGAGGCCGATCCGCCCACCGCCGTCGATGACAGCTATTCGCGCGATGCGCGCCGAACCCCCGCTGCCACAGGCGGATGGAACCAGGATTTCTACGAACTCTCACCCAGCAGCACGACCAGCCTGTCAAACGGTGGCGTTGCCTTTGCCTGGCGGACCTCGGCGGGTGAGATAAGGGTGCTGACGCGCGACCGGCTCGGCAATCAGACCGCCCCGGAGTTTGTCGTCAGTTCCACGTCGAGCGGCAGCCCGTCGATCGCCGGGCTGACCGGCGGCGGCTTCGTCGTCGCCTGGGCGGGAACCGACCCGTCAGGGATCGGGACGGCGCCGGACATTGTCGCGCGCCGCTATGATGCTGCGCTGAATGCGGCAGGTCCGGCCTTCCGGGTCAACAACGCCACCGCGGGTGACCAGGCCGTGCCCCACGCAGCCGGACTGACCGGTGGCGGTTTCGCGATCGCCTGGACGACTGCCAGCGAATACCAGGCCCGATTCTACGACGCGGCGGGATTGGCGGTCACCGGTGAGGTCATTCTCAATACGAGTGCCATTACCGGGACCAGCTTCTTCGACACGCGCGCCCTCGACGATGGCGGTGTGGTGTTTGCCTGGGCGACGGCGACCGAGATGCGTACCCGCGCCTATTCCGCCACCGGCACGTTTCTCACGCCGGAACGCAGCTTCATGTCGGCGGCAACGCCCGTCGACATGGCGCTGCTGGATGGCGGCGGCGTCGCGTTCGTGTCGCGCTACGACGTCGGTACGAACCGGGACCTGCGCATCGAGATGTTCGACGCCCGGGGCATTCAGACCGCGCCGCTCACGATTTTCGGTCCCCACCAGAGTTATCCGACCGAGTTCAATCACGTCACGCTCGACGCCCTTGATGATGGCGGCGCTGTCCTTGGGGCGGCCTGGTACCGGCCCGGCATATTCGGATATGCCGACCTGATTGTCGGCATTGTCGACGAACGGGGAGTGGTGATCGCAACGGCACCGACCGGGTGGGGCAACCGGTTCCGACCGCACAGTCCTGACGCGATTGCGCTGGAAGACGGCCGGTTCATCGTCGTTGGTCCGGCAGGAACCGGCGCTGTCTTCTACGACCTGGCCCTTTTGTACGAACCGCGCCCGCTTTCGGCCGAGGAGGTGCACACGCTGAACGTGGCGGTCAATGACCGTGATGGCGATGGCAATGCACTGACCATCACGCAGATCGCCGGTCAGGTACCCGTCGGCGGAGTGACCCTGCCGTCCGGCGGGGTCGTTTTCCTGTCGAACAACACGCTCGTCTACACGGCGACGTCGGCGGCTTTCGCCACGGCCCTCGCCAACGGCGAGGCGGGGGTGGATTCTTTCGCCTATACCATCAGCGATGGCACGGCCACGGATACAGCGACGGTGAACGTCACCCTCGTCGGCGTCGGCGATGCGCCCACCGCCAACAACGACACGCTGAGTTTTGCCGAGAACGAGGCGGCGCGGGATGTGCGCGCGACGCTGCTCGCCAACGACACCGATCCTGATACCGGTGAGACCGCGCAACTGACCGTCTCGGCGGTAAATACGGCCGGCACGCAGGGACAGGTCGTCTACGCTCCGACCGCAGTGACCTATGCGCCGGGCGGGGCCTTCGAGGCCCTGCCTGCCGGACAGTCCGGTTCCGACAGCTTCGGCTACACCGTCTCCGATCCCGCTGGCCTGACGGATACCGCGACGGTGAACGTCACCGTCAACGGTGCGAATGATGCGCCGGTCGCTGCGAATGACGCGGTGACCTTCTCCGAGGAGGAGGGCGCGCGCAACATCACTTTCGCGCTTCTGAACAACGACACGGATGTCGACACCGGCGAAACCGCCCAGCTGGCGATCACCGCGGTCGACACGGCGGGCAGCCAGGGCGTGGTCGATCTGACCGGCGGGCAGGTCCACTACATCCCGAACGGGGCGTTCAACAGCCTGTCCGCCGGACAGACTGCGACCGACAGCTTCACCTACACGATCACCGATCCGGGTGGGCTGACCTCGACCGCCACGGTGACGGTCACGATCAATGGTTTCGACGGTTACACGCTGACCGCCGAGGTCGAGGGCCTGGGGTCGGGGACGGTGTCGAACCTCGACCTCGCGATCAATTGCGGCACTGGCGGTTCGGCCTGTTCGGCGAAATTTGAGCAGAATACCAATGTCGAGCTGTTCGCCACGTCCGCCAGCGGCTCGCGCTTCGACGGCTGGTCGGGCGCGTGCAGCGGCACGGGCCAGTGCCTCGTTCCGATGACGATGGCGCAGGCGGTGACGGCCCGGTTCGAAATCGATACCCCGCCCGCCGGCCGCATCGTGGCCGCAACCCTGCCCGGCGCACGCTCGGGCTATGTCGGCGGACCGGTCCTGACCGCCTACATGACAGTGATCAGCCGGGCCACGACCCCGGCGCAGGATTGCCGCATCTCCGCGGCGGGCGGGGCCCCCTTCGGCTTCGGATACCAGGCGCTCGACGCCAGCAATCAACCGACGGGGCCGGCCGAGCCGCGCTTCGATCTCGGCAGTGGCCAGTCAATGAGCTTCGTGCTGATCATGGCCCCGCAGACCGCCACCAACGCATCGGGTTATGCCTTCCAGCCGCAGATCGCGTGTGACAATGCCGATCTTGCGACCATACCGGGCGTCAACACGGTGCTGGTCTCGATCGGCAGTGCGCCGGTCCCGGACATATTATCGATCGGCGTGACCGTGTCGGGCGACGGGGTGGTGCGCATTCCTTCCAGCGGCAACCGGATCAGCTTCATGTCGGCTGCCGCAATGAATATCGGTGCAGGGGATGGCTCTGCCGGCGCGAACGACGCCACCGTCACGGTCAGCGTCGATACCGGCGCGGCGACCCTGCCGGTCACGCTGGAAGTCTGCGAGACCAATGCCAGCGGCTCGTGCACCACGCCGCGGGGCCAGGCCGCGTTGTCAACGGTGTTCTCGGGCTCCACGGCCAAGACCTTCGCCGTCTTCGTCCGGGCAAACGAGGGGGCGAGCGTGCCGTTCGACCCTGCGAATGCGCGCGTCTATCTGCGCTTCACCGACGCCACCGGAACGCTGCGCTCCGTCACCAGCGCCGCCATCTCGGCTCCGTGACATCGCGCCGCCGCGTCCGGTTTGACACGGGAGTGCAATGTGATACCCACGCCGCGTCACTTGGGGAGTAGCCACCGCCGCCGGGCGGACCCTCGCGTCAACACACTCGGCCGGCAGGCCGTGGCGCAAGGGGAACGATCCATCGTTCAGGCGAGACCGAGGACATCGCGTCACCGCACGCCGGGCGGGGGACGGGATGTCTTTGGTTTGATGTCTGCCCGGCTGGAATGCTTCCATGGACGCGCTTTTCACTTCCACGCTTGTCGTTGCGCTCGCCGAGATCGGCGACAAGACGATGCTGCTCGCGATCATCCTGGCCGCGCGCTTCAACCGGCCGGTCGCCATCATTCTCGGCATTCTCGCCGCGACCCTGGCCAATCATTTCCTCGCCGCGCTCGTCGGATCGCAGACGGCGTACTGGCTCGACGGTTTCTGGTTTCGGCTCGCCGTGGCTCTCTCCTTCATCGCCATGGGCCTTTGGACCCTGATCCCCGACACGCTCGAGGACGACGAAAAGCCGTCCGTAACGCGTTTCGGAGCGTTCACTGCGACCGCGGTCGCCTTCTTTCTGGTGGAAATGGGTGACAAGACCCAGTTGGCGACGATCGCGCTCGGTGCCCGGTTCGAGAACGCCGTGCTGGTCACGATCGGCACCACGGCCGGCATGATGCTGGCGAATGTGCCCGCAGTTCTGCTCGGCGACCGGATACTTCGCCGCGTGCCCCTGAACGTCGTGCGGTATCTCGCCGCCGGCCTGTTCGTGGCGATCGGCGTCTGGATGCTGGCGGCGATCTGGATGACGGGCAGCTAGCGGGTCATCCGATCAACGCACCAGTCGCGCCGACAGGGAATTGGATTCCGGCACGATGTTGCGCAGCTCGTCAGGATAGCCTGCATAGCGGCGATCGCGCGTGTTCACGTCGCCCTCCGGGAAGTTGATGAACACCGTGCCGTCGCCTTCCCAGCTGGCACCCTCGACGATCCACACCGCCCATTCGTGCTGGACCTGGTGCATGTGTTGATAGGAGTTCCGCCGGTCATTGACCCAGATCAGCTTGGCGAGGGGCATGTAGATGACGCCCTCGATGTCGATCAGGCTGCCATCAAAGGCGTTCCGGTCGCTGTCATTGAGGCCCATGATCGCCATGCCGGCATAGGTGCCGGTGTCCGGCGCGGACAGGATGACCGTGGCGTCTTCCCATTCGAAGTTCACGTCGTCGCCGAAGATCAGTGTTACGTCCTGGCCCGTGACCCGTGCACCATCGATCGTGAAATCCCCAAAGAAATAATACGTACCCGGTTCCAGATGCGTCGTCCGTTCGACGGACACATCCTCGCAATAGGTACCGGGTTCGAGGCGGCCATTGCCGGTGCGAATCCGCACGCGCTCGTGGACCGCATCGGAACCCGGGTCCCGGCAATCCGCTGCGCCGCGCAGGGCGTTCGTGACCCGCGAATGCCCGATCGGATCCGGAATGACATAGGCGTTCAGGAAGGTGCCTGACGGGATGTAGTCGGTCAGGGGGCCCGGGCAGTGGTCGGGGTCGACACCAGCATGATGGCCGCCACCGACGGTCTGGACCATGCGCGCGTTGAGATAGTTGTCGCAGGAGTGCAGGTCGACGACATCGTCGAAATCGTCGGAATTGCCGTAGAAGAGACAATTCGGGGCTTCGATCCGGACTTCGTCGTGCAGTTCGATCGTGTGCTTCTCGTGCTCGTCCATCGACATCCAGCACGCATCGCCCCAGGTCCGGGCGGTGGTGCCTGCTGAACGGACGTCGAGACGCAAATCCTCGATGCCGAGAAGGCCAACCAGCATTGTCGGGATCGTCGCCTGTGCATGGGCGGTGAGCACGGCGTTGTCGCTGCTGTAGTCCCATGCCCATTGGACCGTGGGCTCGAAATTCAGCCGGAAGCGCGTCGCTTCGTAAAACTCCTGCGCGGCTTCCATGCGTTCGTCATCTTCGCCATCGAAGGCGACACCGGCGAGAACCGCACCGTCCATGATGGCCTGAAGATCGCGTTCGGCGTTCAGTCGAGCGCCGAATTCGACCGCGCCGCCGCCCAGCCCGATCAGCACGGGAATGGCCAGTGTCGCGATCACGGCGACATTGGCATTCGTGTGCCCCATAAAACGACGTAAGAAATTGCGCATGACGACCTCCATAGGGAAATCTGCGTATTTCAGAGGTCAGTTAATCACTCGATTCGTAACAAGAAACTTAAGATCCGTCTAAATCGGCCATTGGCTTTAACGCTTCGGTAGTATTTGGCCCCGTCCTTGCGGCGCACCCCGACCGGGTCATCTCGGAGAGGGGCCATGCCGTTTCAGATCGTTACAATCCGGCCAGGTGAACTGAGCGCTGACGATCATGTCCGGTGGTCCGTCGCCATCGCCCGAGGCGACAAATACTCCCCGCTCTTTCATCCCGATTTCGTTCGATTGGTCGCACAGGCGCGGGGGGACGTTCAGATCATCCGTGCCGAAGACCGAAGGGGGCGGCTGGGCTTTCTGCCGCTGCATCGGCGGCAATTCGGATTCTCGCGGCCGATCGCCGCGACGTTCAGCGACTATCATGGCGCGATCCGGGAACCGGGCTTTGACCTGGAACCCGAGACGCTGCTGCGAGCGGCAGGCATCAGACGCTACAAGTATTTCGGGCGTATCGGACCGGGCTTGAAGCCGGCGGGCCGTGGGCTGCGCGCCGACTGTCTGGATGGGTATCCGGCACCCTTCGAACATTTCGAGACGCAACACGCGAAGAAGGCCAAGCAGCTTCGCCGCCTGCGCCGCAAGCTGGAACGGGAACAGGGCGCGGTCGAACTCATCCTTGGCGACGACCGGCCGGAAACGTTCGACCGGCTGTGGGCGTGGAAGGAAAGCCAGTTTCGGGAGACCGGGCGTCACAACGTCCTGCGCCCGCTCTGGGCCGTTGAGTTGATGAACCGCCTGCACGAAGGCGGACGCGGTGAGGTAAGCGGGTTTGTCGCCTCACTCAATGTGAATGGCGAGCCGATTGCCACTGAATTCGGACCGCGCTGGCGCGGGGCCTTCCATCCCTGGATCGCTGCCTACGATCCGGCATTCGCCGAGTATTCGCCCGGCCATCTGCTGGTCGCGGGCCTGCTTGAAGGGATGCGCGACGCCGGCCTTGATCGTTATGACCTCGGCCATGACGACGCGCCCTACAAGGCGATGTTCGCCAACACATCCGTCGCTCTGACGGCCGGCGCCTGGCGGGCTGATGGAGCACGGGAAGCCACCTTCAACCTCCCGGGACTGGCCGGACAGATTTCACGCCGTTGGGAACAGATCTGTCTCGCGGAGAATGACGCGGCCGGCCTGCTTTCCGGCGCGGCAACGGCCGCAATCTCTCTGATCCGCCGATAGGAGGATGTGATGAATTTGAGCGTCGAACATGCCGGTCCCGCGATTGCCCTTCTTGGTGCGGGCCTGATCGCCGCCCCGATCGCTTTGGATTTTGCGCGCAATCGCCTGAGCTCGGGCTGGGCATCCCTGGTCCTTCCCGCTGGCCTTGCCGCGGTTGTGCTCGCTGGCGCTCTGCTCAGCGCCTGGCACAACCGGTCCGGCGAACCGCTTGTCTGGCTGTTCGGGTCCGAGACCGTCGACTTCGGCCTGTCGGAGTTTGGCGTCGTCTTCGCGCTGTGCGCCGCTACCGCCATGCTGGGCTGGCTTGCAATACGTGAAGACAATTGGGGACGCTGGGCATTCGCACTGGCCGGTTTCGCCGCCTTCCTGATTGCTGGCGAAGAACTCAGCTGGGGCCAGTGGATTTTCCACTGGTCGACGCCGGAGTCGATTGCAGCGGTCAATCTGCAGCAGGAAACCAATCTGCATAACCTCGTCGATCCGCGCCTGTACGACATTGTCTACGGCATTGCCGGCTTCGCCATCCTTCTGGTCGCCTCGGGACTTTACTTCTTCGGCAGCCGGGTCTGGTCCGGCGATGGCTTCCTCTCGCGCATGGTCGGTACAGCGACCCGCTGGCTCCGTTGCAGCCATTCCGGTGCGGTCCTGACCCTGTCGACCGCGGTCCTTCTGCAGCACGAATTGTTCGAGGAATATGTGGAATTCCTGTTGGGTGCGGCCGCTGTGCTGTTCCTGCTTTCGGTCGTCAGGGATCAGCGCGGCACGACTCGACTGGAGGCCGTCCATGTCTGACGGGCACGATATCCGGGTCTATGACTCCGGCGCGTTCGATGGCCGCTCCGCTCACTTCGGACGCGAGGTTCAGCGTTTCCGTCACTGTCTGCACCAACGTCCGGTGTTCACCGATGATGGCCTGATCGAATTGCTCGATCGCTATCCGCGCCAGCATATCGGCGTGTTCACGATGGGGGACACGCCCGACACCTGGCGGCGCGGGCGTCTGGGCCAGATCGGTGGAGCGGAACTGCTCGAGCGCGTGCGCGACGGTCGTCTGTGGCTCAATTTGCGCGGAGCGAGCGAACACGACGCGGACATGTCAGCGATCCGGGACGCCATCTTCGGCGAGACCCGGGCGAATGTCCCCGGCTTCCACCCATTCCGTGCCGATGCCGGGCTACTGATTTCGTCGCCGAATGCGCGGGTCTTCTATCATCTCGACATTCCGCGTGTGATGCTGTTCCACCTGCGCGGACACAAGCGCTTCTACGTCTATCCGCGGGAGGCGGGCTATATCCAGCCATCCGATCTGGAAAATGTCGCGCGCGGTCTGACCGAAGAGGAAATCCCTTACGTTGCCGGCCTTGATGCTGGTGCGCAGGTCTTCGATCTCGAACCGGGAGAGATGGTCCACTGGCCGCAGAACGCGCCGCACCGGATCGACAATGGCGGCGATCTGAACGTCTCGCTCTCAGTCGAATTCATGACGCCGCTGGCGCTGATGCGCGCCAATGCGCTTTACGCCAATGGCTGGCTGCGGGAGCGTTTCGGCGCGCAGGCCGGTCTCGAATGGCAGCCGTCGCTTGCATGGGCCTGGAAGGCGCCGCTGGCGCAGGCCTTGCGCAAGGTGGTCGCGTCAAAGCGCAAATGTAAGGCTCCACTTCCGCCCAGCTTCACCCTCGGGACGTCCGGGCTTCAATTCGAATGAGGTCGGTGTCCATCCGGGAAACGAAAAAGACGCCCGAAAGGGGCGTCTTTTCAATTCGAACCAGGCCAGAGACCTGGGCCAGAGCCGCCCGCAACAGAGCGGCCTGATTCACGCGCGGCGCGCTGGCTCATCATCCGGATTGCATGGTCCCATGCCTTCGTTTTCCGCCCGGTTGATCGCACGGCGATCGGGCTCGGAAAGCGCGTTGTGTCCGGTTCGGCCCTCGGGCGGGACGCGTGTCCGGGATGGCGGATTGCCCGGTGACTGCCGGAACATGCGCAGCGTGGGACGAAGCGGGCTGCGGGAAATGGGACGTATCTTCATCGGAAACTCCTGACGCGAGCCGGGCAGGTGTGCCGGTTCGCTGATCGGTTATGCCCTCGGGTGACCAACCGCGTCGCCGGCGGCAGGCATCGGAGAGGTCGGGACTTCAGCCAGCACGTCAGCGATCGTGACCGGGCCGGAGTATTCCGGCTTCGCGCCGCGCGGCCGAGGCATGCGGGAGTCGTAACGCCCAAGCCTGATTCCCCGACTGTTTAAATGTGACATAAATAACGCCTTTCAAATTGAAGCAATAATAATTAAATGGCGATTGCATTACGAAAAACAAGATCAATAAAAAGAAAAACAAATATATTTATTTGTTGCCGAGTCGCGCGCCGTGCGGTCGCTTGCGCCAGAAAAAAGGCGCCCCGCGGGGCGCCTTTTCCAATTCAGCGATGGCGCGAGGCCTATTCCGCAGCGACGCGGGACAGGGCGGCCTGGTTCACGCGCGGCGCGGCTGCGATGACGTAGGGCGCGACATGGTCCTCGTACTTGCCAAAGTTCTCGATGAACATCGCCGCAAGGCGGGCGGCCTGAACGTCATAGGCGTCGCCATCGGCCCAGGTCGAACGCGGGTTCAGGATCTGATCCTCCACGCCCGGAACCGAGGTCGGCACCATGAAGCCGAAATTCGGATCTTCGCGGTAGGTCGCGTTCTTCAGCGTGCCGTCGAGGGCGGCGTTCAGAAGCGTGCGCGTGACCTTGATCGGCATGCGGTGACCGGTGCCATAGGCACCTGACGTCCAGCCCGTATTGACGAGCCAGCAATCGACGCCGTGTTCGGCGATCAGTTCGCGCAGCAGCGCGCCGTATTCGGCCGGGTGACGCGGCATGAAGGGACCGCCGAAGCAGGCCGAGAAGGTCGCCGTCGGTTCTTTCACGCCCTTTTCCGTACCGGCCACCTTGGCAGTGTAGCCCGACAGGAAGTGATACATGGCCTGCGCCGGGGTCAGCTTGGCGATCGGCGGCATCACGCCATAGGCGTCGCAGGTCAGCATGACGAGGTTTTTCGGCTGACCGCAGCGGCCCGTTGCGCTGGCGTTCGGAATGGCGTGGATCGGATAGGCGCCGCGGCTGTTCTCCGCCAGCGTCGCATCGTCGAGATCGAGTTTCCGGGTCACCGGGTCCATCACGACGTTTTCCAGCACCGTGCCCCACTGTTTCGTGGTGGCGAAGATTTCCGGCTCGGCCTCGGCCGACAGGCGGATCATCTTGGCGTAACAGCCGCCTTCGAAGTTGAAGAGGCCGTTTTCCGACCAGCCATGCTCGTCGTCGCCGACAAGGGTGCGGCTGGCGTCCGCGGACAGCGTCGTCTTGCCGGTGCCCGACAGGCCGAAGAAGATGGCAGCATTGTCGTTCTCGGTCGTGTTGACCGAGCAATGCATCGGCATCACGCCCTTCGCGGGCAAGAGATAGTTCAGGATGGTGAAGACCGACTTCTTGGTCTCGCCGGCGTAGGATGTGCCGCCGATCAGCACCATGCGGCGGTTGAAGTCGACCGCGATGATCGTCTCGCTGCGGCAGCCATGGCGCGCGGGATCGGCCTTGAAGCTCGGCAGGTTCACGATGGTGAACTGGGCTTCGAAATCATTCAACTCGTGGGCTTCCGGACGGCGAAGCAGGTGGCGGATGAACAGGTTGTGCCAGGCCAGCTCGTTGACGATGGTCACGGGCAGGCGATGGTCCAGGTCGGCGCCGCCGAACAGGTCCTGGACGAAGAGCTCCTTGCCCTTCATGTGGGCCTTGAAGTCTTCCCACAGCGCCGCGAACTGGTCGGACGTCATGGAGGCGTTCTTTTCCCACCAGACCGTGTCTTCGGTGGTCTCGTCGCGGACGGTGAACTTGTCGTTGGCGGAGCGGCCGGTATGGGCCCCGGTCTTCACAACCAGCGGGCCGCCTTCGGCGATTTCGCCTTCGCCGCGCTTGACGGCTTCCTGATAGAGCGCGGCCTCATTGAGATTGCGGTAAACCGCGGCGGCGCCTTCGACGCCCAGATGTTCCAGACCCGTCGCTTGGCCGTTCGTCGCCACTGAAGACATATCGTCCCCCGTCTCAGCAGGTCGCGTGCCTGTTACCGGCACGCCTCACCCGATCCACTTCACCTTACCCCGTGCGGGCGCCGGAATCACCCCCGTCTGGGTCGTTCCGGGACGCCGCGTGCGGGCCGCTATAAAGGAAGAGCAAGCCGCCTGCCAGTCTGTCCGGTCTCGCTAGCTGCCATCCGGTAACGGAATATGTTCGGATTCACCGGGGGGCAGGCGGAACACGCTGTCCACGAAACCGGCTTTGGCGGAGGCAGACCAGTCGCGTTTGGCTTGTTCTATGCGCTCCGGGCGGCTCGAGACCAGATTCCAGAATATTTGACGCTTCCCGGTCAGAGGCGCGCCGCCGCACAGGAAAACATGGCCTTCCTTAAGGGCGCGGATCTCCGGTTCATGGCCGGGATCGAGCACCGCCATGGTTCCAACCGGCAAGACTTCGCCATCAATCGTGATGTCGCCCGTAGCGGCGTAGACGGCCCGGTCCTCGTGCTCGGCAGGCACGGTGACGGCGCTGCCTTCCGGCATGCGGGCGTGAACGTAGAGCGTCGGCGAGAAGACCTCGACCGGCGAGGTGCGCCCGTGCGATGTGCCGAGGATCAGCCGAAGCGTCGCGCCGCCCTCGCTCCATTCCGGCAGGCTGGAGCCCGGATGGTGATGGAAGGACGGTTCGATTTCTTCCTTGTCTTCGGGCAGGGCGATCCAGGTCTGGATGCCGCTCATCGTGAAGCCGCGTTCGCGCGCTTCTGCGCCGGTCCGCTCGGAATGAACGATGCCGCGCCCCGCCGTCATCCAGTTCACGTCGCCGGGGCGGATCGTCTGGAAACAGCCCAGGCTGTCATTGTGGTCCATCTCGCCTTCGATCAGATAGGTGACGGTCGCCAGCCCGATATGCGGGTGGGGTCGCACATCGATGCCCTTTCCGGGCGCGAAGGTCGCCGGACCCATCTGGTCGAAGAAGATGAAGGGGCCGACGGTGCGGCGGCCTGCGGCCGGCAGAACGCGGCGCACGGAAAACCCGCCGATATCGCGTTCGCGGCCCTCGATCATGCGCTCGATCATCCTGCACCTCCATGCTTCTGATGGCCGCAATGTAGACCCGCCCGGCGCGCCTGAAACCCGCGACCTCGCGAAAACGTCATTCCGGTTTGGAACAGATACGCGCAGCCCCGGCGTTGAGCCGCCGCGCGGGCTCGGCTAGCGTCGCCGCGATTTTTCAATCCGGGGAGTGGGAGCCATGCATCTGAAGACGATTACAACGGCCGTGCTGGCGGGCAGTTTGCTCGCATCGCCGGGTTGGAGCCAGGACGACACCGAGTTCACGATTCCCGAAAACCAGGCGGCCACGGCGAGTCAACTGGCCGAGGCGGGGCTGGAAAGCGACCTTGCGTGGGATATCGTCGAGAGCCTGACGACCGAGATCGGTCCCCGTCTCGGGGGCAGTGAGGCCGAGGCCCGCGCCCGCGATTGGGGTGTCCGCACCCTGACCGAACTCGGTTTCGCGAATGTGCGCATCGAGGAATTCGAGATGCCGTACTGGGAGCGGGGCGAGCTTGATGTCGCGATCGTTTCACCTTTCCCGCAGGCGATGGCCGCGACCGAGCTGGGCGGCTCGGCGGCGACACCCGAAGGCGGGGTGACGGCCGAGATCGTCTTCTTTGAATCCTTCGATGATCTGCAAGACGCGCCGGCGGGCGTGCTTGAAGGGCGCATCGCCTACATCAATGACCGCATGGTCCGCGCGCATGACGGGGCCGGCTATGGCCCCGCCAACCGCAAGCGCAGCCTCGGCTGGATCGAGGCGCAGGCGCGCGGCGCGGTCGGCCTCCTGATCCGCTCGGTCGGCACGGACAGTCACCGCATGCCGCACACCGGCAATATGTCGCGCGTGACGGAAAATACCCTGGCGCAGGGCAGCCTGTCGGATGTCGCGGCGGATTATGTCCGCGCGACCTATCCCGACCTCGCGGAGGCCCCGGCGCGGTCGCAAATCCCCGCGATCGCCCTGTCGGCCCCCGATGCTGACCAGGTCGAACGCATCCACCGGATGGGCGAGGCGATGGAAGTCAGCCTGCGCGCCTCCGGCGGCTGGCAATCGACCACGACGTCCGGGAATGTCATTGGCGAGATCGTGGGCCGGGAACTGCCCGAGGAGATCATCGTCATTGGCGGCCATCTCGACAGCTGGGACGAGGGCACCGGGGCTGTCGACGACGGTGCCGGTATCGCGATCACGGTGGCCGCTGCGCGTCTGATCGCCGAACTGCCGGAGAACCCGCGCCGCACAATCCGCGTCGTGATGTTCGGCGCGGAGGAAGTCGGTCTGCTCGGCGGTTTCGACTATGCCCAGCGCTATGCCGACAGCCTTGGCGATCATGTCGTCGCATCTGAATCGGATTTCGGCGCCGGCCCGGTCTGGCGCCTCTCGTCGAATGTCAGCGCGGACGGCACGGCCGCGATGGACGAGATTCTCCGCATCATCGCGCCCTATGGTGTGATCCGCGGCGAGCGTGCCGGCGGCGGCGGCGGTCCGGACATTATTCCGATGGCGATGCGCGGCGTGCCGACCTTCCGCCTGGAGCAGGAAGGCTCGGACTATTTCGATCTGCACCACACGCCGGACGACACGCTCGACAAGATCGACCCGGATGAACTGGCCCAGAATGTCGCCGTCTGGGCGGCCACGGTTTACCTCGCCGCGGAACTCGACGTCGAATTCCGAACGGCAGATGAACAGGCCGGTCGCGATTAGGCCGAAATCAAGCGGCTTTAAGGCAGGCCCGCCCCAATCGGGGCGGGCCTGCCCATATTAATCTTTCATTTGCCATGCGGCGGCGTCATTGCCTCCACATCGGCTGACGAGAACTGACCCCGTCAACGGTCCAGAGGGACCAACTGCTGGGGGCAGTTATGAAGATCGTTCTCGTTGCGGGCACCCGCCCGGAAGTTATCAAGCTCGCGCCTGTTCGCGCCGCCGCGCTTACCCATCCGAACATTTGTGTCGAGTGGATCGCCACCGGTCAGCACACCTCGCTGGCCGACCAGGCGATGGAGATGTTCGCGCTGCGCCCCGACCGGCGTCTGGCGCTCGACTGGGACGGCTCCAGCCTGACCAGCCTGACCGGCGCACTCGTCAGCGAGCTGGGCGCGGCGCTCGCCGAGGCCAAGCCCGACATGGTCGTCGTTCAGGGCGATACGGCCTCCGCCTTTTCCGGCGCGGCCGCCGCCCACCTCAACCGCATCCCGGTCGCGCATGTCGAGGCGGGGCTGCGCAGCGGCGATTTCGCCAATCCCTTCCCGGAAGAGGGCTTCCGCCGCCTGATCACGCCGATCGCGGACCTCAACTTCGCCCCGACGCGCGATGCGGCCAGGAATCTCCGCAATGAAGGCATTCCGCGCGGCAAGATCTTCGTCACCGGCAATACCGTGATCGACGCCGTTCTGGAGATCGCGAAACAGGACCGGGTTCCCGAAGTCCTGAACCGCGCGAAGCCCGGCGAACGCCTCGTCCTTGTCACGACGCACCGCCGCGAGAACTGGGGCGAGGGCGTCGCCAATGTCTGCTCGGCGATCCGCACCCTGCGCAGCGCCTATCCCGATACCCGCTTCATCCTGCCGGCCCACCTCAATCCGCGCGTGCGCGATACGGTGGCCGCGGAACTGGCGGGCGAAGACCGGATCGAGGTGATCGAACCGCTCGCCTATCCCGATTTCATCGCCGTGCTGAAGAATTGCACACTGGTCCTGTCTGACTCAGGTGGCGTTCAGGAAGAAGCGCCCAGCTTCCGGGTTCCCGTCCTCGTTCTTCGTGAAAGGACCGAACGCATGGAAGCCGTGAAGGCAGGAACCGCGAAACTCGTCGGCACCGACCGCGAGAAAATCGTCCAGGAAGCGTCCCGCCTTCTCGGCGACGAGACGCGCCGCCGCGCGATGATGCGGGCCGGCAATCCCTTCGGCGACGGGAAATCTTCCGAGCGCATCGTCCGCGAGATCGCGAAATTCTGCCGCGTCTCGCTGGCCGATCCGGCAAATGCAGCTGCCGCTGTTAACCCTGTTGGCGTTGGCGCGCCGGCAAAGGCATGAGGCCCGATAATGACGGCCCAGCTCATATCCGCGGCGGCTCCGGTCCTCGCTGAACTCGGACAGTTCGGCGACTGGCTCGGCTCTGACGAATTCCGCACCGATGCGGGGGCGGCCGTGCGCCTGTACTGGGCCATCCTGTCGGGCCTGACCGCCTATTCCGCCATTGCCATCTTCCTGTCGTCGATCGATGACGCCTTCATCGACCTCTACTACTGGATCTACCGGGCCCAGCGCCTGGTCACACGTCCCTTCCGCAAGGTGCCCAGCCTGAAGAAGCTGCACGCCCTGCCACAGAAGCGCTTTGCCGTCATGGTGCCCGCCTGGCAGGAGAGCGACGTCATCGCGCGCATGCTCGTCCACACGCTGAAGACGATGGACTATGCGCAATACGACATTTTCGTCGGTACCTATCCGAACGACCCGGACACGATTGCCGAGGTCGACCGTGTCGCGCGCCAGTATCCCCAGGTGATCCGCGCCAGCGTCGGTCATGCCGGCCCGACCTCGAAGGCGGACTGCCTCAACTGGGTGATCGCCAACATCACCAAGGTCGAGGACGAGCGCGGCCAGAAGTATGACGCCATCCTGATGCAGGACTCGGAGGACGTGATCCATCCACTCTCCTTCAAGCTGGTGAATGCGTATCTCGACCGCGCCGACATGCTGCAGCTGCCGGTCCTGTCCATGCCGCGCAAATGGACCGCGCTCGTGGCCTGCCACTACATGGACGAGTTCGCCGAGTGGCACACCAAGGACCTGCCCGTGCGTGCCAGCATGACCGGCCAGGTGCCCTCCGCTGGCGTGGCGAGCGCGTTCTCCCGCCACGCGATCCAGCTTCTGTGCGACGAGCGCGACAACCAGCCCTTCAACACGGACTCCCTGACCGAGGACTATGATATCGGCCAGCGCCTCTACGAAGCCGGCTTCAAGTCCGAATTCGTGCGCTACCGCGCGAAGACGGCGGTCGCCGAGCGCAAGGCGCGCTTCCGCCCGGGCATGGTCACGAAGTACAAGCGCCAGCTGATCGCGACGCGCGAATTCTTCCCCGACAAGGCCAAGTTCTCGATCCGCCAGAAATCGCGCTGGATGCTCGGCATTTCCTTCATGGGCTGGAAGCAGCTGGGCTGGGTCGGTCCCGCCGCCCACCGCTACTTCCTCTACCGCGACCGCAAGGCGATCTGGACCGCGCCGACAGGCATGCTGGCCTATGCCATCGTCTTCCAGTGGCTGCTCTATGCCGCGCTGGTCTCGCTGGTGCCGTCGACGGGCGGACTGCCGCCGCTGATCGACCCGAATTCCTGGCTTTGGACGATCGTGCAGATCAACTTCATCTTCCTGGTGAACCGCGTCCTGCACCGGGTCATCTTCACCGGCGCGGCGCACGGCGTGAAATACGCCATCCTGGCGCCCGTCCGGATGGTGATCGCGAACTATATCGGCTTCATGGCCTGCTGGCGGGCCGGGCGCCGCTGGGTGTGGCACGCAATGAGCGGCACGCGCCTGACCTGGGACAAGACCGCCCACGCCTATCCCTCGATGGAGGAGCTTCAGGCCGCCGGCGCGGCGAATGCCGCCAAGGCCCGCCGTCTGGGCGACATCCTCCTGTCCTGGGGCATGGTCGGTGATGCGGAACTGGAAGCCGTCGTGGCCGAGCAGCGCCGTCAATACCGCCCGCTGGGCCTGGCCCTGCTCGACAACACCCTCGTGACCGAGGACGAGCTGGCGACCGCCTTCTCCGACCTGACCGGCCTGCCGCGGATCGATCTCGACCCGCTGAAGACCGAGCCGGCCCTGTTGAAGCGCATCCCGCAGGCGCTCGCCGCGCGCCTGACGGCCTATCCCTATGGCAAGGAGAATGGCTCCATCCATGTCGCCATCGCCGAGCCGATCACCGAAGACCAGCGCGCCATGCTGGAAAAGGCGGCCGGCAAGCCGATCAAGCTCGCCTTCGCGCCCCTGAGCGACGTCGCCTTCGGCATCCGCTTCGGCTGGAACCGCGCCGAACTGGACAGCGATCTGCGCGCCGACCGCGTTCTGTCGCAGATGACGATGCTGGCAGGCGAGGAAAGCGCGACTGTGTGGAAGCACATCCGCCGCCAGTGGACGCGTGCGGGCGATCTCCTCGTCCGGCGCGGCGCGCTCAGCCACGACCAGCTGATGGCCGCGCTCGACCGGATCTACTCGACCGGCGAACGCCTCGGCGACTATCTGCGCCAGAACCGCATCGTGCGCCCGGTCGATATCGCCGCGCTCGACGCCGCCCAACCGAAAACGCCCTTCGGCTTTGTTCATGTCGCCACGCGTCTCGGCTATCTTAAGGATGCCGATCTCGCCGAGGTGGCCGCGAAGCAGCCGGAAATCCTGGAGGACGCGTGATGTCCAAGACGCTGAAACCCCGCCGTCACCGCCGCTTGTTGCTCGCGACCTCCGCGCTGATCTTCGGCCTCGCCGCCTGGCCGGCCGGGGCGGAGCTCGATCCGGCGGAGCTGGAAGCCCTGCGCATCCGCGCTGTGGAACTGGCGAATTCGAACCGGTGCGGCGAAGCCCTGCCGATGCTGGAATCGGTCGCCAATTCCAGCCGCAGTGCGATCGACTGGATGGTCGCTGCTGAGTGCGCGGTCCAGGAAGGACAATCCGAACGCGCCGCCGACGCTTACTGGCAGGCGGTGACCTACCGCGACCAGCTGCCCGAGGCGCAGGCGCTGAATGCCATGCGCGGGCTCGGCTACCAGTCAGAGGCTGCCAGGCAAACGACGCGCGCCCTGATCGGATGGGAAGCGGCCTCGCGCCTGTCGGGTCTCGCCAGCGACCGGCTGATGGCCGCCCGCGCCGCGCGTCTCGACAACCGCCCCGGTCAGGCGATGGCCCGCCTCAACGCGATCGATCCGAACGACCTCAACGATGCGCCGCTTGCCCTCTATTTCGAGGAGAAGGCGCGCTCGATGGCCGACGCCCAGCCCGATGCCGCCGCCCTCTACTGGGAGCGCGCCGTCGCGATCGAGGACGCGCCTTACCGCCAGTACGAGCTCGGCCTGCTCTATGACCGCCTCGACCGCCCGGTCGAAGCGCGCCGCGCCTTCGATGCCGCGCTGGCCGGTGATCCGGACAATGTAACCATCGTCCTCTCCGCCGCCTATGCCGCGCGCCGGGGCGGGCAGGACGCCCGCGCCGCGGAGCTCTTCCGCCGCGCGCTTCGCCTGGACCCGAGCCGCAACGAGGTCCGCGAGGATCTGGGCTATGCGCTGATCGCCGCGGGCGACCGCCAGGGTGCGGCCGGGGCCTTCCGCGCCGCCATCGATAATGGGGCGGGGCAGGGTGAGGCGGACGAAACCCATCTCTACCGTCTGCGCCGCGAGATCGAGCAGCTGGAACGCTCGACCTATGGCTATGCCTTTGCCGGCTACCGCTCGGAGCAAGCCATCCCGAACCCGCTGCAGCAGGGCGCGTCGGAAACCCAGATCGGCGCGGAAGCCGGCTGGCGGCCGGACGCGCTGCGCGACCTGGGCGGCGGTGTCACGATTTACGGGCGGGGTTATGTCTCGACCGAACCGGGCACGTTCGACCTCAACGAGGACACGCTGCAATTCGGCGCGGGCGCGCGCTGGCGGCCCTTCCGGGACCACGACTTCAATGTCAGCGCCGAACGCCTGATCGCCGGGGGCGACCTCGCCCGCGATGCCTGGCTTCTGCGCGCCTCATACGGATGGACGGACGGCTATGACTGGAACCCGTCACGGGACAGCTGGAACTACACGGCGCTCTACGCCGATGTCAGCTACATCCCCGACAGTCCGGAATTCCTCTCCGCCTATGCCTCGGCCCGCCAGGGCCGCCGCTTCCGCATCGCCGACCGCTGGGCGGTGACGCCCTATGTCGTCGCAGTGGCGCAGGCGACCGATGACAGCTTCACCACGCGCGAGCGCTTCGAGGCCGGGCCGGGCGTGTCCTTCAGCTACTGGTTCGACGAGGACCGCTACACCGCCCCGCGCAAGCGCGTCGATTTCGAGCTGGAATACCGGGAAAGCCTCGCCGGCGATGGCGACGACGCGGTCATCGGCCGGGTGGTGTGGAGTTTTTAGTTTGCGCTCAATATGCTTCTTTATGCAGCGATTGCCGCCTCGATGCGATTATTGTTTTCAATCTGATGCTTGATAACGGACTCTGATACGTGAAATCGCTCCGAGATTGACGAAACGTCATGTTTGTCCTCCAGCATCGACTTTACTTCGGTGCTTGGAGCAAGGAATTCAGCGGCAAACGCACGGCCTGCAGCTTGGCGGTATGCAGAGGTTGCATCATTCACGATCGAAATATCGCTTTCAGGGAAACAAATCGCGTCGCCAATTGCTCTTGCCAAAGCAAATAGGTGAGAGCTTTGAGCTTCGCCTGACCGCCCGCGATCGCGAACATGAACTTTGATGCTGTCGCTCGCTTCGGTCCGCAGAGCTTTCACACCTTCGACACTTGGGGCAAGCGCGAATGAGCGATAACTTCCAAATTTTGAAGCCAAACTTTTAAAATTATCGAATTCGGCATGTTCAGGCATCCCAAGGGCGCGGCGGGCCATATGAGCGAGCTTGTATCCCTTACTCCAAGCGGGTCCGCTCTGTGGATTATAATTTCTGTTCAGCTGATCCGAAATCCGTCGAAGCTCGCGAAGCTTATAACGCGTGCTTGTGTCGGTGTTCATTCGCTGCACCCATTCAAGTAGTTTTTCGCGATCAACACCAATTGATCCAGATAAAGCCTCAACCAATGATTCTCCTGAAAAAAATGATTCAAATTTTTCAATCATTTCAGCGGCTGCATCATCAATTTGATATGGGTCGAGGCCGAGCGCGCCTGCTGCGAGGCAAAAATCTCTTTCACCATTGACTTCGCTATTTTTGATGCGCCTCCACCTTTGAGAAAGGCTGGTCGACGTCAGACCGGAATCTTTAAGCCTCGAAATCACCTCTTCAACAAAACTATTCAAAAACGAAATGCCGTCCTCAATTCCTATGGCGTCATGTGCAGAGTTCAGAAACTTTATCTTAGAATCATTATATCTGATGCTTCGCGCATTGATATAAAGCATCTCCCCATCGGTGTGCATGGACATGTTGGGTACAATATACCCGCTCCTAAAATTCAATATTGACACCCCGCCATCGCGAGAGCCTAACAATTTCCACCATTCATGCACTAGGCCGTCTGCAATGCCGTAGATCGGTATGCAGATTCGTTCGAAAATAGATCCTTCAGATAGGTGTTCAGTGACATTTACGTCATTGATTTCAAGCAATAGGTTGCATACAGTATTGCGTTCTTCGGGGGCCCTATTGCTCTGCTCCTCGATCCATTGAATATTTTTATTAATCATGTTTGAATGACTCTACTGGCCAACCTTTATATTCACCCGAGGCCGTATTGATGCAACGACCCTCCCACTTTTGCCCATTCTCGTCAGTATGCCAAATGTGGCGTGGGTAGTCTTGATCGCCCTCGACGTATCTAAACGCTCCTGAAAGGAGCGCGGATTGTACCCAACTTGTCGCAATTTTCCTTTCTGCTTCCGTGGTCAGTGGGCAAATTGTCGTAAGCTGCTTCTTCGGTCGACTTGCGGCTCCGGTATGATCCACTCTGACGCAAGGTAAGCCATTCCACCAGCGATTGGCCTTGTGCTCGCAACTGCCCACATAGTCAGCTGCTGCGGCTTGCTCAGGCGTCAATCGGTCTGGCTTTTTTTGTTGTCTGGGACGAGGCATCAGTACCAGTAGTCAATCGGCGTCGTGAGTATCCCGAACGGAGACAACTTGTCTAGCCGTCACCTGGCAACTCTGACCAATACGCCCGGACGCCGAGCTGGCGGAAGACGAGGTCCCAGTAGTCGCGCAGCGGGCCGGCCTGATCGGCCTCCCACCCGGCGCGGGGGATGAGGCGGATTTCGAGCGTCACGCCCATCAGCCCGTCGCCATGCTGCGCCTCGAGCGCCTGGGCGACCTCGACCGGGTCGGGCAGCCGCTCCTCGATCGAACCGCGGCCGCGGCCATAGACGGTGAAGATCTCCGAATTCTGCAACATGTCCGAGACGAGGACGATGTGACGCCCCGGCACGGACCGGTCGAAGCTGTCTTCGTGCGTCAGGCCGGCCAGCGCCTCGAGGATCGGGCTTTGCGGCGCATCCTTCGGCGTCACGAGGTCGGAGAGAGCGGTCTGCAGCGGCCCGGCGAACAGCGCCTCATAGCGCGCCTGGATGCGCTCCGGATTGCGGTAGAGCGGGTTCACCTGCTCGCCGCTGCCCGGATTGCACAGCGAGAAATTGTTGGTGTCGGAGAGATTGCCGTTCTCGTTGAGCTCGAACAGGGACAGGCGTTCACCGACGCCCAGCCGGTCGCGCTCATTCAGGATCACGCCGGCAATCGCCTCGGCCTGGTCCATGGAATAGAGGTCGGTCTTGTCGATGATCACCACGCGGTGGGGCGGGGTGACGCCCACGACGCACAGCGTGTCGCGATCGTATTCTTCCGGCTGCAGCGACATGGCGAGATAGCTGATCCCGCCCAGGATGCCGAGCACGATGATGATGTTGAAGATACCGAGTGCGTCACGTCCCGACATGGCAGGCCCCCCTTGGTCGCTGCGGCGTCAGCCTAGACGGTTGGGATGGCCGCGTCAGCGGCCGATCCGCTCCCGTTCGCTGAGGTCGTTGGCCATCTCCATCAGGAGGTCTTCGGCCTCTGCGACCTGTTCCGGCGTCGCCAGACGGCCCGATGCGGCCTTCTTCAGCGTGCGGTTCAGCTCACGCGCCGACTTCTCGGCATTGCGCTGGACCACGCCATAACCCGGCAGGGCGTCGTCAAAAGTGCGGCCCTTGAAGGCGGCGATCGCCGCGAAGGTCAGGCCGAGCGTGAGCAGGAGATAGGCTTCCAGCGTCTGTAGGCCGAACGGGTTCTCGAACATGTGCGGCAGCGGGGCGAGGATGGCGCCCGTAATGTCCGCTCCGCCGAGCGCCAGCGTTGCGGCGTTCAGTTCCAGGAGGTCGCGATAGTGCGCCGCGGCCAGGTTCAGGACCACGATGAAGGCGATGGCGATCGGCAGGCCGATGGCGGCCGGCACGAAGAACCACAGCTTCTTCGGGTTCATCAGGTGACGCAGGCACAGGAAGCCGATCAGGAAGAAGCTGGCGATGACATTGGTGAAGGACACCGTGATCGCCTGCAGCCAGCCGCCGAGGAGGCCGAGGTCCGAGCCGGTCGAGAAAAAGTAGGCATTCGCCAGACCCTCGAACAGGACGAGGCCCGCGAGGATGGAGAAGTGCAGGACGTGGCTTTCCGGATAGATGGCCGCGCGCTCGATCCCTTTCGGCGTCTTCGCCGGATCGGCGTTCGCCGCCGGGGCGTCGAAGGCCCAGCCATGCGTTGCGCGGAACAGTTTCAGATTGGCGAAGGCGCGGTTGGCGCGGGCGATCGCGAATTGCAGATCATAGTCGCGCTGTTGGCCCTTGGTGCCGCGGGAGACGGAAAAACGCGAGCGGTTTTCCTGCTGCGGCTCTCCTTCACGGAGATATTGCCGGCTCCCGAAATCTTCGATGTTTGCAGCCATTTTGCCCCTCGCTTTTCAAAAGGTCAGTCAGCCCCGCCGCTTTCGCAGCCATTCATGGTTAAGAAGCAAATGTGGCGAATTGGGGCGGTACATGAGTCCATTTCTGGATCATCCCGGACCATTTCGGGATGGAGATTGACAGGAAGCATTCATGTTTCATCTCCTGCTTCACGCTTGAACGACACCTGAACGGGGAGGGGAGGCATGTCCGATCGCCACACGACGCGGCGCAGAATGCTGCAGGGACTGGCCGTGGGGGCGGCGGGGCTCGCCGCCGGACGCGCCGGAGCGCAGGAACAATCCGCGCCGCAATCGATCCCGGGGGCGCTGGGCGCCGAATCGCCGGCCGCTGAGGCCGCCGCGATTTCTCCGGACACGATTGCCAACGCCGAACGCCTGTTCGCTGTGCGCTATACCGACGAAGAGCGCGCGATGATGGTCGAGGAAATCGACCAGTGGATCGACCGCATGGTCCGCCTCCGCCAGGTCGACAAGCCGAACACGCTCGCCCCCGCCACCATCTTCGATCCGCGCCTGCCGGGCATCGCCTATCGTGAACAGGGCAATACGGTGACCGCATCCGGCCGCGCGGCGGGATCTTTGCCGGGTAATGACACCGACATCGCCTTCGCCCCGGTCTGGAAACAGGCCGAGTGGATCCGCTCCCGCCAGATCACATCCCGCCGCCTGACCGACATCTATCTGGCGCGCATCGCGCAGCACGGTCCGCGCCTCGAATGTTTCGTCACCGTCACCGCCGATATCGCACGGCGCGAGGCCGATGCCGCAGACGCGGAGATCGCCGCCGGGCGCTATCGCGGCCCGCTGCACGGCATTCCCTATGGCATGAAGGACATTATCGACGTCGCCGGCGTGCGCGGCACCTGGGGCGCGACCCCCTGGCGCGACCGCATCGCCGAACACGACGCCGTCGTGACGACGCGCCTGCGCGAGGCCGGAGCGGTCCTCCTCGGCAAGACCACGAATGGCGCCATTGCCTATGGCGACCGCTGGTTCGGCGGCATCACCCGCAACCCGTTCAACACCGATGAAGGCTCGTCGGGCTCCAGCGCCGGCTCCGCCTCGGCCACGGCCGCCGCGCTCGTCGGCTTCGGCATCGGGACCGAGACGCTCGGCTCCATCGTCTCGCCCTCGCACCGCTGCGGCACGACCGGCCTCAGACCCACTTTCGGCCGCGTGCCGCGCGAGGGCGCGATGGCGCTGTGCTGGTCGCTCGACAAGGTCGGCCCGCTCTGCCGCTCGGCGGAGGACACGGCCTTCGTCCTCGCCGCGATCAACGGCCTTAACGCCACCGAGCCCGGCTCGCTGGGCCATGGCTTCGATTGCAATGCCGGACGCGACGTGCGCGGCATGCGTGTCGGCTACAACCCGCAATGGTTCGAGAACGCCGCCGACCCGGACCGCGCCGCTTTGCAGGCCGCCCGCGATGCCGGCGTCGAACTCGTCGAGGTCTCGATGCCGGACCTGCCCTATGACGCACTGTTCGCCGTCGTCGAGGCGGAATCGGCCGCCGCCTTCGAACAGCTCACGCTGAGCAATGAGGATGACAGCCTCGTCTGGCAGGACGCCGCAGCCTGGCCGAACACCTGGCGCCGGGCGCGCTTCATCTCGGCGGTCGACATGGTCAATGTCGACAGGCTGCGCCGTCAGGTCATGACCGCCGCGCACGACATGTTCTCGAATGTCGACGCGGTGATCGGCCCGAACTTCGCGGGCGCGATGCTGGTGATCACCAACTTCACCGGCCATCCCTGCCTCGCTTTCCGGTCCGGCTTCGTGAACCAGCGCACGCGGACCATCTTCGGCAGCACGGCCAACGAGGACGCGACCGAATACCGTGTGCCCTATGCCTCGACGCTCTGGGCGCCGCTGTTCGAGGAAGGCAATCTCGTCGCGCTCGGCCGTGCGATCGAGGAGCGTCTCGGCGTTGCCGACGAACGGCCGGAGGCTTTCGCATGAGGCTCGACGGTCACGTCTTCTACGACTGCGCCACCGCACCGAGTCCGCGCCGCTCGCGCATCTTCATTGCCGAGAAGGGGATCGAGGTCGAAACCGTCCAGGTTGACCTGAAAAATGGCGAGCACCTTCAGCCACCATACCGGAAACTCAATCCGCGTTGCACCGTCCCTGCGCTGAAGCTTCCGGACGGCACCGTGCTCGGCGATACGTCCTCGATCGCGCGCTATCTGGAAGAGGTCTGCCCCGAGCCGCCGCTCATGGGGCGCACGCCGGTGGAAAAAGCCCTTGTGGCGGAATGGAATGCGCGCGCCGAGATGGAAGGTCTCTGGGCCGCCGCCGACGCGCTGCGGAACTCCAGTCCGGCGCTGAAGGGGCGCGCCCTGCCGGGGCCGGAGGGCTATGAGCAGATCCCGGCGCTCGCCGAGCGGGGTCTGAAGCGCATGGCGGTTTTCATGTCCGTACTCGATACTCGATTGCAGGACGTGCCCTGGCTGGCGGGTGACGCCTTTTCCAACGCCGATATCACCGCCTTCATCTTTGTCGAGTTCGCAGCCTGGGTGAAAATCCGCCCGGAATCAGACATGTCGGCGCTGCGCGAATGGCATCAGGCTATCAGGGCAAGGCCGAGCGCCTCGGCCTGACCCCGGGAAAAGTGTGTCGTTCTCGCAACAAATTTCGGAAAACCATGTGACGGGCCGGGAAACAGGTGCTTCCGAGGGGGTTTGGACCGGGGATACCCCTTCTTTGAAACAGCACTTTGCGGCATGTTCCTTCCCAAGGTCCGGAAAAGGGCCGCATCAGAACTCGGCCACAGGCCGGGAACCGGGAGGACAGTTAAGATGAACATCCGCGTTACGCGCGCAGCGCTGCTGGCTGCTGCCTCGTCTGCCGTTCTTATGGCCCCGAGCGCTTTCGCTCAGGAAACCGAGACGCAGACCCGTTCCACCGTCGACACCATCGTCGTGACCGCCCAGAAGCGTGAGCAGGGCATCCAGGACGTTCCGATTGCCGTGACGGCCTTCACCGCCGAACTGCTGCAGAACTCCGGCGTCCGCGACATCAAGGACCTCACGGTTCTCGCGCCGGGCCTCAACGTCACCTCGACCTCCAACGAGTATTCGACCACGGCGCGTATCCGCGGCGTTGGTACGGTCGGTGACAACCCGGGTCTGGAAAGCTCGGTCGGCATCGTGATCGACGGCGTGCCGCGCGCCCGTAACGGCGTCAGCTTCGGCGACCTCGGCGAGATCGAGCGCATCGAAGTGCTGCGTGGTCCGCAGGGCACGCTGTTCGGAGCGAACACCTCCGCGGGTCTGATCAACATCGTCACGGCCGATCCGGAATTCGAATACGGCTACAATCTCGAAGCCGGCTACATCACGGGCGGCGCCGACGGCTATCGCCTGGCGGGCAGCGTCACCGGCCCGATCGTCGACGACTTCCTCGCCGTCCGCCTCTATGCCGCACGCGGCAACCGCGATGGCTTCCTGGACGTCCAGACCTTCGGCGGTCCGCGCACCTATGCCGAGGACAACGACCAGGACTTCGTGACCTTCCGCGGCCAGGCGCTGTTCAATCTCGGCACGCGCGGTGAATTCCAGCTGACGGCCGACGTCACCAATCGCGACGAGAATTGCTGCGGCGCGCCCAGCCTCGTGTCCGGCCCGACCTCGCTTGCCCTTAACGCGCTGGTCCCGGGTTCGCGCCCGACGCCGGGCAATGAGGCGCCGTTCTCGCGCGTCGTCCAGGCCAACCGCGACACCACGCAGGACGTGACCGACGGCGGCTTCCAGGCCGAATTCACCTATGATTTCGATAATTTCGAACTCGTGGCGATCGGCTCGGTCAGGGATTACTCGCTGATCACCGGTCAGGACACCGACTTCACCGGCGCCGACGTCGTCTATCGCGACCCGACCCGCAACTCCTTCGACTTCGGAAACGCCACCGCCGAGCTGCGCCTGCAGGGCACCGCCGGCAATTTCGACTGGATGGTCGGCGGCTTCTATAGCCAGGAAGACCTGACCCGCCGCGACGCCATCCAGTACGGCGTGCATTTCGAGCCCTATCTCGGCCTGCTGGGCGGTTCGCCGACCCTCGTGACGACCCTGGCCAACGGCCTCGGCGGTGCCTTCATCCCGGGCTATACCCCGCTCGCTCCGGGCCAGGGTGCTCCGGCCGGCGGCGGCAACAATCTGGGTGACACCTACGAACAGGAAGCCAGCACCTTCGCTCTGTTCACGCACAACACCTGGGCGGTTGGCGAAAATACCGACCTGACCTTCGGTGTCCGCTGGACCGACACGACGAAGGACGCCCGCGCGGACTTCTCGCCCTCCAATGTTCCGGCGTGCGATGTCTGGGAAGCGGTGTTCGGCGAAGCGCTCGATTTCACCACGGCGCAGAACCAGGCCATCCTGGCCGGCTTCTCGCAAGCCTCGCAGGTGCCGGTCGCCAGCCTCATCCAGTTCGGTACCTTCACCTGTCTGCCGGGCGCGCGGGATGTCTACTCGAACATCAATTTCGACCAGTCGCGTTCGGAAAGCGAACTGACCGGGATCCTCTCCCTGTCGCACCGCTTCAACGACGACTTCCTGATGTACGGTACGTATTCGCGCGGCTACAAGGCGGGCGGCTTCAACCTCGACCGTTTCGACCAGGCAGGTGCCCAGCGCGTTGACTTCCAGTCCATCCTGAACGGCAACGCGGTATATCCCGCGCAGTTCGAGCCGGAACTGGTCGACAGCTTCGAGCTTGGCTTCAAGACCGAAGCCTTCAACGACACGCTGCTGGCCAACCTCTACCTGTTCTACTCCGACTTCGAGACCTTCCAGCTCAACACCTTCAACGGCATCGCCTTCTTCGTGACCTCGCTCAACGAAGGCGCGACGACCCGCGGTGCGGAACTGGAACTGCTCTGGCTGCCGACCGACAACCTGACCCTTCAGGGCGGCGTGACCTATGCCGACGCGCAGTACAATGACTTCGCGGCGACCGGCACGCCGGACGTGGACCGCCTGTCGGGCGCCACGATGTCGCTGGCTCCGGAATGGTACACCTCGGGTGCGATCACCTACCGTGCGCCGCTGGGCGGCAACATGGAGTGGCTGGCCCACCTCGATGGCCGCTACGTTTCCGAGCAGAACACCGGTTCGGACCTTGACCCGGAGAAGATCCAGGAAGGCTACACCGTCCTCAACGCCCGCCTCGGCGTCGGCGCGCAGGACGAAAGCTGGGCTCTGGAACTGTGGGCGCGGAACCTCACCGACGAGGATTACATCCAGGTCGGCTTCGACGGTCCGTTCCAGCCGGGTTCGTTCAACGCCTTCCTCGGTGCCCCGCGCACCTGGGGCGTGACGCTTCGGGCACGCCGCTAGGCGGGGGGACGCCAAACGGCATGGAAAGGCCGGGGCGGCAACGCCCCGGCCTTTTCTTTTCCACAATCACTGGATACCGACGGCGAAACTTCCTATTTCGGGGCGTGAACCGGCAGGGCGGTCTATGGCGAAGCAATTGCCCATCTTCAGCGAACGTGTCTGGCGCATCATCGGCGCCGGACTGATTGCGTTCGTGCTCGTGGGCGTGATCGGCATCCACTTCTCCGGCGTGTCGGCGGGGCGGCTCGAACGCCAGTTGCTCGACCATGCCGACGACGCACTCGCCGGCCGCGAACATGCCTGGGCGCATGTGCGCATGGATGGCCAGCGGGCGATTCTCGAAGGCCGCGCACCGAGCGAAGCCGCGCGGCTTGATGCCGTGTCGGCCGCGCTGCGCTCGACCTGGTCGGGCGGCGAGGTGGCGGGCGGGGTCACCCGCGTGATCGACCTGACGACACGGACCGATTTCGAAGCCGTCTTCGCTTTCCGCGCGACGGCGTCCAATGGACGGATCACCATTCTCGGCGATGCCGCGAGCGAGCGCGCCGTGCGGTCCATCACGGATTATGCCCGCCAGCTCTTCCCGGCAGGCCAGGAAATCTCGCTGACCGTCACGAATGACGGGTCCGCGCCGGCCAATGACTGGGAAACCGCGGCCAAACGCATCATTGCCGAACTCGCGCGCCTCGAACGCGGAACGGGTGTGCTGACCGATCACGAGATCGGACTATTTGGTCATGCCGGCAGCGATCAGACCGCGCGTTCGGTTCTGAACATGTCCGCGGATCTGCCGCCCGGTTTCACGGCCTCGGCCTATCTGGTCGATCGCAACGGACGCACCCATGACGGCATCACCAGCGTCGCGGGTTGCGACGCCGTCGTCCGCGCCGCACGCGCCGACGAATCGATCCGCTTTACACCGGGCCAGGCCGGGCTGACGACGGGTTCGCGCGAGGCTGTGCGCCGCATCGGCGAAATCCTGACCGGCTGCCCGCCCGCGCGGGTGACCGTTTCGGTCCGCGTGACCGGAGATCCGGGCGAAGCCGCGGTCGCGTTGACCGAGGCGCGGGCGCAGGAGGCGATGGACACGCTCGCCGAGGCGGGCCTGTCGCCCGACCGGCTGGCGTGGAATGCGTCCGAAACCCAGGCCGAAATCATCCGGTTCGACATCGTACCGGCGGAAGGAGAATAGAATGCTCTGGCTGATCTGGCAGATGTGGTTCCTGCTCGCGCTTGCGCTCGGGATTGGGGTCGTCATCGGCTGGCGCATCTGGGGTGCGTCGCCGGACGCCGATGGCCGTTCGCTTGCCGCTGCGCGCGACGAGGTCGAGCGTCTGCGCCGCGAGAATGACGACCTGCACCGTTCGCTCGCCATGGCGCGCCGCGACCGCGAGGAGTCTGTGGTCGAGCCGGTCTCCGTCATCGCGGTTCCGAAGGCCGCCGAGCCGGTCGTCGAGCCAGTCCTGGGAGAGGAAGAAGACGATCTGCAGGCGATCAAGGGCCTGGGTCCGAAGGCGGCCAAGGCGCTCAAGGCCGGCGGCGTGGTGCGCTATGCGCAGATCGCCGCATGGTCGGACGAGGACATCGCCCAGTGGGACACCGATCTCGGCGCCCGCGGCCGCATCGTCCGCGATGACTGGGTGGGACAGGCGAAAACGCTGTCGGTCCGCTAGCGCCTAGAGCGGCGGGACATTGTCCAGAACGTCCTGCGAATCATAGACATTCGGTTGGAGCGGGCGAGGTCCGGCCCCGCCGAGCACTTCCAGCGTCACCGTCTCGCGCCGTTCGCTGCCCGGCGAAAAGCTGAGGCCTACACCGACACCCGAAGCCCGAAATCCGCCCGAGCCGAAACTCTGCGCGACACTGACGCCGCCGCGCACCGGGCCATCGCCCGAACCGCGCTGGTCGCGGCTGTCATTGACGACGCGGAACCACGTATAGCCGTTGTCGAGGGTGAGTTCCGCCGCGCGGCGAAGCGCCAGGTCTGCGACGCGCGGGGAGGGCAGGTCGGACCCGCCCGTGAAACTGACGCGCCAGCGATTATTCTCGATCCGCACTTCCCGGTAGCCGGGATCGCGCGCGCTGTCCGCCGGGGCATAGACGCTGGGACTGGCGCAGGCGGCCAGCAGGGCGGTCGAAACGAGAATGGCGAAACGGCGCATGGTTACGCTCCCGGATTTGAGTCCCTCGGCCCAGTATACGCCATTTACGGGTTTTGCGTTCCGGCTTGCTAGATCACGACTGCCGTACCGCTGGCCGAGACCATCAGCATCGAGCCCTGTTCGCCGATCACCTCATAGTCGAGATCGACGCCGACGACGGCGTTTGCGCCGCGCTTCTGGGCCTCTTCCTGCAGTTCCTGCAGGGCAATCTCCCGTGCTTCGCGCAGGGATTTCTCGTACGAGCCGGACCGCCCGCCGACTATGTCGCGAATGCCGGCGAACAGGTCGCGGAACAGGTGTGCGCCGAGAATGGCTTCGCCGGTAACGACGCCCTTGTACTCGCGGATGATCTTGCCTTCGATGCTCGGCGTGGTGGTAACAATCATGGGGAGGTCTCCTTTTCTTATCTGAAAAGGATGCGCCTCCCGATCGTCCACCGGTAGGGGGAAAGCCGGACTAGCTTTCCACCCCGAGACGCCCCAGCAGGGCGAGCGCGCTCTGTGCGATGACCGAGCCGGGACCGAAGACCTCGACCGCGCCCATCTGCTTGAGGACCATCACGTCTTCCGGGGGCACCACGCCTCCGACGACGATGCGGATATCGCTGGCCTCCAGCTTCTGCAGGGCTTCGCGCAGCGCCGGGACCAGCGTCAGGTGGCCGGCGGCGAGCGAAGATGCCGCGACGAAATCCACCTTCGTCTCGACCGCCTGCTGCGCGGCTTCTTCCGGGGTCTGGAACAGCGGCCCGACTTCCACGTCCCAGCCGAGATCGGCGAAGGCGGTCGCGACGACCTTCTGGCCGCGATCATGCCCGTCCTGGCCCATCTTCGCGATCATGATGCGCGGGCGGCGGCCGGTGGCCTTCTCGAATTCTGCCGCAGCGGCGCGTGCGCGGTCGACCGTCTTGTCTGCGCCCGCGGCGGTCAGATAAACGCCCTTCAGCGTACGGATCTCGGCCTTGTGCCGGCCCCAGACCTTCTCCAGCGCAAAGCTGATCTCGCCGACCGTGGCGCGTGACCTGGCGGCGTCCACGGCGAGCGCGAGGAGGTTGCCGTTGCCGCTTTCGGCCGCCTTCGTCAGCGCGCCGAGCGCCGCCTCGGTCGCCGCCTCGTCACGGTCGCGCTTCAGCTCTTCCAGCTTGGCGAGCTGCTCGGTGCGGACCTTGTAATTGTCGACCTTGAGGACCGGCACGTCCTCTTCCTCGTCGAGGCGGAACTTGTTCACGCCGACGATGGTCTGCTGCGCGCTGTCGATCTTCGCCTGCGTCTTCGCGGCAGCTTCCTCGATCCGCAGCTTGGGTGTGCCTTCGGCGATGGCCTTCGCCATGCCGCCGAGCGCATCGACTTCCTCGATATGTTTCAGCGCCTTGGCGGCAAGGTCGTGGGTCAGGCGCTCGATATAGAAACTGCCGCCCCAAGGATCGATCGTATCGGTCAGATGCGCTTCGCTGGCCAGCAGGAGCTGCGTGTTGCGCGCGATCCGGGCGGAGAAATCCGTCGGCAGGGCCAGCGCCTCATCGAGCGAATTGGTGTGCAGCGACTGGGTGTGTCCGTCGACCGCGGCGATGGCCTCCAGCGCCGTGCGCCCGACATTGTTGAACACGTCCTGCGCGGTCAGCGACCAGCCCGACGTCTGGCAATGCGTGCGCAGCGACAGCGACTTGTCGGATTTCGGGTCGAACCGGTCCTTCACCAGCCGCGCCCAGAGGAGACGGGCGGCGCGAAGCTTCGCCACCTCCATGAAGACATTCATGCCGATGCCGAAGAAGAAGGACAGGCGCGGCGCGAAGCGGTCGACATCGAGCCCGGCCTCGATCCCGGCGCGGATGTAATCGAGACCGTCTGCGATCGTGTAGGCCAGTTCCAGGTCGGCCGGCGCTCCGGCCTCCTGCATGTGATAGCCGGAGATCGAGATCGAGTTGAAGCGCGGCATCTTTTCCGCCGTGTAGGCGAAGATGTCGGAGATGATCCGCATCGAGCCTTCGGGCGGATAGATATAGGTGTTCCGCACCATGAACTCTTTGAGGATGTCGTTCTGGATCGTGCCGGAGAGCTGTTCCGGGGCAACGCCCTGCTCCTCCGCCGCGACGATGTAGAGCGCCATGATCGGCAGCACCGCGCCGTTCATCGTCATCGACACGCTCATCTGGTCGAGCGGGATGCCGGCGAAAAGCTCACGCATGTCGAGGATGGAATCGATCGCCACGCCGGCCATGCCGACATCGCCGGTCACGCGTGGATGGTCGCTATCATAGCCGCGGTGCGTGGCGAGGTCGAAAGCCACCGAGAGCCCTTTCTGACCGGCGGCCAGATTGCGACGGTAGAAAGCGTTGGAATCCTTCGCGGTCGAGAAACCGGCATATTGCCGGATCGTCCAGGGCCGCTGGACATACATGGTCGGATAGGGGCCGCGCAAGAAGGGCGCTGCGCCCGGCACGCTGCCCGTGAAGTCGAGACCCGCAACGTCACCTGCGCCATAGGCGGGTGACACCGGAATCTCCTCCGCCGGGATCCAGGCTTCGCCGTTGGACGGGGACGCGGCAGTGATGTCGCCGAGCTCGAGCGTCGTGAAATCGGGATGGCTCATGCCTTCACTCCCAGAATGGCGTGGGCGTCCTGAAGATCGTCCAGACGATCGCTGCGCAGATGGATGTGGCGATCCATGCCGCTGACGCCGTCGATCGGCCGTCCGGCCAGCCAGACCGCCTTCGCCCCGGCCTTTTTAAGTCCTGCGGCCAGTTCACTCGCCTGCGTCTCATAGGCCGCATCCGTACCGCAGATCACGGCGAGAGCGGTGCCACTGTCCTTGAAGGCCGCGACGCATTTGTCTGCGTTCGCGTATGCGGCTGCGCCGCTGACTTCGACCCCGCCGACCGCGAGATGGTTCTGCGCGAAGGTCGCGCGAGCGTTGAATTCCGCGAGCGAACCGAGCGTCGCGAGGAAGGCTTTCGGGCGATGCCCGGCCTTCTTTTCGTGCTTCTCCGCCGCATCACGGAAGGCTTCGAAGGGTGCGGCAAAGCGGACCGGTTCGAACGGAGCGTCATGGCCGATATCGTGGCCGGGCAGGGCCTCGACCGGACGCGAGTGAAGTTCCGGGAAGGCGTTGATCCCGATCAGCGATTCCTTGCCCGAACGATACGCCTTCTCGTGTCCGGCGCGCGCCTCGGCGATTCGCGTGCGGAAGGCGTCGCCATCGACTGCATTACCGTAGCCGCCTTCGCTTTCCAGCGTCTGGAAAAGCGACCAGGCCTGCTGCGCTAGCTCGCGGGTCAGGGTCTCGTGCAGGAAGGAGCCGGCCGCGGGATCGGCGACGCGCCCCAGATGCGATTCCTCCTGCAGCATGATCTGAAGATTGCGCGCGACGCGCTGGGCAAACGGTGTCGGGCGTCCGAGCGCGGCGGTGACCGGGCGGATCGTGATCGCGTCGGCCCCGCCTGCCGCGGCGGCGAAACCGGCAGCCGTCACGCGGATGAGGTTGGTCCACGGATCGCGCCGCGTCATCATCCTGTAGGCGGTGACGGCGTGGATCGGGGTCGCAACGCCGTTGACGCCGAACGCGTCCAGAATCCGTGCCGCCACAATCCGGGCGGCACGCAGCTTCGCGATGGTCAGATGAATGTCCGCGTCGGCTGCGAGGCGCGCTTCGACACCACGCGCAGCCCGGTCCGCATCAACGCCGTGATCGATCAGGTCGCGCATCGCTTCGGCGAGGCCGCACGCCATGCAGGCGACTTCCTGCACCTCGCTGCCGCCCGCATCGAACACCGACCGCGCGTCGACAGCGACAAGGCGCATGTTCGGGAATTGCTTTGCGAATTCAGCCGCATGCGGCGTGGCCGGCGGCAAGCCGAATCCGCCCTTCGTGTCCGGCGCGTGTTTCAGGACCTCGGACAACAAGTGCGCACCGTCGAGGCCGCCCGCCTCGACGTGAACGGGGGCGATCGACAGATCCACGCCTTCGAGCGCTCGGCGAATCTCATCGGCGGATGCCGCTGCGATCCCGTTCGTGCCGTCCTCGTCAAGACGCAGCGAGATTTCAGACACGCCGCCGGCGAGGTCGGCGAGGATGTTCGCATTGGCCCTGGCCGGGTCGGCTTCGCCATGACTCTGGCGGATCGCCCACGGCAGAAACGCGTCGCGTGCCGGGTAGAGCGGGGCGCTGCCCGAAGGACGATCGAAGAAGACCGGGCCGCGCGCGAGTCCGTCCGCGGTCGTGCGCACCAGCGTCCGGTCGAAGTCCGCGCCCTTGAGGGCGCCGAGTGCCAGTTCGCGCCAGTCCCCGGGCGACTGGGCCGGAAATCCCCGTGCCAGTTCGCGGATATCCTCGCTCATCCGTGATCTTTCCCTGAAGCCATGTTGCGGCGCGAGAAAAGGCGCGGGGCGGCTTTGCGTCAACCCTCAAGCGCGGGGAGAAGCGCTGCACCTGTCCGTCAGCCTCGAAGCGGCCTCTACGCTCTTGGCCGATTTCGAAAGGACGGCGGAATGAGCCAGGAAAACTCCCCGCGCCTCGGGCTCGACTATCTGATGCCCGCCCAGGCGCAGAAACATGTGACGGTGAATGAGAGCTTCCGGCGGCTCGACGCGCTGGTGCAGATGAGCGCAGCCAGCCGCACGGTCAGCGACCAACCCGCCGATCCCGATGACGGAACGATCTGGATCATGCCGGTTTCGGCGTCGGGTGCTATCTGGTCGACCTTCGGAGAGAACGAGATCGCAGTGTTCCGCGACACCTCCTGGGTGTCGATCCCGCCGCGGGCCGGGTGGCGCTGCTGGATCGAGGACGAGGACGTGCTCGTCGTGTTTGACGGCACGGACTGGATCGAGACCGGCGAGACCCTCTCCCGCCTCGCCAACCTGGAGCGCCTCGGCGTGGGAACGGCGGCAGACGCGGCCAATCCCTTCTCTGCCAAGCTGAACGCCGCGCTCTGGACAGCGTTGTTTGCGGGCGAGGGCGGAACGGGCGATCTTCGCTACACGCTGAACAAGGAAGCCTCGGCCAATGTGCTGTCGCTGCTCTTCCAGTCGAACTGGTCGGGACGGGCGGAGGTCGGTCTTGTGGGCGACGACGACCTGGTCGCCAAGGTCAGCCCGGATGGCACGAACTGGATCGAAGCGCTGCGCCTGTCCAACGGCACCGGGGATCTCGCCTGCATCGCCGATGTCAGCGTAGCATCGCTGAATGGCGGCACGCTCGGCGGTGTCCGGAATTTCCTGATCAATGGCGGAATGGACATCGCGCAGCGCGGCACGGCTTTGTCCGGCCTCGGCGATGGCGACTTCACCCTCGACCGGTGGTGTCTCGCGGTGTCGGGCGGAGGAGCCTCCTCTGTCGCCGCCGAGCGCACGGACTTGCCGGCCGGAGAACTGCCCGCCGGTTTGCGCCACGCTTTGCGCCTGTCGCCTGCCGGAGGCGCAGGCAGTGGCAAGTGCGCACTGGTTCAGCGTACGGAAGCACTGCGCGAGACGGCGGGCAGGACCGTCACGCTTTCGGTCTGGATGAAGGCGGATGCGCCCGTTGCCGTCGGCGCAAACCTCACCCAGAATTTCGGCGTTTCCGGCTCGGCACCCGTGACTTTGACCGGGTCTGCCGCCGTGTTGTCGACGTCGTGGCAGCGCTTCAGCTGGACATTCGATCTGCCGGACATCACCGGCAAGACGATTGGCACGAACGAACATCTGGCGATCGCCTTCGATCTGCCCGTCACCGGTACGCCGCAGATCGACGTGACCGGTGGTCAACTGGAATCGGGTTTGACCCCCACGCCCTTCGAACCGTTATCGGCCAGAGGCAGCGAGGACGCGGAGATGCGCCGCTGCCAGCGCTATTTCCGTCGTATGCAACCGGGCGCGTTCAACGCCTTCCCCGGCATCGCGATCAATCTCGGCTACAACATCACTCGCATCGTCATGGCGCTGTCACCGGCGATGCGCGCGGCCCCGACGCTCAGCTGGTCGGGATCGCTGCAGGTCACCCCGGCGGATGCCGCGGTCGATACGCTCGAATTCTTCACCGCGAACCGAAACCTGGTCGTCCTGCAGACCGGCTCGACCGACCCGATCGCCGCCGGCGCGCTTATGATGCGCGCGCTCAGCGCGGATTCGCATATCTCCTTCAGCGCGGAGCTTTGATCATGACCGAACTCGTGACCGCCCGTTGGGCCGACGCCGAACACACCCGTCTCATCGCCGAGAGTGCCGCGGGAGAGACGCTGCACATTCCGGCCAATCCGGCGAACACGGATTTCGCACGGTTGATGACGTCCAGCGTCGAGATCGCGCCCTTCGTGCCGCCATCACCGAACTGGTCTTCCATCCGCGTGGAGCGGGATGCGCGGCTCGCCGCGACGGACTGGACGCAACTTGCCGATGCGCCACTGGGCGCGTCGCAGTCGGCGGCCTTTGCCGCCTACCGGCAGGCGCTGCGCGACCTGCCGGCCCAATTCCCCGACCCCGCCGGCATTGTCTGGCCGGTTGCACCGGAGGCTTGAGCCATGAGCGAACTCATCGATTTCGGCGCGTCGGCGGTCACCGGCGGCGCGCTGGGTGTCCTCGGCACGGCGCTGGGGCGCGTCGCGGGCTTCTTCGAGCGGCGGCAGGACCACGCGCAGGAACGCGAACGCTGGGCGCATGAGCGCGAGATGGCGGACGCCGAGGCGGCCCGCGCGGATCAGGCCGCGGCGCGTGATGCCGAAACGGAGCGGCGGCAGGCCTCCTATGCCGGGCTGCAGGCCAGCCTGGAGGCGGAAACCGCGATCCGCGCCAGCTATCCCTGGGTCGAGGCGGTCCGGGCGCTCGTCCGGCCGATCCTGACGCCGCTTCTCTGGCTGCTTTACCTGATCGTCTTCTTCGCGGTGATGGAGGGACAGGCTGAGCGCTATCTGACGCCGGAGGCGCAGGGCGACTTTATCGGCTACTTCATCGCCAACATCGCCTTTGCTGCGACGGCGGCGACGCTGTGGTGGTTCGGCGACCGCGCCCCGCCGCCCGGCTGGCGGCGGTAGGAACACAATCTATCCCAGAAACATCGACGTTTCCCGGACGCCCGTCAGGGCGATCCGGGATCCAGACTGGGCCCCGGTCTTCGCTTCGCGAAACCGGGGAGCGTCGGAGTAATTCGAGCCGCCCTTCGAGACGGGCGCTTCGCGTCCTCCTCAGGACAAGCTCTGTCCTGAGGAGCGCCCGTCAGGGTGCGTCTCAAAGGGCGAGGGCGCTACTTGTCAGCCATCTCCCGGATCGCCGCGATCACCGTCGGGCGCACCGCATCGGTCATGGCGTGGCCGTTCACAGCGATCATCGACAGTTCGGCATGCGGGCAGGCCTGGGCGAGGGCCAGGGCCGTCCCCGCGGGGCAGACCATGTCGTAGCGGCTCTGGACGATGTGCAGCGGCACGTCCTTCAGCCGTCCGGCATCCCGCAGGATCTGGTCGGGCTCCAGAAAGCAGTCATGCGTGAAATAGTGCGCCTCGATCAGCGAATGCGTCGCGACATAGCCGCGGCCGCGCGCCGCCATCGAATCGCGCGCCGCCTCGGGTGATTTTTCCAGATAGGACAGCCGCTCCTCATACTCCGTCCAGCGATAGAGCGGTGAGGCGCGCAGATCGTCGATGGTCGCCGACGAATCATCCAGCCGGTCGAGCACGGGCGGGCCGTCGGCCCATTCACGCGCCATCGCATCCATATACCAGGCCATCAGGTCAGTGGATGGGGCGTCGTGAAGTTGTTCGGGCACATGCGTCAGCAGGTCGGCGCGCACGTCCGGGAAAATCCGCGCGACCCCGTTCGGCGACAGCCACCAGTCGAGCTCGCCCGGCGTGCCGGTGAAAATGCCTTCCACCACAACCCCTCGCACCGAGCCGGGATGCGTCTCGGCGTAGAGCAGGGCCAGCGTCGAGCCCCAGGACGGGCCGAATACGACGAAGCGGTCGATGCCGAGATGTGTCCTCAGCGCTTCGATGTCGGCGACGAGATCCTGCGCGGTGTTGTGCGCAAGGCCGGCCAGCGGCGCCGAACGCCCGGCGCCGCGCTGGTCGAGCAGCAGGGTGTCGAAAATCTCCGGGTCGAACAGCCGGCGGTGATCGGCGGTACAGCCCGACCCCGGCCCGCCATGCAGCATCAGCGCCGGCACGCCGCCCCTCTTGCCGCTGCGTTCATAGTAGATTTCGTGACCGCCGGTTACGGCGAGGCGGCCGGTTTCGTAAGGGTCGATCGGAGGAAAGAAGGTCATGAGAGGAACGACTCCCCGGCGCGAAGGTCACTCGCAATACGCATCACGTCCAACGCGGCAGGTCCAGCGCCGGTTTCGACCGGTCAATCCGGGTGAGGGGGCCGACGGCGCGCCCGAAAGCCCGGATGGGCTTGAGGAACGGCGCAGGAATTCTCGGCGTTGCATCTCAGCGCCGGTTTCGAGCGGTTCGACTGGGTGAGGGGGCTGCCGGCGCGCCCGAAAGCCCGGATGGACTTGAGGAACGGCGCAGGAATTCTCGGCGTTGCATCTCAGCGCCGGTTTCGAGCGGTTCGACTGGGTGAGGGGGCTGCCGGCGCACCCGAAAGCCTGGATGGGCTTGAGGATATGCACAAATATTCTCAGCAGCGCATCTCAGCGCCGGTTTCGGGCGGATCGGCTTGGTGAGGGGGCTGCCGGCGCGCCCGAAAGCCCGGATGGGCTTGAGGATCAGGAAAATGGTGCCGCAAGAGAGAATTGAACTCTCGACCTCGTCATTACCAATGACGCGCTCTACCACTGAGCTACTGCGGCATACCCGTTCGGGAGACGGGCGTATAACGCAACCCCCGCCGCTCGCCAAGAGCGGCTTGACTGCAACTGCACACACCCCCATCACGCTGACATGAAGACAGGCAAGACCCCGCCGAAGGGCAGGAAGGGCGAACCGAGCCGCGAGGACCGGTTGGCCGAAGCACTACGCGCAAATCTCCGCCGCCGCAAAGCTGCCGCGAAACCCGAAAAACCGTCGAACTGACGCCGCTTTCCCGCGTTTGAGTGTCTGCCGGGCAAGGGCGGCAGCGAACAGGATATTTCATGGACCGGATACATATCGAAGGCGGCGCGCGGCTGAACGGGCGGATCCCGATCTCCGGGGCGAAGAATTCGGCATTGAAGCTGATGGCGGCGGCGCTGCTGACCGATCAGAAGCTCAAACTGACGCGCATGCCCGACCTGGCGGACGCCCGTTTCCTCACGGTGCTGCTGACCCATCTGGGTGCGTCGGTGGAGGCCGGTCCGGGGTTCATGAATATTGAGGCCGGAACGCTGGCGCGCACCGAGGCACCCTACGACCTCGTCCGCAAGATGCGCGCGAGCTTCAACGTGCTCGGCCCGATTCTCGCCCGCGAAGGCCAGGCGCGCGTTTCGCTGCCCGGCGGCTGCGCGATCGGCGCGCGGCCCGTGGACCTGCACCTGCAGGCGCTGACCGAGCTCGGCGCGTCGATCGAACTGGAAGAGGGCTATGTCGTCGCCTCGGCGAAATCGGGCCTCAAGGGCGCGCGGATCGCCTTCCCCTTCGTCTCGGTCGGCGCGACGGAACATGCCATGCTCGCCGCCGTCCTCGCCAAGGGCGAGACGGTGCTGGAGAACGCCGCGCGCGAGCCGGAGATCGCTGATCTGGCGCATTGCCTGAACGCGATGGGCGCGAGGGTCGAGAATGCCGGCCAGTCGACCATCCACATCACCGGCGTCGAGCGCCTGGGCGGGGCCGAACACGCCGTGGTCCCCGACCGGATCGAGACCGGCACCTACGCGCTCGCCGCGGCGGCGGCCGGCGGCACGGTCGTGCTGGAAGACGCGATCCCCGAGCACAATGAAGCGCTGTGGAAGCTGATGCGCGCGGCCGGGATCAAGGTGACGCCGGTAGAGGGCGGTATCCGGATCGATCGCAACGGCCATCCGGTGACGGCGGTGGATGCCGAGACGCGCCCCTATCCCGGCTTCCCGACGGATCTGCAGGCGCAGTTCATGGCGCTGATGACAAGGGCGGACGGCACGTCGATCATCCGCGAGACGATTTTCGAGAACCGCTTCATGCACGCGCCGGAACTCTCCCGGATGGGCGCCAACATCACGGTGCGCGGAAACGAGGCGGTGGTGCGCGGCGTGAAGTCGCTGCGCGGTGCGCCGGTCATGGCAACGGACCTGCGCGCCTCGGTCAGCCTCGTCATCGCCGGGCTGATGGCAGAGGGTGAAACCATCATCGGGCGCGTCTACCATCTTGATCGCGGCTTCGAACGGCTGGAAGAAAAGCTGAAGGCGTGCGGCGCGCAGATCGAGCGAAAGCCGGAAGCTTAGGAAGCACAAGAGGAAACCGGGTGCGCAAACCCCTGAGACTGATCGCCAGCGAACCGGACGAGGTGGAAATCGTTTCTGCAGCGCTCCAGGACGCCGTGGCCCAGCTGGGCGACATCAAATGGGACCGCCGCGCGCGCCGTTTCACCCTGGTGGTCAATCGCTACCGCTGGGAAGATGGCAAGCGCGGCCCCGGCTGGCGCGTGCGCTCAGCCCTCGATATCGGCAGCGTCACCGCAGTGAAGTCTTCGCGCGTGAAGCAGGACGCGCCCGGCGCGGTCGTGTCCGTTCTCGCCCTCGTATTCGAGACCGGCGAAGCCCCGGGCGGCGCGTTGCGCGTCGATCTGTCCGGTGGCGGCCGCATCCGGATCGAGGTCGAATGCGTCGACCTCATCCTGGCGGACCTGTCCGAACCCTGGCGCGCGGTGGGCCGCCCCGATCACGGAGGGCTGGACGCATGAGCGAGACGCACTGCATCGCGTCGATCGAGCTGGCCGGCTTCAACGCCGCCGGCGAGGGGCAGGCCGACCACGAACGCCGCATTGCCGTCAGTGACCTGCTCGACAGCAATTATTTTGCCCCCGAGGACGCGCCGGAGGGGCCGTATGATGTGCGCATGGCGATCGAGGACGGCCGCCTGATCATCGATGTGCGCAATCTCGACGGTCAGAGCCTGAAGGCGCACGTCTTCTCAATGGGGCCCTTCCGCGGCGTCTACAAGGATTACTTCATGATCTGCGATAGCTATCACGAGGCCGTCCGCGACGCCTCGCTGGCGCAGATCGAGGCGATCGACATGGGTCGCCGCGGCATTCACAACGAGGGCTCCGAGCTGCTCCGCGAACGCCTCAAGGGCAAGATCGAAGTCGATTTCGAGACCGCCCGCCGGCTCTTCACCCTGATCGGGGCATTGCACCGCCGTGCCGTGGCCTGATACCGGGCCTGATCCCGCGTGGCCGGAACCGGTGATGCGCACTCGACGTTTTCCCCTTTAATCACTATATAGCCGCCACCGCGGACGCGCCCGAGCGATTCCGCGTCGTTTGCGTTGTCTAAAGAGGAGCCGCATGGCGAAGGAAGAACTTCTGGAGTTTCCCGGTGAGGTGACCGAGCTGTTGCCGAACGCCACCTTCCGGGTGAAGCTTGAAAACGATCACGAGATCATTGCCCACACGGCGGGCAAGATGCGCAAGAACCGCATCCGCGTCCTCGCCGGCGACAAGGTGCTCGTGGAAATGACGCCCTACGATCTGACGAAGGGCCGCATCACCTATCGCTTCAAGTAAGACTCTGCCGGATTGGGGCGCGAGCGCGTCATGACGAAGCCGCGCCTGATACTGGCCAGCGCCTCGCCGCGCCGCCTTCAGCTTCTGGACCGTATCGGCATCGTGCCGGACGCGGTCCTGCCCAGCGACATCGACGAAACCGAAATCCCCGGCGAAACGCCGCGGCAGATTGCCTTGCGCCTGGCGCACGGCAAGGCCGAGGCCTGCCCGGACCGGGACGCCTTCGTGCTGGCGGCCGACACCGTCGTCGCGCAGGGGCGCCGCACGCTTCCGAAAGCCGAGACGGTCGAACAGGCCGAGGCGTGCATGCGCCGCCTCTCGGGTGGCAATCACCGGGTCTGGACCGGGGTCGCGCTGCGATCGCCGGATGGTCAGATCACGACCCGCGTCAGCGAATCCCGGGTCAGGTTCAAGCGCATGTCCGAGACCGAGATCCGCGCCTATCTCGCCAGTGGCGAATGGCAGGGCAAGGCCGGCGGCTATGGTCTTCAGGGCATGGCCGAAGCCTTCGTGATCCAGGTCATCGGCTCGCCGTCCAGCATTATCGGCCTGCCGCTCTATGAAACCGCCGCGCTTCTGACCGGGGCCGGCTTTCCAGTGTTCGGATCAACGAAATGAGCCGCATCGTCGCCGTCGAGGACGCCATCGGGGAAACCCGGGTTGCGCTGGCCGACAATGGCCGCGTCGTCGAGCTTCACATCGAACGCTGGAGCGAGGCCGGGCTGCGCGCCCGCGCCGGTGCGCTCTATCTCGGGCGCATCCGCACCATCGATGCGCGCCTGAACGCCGCCTTCGTCGATCTCGGCGTTGGCGAGGCGGGCTTCCTGCCCTTTGGCAAGGCCGGCCGTCCCGCGGGCCTGCACGAGGGCGCAGCCATCCCGGTGCGCGTCACCCGTGAGGCCCATGCCGGCAAGGGGCCGACGCTCGCGCGCGAGGAGGGGGAGTTTTCCGCCGATGCGCCGCGCCTCCTCGAAGACGCCGCCCCGCTCGCCGAACGGGTTGCAGCACGCTTTCAGGACGCCGAAGCGCGCTGGGCCGACGAGGTCCGCATCGACATCGCCGAGGCCATCGACGAGGCGCTTTCAAGAGAAGTCGCCATTCCGGGCGGGGGCCGCCTGATCATCGAGCCGACCGCGGCGCTGACCGCGATCGATGTCGACATGGCGGGACGCCAGGGCCAAAACGGAGCATTGGGCGCGGCGGAGAAGATCGCCGCCGACCTCAACCGATCCGCCGCCAAGGAAGCCGCCCGCCAGATCCGCCTGCGCGGACTGGGCGGAGTGATCGCCATCGACTTCGTCCATATGCGCGACCGGAAGATCCGGCTTGGCGTCGAACAGGTGCTGAAGGCCGCCGTGAAGCACGATCCTGCGCGGATCGACATCGCGCCGATCTCGCCGTTTGGCATCGTCGAACTGGCGCGCCAGCGCACAGGCCGATCGCTCTCCGAACTCCTGAATGGGCCGGGTGGCCAGCCGAGCGACGAGACGCTGGCGCTCAATGCCATCCGTCGCCTGGAATCCGAGGGCCGGTCCGACCGCCGCCGTCAGCTGAAACTTCGCGTCAGCCCGGCCATCGCCGCCTGGCTCGACGCCGAACACATCGCCTGGCGCGATGCGCTGACCCAGCGCATCGGCCCGCGCTTCGCGCTCGAGACGGTTGACACCTGGCCCCGCGAGCGGTTCGACGTGTCCTCGAAATGAGTGACACGAAACCAACCACCGCCCGCTGCCCGATCTGCAAGAAGCCGACGGTGCCGGACTACCGCCCCTTCTGTTCGAAGCGCTGCGCCGATATCGACCTCGGCCACTGGTTCAAGGGCGACTACGCCATCCCCGGCGATCCGGTCGATCCCGCCGACCTGCCGCCCCCGGATGGCACGCCGGATGAGGGCGGTGAAAACAAGTGATTTTGGCCCGTGGACAGGCGCGCCGCGCCTCTCTATAAACCGCGCTCCAACTGACGGCGAAGCGCTTCGCGCCCCCGCCGCACGCACCGGATGCCCAGGTAGCTCAGTTGGTAGAGCAGCGGATTGAAAATCCGCGTGTCGCTGGTTCGATTCCGGCCCTGGGCACCATTCAACTTATTATCTTAGCTCAACTAATTGTCTTAACCCACGCTCGCGTTGACCATTCGTCGGGCTAATGGTCTTAGTTGTCCTCACAGTGCCGACAGTAGGTCTGCAAGCATGCACGATGCTAGAGAATCCGATCAGCGATAGGACATAGCTAAGCCGATATCATGAGCAGCATCGACGACGAGCGAACAACGGCCATCGGGCTTTTTAATTTCGCGGAGTCGTATCGCATTTGTGCAGACAGTCTTACGAACAGTCGCCCCTCTGGGCTGCGCTTCGAGCAACCCATTCAGTTCCTTTATTGGCACGCGCTTGAACTGTTCCTGAAAGCGTTCCTACGGGCGAAGGGGGTGGGCATTGCCGAGCTGAAGAGTCGCTACGGTCACAATCTAAAGAAGCTTCAAGCCGAGGCGATCAATCGAGGATTCATCAAATTGGAACTAGCAGCATGGCTGATCGAGAACTGGCAGCCGATGGATATTTTCGAGACACGCTACATTCGCACAGGGGCAGCTCAGATCCCGCATTTAGAAGACCTCGCGCTGGCCGTGGTAGAACTGAAACGGACGATTGAACCGATCGTGATGCGGGGTCAGCCTTAGTCGAACCCGGCAAAGGGCAAGTTCGGATGGCGTCTATATCTGCCATGCTTCTATCCAAAAACGCGCAATAACTTCATCGGCTGCCGTGTTGGTCGGTGTGACTGTGAGGGCGACAGTTTTGTCCCGAGCTAGCCTAGCCTCACCGGTTAGGCCCAGCGTTCGCGGCGCTCCGGCTGGTCGAGGCATCGTGTGAACGTTAATTCCCAAGTTGGCCTGCCAGTAGGTATTCGGAGGTGATATTTCAGCCGTGTAACGGACAAGTACGCCGCCTGGTACAAACGGAATTTTGTAGTTAGAAATTGCTAGTGGCTTGCCTACCGAAGTCTTCAGAGTCGCAGCGAGTTTTGGGCGGTGGAGAACAAATTGGTCCTCAAACCAGTGCCCCTCATCGCGGATCAACTTTCCAGCACCCGCAACTGCCACGAAGGCATTGATTAGCGTCCAACCAACTAGCGTCGAAAGCGCGGCGTAGAATTCTGCGAACCGTACCAACAGCTCATCGCGAACGTCGTTTTCAGGCACACCCCAACGAAATAGCAACACAGCGACGATCGCGGCGGTAATCGCGCCGCCAGCACCAAACGCGATCGAGGTAGCGCTCATCCGCCCGAGATAAAGCGTGCCGAAGGCAGTCAGCCATTGAAAAATCTTAAGCTGGCGACGTCGCGAAAGCACCGGTGAATTCCCCCCTCACGAATAGCCGATCCAGACCGCCACGATCAGGGCGATCGCGGCCGCGAGCGTCAGCTTGATCATCAGCGGGAAGACGAAGCGGAACCAGCGCGCATAGGGGATGCCGGCAAGGCCGAGAATCCCCATCAGCACCGCATTGGTCGGCACGATCATGTTCGAGAAGCCGTCGCCGAACTGGTAGGCGAGCACCGTCACCTGGCGGCTGACGCCGACAAGGTCGCCGATCGGCGCCATGATCGGCACGGTAGCGAAGGCCTGGCCGCTGCCCGACGGGACGAAGAGATTGAACAGCGTCTGGATGAACAGCATGCCGACGGCGGAGAATTCCGCGCGCACCTGTTCCAGCGGCGTCGCCAGCGCATAGACCACGGTGTGCAGCACCTGACCGTCCTCGAGGATGAGCGAGATCGAGCGCGCGAAGCCGACGAGCAGCGCCGTCGCCGTCAGCTGTGCCGCACCCGCGATGAAGCTTTCCGCCGCGTCATCCAGCCGGAGCCGGGCGAAGACGATGGCGGCTACAGCGAGCGCAAGGAAGACGGCGGCGAGCTCGGTCAGCCACCAGCCCTGCAGCGTCACGCCGAGGATGAGGCCGACAATCGTCACGCCGAGCGAAAGGAGGACCAGCCGCCGCGGCCAGGTCATCGGCGGGTAGTCTTCCGGCGGCGGGGCCTGCGCCGTGGGGACATCGGCCACCAGGCTTTTCGACGGGTCGTTCCGGACTTTCCTTGCGTAGCTGTAGACGTGGTGGAAGCCGATCGCGAAGATCGGCACCGCGATGGCCAGCCGGTACCACCAGCCCGACAGCGGGGTCAGCTCCGCCACGTCCTGCGCGATCATCACGGTGAAGGGGTTCATGAAGGACACGCCGTAGCCGACGCCGTAGCCCACCACCATCATCCCGACGGCGGTCATCGCGTCGAGCCTTAGTGCCGCGCACAGCGCCACGAGAATGCCGACGAAGGCGATATATTCCGCGGCCATGCCGAAGGCGGCTGAGAAGGTGCCGAACACGAACATCGAGGCGAGGACGAGGAGGGCCAGCCGCTCGCGGAAATGCACCAGCATCCCGCCGATCGCCGCCTCGATCGCGCCGGTCGAGCGCACCACGCCGAGCACGCCGCCGATCAGGAAGACGAAAAAGATCACGTCGGCCGCGGACGCCATGGCGCGTGGGATGACGGTCAGCAGATGCCAGGGCATGAGGGTAGGCGCGTCGTCCGCGACCTCGTACGTGCCGGGGACGACCATCATCCGCCCGGCCTCGTTCGGGCGCATCTCGAAACTGCCCGCCGGCAGGATCCAGGTCAGAATCAGCGCCGCGATCATCATCATGACCATCAGCACCAGCGTGTGTGGGATCCGGAATCCGCGCTTGCGCGCACTGCCGGCATCAATCTCCGCCATTCGCCATCCCCTTGAGCGATTTCCGTGGGTTGCGAGTGGAGTCGCCCCGGCGGAAAAGGTCAAGCAAACTCGGACGGTCTAGGCCTCGAAAAACGGTTTGATCGCGCGGGCGGCCTGGCGGATACGCTGGGTGTTTTCCACGAGGGCGAGGCGGACATGGCTGTCGCCCTGTTCCCCGAAGCCGAGGCCCGGCGCGACGGCGACGCTGGTTTCCTCCAGCAGGCGCTTGGCGAATTCCATCGAGCCCAGATGCGCGAACCGCTCCGGGATGGGGGCCCAGGCGAACATGGTCGCGGGCGGGGAGGGCACGGCGAACCCGGCGCGGCCGAAGCTTTCCACCAGCACGTCGCGGCGGTCCCGGTAGAGGCCGCGCAGCGCATCGACATGGTCCTGTGGACCGTCCAGTGCGGCGACGGCGGCGATCTGGACCGGCGTGAAGGCACCATAGTCGAGATAGGATTTCACCCGTTTCAGCGCGTCGATCAGGCGCGCCGACCCGGCGGCGAAGCCGATCCGCCAGCCGGCCATGGAATAGGTCTTCGACATCGAGGTGAATTCCACAGCGATGTCTTTCGCACCCGGGACTTCGAGGATGGAAGGCGGCGGATCGCCCTCGAAATAGATCTCCGAATAGGCGAGGTCTGAGATGACGTAGAGGCCGTGCCGTTTCGCCAGTGCAACCGCCTCGGCGTAGAAATCCCGGCTCACGACACGAGCGGTCGGATTGCTGGGGAAGTTCAGGACGATGGCGCTGGGCGCGGGAACCGAGCGGCGGCAGGCTGTGTCGGCGATCCGAAGGAAATCCTCTTCCGACGCGAAGGGCACGGACCGCACCACCGCTCCGGCAATGAGGAATCCGAACATGTGGATCGGGTAGGAAGGGTCCGGCACGAGAATCACATCGCCCGGCGCCGTGATGGCTTGCGCGAGATTGGCGAGGCCCTCCTTCGACCCCAGCGTGACGCAGACTTCGCGGTCGGCATTCAGCGAAACGCCGAAGCGCCGCTCGTAATAGCGGGTGAGGGCTTTCCGGAGGGCCGGCACACCCTGGCTCGCGGAATAGCGGTGGGCCCGCGGGTCCCCGGCGACCTCGGCCAGCTTGGCGACGATGTGGGGGGCCGGGGGCTGGTCCGGATTGCCCATGCCGAAATCGATCACGTCGCGCCCGGCCTTGCGGAAGGCCAGCTTCAGCCGGTTGATCTCGGCGAAGACATAGGGCGGCAGGCGCCGCTCGCGATAGAATTCAGTGGGGAGGTCAGCCATCGGAAACAGAAATCCCTTCGTCCGTCACCGGCACACCACAATTCGCGCCGGGCTGCAATCGCGCGCAAACGCTTCCCGGAACATGGGAACCGGACCGGACGTTTTGACGGCAGAAACGAGGCTGTTCAGGGAGGCCGAACATGACCCGATATGGACTGAAGTTCTGCGCCAGCGTCGCCGTTGTGTGTTCTGTCGTGGCGGCTTGCGGCAACAATGATCCCTATATCGACGACGGCGAGGCGACTGGCCCGTCCGATGAAATCACGGTGACGGGCGTCATCTCACAGGGCCAGCGCTGCGCGCTCATGACCGCCGATGATGGCACGGTCTATTCCCTCGCCGGCGCGCAGGGCGTGTCGGCCGGTCACCGCTACGAGATCAGCGGACTGCGGGTCGAGGAATCCGTGTGTGTGGATGGCGACGTCCACATCAGCGTCTCGACCGTGTCCGAAGATTTCGAACCGCCTGCCACGCCCGAAGGCTCCGCGATCGATCGGGACTATGTGCTTGGCGCCTGGACGCACCGCGGCGGTGACTGCGCACGCCCCGATTTCGACGTCACCTCCAACACCGCCGGCGGCCAGGTGGTCGAGACCGCGCTCGATGGCGCGCCGCGCACCGGCTATGTCCGGCTGGGCGACGCACCGGCCTTCATCTTCGACCAGCCGCTGCGCGAATTTCCGCTGGAGGCACGGCGGGCGGAATCGCTGGCGGTTCTTCCGGCGGACGGCGATCCGGTTTCGCTCGGCGGTCAGACCATCACTGGGGATGGCGTGGTCTTCATCAAGTGCGCCGAGGAATTCGTCGAACAATAAATCTCCGGCCGCACGATCATCTCGTGCGGCCGGAGCGAGACGTTCCCCCTGAAAGAACGCCTCAGTTCTGCGGCGTGGTACGAACAGCGATCGTCGTGCCGCCCACCAGCCGTGCCGAGTCGAAGTTGATCTGCCCGTTCGTGTAGGTGACCTGGATGAAGATCAGCCCGATCCGGTTCTGTGCCGGCGCGAAGGCGATCTCCTCGCCCTGGCCTTCGAGCCGCACCGCGAAGGTGCGCGACTCGCCGGGGTCGAGACCGCTGATCGACAGGTGCGGCGCAAAGTCCGAATAGCAGACCCCCGTGGTCGGGTCGGTCGGGCAGATGCTGAGCCCGACCGGCAGGGGCGGGAAGGGATCGATCCCGCCGACGACGTTGAAGAAGGCTTCGCCCGCCGCCGCGGACAGCGCGCCGGAGAAGGAATCCGCGAGCGCGATCGGCACGACCAGCACGTCGCCTTCCACCGAACCGATATTCACCGCCGCCGCCGCAACGCGCGCCGCGCCGTCCAGCGGGACTTCTGCCCCATTCCCGCTGGTGGGGGCCATGGAGGTGAGGATGTCGAGCAGCGGTGTCTCCGACACCGTCAGATAGAGCGTGTTCAGCGAGGTCTGACGGGCGGCGGAACCGTTCTCGCAGCCCACCGTCACCGGGGTGAGGGTCAGCCCGCCGAATGCGCTCGGCGTCGTCGTGTTCGGGCCGCGCTGGGCGCCGAAGGCGAAGATCTGCGACTGGCCCGCCGGGATGTCGGCCGCATCGCCCGAACCGCCGGCTTCCGGTGTCAGGGGCATGAAGCGGAAGACCCCGGGATAGCCCAGTGGGGCCAGGACGCCGCACTCGCTGGCGTCCTCGCCGGAAGCGGCGGCCGAGGCCGCGACGAGCGCCGAGACGAACCGGTTCGGCTGGACCGTCCGCACCTGGGGTGCGACGGCGGTCATGACTTGTGCGGAACCGGCCTCGCTGGAAACCGACCAGTTGAACACGAATTCCGCGTTGTTCGGCACAGCGCCGCCGAAGGAAATCGGCATGGCGCGGATATAGAGGCCGCCGTCCGGGATGGTGACGGAATGGATCTGGCCGAAGCTGAGTGTCGTGTAGACCCAGCTTTCGACTTCGGAAAGCGAAGCCAGCGCGTTGCCCGAGAACGTCTCGAGCACGACCCCTTCGGTCGCCTGTACGACGGACAGGTTCAGCTGCGAGCCGGCAGGGCCGCTCAGCTGCATCCACAACGTCCCGCGATCGGCTTGAGTCGGCGGGAAGGGTTCCCCGGCCTCCACCGTCGATCCGGCGAAGCTCATCTGTTCCAGACCGCTGTCGCCGGTGAGTTCGAGCGCCGAGGCGAACGCGTCATAGCCCGCAGCCAGCGGAAGGACGGCCAGCGTGATCGGGTCGCGCTCGCCTTCGCCCGCCGTGTTCGGAATCGGGTTGTAGTCGACCGCGATGTGCAGCCTGTCACCTTCGTTCGTGGCGATATCGACGCTGGCATCCCCGCCCGTAACGCTCGCGGATGCGACGGTCTGGAGGGCGGCCAGCGAGCCGCCGCGATAGACGCCGATCGAGGTTTGTCCGAGGCGGCCCTGAGCGGTGAAACGGACCGTGCCGCCGCGCTGGGCTTCCATGACGTACCAGATCGATCCGCCATTATCCTGGCCGGCGTGATCGGGCTCGCCGATCTGTGTCGTGGCGCCATAGGTCGAGGCCGGGAAGGAGGCGACGGCATCGGTGATCGGGAAGGCGTTGGCGAAATTGTCGTTCAGGGGGCGCTCGGTCGGCGGCGCTCCGGCATAACCGATCGTCGTCGCCGTGATCGTCAGGACCTGTTGGCCGCCCTGCCACGGCGTGGAGATCTCAATCTCGCCATTGGTGCGGCCGAGCGTGACGGCGGCCAGGTCGATCTCGATCCCGAAATCGACACTGCCACCTGCGGCGATTGTCGTGGTGAAGCTGCGCAGGCCGCCGCCGAAGGTGATGGCGTCGTTGCCGGTTGCGGTCACCGTCACATTCATGTCGGCAGTGCCGGTATTGCGGATGGTGTAGGTCACCGTGTCCGGCTGTTCGGGACGGTTCAGATCGACGGTGGCGTAGAAGTCGGTCGTCGGGCTGACGGCGAGCGGACCCATGCCTTGCGTCAGTTCGACCAGCGCCGCATAGGCGGCATTCAGTTGAATGCGCGGGCGCGTGAGATTGTTGTCGGTATCGGTGATCGGCCGGCCGGTGGCTTTCAGCGCCAGTTCGATCTCGTCGAGGCTGGCATTCGGGACCGCCGAACGCAGCAGGGCGATCGCGCCCGCGACGTGAGGCGTCGCCATCGAGGTGCCGTTATAGGCGTCATAGAGCGGGGTGGTCCCCTCCATATCGGTCGATGAGCGAATGCCGACGCCGGGGGCCAGCAGGTCGACGACAAAGAAAGAGTTGGAAAAGGACGCCACGCGATCGTCGCGATCGGTCGCGCCGACCGTGATCGCCTGTTCGATACAGGCGGGCTCGGCCAATCCGTAATTCCGCGATTCATTGCCGGACGCGATCACCGTGGCGACGCCGGCCGTGCGCAGCATCGAAACGATCGGGGTCAGCGGATTGGCCGGACAGAAATTCTCCGTATAACCGCCACCGAGGCTCATATTGATCGCGGCCAGCTGGATCGGGTCCCCGCCCTCGGGGTTGGGAATTTCCCGGTTGTCGAACAGCCATTCGAGCGCGGCGAGCTGATCGCTGGTCTGCGAATAGGCGTCATTGTCCTCCGTGTCCGTATAGAACACGTTGACCGCGACGATGCCTGCGGCCGGGGCTACGCCCATGAGCTGCCGGCTGGTGCCGTCGAAATCCGTGGTCACCGGACGGCCCGCGGCGGTTCCGCCGACATGGGTGCCATGCGTTGCGGGAAGGCCGCAGCGGTCGCAGTCATCGCCGGAGCGGCCGCCAATCTCGACCGGCAGGCCGCCCGGACAACGCGATACCGCGTGGATTGTCGGGTCGGTCGTCGAGAAACAGGCCGACGAAACGATACCGTCCGCCAGCATCGGGTGGTCGTGGTCGGTGCCGGTATCCACGATGGCGACGGCATAGCCCTCACCGGCGAAGCCGAGGTCGTGCATCAGCGTCGCGCCGATCAGGGGCAGCGAAGCGTCCATCATGGTCTCGGTGATGAGGTCCTCGACAATCCGTTCGACGCCGGGTGCACGGGCCATCGCCTCGATCTCGGCGCGATCCAGCGACATCGCGAGCGCCGGCGTATGGCGATAGGACTGGATCAGTCGTGGAGCGTTACGCAGTTCGCCTTCGGCACGATCCTCGGCCAGCGCCGCGATCGCCCGGTCCCGGCGCGATTCAAGACCCTCGAGCGACAGGCCGAGCGCCGCATTCACGGCGGCGTCCTGTGTGGCTCGGATCGCTGCGCTTCGTTCCGCGCGTGCGGACGCGGAAAGGGCTGCAGCCTCAACCGGAATTCCGGGGTCCGACATCATCACGATGACCCGGACGCGCGCACCGGATTCGAGCGCTGCGGCCTGTTCGTCGGACACTTGCACAGGCGCGTCGGCGACGGCGTGGCCTGAAGCAAACAGCAAAGCGGCCGAGACCAGCCCGGCAAACCTCGAAAACGACATGATCGACTCCCCCAGCGCGGACGTAGAGCGGGTAAAAATTTCCAAACCTGCCGTAGAATAGAAAATTCTTTCAGCAAATCAGAAGCTTGCCCGCAACTCCCCGATTGATTTCCGGGCCGGAGTGTAGGAATGCTACGCAAGGATGTGTTATTCAGCCCGTCTCACTTCGGCGGGCGTTCTTGCGCATCCGTCTCAATAATCGGCCGTCTACGGGGGGAGTGTGGCGGACAATTCCGAAAACGCGCGCGCACTCGCCGCGCCCGTCGATGTCGCGGTTTTCGACACGCGTATCGCTGCACCGGACGAGCAATTCGGTCTGTGGCGCGACAGTATCGGCGTGCTGTTCGACATCGATGCCGGACCGGATGCGGGCCGGACCGGCTACCGGGCGCGGCTGGACAGCGCGATGGCGGGCGAGGCGATGATCACGCGGGTGCAGGCGGGCGCCCAGGCCTTCTCACGCAGCACCCTGCGCAGCTACCGCGACGGCATTGAAGGCGTCATGTTTCAGGTCTTCACGCGAGGGAATGTCTCCCGGCGCGACGACGCCAGCACGATCGCAGCCGAGAATGCGTTGATCGGTTTCGATCTGACGCGCGACATGCAGACGGCAAATTCCGACTTCGATCTCGTGTCCGTGATCTTTCCTCGCGATGCGATCGAAAGCCGGCTGGGCAACCTGTCGGATCTGCATCTCGAGGCCGTGGCTTCAGATGGCGCGCTCGCTCAACTGACCGCCGGCTTCCTCGTCAGCCTGCAGCGGATGATCGGCAGAATGGATACCGGGGAAGCCGCAGCCGCCGTCGATGCGGCCGCGGACCTGATCGCGGAATGTTATCGCGGCCAGACGCGCCGCCTCGACACGTCGGAGAGTGTGCGGATCGCGGCCGTTACCCGCGCCAAGTCATTCATCCGCGAACGGATTCTTGCGGGTGAACCGGTCGAGGTTTCGACCGTCTCGCGCGCTCTCGACGTCTCGCGTGCCACACTCTATCGCGCCTTCGAGCCCATCGGCGGCGTCGCCGCCTTCATTCGCGCGGAACGATTGCGCGCCTGTCTCACCGACATTGCGCGCCTGGCGCGAGGCGAGATCGCGGTCACGCTGGGCGAGTTGGCCATGCGGCGCGGATTCGAATCCGACGCCCAGTTCAGCCGGGCCTTCAAGGCCGAGTTCGGCATGACGCCGTCCGAGGCGAGACGCGCGCTGGCGAAGGCCCCCGGATTCGCCGGCGAGATCGGCGAAGCAGACCGGCGCTACGAACTTTGGGTTCGGGCCGTCGGTGCTGCCTGAGACAGGCTTCCTGGACAGGCTCCGGCTTTCCAACCCGCCGCCAATCTCCTATGGCCTTTGAAGAGTGCGGGGGCAGGGCATTGTGAACGACACAGAACCGACAGGCGAGATCGAGGCGGGCATCGAGTCGGCTCCCGATCCGTGGGACACGGCGGATCTGCAGCAGTTTGTCGCCGGGCGCGATGAAGCGGCCATCACGGGCTGGATCGAACGCCGCATAACGGCGGGCGACTGGACCGGCGGATACCCGGCCGCGGCCGCGCTATTGTCCGGCCATCGCTACTACATCGACGCGTCGCGCCTTCTTCGCGGGGCGTTCGAGGCGGGCACAGATCCCTATGACGCGCCGCGCGCCCTGATCCCCTTCTGGTACGGCACCGGCGATGCCAGCCTCGTTGCCGTCGCCGCCACCGACATGACGCTGGCCCTCGACACGATCGACTTCGCCTTCCAGGGCGACGATTTCCACAAGGGCATGGTCCGCTCCGCGCTCGGCGGAATCAGGCTGCTGGCGAATATCGAGGCCGGCCGCTCCGGCCTTGATGACATTCCCGCCGAAGGCATTCACGGCATCGCGCTGGAGGCGCTGTGGAAGCGGATCTGGATGCAGCACGCCTCGCTGCAATTCACGTCCGCACAACGCCTCGCTCTTGCTTATGTCCGGCTCGTGAAACCGGGACCCGCCGACATCATGTCAATCGCCGCGACCTTCTTCGGCTGGCATGGCGGCGCCGCGGCCGGGCTCGACCTTCTCGAAACGATCGAGTTCGAGGGCAGCGCAGAGACCGACCGCCTCGTGCTTGCGCTTGCCATCGCGTTCGAAGCGGGGCTGACGGACCGCTATCGTGCCGCCCGGTCCGCCCTGCAGGACCATCTGGCGGACCCGGCACCCGGCGAAACTCCTCCCGAGGACAGAGCGGCGCGCGAAGCCGAGGCCGAGCGTGCGCAGGCGACGCTCGATCTCTACGCGATCCGCGATGCGCTCGACGCGGGTGATCGCGAGCGCGCGGCGGGCTTGCTCGCGGCGTCCCGGGCGCGCTTCCTCGATGCCCGTTGGTCGGGTGTGTTCGCGCTTCCGGATATCCTGCTCGGCGGACAGGCGGGCCTGAATGCGTCCGTAGAGTTGGCGCGCGACTATCTCGCCGCGGAGAACCCGCCACGCTCCCCGTTCGCGCCGCACATTCTCGCCGACATTTTCGCGAAAGACGGAGATTGGGAGACCGTCTACCGATTGTTCGAGGGCGACGCGGCGGGGATCCGCGCGGCCTATGCCGGGCTGACGCCCGGTCAGCCGGAATACGGCACCGCCGACCCGGCGAGCTGGCCGTCATCGGCCCTGGTGCTGAGCGGCTGGGGGCTGGGCGATGACATCTTCCGGCTCGGCCTGTTGCACCGCCATCTGGGCGCGGGTCATTACACCATGATGCTCGATACGCGCCTCGTTGAAATGGCCCGGCGCGCGCGGCCGGACTGGCACTTCCTCGCGCACACACGCGTCGCGGAAGTGGGGGCCACCGAATTCTGGAACCAGCGGCGCGGCGTGCCGGAGGCCATCGATCCCCTCCGCGTCCCGGCTTGCGCGCTCGACGCTGCCGACCGGCATGGCGCGGTGCTGGTCCAGGAAGACCTGCAAGCCATGCATGCCGCCCGGAAAGGCATTGCGTCGCACAAGTCCGCCACGCCCGTGCTCGAACCCGATCCGGCACGTCTTCGCGCGATGCAGGTCTGGTTGGCCCAGGCCGCTGGCGGCCGGCCATCCATCGGCCTGTGCTGGCGCTCGGGGCTGGCTGGTGCGGCCCGGTCCTCCTCTTTCTTCGGCAATGCCGAAATTGCGCGCCTGATCGGTTCGGCACCTGCGGCCTGGGTGCTGATGCAATATGACTGGGATGCAGGCGAGATCGCGGACATCGAAGCCCGGTCCGGCGTGAAATTCATCGTCCATCCGGACCTCGACTTGCGGGGTGACATCGAAGGCGTCGCGGCACTGGCGCGCGCCTGCGATCTCGTGATGAGCACCGGGGTGTCGACGCGCGAGATTTGCGCGGCTGCGGGCGCCAACGTCTACTCGATTTCCTTCGGCTGGCCCTGGGCGAATGCCTGGCGGCGCGATGACGGGATGCGGGATACGATCTTTCCGTCCATGATGCATTGCGATCCCGATGGCCGCGAAAGCGTGCTGGCGCAGGCCATCAACCGGGCGCGACTGGAGACAGAATGATGAAAGAGCGAGCCGAGATTGCCCTTCGCGAGCTGGAAGATGCCGACGTGACCGAACGCTATCTGGCATGGTTCCGCGATCCGGAGGTCACGAAGTTTCTCGAGTCGCGGGACCTGACGCGCGACGACGTGCTCCGCTTCATCAATGACAGCCGCGGCAAGCGCCGCTTCATCTGGGCGATCTGCGATGCGGACACCGGACTGCACATCGGTAACGTCAAGATCGACGTGAACTGGAAGCATTCGGCGGGCGAGTTGTCGCTCGTGATCGGTGACAAGGATTACTGGGGCCGGGGGGCGGCGACCCGGACGATGCAGCTGGCCACGGAAAAGGCTTTCACCGAACTGGGAATCCGCAAGATCCGGTCAGGCCTCTATGCCGACAATCACGGCTCGCGGAAAATGCTCGAACGGGCCGGATGGCGGCTTGATGCGCTTCAGCGCGACGAATTGCTGCGCGACCGGACACCGGTCGACCGCCTGATCATGTGCGCCTTCAATCCCGGCGAATGGCGGACTCAGCCGCCCGAAGGCCGGGCGTAGACGGTCAGCGCGCGGCCGATCCCGATTTCGGCGCAGGTCCGCCGGAAGGCGATCAGATCGTCGATCGAGCGTTCCATCAGCGCCAGTTCGAATTCGGTCCGAGCCCAATGCGCGCCGCGGCCCTTGGTCCGGTCCGTCATGTAGTTCGCGGCGTCATTGAGCAGGAACAGGTCGACCGGGAACTCGGTGAGGAATTCCGCGATCTCGAACCCGTGCGCCTCGACGACATGGCGCAGCGTTTGTGCGTTGAAATAATTGATGTGGTCGGGAACGCAGACGAAATACTCCGGATCGGCCCGGCCCGTCGCGATGATGTAGTCCTGCAGCCAGGACGTGTCGTTCGGCGTCGAAATCCGCACATAGCCGCCCGGCGCGACCACGCCGCGCAGCCGCGACAGCAAGGCGCACGGGTCGGGGACGTGCTCCAGTACGTGATTGCAGATCACCACGTCATAGCGGTTCGGCCCGTCAATCTCCGCGTCGAGCCAGGCAAAGGCATCGGTCGCGATCACCCTGCCGGCGATCTCGGGGTTGAACTCCTTCGCCGCGTCGGCGGTGAAGTCGACACCTTTGACCTCCCAGCCCTTGCGGTGGAAGTAGGCCAACGTGAAGCCTTCGCCGGCGCCGACCTCGAGCAGGGTGCGCGGCGTACTGCCGACCACGCGTTCGGTTTCGGTTGGCTGTATCAGCTTGTGCCGCAGATCGCGGTCCTCATAGGCATAGGCATAGTGTGAGGACGCGTCTTCCTTGGTGAAATACTTCTGGCTGTAATACTCGGCGAGTTCGGCTTCGCTCGGCACGTTGGCGAGCTGCCAGAATCCCATCTCGTGCTGTTTCAGACGCCCCAGCATGCCGCCCCCTGTTTCTGCCCGCGAACCTAGGCAGGGCCAGCATGCCGCACAAGCCGTCACCGCATCGCTGGCTTGCGGGGCAGGTGTGCCGCTGCTAGCCCTTCATCCGGGGACGGACTTGGCGGCAGCGCCATGCCGGGCGAGGGGCAGGCATGCTATTCAACTCCTTCGAGTTTCTGTTTCTTTTCCTGCCGGCGACCATCCTCGCCTACTACCTGCTGCGGCATTGGGTGGCGCATCACGCGGCCCTGATCGCGCTGACGCTGGCCTCGCTGATCTTCTATTCCTGGTGGGATATCCGCTATCTGCCGCTGCTGCTCGGCTCGGTGGTGGTGAACCATTTCCTCGGACTCGCCATCGGGCGCAACGCGCAGCCCTGGCTCGGGATCGGAATCATCCTCAATCTCGGTGCGCTCGGCCTGTTCAAATATGCCGACTTCTTCGTCGGCAATGTGAACGCCGTGGCCGGAACGGACATGCCGCTGCCCGGTCTCCCGCTGCCGCTGGCGATTTCCTTCTTCACCTTCCAGCAGATCAGCTTCCTCGTGGACGTGGCGCGCAAGCACACCCGGCCCGGCCCCTTCCTCAACCACACCCTCTTCGTGTCCTTCTTCCCGCAGCTGATTGCCGGCCCGATCGTCCGTCACGACCAGATCGCCGACCAGTATGCCGACAAGGACCGCAAGGACGACCTCGCCGAGAATATCGGTGTCGGCCTGTCCATCTTCGCGATGGGTCTCGCGAAGAAGGTGCTCATCGCGGACAATATCGAACCCTTCGCGGCCTCCGCCTTCGGTGCGGCCGCGCGCGGCGACGAACTGGGCATGCTCGAAGCGTGGTCAGGCGCACTGGCCTATTCGCTGCAGATCTTTTTCGACTTCTCGGGCTATTCCGACATGGCGATCGGGCTGGCACGGATGTTCGGCTACCGCCTGCCGGCGAACTTCAACGCGCCCTACCGGGCGACGTCCGTGGTCGATTTCTGGCGCCGCTGGCACATCACGCTGTCGCGTTTTCTGCGCGACTATCTCTACATCCCGCTGGGCGGGAACCGGAAAGGCCCGCAGCGCCGCGCGATCAACCTCATGCTGGTCATGCTGCTCGGCGGTCTCTGGCATGGCGCAGCCTGGACCTTCGTGGTCTGGGGCGGGCTGCATGGCCTCGGTCTCGCCTGGTGCCACATGATCAACCGCATCCGCCCGCAGGGCCTGTTCCCGAAGGCGAAATGGCTCGCCATTCTCTTCACCTTCCTCTTCGTGACCGTGGCCTGGGTCTTCTTCCGCGCAACCAGTTTCGACGCCGCATGGGAAATCCTCTCCGGCATGGCCGGGATGAACGGCATCGGCGCGGGGGTTGGCGACGAGCCCTGGATCGCCATCGTCATCGGTCTCGGCATCGTCTGGCTGATGCCCGACACGATGTCCTACTTCTCCAACTATCTCGACGAGCGCACGCTCGACGGGTCGGAAGGCAGCCTGCAGAAGGGCTGGCGCTGGAAGCCGGGCGTGTGGACCGCGGTTCTGATCGCCTCGATCCTCTTCCTCGCCATCGTTAATTCGTGGACCGCCGCGGAGTTCATCTATTACAACTTCTGACCGCTCCACGCCTCCGGGTAACCGGATGGGGCGCTATGCGCGCACGCTGCTGATCGCGTTTGCGGTCTGGCTCGTCGGCTTTGGCGGATTCACCTTCCTTGTTGACCCCTATGGCCTGATGCCGGGCGTGCAGATCCCCGGCGTCAACGAGCGCCGCACCCGCGCGCATGAGGATGGCTACCGCGTGCGTACCGGCCACCGCCTGCTGGATACGGAGGCCGGCACGATCATCATGGGTTCGTCGCGTGTCGCCGACGGCTATCCGCGCGACATCCCGGACTGGGAAGGCGGGTTCGAAAATCTGGGCATGGCCGGCACCACCGCGTTCGAACTGGCGCGTGCCTCGACACTCGCGGCCGGCAACCCGGACATTCGCTGCGTCATCATCGGCATGGATTTGCGTGAATTCGGCACTGAGCCGAACGCCCACGCGACCTATTGGCTGACGCCGCTGGCCGGCGGGCCGCGCCTGTTCGCGGACATCCGCATGCTGCTCTCGCCGAGCGCCTTTGCCCGGGCGATGCAGACCCTGACCGACAACATCACCGGCGGGTCCGACACGCGCTGGGAACACGCCTATGACGAGGACATTCTGCGAGAGCGCTTCGAGGAGGAAATCTCCAAACGCTATCGCGGATACTCGACCTATTCCTACGATCCGGAACGCATGCGCTTTCTGTTCCGCGGTGTCGATGCGCTTCTCGCCGAGGGCAAGCAGGTCGTCTTCATCATCCACCCCGTTCATGTCTGGCAGGAAGAGGCGGGCTATCGCGCCGGCGTGAATGACGAGGAATACGCGCTGCGCCGCGATGCCGGCCGGCATCTCGCGGCGCGGCCTCAGATCGAGGCGGAACGTCCCTGTTTCGAAGGTCCGGCGCTTCAGGTCTGGGATTTCGGCGGCTATCAGCCGGTCTCGCTGACCGCGCCGCCGGACTGGGACGGGGAGGGGCCGAACCCCTGGTATTACGTGCCTGCGCACTATCGCCCGGCGCTCGGGCAGGCCGTGCTCGACCGCCTGCGGGGCCGCGACCGCGAGCCCCCCGTCAGCGCCGACATGTTCGGCTATCGGCTGACGCCTGAAACGCTGGATGACGTGCTGGCGGCTCGCGAAGCCCGGCGCGAGGCCTGGCTCGCCTCGGGCGATGAGTGGATGGAGTACGTCTCGGGCGAATTCGACGCACTCGACGAGAATCCGCCGCCGCCCGAACGCGATGCCCGGCACTATCTCAACCGCGACAACTGGAACCAGCTCGAGCGCGATGTGCGCCGCCACGGCGGCTAGGCTCAGGCGACGACCGTTTCGCGTTGCCGCATCGGCAGGTTTTCCAGCACGCAGCTCGCGCCGCCATGCTCGAAATAGCCGCGGTCCATCTCCACCATGGTGACGAGGTGGTCATACGCTGCGCGAATCCGCGCGCTGCGGCGTACGTCCTCGTGCACGACCAGCCACAGATCGAGCTCCGTGTCCCAGTCGGGCAGGACGCGTTCGATACCCGGCCGGGCACGGGCCATGCGGTGCGTCGCGACGCCGATGCCATAGCCCGCGGCAATGCCGGCGATGACGGCATTCGGGCTGTTGGCTTCCAGCGCCACCCGGTCGGGCGTGATCGGCAGGTCGCCGATCGTCTCCGGCCAGGCGAAGGGGGCGGTGATGTTCCACATCACGGCCGCATGCCCGGCCAGGTCTTCGGGGCGCTTCGGACGGCCATGGATGTCGAGATATCTCCGCTCGGCATAGAAGCCGGCCTTCACCGTCGCCACGCGGCGCCCGATCAGGCTCTGCTGGTTGCCGGGTCCGCCCCATCTGAGCGCAATGTCGGCCTGCCGCTGGGCGAGGTTGGCCGAAGCGTTGTCGATATTGATCACGACCTGGATATTCGGATGGTCATCCGAAAAGGGCTTCAGCGCCTTCGGCAGCCAGTCGGCCCCGGCGCCTTCCGAGGCCGTCACGACGATCGGGCCGGACAGGGAATTGTCCTGGCTGATCGCGGCGCGGGCGATGGCCGCCGCCTCGTCCTGCATTCGCCGTGCGTGTTCCAGCACGACGAGGCCGAAGGCCGTCGGGTGGAGATTGCCGTCCTCGCGCTCGAAGATCGCCGCGCCGAGCCGGGATTCCAGCGCCTGGATCCTTCGGCCGACCGTGGGCTGGCTGATGCCGAGCACGCGTGCGGCCTGTGTGTAACTGCCGGCTTCGGCAATACCGATCACGACAGGAAGGTCTGACCATTCAATCATACGTTTTTGTATGAATATGGTGCGGAACTGTCAATTCCATTCAACGATGAACCACCCAAGATGTGAGGCTCGGTTGGAACCAATGGAGGACCTCCCATGTCCCGCATCTTCTCGATTTCCGCTCTCGCCGCGCTGGCGCTCGCCGGCACCGCATCGGCACAGGACGCCGCTCCGCAATTCGCGCTTCAGACCACGACCGACGGCGTGATCGCCCTGTCGGCCCGCGCCTTTGCCGAGGGTGATTATGACCGCGCCGCCGAACTGGCGAACCAGATGGCGTCGCGCCCGATCTCTCCGTCGCGCCGCTCGGCCGCCTACGCCAATCTGTGCGCTGCGCAGTCCATGCTGGGCAATCACGATGCTGCCATCGCAGCCTGCGAAGCCGCCAATGGCTACCGCGTCAGCTGGGAAGCCCAGACCAATTACGGCGCCGCCCTCTACAATGCCGGCCGTCCGGCCGACGCCGCCGCGGCCTTCGCCTATGCCGGTCAGATCGCGCCGAACGAGGGCGTCGTTCAGGCCAATCTCGCGCTGACCGCTCGATAAGCTCCCGGTCCCGGCGGGCCGTTTCAAGCGGTTTCCCGATGGGGCTACAACTGAAGGGCCGGAGTGGTAGCGCTCCGGCCCTTTTCTTTTGCCTGCCTGCCCCGCTATCGTCATACCCGACATTCGAAGCACTCAAGGGATTCACCGATGAAAGCCGTCCTCTGCCGCGACTTCGCGCCTTACTCCGGTCTCAAGGTCGAGGAGGTCGACGATCCCGTCGCAGGCGAGGGCATGGTCATCGTCGACGTGAAGGCGGCCGGGGTGAATTTCCCGGACATCCTCCTGGTCGAGGGCAAATACCAGATGAAGCCGCCGCTGCCCTTCATTCCGGGCGGCGAATGCGCCGGCGTGATCTCCGAGGTCGGTCCGGGCGTCAAAGGCTTCAAGCCGGGTGACCGCGTGATCGCCGCGACCATGCTGAATGCCTTCGCCGAAAAGGCGGCGGCGCATGTCTCCGCCATCGCTCCGATGCCCGCCTCGATGCCGTTCGAGGAAGGCGCGGCGCTGATCACCACTTATGCGACCACCATCCACGCCCTGAAACAGCGCGGCGAGCTGAAGGCCGGGGAAACCCTGCTCGTGCTCGGCGCGGGCGGCGGTGTCGGCACGGCCGCCGTGCAGCTGGGCAAGGCGATGGGCGCGACCGTGATTGCCGCTGCGCGCGGCGCGGAAAAGCTGGCCGCCGCGAAGGAAGCCGGCGCGGACATGACGATCGACTATGACGCCGAAGACCTGAAGGCCCGCTGCAAGGAGCTGACGGACGGCAAGGGGATCGACGTCGTCTATGACGCCGTTGGCGGGGCGTATTCCGAACCGGCCATGCGCGCCATGGGCTGGGGCGGACGTTTCCTGGTGATCGGCTTTGCCGCCGGCGACATCCCGAAAATGCCGCTCAATCTCGCGCTTCTGAACAGCCGCGACATTCGCGGCGTCTTCTGGGGCGCATGGGCGGCGCGCGACCCCAAGGGCAACGGCGCCAACATGGCCGAGCTTTTCGCGCTCTACGAGCAGGGCAAGATCAAGCCGATGGTCTCGCACACATTCACGCTGGAAGACGTCACCAAGGCGTTCGACGCGCTGATGAACCGCGAGGTGCGCGGCAAGGCCGTTCTGGTGACGGGGTAATCAGTAAGACGCTCCCCGGTTTCGCGAAGCGAAGACCGAGCGGTGATTCCCCTCGCCCCCTTTAGGGGGAGAGGGTGGCGCGCAGCGCCGGGTGAGGGGGAAAGCCGCTTCCCGCGCTTACGGAGCAGAGCCCCTCAACCGCCCATCGGGCACCTTCTCCCCTTCAGAAAGGGGAGAAGGGAATACGCCTACATCCCCGCGTCGCTCTTGAACCGGTTGCGGTACAAGAGGATTTCACGCTTGTCGCGGCGGATCTGATCCTCGATCCCCTTGTCGATCCCGGACGTGTGGAAGCGCAGCCATTCGCCCGAATAGAATCGGCCTTCAACGAGGCCGGCCGGGTCGGCGAAGACCGGGAAAATCAGCAGCCAGGCCACCACGCCGAACCATGTCCCGACGCCTGCGGCGAGCCACAGGAAATCGGCGGCGGACAGGCCGGCGAACAGCCAGGACAGGATCAGGATCGCACCGCCGATTGCCGCGAGCAGGGCGAAGCTGCCCCATTTGTAGAGGTCGGAGTTCCGCCGGATCTGGAACAGGATATTCCGGATGCCGTGCTCGTTGAGGAAGGTCCGCCAGATCATCCAGTGAAAGCACAGCGTCCAGCTGACCGCGGCAGTGATCGTCTCCGCCTCGTTCGTCCGGTCCTTCTCCGCATTCTGGGCTTCCTTCAACGCTTCGGCGCGGATCGTGTTGATCCGGTTCAGCCGCGTTTCGATATAGCCGTTGAAATTCATCGTGTTTCGGATTTGCTGGTTCTTGTAGCTGACGAAGTAGGAAAACACCGTCACCGCAAACCCCGCTGCGAGTATCGCCAGCGAGGCGAGGATCAGCGGATCGTCGATCAGGCTGGATAGCGCGATGGCCTCCGCTCCGGTCGCCTCCACCGCGTTCGCGGTGCGGATATAGACGAAGAGCAGCGGCAGGAAGCTGAGCGTCAGGAAGAGCGGGATGACCCGCAGGAACATCACCGACGTGTTGTGATTGGTGGTGCGGCGCATTCGCGTCAGCGTGCCGACGAAATAGCGGTCCTCGGCGGCGATCTGCTTTTCCGTGTTCGACTTCGGTGTCGCGTCGGAGGCCACGCCCGGCGTCCGCTCGTTATTGCCGTAGATGCCTTCGATATATTCCGCCTCGCTCTCCTCGTAGAAGACCGAATTCTGATTGGTCAGATTGATCGGGAAGGCGAAGAAGCGGCGCGCCTTGTCGGCGTAGAGCTTCGCCACGTTCAGATCGACATCGCGCGGTTTCAGCGACAAGATTCGCGGTCGCGGGAAGGCCTTGAAGAACAGCGTGCGTTCGTCGTCGGAATGCTTGCCGGCGGCAATTTCGGCGAAGGCACCGGTTTCGTCGGTGATCAGTTCGGCGGTCTCGGCGTCGTCTTCGGGGAGCGTGTCGGGATCGACATGCGGATCGGAGCCCGCCGCCGCCCGCGCTGCCGCGGCGCTCGAGACGCGCTTGCCCCCGGTCGCCGCGCTGCGGCCGCCTCGTCCGATCATCCGCATCAAGCCCTTGAACACGCTTGTCTCCTCCCGATTTGATGAAGGTTAACACGCGAACAAGGCAGGACACAGGCGGAACCCGCATCACGCGAATTCCCTGAAGCATCTGTGCCCGTCTTGCACTGCGGTGCCGATGGGTGAAGATCGCTTCTGTTGTCGAGGGGGGAGGCAGCCGGATGATCGAAATCGGTTTGAGTGCAATGATGTTGCTGACGGCATCGGACCCGTCTGTGATTCCCGTATTGACCTGCCCTGAAGGCTTCGACACGGCCACACGTGCCGAAATGTACGTTGGCCGGGCTTCGGGAACGACCCAGACCGGCGAACCGGCATGGGACGTTTTTGTTCGCGATGAGGTTCGGGCCCGGTTTGGCGAGGGCTTCACAATTCTCGACAGCGATGGCGGCTGGCTGGACCAGGACGGCCGCGAACTTCGCGAGCGAGCCAAGGTCATCATCAGGGTCTATCCCGGCGGCATGACCGCAGAGGATCTCGAACGGTTTGACGAACTGGCGAGCGTCTATCGGGAGCGCTTCCGGCAGGAGAGCGTCATGACCTTGCTGCAACCGGTCTGTGTCCGATTCTGACTTCGGCTTGCGCCACCGGCTGGCTTGATCGCAATGTGCACGCAACAAAGGGGAGAAACCTGATGCGGATATTCGCGCTCGCGCTCGCGCTTGCACTCGGACTGTCGGTTCCGGCGGTGGCTCAGGCCCAGAATGACGATCGCCCGGACTGGGCCATCGTCATCCATGGAGGGGCCGGGGTAATCGAACGCGAATCGATGACGCCGGAGACCGAGGCGGCCTACCGCGCCGCGATGGAGGCCGCCGTGACGCGCGGGCGCGACGTTCTGGAAGCGGGAGGGTCTTCGCTCGATGCCGTCGAGGCCGTGATCCAGGGCCTGGAAGACGATGCCATGTTCAATTCCGGACGCGGCGCGGTCTTCACCGCCGCCGGGCGTAACGAGCTCGATGCCTCGATCATGGACGGCGCGACGATGAATGCCGGCGCGGTCGCGGGCGTCACCAACGTCCGCCACCCGATCTCGCTCGCCCGTGCGGTGATGGAAAACTCCCTTCACGTCATGTTGCAGGGCGAGGGGGCGGAAACCTTCGCCGAGGAACAGGGGCTGGAACTCGTCGAGCCGGCATATTTCTTCACCGAACGCCGCTGGCAGGCGCTGGAGCGCGCGCTCGAAGGTCTCGGCCTGCCGATCCCGGATCGCCCCCAGGGCGCGCCGGAACCCGAAGAGGTCGACCACACCCTGCTGGAACGCGACGCGCTCGAACACCGTTTCGGCACGGTTGGCGTGGTGGCGATGGACGTGAACGGCCACATCGCGGCCGGAACCTCCACCGGCGGGACGACCGCCAAACGCTGGGGCCGGGTCGGCGATTCCCCGGTGATCGGCGCGGGCACCTATGCCGATGCGCGCTGCGGCGTCTCCGCAACCGGCACGGGCGAATACTTCATCCGCTTGTCGGTCGCCGCCCGCATCTGCATGGAAGTGGAGATGGGGGATCGCGGCGCTGAAGAGATTGAAAACGCGGGACAGGCCGCCGCCGATCTCGTCATCCACGGCGCGCTGACCGATATGGGCGGCGATGGCGGGGTGATCGTGCTGACCAGCGATGGCCGGCCGGGCTGGAGCTTCAACACGGCGGGCATGTACCGCGCCAGCCAGGTCGCGGGAGAAGACCCGGTCATCGCGATCTACGGGGACGAAGGCTGATCAGCGCTTGGCGATCCGGCTGCCGGTGCTGAAGGCGGCACCCATGACGAGTGCGAAGATCAGCCCCCACAGCAAGCTGCCGAAGAGCAGCCAGCCGATCACGAAACCGGTTACGAGTCCGCTTGCATCGAGCGGCGTGAATTCCAGTCCGCTTTTCAGATTGTCCGGGTTTTCGTCTGTCATGCGGGTCGTCCAGCGTGTGTCGATTGCGAACATGATCGCGTGTCTCATGCCGTCCCGGCAGAGGAATAGTAATGCGCGGTTTCCCTCCCGTGAAGCTGTCCCGGAATGACCTTCCATCGACATTCGCCCGTCACGGCCGGCGCGCTCTATTTCGCGCTCGTCTTCGCGGCGGGCTTCGTATTGGGCGCGATCCGGACTCTGTTGCTGGCTCCGCGCATCGGCGACCTTGCCGCTGTTGCAATCGAACTTCCCGTCATGCTGGCTGTAGCATGGATCGCCTGTGGTACGGTGCTGCGTTGGGTTAAGCCGGGGCAGGGGATTGCGGCGCGCGCCGTCATGGGGGTCAGCGCCTTTGCCCTGCTGATGGCGGCCGAACTGGCCCTGTCGCTTGCTCTCGGCACTCCCTCGATCGCCGCATGGTTCTCGGGCCTGACGTCCGCCGCAGGATTGCTCGGCCTCGCCGGTCAGGTCGCCTTCGCCATCTTCCCGATGATCCGGCAGCGTCCCGCTTCCAATTAGTTACAAATGTAACTATATTCGCCGGCAATCAGCCGAAGGAGTCGCGTCATGGGCAATCGCAAGTGGATTTCCGCCTCCCGGATCGAGGGCAATGCCTCGCGTCAGGCGCATGCCGACATGCCGGAAGGCACCTATGAGCGCGAGATGTCGAAGGAGGGCTTTTTCGGCCCGGCCGCCTTCCTGCACCACAAGAATCCGCCGACCGGCTGGGTCGATTTCGATGGCCCGCTGAAGCCGCGCGCCTTCGACCTGACGAAGCTGAACGCCGCCGAGACCAGCCCGTGGGCTTCGCACCCGGTGCTCTACAACAAGGCGACGGATGTCCGCTTCTGGAAGCTGGCCGAGCCGATGACGGCGCTCGCCCGCAACGGCGATGGCGACCAGCTGCTCTTCATCCATGCCGGCCGCGCCGATCTTTACTGCGACTTCGGTCATCTCGCGGTGGAGCCGGGCGACTATGTCTACCTGCCGCGCGGCACGATGTGGCGCTTTGTGCCGTCAGAGCCGCTCGCCGTCCTGATGATCGAGGCGACGAACACCCACTACACCCTGCCGGACAAGGGTCTGGTCGGACCGCACGCCATCTTCGACCCGGCCATGCTCGATGCGCCGGAGATGGATGAGGCCTTCCGCGCCCAGCAGTCTGACCAGAACCACGAATGGACGGTGGAAGTGAAAAAGCGCCGCGAGATCAGCCGCATCCGCTATCCCTTCAACCCGCTCGATGCGGTGGGCTGGCATGGCGAGCTGTCGCCGGTGCGCCTCAATGTGCGCCATATCCGCCCGCTGATGAGCCACCGCTATCACCTGCCGCCGAGCGCGCACACGACCTTCCTGTCGGACCGCTTCGTCGTTTGCACCTTTGCGCCGCGCCCGTTCGAGACCGATCCCGGCGCGCTGAAAGTGCCCTTCTTCCATAACAATGACGACTACGACGAAGTGTTGTTCTACCACGCCGGCGACTTCTTCAGCCGCGACAATATCGATGCCGGGATGATGACCTTCCACCCGTCGGGCTTCACCCACGGGCCGCACCCCAAGGCGCTGAAGAACATGCTGAAACAGTCCAAGGAAGCGACCGACGAATACGCCGTGATGATCGACACCCGCGACCCGCTCGACGTGGGCGAGGGCGCCGCGGCGGTCGAGAACCACGACTACGTCAATTCCTGGAAACCGAAGGCCGCGGCGGAGTAGACCGGGCAAGCTTTCTGCTTGTGCGACCCGGTTTTGGCTTCGCCAAGCCGCGGGACGTTAGAAATCTGAGCGCTTCGCAGAATCCATTCCGACGCTTCCCGGAACCGGCGCAGCCGGTATCCGGGATCCAGCTTTCATGGCTTCCGGCCCCGGTCTTCGCCTGCGGCGAAACCGGGGAGCGGCGGTGAGGGGTACAGACCGGGGGGCCGAATGCTGAAATCGCTTCACGGCGTTGAAACCCGCTTCTACCCGGCGTATCCCATCGCGCAATAGAACCGTCAGACGAGGTCCCCCGCCCGTGATTCCCGAGAAGCTCGAATCCGGTTTCCGCCGTTTCCGCGAGGAGCTCTATCCGCGTCACCGGCGCACCTACGAGCAGCTGGCCGACAAGGGCCAGCGTCCGCACACGCTGGTCATCGGGTGCAGCGACAGCCGGGTCGATCCCGCCGCGATCTTCGATGCCGGTCCGGGTGAGCTTTTCGTTGTGCGCAATGTCGCCAACCTGGTCCCGCCCTTCGAGACCGATGGCGGGTTTCACGGCGTCTCCGCGGCGGTCGAGTTCGCGGTGACGGCGCTCGAAGTCGCCAACATCCTCGTCATGGGCCACCGCCAGTGCGGCGGCGTCCATGCCTGCGCCGCCGGCGCCCCGAAGGATGGCAGCCTCTTCGTCGGCCACTGGGTCAGCGCGCTGGATCCGGCCCTCGCTGAAAGCCGCGCCGAACTGGGCACGCATGCCCCGGTCGAGGCGATCGCCGACGACCTCGAATTGCGCGCCATCCGCCATTCCATCGAGCGTCTGAGGACCTACCCCTTCGTCGCGGAGGCGGTTGCCGACGGCCGGTTGAGGCTGCACGGCGCGCGCTTCGGCGTGGCCGATGGCCGCCTCGAATGGATGGAAGACGACGGGTCGTTCAGCGTTTTCGAGGACTAGGGAAAGGGCGTCAGCGTGGATGTGTTCGACCTCGCGGCGGCCAATCTGATCTCGCCGCCCATCCTGTTCTTCCTGCTCGGCCTCATGGCGGCGCTCGTCCGCTCTGACCTCGCCATACCCGAGGCCGTCGCCAAGGGCATCTCGATCTATCTGGTCATGGCGATCGGCTTCAAGGGCGGGGCGGAAATGGCCGCCAGCCCGCTTGTCGCGGCCGCGCTGGCCATCGTTGCCGGTATCGTTCTGTCCGCCGCCTTGCCCTTCATCAGCTTCGGCGCGCTGCGCGCCACCAGCCGCCTGCCGCGCGTCGATGCCGCGGCGATTGCCGCGCATTACGGCTCGATCTCGATCGTCACCTTCATTGCCGCGTCCGATGCCGGCATGGCGATGGGACTGGCGGCGGCCGGTTTCATGGTCGCGGTCGCCGCGGCGATGGAAGCCCCGGCGATCTTCTCCGGCCTGGCGCTCGCCGGCCGGCGCGAAGGCGAGGGCGGCGGCACCATGATCCGCGAGATTGCCTTCAACGGCTCCATCGTCCTTCTCATCGGCGCCTTCGCCATCGGCTGGGCGACGGGCGAGCGCGGCATGGCGATGGTCCAGCCCTTCTTCGGCGACATCTTCCGCGGCGTGCTGTGCCTCTTCCTGCTCGACATGGGGCTGGTTGCCGGCCGCGGCCTCCGCCGCAGTGCCGGCAAGCTCGACTGGCGCGTCCTCGTGCACGGCCTCTACATGCCGTTGATTGGCGCCGCCCTCGGGCTCGGCCTCGCGGCCCTGATCGGCCTTGAACCCGGCAGCGCGGCGCTCCTGATGACGCTCGCGGCCAGCGCCTCCTACATCGCCGTGCCTGCCGCCATGCGTCTGGCCCTGCCGGAAGCCGATCCGTCGGTCTCGCTCACCCTGTCGCTGGGGATCACCTTCCCCTTCAATCTTGTCTTCGGCATCCCGATCTATTTCGCAGCGGCGCAGTGGGCGCTCGGCTAGGAGGCCGCCATGCAGACCACGCTCAAGAAACGCCTGGAAATCGTGATCGAGGCTCCCGTCATCGACCGGCTCCGCCGCGTGCTCGATGACAAGGGGGTCAGCGGCTATACCATCATCCCCGCCGTCGCGGGGCGCGGCCGGCATGGCCGCTGGAACCGCGAGGGCGAGATCAGCGATACCGGGCGCATGATGGTGCTGTTCGCCATCATCGACCCGTCCGAACTCGACGACATGCTCGCCGCCGTCTATGCCGTCCTTTCACGCCAGATCGGTATCGTCTCGGTCAGCGACGTCCAGGTCGTCCGCGACGATCATTTCCGCCGCACAAGCCGTGCGGACACTTAGAAGCAAACCAGCAGGAACCGCCTCATGAAACTCGCCACGCTCAGGAATGGCACCCGCGATGGCCGCCTCGTCGTCGTCTCGAAGGATCTCGCGACCTGTGTCGACGCCTCGACCGTCGCGCCGACGCTGCAGGCCGCGCTCGACGACTGGGAGAATTGCGAAGGCGCCCTGCGCGACCTGTCCTGGCAGCTGACCGAGGGCAACGTCCCCGTCGAACGATTCCACGAACGCGAGGCGATGTCGCCCCTGCCGCGCGCCTATCAGTGGGCGGATGGCTCGGCCTACGTCAATCACGTCGAACTAGTGCGCAAGGCCCGCGGCGCGGAAATGCCGGACAGCTTCTGGACCGATCCGCTGATCTACCAGGGCGGCTCCGACGCCTTCCTGGGTCCGCGCGACCCGATCCCGCTGGGCGACGAGGCCTGGGGCTGCGATTTCGAGGGCGAGGTCGCCGTCATCACCGGCGACGCCCCGATGGGCGTGAAGGCCGACCAGGCGAAGGATGCCATACGCCTGATCATGATCGTCAACGACGTCTCGCTGCGCGGCCTGATCCCGGCTGAGCTGGGCAAGGGCTTCGGCTTCTTCCAGTCGAAGCCGCCGAGCGCCTTCTCGCCGGTCGCCGTGACGCCGGACGAGCTGGGCGATGCCTGGGACGGCGGCAAGGTGCACCTGCCGCTGCATTCCTGGCTCAATGGCGAGAAATTCGGCGAGCCGCGCTGCGAGGTCGACATGACGTTCGATTTCCCGCGCCTGATCGAGCATGTCGCCAAGACGCGCCCGATCACCGCCGGGTCGATCATCGGCTCCGGCACGGTCTCCAACAAGATGGACGGCGGCCCCGGCAAGCCGGTATCGGAGGGCGGTGTCGGCTATTCCTGCATCGCGGAAATCCGCATGATCGAGACGATCGAGGACGGCAAGCCGAAGACCGATTTCATGCGCTTCGGCGACACGATCCGCATCGAGATGCTGGACGGCACCGGCCATTCCGTCTTCGGCGCCATCGAACAGACGGTGGTGAAGTACGAGGGGTGATGTCGTTGGCTGGATGACTGCCAGCGGAATAGTGCGTTGAAAACACCCCTCCCTCCCCTTGATGGGGAGGGACGCGAGCGACACCCGACAGGGTGACGGGAGCGGGGTGGGGTGAGCGTTCAAATCCCAACTGACGTTTCCCGGACGGCGAAGCCGGTCCGGGACCCAGAATTATTCTTGTCTGTGCGGGCCCCGGTCTTCGTCTTCCCCGCGAATGCGGGGACTCCGAAACCGGGGAGCGTCAGGATTGGCGATTTGAGAACCGGGTTTCCCGCGATCCCCGCATTCGCGGGGACAGGCATTGGGAACCCGAAGCTCGCCGCACGCGTCAGGTCCCCGTTTTCACGGGGACCCCATGATTGGCCTAATGCCCCTTCGGACCGGCCTTGGGCAGGTAGCGCTCGCCGTCGAACCGGTCGAACTGTGCCTTGGCATCGGGATGCCCGACCGGACCGTGTTCGGCGTCGGGCAGCAGATTCTGCTCCGAGACATAGGCCGTGTAGTAGCTGTCCTCGTTCTCGGCATAGACATGATAGAAGGGCTGGTCCTTCCGCGGACGGATTTCCTCCGGGATGGCCAGCCACCATTCCTCGCTGTTCGCGAACACCGGATCGACGTCGAAAATGACGCCCCGGAACGGAAACAGCCGGTGGCGGACCACCGCGCCAATGGCGAATTTTGCTTCTTTTTCGGTCATCTTGCCCACCGTAATGCTGGGAGCGTGTCCCTCGCTCACGCATACGCAGCTTGATGATCGCTGGATGCGCACTATCCTGACACTCAAGGCAAAGTTCGGGCCGGATTGCGCTGGGCGCGCCACAATCATGGCGCTGCCGCGCTTCGGCGGAAGGAAAGACCATGGCGCAGGAGCCGCTCCGCGCCGAACGGCCACGCCGTCCGCAACAGGACGGAGGTGCGCCCGACGGGCAAAAAAGGAATACCGGAAGGGGGCGTGGCCCCGGACCGGCCTATGCCGCGATCGATCTCGGCACGAATAACTGCCGCATGCTGATCGCGCGCAAGACGCCGGGCGGTTTCCGCATCATCGACGCCTTCTCGCGCATCGTCCGCCTCGGCGAGGGGCTGAACGATTCCGGTGCCCTGTCCGACGCCGCCAGCGAGCGCGTCATGGAAGCGCTGAAGGTCTGCGCGGAAAAGATGGAACGCCGCGAGGTGGTCAAGGCGCGCTGCATCGCCACCCAGGCCTGCCGCACCGCCACCAACGGCCCGCAGCTGATGGCCCGCATCCGCGACGAGCTGAAGCTGGATTTCGACATCATCACCCCCGAGGAGGAGGCGCGCCTGGCCGTGCTCGGCTGCCTCGACCTGATGGACGACCGCTTCGACGCCGCGCTGGTCGTCGATATTGGCGGCGGCTCGACCGAGCTGTGCTGGGTCGATCTCGCCGAATGGCGCGCCCGCGGCGGCTATGCCAGCGGCGGCCGCCCGCCGGTGCGCACCTGGTCGTCTGCACCCGTCGGCGTCGTCACGCTGTCGGAGCGCTTCCCGGAGCCGGACGAAAATCGCGCCGAATGGTATCAGGCCATGAAGGCCTACGCCGCGGACCTGCTGAAAGTGCCCAAGGGCGCCAAACGCCTGCGCCCCCTGTTCGAGGAGGGGCGCGCCCATCTTGTCGGCACGTCGGGCACGATCACGTCGGTCGCCAGCGTCCACCTCCGCCTGCCGCGCTACGAGCGCGCCAGGGTCGACGGGCTGTGGATGAGCGCGGCGGAAACCCGCGCCGCCTGCGACCGCCTGTCGGGCATGGATCTCGATGGCCGCGCGGGCGAGCCCTCGATCGGCCGGGAACGCGCCGAACTGGTCCTCGCCGGTTGCGCCATCCTCGAAGCCGTGATGGATGCTTGGCCGGCGGACCGCTTGCGGGTCGGGGACCGGGGCTTGCGCGAAGGCCTCCTCCTCAACCTGATGCGCAAGCCGCGCCGCCGCCGGCGCAAACCGCGCCGCGCGAAGAAGGATGCCGCCGAATGAGCGACGAGACCGACAATCCCGAAGGCGGGCCCAACGGCAGCGACGACCCGGTCAACCAGCCCAAGCGCCGCTGGAAGAAGGCCGTCACCAAGGGCGGCGACCCGCGTGCCAGCAAGCAGTTTCACACGCGGGTGAAGACCGCCCGCAAGCGCTCGAACTCGTCCACCCTCTGGCTCCAGCGCCAGTTGAACGACCCCTATGTGACCAAGGCGAAACAGGAAGGCTATCGTTCGCGCGCGGCCTACAAGCTGTCCGAACTCGACGACCGCTTCCACCTCATCCCGAAGGGCGGCAAGATCGTCGATCTCGGGGCCGCGCCGGGCGGCTGGGTCCAGGTCGCGCTCAATCGCGGCGCGGAGCATGTCATCGGCATCGACCTGCTCGAGATGGAACAAATCCCCGGCGCCGACCTCTTCGTGCTCGACTTCACAGAGCCCGGCGCCCCGGACATCGTGAAGCAACGCCTCGGCGGCCCGGCCGACGCGGTCTTCTCCGACCTCGCGCCGTGGACGACCGGCCACCGTTCGACCGATCACCTCCGCATCGTCGCCCTCGTGGAACTCGCCGCGCAATTCGCCCTCGAAACGCTGAAGCCCGGCGGGCATTTCGTCGCCAAGGTCTTCCAGGGCGGGACGGAGGACAGTCTCCTCGCCCAGCTCAAGCCGCGCTTCGAGAAGGTCCGCCACGCCAAACCGCCCTCCAGCCGCTCCGACAGCGCCGAGACCTTCCTCCTCGCGATGGGGTTTAAGGGGTAAGACGCGGTGGCCCGTAAGGGCCACGAAACGCTCCGGTGGAGCGTTTCGAGCGTCGAACGCCCCGGCAGGGGCCGGGCCAGGGTGGGGCTATGCAAGACCGGTTTCCTCCCCCGTTTACGGGGGAGGGGGACCACGAAGTGGTGGAGGGGGCTTCACGACGCTTCCCGGTTTCGGGGTCCCCGCATTCGCGGGAAGACGAAGACCGGGGTCTGCCCGTCATCCCGATGAAAATCGGGATCCAGATCAAGCGTGGCTCTGGATTCCGGCGTTCGCCGGAATGACGAAAGTGTAGGCTGAGCAACACCTTACATCCATTCCCGGACTCAAGACCTGACTCACCTGAATCAGTGTCTGAACCGGCCGGCCCGAGTGTGCCGCCCCGAACTTGAATCAAACTCTGAACTCGCCGCGCGACTTGAATCAGCGTCTCAAGGCCTGCGAATTCGAATCGCGGATCAGGGGCTTGGCGGGAGAGACTGAATCACCAGCGCACTTCCGGACGGACAACCGCCCTCCCTCCCCTTGAGGGGGAGGGACGCGAGCGGGCTTCGCAGAAGTCCGGGAGCGGGGTGGGGTGAGGATTTGGATCCTTCTGACGTTTCCCGGACGGCGAAGCCGGTCCGGGATCCATGTTTCATAATTTCTGGACCCCGGTCTTCGCTGCGCGAAACCGGGGAACGTCAGGATTGGCGTTCTGTTGAGCTTGTGTATTCCCCGCGAAGGCGGGAATCCAGACACCGCCCCGGACCTTCATCCGCCTGTGCAATCGGTCTAGACTGGTGCGATGACACACAAGCCCGACACACCGGCCGAAGCGCTGGCCCTGACGCCGGATGAAGTCAGCCGCTTGCTGTCCGAAGGATGGACGCCGGACGACATCGAGGACGCCCTCGCCGGGTTGGCGTTCATCGAGGCCGAAAGGAACTCACCCGATCCCCGTGCTGCAGAAACCCGCGCACTCTTCGAGGCCAGCCCGGAACGCCGCTGACACCGCTCCCGCTTCCCTTCCATCCCCCACAAGCTAAGGTCACACCGACGGAATCGCGGGGGAGGTGAGGCGTGGGCATCGTCGCGGAGTATTTCGACGAGATCAGCAGGGTCTATGCGAGCGGCGTTGCGAAAGAGCATGGCTACCGCCCGGCGCTGGAACGCCTGTTCAACCGGCTGAGCGACGACATCCAGGCGATCAACGAACCCGGCCGGTCAGAGGTCGGCGCGCCGGACTTCATCTTCTATGACCGGAACCATGTCGCCGTCGGCTTTTGCGAAGCCAAGGACATCGACAAGGGGCTGGAAACGCTGAGTGGCTACAGCGTCGAGCAGAAGCAGCGTTATCTGAAAGGCTTCCCGAACCTTCTCTATACCAACTCGCTGGACTTCGAATTCTACCGCGAAGGCGAGCTGATCCGGAAAATCAGCATCGGTGATCTCCTGATGGGGCTGGTCCCCAAGCCCGATGCGTTCGACGCGCTGGAAAACCAGCTGCGCGATTTCATCGCTTCCACCCCGCGCACGATCACGAGTTCGCGGCGGCTGGCGGAGTTCATGGCCGCCAAGGCGGCCATCATCAAGGACGTGATGGGCCGCGCGTTGGTGAAAGACCTTGAAGGCGAGGGCAGCGAGCTGACCGCGCAATACAAGGCCTTCAAACAGCATTTGATCCACGACATCACGGCGTCGGATTTCGCCGATATCTACGCCGAGACGATCGCCTACGGCATGTTCGGCGCGCGCCTGCATGATCCCACGCTGGACACGTTCAGCCGGGAAGAGGCGCTGACCCTGCTGCCGAAGTCGAACCCCTTCCTGCGCAGCCTCTTCGTCTTCATCGCCGGGCCGGACCTTGATGACCGCATCGCGTGGATCATCGACGATCTGGCGAAGATTTTCCTGGCGGCGAACCTGCCGGAAATCATGGCCGATTTCGGCAAGCTGACGGGGCAGAACGACCCCTTCCTGCACTTCTACGAAACCTTCCTCGCGGCCTATAACCCGGCCAAGCGCAAGGCCCGCGGCGTCTGGTATACGCCCGAGCCCGTGGTGAATTTCATTGTCCGCGCGGTGGACGAGGTGTTGCAGACCGAATTCGGCCTGCCCGAAGGCCTCGCCGATACCTCGAAGATCACCATCGACTGGGAAACCGGACAGACCGACAAGAAGGGCAAGAGGATCACCGAGAAGAAGGAGGTTCACCGGGTCCAGATTCTCGATCCCGCCACCGGCACGGGCACCTTCCTCGCCGAGGTCATCAAGCAGATTGCGCCCCGGGTGAAGGGCGTCGCGCCCGGTATGTGGCCGCAATATATCGAGAACGAGCTGATCCCGCGCCTGCACGGCTTCGAGCTTCTGATGGCGTCCTACGCCATGTGCCACATGAAGCTGGACATGATCCTGACCGAACTGGGCTATCAGCCGACGAAGGAGCCGCCGCGCCTGTCGGTCTGGCTGACCAACTCACTGGAGGAAGGCGAGCCCGCCAACCAGACCCTGCCCTTCGCGCAATGGCTGTCGAACGAGACCAAGGGGGCCAACACGATCAAGCGCGACAAGCCGATCATGTGCGTGATCGGCAACCCGCCTTATCTCGGCGAAGGCGGCAAGTCCGAAGGCTGGATTGGCGGCCTGATGGACGACTACAAGAAGGAGCCAGGCGGGAAGGAGCGTTTGAAAGAACGCAATCCCAAATGGCTCAACGACCTCTATGTGAAATTCATCCGCTTGTCGTCGCACCTGATCGAGAAGAATGGTGAAGGGGTGCTCGGCTTCATCACCAATCACGGCTATCTCGACAACCCGACCTTCCGGGGGATGCGCTGGCACCTCCTCAAGACCTTCGACAAGATCTGGGTGCTCGACCTCCACGGGAATGCCAAGAAAAAGGAAGTCGCCCCGGATGGATCGGCGGACAAGAATGTTTTCGATATCCAGCAGGGCGTGGCGATTATCATTGCGGTGAAAACGGGCGAAAATGTCGAGGACAAGCCCGCCGAAGTCTTGCATGGAGACTTATGGGGCACGCGAAACGGCAAGTATCACGCATTGCGCAATACGGACCTGAGCGCAGCGGTGTTTGAATCGCTGCCACTTCCCGCGCCGCATTATGTGATGACGAGGCGCGACTACGCGCTTGAGGCAACCTATCGCGATGGCTTTGGGGTGCAGGAACTGATGCCGGTCAATTCTGTCGGCATCGTCACCGCGCGCGATGCGCTGACCATCGACATGGACAAGAGTGAGCTCTGGCGGCGGGTGCTGGATTTTGCCGCGCTGCCCGTGGAAGAAGCGCGCACCAAATACCAACTCGGCAAGGATGTGCAGGACTGGCAGGTCGGCTGGGCGCAGGCCGATGTGAAGAAGAATTTATCCGAAGATCGCATTGTTCCGATTGCCTACCGCCCTTTCGATACACGCTGGACCTTTTACACCGGCACTTCGCGTGGCTTTATCTGCCGTCCGCGCGATGAGGTGATGAGAAACCTCGCTGGAACCGAAAATCTAGCCGTTTGTATTCCGGGCCAAACGAAGGATGGAATCGGCGGAATCGCTGTGCAGTCCATTGCGGGCCACAAAGCGTTCGGCGCTTACGATATAAATAGTCTCTTCCCCCTCTACCTCTACCCTGAGGAAGACTCGCTCGACCAGACGCGCCGGGTGAACTTCGATCCGAAGCTTTACAAGCGCATTCGCGAACTCGCGACGCACCCCGAGCATGGCAAGCCCGACGAGGTGGCCGTGTTCGATTACATCTATGGCGTGCTGCACAGCCCGGACTATCGCGAGACCTTCGCCGAATTCCTGAAGATCGACTTCCCGCGCATCCCGTGGCCAGCGAGCCCGGACGTGTTCTGGCATGTCCAGGAAAAGGGCGAGCAACTGCGCCGCCTGCACCTGATGGAACCGGCCGTGATCGGCGACACGCCCTATCCGTTTGAAGGGTCGGGCGGCAACGTGGTCGTCAAGCCTGAATTCGACGCCGCCGAAGGCGGCACCGGCACGGTCTGGATCAACACCGATCAGGGCTTCCGGGGCGTCCCCGAAATCGCCTGGAATTTCCATATCGGCGGGTACCAGCCGGCGCAGAAATGGCTGAAGGACCGCAAGGGCCGCACGCTCAGCTATGCTGACGTCCAGCACTATCAGCGCATCATCAAGATCCTGTCCGAAACCGACCGGATCATGAAGGAGATCAAGCTGCCGATCGAGGGGGCGGGTGAGGGCAACTGACGCCCTCCCTTCCCTTGAGGGGGAGCGGGGTGGGGTGAGCGTGAAGTGAATTTCACCGGGGTTCCCGCGAAAGCGGGAACCCGAGGCTTGGTGAAAACTTCAGGTCCCCATTGTCATGGGGACCCCATGAAACACCCCCACCCGCCGGCCGAACCTGCGGTCCGGCCGCCTGCCCTCCCCGCAAGGGGGAGGGCGAAGGGTATGCGTTTCATCCGCTCGGAAGGGCAACCTCTTCCCTCCCCTTGAGGGGGAGGGACGCGAGCGGCACCCGTCAGGGTGACGGGAGCGGGGTGGGGTGATTGTTTATCTCATGACCCCCACCCGCCGGCCGAACCTGCGGTCCGGCCGCCTGCCCTCCCCGCAAGGGGGAGGGCGACGGGTCTGAGTTCCATTCGCTCGGAAGGGCAACCTCTCCCCTCCCCGCAAGGGGGAGGGCAAAAGCATGCAGGCAGGATAGTCTTGTGCGATGAGCCGCGACCGTGCCCGCCAGCTACGCAACAACGCCACCGATACGGAACAGTGGCTTTGGCTGCATATCCGGCACTGGCGCAAGGAGGGCTTTCCGGTGCGCCGGCAGGTGCCGATCGGTCCTTACATTGCGGATTTTGCCTGCCACACCTGCAGGGTCGTGATCGAGCTTGATGGCGGTCAACACAACACGCCTGAGGCGCGCAGCGCGGATGCAGAACGCAGTGCCTGGCTCGAATCGCGCGGCTACAAGGTGCTCCGGTTCTGGAATTCCGACATCCGGAACAATCTGCCCGAAGTGCTCGAAGCCATCCGTCAGGTCCTCGAAGAACGCCATCCCGGACCATGACGCTCTCCCTCCTCTTGAGGGCGAGGGCGAAAGGTCTGCGTTCCATCCGCTCGGAAGGGCAACCTCTTCCCTCCCCTTGAGGGGGAGGGACGCGAGCGGCACCCGTCAGGGTGACGGGAGCGGGGTGGGGTGATACCGGCCTTGCAGACCCCCACCCGCCGGCCGAACCTGCGGCCCGGCCGCCCGCCCTCCCCGCAAGGGGGAGGGCGAATTCGCAACCGGGTAACGCGGGCCAAAAACCACCAAGACGTTCCCGAAGATCACGAAGACCTTTTCCAGGACGGCGAAAATGCCGGAAAACGCCGCGATCATCGTCGATCATGCGGGGCGTGTCCCCGCCGCTATCCCCGCCCCAAAAGGGCGATTCCGGGGCGTTTCGGCGGAAGCCGCGAAAATCATCGTCATCTTCAAAACCATCTTCCGCGATCTTCTCATCTTCACTTGTCCCCGCCCGCCGCCGCAGACCCGCCCTGCGCCGCAAGCCGTCCCGCCCCCTTGCCCTCATTCGCAATCCCCTCTAAAGCGCGCCCGCAAGCAGCAGTGGAGGATCTCTGATGGAGATTCGCGAAGGGCTGACCTTCGATGACGTGCTCTTGCAGCCCGGACAATCGAGCGTCCTGCCGGCCGATGCCGATGTGCGAACCCGCATCGCCGGCGAAATCGACCTGAACATTCCGATCCTGTCGGCGGCGATGGACACCGTCACCGAAGCGCCGCTGGCCATCGCCATGGCGCAGGCGGGCGGGCTGGGCGTCATCCACCGCAACCTGACCGTCGAGCAGCAGGCCGAGGAAGTGCGCCGCGTGAAGCGCTTCGAGAGCGGCATGGTGGTCAATCCCGTGACCATCAATCCCGGCGCGACCCTGGCCGAGCTGAAGGATCTGATGGCGCACCACAAGGTCTCCGGCATTCCCGTCGTGGAAGGCGGGGGCGGCGGCGCGCCCGGCAAGCTGGTCGGCATCATCACCAACCGCGACGTGCGCTTTGCCGACGACCCGAACGAGAAGGTCGCCAATTTGATGACCCGCGAGGTCGTCACGGTTCTGGAAGGCGAGGGCGAGGACGCCGCCCGCCGCCTGCTGCACAAGCACCGGATCGAGCGCCTGCTGGTCGTCGACGGCGAGAATCGCTGCCTCGGCCTCATTACCGTGAAGGACATGGAGAAGGCCCAGTCGCACCCGATGGCGGCCAAGGACGCGCAGGGACGCCTGCGCGTTGCCGCGGCGACCACGGTGGGCGATTCTGGCTTCGAACGCGCCGAGGCGCTGATCGAGGCGGGCTGCGACGTGATCGTGATCGACACGGCGCACGGCCATTCCGTGTCCGTGCCCGAACAGGTGGAGCGCATCAAGCGCCTGTCGAACACGGCCCGCATCGTGGCGGGCAATGTCGCGACCTATGACGCGACGCGCTCGCTGATCGATGCCGGGGCGGACTGTGTGAAGGTGGGGATCGGGCCGGGCTCGATCTGCACCACGCGCATCGTCGCGGGCGTCGGCGTGCCCCAGCTGACCGCCATCATGGAGGCGCGCCGCGCCGCCGAGGGCAGTGGCGCCAGCATCATCGCCGACGGCGGCATCAAGTATTCCGGCGACATGGCCAAGGCGCTCGCCGCCGGGGCCGACGCCGTCATGCTGGGCTCGATCCTGGCCGGCACCGAGGAAAGCCCGGGCGAGGTCTTCCTCTTCCAGGGCCGCTCCTACAAGGCCTATCGCGGCATGGGTAGCGTCGGCGCGATGGCGCGCGGCAGTGCCGACCGCTACTTCCAGAAGGAAGTCACCGACCGCATGAAGCTGGTCCCCGAGGGTGTCGAGGGCCAGATCGCCTACAAGGGTCCGGCCGGGCCGATCCTGCACCAGATGGTCGGCGGGCTGCGCGCCGCCATGGGCTATACCGGCGCGGCGACCTTGCGCGATTTCCGCGAACGCGCGACCTTTGTGCGCATCACCAATGCGGGCCTGAAGGAGAGCCACGTCCATGACGTGACGATCACGCGAGAGGCCCCCAACTATCCGAGCGCCAGCTGATGGCCTTTCCCGCCGCGCATCTCAGCCTGTTCTACGCCATGATTGCGCAAGCCGCGATCGTCATCATCCTGCTGTTTTCCCTCGGGATCGGCCGCTATCTGGCGGCCTCCAAGGGCCGGGCGAAGCGCGGGCCGGACGGCAAGCTCGTCTTCCCGGAAAAGCTGGTCCAGCTGTCGGACTGCGTGAACAACCAGTTCCAGGTGCCCTCGCTCTTCTTCGTGGCGGCGCTCGTGGCGCTGCAGGTCGGCGCGGCGGGCCCGGTCTTCGCGATCCTCGCCTGGGTCTTCGTGGCCTTCCGTGCGCTGCACGCCATCATCTTCGTCACGACCAACACCATCCTGCACCGCTTCCTCGCCTTCGTGGCCGGCGCGCTGACCGTGCTGGTCATGTGGGCGCTTATCCTCACCCATCTCCTCACCCTGCCGGCGGCCTGATGCGTCAGTTCGTTTTTCACCCCACCCTGACCCTCCCCTCAAGGGGAGGGGATTGGCGCGGCGTTTCCGCCCCTTCCCCCTGTGGGAAAAGCCGGGGTGGGGGGCATTTCTGATGCGCGAAGCCGGACGCATCGCCGCCGCGATCGAGGTGCTGACCTCGATCGAGGCGCACCACCGCCCGGCCAAGACGGCGGTCAAGGAATGGGGCGCCGCGCACCGCTTCGCCGGTTCCGGCGACCGCGCATGGATTGGCGGTCTGGTGCTCGACACGCTGCGCAAGCGCGCTTCCGTCGCGCATCTGATGCAGGACGAGACGCCGCGTGCCCTCGTGCTGGGTACGATGGTCCATGCCTGGGGGATGAGCGGCGCGGACATGACCGCCCTGTTTGGCGGCGACGAACACGCCCCGGACCTGCCCACCGAGGCCGAACTGGAGGGCTTCGCCCGCACCCTGACCGGCGCTCCGGCGCATGTGCAGGGCGATTATCCAGGCTGGCTCGCGACATCGCTGGAGCGTGCCTTCGGGCGTGACGCGGCGGAAGAGGGCGCGGCGCTCGCGTCGCGCGCACCGGTCGATCTGCGCGTCAATGCGCTGAAGGCCGAGACCGACAAGGCGCTGGCCGCCGTGCAGTCGAAAATCCCGACCGCCGAACCGAGCGCGCTTGTCGCCCACGCCATCCGCATTCCGCAGACCGACCCGCGCGGCAAGAACGCGCCCGCCGAATCCATTCCGGCCTATGGCAAGGGCTGGGTCGAGGTTCAGGACGCCGGCAGCCAGATCGCCGGCCTCGCCGCGGCGGTGGAACCGGGCGCGCAAATCCTTGATTTCTGCGCCGGCGCGGGCGGCAAGACGCTCGAGCTTGCCGCGATGACCGGCAATACCGGCCAGGTCTATGCCTGGGACCATGACTGGCGCCGCCTGCGCGCGATCTGGCCGCGCCTGAAACGCGCCGGCGCGCGCAATGTCCAGGTCAAGGACGGGCCGGAAGCCGAAGCGCTCGCCGACCTCGAGGGGAAGATGGACGTCGTCTTCATCGACGCGCCCTGCACCGGGGCGGGGACGTGGCGGCGGCGGCCGGACTCGAAATGGCGGCTGAAGCCCGAAGCGCTCGCCCGCCGCATCGAACAGCAGGACGAAGTGCTCGACCGCGCCAGCCGCTATGTGCGGCCTGGCGGGCGGCTCGTCTATGTTACCTGTTCCTTCCTGCCGGAGGAAAACTCCGACCGGGTCGAGGCCTTCCTGACGCGCGATGGCGGCTTCGAACAGGGCTCGACGCTCGCCGCGCTGAAAGCCTCCGGAGGCCTCGCCCCGGGCGCGGAGGACGTGCTCGCGAAGTGCGAGGACGATAGCGGCGCCATCCTCCTCAGCCCGCGCCGCTCGGACACGGACGGCTTCTTCATCTCGGTGATGGAGCGGAGATAAGTTCCGTCATTCCGGCGAACGCCGGAATCCAGAGCGCGGGTGAAACTGGACCCCGGCTTCCGCCGGGGTGACGAGGTTGGTCATTCACCAAACCTGAATTCCCGGACGGGCGACTGCGCGATCCGGGACCTCGAACCAGCGAGGGTCAGAGGCGCCGCGAACAACGCGCGGCGACCGGGCTCCGCCATTGTTCCGGCAACGGTCGGGGTCTCCGCTTCCGCGGGGAATTCATTGTTTGGATTTGATTGACGCCCCCCGGTTTCGCGTCAGCGAAGACCGGGGCCCATACTCCGCTCGAATTATCTGGATCCCGGATCGCGCATATGCGCGTCCGGGAAACATCAAAACATTGAGGACTCAACCACACCCCCGACTCGCCTTTCGCGGTGACTCGCGCTATCGGGCGGCATGACCGAGATCAACGCCTCCGAATCCCACGAAAAAGCCCTCGTTATCGACTTCGGCAGCCAGGTGACGCAGCTGATCGCGCGCCGCCTGCGCGAGAGCGGTGTCTACTGCGAAGTGCACCCCTTCAACCGCGCCAATGAAGCTTTCATCCGGGACTACAACCCCCAGGCCGTCATACTGTCCGGCTCGCCCCACTCGACGCATTGGGAGAACTCCCCGCGCGCCGACGGTGTGGTGTTCGAGCTCGGCGTTCCCGTCCTCGGCATCTGCTATGGCGAACAGACGATGTGCGCCCAGCTGGGCGGTAGGGTCGAGGCCAGCGACGAGCGCGAATTCGGCCGCGCCGACATCACCTTCGTGGCGGACAGCCCGCTGTTTGAAGGCCTCGGCACGATCGGCCACGAGGAACGCGTGTGGATGAGCCATGGCGACCGCGTCACGGCGCTGCCCGCGGGCTTCCACGTCATCGCGAAAACCAACAGCGCGCCCTTCGCCGCCATCGCGAACGAGGAAAAGCGCTTCTACGCGGTGCAATTCCACCCGGAAGTGACGAACACGCCGCGCGGCAGCGAGATACTGAAGAACTTCACCCACCGGATTGCGGGCCTCAAGGGCGACTGGACGATGGCCGCCTTCAAGGACGAGGCGATCGCCAAGATCCGCGAACAGGTCGGCAAGGGCAGGGTGATCTGCGGCCTGTCGGGCGGCGTCGACTCCGCTGTCGCCGCCGTCCTCATTCACGAGGCGATCGGTGATCAGCTGACCTGCGTCTTCGTCGACACCGGACTGATGCGCATGAACGAGGCGCACGAGGTTGTCACCCTGTTCAGGGACAGCTTCAATATTCCGCTGGTACATGCTGACGAAGGTGAACTTTTCCTCACTGCGCTTGACGGCATCGACGACCCGGAAACCAAGCGCAAGACGATCGGCAAGCTCTTCATCGACGTGTTCGAAAAGCACGCGAAAGAGGCCGGCGGCGCCGACTTCCTGGCCCAGGGCACGCTCTATCCCGACGTGATCGAGTCCGTCAGCTTCGATGGCGGACCCTCGGTGACGATCAAGAGCCACCACAATGTCGGCGGCTTGCCCGCGCGGATGAACATGAAGCTCGTCGAACCGCTGCGCGAACTCTTCAAGGACGAGGTGCGTGCGCTCGGCCGCGAGCTCGGCCTGCCCGACGCCTTCGTCGGCCGTCACCCCTTCCCGGGTCCGGGGCTCGCCATCCGGATTCCGGGCGCCGTTTCGAAGGAGAAGGCGGACATCCTGAGGAAGGCCGACGCGATCTATATCGAGGAAATCCGCAAGGCCGGCCTCTACGACCAGATCTGGCAGGCCTTTGCCGTGCTGCTGCCGGTGCGCACCGTCGGCGTGATGGGCGACGAGCGGACCTATGACGCCGTTCTCGGGCTCCGCGCCGTCACCTCGGTCGACGGCATGACGGCGGACTATTTCCCCTTCGACCACGACTTCCTGGGGCGCACCGCCACGCGCATCATCAACGAGGTGCGCGGCGTCAACCGCGTCGTCTATGACGTGACGTCCAAGCCGCCCGGGACCATTGAGTGGGAGTAGGACACCGGACCGCGATGACGGCTAATCGCCGCCTGGTTCTGGTCATCGCGACCGCGCCCTGGCTGCTCGCGATGGCTGAGCCGCCGCCACAGTTCGATGGCGCCATGCTGCTCGTCCCGGCGGTTGAGGTGACGACGGACGAGGCGCGGCCGACGCTTGATGAGCGGATGGACCGTTATGGCGTCTCCGCAGTCAGTCTCGTTCGAATCGAGAATTTCGAGATCGTCGAAAGCGGCGTCTACGGCCAGCTGTCGGCTGACGCACCGGCACCCGTCACGCTGGAGACAGTGTTCCAGGCGGCATCCATCAGTAAGCCAGTGACGGCTTTCGCCGTACTTTCCCTGTGGGAGGAAGAGGCGATCGATCTCGACCGGCCGGTCAATGATTACCTCAGCCGGTGGCAGGCGCCTGACGCGGCGAATGGCACGCCTGTAACGATCCGGCAGCTGCTCTCACACACATCGGGGTTGGGACCGCAATCCTATCCGGGGCTCGAGCGGGGAACATCGCCGCCCACGCTGGCACAGATCCTCGAGGGCGCGCCCGAAGCCTATTGCGATCCTGTCGAGCCCGTCGTCGATCCGGGCGCATACAACTATTCCGGTGGCGGCTATATGCTGCTTCAAGCATTGGTCGAGGACGTCACCGGCCAGGCGTTCGAAGCCGCGATGCGGGAGAGGGTCTTCGCGCCCGCGGACATGAACCAGTCGACTTTTGCCGTTCGCACGGACGAGACGGGTGTCGCGCGCGGCCATGGCTGGTCAGGCGAGCCGATCGAGTTCGGCTGGGCGGAGTACCCCCAATCGGCCGCCGCGGGGCTCTGGTCGACCCCGGGGGACCTCGCTCTTTTGCTCGTCTCCTATGGCCGCGCCTATCGCGGCGAAGCGGACCAGGTGCTGACGCAGCGCGCGGCGCGAGAGATGGCAGTCGCGATCACCGACGGGATGGGCCTGGGTTTCGGGGTTCACGGGGCGAGCGAGGACTTGCGCCTCTCCCACGCCGGGTGGACGCTCGGCTACCGTTCCCATTTCGTATTCTATCCCGAGACCGGCGATGGCCTCGTTGTGATGACGAACGGCCAGGCCGGGAACTATCTGATCGACGACCTGATGCGCACCTATGGCCGCGCCTATGGGTGGGCGGGGTCTGGCGAAGCCGTCGAGATCGAGCCTGCAGCGTGGCATAGTGACCGGCTCGCTTCGCTGGAAGGCCGTTACCGCATGACGCCGGCTGGTTTCGAAATTGAACTGACGCGCAGCGGCAGTGGGTTCGAACTGGTCACGCCGCGCGGCTCTCGCTACCGGGCCGTTCCCGCCGGAACCGACCACCTGCTGGTGACCGAAACCGGCGACCGGATCGATATCGACTGGAGCACGGGACGGCTCAGGCTCTGGGGCATGTCCACCGCTCCGGCCGGCTAGCTGTTCAGCGCGCGCCGACCACCCCCCTTGTTTCCGCCACAATTCCGGTCCATACGCTGCTTCACGAACTTGTTTGCCGAACGATTCCGGCGCGCGGTTTCGCGCCCCTGACTGACTTCCTTCCAAATTCGTCTCTTCAGGATCCACCGGCACACGGCCGGCCCGGACCTGTCACTGCGTGATCGATTGAAAGGAAATCGTCATGGCTAATGGTACCGTCAAATTCTTCAACACCACCAAGGGCTTCGGCTTCATCCAGCCGGAAGACGGCTCGACGGACGTTTTCGTCCACGCCACCGCGCTCGAGCGTGCGGGCATCCGTTCGCTGAACGAAGGCGACAAGGTGAGCTTCGACGTCGTTCCGGACCGCAAGTCTGGCAAGAACGCCGCCGACAATCTCCAGAAGCTCTAAGCGCTTCAAGATCTGGCGCGCGGTCGTCCGCCGCGCCGGATGAGATCGGGAAGGGCCGGACGCAAGTCCGGCCCTTTCTGTTTCCGCATTCAGGGAAATTGTAACATGACCAAGCACAACACAGCCGGCGCGTTCAAGGCGCCGCGTCCGAGCGCCCATTCGCGCGCCCAGGCCACCGACATTGCGGTGAAGACGATCCTCGAAGAGGAATCCGCCAAGCGCCAGTCGCTGATGCGCCAGCAGCGCGCGGCGCGTCTCGCCCGCGATGCCGAGACCGTCATCGTGCCCGACGCGCCGAAGACGAAGAAGCCGCGCGCCTCGCGCAAGAAGGCTGGCTCCACCGGCTCTTGACCGGCAGGCGGGGACAGGGCATGGCCGGTTTCCGACCTGACCTGCGACCCGCCCGGACCTGTTCATGAGCGACAAACCGACCCGTCTCGACGCCCTCGAGGCTCATCTCGCGGAACAGCAGCGCGTGATCGAAGACTTGAGCGATGTCGTCGCGCGTCAGCAGCGCGAGATCGACCGGCTGACCAAGGCGCTGGAACATTCCCACGCCCGCCTCGGCGCACTCGAAGACAACATGCCCGCCCCGCCCGCGAGCGAGAAACCGCCGCACTGGTAGGCTGGCGGGCCTATTCGACCTGTTCTTCCATAAAGGCCCGGACCTCTTCGCGGATCCGGTGATGCCGTCCGAGCAGAAGATGTCCCCCCGTTTCGAGGGCAACGAGCCGGGAGTCGGGCAATTCCCGGTCGAGCCGTTCGGCAATTCCGAACGGGTTCAGCCCGTCATCCCGCGCGTGAATGATCAGCGCCGGGGCATTGACTTCGGACAGCGCATAGCGCGCGTCGGGGTCGATCGCGGCGGCTTCATTCCTGACCCCTTCCAGTCTTTGCGTGACAGGCAGAAATGCCGACACCATCGCATCGGCGAATTCCTGGTCGGCCGGTGACAGGCCCTGTTTGAGATCCTCGCGTATGTCGAACAGCCCTTCTAGGGCATGCGGCGCAAGCTTCCGGACGAGCCAGATCGGGAAATCGGAACTGAACAGCACCGAGTAGACCCAGGCTGGAACGGGCAGGCCCTGGTCGCCGGCCTCGTAGGGCGAGAAAGGTGCCGACGAGACCAGGATCAGGGCGCTCACGCGGTCAGGATGGCGCTCCGCGAGTTGCAGGGCGGGTGGAACACCGCCCGAAACGGCCAGAACGGCAACCCGGTCCGGCCCCTCGGCATCGAGCAGGGCAGCGAGGGCATCGGCCTGCGCCGCCGTAGACGCGTCCGCCGGTAGCGGCGAACGGAGATACCCGAAGCGCGATGGCGCAATCCAGCGATAGCCGGGAGGCAGGAAAGCTTCTGCAAACAAGGCGCCCTGATCGTGGCCGCCGCCGGCACCATGCAACACAAGAACCGGCAAGCCCGCTCCGCCGGTCGCGCGTTCGACGGGTCCCAAAGATGTTGGAATGACCGCGCTGCGACCGTCGAGGGCCGTCCGAATGCCGTGCATGTCGCGATCAAATGCTCGCCAGATGGCAACCGCGCCTAGCAACGCCATTCCGGCCAGAACGAGCAGTATCATGTGTCGTGTTGCCATGCTGAACCGCCACGGCTCCGGCGCAATCGCCGAAGCGAGTTTAGCTCATTCCCCCTTGTCGAACCATCGGGACGATCGCCGCTTGTAGCGCTTGCTACATTCCGCTAGCGTCGCCTGTAGCATCCGCTACAGGAGTCCTGCCATGTCCGCTTCCTCAAGCCGGGGTCCCGGCCTTGATCTCCGTCAGTCCCTGATTGCCATCGCCATGGGAGTCGCGCTCTGGTTTCTCGGCGCGCTGATCATCGGCTGGATCGCTCCGCTCGGGGCGTTCGAGGGCTCGGGAAGGGCGCTGACCTATGCGCTTCTCATTCCCGGCACCTTGCCCTTCGTCCTCCTGATCAAGCTGCTGGCCGGCCTGCGCGGTGATCAGGTCTTCGCCGGCGCTGCGGTGGCGACCGGCGCGGCGATCGCGCTCGACGGCCTGGCGATCCCCTATCTCCCGGGCGTCTATGGCGGTGCGCCGCTTGACGATGCCGGCGCGGTGATCCTGTGGGGCGGGGCGGTGGCGATTGCGCTCGGCGCTCTGCTCAACCGGCCGCAATCCGGCTGACGTCTTCAAGCCCGAGCGCCTTGAGCAGCACCATGCCTTCCAGCGTCGCGAACAGGCTTGCTGCGTCGCGCTCGCGACGGCCGGGCGAGCTGTCGAGATGCGCCGCGCCCCAGGCATGAAAGTCACGCCCGATGGCTTCGCCCGCGGCGCGGCAGGCCTTGTCGCCGTTCGCCGACCGGCTCGCGATTTCGAGCCAGACCCGCATATAGGGCCAGCCCGCCTCGTCGAGCAGGACCGGCGCGAGATGCGCCAACATGGCCTCGTAGGGCAGCGGCGTGTCCGGGGCAAAGGCATCGAGCGCGCCGGAAAACCGCGCCGCGATCCGCTCCAGCGTCGCGGCGACCAATTCGTCCTTGTCGCGGAAATAATAGAGCAGCATGCGGTCGCTGGTCCCGGCCGCCTTGGCCAGCGCGCGCAGACTCGACGCACCAATTCCCTTCGCCAGCATGTGGTCGGCGAGGCGGTCAATGAGGGCGTCGCGGCGGTTGTCGGCAGTCATGTCCGATGGCGTGCCACGATTGGCGGCGCGGGGGAAGGCTGGGCACGTGTGTTCAACGCGGGTCACCCCGCCGTCACGGGGCGCCCGCGACAACGCCGAGCGCCTGGCGCACGGCCGGCAGGATGCGGCGGCTGACCGGAATGACCGCTCCGGTCGACAGGGTCAGGAGGCCGGTGCCGCTCGCCTCGCGCTCCAGCGCCGTGACGAACAGCGTGTTCACGACATGGCTGCGGTGCACGCGCAGGAAGGTCGCTGGCAGGGTTTCTTCCAGAGCGCCGAGACTGCCGCCATGCAACAGGGTGCGGCCGTCCTCGGTATGAATCTCGACATAGTCGCCCGCCCCGGACAGGTGGCTGATCCGCGCGGTCGAGACCTTTTCCATTCGCCCCGGTGCGGTGATCGCGATGTCGCTCGGGCTGGTGCGCTCCCGCGCGAGGTCGAGCGCGGTTTCGAGTTTTCGGGCGCGCGCCTCCTCGGCAAGCCGTTGGCGGCGTTCGCGTGAAAAGGACACGGCCTGGATCGCGAACAGGGCGCACAGGAAGGCGGCCACGAGCAGATAGAAATGCCGGTCGAGGAATTGCGACTCGGCGAAGCGGAAAACCAGGAGCAAGGCGGCGAGCGCCGCCATCCACAGCGCGGCCGGCTTGTGACCTCGCCATAGCCCCCAACCGGAAAGCGCGACGCCCGCCGCCGCCGGGATCAATACGGCGAGCGCGGTCTTGAAATCGAACCCGCCCGCCAGAAGCACGGCCGCCAGCGTGATCGCGCCAACCGCGCCGACATAGATGAGGCGTGCCCGCGTAGCGAGCCGGGCCGCCTTCAGTGCGACAAGCGCGCTGAGCGCCGTTCCGAACAGACTCGCGAAGACCACAAGGCCGACGAGCCGCCAGTCATGCCAGTGATAGGGGTAGGACCAGAGGCCCCGCAGCGTCTCGGTCGCCAGCTGGGCCGCGGCCAGGAGGCTCATCACGGCCAGCAGGGCGGAGGCCCACCGATCCTCGCCGCGAAGCGCCAGGATGCCGAAGGACGCGAGACCGAGAACGAATATCCCGAGCGTCACAAGGGCCGGCCAGTATGCCCGAAGAAGGTATCGCGCCGGGTCACCGAAGGGGCCCACCGCCACCCATTGCAGCGGGTTTCTGAGATGGACGAGCCCGCGCTGCGTCGACATCTGCAGCACGACCGTGTTCTCGCCCGGCGTCACGATGTCCCGTGGCAGGAAGATCACCGCGTCGATCCTGCCGGGGATTTCCGCAGCGCGCGACACGCCGGGCGTGCCGTTCGACCCGATGCGTTGGCCATTGACCCAGGCTGAAGCGGTCATCTTGCCCGAAAGGTAGAGGCCGAGCGGATCACCCGAGGCAATCAACTCGTCGGACAGGTCGATGGTGAGTTCCACCCACAGCGCGCGGCCCTGCGGGTCGACCTCGTCGAGCGGCACGGACTCGCAGCTTGGCCGGTCGAAGTCGGGCGGGACGGTCTGGTCGGCCTCCACCGGGCATAGGCGCACCGTCTGGCGGTAGTCTGCAGCCTGCGCGAAGGCCGGCGGCGCAAGCAGCGCGAAGACGAGGAAAAGGACGAGAAACCGCATACCGGATTTCTAGCGCCACTCGCCAGATCTGTCCCGCCGCTGAACGACCCGAGCCTGCCGTTTACCGATTGCCGCGTGGTTCCATCCGGAGGCCGGGCAAGGTTCGGGGCTCAACACACACCGGAGCCATCCCATGTCTCGACCGATCCTCATGCTGATCGCCATCCTGCTTTTCCTGCCCTCCGCCTTCGCACAGGAAACCGAAATCAGTTTCACGACCGGCAGCGGCGAAACCGTCACCGCCTATGAAGGCCGGTTCGAAGTGCCGGAAAACCGCACCGATCCGGACAGCCGCATGTTGTCGCTGGCCTATGTCCGGTTTCCGGCGACCGGAGACAATCCGGGATCGCCGATCGTCTACCTGTCCGGCGGGCCGGGCGGATCAGGGATCGGAACGGCGCGCGGCCGCCGCTTCCCGCTTTTCATGGCCATGCGCGAATTCGGCGACGTGATCGCCTTTGACCAGCGCGGCACGGGCGCATCGAACGACATCGAACGCTGCGTCTCCTCGCAGTCGGTCCCCGACGCCGAGGCGATCGAGGATGCCGAATACGCGGCATTGTACCGCGACGCGGCGGAGGAATGCCGCATCTTCTGGGAAGGGCAGGGCGTCGACCTGCGCGGCTACACGACCGTGGAAAGCGCTCGGGACCTCTCCGATCTGCGCCGCCATCTGGGGGCTGATCAGGTGACGCTCTGGGGCATTTCCTACGGCACGCACCTCGCCCTGGCGACGATCCGGGAATTGCCGGGCGAAATCGACCGGGCGATCCTCGCCAGCGTCGAGGGGCTCGACCAGACGGTGAAACTGCCGTCCCGGACCGATGCCTATTTCGCGCGCCTGCAGGCCGCCGTGAACACCCAGCCGGAGGCCGCGGCAGCCTATCCGGACATCGCCGGCCTGATGCGCCGGGTTCAGGCGCGGCTCGAAGCGGAACCGGTCCTGCTCGATGTGCCGCTCGAAGACGGTACGACCGCCCCCTTCCTTCTGCAGCGGCGCCTGATGCAGCAGGCCGCCTCGATGCTGATCGCCGATCCGGAAAGCGCCGCCTTCCTGCTCGCGATTTATGCCACGGTGGACCAGGGCGAGTACGGGCCGACGCTGGCTCTGCTTCAGCGCATCCACACACCGAACGAGACGATTGGCCTGTCGGCCATGTCGACGGCGATGGATCTGTCGTCCGGCATCTCGGATGAACGCCTGGCCCGGTTCGAGGCGGAAGCGGAAACCGGCCTGGTCGGCCTCTACCTCAACGCGCCCATGCCGCAGATCCGCGGCGTCTGGGACGGGTTCGATCTGGGTGACGAATTCCGCCAGCCGCCCGTTTCGGACGTTCCGGTCCTGGTCCTGACCGGCACGCTCGATGGCCGGACCTATCCCGATGTCCAGGCCGAGGCCGTCTCCGGCCTGACGAATGTCACGCACGTCACTGTCGTCAATGCCGGGCACAATCTGTTCATGACGACGCCCGAAGTGGGCGAGGCGATGGCCCGCTTCATGCGCGGCGAACCGGCGGCAGCCGACACGATCACGGTCGACCTGCCGGACTTCACGTCTCTGCCTTTCTGACCTTCATGCGGCCTTCCTTGACAAACATACCAACCGGTCGGTATGTATGCGTCCAAGGGAGGCCGCCTTGGCTCAGTCGTCATCCACCGTTCGAAAGCCGTCCGCGCGAGACAAGCTGCTCGACGCCGCGATCCTGCTGATCCGGCAGAACGGTTTCGCCGCGACGAGCGTGGACGATCTGTGCAAGACGGCGGGTGTCACCAAGGGCGCCTTCTTCCACCACTTTGAGAGCAAGGATGCGCTGGGTGCTGCGGCCGCGAGGCACTGGGGCGAGACGACGTCAGGCCTGTTCGCCTCCGCGCCCTATCATGATCCGGAAGACCCGCTGGACCGGGTGCTCGCCTATATCGACTTCCGCCGCGAGCTGATCGCCGGCGAGATTCCCGAATACACCTGTTATGCCGGCACGCTGGTGCAGGAGGCCTATGGCGCGTCGGTCGATATCCGCGATGCCTGCGCATCCGCGATTTTCGAACACGCGAAGACGCTGGAAGCCGACATTGCGGCGGCGGCGGAGCGTTACGGTGTCGAGGTCGACGCGCCCAGCCTCGCCCGCCACACCCAGGCCGTGCTGCAGGGCGGCTTTATCCTGTCCAAGGCCGCCGGCAACGACAGCCCCGTCCGCGAAAGCATCGACCACCTGAAGCGCTACGTCGAATTTCTGTTCGGACGACGGGCTTCGCCATCGAAGGAGACCTGACATGCCAGGCACCGCCCGTTTCCACCGCGTCCTCGCGGCCAAACCTGAGAAAGTCTATCGCGCCTTTACCGAAGCCGACGCAATGGCGAGCTGGATTCCGCCGCACGGCTTCGTGTGCACCGTTCACGAACTGGATGCGCGGCCCGGCGGCACGCACCGCGCTTCCTTCCGGAATTTCACCACCGGTCAAAGCCACTCCTTCGGCGGTGAATACCTCGAAGCCGTTCCTGGTGAACGCCTCGTCTACACCGATCGCTTCGATGATCCACGGCTTCCGGGCGAGATGACCGTTACCGTCGTGATGAGGCCGGTGGCGGTTGGGACCGAGCTGACGATCGAACAGAGCGGTTTGCCGGACGTGATCCCGGTCGAGGCCTGCGTCCTCGGCTGGCAGCAATCGCTGCAGAAACTCGCCAGCCTCGTCGAACCGGACATCAATCAATAACCGCCCCGTCGATCAGCACCGAGGAAGATCGAAAATGACCGAAGTGATCAATTGCCTGTGGTTCGACCACGGCGAGGCCCGCAAGGCCGCCGAATTCTACGCCGCGACGTTTCCCGACAGCCATGTCGATCGGGTCAACACCGCGCCCGCCAGCTTCCCCGGCGGCGAAGCCGGGGCGGAACTGACGGTCGAGCTCACCGTGCTCGGCCGCAAGTTTGTCGGCCTCAATGGAGGTCCGGTCTTCACGCCGAACGAGGCTGTCAGCTTCATGGTGCTCACCGAGGACCAGGAAGAGACCGACCGCTATTGGGACGCCATTGTTTCAAATGGCGGTCAGGAAAGCGCGTGCGGATGGTGCAAGGACCGCTGGGGCCATTCCTGGCAGATCACGCCGCGCCAGCTGCTCGATCTCACGACCCACGCCGACACGGCAAAGGCAAGGCGCGCCTTCGAGGCGATGATGACAATGCGCAAGATCGACATCGCGGCGGTGCTCGCCGCGGCGGGCGACTGACCACACCCATCGGGAGGAAAGACCATGACCTATTTCGACGGCTTCGTGATCGCTGTGCCGAGCGGCAAGAAGGATGAATTCGTCCGCCACGCCGAAGTGATCGACCCGCTCTTCATCGAGCTCGGCGCCCTTCGCGTGCACGAGTGCTGGGGCGACGACGTGCCCGACGGCAAGATGACCGATTTCCGCCGCGCGGTTCAAGCGAAGGAAGACGAGACCGTCGTCTTCGCCTTCGTGGAATGGCCGGACAAGGCCACGCGTGACGCCGGCTTCAAGAAGATGGAGTCGATGATGCACACCGACGACCGCTTCAATCCGGAAAAGAACCCGATGCCCTTCGACGGCAAACGGATGATTTTCGGCGGATTCCAGTCTGTCTATCAGATCGCGAAATAGGATAATCGACATGAACGAAGCACACAGGAAAGCCGCGGAAATGGGCGTCAGCACGCTGACCCCGCACCTCGTCTGCAAGGGCGCGGCGGACGCGATGGATTTCTACGCCAAGGCACTGGCCGCGAAGGAACTGGCGCGGATGAAAGGGCCGAATGGTGGGATCATGCATGGCTGCATGCAGATCAATGGCGGCACGATCATGCTGGTGGACGCCAATCCGGAATGGGGCATGCTCGGCCCGGACGGGCTCGGCGGCACACCGGTCACGATGCATCTGATCGTCGATGACGCCGACGCCTGGCAGAAACGGGCGATCGAGGCGGGTGCGACCGAAACCATGCCGGTGGCCGACATGTTCTGGGGCGACCGCTACGGTATGGTGAAGGATCCCTGGGGTCACAACTGGGCCTTCGCGACACCGCAAAAGGATCTGAACGAGGCCGAGATCCTCGAGGCGATGAAGACGGCGGCCAATGAGGGCTGCCAGACCTGACGGCGTTCACGCCACGCCGTGTTCGAGGTCCCGCACGATCGCTTCGCGCAGCCGCTGGGCGGCGGGGGGAATCTGCGGTGCCTCGATCAGCGCCATCTCCGTGTCGTGCAGATCGGGCAGACCGAGCGTCTCGTCGTTGAGGACAGACAGGTCGGCCGGGACCATGTCCTTCGGCAGTACGGTGAAGCCAAGTCCGGCCCTGACCGCCGCATGCGCCCCGGCGAGCGACGTGCAGCTGTACGCGACGCGCCAGGCGCGGCCCGCCGTATCGAGTGCGCTGGTGGCGCGGCTGCGATAGACGCAGGGCGAGGGCGACACGACGAGGGGCAGCGGATCGGGCAGGGCGTCCGCATGTTCCCGGCCGACCCAGACCAGAGGTTCGCGCCAGATCCGAAGCCCGTCGACACCCGTTCCCGGCTCCCGCTTTACAAGGGCGAGATCGAGCCCGCCGGCATTGAATTGCTCGATCAGCTTCAGCGTCAGGTCGCAGGTCACTTCGAGCGTCACATGCGGGTATTCCCGCGCGAAACGCGCCAGCACACCAGGCAGGTGCGTTGTCGCGAAGTCTTCCGGCGCACCCAGCCGCACTGCGCCGGTCACTTCGCGCTTGTCGAACCGGGCCGCGAGTTCGTCGTGCAGCGACAGGATGCGCCGCGCCTGCTCCAGCAGCGCTTCGCCGTCATTGGTCAATGTGACGTGGCGCGGGCTCCGGTTGAGCAGCTTCACACCCAGCCGGTCTTCAAGCCGCTGGATTTGCAGCGACACCGCGGATTGCCCGCGATGAAGGCGTTCCGCGGCGGCGGAGAAGCCGCCGCATTCCACGACGGTGACGAAGGCGCGAAGCAGGTCGGGGCTGAGCGAGGCGGGCATGATGGCATTATTGCGTGTCGCAATAGCAATCTCAATAACAATCAATTTCCAAAATCAGATGCACGGCTCTAGGGCGGGGGCAACCAGCCAGGGAGCCCCTCATGAACATTCGCGTGAATCCGGAGAGCCTCAACCAGTCCCGCCGCACCGGCGGCCCCGCCGCGGTTACGGTGGCTTTCGGCGACGGCATCGGTCCGGAGATCATGAAGGCGAGCCTCGCGGTGCTCATAGCGGGTGGCGCACAGATCGAGATCGAGCCGATCGATATCGGCGAACGCGTCTACAAGTCCGGTCACTCGGCGGGCATCACGCCGGACGCGTGGGACAGCCTTCGCCGCACAAAGGTGTTCTACAAGGCGCCGATCACTACGCCCCAGGGCGGCGGCTTCAAGAGCCTCAATGTCACCATCCGCAAGTCGCTCGGCCTGTTCGCGAACGTGCGTCCCTGCGTCGCCTACGCGCCCTTCGTGAAGACCGACCATCCGGGCATGGACGTGGTCATCGTCCGCGAGAACGAGGAAGATCTCTATGCCGGGATCGAGCACCGTCAGACCGACGAGGTCTATCAGTGCCTGAAACTCGTCTCGCGCCCGGGCTGCGAGAAGATCGTGCGCTATGCCTTCGACTATGCGCGCGCCTATGGCCGCCAGAAGGTCACCTGCTTCGTGAAGGACAATATCATGAAGCTGACAGACGGCCTGTTCCGGAAGGTTTTCGACGAGGTTGCAGCCGAATATCCGGATATCGAGGCCGACCACGCCATTATCGATATCGGGGCCGCGCGCCTGGCCGCAAAGCCGGAGCGCTTCGACGTAATCGTCACGCCGAACCTCTATGGCGACATCGTCAGCGATATCGCCGCCGAAGTGGCCGGCTCGGTCGGTCTCGGCGCTTCGGCGAATATCGGCGCGCAATGCGCCATGTTCGAGGCGATCCACGGCTCCGCGCCGGACATTGCGGGTCAGGACGTCGCCAATCCGTCGGGCCTTCTCATGGCGGGTGTGATGATGCTGGTGCATCTCGGGCAGACCGAGGCGGCCGAGCGCATTCACAATGCCTGGCTCTGCGCGCTCGAGGACGGGGTCGGCACGCCGGACATCGCCGCTGAGGATGCCGCGGTCGGCACGCAGCAATTCGCCCGCGAGGTGATTGCCCGTCTCGGCCAGCGTCCGAAGACGCTCGCCCCGGTCAGCTATGAGCCGGACGCCCGCCCGATCGAAGTCTGGACGCCGCAGCCGAAGCCGAAGGCGCTCAAGCGTCTCGTTGGCATCGATGTCTTCGTGCATTCGAACGAGGAACCGGACGCGCTCGCCGGCCGTCTGCAAGCCTGTCTCAACCCGCTGACCGAGTTGAAGATGATCACCAATCGCGGCGTGAAGGTGTGGCCGGACCCGATGCCGGAAACCTTCTGCACCGATCACTGGCGCTGCCGCATCGAGGCGAAGCCGGAAAAGGCGCTCAACAAGGCGATGCTCGTCGAAATCCTGCGCAACATGGTGCTCGACGGGGTCGACTTCGTGAAGACCGAACACCTCTATGAGTTCGACGGCGAGCGCGGCTACTCGCTCGGCCAGGGGCAGTAGTCAGTCGGCTTGCGGGGCCGTCCACGCCGGTCCGGTCAGCTCGGTCTCGATCGTGATGTGGACGGTGTCGCTCAAGCCCGGCATGGCTTCGGACGGCGTGCCGAAGCCCATGCCGAAGGCGGTGCGGCTGATCTCGGCCGTGGCGGAAAAGCCGATCCGCGCATTCGGGTCGTAGATGTGACCGACCCAGCCGCCATTGTAGCGCGCGGCCAGCGTCACCGGCTGCGTCACGCCATGAAGCGTCAGCTCGCCATGGATGTTGGCCGTGGTTTCGCCGGTCATTTCGATGCCGGTCGAGACAAAGCGGATGTCCGGATAGGTCTCGGCATCAAACCATTCCGGTCCGAGCAGCATGTCGCGGAAGCCTTCCGGCGGTGAGGGCAGCTGAAGTGAGCGCACCGGGATCGTGACCTCCAGTGTCGCCGCGGCCGGATCGGACGGGTCGAGGTCCGTTAGAATGCTGACCTCACCAAAGCTGGCCGTGTAGTTCGAAAAGCCGAGATGATCGACGCGGAAGAAGACCGTCGTGTGGGAGGCGTCCTCCCGGTAAGGCCCCGCCGGCAGTTCCGAAGGCGAGCCCGCGACACGTATCTCCTGCGCTACGGCGGCGCCTGCGGCAAGAACGCTGAGAATGACGGCGGCGGCGAGACGCATCGTGGACTCCTTGCAAGCGAAAGTAGCGAAACGTCTCATCCTTGCGAGACGAGGTAAACGGAGAATCTCTGAACGCACTGTCGTCTGCTGCGTTGAATGTTAAGCTGATCGCGACACCGGGAGATCCACATGCGCCTTATGATCGCCGTCGCCATTGTCGCTTTGGCGGCCTGTTCCGCGCCCGAAAGGACCGATGCCCAGACAGGGAGCGGAAGCGAAGCGCGTTCGCCGATCAACGCTCCCGCCTGGATCCGGGTGGTCGGTGTGGCGGAGGGCGATGTCCTCAACATCCGGGCCCGGCCTGACGCGTCGTCGGAGATCGTCGGCACCTTCATCCCGAACCAGGGCCGGATCGAAGTGGTCGAGACCCGTTCCGTCGATGGCCAGCACTGGGGACTGGTCTCGACGGGTGAGCAGGGCGGCTGGATCAATCTCGCGTACGCCGAAGCGACCGAGATGGCGATGATCGGCGAGAGTCCGGTTCCCGCGGGCACGGTCTGCGCCGGAACCGAACCCTTCTGGTCGCTCGATCTCGGCGACGATGAAGCCGTGTGGTCGAGCTTCGATGCCGAGGACGAAACTTTCACCATCACCGAGTCGGAAGCGGCATCCGGGCGTTTCCTGCCCTGGATGTTTGGGCTGCAGGGTTTCGGCCTCGCGATTGTGACGCCGGGCCAGTGCTCCGACGGCATGAGTGACATCCCCTACGCCTGGACCGTCTCGGTGATCGGTCACGACGAAACCGGGCATGTCCTCTACCAAGGCTGCTGCCGCCTGCAGACGGATCGCTGAATTTTTGGGAACCGCTGCATCCGTTCCGGGCTGCGGCGGCCACTAAGGGGCGAATGACGCGAGCGGAACGGCCGCCTCGCAAATCGATCGGGGGACCCGACATGGATTTCGCTGACCTGTTCCGCTCTTACTGGTGGCTGCTGTTTCCGCTCGCCTTCTTCCTGGCACAGGGCTGGTCCAGCTTCATGCGCTACAAGCGCACCAAGGCGAAGATCGAGCTGTTGAAGACCTACGCCGCTGCCGGCAAGGAACCGCCGGCCGATCTCGTCGCCAGCATCGACAAGGACACCGACCGCGACGACCGTCACGACTGGACGAGCAATGGTGAAAGCGAAGGCAGTGGCGGGGGAAGCGCCTTCCTGGTCTTCCTGTTCGCCGGTCTGGCAGGCGTGTTCGCCTACGCCGGCTGGTCGGGCCTGATCGGCGATGTGCGCGAGGAATTCTACTTCATCGCGATGATCCTCGGCGTGCTGGCGCTGGCCTTTTTCGCCAGCGCGATCTTCCGCCGCCGGAAGTGACCATGACGTCCGGACGTCCGGACGCAGTGCTGGTGGCGGCCGCCCGGAAGGGGTCGGACGCCGCCTTCACGGCGCTGGTGACACGGCATCAACAGGGTCTGCGAGGTTTTCTGCGCCGACTCTGCCGAAACCACGCCCTCGCGGATGATATCGCGCAGGAGGCGTTCGTGGCGGCCTGGACGTCTCTGGGCAGTCTGAAGGATGCCTCCCGCTTTCGAAGCTGGCTCTACGGTCTTGGCTGGCGCCTCGCCGCAAACCGGTTCCGATCGGAGGACCGCCGCAGGACACGTGAGGAAGCCTATGTCGCGGAGCAGGCCGATGTGCCGGGGCTGTCGCCGGAAGACCGGATGGCGCTGGAACAGGCAATGTCGGAATTGCCGCCGGATCAGCGCGCCGCCGTCGCGCTTTGCCTGTCGGGCGGCTTCTCGCATACTGAGGCTGCGGAAACGCTTGGCCTGCCGGTCGGCACCGTGAAGTCGCACGTCGCACGCGGGCGCGCGAAACTGCTCGAAGCGCTGGGAGAGACCCATGACGAATGACGACAGGCTCGCAGCCTTCCTCGCCGCCGACGATGCTCCGGCAAACGATCCGGCATTCGTGACCGGCGTTGCCGAAGCTGTTGCAAAGCGCAGACTGCGCGTTGCACTCGCCCTGTCTGGCGCGCTGGCCGTCGCCTTGGGGGCGGTGACCTGGGCCGTGGCCCCGGCGATGGACGATCTCGGCGGCGTGCTGACGACACCCGGCCTGCCGATCGCGGCGCTGGTCGTCGCACTCGGCGCTTTCGGTCCGCAAATCATCCGCGGCATTACGAGGCTCGCGCCGACTCGGTCATAATCGCAGACAAGCCGGCCGGAGGGGGCCGGGCAGGGGGAGGTGCGCATGACGCTGTTGATCGTCGGACTGGTCCTGTTTCTTGGAATTCACTCGGTGCGGATCGTACCCGGCCTCAGGGTCGGCATGGTGAAAGGCTTCGGGGAGGGCGGTTACAAGCTGCTCTATTCCCTGCTGTCGATTGCCGGCTTCGTCCTGATCGTCTGGGGCAAGATCCAGGCGCACCCGTCGGAGATGGTCTGGGACCCGCCGGTCTGGTCTCGTACGGTCGCGCTGATTGCCGTGCCGCTGTCGCTGATCTTGCTGGTCTCGACCTATACGCCCGGCCATATCCGCCACACCGTGCGTCACCCGATGATGCTCGCCGTCTTCATCTGGTCCGGGGCACACCTGCTCGCCAATGGCGAACTGGCCTCGATCGTCCTGTTCGGCAGTTTCTTCGTCTGGTCCTTCCTGGTCCTGATCCCGGCCTTCATCCGGGGCGGGGCCCCTTCGACTCCGCCGGGCTGGGGCGGGGACGTCACGGCCGTGGTGATTGGCGGACTGATCGCCGCGGCGCTGGCCCGCTTCCACCTCTACCTGTTCGGCGTTGCCGTCATCGGCTGAAACCGCTGCATCCGAATTGCGCGGTCGCAGCATCTTGTCTGTGAACGGCACCTTGGGGGTGGCCGGTCGAGACCTGAAAGGAACACGTCATGGATGAAACGCTTATCCCGATCACCCTGTTTTTGATGCCGGTCTTCATCGTCGGCATCGTGATGTATTTCGGCAGCCGCAATCGCGCGGCTGTGCTGGAAACGGTTCGCGCTGCGGCGCAGGCCGGCCAGCAACTGAGCCCGGAAACGATCCGGGCGCTCGGCATGCCGCGCCGGAACAAGGGCGGTGATGTCCGCTGGGGCATCATCCTTCTCGCGATCGCGATCGCGTTTTCGATCCTCGGCTGGACGATCAACGCTGCGACTGACGAACCGGAAGCGTTCCAGATCATGCTGGGTGTGGCGTCCTTCCCGGGCCTCGTGGGTCTCGCCCTCATTGCGATGGGCGTATTCATGAAGTCCAGGAACGACGAAGACTGATCGCATTCACCTTTCAGGAGGGACGGGTGAAAGCTTCGGATGAAGAACTGGTCGCGCTGGTCGTGGCCGCCAGGGACACAGTCGCCTTCGGCGAACTCGTCCGGCGCCACCAGGGCCTTGTCCGATCCATGCTCGCCCGCATGTGCGGCAACCGGGCACTTGCCGAAGATCTGGCGCAGGAGGCCTTTATCCGGGCCTTCCGCAAGATCGGAAGCTTCACCGGAGCCGGGAGTTTCAAGGCCTGGCTCTGCCGCATCGCCTACAACGAATTCCTGATGTCGGCGCGCAAGCGCAAGGCGACGGAGAAGGCCATGGACCGGTTCAAACAGGATGTCGACGACACCGAAGCCCCGCGTGACATGGGTTCCGTCGTCGATCTCGACCGGGCGCTGGCGACGTTGAAGGAAGACGAACGCGCCGCCGTGGTGTTGTGTTACGCTTCCGGCCTGTCGCATTCGGAAGCAGCGGAGATGTTGAACATGCCGCTGGGTACTGTGAAATCGCATGTGAACCGGGGCCGGGAAAAGCTCAAGGCCTGGTTCGAGAAGTCGGAGGCATTGGTATCATGACCATCGAAGATGCATTCGACGCGCGTCTGAAGGCGGCCTTCGCCGACGCGCAGGACGATTACGAGCAGGACGCCGAATCCGCCGACGCCTTTGTGAAGCGCGTGCAGAACAAGATCGTCCGGCCCGATCGCCGCCGCATCCTCATCCTCGGCGCGGCAGGCTCGACCGGATCTGCCATCGCGGGTACGCAGCTGGAATCCTTCTTCTCCGGCGTCGACATCCCCGCCGACGGCATTCTGGCTTCCGTGGCCGGGTTCGCGACCCCGGAAACGATGGCAGCCGGCGTGCTGGCCATCATGATCTCCGGCTTCGCCTTCATCATACCCAAGCGTATCTGAGGCGCTTCGCCGCCCGCCCCTTTTCGCAGTGCAGCATCTGCCCTAGTGTCCGCCGCTCCGGTCCAGCATTTTTGGCCAGCAACGGAGCGGCGTTTCCATGTCAGCCCAGAACCGTATCAAGCGCATCGGCGTTCCGGACATTCGCGCCCGCAAGGGCGGCGAACCCCTGGTCTGCCTCACGGCATACGATTTTCCGATGGCACGCCTGCTCGACCCGCACTGCGACGTGCTGCTGGTCGGGGATTCGCTGGGCATGGTCGTGCACGGGCTCGACACCACGATCGGCGTCACGCTCGACATGATGATCCTGCACGGCAAGGCGGTGATGCGCGCTTCGAAACAGGCGCTCGTCGTGATCGATTTGCCCTTCGGCACCTACGAAGCCTCGCCCGAACAGGCCTTTGCCAGCGCCGCGCGCGTGCTCGCCGAGACCGGCGCGCAGGCGGTGAAGATCGAAAGCGGCGTCTATGCCGGCGATACGATCCGCTTCCTGACCGAGCGCGGCATCCCGGTGATGGGCCATATCGGTCTCAAGCCGCAGGCTGCGCTCAACGAGGGCGGGTTCAAGGCGCGGGGTCGCTCGAAGACGGAATGGGACCGCGTGATCGCCGAGGCCAAGGCCGCCGACGAAGCGGGGGCCTTCGCCATCGTGATCGAGGGTGTGGACGAGGAACTCGCACGCGAAATCACGGCGCAAGTCTCTGTTCCGACAATCGGAATTGGCGCGTCGCCAGCCTGTGACGGCCAGATTCTGGTCACCCAGGATCTGCTCGGCCTGTTCGACTGGGCCCCGAAATTCGTCAAACGTTACGCCTCGCTGGGCGAGACGGTCTCCGACGCCGTCGGCCGGTGGGCCGCCGATGTCCGCTCGCGTGAATTTCCGGCGGCTGAACAGACCTACCGGATCAAGCCGAACGACCGCTAACGCCGGTTGCCGCCATTCCCCGCTGCGGCTAGGGTCCGCGCCCATATTTGGAATAGCGTGACGAGGGCCGCGTGGCGGACATTTTCGAACAGGAAGTCGACGAGGAACTGCGCAAGGATCGGTATAATGCCCTCCTGCGCCGATACGGTCCCTGGGTGCTGGGGGTTGCCATCGTCATCATCGTCGGTGTCGGCGGCTGGCAGGCATGGGAAAGCTGGTCGAAGAACCAGCGCGATGCCGCATCCGATACCTATGTGTCCGCGGCGCGTCTCGTGGAGAACGAGCGTTTCGACGAGGCCGGTGTCGCGCTCGAACAGATCGCCGAAAATGGTCCGGACGGCTATGCCACGCTCGCTCTGATGCAACAGGGCGCCATCGCGCTGGAGCAGGGCGACAATGATGCGGCGCGCCGCCTCTTCGAACAGGCCGCCGCGCGCTCGCCCGAGCCGCTGGTGCGCGATCTCGCAACGCTGAAGGCCGCGCTCGCCGGGTTCGAAACCTACTCCACCGACGACCTGGCCAACCGACTGGGGCGCATTGCCTCCGGTGACAACGCGATGCGCTATCTCGCGACCGAACTGATCGCGTCGAAGGCAATGAGTGAAGGCGACTATGACCGGGCGCGCCGCGAATACGACAGCATCGTCTTCGCGCTCGATGCGCCGGATGGTGTGCGGGTTCGTGCCTCCGCGGCGTTGGCGCTCCTGAACCGTCTCGATCCGCAGGGTGCGGCGGAAGACGAGGAATTCGCCGGCGAAATCACGCTCGACGAGAATGTCGCAGGCGATGAAACGGGAACCGAAACCGGCGAGTTCACGCTCGGCGACGGCACCGAACCGGCCGCGGACGAAGACGCTCTGGACATCACCCTGCCGGAGGCCACGCTCGGCAATGCCGACAACGTGACCCCGGGCAGTGAAGACGATACAGCCGGCAGCGGCGAAGACGAGGAATAGGATTCATGATCGCGATGCGTTCGCTTTTCGCTGCCACGGCGGCTGCCATCCTTCTGACGGGCTGCTCGTCGGTGTCGAGCTTCAACCCGTTCGGCCCCCGCGACGATCGCGACCCGAGCGCGCCGCCCGAGGAGGACCGGATTTCCATCCTTCAGTTCGAGCAGCAGCTCGAAATCGCAGAGGATTCGGCGCCGGTTTCGCTGCCGACCGCCTATGTGAACACGGTCTGGCCGCAGGCGGACGGCTATCCGACCCACAATCTCCAGCACACCCAGGCGACAGGCAGCCTGTCGGTGCTGTGGCGCCGCAATTTCGGTGACGGCTCCGCCCGCAGCCGCCGCATCAATGCACGCCCGGTCGTTGCCGATGGCCGCATCTATGCGATCGACGCCAGCGGTACGGTCGTGGCGATGGACGCCGAAACCGGCGATGTCGCGTGGCGCCGCGAACTGCGCTCCGAGAGCCGCCGCGACCGCATGTCCTTCGGTGGCGGGATCGGTTTCGATTCCGGCCGCATCTACGCCCATTCGGGCTTCCGCTTCCTCGTTGCGCTTGACGCTGCCACCGGCAACGAGATCTGGCGCACCGAGGCCGACACGCCCTTCCAGTCCGCCCCGACCATCAATGGCGGCCGGGTCTATGTTGCGACCGATGACAACCAGCTCTACGCCTTCGACACCGACAACGGCGAATACATCTGGGCCCACCAGGGCATCATCGAAACCGCGCGCCTGCTGACCGGCGCCAGCCCGGCGGTTCTCGGCGACGTGGTCGTGGCGCCGTATTCATCCGGCGAAGTGGTCGCCATCCGGGTTCAGAACGGCACGCCGATCTGGTCGGATTCGCTGACGCGCGCCGGCGGCCTGACGCCGATCTCCGCGATCAATGACGTGGCGGGCAGCCCGGTCATGACCGAGGACCACGTATACGCGCTCAGCCATTCCGGCACGCTGGTTTCGCTCGACATGCGTTCGGGAGAGCGTCAGTGGACGCTTCCCGCCGGCGGACTCAACGCGCCGTGGATCGCGGGCAACTACCTCTTCCTCGTTACCGTCGAAGGCGAAGTGATCTGCGTCGACCGCATTGCGGGCGAAGTGAAATGGATCACCCGCCTGCGCGTGTTCGAGAACGAGAATCGCCGCCGCGACCGGATCGCTTGGGTCGGTCCGGTCATGGCCGGCGGGCGTCTCTTCCTGACGTCCTCCAATGGCTCGTCCGTCATCATCGACGCCACGGATGGCTCGATCATCCGCAGCTTCGACCTCAATGACGACGTTTACGTCGCCCCCATCATCGCGAACGAGACGATCTACATCGTCACCGATGAAGGGCGACTGATCGCCCTCCGCTAGACAGGCACGCAAGATATGGCCATCCCGAAGATCGCGGTGATCGGCCGGCCGAATGTCGGCAAGTCGACCCTGTTCAATCGGCTGGCCGGCAAGCCGCTGGCCATTGTCGACGACCGTCCCGGCGTCACCCGCGACCGGCGCGAAGCGCGCGGCCGGCTGGGCGATCTCGAAATGCTGCTGGTCGATACCGCCGGCTGGGACACCGAAGGTGTCGGCCAGATGGAAACGGAGATGCGCGACCAGTCCGAAAGCGCCGTGCAGCGCGCCGACATCTGCCTCTTCGTGATCGATGCCCGGGAAGGGATCACCGCGCTCGACCGCGACTTCGCCGACATCGTGCGCCGCTCCGGAAAGCCGGTCGTGCTGCTGGCCAACAAGGCCGAGGGCAAGGCCGGCGACGCCGGGATCGCAGAGGCCTATGGTCTCGGTCTTGGTGAGCCGATCCCGATTTCCGCCTCGCACGGCGAGGGGATGGCCGACCTGCAGGTCGCCATCATCCAGGGGCTCGGCGATTTCGACTATTCCGATGAGGACGAGGACGAGAACGCACCGCTGCGCATTGCCGTGATCGGCCGACCGAATGCCGGCAAGTCGACCCTGATCAATGCCCTCATCGGCGAGAAGCGCCTGATCACCGGTCCCGAGGCTGGCATCACGCGCGACGCCATCGCGGTCGATTTCCTGTGGGACGGCAAGCGGGTCCGTTTCCACGATACGGCGGGCCTCAGAAAGCGCGGCAAGGTCGCCGACCGCCTCGAGCGGATGAGTGCGGCGGATACGCTGCGCGCGGTGAAATTCGCCGAAGTGGTGCTGCTCGTGATCGATGTCGAACACCCGCTGGAAAAGCAGGACCTCCACCTCGCCGACATGGTGCTTCGCGAGGGTCGCGCGCTCGCCGTCGTCGTCGCCAAGATGGACAAGGTCGTCGCCCGCGAAGCGGTGATGAAGGACTTGCAGATCGAGTTCGAACGCCTCCTGCCGCAGGCCAAGGGATCGCCGCTGATCCCGGTCTCGGCGCTCAAGGGCAAGGGCCTCGACAAGATCATGCCCGCAGTCGCGAAACTGCACCATGACTGGAATGCCAAGGTGAAGACGCGCGATCTCAATGACTGGCTGCAGGACATGATCGCGCGCCACCCGCCGCCCGCGGTCAATGGCCGCCGGATGAAGCCGAAATACATGGCGCAGACCAAGTCGCGCCCGCCGACCTTCGTCCTGATGTGCTCACGCGCCGCAGCGATGCCGGAAGCCTACAAACGCTATCTGATCGGCGGTCTGCGCGAGGCGTTCGACCTGCCAGGCGTGCCGATCCGCCTGATCGTCAAGGGCGGCAAGAACCCTTACGTGGATAAAGATTGAGGGTGTTTCCCTCCCCTTGAAGGGGAGGGACGCGAGCGGCTGGCGTCAGCAAGACGGGAGCGGGGTGGGGTGAGCTTGTCTTTTACCCGGGGTTCCCGCGAAAGCGGGAATCTGAAGCCGGGCGCCAACTTCAAGTCCCCATTTTCATGGGGACCCCAGAACCATCTTGATTGACGTCTCCCGGACGGCGAAGCCGGTCCGGGATCCATGTCTCATTACTTCTGGACCCCGGTCTTCGCTGCGCGAAACCGGGGAGCGTCGGAAAAAAAATAGTGAAATGGCTCCCACCCCGGTCGGCTGGCTGACGCTCAGCCTCCCGGCCCTCTCCTCAAGGGGGAGGGCCGGGAGAGGACGGCGCTACTTCTCGTCCGGGAAGCTCACCCATTTCGCATGCCGCTTCGATGACGGCAGGCAGAGCGCGGAGATCGCGGGAGCGACCTCTTCCGGGGCGGGCAGGCTCATCGGGTCTTCGCCCGGGAAGGCCTTGGCGCGCATCGCGGTGCGGGTCGGTCCCGGATTGAACAGATTGACCCGGAGCGCCGAGGACATGTGTTCCTTCGCCCAGCTCTCCACCAACGCATCCAGCGCGGCTTTCGAGGCGGCATAGGGGGCCCAGTAGGGCTTGCGGTTCTTCGAAGCGCCCGAAGTCAGGAAGACGGCTCGGCCGGCGTCCGATGCCATCAGCAGCGGCTCGAAGGCGCGGATCAGGCGCGCCGGGGCGATCACATTGATCCCGAACACCGAATTCCAGGTCTTCGCGCTGACATGGCTGGCCGGCGTCAGCTCGCCCAGTACGCCGGCATTGGCGACGAGGATGTCGAGCTTCTGCCAGCGGTCCTTCACGATCCCGGCCAGCTTCTCGATGCCGTCGCTTTGCATCAGGTCGAGCGGCACCAGCGTCGACTGTCCGCCGGCCTCGCGGATCGCGTCGTCCAGCTCCTCGAGGCCGCCTTGTGTGCGGGCGGTCGCGATGACGTGCGCGCCCTTCGCGGCGAGATCCAGCGCCACGGCGCGGCCAATCCCCCGCGAGGCACCGGTTACCAGTGCCACGCGGCCTTCAAGCGTTTTGTCTGTCATGCGTCGACCAGGAAGGAGAGCTGGCGGTCCTTGTCGGAGACCGCACGTTCGTTATCGATCAGGCGAGTGGGGTAATCGCCGGTGAAATAATGGTCGGCGAGCTGCGGCTGACGCGGATTGCGCGCTTCGCCGAGGATCGCCTCATACATGCCGTCGACCGACAGGAAGCCGAGGCTGTCAGCCCCGAGCGCTTCGGTCATTTCGGCGGTTTCCATGCGTGCCGCCATCAACTCGCTGCGCTGCGGCATGTCGATGCCGTAGAAATCCGGATTGATGATCGGCGGACAGGCGGAACGGAAGTGAACTTCCTTCGCCCCGGCCTCGCGCACCATCTGAACGATCTTCCGGGAAGTCGTGCCGCGCACGATGGAATCGTCCACCAGCAGAACGCGCTTGCCGCGCAGGACGGCGGCATTCGCGGAATGCTTGCGCCGCACGCCGAGATCGCGCTTGGCCTGCGTCGGCTGGATGAAGGTCCGACCCGCGAAGTGACCGCGGATAATGCCCATCTCGAACGGTTTCCCGGCCGCCTCGGCATAGCCCAGAGCGGACGGCACGCCGCTATCGGGAACCGGAACGATCACGTCGACATCGGCGGGAGCGTCCTGAAAGAGGCGGCGGCCCATCGCCTTGCGCGCCTGGTAGACGCTGATGCCGCCGATCACCGAGTCAGGGCGGGCGAAATAGATGTATTCGAAGGCGCACGGGCGCGCCGCGCGGGCCGGTGCAAAGCGCCGCGATTCCAGACCATCCTCGCTGATGATCACGACTTCGCCGGGCTCGATCTCGCGCTCGAACTTCGCGCCGACAATGTCGAGCGCGCAGGTTTCCGAGGCAAGGATATAGCCGCCATCGAGGCGGCCGAGCACGAGCGGACGGATGCCGAACGGATCCCGCGCGCCGATCACCCGGTTATTCACCAGCGCGACGAGCGCGAAGGCGCCCTCGATCTGCTTCAGCGCGTCGAGGAAGCGGTTGGCCGATTTCGCGCGCGGCGACCGCGCGGCGAGCTGCAGTATGACTTCCGTATCGCTGGTCGACTGGAAGATCGATCCGCCGGAGACCAGTTCCTCGCGCAGCGTGCGGGCATTGGTCAGATTGCCGTTGTGGGCGACCGCGATGCCGCCGCCGCGAACGTCGGCATAGAGCGGCTGGACATTGCGCAGCACGGTCGCGCCCTGCGTCGAATAGCGGACATGGCCGATCGCGGCATCGCCGGCGAGGCGCTGCGCGGTGTCGGGTCCGGCGAAATTCTCGCCGACGAGGCCGAGTTGGCGTTCCGTGTAGAAGCGGGCACCGTCATGGCTGACGATGCCGCAGCTTTCCTGGCCGCGGTGCTGCAGGGCATGGAGGCCGAGCGCGGCGACGAGCGAAGCTTCCGGCACGCCGGACACGCCAACGACGCCGCACTCCTCGCGCAGCTTGTCGGCAACTTCATCATAGGTGACGGTCGGAAAGCGAGGCGTCATGCGCCATCATCCTCATTCGTCCGCTCCCGGATCAGGTCCTCGATCGAGCGCGGCGTTTCGTCGTCTCGGGTCTCGTCTCCGGACGGCGCCTCAATAGCCGGACTCTGCCCGACACGCGAGTCCTCCGGGGCGAGCGCTTGCAGCACCCGGGCCGATGCATTCACCAGCGGATATATGCGCGACTCCACCATCCAGCTAGGGGCGGTGCTGCCGGGCGTCGCGGACGCGAAGACGATGAGGATGAGGCCGAGAATGACGAGGCCGCGAATGAGGCCGAAGATGAAGCCGAGCGCACGGTCCACGACGCCGACATCCTCGCCTTCCTTCACATTCCGGACGAGCCCGCCGGTCACGAAGCTGACGGCAAGGAAGACGAGGAGGAAGATCACGCCGAGCGTGACGATATTGGCGATGAGGTCGCTCGGGATGAATTCGCGCGCCAGGCCGATGAAGACCGGCCGGGCCCAGAGCGAGGCGAGCGCCGCTGCCACGAAACCGGTCACCGAAAGGGCCTCGCGGACGAAGCCGCGCATCAGCGCCATGAGGCCGGACCCGATGAGAATCGCCAGGGCGATGCCGTCAAACGCGCTGAGCCCTTCCATCGCCTACTCCTTTACGCTGAGCGCCTCGATCCGCCGCACCAGATCGATCACGCTCGATACACCGCTCACTGTAACACCGGCCGCAAGTTCCGTCGCATTCGAAGGTGCCAGCGCCTTCGAGAAGCCGAGCTTTGCGGCCTCCTTCAGGCGGGCATCGGCGCGACCGACAGGCCGCACATCGCCCGACAGGCTGATTTCCCCGAATACCACCGAATCGGCGGGCAGCGGCGCATCCAGCGCGGACGACACCAGCGCCGCCGCGACGGCGAGGTCGGCGGCCGGCTCGGCGATCTTCAGCCCGCCGGCGACATTGAGGTAGACGTCACGCCCGCCGAAGGCGAGGCCGCAACGAGCCTCCAGTACGGCGAGCACCATGGCCAGGCGGCCTGAATCCCAGCCCACCACGGTCCGTCTCGGCGTGCCGAGCGGGGATTGCGCGACAAGCGCCTGGATCTCGGTCAGGACCGGGCGCGTGCCTTCCATGCCGGCGAACACGGCAGCGCCTGAAGCCGGCTCTCCTCGCCCGTCAAGGAAGAGGGCGGACGGGTTGGCGACTTCCTGCAGCCCGCTATCGCCCATTTCAAACACGCCGATCTCGTCGGTCGGGCCGAAGCGGTTCTTCACGGCGCGCAGGATCCGGAACTGGTGGCTGCGCTCGCCCTCGAAATAGAGCACGGCGTCGACCATGTGTTCGACCACGCGCGGGCCCGCGATCTGCCCGTCCTTGGTAACGTGACCGACGAGGAGGACGCAGGCGCCGGTCTTCTTGGCGAAGCGCGTCAGCTCCTGCGCACAGGCCCGCACCTGGGCGACCGTACCCGGTGCCGCGGCCAGCTGGTCGGTCCACATCGTCTGGATGGAGTCGATGATGACGATGTCGGGCTTTTCCGCCTTCAGCCCGTCGAGAATCGCGGTGAGCGCGGTTTCCGCGGCGAGCTGCACCGGAGCATCGGCTAAACCGAGCCGCTTGGCCCGGCGGCGCACCTGTCCAGCGGATTCCTCGCCCGAGACATAGGCCGTGGTCACGCCCTTGCGTGCGAGGCCCGCGACGGCTTGCAGCAGCAGGGTCGACTTCCCGATGCCGGGATCGCCGCCGACCAGCAGGGCGGAGGCGGGCACCAGGCCGCCGCCGCACACCCGGTCGAACTCCGCGATTCCCGACTGCAGCCGCGTCGGGTCCGGGCTGTCGCCGCCGAGATCGACGAAATCGATCTTGCCGCGACGCGTCTTCTTCGGTGCGCTGGCGGAAGACCCGAGCGGCGCGGACGCGCCGGCCGTCTCTTCCATCAATGTGTTCCACTCGCCGCAGGAATCGCAGCGGCCCGACCATTTCGGCTGAAAGCCGCCGCAGCTCTGGCAGACGAAGACGGTGTCGGTGCGGGCCATGATATCGAATCGGTCAGCGGCGTCGGGGCTGCAGTTTCGGGACAGGGGCGGGAGAGGGCAAGAACTCCCTCAGTCGTCATACCCGCGTTGCCGCCATTTCCCCTCGCCCCCATTTGGGAAAGAGGGTGGCGCGTAGCGCCGGGTGAGGGGGCAGAGTCCCTCATCTGACTACGGAGCAGAACCCCTCATCCGCCCTTCGGGCACCTTCTCCCCTTCAAAAGGGGAGAAGAGAGCGCGCGCACTGTCGAATTCCCAATGCCTGTCCCCGTGAAGGCGGAGAAAGGACGAGGGGAACTCACACATAAACCCGTTCCAGCCTCGACCCGAGCCGCGTCAGGACTTCATAGGCCAGCGTGCCGGACGCCGCGGCAAAGGCATCGAGATCGGGGCCGAGGAAGCGGACGCTCTCGCCCGGTTTGGCACTATCGCCTGCATCGGTCACATCGAGCGTGATGAGATCCATGGAGACACGGCCCGCGATCGGCAATTTCACGTCCCCGATACGGCCATACCCGCCCTTCTGCGCCGCGCGGAACATGCCGTCGGCATAGCCGAGCGCCACGACGGCCAGCCTGCGGTCGGCTTCGGTCGTCCAGGTCGCGCCATATCCGGCACTGTCGCCGGGCCGGGCCTGCCGTACCTGCAGGATCGGGGTCTCGATGGTCGCCGCGGATTCGAACGGATTGGCCCCTGTCGCGCGCGGCGCCCCGCCGTAGAGCGCGATGCCCGGCCGGACGAGGTCGCCGTGCGCCGGGGTGTCGAGAAAGCATCCCGCCGAGTTCGCCAGCGAGGTTCGCACGCCCGGGAAGGCACCGCGCACGGTGGCGAAACGCTCGATTTGCGTGGCGTTGAGATTGTGTCCCGGCTCGTCGGCGCAGGCGAAATGGCTCATGACGAGATCCGGTTGACGCTTCCCCGCGAGGTCCGCGACGCCAGAGACGTCGATCATTGGTATACCGAGCCGGTTCATCCCGGTATCGAAATGCAGTGCGTATGGGCCGGCCGGCCCAGCCAGCCAGTCACGCAGCTGTTCAGGCGAGTTGATGACCGGGATCAGGGCAGACCGGGCAATGGCCTGCACGTCGGCGGACCAGAAACCGTGCAGCACGAAGATCTGCGCCCCGCCGCCTACGGCGGCGCGAACGATCTCGCCCTCATGGGCATTGGCGACGAAGAAAGACTTTGCGCCAGCATGCAGCAGGACGGGCGCGATCGCCGCGGCTCCGAGCCCATAGGCGTCGGCCTTCACCACGGCGGCGACTTCGGCTCCGGCGGTCATGTCCTGCAGGCGGGCATAATTCCGGCGGATCGCGCCGAGATCGACGATCAGGCGCGGGTAGGGGACCGCCTCACCGGATGGAGTCGTCATACCGGTCCGTCATGACGAGGTCGGAGAACTTCGTCCGCGCCGCGTCGAAGGCGAGCTTCACTGTGCCGATCGGGCCGTGACGCTGCTTGCCGATAATCACTTCAGCATGGCGTTCGATGGCGCGGAATTCCTCTTCCCATGCCAGGTATTCCGGCGTGCCTTCACGCGGCTTCTCGCGTTCCTTGTAGTAGGCCTCGCGGTAGACAAACATCACGACGTCGGCGTCCTGCTCGATCGAGCCGGATTCACGCAGGTCGGAGAGCTGGGGCTTCTTGTCGTCGCGCTGCTCGACCTGACGCGACAGCTGCGAAAGCGCGATCACCGGAACCGACAATTCCTTGGCCATGGCTTTCAGGGCCTGCGTGACTTCGGAGACTTCCTGCACCCGGCTATCGGACTTGCCCGACGACCCGGTCACGAGCTGGAGATAGTCGACCACGATCAGGTCGAGCCCGTGCAGCCGCTTCAGACGGCGCGCCCGCGCGGTTAGCGCTCCGATGGGCAGGCCACCGGTATCGTCGATGTAGAGCGGCAGGCCCTGGATCTCGAGCACGCCGTCGCGGATTTCCTCGTACTGCGCCGCATCGATCTCGCCGCGGCGGATCATGTAGCCGGGAATGCCGGTGTAGTCGGCGATCAGACGCGTCGCGAGCTGTTCGGCCGACATTTCGAGGCTGAAGAAGCCGACCACGCCGCCCTTGGTGGTCTTGCGCGTGCCGTCGGCCAGCGTTTCGTACTGGTAGTTCTTGGCGACTTCGAAGGCGATGTTCGTCGCCAGCGCGGTCTTACCCATCGAGGGACGGCCCGCGAGGATGATCAGGTCGGACGGGTGGAGCCCGCCGAGCTTCTCGTCCATCGCTTTGAGGCCCGAGGAGACACCCGACAGGCCGCCTTCGCGCTCATAGGCCGCCGCGGCCATCTCGATGGAGTCCGCCAGCGCATCCTTGAACGACACGAAGCCCTTCTGCGCGCCGCCGGTTTCGGCCAGTTCGAACAGCTTCTTCTCGGCCGTCTCGATCAGCTTGCGGCCATGCGTTTCAGGCGATGAATCGATGGCGTCCTTGGCCAGTTCCGCACTGACACGGATCAGCGCGCGTCTGAGGGCGAGGTCGTAGACCAGCTGGGCGTATTCGACCGCCGCGGCGCTGTCGGCGGCGCTTTCCAGCAGCACGGCGAGATAGGTCGAGCCGCCGATTTCCTTCAGCCCGCCATCGCGCTCGAAATCGGTCTTCAGAACGACGGCGTCGGCCAGCGAGCCGCGAACGATCCGGTCGGACGCCGCCTGATAGATGCGGCCATGCACGGGGTCGTAGAAATGCGAGGCCTTCAGCCAGTCGCCGACCCGGTAATAGAGCTCGTTGTCATAGAGGAGCGCGCCGAGAAACGCCTGCTCCGCATCGAGATTGTGCGGCGGCGCGTCGGCGGAAAGGTCGTGCGGTTCGGCAAGGGCGGGCAGCGCAGTCATGCGTCGGGTATAGCCGGGCACTGGCCGACCCCCAACCTCGCTTTGCCGTTAACCACACCTATTTTTCCGTGATGTGGATAAGCCGTGAAACGCCAATGAAACAGGCTCGACCGGGCAAAGAAAAAGGCGGGCCGCGATGGCCCGCCTTGATCGTGTGCGGATGAACCGGAGAGGATCAGTCCTCTTCGGACTCCTCGCCTTCGGCCGCGATGGCTTCCTTGGTGGCTTCCAGCTCGTCCGGCTCCTGGCCGGCTTCGAACAGTTCGGCCGCCTGGGCTTCGGCGATCGCGCGGTCTTCGTCGTATTGCGAGGCGATGACGTCTTCGCCTTTCGCCTGACGCTCCGCTTCTTCTTCGCTGCGGGCGACATTGATCGAAACGGTCACGAACACTTCGGCGTGAAGGCGGATGCGCACTTCATGAACGCCGAGCGTCTTGATCATTTCCTTCAGGTCGACCTGCGAACGCGCCACGGTCAGGTTGTCGGTCGACACCACATCGGCGATATCGCGCGAATTGACCGAACCGTAGAGCTGGCCGGTTTCGCCGGCCTGGCGGATCAGCACGTAGGAATTGCCGTCGATCTGCTTGGCGTCTTCCGACGCGGCATCGCGGCGTTCCGCATTGCGCTTTTCGATGATCTCACGCTCGCGCTCGAACCGGGCCTTGTTGGCGTCGGTCGCACGCAGCGCCTTGTCCTGCGGCAGCAGGAAGTTGCGGGCGAAGCCCGGCTTCACGGTGACGACGTCACCGATACCGCCGAGATTTTCCACGCGCTCGAGAAGAATGACTTGCATCTGATCCTCCCTACTTCACGGCGTACGGCAGGAGGGCGAGCTGGCGGGCGCGCTTGATGGCGCGGGCCAGTTCACGCTGCTTCTTCGCCGACACGGCCGTGATGCGGGCCGGGACGATCTTGCCGCGCTCGGACATGTAGCGCTGCAGCAGCTTCGGGTCCTTGTAGTCGATCTTCGGCGCGTTTTCGCCGGAGAACGGGCACACCTTCCGGCGGCGCGTGAACGCGCGGCGGACAGGCAGGTTCGAAATGGTGGTATCAGCCATGATCTGAACTCCTAGCGGCGATCGTCGCGGCGGCGGCGATCGTCCTTCTTGGACAGGATCGCGGACGGTTTCTCGTCCAGCTCGTCGATGCGCAGCGTCATGTGACGGATGATGTCTTCAGACAGGCGCTGACGGCGGTCCAGCTCGGCGATGACGTCGGCCGGAGCATCGATGTCGATCAGGCCGTAATGACCCTTGCGGTTCTTCTCGATGCGGTAAGCCAGATTGCGCAGACCCCAGTATTCGGTCTTGGCAACCTTGCCGCCCTTTTCCTCGATCATGGTTTTCACATCCTCGACCAGCGTCTCGGCCTGGGCAGGCGAGAGGTCCGGACGAGCGATGAAGACGTGCTCGTAGTAAGCCATTGGGCTCCCTTCCTTATGGACTGCGGCGCGTTGGAACCGAAGGGCCGGATTCCGCGGCGGTGGCTCCCCATTCGCGTAACGGCACCATGCCGTCACATGTCGGTGGAATGAGGACCGCAATCGCTCAAGAGGCGCGCAGGTAGCCGATTGCGCCGCAAAGGGCAAGGGAGAAGGGCGGTCAGGCCTTCCGGCTGCGCTTATGCCGGAAGGCAATGATCTCCATCACGCCGTCCCGAACGCGGTAGTGAAGAACGTGATGCCCGGATCGAAAGCGGCGAACCTTGCCCTCAAATCCGTCGATCAAGACGCCGAGTTCCGGGTGATTGGCGATCTGTTCGCATGTGGCGCGCAGTCCGTCGATGTATGCAATCGCCTGCGCATCACCCCATTGCTCGACGGTATAGTGCGCGATGGCCTCAATATCCGAGGCAGCCTCACGAGATAGTCTGAAGCGAGGCACTTATTTCGCGAGACGCGACTTCAAATCGTCGAAGAAGGTCGCCCCGTCGACGGTGCGGCCGGCATCAAGGTCAGCAAGCCCCTTCTCGATCTTGTATCGCTCGATTTCCGCGACCTGGAATGCCAGTTCGGCATACTCCGCCTCCGAGATCATCACGGCCGTGGCGCGGCCATGCTTCTCGATGCGGACGGGTTCGCGTTGTGCGGCGTCGAGCAATTCCCCGAAACGGTTCTTGGCATCGGCCGCTGAAAACGTGCGCATGAGGGACCCTCCAGCATTTTGACCATTTTAGCCAATTTAGCCAAAATGGCCAATCACTCCGCCTCCTCGCAATACCGGCCGGCCATCACGAAGGTGCCGCCGCGTTCCTCGCAGGCCTTGATCGGATCGAAGATGATACCGATTGCCACGACGATCGCCCCGCCGACGAGCAGGAAGAGGATCACTGAAAGGAATCGTTTCGCGAGCGGTCGTCTCATCCCGGGAACATATCAAATGAACGCGCGTCGATGAATTGAACGCGGTTCACTGGCAAGCATGCGCCGTTCGCGGCTTGCCAGCGCGCGCTTGCCCGGTCTATCGACGGAGCAACGAGGAACGAAAACACCGGGGGTACGACCCGCCATGACACTCGCATTCGTGTTTCCCGGACAGGGAAGCCAGGCCGTCGGCATGGGCAAGGGACTGGCCGAATCCTTTCCCGAAGCCCGCGCCGTATTCGATGAGGTCGACGCCGCGCTTGGTCAGAAACTGTCCGCTCTGATGTGGGACGGCCCGGCCGACGAACTGACGCTGACCGAGAATGCCCAGCCGGCCATCATGGCCACCAGCCTCGCCGTAATGCGTGTACTGGAAAGCGAGTTCGCCGTGACGGCTGATGCAGCGAAATTCGTTGCCGGTCACTCACTCGGCGAATATTCCGCGCTTGCCGCCGCCGGAGCGCTTTCGCTGACCGATGCTGCGAAACTGCTGAAACTGCGCGGACAGGCGATGCAGAAAGCCGTGCCGGTCGGCGAGGGAGCGATGGCCGCGCTGATCGGGGCTGATCTCGATCAGGCCGAAAAGGCCGCCGCCGCTGGGTCGGCGCAAGGCGTCTGCCAGGTCGCCAATGACAATGCCCCCGGCCAGGTCGTCATTTCCGGCGCCAAGACCGCGGTCGATGCCGCGATTGCTGCCGCGCAGGAAATGGGCGTGAAGCGCGCGATGCAGCTGCCGGTCTCCGCGCCCTTCCATTGCGCGCTGATGCAGCCGGCCGCCGACGCCATGGCCGAAGCGCTCGCCGCGGCCAGCATTTCTGCGCCGCGCGTCCCGGTCGTCGTGAATGTGCGCGCCCGTCCGGAGAGCGATCCCGAAGCGATCCGCAATCTGCTCGTCGAGCAGGTCACGGGCCGCGTCCGCTGGCGCGAAAGCGTCGAGTGGATGGCGGGTGAAGGCGGCATCGCCACCTTCGCCGAAGCGGGCGGGAAGGTGCTGACCGGCATGCTCAAGCGCATCGCGCCGGACGCCGCAGGCGTGACGCTCGTCGGCGCAGACGACATCGTGAATTTCGCAGCTTCCGTGAAAGGATAGCGATCATGTTCTCACTCGAAGGCAAGAACGCGCTCGTCACCGGCGCCACTGGCGGCATCGGCGGCGATATCGCCCGCGCGCTCCATGCCCAGGGCGCGACCGTCGCCCTGTCCGGCACACGGAAGGAAAAACTCGACGCGCTTGCGGCCGAACTCGGTGACCGCGTCCACGTGCTGCCGTGCAATCTGTCCGACGGTGAAGCCGTCGACGCGCTGCCGAAACAGGCGGCCGAGGCGATGGGCTCGCTCGACATCCTCGTCGCCAATGCCGGCATCACCAAAGACCAGCTTCTTATGCGCATGAAGGACGAGGACTGGTCTGACGTGCTGAAGGTCAATCTGGAAAGCTATTTCCGCCTGTCCCGCGCCGCGCTGCGCGGCATGATGAAGTCCCGGTGGGGCCGCATCATCGGCATCACGTCCGTGGTCGGCGTCACCGGCAATCCGGGCCAGACGAATTATTCCGCCTCCAAGGCCGGCATGATCGGCTTCTCCAAATCGCTCGCCCAGGAAGTCGCCTCGCGTGGCGTGACGGTGAATTGCGTCGCGCCCGGCTTCATCGCCTCGCCGATGACCGACGCGCTGACCGACGACCAGAAGGCGGCGATCCTCAACAAGATTCCTTCCGGCGATCTTGGCAGCGGCGCGGATATCGCCGCGGCCGTCGCCTATCTTGCCAGCGACGAGGCGCGATACGTCACCGGTGTGACGTTGCACGTCAACGGCGGAATGGCGATGATCTAGGGAAGAAATTCGGACGTGTCCGGGCCCGCCCGGACCGTCTGGCATTGCGTGGGGCTTCGTGTTACCAGCCCCGCATCATCAGGTTGGAAGCGCGTGTCTTTGGCGCTTCCCGCTCGCATCGGCGCCGCGTAAGGTTTCAGCGGCTAGAACAAAAGGACTGCCCCATGTCTGATGTCTTTGAACGGGTCCAGAAGATCGTTGTCGAGCACCTCGACGTCGAAGAGGACAAGGTCACGGAAAAGGCCAGCTTCATTGATGATCTCGGCGCGGACTCGCTCGACAATGTCGAGCTCGTCATGGCGTTCGAGGAAGAGTTCGATATTGAAATCCCGGACGACGCTGCGGAACACATCCAGACCGTTGGCGACGCCGTGAAGTTCATCTCTGAAAAGGTCAACTAAGACCGGGTTTTCGATGCGCCGCGTCGTCGTCACAGGTCTGGGTCTGGTCACACCGCTCGGTTGCGGTGTGGATCTGGTCTGGAAACGGCTTCTTGCGGGCCAGTCGGGCATCCGCCGGATCGATCATTTCGACGTCGAGGATCTCGGCTCGAAGATCGCCGGCATCGTCCCCCGCCATGACGGGCGGGGCGGCGGTGGCCCGGACGTGGAGGGGAGTTTCGACCCCGACGCGATCATGAGTCCGCGCGAGCAGCGGCGCATCGACGACTTCATGCTCTACGGCATCGCGGCGGCTGACGCCGCGATCGCCGATTCCGGCTGGCAGCCGGAGTCTGAGGAAGACCGCGAACGCGCCGGCGTGCTGATCGGTTCTGGAACCGGCGGTCTCGAAACCACCTACAACGCATCGATCACGCTAAGGGAAGAAGGTCCGCGGCGCCTGTCGCCCTTCGCCATTCCCGGCATGATCATCAATCTGGCGTCTGGCCAGGTCTCGATCCGTCACGGGCTGAAAGGTCCGAACCATTCCGTCGTCACGGCCTGTTCGACCGGCGCCCACGCGATCGGCGATGCTGCGCGGCTGATCCAGTATGGCGACGCCGACATCATGGTCGCGGGCGGTGCGGAGGCGGCCATCTGCCGCCTCGGCGTGGGCTGTTTCGTGGCAGCCCGTGCCATGTCGACCGGGTTCAACGACACGCCGGAGAAGGCCTCCCGTCCCTATGACAAGGACCGCGACGGCTTCGTCATGGGCGAAGGCGCGGGCATTCTCGTGCTCGAGGAATACGAACACGCCAAGGCGCGCGGCGCGAAGATCTACGCCGAAGTGTCCGGCTATGGTCTCTCGGGCGATGCTTTTCACATCACCGCACCGGCCGAAGACGGCAATGGCGGCTACCGCTCCATGCGCGCCGCGCTCAAGCGTGCCGGCCTCGAACCGGCCGATATCGATTACGTCAACGCCCACGGCACCTCGACTCCGAAAGGCGACGAGATTGAACTCCGGGCGGTCGAACGCCTGTTCGGCGATGGTTCGAAGAATCTCGTCATGTCGTCGACCAAATCGGCGATCGGACATCTGCTCGGCGCGGCCGGTGCGGTGGAAGCGATCTTTTCGATTCTCGCCATCCGCGACGGCATCTGTCCGCCGACGCTCAATCTCGACAATCCGTCGGTCGAGACACCCATCAATCTCGCACCCAAGGTCGCCGTAGAGCGGCCGGTGCGCGCTGCGCTGTCGAACTCCTTCGGGTTCGGCGGCACCAATGCTTCGGTCGTTTTCAAGTCCGTCGCGTGAACCGGAGCGCGGGGGAGGCGCACCCGTGATGAGCGTCCGTCATCCGTCCGAGTCCGATCCGCGCAGCGGCCGCGTTCTTGTCGCCCTGCTTGGCTTTCTGGTCGTCCTGATCCTCGCTGGCGCCGGCGTGGCCTTCTTCGCCTGGTCCTGGGTCCAGTCGAAGTTCGACGCCCCCGGGCCCGCAGTGGAGGAGACCATCGTGGTCATCCCGCGCGGTGAGGGCCTGATCCAGATCGCCAATCGGTTCGAGCGCGAAGGCGTCGTGTCGGACGCCCGGCTCTTCCGTCTGTTGGTGACGCTGGAGGAAGCCGACCGCGACCTGCGCGCCGGAGAATACGCCTTCCCGCCGGAAGCCTCGATGCGCGACATCCTGGAACAGGTTCGCGAAGGCGTGGTCGTGCAATACCCGATCACCTTCGCCGAAGGCCTGACCAGCGCGATGATCGTGCGCATTCTGGAAGCCAGCGAAGTTCTGACCGGCGAGATCGCCGAGACCCCGCCGGAGGGCAGCTTGCTGCCCGAAACCTATCTGGTTCAGCGCGGCACGCCGCGCAGCGAGATCATCGCCCGCATGCAGTCCGACCAGGACGCGCTCATAGCGCGGCTTTGGCCGAACCGCGCCGGCGACCTGCCTTTCGACACGATCGAGGAGGCGATCATCCTCGCCTCGATCGTCGAAAAGGAGACCGGTATCGCCGAGGAACGCCCGCGCGTCGCGGCCGTGTTCGTCAATCGTCTGCGCCGGGGTATGAGACTCGATAGCGACCCGACCATCATCTACGGCATCACGGGCGGGGAACCGCTTGGCCGCGGCATCCGGCGCTCCGAGCTCGACAACACGAACAACCCCTACAACACCTATCACTTCGCCGGTCTGCCGCCGGGTCCGATCGCCAATCCGGGACCGGACGCGATTGCCGCGGTACTGAACCCGGCGGACACGCGGGACCTGTTCTTCGTCGCCGATGGCACGGGCGGTCACGTCTTCGCCGAGACCTATGCCCAGCATCAGCGCAATGTCGCGAACTGGCGCCGGATCGAACGCGAACGGGGAGGCCGCTGACATGGCCAGACTGTCCGGAATGACGGGCTTTGCCCGCACCGAGGGCCAGCACGCAGGCTGGAACTGGACGTGGGAAGTGCGTTCGGTCAACGGCAAGGGGCTCGACCTGCGCCTGCGCATGCCGCCCGGCTATGACGCGATTGAAGGCCCGCTTCGCGACATTGCCCGTACCGCCTTCACCCGCGGCTCGATCCAGGCCGGTTTGACCATCGCGCGCGACGAGACTGCCGGTGCAGCTGCCATCGACGAAGCGCGTCTGGCCGCGCTGATCGAGGCGAGCCGCCCCTGGGTCGAGAGCGGCAAGGTGGCTCCGCCCGCATTTGACGGTCTCTTGCACGTGAGGGGCGTCCTGAAGGCGGAGGACGAGATCGCCGAAGAGGATCGAGAGGCGCTGCACGGAGCGCTGCTGACCTCGTTCGAGACGGCGGTGAAGGCGCTCAAGGTTGCGCGCGAGGACGAAGGCAAGGCGCTCTCGGCAATCCTGACCGCGCAGGTCGGAGAAATCGAGACGCTCGCCGCCGATGCCGCCCAGACCGCGAGCGCGCGGATCGACACCATTCGTGATCGTCTGGCCACGCGCATTGCCGATCTGGTTGGAAGTGACTTCCCCGAGGAGCGCCTGGCCCAGGAAGTCGCCGTTCTGGCACTGAAGGCGGATGTACGCGAAGAGCTCGACCGGCTGGGTGCGCACATCGCAACGGCGCGCGATCTGATCGCGGCCGGGTCGCCTGCGGGCCGCAAGCTCGACTTCCTGTCACAGGAGTTCAACCGCGAAGCCAACACGCTATGTTCGAAGTCCGGCGATTCGGACCTTACCCGGATCGGCCTCGCCTTGAAGACCGTGATCGACCAGTTCCGGGAGCAGGTCCAGAATGTCGAGTGATCCCTATCATTCCCCGCGTTATCCCGGTGGCCGCCGGGGAATGATGTTCGTCCTGTCGAGCCCGTCCGGGGCCGGCAAGACGACGCTGTCCAAGCGGCTGATGGACAAGAATCCCGACATCCTGATCTCGGTCAGTTGGACGACCCGCGCCCCGCGCCCCGGCGAGGAAAATGGCCGCGACTACGTCTTCGTCAGCCAGGATGAATTCGAAAAGAACATAGCCGCCAACGGCTTCTACGAATACGCCAAGGTGTTCGACCACTATTACGGTACGCCGCGTGCGCCGGTCGAAGAGGCGCTGGCCGAAGGCCGTGACGTGATCTTTGACATCGACTGGCAGGGCGCGCGCCTGCTCGCCGAGGCGGCCCCTAATGATGCGGTTCGTGTCTTCATCCTGCCGCCCTCGCTGCGGCTTCTGGAAGACCGGCTAAGGAAGCGCGGCCAGGACCCCGAAGCGGTGATCAGCCGCCGCATGGACCGCGCCGAGGCGGAAATCTCGCACTGGAACGAATACGACTACGTCATCGTCAACGAGGACTTCGCCCGCGCGCTCGAGGAGATCGACCTGATCCTCCATGCCGAGCGCCTGCGCCGCACGCGCCGCCCCTGGCTCGAAGGCTTCGTCTCCGAACTGTTCAAGGAACGGAAATAACTTACGACGTCATCGACGTTTCCCGGACGGCGAAGCCGATCCGGGATCCAGTCTGGACCCCGGTCTTCGCTTCGCGAAACCGGGGAGCGTCGGGATGAGAAACTGCATTGAGTCCCCCAACTTACCCCTTCGCCATCCGCCAAGCCTCTGCAAGGCGGAAGAAACCTTCTGGCGGAATCGTCTCGGCGCGGGCCGTAGGCTCGATTCCGGCCTCGGTCAGCAGATGCTCTGCGGTCGTTCCGGCCTTCGCCGCCGCCGCTGACAGGCTGGAGCGCAGCATCTTCCGGCGCTGGCCGAAGGCGGACTCCGTCACGGCTTCCAGCGCATCGAGATCGTTGAACCGCTTCTCCGCGGGCAGGGGATGGAGCACGACAACCGCTGATTCCACCTTGGGCGGGGGCGTGAACGCCCGGGCCGGGACTTTCAGGCCGATCCGCGCGCTGGCGACGGCGCCGGTCAGGACCGCCAGCCGGCCATAGGCCTTCGTTCCGGCCTTGGCGACGACCCGGTCGGCCACTTCGCGCTGGAACATCAGGATCGCCGCCGACCACCAGATCGGTGAGGCCTTCAGCCATTTGATCAGCAGTGGCGTACCGACATTGTAGGGCAGGTTGGACGCGATGATGGCCGGCTGTCCGGCGACGAGCGCCGCCTCGTCGGCTTCCAGCGCATCCGCCTCGATCAGGGTCAGGCGGTTGCCATGATGCGCTCCGGCCTCTTCGAGCGCGGGGAGGAAGCGCGGGTCCTTCTCGATCGCGATCACGTGGCTGGCCTCGGTCGCCAGAAGCGCGCGCGTGAGCCCGCCCGGTCCCGGTCCGATTTCGACCGCAATCAAACCTTCGAGCGAACCGGCAAGGCGCGCGATCTTGGCCGTGAGATTGAGGTCGAACAGGAAGTGCTGACCGAAGGATTTCTTCGCATCGAGCCCGTGCGAAGCGATCACCTCGCGCAGCGGCGGCAGTTCGCTCATACCCCGCGCCTCCGGCCCATGTCTGCTGCCAGCTTGATCGCCGCGATTAGGCTGTCAGCGCGCGCGATACCCTTGCCCGCAATATCGAACGCCGTGCCGTGATCGGGCGAGGTGCGCACGATCGGCAGGCCGAGCGTGACATTCACCCCGTTCCAGAAATCGAGCGCTTTCAGCGGGATCAGCCCCTGGTCGTGGTAAAGGCAGATCGCGGCGTCATATCCTGCGCGCGCCTCGGCGTGGAACATCGCGTCGGGCGGCAGCGGCCCAGCGATGTCGAGACCGTCCGCGCGCAGGGCGTCGGCGGCGGGAGTGATGATCTCGATCTCCTCCCGCCCGATATGGCCGTTTTCGCCCGCATGCGGATTGAGCCCGGCCAGCGCCAGCCTGGGCGATTCAATCCCGAAGTCCCGCTTCAGCGCTTCGTTCGTCACCCGCGCGACACGCTGGATGCGAGCCGCATCAAGCGAGGCGATCGCCTCACGCAGTGGCAGGTGGATCGAGACCAGCGCCACGCGCAGCGACGGGCCAGCGAGCATCATCACGGGGCCGCGCGCGCCGTCCACGGGCAGGTCGGCGGTCAGTTCCGCGACAAATTCGGTGTGGCCGGGATGCGTGAAACCTGCCTCCCGCAAGACCGATTTCGCGATCGGATTGGTCACCACCCCGCAGGCATCGCCGGCGACGGTCAACCCGACGGCGCGCTCGATCGAGGAGACGGTCGCGGGCGCATTCCGGCCATCGGGCACGCCCGGGCGGGCGGGCACGGCAAGACGGGAGGGAAGGACGGGCAGGGCGCGCTGAAATGTGCCCGAGGCATCGGACGGAGCGGCAATCCCGGCGGCGTCGGGTCCGTAAAGCGAGGGATCGCCGATCACGAAGAAGACCGGTCCGCCATCTTTCAGAGCCCGCCAGGCGGCACGCGTGATTTCCGGGCCGATCCCGGCCGGATCACCCTGCGTGACGGCGACGGGCCGTCCCATGGCTAGCGGTATTCGATCGTCGCTTCGCGGCGCAGGTCACGCAGCCAGCGGCGCGACTGATTGGACAATTGCTGGCCGCGCAGCTGTTCCTCGACATCGTCGCGGGTCGGCATGCCGGGGCCGCCGATCGAGCGTTCGCAGACGAGGAAGGCCTGACGCCCGGCTGCCGTGTCCAGCACCTGCGTGTGGTCGCCCGTGCCAAGACCGTTCAGCGCATCGCGGATATTCGGGAGCAGCGAGCTCGCCGGAATCTCGCCGAGCGGCGTCGCGAACGCGCCCGGAACGCCGGAAATTGCGCTGTCGACATTCTCGCAGTTCGCCCGCTCCAGCGCGCGGCGCAGTTCGTCAGCCGTCGTGTCGGTAACCGAGCTGGTCGGGACCGTCACCTGCGTCAGGTCATACTGGACCGTCGTCGTGCCTTCGCGCTTCTGGATCATCGCGATGATCATGTAGCCGCCCGGAACGCGGATCGGACGCGACAACTGACCGGGCTGAAGGACCTGCGCCACCTGCTCGACTTCCGGGCGCAACTGGCCGCCGAGCACCCAGCCGACTTCACCGCCATTGGCAGCGGACGGAGCGGCGGAGAATTGCTGCGCAACCACCTGGAAGGGCGCGCCTTCACGCAGCGCGTTCAGCGCCGCCGTCGCTTGCTGTTGCAGGCGCTCTTCGCCGCCCGCGGAGGTCAGTTCGAGAAAGATTTCCGCGATATAGTATTGCGGCTGCGACGCGCTGGCGGCGATGCGTTCCAGCGCGGCTTCGATCTGCTGGTTCGACACGCGGATCCGGCTGCCATAGCGGCCGCTGACGATGATCTGCCAGGCGATTTCCGCTTCCAACTGACGGCGCAGCGTGGAGATGTCCACGCCCGCGGACGCCAGTTCCTGCTGGATCTGGGCGCGGGTCGTGCCGTTTCGTTCGGCGATGTCGTCGATGGCCTGATCGACCTCGGCTTCGTCGACATCGACGTCGAATTCCGCGGCGGCCTGAAGCTGCAGCGTCTCGTCGATCAGGCCGCGCACGGCCTGTTCCTGGATTCGCTCGATGGCTTCGGGCGAAGGCTGTTGACCGGAAGACGCGATGATCATCCGCATGCGATTGCGCACGTCCACCGTCGTGATGGGCTGGTCATTGACCAGGGCGACGATGCCCTCGACCTGCTGGGCGGAAACCGCCGGAGCGGTTGCCAGCGCCAGGGCGGCGGCGAGCGAGGACATGAGAATGCGGGCGCGGTGCTTCATGACGTTCCGGTTCTTCAGACGCGTTCGAGAAAATACCCATTGGCGGGCAGGAGGCAATCGCCGCGACTGCACCCCGTTTAGTCTTCCGATCCGACGCTGCCGAGGGTGAAGAGGGTGAGGCGGATCTGGATGGATTCAGAGGGTCCGAGAATGCCGTATGAATAATTCTCGCGGGCGTAGAGAATTCCCAACTCGGTGCAATAGTCACGATAGGTAAAGCCGGCGGTTTGCAGGCGCGATACGCCAGCTTCGAGGTCGCGCGTCACACTGTATCCGAAAGACCAGTGGTCTGTGAGCCGCGTCGACAGCGCCAGATAGGCTTCCTCGCGCGGACCGGGCAGAACCTGACTGTCGTCGAAACGGGAATAGGAAAGGATCGTCGTCACCGGACCGATCGTGCCATAGGTCGAAAGGTTCAGGCGGTTGATCGATCCGCTCTCCGGGTCGATCCGGGAATTGGCGTTCACGATGAACGAATTCAGATCGACCCCGAAGTCCGCCACGATATCGGAATCGTCCGGGCGCAGGCCTGACCCCGCATCGAAGACAGGGTCGCCGTCGAGACGGCGGCTCTGGCCGACAAAGGCGGAGAATTCATACCCGTTGCTGAAGGTGGCATTGTAGCGGCCGCCAAAGGTGACCCGAAGGCCTTCTTCCCAGAGATCGTATCCCGGTGACCGGTTCGTGGCGAAGATGACGGATTCGGTCAGATCGACATTCTGACTGTCCTCGTTCGGGATCCGGCCGGCATGATCGTCGTCGCTTGCGGCGACCACCTGGATCACCGGCTCGAGGATCGAGTCGACCGATTGTCCGGGCCGGTAGAGCGGCCATGACAATTCCGCTCCGGCCATGCCGAGGAAGCGGCCGAAGGAATCCGACGTCAGCGGGTCCGCCGGCGTGGTGCCAGGAAGGTCTTCGAGCGCATAGTAATCGGCGCGGGCAAAGGCGAAGGGTTCAAGCACGAGGCCTTGCGGCGCGATCCAGCGCGCGCTCCAGTCCGCCTGTGCACTGGCCCGCCGATAGTCGATCCCCGCGTCGCGCGTCAGCGAGATCGTGTTCAGACGGGTGCGCAGAAAGCCGCCATGCTCGCCAAGCTGTGTTGTCGTCCGATAGTCCGCCATCGGTGCGGCGACGGGCAGCAGATCGTCATTCTCTCCGACGATCAGGCTCTGAAAGGCCGCCCCGGCGACTTCCGCATAGTAGTTCTGCCCCTGGCCCTGCAGATAGAGCTGGCTGGTCAGCCGGCCCGCATTCGTTTCCACAAGCCCCGGATAATCCTGATAGAGCTCGTTCAGATCATAGCGGCGGATATGCAAATCGTCTGATGCGATCTGAACGCCAAAACCCCAGTCCCACTGGTCCGAGATTTCGAACTCGCCGCCGCCGAACAGGTGATAACGCAGCGCATCCTCGCCGAAGCGGTTGCCGTCGCCGTCGATCTCGCGCTCATAGGTGATCGAGCCTTCGAAGCCGAGACGGCCCGAGTAGAAGCGCTTGCGGTACTCGCCGATCAGCAGCGGGCGGACATTCGTCATCACCCGCGGCGAGAAGGTGAAGTCCTGATAGGGCGAGATCGCCCAGTAATAGGGCTGCTGGTAGGACAGGCCGAGGCGCGACGACACGCCGACCGTCGGGAAGAGGAAGCCGGACCGGCGTTCCGAAGACGGGTCGGGGTGCGCAAAGGCGGGGGCGTAGAAGACGGGAACGCCGAGCGCCTCGAAGCGGACGTTCTCGTAATAAATCATCTGGTCTTCAGTATCCTGCACGACGCGCTGCGCGCGCAGGCGCCAGGTCGGCTCGTGTCCGGTCTCCGAACACAGCTGGCAGGCCGTGTAGTAGGCGTCGCGCAGTTCCAGCGTGCCGTTGCCGCGGCGCACCGCGTGCGCGGCGGCGGCACGCCCATTGTTTTCCATCAGCGTGGAAAAGCCGGTTGCGATTCCCGAACCCATCTGGTCGTCGAGTTCGACCTCGTCGGCATATTGCGGCGGCGCGTCGGCGGAATAGATGGTGACATTGCCGCGCGCGATGACGCGCCCGGTCTCGGGCCGGTATTCCAGCTCGTCGGCAGTGACGGTGCGATCGCCTTGGCGCGCTTCGACATTGCCGCGCGCGATATAGGCGCCCGAACCGCGGTCCTCCGACATCGTGTCGGCTTCGATATAGACCGGTTCGTTGTCGCCCGATTCCTGCGCGAAAGCCGGAACAGTTGCGACGCCCGCGAGGAGAAGCGCGGCGAGAGAGGCAAGTCCGGCTCTGACCGCCATGAATTCTGTCCTTCCGTCGGGCACGAAATACCGTGTTCGAATGGTTATCGGATGCGGCCGCGCGCGTCCACGCCGGATGATCACCCGTCTTCGGTCGATGCCAGATAGGCGAGAGCGAGCAGCGCGGTTATGGCCGGGGCCGCCCAGGCTGCCGTCAGCGGCGGCAAGGCCGCCGAACTGCCGAATGATGCGAGCAATTCCTGGACGAAATAGACGACGAATCCGGCCGCACCGCCGGCGAGCGCGAAACTGGCTGCGCCGCCAAGCCGGTAGAGCCGCAGCGTCGCCGCCGCGGCCAGCAGCGATACCGCGATCAGGGTCAGCGGCAGGGCAAGCAAGGTCTGCCAGCGCAGTTCGAAACGGTGCGTTGTCAGGCCCGCCTCGCTTGCCGCGGTGATGACGCCGGGCAGATCCCAGAACGCGATCGTGCGCGGCGAACGGGACCGTTCGAACAGGGCTTGCCGCTCGATACCCGTCGGCAAGGACAGGGCGGCGAGCGTTTCGGGCTCCTGACCGGGCGTGCTCTCGATCGCGTTTTCGAGCCCCCAGAACCCGCCGCGCAACACCGCGCGTTCGGCATCGATCCGGCGATCGAAGACCGGCCGACCGCCCTCGACCTGGCGATAGTAGAGGAAGCGCGGCCGCGTCACGGAACCGGCATCGCCATCGACGTCGGCCGCTGCGATGATGACGTACCCGTCCTCGGTCAGCTCACGCAGCCAGATCGGATTGCTCTGCACCCGGTTGTTGCCGGTCCGCGTGAGCGAGGCTTCCTGAGCCTCATAGCGCGCATTGAGTGCCGAGCCGATCGGATTGAGGGCCATCGCGCCCAGAAGCCCCCCGATCAGTGAAATCCACACGGCCGGCGCCACGATCCGCCAGGCCGAATAGCCCGATGCCCGCATCACGATCAGCTCGCTGCGCCGGTTCAGGCGGAACAGGGCCGTCAGGATGCCGAACAGGAAGATGAAGGGCAGGGTCTGCTCGATCAGCAGCGGCGCCCGCATCAGCGTCAGCATGAACAGTTCCGTGGCTGGAATATCGACCCGCGTGCCGATGGCGCGCGTCTGTTCGACAAAATCGACCAGAAGGATGATGGTCACGATCACGCTGAAGGACAGCGCCAGACCAGCCAGCATCTGGACGGCGAGATAGCGGCTGAGACGGGAGGAGAACGGAATCATGCTCCGGCCTCCCCGGCCTGCGCAGCGGTTCGCGGTTTCCGGACACGCGGCATGTAGAGGAAGACAAGAGCCCCGGCCGCACCAAGGATCGGGATCAGGTATTGAACCACATTCAGCGCATCATCGTCCGCCGCCGCGGATTGCACCGCGAAGCCGAGCAGACGAATGGCGAGCGCGGCGGCCACGCCGATCTGGACCCGGCGTCCATAACCCATCCGGGAATGCTGGCCGCCGAGGAACACCGCTGCAGCAATCAGCATCACGGTAATGTTGTAGAGCGGCGCGGACAGCCGGTAATGCGCCTCGGCATAGAGGCGTTCAGCCCCGTTCGAGCGCGCCACGGAAGCCGCGTCCGGGTTGAACAGCTCGTAGAGAAATTTGTCGCTGTCCTTGAAGAACAGCACCTGCGCCGCGTCGACGAATTGCGACAGGTCGAATTCATAGCGTTCGAAAGTCAGGATCGATAGCGACCCGTCCGGCTCGCGCTGCTGCACATTGCCGTCGAGAAGCACCATGACCGGGCGTTCCTCGCCGCGCACGATCACGCCTTCGCGCGCCGCATAGGATGGGCTGGATTCGCCGTCGCGCGCATCGTGAATGAAGACATCGAGCATGCGTCCGGTGGAGGTGGTCTCCCGAGCATACATGGTCACGCCCGCGCCGAGATCGGAGAAGGCACCGGGACGCACCAGGCTCGCCGCGACGTCCGTACGCAGGTCGTGGATCGCGCGGCGCATCTCGCGGTAGGCCAGCGGCTGGACGAAGAGATTGACCAGAAGGTTCGCAATCACCGCCAGCACGGCCAGCTTCATCATCGGCGAAATAAGCCGCCAGCGCGTCAGCCCGGACGCGCTGGCCACCGTGATCTCGCTTTCCACGGTCATCCGGTTGAGACCCGCGAGCGCGGCGATGAAAAGCGCGAAGGGCGAGAGCAGGGCAATCAGCTGCGGCAGGGCCAGCAGCGTCACCTTGACGAAGATGAAAGCCGTTTCGCGATAATCCGCGATCAGATCGATATTCGTCAGCGATTGCGTCAGGATGGCGAGGCCGGCGAAGGCGGCCGCGGCCGTCACGAAGGGCACGAGCAGCTGTCGGAAAATATAGCGCTGTACGAGAATCATTCCGGGGCCGGCTGCCTTGTGCGAACGCGGCCTTCTAACCTACATGCCAATCGGATACCACTACGCGCTGAACCTACCGCGCCGCGCATTCGCGCTGGCCGCACCGCAGACAGAAAGGCTCCATGATGAAGATCAAGTTCGCATCGGCGAACCCCTCGACCGGCTCCCTCGCGGTTCCGGTTTTCGAGAAGTCGACGCTGTCCGACGCCGCGAAGGCGGTCGACAAGGCGGCCGGCGGCGCGATCACCCGCGCCATCAAGGCTTCGCGCTTCTCCGGCAAGGCTGGCGAAACGCTGGAAATCTATGCTCCGGCCGGTGTCGATGCGAACCGCATCATCGCGCTCGGCGTCGGGGCCAAGGGCAAGCTTGATGGCAATGGCTTCGAAAAGGCCGGCGCCTCGCTCGTGAAATCGCTGCTGACCGGTGGTGAGACCGATCTCGCCGTCGTCCTGACGACGGTCGCCGACGCGGAGATGGCCGCGCGTTTCGGTCTTGGCTGCCGTCTGGCGGCCTACCGCTTTGACGCCTACCGCACCAAGCTCGACGATTCGAAAAAGCCCTCGCTGAAGAATGTGACTCTCGTCGTCGACGACGAGAAGGCCGGCAAGGCGGCGTGGAAGTCCTGGGGCGCGGTGGCCGACGGTGTCGACCTGGCCCGCGACCTGGTCAACGAGCCGCCCAATGTCCTGACCCCGCCGGCCTACGCCAAGAAGGTCCAGGGCCTCGCCGATCTCGGCCTCGAGATCGAAGTGCTCGGCGAAAAGGAAATGAAGAAGCTGGGCATGAATGCCCTGCTCGGCGTCGGCCAGGGCTCGGTGCTCGAATCCCAGCTTGTCATCATGAAATGGAATGGTGGCAAGAAGGGCGACAAGCCGCTCGCCTTTGTCGGCAAGGGTGTGTGCTTCGACTCCGGCGGCATCTCGCTGAAGCCGGGTCAGGGCATGGACGAGATGAAGGGCGACATGGGCGGGTCCGCCGCCGTTGTCGGCCTTATGCGTGCGCTCGCCGGCCGCAAGGCGAAGGTCAACGCCATCGGCGTGATCGGCCTCGTCGAGAACATGCCCGACGGCAATGCGCAGCGTCCGGGCGACATCGTCACCTCGATGTCGGGCCAGACGATCGAAATCCTCAACACCGACGCCGAAGGCCGCCTCGTGCTGGCCGACGCGCTGTGGCACACGCAGAAGGAATTTGATCCGGAATTCATCATCGACCTGGCCACGCTCACCGGTGCGATCCTGATCGCGCTCGGCCACGAGCACGCCGGCATCTTCTCCAACGACGACAAGATTGCCGAGGGTCTCACCAAGGCCGGTCTCGCCTCCGACGAAAAGGTCTGGCGTCTGCCGGTCGGTCCCGAATATGACCGCCAGATCGACAGCCCGGTTGCCGACATGAAGAATATCGGCGAAGGCCGTCTCGCGGGCTCGATCACCGCGGCGCAATTCCTCCAGCGCTATGTGAACGGCAAGCCCTGGTGCCATATCGACATCGCCGGTACCGGCATGTGGGCGGGGTCGAAGGATCCGCGCCTGCCGACCTTCGGCACCGGCTATGGCGTGCGCCTGCTCGACCGTTTCGTGCGGGACAATTACGAGAAGTAATCAGCGATGCCCGGCGAGCTGTGGTTCTATCATCTCGAGCGGACCACGCTCGCCGACGCGCTGCCAGAACTCCTTGAAAAGACGATTCAAAAGGGCTGGCGCGCCCTTGTCCGGGCGCCGTCCGAAGACCGGATCGACCAGATCGACGGTCTTCTCTGGACGGCGCGGGATGATGGTTTCCTGCCGCACGGACGGTGGGACGAGCCGGACCCGGATCGCCAGCCCATCCTGCTTTCCCTGAACGAAGACAACTCCAACAAGTCGGACGTCCTGTTCGCGCTCGACGGGGTCGAACCGGAGCGGCCGGACGCCTTCGCCCGCTGCTGCGTCGTGTTCGACGCCGCTGACGAGGGCGCGGTTCAGTCTGCCCGGTCGCTCTGGAAGAAGGCCAAGGCGGACGGTCATTCGATCGCCTACTGGAAGCAGTCTATCGAAGGCCGGTGGGAGAAGCAGGGATAGCCGTCTGGCGAACGATTTCATTCAGCGTTCAGGCGGATTGGCGGAACCTCCTCCAACGCGAGGTGTTGAATCACCGAACACAGGCCGCCGGACATCGGGCAAGGGAGACGACCATGAAACAGCGCGCTATCGCCGTCGGGATTATCGGGATCGTCGCCGCCTGCTCGACCGCGCAGGAAACCGGCATGGTCGGCCCGTCCCCGGAACCTGATCCCGTCATGGCCGAGTGCGCCGCACCCCAGCTGCAATATCTCGTCGGTCAGCGGATTGGTGAAGTCGATACCTCGACCCTGCCGCAACCGCACCGCATCGTGCCGCATGGCATGGCGGTGACGATGGAATACCGCGGCGAACGCACCACGATCTGGCTGGATGCGGGTGACCGGGTCGAACGCGTCGTGTGTGGCTAACGCCCCGCGGCGAACGCTTCGTCGCGTTTTCTGAAAGCAACGAGTTCCACCTCGAGACGGTCGATCTGCTTCAATCCCTTGTCGAAGCGCTTCACCAGTCCTGACTTGAGGTGCTGACGAACTTCTTCGGGATCATACCCGCTCGCCCGGACGAACAGGGCCAGCGCGGCCAGCAGCGTGTCCTCCGACAGATATCCCATCCGGCGCGAGGTCCAGCCTGTTCCGGCAAAGCCCTGATTGCCTTCGAATTCAAAAGCCGTATTGGCCAGGAAAACGCCGAAACCCATGTAGACTGCCGTCAGATCGGTCAGCAATTCGTGGTCTTCGTCCTCAAAGCTCTCGGGCAGATACCCCGCCAGAAGATAATGCGACAGTTCGTGCGCGAAGGTCGCGATCAGGTTTTGCGGCTGTTTCACCAGCGCGACGTCATACCGGATCAGAACCGAATTGCCTTCGATCGAGAACGTGCCCGCCACCTGCGCTTTTTGCGGGGTCAGGAAGTGATATTCACTGACCTGCTGCGTGCCGGCGCTTTCGAAACCCTCCAGCTCGACATGCCAGTCTGCCATACCGGCGAACTCGGCCACCGTGCGGAAAATCGATTCCGCCATCTCGCGGTCGGTCTCACCTTCGACGAAAAAACTGCCGAGCCTGGGCAGAACGAGCAGCGTCCGGCTGAGCTGTCTCTGGGGGCCGAGCTTCTCGTGCAACATCTCGAATCTGTCGAGAAGCCAGGCTTCGACATTCCGGTCGACAAGACGGCTGGATCCGAACATCGCTAGTCCTCAGCCCCCGCGGCTTCCAGCGCTTCGGCGGCATCGAGCCATTTCAGCTCCGCCGCCTCGATCAGTTCTTCGGCCTTCGCCCGCTTGATCTGAAGCTCGGTCGCGGTCTTCGGGTCCTTCTGATAGAGGCCCGGCGCGGCCAGCCCCTTGTCGATCACGGCGAGGATTCCCTTCAGCCGCTCGATTTCCTTTTCCCACCTCGCGGCTTCGGCCTTCAGCGGCTTCAGGGCCACGCGCTTGGTCGCGGCATCCCGGCGCTTCTCGGTCTTCACATCGGGAGGGGCCGCCTTGCGTTTTCCGTTCTCGTCCTTGCCCGGCCGGCCGGAAAAGCGCGCGCGATACTCCTCCATGTCGCCGTCATAGGGCTCGACCGTGCCGCCTTCCGACAGCCACAGCCGGTCGGCGCAGCTTTCGATCAGGTGCCGGTCGTGGCTGATCAGGATCACCGCCCCTGGATAGGCATTGATTGCGTCGATCAGCGCCGCGCGGCTGTCCATGTCGAGGTGGTTGGTCGGCTCGTCCATCAGGATCAGGTGAGGCCCGTCGAAGACGATCAGGTTGAAGAGGAGCCGCGCCTTCTCCCCGCCCGACAGCTTCTTCGCCGGGGTTTCCTGCAAATGGATCGGCAGGCCGAACGTCGCCAGGCGGGCACGGCGCTGCGCCTCGGTTGCGTCGGGCATGCGTTCGACGACATGGTCGTAGGCCGAATGGTCCGGCGACAGCGCATCCATCTGATGCTGCGCGAAATAGGCGACCTGCGTCTTCTTGTGTTTGCGGAAATATCCGTCGAGCGGCTCCAGCTTGCCGGCCAGCAGCTTGGCCAGCGTCGATTTGCCCGACCCGTTGCGCCCGAGAATGCCGATCCGGTCGTCGGGATCGATCCGCAGATTGAGGTCGCGCAGAACGACCTTATCGCCATAGCCCAGCACCGTGCCTTCCAGCCGCATCAACGGCGGGGCCATGATGCGCTGCGGGGCGGGGAAGTCGAACGGCGCAACCGGATCGTCGATGATGGTCGCGACGGGTTGCATCTTTTCGAGGCGCTTCACGCGGCTCTGGGCCTGTTTCGCCTTTGATGCCTTGGCCTTGAAGCGGTCGATGAAGGCCTGCAGGTGACGGCGTTCGTCGTCCTGCTTGGCCTTCAGCTTCATCTGCAGGCGTTGGCGCTCGGCAAGCTGGCGCTCGAAATCGTCATACCCGCCTTCATAGATCGAGACCTTGCCGCCCTTGAGATGGGCGATCCGGTCGACCGCGCCATTGAGCAGGTCACGGTCGTGGCTGATCAGAAGGACCGTGCCGGGATAGTGCTTCAGATAGGTCTCGAGCCAGACCGCGCCTTCCAGGTCGAGATAGTTGGTCGGCTCGTCGAGCAGCAAGAGGTCCGGCCGTGCGAACAGCACGGCGGCGAGCGCGACGCGCATCCGCCAGCCGCCGGAGAATTCGCTGCACGGGCGCTGCTGCTCGGCGGCGGTGAAGCCCAGACCGTTGAGGATCGAGCCCGCGCGGGCTTCCGCGCTGTGCGCGTCGATATCGGCCAGCCGCGTCTGGATTTCAGCAATGCGGTGGGGATCCGTCGCCGTCTCCGCCTCGGCGAGGAGGGCGGTCCGCTCCCTGTCGGCGGCCAGCACGACCTGCATCAGCGTTTCGGGTCCACCGGGCGCTTCCTGGTCGACACTGCCGATACTGGCGCCCGGGCGCACGCGCACATCGCCCGATTCCGGCGACAGATCGCCCTTCACGAGGCGGAACAGCGTGGACTTGCCGCAGCCATTGCGCCCGACCAGCCCCATCTTGCCCTTGGCGGGCAGGTGGAAGCTGGTCTGGTCGATCAGGATGCGGCCTTCCATGCGGAAGGTGAGGTCGTTGACGTGCAGCATGGCCGGCGCCGACTAGCACGGCTTCACAGGGCGAAAAAGCGCCGCTATAAGCCGCCGCGAATTCAACCGTCCTCCCCGACAGCAATGGAGTTTTCAAAGATGGCGCTCGAACGCACCTTCTCGATCATCAAACCCGACGCGACCGCGCGTAATCTGACCGGCAAGATCAATGCGATGATCGAGGCCGCCGGCCTGCGCATCGTGGCCCAGAAGCGCGTCCGCCTGTCGAAGGCCGCAGCTGAAGGCTTCTACGCCGTGCACAGCGAGCGTCCCTTCTTCAACGATCTCGTCTCCTTCATGATCTCCGGCCCGGTCGTGGTCCAGGTGCTCGAAGGTGAGAACGCCATCGCGAAATACCGCGAAGTCATGGGCGCCACGAACCCGGAAAACGCCGCCGAAGGCACGATCCGCAAGACCTTCGCCGAATCCATCGAGGCGAACTCGGTCCACGGTTCCGACGCACCGGAAACCGCGGCTCAGGAGATCAAATACTTCTTCTCCGATCTCGAAATCGTCGGCTGATTTTCGGACCAGCCCTGATATTCGAAAGGCCCGGCGGTGACGCCGGGCCTTTTGTTCTGCGCGGTCAGTCCACCCGGCGGGCGATGTAGAAGCCGTAGCTGACGAAGTCGCGATAACGTTCGTAGAGCGATATCTCCGTCTCTTCCGCCGCGACGATCGCCATCGCCGCCTCGCTGTTCGCATGGCGATCGAGAAACCCGGAAAAGCGCTGCTGCATCGGGCGGTAGTAGTGGTCGAGCCAGGCGGAGTCCGGCAGGACGAAATACCCCACCGGCGCATAGCCCAGCCGTTCGAGAACGGCCATCTTCGCTGACGCGGTATCGACTTCGGGATATTGCGCATCCCAGTGCGCCTGCAGCTCGGCCGGACGGTCGTGCGTCAGCCAGGTCAGCTCGGACACGGCGAGAACGCCGCCGGGTTTCAGATAGCGCTTCCAGGCGGCCGCTCCGGCTTCGAAGCCGATATTGTAGATCGCGCCTTCGGCCCAGAAGGCATCGAACTGCCCCGCCTCGAAGGGCAGGGCCTCCATCGAGGCTTCGAGCGTTTCGATCCGATCGCCGAGGCCCGCAATATTCGCGGCCGCGTTCAGGCGCTCAAGGAAGTCCGGCAGGAAGTCGACCGCCGTCACATGCGCACCCAGATCGTGCGCAAGCACCAGCGCGGAGGCTCCGGTTCCGCAGCCGATATCGGCGATCCGCAGATCGGACGAGGGCTCCAGCCCGGACAGAGTGATGGCCTGCCGGGTGACGGCCTCGCTGCCCGGTCCCTGGCGGCTGCCGTCCAGATGCAAATCGATGAGGAGTTGAAGATCATCCATGCGACGATTTTCAGCACAGTACGGGGACAGGCGCCACGGTTTTCCCGCTTACCCGGACGCGATCCGTCGCTACATAGGCTTCATCATGCGTCCCGTGACGCAGGAACGCCGGGGGGCGTCCGACACGGGAGACTGCCCATGCGTGCCGCCCTTCTTCTGGCCGCTTCAATTCTGATCATCGCGCCCGCCGGTGCGACCGCTCCGGCCGTGAAGGCCGAGGTCGAAGCCGTGACCGCCTTCGGGCTCGACGTGACCTTCGCTCCGACCGAAGCCGGATCGCTGGACGAAGACGTCCGGTCGGCCCTGTCCGCCATCCTCGATGCCACCTATGCCGACGTCGTCGCGCTCTATCCCGATCTGGGGGCCGTGACGGTCGAGGTGCAGGCGATCGACCGCTCCGCCGTCGATGCGATCGGCGGCGTCACCGGCCGCGCGCAGCGCCCCGGCGTGATCGTGATCGAGGTCTCGGTCACCTATCCCGATGGCGCGCTGGCAGCGGTCGAGGCCAATCTCGCCCGCAATTTCTATCACGAGCTTCACCATCTCGCGCGCGGCTGGACGATCGAGGACAACGCCTTCGGTCCCGGCATCCACATTGCCGCAATCAATGAAGGCCTCGCCGTCGTCTTCTCCGAGGAAATGACCGGGCAGGCGGACGCGTCCGGCGCCGTGCCCGATGACCCGGAAGCGTGGGCGCTCGAAATCCGCGACCTGCCGCTAAACGCCAATTATTGGGAATGGATGTTCGACCACCCCGACGGGCGCGAGGCGATCGGCTACCGCACCGGCACCTGGCTGGTGCGTCAGGCGATGGCCAACACCGGCCTCACGCTTCTGGAGATGGCCGAACGCTCACCTGACGAGATCTGGCAGATGGCAGGATTTGAACCGCGGGTAGAGTGAAGTCCGGTTTTCGATTTGCGAAACCGGGGCGTGTCGGGTCTAACCATCGTTTGGTTGGTGGACGCATGTCCGCCGGATTCCCGGAGCACCCCATGACCGACATCGCCGCGCTGGTTGCCCGCCTGCCCAAGGCCGAGCTTCACCTGCATCTCGAAGGCTCGCTGGAACCCGAATTGATGTTCGACCTGGCCCAGCGCAACGGCATCGCCATCCCCTATGCCTCGGTCGAGGAGATCCGCGCGGCCTACGAATTCTCCAACCTGCAGGACTTCCTCGATATCTATTATGTCGGGATGAACGTGCTGCAGACCGTTGAGGACTTCTACGACCTGACCCGCGCCTATCTGGAGCGCGTCCATGCCGACAATGTCCGCCATGTGGAGGTCTTCTTCGACCCGCAGGGCCATACAGACCGGGGCATTGCCTTCAAAACCGTGATTGACGGGATCACGCGCGCCCTTGATGACGCCGAGGCAGAGTGGGGCATGACCCACAAGCTGATCCTGTGCTTCCTGCGCCACTTGTCCGAAGAGGCCGCTTTCGAGACACTTCAGCAGGCGATGCCGCATCTGGACCGGATCGATGGCGTCGGCCTCGATTCCTCGGAGATGGGGCATCCGCCGTCGAAATTCGCGCGCGTCTTCGCCAAGGCGGGCGAACTGGGCCTCAAGCGCGTCGCCCATGCCGGCGAGGAAGGCCCGCCGGACTATGTCTATGAGGCGCTCGACCTCCTGAAGGTCAACCGGCTCGACCACGGCAACCGGTCGCTCGAGGACACTGCGCTGGTTGACCGGCTGGTGGCCGAAAAGATGACGCTGACCGTTTGCCCGCTCTCCAATCTGCGCCTGTGCGGCGTGGAGCGGCTGGAAGACCATCCGATGAAGCGCATGCTCGATCTGGGCCTGCGCGCGACCTGCAATTCCGACGATCCGGCCTATTTCGGCGGCTATGTGAACGACAATTATGTCCGCACCGCCGAGGCCGTCGGCCTCACCGCTGACGACATCGTCGAACTGGCGCGAAACAGCTTCCGCGGCAGCTTCCTGGAACCCGCCGAGATCGAGCGCCGCCTCAAGGAAATCGACGCCGCAGTGGCGGGCTGAAAGCCGCCACAATCGCCGATAGACTCTGCCCTGACTGGATTTTCGGGAAGGGAAGGCCGATGACCGACCACTCGCGTCACTACTCCGACGATGCCTATCGCGGGAAAATGGGCCGCATGGGAAAGATGCGCGGCGTCAGCGATCTCGTCGCGTCGGCGCAGCGCCTCTACCGCATGATGAAAAGCCCGGACACGCCGCGTTGGGTCAAGCTGATGGCGGTGTCCTCGCTCGGCTATCTGATCCTGCCGACTGATGCGGTCGCCGACCTCATCCCGGTCGCCGGTTTCATCGATGACGCCAGCCTGATCGCCGCCACGCTGGCGGCGATCGGCTCGCGATGGGACAAGGTCGAGGACCAGTCCGAAGGGCTCGACGAGGCGGCCTAATCCTCCACCTTGGGCGCCTGCCGCAGCGCCTTCTTCCGGCCCTGCTGCGCCTTGGCCGCCTTCCGCTTGCGCACCGACGAGATCGACGGCCGCGTCTTTTTCCTCGGCTTCGGGGCGTGCGTCGCACGTTCGATCAGCTGGGCCAGCCGGTCGCGGGCATCCTGCCGGTTGCGCTCCTGGGACCGGGCATTGCCGGCCTCGATCACGATCACGCCGTCCTTCGTCATGCGCGACCCGGCGAGGCGGCGCAGGCGCGACTTCACGACATCAGGCAGGGCCGGGGAGTTCATCGCGTCGAAGCGCAGCTGGATCGCCGTCGAGGCCTTGTTGACGTGCTGCCCGCCCGGACCCGAGGCGCGGATGTGCCGTTCCTCCAGCTCGCTCTCGTCGATGAAGAGTGTGTCGGTGACGCGCATCGCTCCGCCCCTCAGGCCGGATTGATCAGCAGCCCGTCGACCTTCGCGTCCGTCTTCACGATGTCGCCGCGCACCCGCGCCTTGCCCGATGCGACGAGCTTCACGCAGGCCGGGTAGAGCTTGTGCTCCGCCGCGAGGACGCGAGTCGCGAGCGCGTCCGGCGTGTCACCGCTGAGCACCGGCACGGCCGCCTGGCCGATGATCGGGCCATTGTCCATTTCAGCACGGACGAAATGCACCGTGCAGCCATGCAGCTTCACGCCCGCCTCGATCGCGCGCTCATGCGTGTGCAGGCCCGGAAAGGCAGGCAGCAGCGACGGATGGATATTGATCAGCCGGTCGCGCCAGTGATTGACGAAATCGGCGGTCAAAAGGCGCATGAAGCCGGCGAGACAGACCAGCTGCGCACCGGCGGCCTCGATCAAATCGCTCATCACCGCTTCGAAGGCTTCGCGCGTCTCGTATCCCGCATGGTCGACGACGGCGGTCGGCAGGCCGGCTTCCCTGGCGCGGTCGAGCCCCCCCGCATCGGGACGGTTCGACAGGACAAGCGCGATCTCGGCCGGGAAGCCGGGTTGCGCGCAGGCGTCGATCAGCGCCTGCATGTTCGAGCCGCGTCCGGAGATCAGTATGGCGAGCTTGGTTCTGGCCATCGTTCTACGCCGACTTCAACGCCCCGCACACGAAGGCAGTTTCGCCCGCGGCTTCGAGGTCCGCGATGACGCCATCGGCATCGTCCGCGGCGACCGCGAGCACCATGCCGATCCCGCAATTGAAGGCGCGCGCCATTTCGCTGTCCTCGACGCCGCCCGTCTTCGCCAGCCAGTCGAACACGGCCGGACGTGTCCAGCTGGAATAGTCGATGACGGGCTTGAGGTGATCCGGCGTCATGCGCGGCGGATTTTCCACGAGACCGCCGCCCGTGATGTGGGCGAGGCCCTTGATCCGGCCCGAGCGGATCACCGGCATCAGCGCCTTCACATAGATCCGCGTCGGCGCCAGCAGCGCGTCGCCCAGCGTCTGCGACGGATCGAACGGCGCGGGCGCGTCCCAGCCGAGACCCGACAGGCCGACAATCTTGCGGATCAGCGAATAGCCGTTGGAGTGCGGCCCGGACGAGGGCAGGGCGATCAGCACATCGCCGTCCTGCATCGTCTCGTGCTTGGGCAGCAGGGCATCGCGTTCCGCCGCGCCGACGACGAAACCGGCGAGGTCGAAGTCATCGCCGGAATACATGCCCGGCATTTCCGCGGTTTCCCCGCCGATCAGGGCGCAGCCGGACTGGCGGCAGCCCTCGGCAACGCCGGACACGATCTGCTCGCCGCGCGCCGGATCGAGCTTTCCGGTGGCGAAATAGTCGAGGAAGAAGAGCGGCTCCGCGCCCTGCGCCAGCACGTCATTCACGCACATGGCGACGAGATCAATGCCGATCGTGTCGAGCCGGCCGGTGTCGATCGCGATGCGCAGCTTGGTGCCCACGCCGTCCGTGCCGGAGATCAGCACAGGATCGGTGAAGCCGGCGGCCTTCAGATCGAACGCCCCGCCAAAACCCCCGAGCGCCGCATCCGCGCCGGGGCGCCTTGTCGAGGCGGCATGCGGTTTGATCCGGTCGACCAGCGCGTCGCCCGCATCGATATCGACGCCGGCATCGGCATAGGTCAGGGAATTGCTCTTCGATTCGCTCATATCGGGTCCGGCTCAGGCTTGCGTGTATGCACCGAATAGGTCAGGCACGGGCTTCACCCATGCCGCAGGGCGGGTATAGTCGCAAGTCAGCCCTGCCGACAGGAGTCTTTTCCGTGCGCATCCTTCTCGCCGTTCTGGCACTTGTCATCACCGCCTTCGCCGGTTCAGCGCGCGCGGATACGCCTTTCACCGTGACCGGGGTCGAGATCGACGCCTCGGCCGCCAACGCGCTCGAAGCCCAGACCGTCGCGATGCGCGAAGGCCAGGTCGCAGCGACCCGCGTCCTGATCAATCGCCTGACCCTGCCGGAAGACCGGGGGAATCTGCCGCCGATCGGCGCGGAAACCGCGGCCTCCCTGATCACCGGCCTGCAGGTGACCGACGAACAGCGCAGCGCCACGCGCTATCTCGGCGAGCTGACGGTGAATTTCTCGGCGCGCGAGGTGCGCGACTTCCTCAATGGTGCCGGCGTGCCCTTCGTCGACGCACAGGCGCGCGAAACCCTGATCCTGCCGGTGCTGCGCACGGGCGATGGCCTCCTCCTGTGGGGCGGCAATCCGTGGATGGAGGCATGGCGCGAAGGGGGCTTCATCCATGCCCTGACCCCCATCCGCGCGCCGGAAGGCGATGCGGGCCGCATGTTCATCGACGCGCAGACCGCGGCGAATTACGACACGCAGGCACTGCACGACATCGCCCAGGCCTTCGGCGTCCAGTCCGTCGCCGTGATTGTCGCCAGCGGCGGCGAGGGCGGCGTCAGCTTCAACGGCAATATCTTCGAATTCGAGCGCGGCGAAGTCGTCGCCACGACCCCGGTCTCCGGTTCCTCCGGCGGATACAATGGCGCGGCAGCGCGCGTGATCGACCAGCTGGAAGACGCCTGGAAGCGCCAGGTCGTGGTGCGCGGCGGTTCGGCTGCGGAGATCCGCGTCACCGTGCTCTACAATTCCCTCGAACAGTGGAGCCGCCTCCAGACCGCGCTCACCGGGGCCTCGCTGATCTCCAATGCGCGCCTCGATGCGGTCACGTCGACCGGCGCGATGATGACGCTGACCTATCGCGGCAGCGCCGAACAGCTGCGCCGCGAACTGGATGCGCGCGGTGCCGTACTTGGTCAGGACCCCGATATGGGGCTGACGGTGACCCCGCGCTGACACCTGCCGGACGGCCAATGCCATGAGTGAACAACTGGCGCTCGGTTTCGGGCCGCGAGACGAATTCAACGCTGCGGGTTTCGTCGCCAGCCCGTGCAATGCGGATGCGCGCGCCGCGCTGGAAAACTGGCAGGCCTGGCCCGGTCATGCCCTGGCGCTGATCGGCCCGGCCGGCAGCGGCAAGACCCATCTCGCGCGCATCTGGCAGGATCGCACGGGCGCGGTGCAGATCGACGCGCGGCGGATCGGTGAGACGCTGGACGCGCTGAGCCCCGAGACGCCTGTGGTGGTCGAGAATGCCGACCGGGGTGTCGACGAGGATGGCCTGTTCCACCTGATCAATCGCGCAGGCCAGGATGCCTTGCCCGGCCTTTTGCTGACCGCGCGCAGCGCGCCGTCCACCTGGCCGGTCAACACGCCGGATCTGCGCTCCCGGCTCGCGGCGGTGCCGGTGGCGGAACTGACCGAGCCGGACGATGCGCTCTTGCGGCAGGTGCTGCAGAAACTCTTCCGCGACCGGCAAAGTCCTGTCACGCCCGGCCTGATAGACTACCTCCTGCCGCGCATGGAACGCTCGATCGATTCCGCGCGGCGGCTGGTGGCGACGCTGGACCTCGTGGCGCTCGGGCGGCGCACACCGGTCACGCGGGCGGTGGTGCGTCAGGTTCTGAAAGACCTGTCGGAAACAGGCGAGTCGGATAATCTGGACGAGTGATGGAAAGCATGGACGGTCAGACCGCGAACACAGTGCCGGGCGCCGCCGCATCGAACAGCGATGCCGGGGCCGCGCTGCTGAATTCGCCTGACCGCTTCCTCAACCGCGAACTCAGCTGGCTGCAGTTCAACATGCGCGTGCTGGAAGAGGCATCCAACAAGCAACATCCGATCCTCGAGCGCCTGCGCTTCCTGTCGATCTCCGCGAGCAATCTCGACGAATTCTACATGGTCCGCGTCGCCGGCCTGCGCGCGCAGGTGCGCAACGGCGTGACCAGCCCTTCGATCGACGGCCTGACCCCTGCGGAGCAGTTGGCACGCATCAACCAGTTCGCTGGCGAGCTGATGGACGAGCAGCTGACGCGCTGGCGCCAGGTCCGCCGCGAAATGGCCCGTGCGGGCGTGAAACTGCTTGAAGCCGACCAGATTTCGAAGACGGACCGGGACTGGCTGCGCTCCGACTTTCTTGAACACATCCTGCCGGTGATCACGCCGCTGGCGATTGACCCGGCGCACCCCTTTCCCTTCATCCCCAATCTGGGCTTCGCGCTGGCGCTGAACCTCCGGCGCAATGCCGACCGCAAGCCGATGACGGCGCTGATTCCGCTACCCACAGGCGTGCGGCGCTTCGTCGAGCTGCCGGTGCGCCGCCGCAACAAGGCCGGCAAGCCGATCAAGCGTTTCGTGGCGCTCGAGACCGTATTGATCCTCTTCCTAGACACGCTCTTCCCCGGCTACACGCTCGAAGGGAAGGGGACATTCCGCATCCTGCGGGACAGCGATATCGAGATCGAGGAAGAGGCCGAGGACCTTGTTCGCGAATTCGAGCAATTGCTGAAGCAGCGCCGCCGCGGCGTGCTGGTTCGCTTGAAAGTCTCGGCGGAAATGCCGGTCGAACTGAAACGCTTCATCGCCCAGCACCTGAAAGCCGATCTTTCCGACGTGCTCGTCGTGGAAGGCATTCTTGGCCTGGCGCAACTCAGCCAACTGATCCCCGACGATCGGCCCGACCTGCTGTTCGAGCCCTATGAGCCCCGCTTCCCCGAACGCATCCGCGATCACGGCGGGGATTGTTTCGCGGCGATCCGGGCGAAGGACATCATCGTCCATCACCCGTATGAGAGCTTCGACGTCGTCGTTCAGTTCCTGCGCCAGGCGGCCGCCGATCCGGACGTCGTCGCGATCAAGCAGACGCTTTACCGGACCTCGAAGAACTCCCCCATCGTCGCGGCGCTGATCGAAGCCGCCGAGGCGGGCAAGAACGTCACCGCCGTCGTCGAACTGAAAGCCCGGTTCGACGAGGAAGCGAACCTGAAATGGGCGCGTGATCTCGAACGCGCGGGCGTGCAGGTCGTCTACGGCTTCATCGAGTATAAGACCCACGCCAAGGTCTCGCTGGCCGTCCGCCGCGAGGGCGGCGACCTGCGCACCTATGCGCATTTCGGCACGGGCAATTACCACCCGATCACCGCGAAGATTTACACCGACCTGTCGTTGTTCACCGCCGATCCGGCCTTCGGCCGGGATGCGGGGCGCTTCTTCAACTACGTCACCGGCTACGCGCGTCCCGAGGACATGGAGCGCCTCTCGACCTCGCCGGGCGACATGAAGGGACTGATCCTGCAGCATATCGAGCAGGAGATCGAAAACGCGAAGGCCGGAAGACCCGCGGCAGTCTGGGCGAAGATGAATTCACTCGTCCACCCGGCCATCATCGACGCGCTTTACCGCGCCAGCCAGGCCGGTGTGCGGATCGAGCTCGTAATCCGCGGCATCTGTTGCCTGCGTCCCGGCGTGCCGGGCCTGTCGGACAATATCCGGGTGAAGAGCATCGTCGGCCGCTTCCTCGAACATTCGCGTATCGTCTGCTTTGCGAATGGCGGCGAGATGCCGAGCGAACGGGCCAGGGTCTTCATCTCTTCGGCGGACTGGATGCCGCGCAATCTCGATCGACGCGTCGAAGTGCTCTGCCCGATCCAGAACCCGACCGTGCACCGCCAGATCCTCGACCAGATCATGGTCGCCAACCTCAATGACGAGGCCCAGTCCTGGTATATGCAGCCGACCGGCGAGTATGAGCGGGTTGATACGGCCCGCCGCGCCAAGCCGTTCAACGCCCACGCCTGGTTCATGACCAATCCCAGCCTGTCGGGCCGCGGACAGGCACTGAAGAACGACCAGCCCGCCACGCTGCCGTATTCGGGACCGCGCCTTTGAGCCTTTTCGGAAGCCGAAGCGACCGCGACATCGCCGTCATCGACGTCGGCTCGAACTCGGTGCGTCTGGTGCTCTTCCGGCTCGAGGGACGGGCGTTGTGGCCGATCTTCAACGAGAAGGTTTCCGCCGGTCTCGGACGGGGCATGGGCAAGACCGGGCGTCTGAGCGAGGAGGGCGTCGAAACCGCCGCCCGCGCTCTGAAACGCTTCGCCGCGCTGCTCGATGCCCGCAAGGTGAAGGAACGTTATGCCGTGGCCACGGCGGCGGTCCGCGCCGCCGAGGATGGTCCGGATTTCGTCGAACGCGTCCGCGAGGAAAGCGGCATCTCGATCAACGTCATCACCGGTGAGGAGGAAGCCCGCCTTTCGGCACTCGGCGTTCTTGCCGGTATTCCGGATGCGGACGGCGTGGCCGGTGACCTCGGCGGATCGAGCGTCGAGCTGACCCCGATTTCGGATCGCAAGACATCCGAAGGGATCAGCCTGCCGCTCGGACCATTGGCCCTTCCGGACGGGCTCGATACCGATCGCAAGACGATGAAGAACTTTGTCGACGAGGGGTTGGACGAATCCATCGCCATGCTGCGCGAGCAGGGCAAGACGCTCTATGCCGTCGGCGGAGCCTGGCGCGCATTGGCGCATCTGGCGATGGAAACGCTCGATCACCCGCTGCGCGTCCTGCATCAGTATGAACTGAACCAGAAGGATGCGGCCAAGATCGCCGACTTTGCGGCCTCGACTTCATCGGCTTCGATGTCCGGCGTTCAGGGCGTCTCCGGAAAGCGCGCCGATCAGCTGGCCTATGCCGGCCTCTTGCTGAAACGGCTCATGAAGCTGGGGAAGTTCAAACGCGTCGTATTTTCCGCCTATGGCCTGCGCGAAGGCGTCGTCTTCGATCACCTGTCGAAGCAGCTGCAGGCCGACGATCCGCTCATCGCCGGAGCCGACGCTCTGGCTTCGCCAGCCGCCCCGGCCCCGGAATTCGGCCGCGCGCTCGGTGAATGGCTGGAGCCGGTCTTCGCGGCGAAGGCGGAAATCCTCGGCGAGCGAGGTCCACTGGTTCGCTCTGCGGCCTGCCGGCTGGCCGATCTCGGCGCACGCTTCCACCCCGATCATAAGGCCAACTTGTCACGCGAACTGGTGCTTTACGCCCCCTTCGCAGGGGTGGCGCATGCCGAGCGGGCCTTTCTGGCGCTGGCGATTCATCACCGTTATGCCGGAAAGAAGCCGCCCGCAGACACGCGCATTTTCGATGCGCTTCTGAGCGAAGATCAGCGGGCCGGGGCGGTCGCACTCGGGCTCGGCATGCGGCTGGGCGCGGCCCTGTCCGGCCGGTCGGAGGACTTGCTGTCGCGTTTCTCGCTCGTCGTGGAGAACGGATCGCTCCGGCTCGAAACCCCCGCACGCGAACGCGAACTGGTGATCGAACGGGCCGCCTCGCGCTTCGAGCAATTCGCCGAAGCCGTCGAGAGAAGGCCTCAGATCGCCGAAACCGGCTGACGCGTTTCGGCTTCGAACCGGAAATTACACGTCGCGCGCGGCGACTTTTCCGTTTTCCAGAAGCAGCGCGATCTTGCCGCGTTTCAGCTTCAGTGCGGTATCCCCGAACACCTCGCGCCGCCAGCCCTGCATCGCCGCCACGTCTGCATCATCCTTCGCCGCGATGGCTTCGAGGTCCGGCACGGTTGCGATCAGGCGCGGAGCGACGCCGATATCGTCGGCCACCAGCTTCAGGAGCACTTTCAGAAGTTCGGTTGTCGGACCGGCCCCGGCAGGGGGCGGTTCCGGCGGCGTCACGCTCGGCGCGTGTTTCTTCGGATCGCTCAGCGCGATCTTTAACGCCTCCAGCAAACGCTCGGCCGGCTTGGAGCGTTCGAAACCGCGCGGGATGGACCGCAGTTGCGACAGCTGCTCCGGCGAGGTCGGTGCGGCGTGCGCGATCTCGTAGAGGCCCTCGTCCTTGATCACGCGCTGGCGCGGCATGTCGCGCGTCTGGGCCTCGTGCTCGCGCCAGGCGGCGACAGCCTTCAAAGCTGCGAGCCATTTCGGCGTCATCTTGCGCAGCTTCAGCCGCTTCCACTGGTCGTCGGGATTGAGCGCGTACGTGTCCGGATTGGACAGAATACCCATCTCCTCCGCGACCCAGGACAGGCGATCCTTCGACGCCAGCCGGTCGCGCAGGATCGGATACATGTCGCGCAGATGCGTGACGTCGGCGAGGGCATAGCCCAGCTGGTGGTCGGACAGCGGCCGGCGCGCCCAGTCGGTAAAGCGCGCGCCTTTCTCGACATTCCGCTTCAGCACCATGCGCACGAGATTGTCGTAGGCGACGCTGTCGCCGAGGCCGAGCGCCATGGCAGCGACCTGGCTGTCGAACATCGGCGTCGGGATCAGCCCCTGGCCCTTGTGATAGAAGATTTCGAGGTCCTGCCGCGCGGCATGGAAGACCTTCACCACGCTCTCGTCGCGCAGAAGCGCGAAGAAGGGCTCAAGATCAATCCCGTCGGCCATCGGGTCGATCAGCACCTCGGTCTCGCCGCCCGCCGCCTGGATCAGGCACAGGATCGGCCAATAGGTGCTTTCCCGCATGAATTCTGTGTCGATGGCGACGAATTCGCACTGCCGCAGCGCAGCGCAGGCTTCCGCCAGGTCCTGGGTCTTTGTGATCACATTCATGGGGACCGGGTTTAGCGATGCGCTGCGGCTTTGGCGAGGCAGTGTGTCAGGCGGGCATGTTCTTTCCTCGGTGCCCGATCCACCAGCGCCAGAAGGTGAGCACGGCGAACACGCTGCTGACCAGCGCGATCAGGAGAAAGGCGGTCGGGATCGGCAGGCTGAACAGGGCCAGGATCGCCAGCGTCGCCTGGCCAAGCGTCGCTGTCGCCGCGTTCAGGATGCCGCCTGCGGCTAGCAGGCGCCCGCGTTTATCAGCAGGCGCGCGCCGCTGCGCCATTGCCTGCAACGGCACCACGAACAGGCCGGCGGAGATGGCCGCGAGGCCAAGATCGGCGATCAGGCGCCAATTGCCGCTGTCCGCGATGAACTCGGCCGAGGTGACAAGCACTGCGTCCGCAGGCACGGGCGGGTGCCCCATCGTCTGCCAGGCGACGTCGAGCGGGAAGAGGACCAGGCCGACCGCACCGGCGATCGAAAACGGCAGGGCGTCCCCGTTTCCCGACAGGGTGCCGCAGAGAACCGCGCCGATTGCCGCGCCGATCGTGAACAGCGCGCTGAAGAACAGGACGACGGTCGCGTCTGCACCCAGCACGTCGCGTGCGAAATTCGGCATCAGTGTCACGATGGAGGCCGCGAGCATCCAGAACCAGGCGGCGCCGATCAACGGGCGCAGCACGTCGGGCGCGCGCAGGGCGTGACCGAAGACGCGGATCGTTTCGAAGACGAAGTTGTAGCTGACTTTCAGCTCCGGGGTCGCCGCAGGGGTCGTTGGCAAGGCGCGCGCGGCCAGCCAGCCGATCACGGCAATGGCGACGAGAATCGCGGCCACGATTTCCGGACCCGCTGTTCGCTCGATCAGAACCGTGCCGAATCCGACGCCGAGGAGGACAGCCATGTTGAGGCTGCCGGAAATCAGCGCATTGCCCGGAACCAGTTCCTGCGGCGCCAAGAGGGTCGGCAGGGCGGCGTTCTTGGCCGGCGCAAAGAAGGCAGACTGCGCCCCCATCAGGAACAGCGTCCCCATCAGGAGCCACGGATTCTCCAGCAGGAAGCCCGCTCCGGCGAGAATCATCAGCCAGATTTCCGCAAACTTCGTGAAGCGCAGCACACGCGTCCGGTCGAACACGTCCGAGACGCGCCCCGCCATCGCCGAGAACAGGAAAATCGGCAGGGTGAAGAGCGAGGCCGCGATGGGTACCAGGACCGTGCTCGGAAGGTCCATCACCGTCATGCCCTGATAGGCGACGAGGGTAACGAGCGCATAGCGGAAGAAGTTGTCGTTGAAGGCACCGAGCGTCTGGGCGACCAAAAGCGGCAGATAGCGGCGCTGGCCGAGGAGACTGAGGGCAATCCTGGCGCTCATGACCGGCCCTCCGCTTCGAGTTCACGCGTGCGGGCCGAGACCCGGTCTTCCAGCGTTCTCATGAAGTCCTCCTTCGACAGGCCCGGCGCGATCGGATCGAGGAACTCGATCACCGCCGTGCCGGGATGCTTGGCCCAGTCCTGGCGCGGCCAGAACAGTCCGAGATTGGTCGCGACCGGCACGACCGGGCGGTCGAGCATGGCGTAGAGCCGGTAGACGCCCTTGCGGAAGGGCTTGGTTTCGCCGACTTCGGTCAGGTGGCCTTCGGGATAGATCAGGATCGGCCGCATCTCGCCGTGCGAGCGGTGGATGCCGTCCTTCAGCGCCTCGATCGATTTCCGCCCGCCGCCATTGTTGACGACGATCGCCCCGGCCCGGGTGAGAATCCAGCCGATCAGCGGGAATTTCAGCATGTGGTCGCCGACCACGAAATTGATGTCGCCGGTCTTCGCCATCATCGCGATGCCGTCGCCCCACGACTGGTGCTTGGCAGCGATGATGACGGGCTGGTTTCTCGGCGGCGTGCCGCGCACCTCCACCTTTATGCCGGCGACATGGCGCATCAGAAAAACGGTGAAACGCGTATACGACCGGACGCCGTGCATCAGGAAGAAGCGGCCCGGGATCAGGCCGACAACCGCGCACAGGATCGCGTAGATGCCGGACATGCCCCAGTAGAGGGTGTTGAACAGGAAGGCGCGCATGGCGTGTCTCCTCAGCCCGTCTTCAGCACGGCCATGACGGCGCGCACGAACTGGTCGACATGACCGGTGAGGGGGGAACGGATCCGTCCGAACAGGCGGTATTCGCCAGCCTGCATCACCACGCCCATCGCCATTGCGCTTTTCAGTTCCGGGTCGTCCTTCGGGATTTCACCCGCCGCCATCGCGGCTGCGACCCGGCGTGCCATGAGGGAGGACGGGTCGGCCCCGCCATCGCCGGAGCGCGCGAGGAAGACGTTCCGCTGCGTCAGGTGGTAGGCGAATTGCGACGGCTCGGTTTCGGCGAGCTCGCAGAACGCGCTGACCACCGCGCGGACCGTCTGCTCCAGCGATGCGCCTTCGGCGAGGGTTTCCTTCACCAGACCCATCAGCCGCTTGTGGATCGCCTCGAATAGCTGGCGGGCAAGGGCCTCCTTGCTCTCGAAGTGGCGGTACATCGCTCCGTCGGAGAGATCACACGCCTTGGCGATGTCCTTGATCGACACGCCGTCGATGCCGTGTTCAGCAAACAGGCGCAGCGAGGCGCGTTCGATGCGGGCCTTCGTCGAGCCGTCAGGGGCGCTGACCCCGCGCTTGGGGTCCTCGCGCATGAACAGCGCCTTGTTGAGGTATTTCGACATCCGCAAACACTCCATGTGAGTGATCATTCACAGGAGGAATATCCGATCTGTGGATAACCCGCAAGTGAATACTTACTTACAAAATCTCGTGCGCATTTGACCGGCGTTTGCGGATGGCGCCGAAAGATGGGCGTTCTGACCGCCTCGATTCCTTGACAGGCAGGCCGCTTCGCGGGCATGTCGCGCCCTTCTGACCGATGCTTTCCCCCGAAGGGTTTTTCGCCATGCACGCCTATCGCTCGCACACTTGCGGCCAGCTCCGCGCCTCCGATGTCGGCGCCACCGTCCGCCTGTCCGGCTGGATCCACCGCAAGCGCGACCATGGCGGCCTGCTTTTCGTCGACCTGCGCGACCATTACGGCCTGACCCAGTGCGTGCTGGAGCCGGAGAACGCGCACTTCGCCAAGCTGGAACGCCTGCGCGTGGAAAGCGTCGTCACCATCACCGGCAAGGTCGTGGCACGCTCGGAAGAGACGAAGAACGCCAACCTGCCGACCGGCGAGATCGAGCTGCGCGTCGAGGACATGTCGGTCCAGTCCGAGGCCGAGGAACTTCCGCTGCCGGTGTTCGGGGAGCCGGAATGGTCCGAGGAAGTGCGCCTGAAGCACCGCTATCTCGACCTGCGCCGCGAGAGCCTGCACAAGCGCATCGTCCTGCGCTCGAAAATCATCGAGTCTATCCGCCAGCGCATGATCCGCGGGGGCTTCACCGAATATCAGACGCCGATCCTGACGGCGTCATCGCCGGAAGGCGCGCGCGACTATCTCGTCCCGTCCCGCCTGCATCCGGGCAAATTCTACGCGCTGCCCCAGGCGCCGCAGCAGTTCAAGCAGCTGATCATGGTTTCCGGCTTCGACCGGTATTTCCAGATCGCGCCCTGCTTCCGCGACGAGGATGCCCGCGCCGACCGCGCGCCGGGCGAATTCTACCAGCTCGACATGGAGATGAGCTTCGTCACCCAGGACGACGTCTTCGCGGCGATCGAACCGGTCCTGCTCGGAACGTTCGAGGAATTCGCGAATGGCCACGCCGTGACCAAGGCCCCGGTCCCGCGCATCCCCTATGCCGAGGCGATGCAGAAATACGGCTCCGACAAGCCGGACCTGCGCAACCCGATCGAGATGTGTGCCGTCACCGACACCTTCGCCGGGTCGGGCTTCAAGGTGTTTGCCGGCATGATCGAGAAGAACCCGGCCGTCGAGGTCTGGGCGATTCCCGCGCCGGGCGGCGGCAGCCGCGCCTTTTGCGACCGCATGAACGCCTGGGCGCAGAAGGAAGGTCAGCCGGGTCTCGGCTACATCTTCTTCCGTGACGGTGAGGGCGCCGGTCCGATCGCCAAGAATATCGGCGAGGAACGCACAGCCGCACTGCGCGACAAGCTGAACCTGAAGGATGGCGACGCCGTCTTCTTCGCCGCCGGTCAACCGAAGGACTTCGCCGCCTTCGCCGGCCGCGCCCGCAATGTCGTCGGCCGCGAGCTCGACCTCTACGAGAAGAACGTCTTCAAATTCTGCTGGATCGTCGATTTCCCGATGTATGAGTGGAACGAGGACGAGAAGAAGGTCGACTTCTCGCACAACCCGTTCTCGATGCCGCAGATGGACGCCGACGCCTTCATGGCGCTCGACAAGAACGACCATGAAGCCCTTCTGGGCATGAAGGCGTATCAGTACGACATCGTCGTCAACGGCGTCGAACTGTCGTCGGGCGCCGTGCGGAACCACCGCCCGGACGTGATGCTGAAAGCGTTCGAGTTTGCCGGTTACGGCCCGGAAGTGGTCGAGGAGAAGTTCGGCGGCATGCTGAACGCCTTCCGCTACGGCGCGCCGCCGCACGGTGGTATCGCGCCGGGTATCGACCGCATCGTCATGCTGCTGGCGGGCGAGGAAAACCTGCGCGAAGTCGTGATGTTCCCGAAGGACCAGCAGGCGCGCGACCTGATGATGCAGGCGCCGGCCGATGTCGATCAGCGCCAGTTGCGTGAACTGCACCTGCGCTGCGTGGTGACCGAGCCGAAGAAGGACTAGTTCGGCTCGGGCTCCGGCTCGTCCTCGTTGAAGGGGGATGTGTCGGCGGGCTTCGGCGGCATGGGCGGGGCGATCGGTTCGCCCTCCAGTTCGGACCCGAATTCGACTTCGCCGTCCTCGTTGCGGAATTCCCACCGGAAGCCGTAGCGCTGCTCGCCGCTCGTCACGACATCGCCATCGGGCGATACGACAAAGCTGTAGCTCGTCCCCGGAACCCGGACCTGCTGCGGGAAGCGATGGTCGCGCATCATGTGCTCCATCGCCTCAAGGCGTGCCCGGGCCGCGGCCAGTTCCGCTTCGCGGCGTTCCGCCTCGGCCGCATTCACCTCGGCCATGGCAGCAGTGCGCTCTTCTTCGCGGCGAAGCTCTTCCAGCGCCGCTTCGATCGAACGGCGTACCTCGGTGAGGTCCCCGGACCGGCGCACTTCCAGCATGACCTCGTTCGGAATCTGGGCGCCGACATCGCGCAGGGCGGAGACGGCGGCTGCCTGGGCTTCCAGGATCCGGGCGGTATCGACCACCTGCACGGTCCGGCCATTGCTGGAAACCGTCACATATCCGCTCGCGCGCATTGCTGCGGGGGGGCAGGGGGGTACGGCCAGATCGCCGGGAAGGTCGGTTTCCTCATCGCCGCAGGCTTGCACCAGCTGGGCTTCGGTCAGGCCGCGCGCGCGGGTGAACTGTGCGCCGGCCAGCACGGCGCCATCGAGCCGCGCCCCTGTGAAGTCGGCGCGTTCCAGACGAGCGCCGGTGAAGTTTGCAGCGCGCAGATCCGCATTGATGAAAACGACCCGACTTCCCTCGGCTTCGGTAAAGTCCGCCCGCGGCAAGCGGGAATCCCGGAACATCGCCCGGTCCAGCGTCGCTTCGATGAATTCGGCATGGTGCAATTGCGCGCGCGCCAGAACGGCGTTCGACAGGTCGGCGCCCTGGAAGCTGACCATGACCAGCCGCGCCCCGGACAGATCGCTGCCTGTCAGGTCCGAGTCCGTGAAACGGATCCGGTCGCCCTGGATGTTGATCAGCTGCGTATTGCTGAGATCGCTGTCGATGAAGGCGACACCGGAAAGCCGGACGCCCGACAGATTGGCATCGTTGAAATTCGTGTCGGCGAACCGGCATTCCTGCAGGCCGGCATTGATCAGCGTCGAATGCGAGAAATCGGACTGGTCGAACTGCGCGCCGATCACCAGGGCGTCCGAAAGGTTCTGTCCGGCAAAATCACATTCCTGGCAGCTGCCCGAAATCGTCACCCGGCGGTGCGGGTGCTGGCCGCCATTTCCGGCGTCAGCCGCGGCGGCAAGGGCGGTAGCGGCACAGCCGCCGAGCAGGAGGGTGGAAAGCGATCGCATCATGTCATGTCTGCGATACGCCAAACATGCTGCAGGATCGACTTAAATTGCGGTAAGCGCACGGTTGGCTGGAATTAACGGCAGCGCGGAACCCGCAAGCCCGCCGGCAATTCGGTCGTGGCATCACCGCAGGCGGTATTGAGTTGCGCCTGGGTCAGGCCCCGCGCCCGGCGCATTTCCGCACCGGAAAGGATCGCCCCCGTCAGGTCCGCGCCGGAGAAGTCCGCGCCGCCGAAATAGCCGCCGACCAGGTTGGCCTCACGCAAATTTGCATTACGGAAACTGACGCCGGTAAAACGCGCGCCGAACAAATTTGCGACCGACAGGTCGCACGCCGAAAGGTTCGCACCGTTCATCGTTGCAAGGCTCAGATCCGCCTGGCGCAGGCGCGAGCCGGACAAATTCACATTCGGCAGGTCGCGGTAGGCGAGGTCGGCCTGGAACAGATTGCAGCCGGAACACGAGGCTCCGCCCTGGACGCGCGCAATCTGGGACGCGTCCTGCGCAAGCGCCGGTGCAGCAGAAAGGGCGACAAGCGCGGCGGCGGCGATCAGACGTTTCATCCTGATACGGCTCCATTGTGACCGGCCCCCGGCCCTGCAAGTGCCGGGCCGCTTTCCTGCAAGCAATCCCGCCCCGCACGCCATTGCCCCGGTCCCGGTTTCGTGCGACTCGATGGCGGACAGGGGGGCGGATGGGATCGTTTATCAACGAGCTTCGGCGCAGGGGCGTGATCCGCGCGATCGCGGGCTATCTCGTTGCGGCCTGGCTGATCCTGCAGGTGGTGGCGGCGGTCGAGAACGCCGCAGGACTGCCGGTCTGGTCCGACGGGCTGGCCCTGATCGTGCTGATCGTCGGCTTCCCGATTGTCGTTTTCATGGCTTGGTCGTTCGACCTGACGCCGGAGGGCCTCAAGCCGACAGTCGTCGAGGGCGCGGTCGCCGAACCGACCAAGGCGCTCGACTATGCGATGTTCGCCGCAATCGCTCTGTTCTGCGGCCTGATCGCGTGGCAGCTGGCGTCGCGTCCGGCCCTGTTCACCGGGCAGCGCCCGGGGGACACGGTCGCGTTGGTCACACCGGCCGCGGCCGGCCCGCCGGCCGAAGTGGCGGTCGCGCCGCCGCCGGAACTCTCCGTCGCCGTGCTTCCGTTTTCTGCCTTCTCGTCCAACGAGGACGATGGCTATTTCGCCGATGGCCTGACCGAGGAAATTCTCAACTCGCTTGCCTCTCTCCCCGACCTTCTGGTGACGTCGCGAACCTCGGCCTTCCAGTTCAAGGGGCCGGACGTGCCGCCCATCCCGGAAATCGCGCGCAGCCTGAATGTCGCGCATGTCCTCGAGGGGTCGGTGCGCCGGTCCGGGGACCAGATCCGCGTGACGGCGCAGCTGATCCGCGCCTCCGATGACCGGCACCTCTGGTCGCAGACCTATGACCGGTCGCTCGATGACGTGTTCGCAATCCAGGAAGAGATCGCCGAAGCCGTCGCTTCCGTGCTGGAAATCGTGCTCGACGAGGATGCGCGTCGCCGGATGCGCAATTCCGGCACACGCAGTTTCGAGGCCTTCATCGCCTATCAGCGCGCACTCGAACTCTGGAACGAAGCCCATACCAGCGGGGATTTCACCCTCCTCGAAGAGGCTGACCCGCTGTTCGCCGCCGCGACCGAACAGGCTCCGGACTTCTTTCAGGCCTACCTCTTGCGCAGCGACCGGCATTCGCACCGGCTGGTCGAGATGTCGGAGAGCAATGAGCCGATCGATCAGGCGGCCTGGGACGCGCTTGAGGCCGAACGCGTCGCCTTGCTTGACGAAGCGATGCGCACGGCAGACCGGCTGGCACAGCGTTCCATCGTCGCGTCCAACCGTTTGCTGTTTCAGGACGACTGGTCGAACGCCTCGATCGTCATTCTCGACTCGTTGACGTCGGAAGATTGTCTCAACGACAACTGGCTGCAGACTCTTGTCGTGCTCTATCCGAATCTGGATGCGCGCCTCGTCTATGCCAACCGTCTTTTGACGTGCGACCCGCTCAATCCCGAAGCGCAGCTGGCGCGAGCCGACACGCTGATCGCGCGCGGTGACTATGAAGCGGCGTTGGCCGATGCTGACCGCCTGTTCGAAATGGATCAGATCCTGGAGAGCGAAACGATCCGGCTCGAAGCGTTGATGGGTTTGGAGCGCTATGAAGACGCCCGCGCCATGCTCGACGAGAGCTGGCATTGGGAAAACTACCGGCTCGACGCGCGGCTGGGGAACGCCGAAGCGCTCGCTGCGCTCTATGACGAACTCGCCTCGGAGGACGACTGGTCGGCCCTTATCGTGAGCGCCATTGCCGGCCGCCGTGAAGAAGCGAATGCGATCGCAGCGCGCATGGATGCCCGCCCACTCGGCGCGGTCAGCCTGATGGACGCGATTATCGGCTGCGGCTGCGGCGCACCCTTCGATCTCGAAGCGACGCCGAATTTTGCAGCCCGACTCGAAGGCAGCAGCCTGTCATGGCCGCCCCCAGCCGATCTCGGCTTTCCACTAATGGACGGGGCGGAGACCCCCTAATTCCGCCAACCGCAGGCGTCGCAGATCTGACCGCCTTCGGTCGCTTCCAGCAGGGTGAAATGCCCGCATTCCGGGCAGGGGTCGCCGTCGTAATTGTCCGGCCCGCGCGCCTTGGAGGCTTCTTCAACCGGCTCTTCCTTCGGCTTGCGCCGGTCCGCGCCCAGCATCACGACATTGTCCGGCAGCTGGCCGCGCGAAAAGCCTTTCGAAATGAAGTGCGCCGCGGTCTCGGCCATGAATTTCTCCCGCGCCACGCCGCGCCCGATCCCGCCGGTATTGTCCGGCTCGGTCTCGGCGAGGTCCTCCCGGCCGAGATAGGAGACGGCGAGCTCCCGGAACAGATAGTCGAGGATCGAGGTCGCGTGCCGGATCGAGTCATTGCCTTCGACCGGTCCCGCCGGTTCGAAGCGCGTGAACACGAAGGCGTCGACGAATTCCTCCAGCGGCACGCCGTATTGCAGGGCGATCGAGATCGCGATGGCGAAATTGTTCATCAGAGATCGGAAGGCCGCGCCTTCCTTGTGCATGTCGATGAAGATTTCGCCGAGTTCGCCGTCCTCGAACTCCCCGGTATGGAGATAGACTTTGTGGCCGCCGACCGTGGCTTTCTGGATATAGCCCTTGCGGCGGTCCGGCAGCTTGCGGCGATCCGCCGAGCGTTCGACGATCCGCTCGACCATCTTCTCGGCGAGACGGACCTGCTCCGGCGTTTCCGCGACCGCTTCAAGCGTGTCCAGGAGAGCGGTAAAGCCCGACCCGTGCCGCTGGACGGTCAGCAGCGGCAGTTTCATCTGCGCCGCCGCGCGGATCAGGGTCGCGACGGTTTCAAGCTCGGTTTCCGCGGGCAGGGTGATGTCGGCCGCGACCGGGCCGTCGAGGCGCGCCGCGAGCGTCGCCGCCAGGATCAGCACGGCTTCCGGGCGCGGCGGCGCGAACGCATCCGCCGGCACGCCGCGCGGCGGTTCCGGCAGTTCGAATCGCAGGCGCGACAGGCCCGCGGCGACACAGCGGCGCCACTGTAACGCGCCGTCGATTTCAGTGGTCAGCCCGTCGAGTGGCGCGATCCCGTCGCTTTCACTGCCCAACAGGCGGGCGGATACGGGTTCGGGGGCGCAGGCGCCGACCGTGACACGGTCCCCGGCGGAGGCTTCCGCCGTCTCGCCGATTTCGCGCACCAGCGCCATCGCCTCGTCGCTGTCATAGGCATGGCCGAGCGCGGCGAACAGCGCCGCGAAGCCGGTCAGATTGATGTGTCCCGCCGCGCCCTTGCCGCCGCGGGCGCGGAGAGCCTCGCCGATCAGGGCGAGATGACCCGACAACCGCATGCGGTCGAACCCGTCCGGTCCGGCGAAGGCTTCGAGATCGATTGCGAAACCCGGTCCCTCGGCCGTGCGGACGTCACTGAAGGCGAGGGCAGGGGCGCTGTGCGACCAAAGGCTCCTCGCCGCCCCGCGCCAGAGGTCCGCACGTGCCAGATCGCCCTCGGTGAGGGTCAGCACCGGCCATGCAGGCTCGGGGGCGGGATCGGCGGCCTGTACCGGTTCCTCGATGCCCTCGCGCGCGAGGTCGATCGTACGTTCCAGGGCCTCGTCCGGCACGCCCGCGCGCCGCGCATCGCGCAGCGCCTTGGCCAGTTCGGTATTGCGGCGCGGATCGGTCTCGCCGTCCGGTCCGATGGCCACGCGGACGGCATCCAGCCGCTCGGTCAGGATGCGCGTGCCGACATCGCGGCGGCTGGCCTCCAGCGCCGTGTCCGCAATCCGCGCGAACAGGGCCGGGCCTTCGGCCGCGTCAACGGGAGCAGGCGCGGCTTCGACGGTCAGATGGCCCGCCCACAGGGCCGGGCTCGGCGCGATCTCGCGCCTTGCGATCGCCGAGGCGAGGCTTTCGGCGGTCTCACCATCAAGCTTCAGCGCGGAGCAAAGCGTGCTCAGCGCGGCGCGGATATCCGTCTGCCCCGCGGCGTCGAGAAAGGCGAGGCCCGCGGCCTCGTCCCAGCCCATGGGCAGAACGAGGTTGATGGGGTCGGCGTCCGGATCTGGGGCGACCGGTACCACTTCGGTTGCCAGGTCCGCGAAATCGGAACCCGTCTTGCGCCGTCCGGCCATGATTGCCCCTCTCGCCTCAGGTCGCGGCGCGCATGCGCCGAATCGCGAACAGGATAAGGCGCTTGCGCCCCTGCACCAAAAGCGGCGGCTCGCACTGGACCGGGCGGGTTCAAGGCGGCATATTCCGCCCGGATTCTGAACCCCGAAACCGACCGGAGCGGCCGCACCCGATGGGACTTTTCGCCAAGATCTTCGCATGGTGGGATGACGCCACGCCCGGCACCTTCTTCACGCTCGCCAAGCGTGCGGAGAAGATCGGTGAGGACGAATACGGCAACCGCTACTACCGCGAACGCAAGCCCTCCGGGGCCAGCGGCCGCGAGCGCCGTTGGGTGGTCTACAAGGGCTATGCCGACGCGAGCCGCGTGCCGGCCGACTGGCATGGCTGGCTGCACCACACCTTTGACGAGCCGCCCACCGACGCGCCGTTGCCGCGCCAGAAGTGGGAGCTGGACCACAAGCCGAACCTCACCGGCACGCTCCATGCCTACCGCCCGACCGGCAGCCTTGCCGTTCCCGGTCCGCGCCAGCGCGCCTCGGGCGACTACGAATCCTGGACGCCGGACGCGTGAATCGCTTTCGCCTTGGCGATGCCGCAAAGCCGGGACATGCTGGACCCATGATCAGATCGCTTGTTACCGCGTTGATGTTCGTCGCTTCGGCTGGTTTGGCCGCTGCGCAGGAGTCCGGCCCGCAAACGGGCGAGCAGCCGGAAATGCGGTCCGATCGCCCCGCACGGCAGGAATTGACCAGCCGGCCCGGTTCCGTCCTGGTGCTGCGCGGTCTCGACAAGATCACCGCCCGCACCGAGGACTTCGAGATCCGCGTCGGCGAGACCCATGTTTTCGGTTCGCTGGAGATCACGGCGCGCTATTGCCGCCGCCGCCCGCCGGAAGAGACCCCGGAAATCTTCGCCTTCATGCAGATCGCCGACCGCCGCACCGACGGTTTCGGGTCGGAAGACGAGAGCGAGACCGTGTTTTCCGGCTGGATGTTCGGATCGAACCCGGCGCTCAACCCGCTCGAACACCCCGTCTATGACGTCTGGGTGATCGACTGCAGGGCCTGATCGCCGCTGATCACGTCCGGCAGGGCGTGAAAATCCGCATCGACTTCGATCGCTTCGGCGAGGCGCTCGCGATAGGCCTCGCGCGTGATCACCTCTGCGCCGAATTGTTCGAGATGCGCGGTCGTGAACTGCGTGTCGAGCAGGGTGTATCCACCGGCCTTCAGCCGCGCGACGAGATGGACCAGCGCGACCTTTGACGCATCGGTCGCACGGGAAAACATGCTTTCCCCGAAAAAGGCGGAGCCAAGCGCGACGCCATAGAGCCCGCCCACCAGATAGCCGGCATCGCGGCATTCCACGCTGTGTGCGTACCCCGCTTCGTGCAGCATCAGATAAAGCGAGCGAATCCCCGGATTGATCCAGGTCTCCTCCCGGCCTGCGCCCGGGGCCGCGCAGCCGTCGATCACGCCTGCAAAGTCGCGATTGATAGAAACTTCGAACGGTTCGCGCCGGACCGTCTTCCTCAGGCTGCGGGGAATATGGAAGCCGTCGAGCGGCAGGATGCCGCGCTCGTCCGGTTCGAGAAGATAGATGCGCGGATCGTCCCGGCCCTCGGCCATGGGAAAGACGCCCCGCGCATAGCAGTCGAGCAGGTCGGCCGGGCCGAAGCCCTTCACGCCGCCTCGCCGGCCGCCTTGCGTTCGGCGAGCCAGCTCTCCAGCCAGCGGATGTGATAATCGCCCGAGACGAAGGCGGGCTCCTCGAGAAGGTCGAGGAAGAGTGGCTTTGTCGTCTTCACGCCGGTCACGACCAGCTCGTTCAGCGCGCGCTTCAGACGCAGCAGCGCTTCCGGCCGGTCACGGCCGTGCACGATCAGCTTGCCGATCAGGCTGTCGTAATAGGGCGGGATCGAATAGCCGGCATAGAGCGCGCTATCGAGCCGCACGCCGAGCCCGCCCGGCGCGTGGAATTCCGTCACCTTGCCGGGGGAGGGCGCGAACGTCGCCGGATCCTCGGCATTGATCCGGCATTCGATGGAGTGGCCGTTGAAGACGATGTCGTCCTGCGTCATCGACAGCTTTTCGCCGGCTGCAACGAGGATCTGTTCGCGTACCAGGTCGAGCCCGGTGATCGCCTCGGTCACCGGATGCTCCACCTGCAGGCGGGTATTCATCTCGATGAAGTAGAACTCGCCATTCTCGTAGAGATACTCGACCGTCCCCACGCCGCGATAGCCGATGGCTGCAACCGCATCGCGCGTGATCGCGCCGATTTCCGCGCGCGCCTTGGCGTCCAGAGCCGGTGAGGTGGCTTCTTCCAGAACCTTCTGGTGACGGCGCTGCAGCGAGCAGTCGCGTTCGCCCAGATGCACGCAATTGCCATGCGTATCGGCCAGGATCTGGATTTCGATATGGCGCGGCTTGCCGAGATATTTCTCGAGATAGACCGAGCCGTCGCCGAAGGCCGCCGCCGCTTCCGAAGACGCGGTCTGAACGGCGCTGCGGAACATCTTGGCGTTCTCCGCGACCTTCATGCCGCGTCCGCCGCCGCCCGCCGCGGCCTTGATCAGCACCGGATAGCCGATATCGGCGGCGATCTTTTCGGCCTCGTCGATGTCCGAAATGCCGCCGTCGGAGCCTGGAACGACCGGGATTCCGGCATCCTTCACCGCCTTCTTCGCGGTGATCTTGTCGCCCATCAGCCGGATATGCTCCGCCGTCGGCCCGATGAAGGTGATGCCGTGCGCCTCGACGATTTCGGCGAAGCGGGCATTTTCGGACAGGAAGCCGTAGCCCGGGTGAACGGCCTGCGCCCCCGTGATCTCGCACGCGGCGATAATCTGGGGAATGTTCAGATAGCTCTTGCCGGCCGGCGGCGGCCCGACACAGACGCTTTCGTCGGCCAGTCGGACATGCATGGCGTCCGCATCGGCTTCGGAATGGATCGCCACGGTCTGGATGCCCATTTCCTTGCAGGCCCGGTGGACCCGGAGGGCGATCTCGCCGCGATTGGCGATCAGGACTTTATCGAACATCTCGGACGGCTCCCGCGCGTGCGCCTCAGGAAATCGCGAACAGGGCTTCGCCGTATTCCACCGGCTGGGCGTCGGTGACGAAGAGGTGGGTCAGCTTGCCGGACCGCGGCGCGGTGATCGGGTTGAACGTCTTCATCGCCTCGATCAGCAGGATCGTGTCGCCTTCCTTCACCGTGTCGCCGGCCTTGGCAAAGGCATCGGCTTCCGGATTCGGGCGCAGATAGACGGTGCCGACCATGGGCGAGGGCACACTGCCCGGAATGTCGCCGCCTTCCGGCGCCTGGGCCGGATCGGACGGTTGCGAGGCTGGAATGGACGGTGCGGCAGCCGGCGCAGCGGTCATGGGGGCCGGAGCGGCAACGTGCTGCACCATCGGCGCGGCCTGGACCGTGCGCGCGACGCGCAGGCGCAGATCGCCCTTTTCGACCTCGATCTCGGTCAGTTCGGTCTCGCGCAGGATTTCGGCCAATTCGCGCACCAGCTTCGCATTCAGCGGTGAACCGGCTTTCGATGACGTGGTCATGTCCCTTGCGCCCCTTTCTGTCAGAAGCTCTTGGCGGAATCTCGTTATCAGCCTGTCTAGACCAGACTGGCGGCACTCTCTAGCGCCAGTTCATATCCGCGTGCACCCAGTCCGGCGATGGTCTGCGTTGCTGCCATGCCCACATAGGAAACATGGCGGAAGCTTTCGCGTTTCGCCGGGTCGCTCAGATGCACCTCGATCACCGGGATCGTTAGCGCCTTCAGCGCATCGTGCAGCGCGATCGAGGTGTGCGTATACCCCGCGGCATTGAGGATCAGCGCCGAGGCCGAATCCATCGCTTCCTGGACCCAGTCGATCAGCACGCCCTCGTGATTGGTCTGCCGGAAGTCGATCGTCACGCCGAGCGTGATCGCCTTGGCCTCGCACAGCGATTCCAGATTCTTCAGCGTCTGCGTGCCGTAGATGTGCGGTTCGCGGCGGCCGAGCAGGTTCAGATTCGGACCGTTGAGGATGAAGACCGGCTTTTTCACTTGGCCTTACGGGCTGTTTCGCGGGCGGGCGTTGTACGACGGCGCCATCGGGAGTGACAAGCGCCGACCGTTTGACCGACGGCGAATTCGCGTGAAACGAGCGCGGAACGATGAGATATTGTGCGCTCCAAGCGGGGGCAGCCATGTTCAAGCGCATCGGCCTGTGGACCTTCTTTTTGAGCATTCTGTTCGGCGCGTCACCGATCCTCATCGCCCTCTCGGCAGGCTGGATCGGTGCGGCTGCGGACTGCACCGTCAACGAGGCAGGCGCCAATGTCTGTATGGTCGGGGGCGTCGATATCGGCGAAACCCTGGCCTACATGTTCGTTATGGGCTGGTTCGGCTTCTACACCATTCCTCTTGGTGTGCTCGGCGCGTTGGGCGGTGTCCTTCTGTTCATCATCGGCCTGTTCGCCGACGGAAAGCGCACGACACAGACCTGACAACCGTCGCGTCCGCCGTGCGGTCATGAAGGTTGCGCTTTCGCGCGGCTCGCGCCATCTCTCCAGCCATGATCCAGATTGAGCTCAATGGCGAGGCCCGCGCGATTTCACCGGGTTCGACCGTGACCGGCCTTTTGGCCGAACTTGGCCTCGACACGCGGAAGGTTGCGGTTGAACGCAATCTCGAAATCGTGCCGAAATCGCTCTATGCAGAGACCACCCTTTCCGAGGGCGACCGGATCGAGATCGTCCATTTCGTCGGCGGGGGCTAATCGCCGCCGCCACTGCCATCGCCCCCGTCTCCGCTGTCATCGTGAACATGCTTCGATGACGTGTCGGCGCTGCCGCCTCCCGGATCGGCCCGGCCTTTGGTGCGGCTGATCACGACGGCGAGCGCGGTGCAGACCAGGCCGCCAATGAAGAGCGGGAGGCTATCGTCCAGCGGCACCCCTTCGACAGTCCGCCATACGGCATAGCCGATATTCGCGGCCGCCACTGCGAGCAGAATGGCCATGACGGGCTTGTTCATCTAAGTCTCTCCCCCCAGAACACCCTGAAAAGAACACCCGGAAAAGTACACCCGAATACGGATGGAATGATGACCGCCAACACCGCCGAAGACAAACCCCTCGTCGTCGCCGGCCGCGAACTGAAATCGCGCCTCATCATCGGCACCGGCAAGTATCAAAGCTACGAGCAGAATGCCCGCGCGCTCGAAGCCTCCGGCGCGGAGATGATCACCGTGGCGCTGCGCCGCGTGAACCTGTCCGATCCCGACAAGCCGCGCCTCGTCGATTTCATCGATCCGGAAAAATACGTCTTCCTGCCCAATACGGCGGGCTGTTTCACCGGCGAGGACGCCGTGCGCACGCTACGACTGGCGCGCGAGGCGGGCGGCTGGAATCTCGTGAAACTTGAAGTCCTGTCCGACCCGAAACACCTCTATCCCGATGTGGAAGAGACGCTGCGCGCGGCAAAGATGCTGATCGCCGACGGCTTCGACGTGATGGTCTATTGCAGCGATGATCCGGTCTATGCCCGCAAGCTGGAAGACGCCGGGTGCTGTGCCATCATGCCCCTGGGCGCGCCGATCGGCTCGGGCCTGGGGATCCAGAACCCGGTCAATATCCGCCTGATCGTGGAGCAGACCTCGGTCCCGGTCATCGTCGATGCCGGCGTCGGCACGGCGTCGGACGCGGCTGTGGCGATGGAGCTCGGCTGCGACGGCGTTCTGATGAACACCGCCATCGCCGAGGCGAAGGACCCGATCCGCATGGCCACCGCGATGAAGCATGCCGTCATCGCCGGCCGGGAAGCCTATCTCGCCGGCCGCATGGCGAAGAAGAAATACGCTGATCCCTCCAGCCCGCTGAGCGGGTTGATCTAGGAATTGCGTTACGCCTGCGGATGCGACGCTTTCCCTCCCCTTGAGGGGGAGGGCAAACAGCTGCGGTCGCTCCCCGCCTATGCCAAACGCTTCAACAGTAAAGATGACGCCTGCCGGACGGCGAAGCCGGTCCGGGATCCATCACGGGACTCCGGTCTTCGTCTTCCCCGCGGATGCGGGGACCCCGAAACCGGGGAGTGGCGACTTTCGGCCTTTGCCATGTTCCCCAAATGTTCTAGCCTCCTGCAACGAGGGAGAGAGACATGGACCAGCGCATATCGCTTATCACACTCGCCGTCGCCGATCCGGAGCGGTCGAAGGATTTTTACGAGGCGCTCGGCTGGAAAGCCGGCTTCGTCAGCCGCGACATCGCCTTCTTCCAGCTCAACGGCATCGTGCTGGGCCTGTACCGCCGCACCGCCTTCGAGGCCGAGACCGGCCGCACCCTGTCGGGCGGGGACGGGGTGGCGCTGGCGATCAATTTCGCGGCGCGCGACGCGGTGGATGCCGTGCTCGACGAGGCGGTGAGGGCGGGCGGCGAGGTCATGCGCCCGGCCGCCGACACCGAATGGGGCGGCTATTCGGGCTATTTCGCCGACCCGGACGGCCACGCCTGGGAGGTCGCCCACAATCCGCACTGGAATATCGACAATGACGGGAATGTGTGGATGCCGGACGCATAGGCGTCATTCCGGCATTTTCCCCTCGCCCCCATTTGGGGGAGAGGGGCCAGGGGTGAGGGGGCGCACGCAGTCTTCGACTACGGAGCAGAACCCCTCATCCGCCCTGACGGGCACCTTCTCCCCTTCAAAAAGGGGAGAAGGGAAAGACCCTATCCCTCCAGCGCGGCTTCCAGCGCCGTGTTGAGGGCTTCCATGTTGGCGCCCGGGATCGGCGTGCCGTCGACGATGAAGAAGGGCGTGCCGTCCGCGCCGAGCATGCGGCCGAGCCGGTAGACGTCTTCCAGATGCGCCTCGATCGCCGGGTCTTCCATGTCTTCGCGCATCTGCGCGACATTAATGCCGGCCGCCGCCGCGAAGCTGTCGATCCGGTCGGACGGCAGCGGGCCGGAGGCCTGGATCATTGTGGTGTGGAAGTCGAAATAGAGCTCCTCGCCCTGACGCAGCGCAGCGAGCGCGGCGCGGGCCGCTTCGCGCGATTCCTCGCCGAGGATCGGGTATTCCTTGAACACGAAACGGACGCGGTCGCCATGCTGTTCGCGGATCGTGTCGACCCAGCGGTTGGCGATCCGGCAATAGCCGCACTTGTAGTCCATGAACTCGACCACGACGATCTCGGCATCTTCCGGACCGATCGAGGGGTCGCGCGGGTCATTGTAGATCGCGTCGGCATTGCGCTCGATCGAGGCGACATAGGCTTCGAGTTCGCGCGCGCGGGCCCGGCGTTGCAGCTCGATCAGCGCCTCTTCGATGATTTCGGGATTCTCGAGAATGTAGTCGCGGGCGAGATCGCGAATCTCCGCGCGCTCGGCCTCTGTGAACTCGCTGTCGTCGGACTGGCGGGCATCGGCTCCGTCCTGGCTGCAGGCCGCAAGGGCCAGGGCGCTGGCCAGCGCCGCGAATACGCGCTTCATCATCAATCCCCTCGGATACACTCGTGTTCAGGCGGGTTTACGGGATTGCGCCGGGAAAGGCGAGACTCTATCGCCGCCTAGCGTCCTTGCTGCTGGCGCTGACGTTCCTGCTGGCGGCGCTGGCGCTGCATCTCGCGGATTTCCTCGTCCGTGGGCTGCGACACCGCGATCAGTTCCGCGGCGCGGAAACGGGCGGTCGTGCCCGGCTCCAGCTCCTGCATCGCCCGCTGCGCGAACTGGAAGGCCCGCATCCTGTTGCCCGTGTAGTAGGACTGCTCCGCCACCGCCAGCTGGGCGAGGGCGGTGTCGCCCATGCGCTCGTGGATCAGCGAGAGATTGTACCAGGCGAAGGCGTTGCCCGGCTCGATATCGAGCGCGACGCGCAGATGATCCCGTGCCGCTTCGAGATACTGGTCGTCGTCCGCCGCGATCATCGCCATGGCGAGGTTGATCCGCAATAGCGGCGCGGTCGGCATCAGGTCGACCGAGGTCTGGTGATAGGGGATCGCCTCGTCGGCATGCCCGCTCTCGAACAGCATCTGGCCGTAAAGCTCGTAGAAATAGGGATTTTCCGGTTCTTCCGCGATCAGGCTCTCGATCTCGCCGCGCGCCCGGTCGAGCCGCGCGTCCTGGTAATAGGCCACGGCGCGGGCATAGCGGGCGGGCAGGGAGGTGTCGCTTTCGGGATAGCGCGCGAACACCTGCCCGGGCGGCGCCATGAAGCCGAAAATCTTGGCCTGGATGCGCTCCAGCTCGGCCTGTTCCTCCGGCGTCGGCAGGACGTCGGAATAGGGGCTTTCGTCCACGCCGTGACGCAGGGCCGTGATCCGCTCAGAGGACAGCGGGTGGGTCAGGAAATAGCGGAAGCGCCGTGCCGGGGTGAAGACTTCCTGGTATCGGAAGCGCTCGAAGAACTCGACAAGGCCTTCGCCCGACTGGCCGGTCGCCGTCAGATACTGCAGCGCGGCCTGGTCGGCGGCCGATTCCTGCGCCCGCGTATGCGTGTAGAAATTCAGCGCGCCGAATTGCGGGCCCGAAGCGATCAGCGCACTCGCGGCGCCGCCTTCGCCGGCCATCGCCGCGATCAGTCCGAGACCGATCGACACGAACATCGGCACCATCGCGCCGCGCCCGGCCTCGCTCATCCGCACCAGGTGCGCACCGGCGATATGACCGACCTCGTGCGCCAGTACGCCCTTCAGCTGCAGCGGATTTTCCGCCTCCATGATCGTGCCGGTGTTGACGAAGATGTTCTGCCCGCCGGTCACGAAGGCATTAATTTCCGGATCGCCGATCAGGTACATGTCGACGTCATTGGGATCGAGCCCGGCAACCACCAGGAACGGATCGGTGTATTCGCGCAGCACGACCTCGATCTCCGTATCGCGGAGAAGGGTCTGTGCTGCGGCCGTGGCCGGCAGGGCAAGGGAAAGGGCTGCGGCGCTGATGGCGGCTATGAGGGCGCGCATGAAATCTCCGTTCAGTCAGCCCCCGCTGAACGCACAGATTAGCAAGTCAGTTCGCGCTGACAACGGTGAAGACAGCGGCGGCGCGAACGGATGTCCGTCCGCGCCGCTCCGCGTTGTCAGTTGAACAGCTTCGCGCCGCGCTGCCACCAGCCGCGCTTCTTCGGCGCGTTCTCGGCCTCTTCCAGCGCTTCGGGGGCATTCGTATCGGCGGTTTCGGCC
>NZ_JAKKUV010000002.1 GCF_021864465.1 Hyphobacterium sp. SN044
TCGCCGGGGTCGTGCGCGCATTCGCGTGAAGCCGGACCTGCATCACCCAGCCCTCCGTCTCAACGCAACATAGGCTAGCCCAGCAACGATCGCTGGGGAATCAAAACAATCGTCCGAAACGAAACACGGAAGCCGGGGTCCAGATTGGCCGTTGGACTGGATTCCGGCTTTCGCCGGAATAACGGATTGAGCGCGCTGGCTATGCCCCGGATTGAATCCGGGGCAAAAAGGGGCGGGGAGGGGATCGCATGACACCCTATGAAGCTGCATCGCTGTTCGTGGCGTTCGCCGAAGCCGCGCAGACCGGGTTCGCGAACTATATCGCCATCCTGTCGGGCATGCTGGCGGCGAGCTGGTTCTTCGCCCACCGGCTGACGCGGCTGATGGCGGCGATCCTGATCTTCATCTTCACGGTCGCGGCGGCTGGCTTCGGCAACGAGGTCTTCTCGATCTATTCGGACCTTGCGCGGCTCGGGACGTATCTTCACGGGATCGGCCAGGCGCCGGAAGCCGGGCTGGGTTGGCTCGGGCCGGTACGCGGCCCGGCCGGGTCGATGGCACCGATCCCCTATGTTGTCCTGAGCCTGTGTCTGATGGGCTATGTCGCAGCGCTGTGGTTCTTCTTCCACGTGCGCAAGATACGGCGCGAGGACGTGGCGGACGCCTAGGCCCGCACCGCTTTCCGGATCACCGCCGCATAGCCGGGGCTGATGCAGTCATAGCCCTCGTAATAGCCGCGCTCGCGAAGCAGGCGGTGAAGGCGGGGCAGGTGATAGGGCGGCACCGCCGCGAACATGTGGTGTTCGAGGTGGTAGTGGACGTGGTTCGGCGCGACGAGCAGGCGTTCGAGCCAGCCCGCCCGCGTCGTATGCGTGTTGCGCCGGGGTTCGGGATCGTAGCGGTCCATGGCGACGCCATGCTCGCCGATATTCCTGAGGCGGATGATCGCCGGATAGACGAAGAGGCGCGCCACCCACCACAGGGCAATCGCCCAGGGCGCCTGCGCGGCGACCAGCGCGGCGAGCAGGACGAGCTGGAAGACGATGGGCGGGATGCGGCGTTCCCAGTCCGACTTCGTCCACAGGAAGATCAATTCCTTCACACCGGTCTGGCCGGTGAAATCGCGGATGAATTTGCGCCGCAGGCTGTCCTTCGTGACCGGATAGTCTTTCACAAGGCCCTGGTCCGGGTCCTTGTCCGTGCCGGCGTATTTGTGGTGGTCGAGATGATAGGGGCGGTAATCGCGCAGCGGAACGCCGACGGCCGCGCCGCCGAGCCAGTTGCCGACGAAATCGTTGATCCAGGGCGTGCGGAACATCGCCCGATGGGCGCAGTCATGCATCACGATGGCCAGCGCCAGCTGGCGCCCCGCGAGGATGAAGACGCTGACGGGCGAGAACCACGGGTTCCAGATCGCCAACGCGAAGGCGGCGGCAATCAGCGCGTAATCCCCCGCGAGCATCAGCGCGCCGCGCCAGTTCTCGGCCTTCGACAGGGCACGCAATTCCTCGCGGCTGATGGCGTCCGACAGCTTCATCGTCATGGACGCGAATCTAGCATGGGGCGGCGCGTTGCCAAACCGGCTTCCCCCTCACCCTGACGCGCGCCTCCTTCGGAGCCGCACGTCTTTCCCTCTCCCTCAAGGGAGAGGGAGGGGACCCGGCCTGAACCGAAGGCGAAGGTTGGGGAGGGTGAGGGGTACCTTTCGCCGATTTCACTCCAAAGTCCGCAGCGCCGCGCTATCTTCCCTGGAAACACGCTGGGAGGCTCTGCCATGAAAACACTTCTGACCGGACTGTCCGCGGCCGCACTGATTGCGGGGGCGGCGCTGGCCGATGATCTCTTGCTGGTCGTCAACAAGGGCGACGACACGCTGGCGCTGGTCGATGCCGAGACACTCGAGGTCACCGCGACCGTTCCAACGGGTGACAATCCGCACGAAGTCTATCCCTCGCCGGACGGGGCGCTCGCCTATGTCTCCGACTATGGCGGGGCGCAGGGCACGACGGTAACGGTCGTCGATCTGGCCACGGCCAGTGCGACCGCCACATGGGATATCGCACCCAATCGCGGGCCCCACGGCATCTGGGTGTCGGGCGACGGGGCGCTCGTCTGGGTGACGACCGAAACCAGCGGCACGGTCACCGAGATCGACGCGGCGACGGGCGAGATTACCAATGTCTGGGAGACCGGGCAGGCGGTCAGCCACCAGCTGGTCCCGACGCCGGACGGGGAAAAGCTCTACATCGCAAACATCGGTTCGGGTTCGGTCACCGTGATCACACGCGCGACCGGCGAGGTCGTTTCCATCCCGACCGGAGCGGGCGCGGAAGGCATCGACGTCTCGCCGGACGGGTCGGAAGTGTGGGTCACGAACCGTTCCGCGGACACGGTTTCCATCGTCGATGTGGCCACCGACACGGTGACGGCGACCATTCCTTCGGGCGGCGTCTTCCCGATCCGCGCGCGGTTCGCGCCGGACGGTTCGGAGGTCTGGATATCCAACGCGCAATCCGGTTCCGTCGCGGTGATCGACGCCGAGACGCATGAGGTGCTGGCGACGGTCGATACCGGCGCGGTGCCGATCGGGCTGCTGATGGATCCGGAGGGCGATCGCGTCTTCGTGGCCAACACGCAGGACGATTTCGTTACGGTGATCGACCGCGAAACCCGCGAAGTGACCGGACGCGTGGAGACCGGCGACGAACCCGACGGGCTCGCTTGGGTGACGCGCTAGCTGGATTGCATTTATTGCCCTCCCCCTTGAGGGGAGGGCCGGGAGGCTGCGCGTCAGCCAGCCGACCGGGGTGGGGGTGTCTTGCAGGTACGCTCACCCCACCCCGCTCCCGTCCTTCTTACGAAGGCCGCTCGCGTCCCTCCCCTTCAAGGGGAGGGGAATCCGATCGGGTTCAGATTTTCCGTTTCGGCATGGCGCGCCCCTCGATTACGCCGGCGAGCGCGGCCCAGACGGGCAGGGTGGCGAAAAGCTGGGGCGGACCGCCGAACAGGCTGGCAATCGCGCCGGCGAGCGCGAGCGCCATGCCGGCCTGAATGCGGCGCTTCTGCAGCTTTTCCTCCAGCCGCACATCGCAGCAGGAGTGCGGCTCAGGCGTTGTGAAGATCATCAGGAGGAAGAGCCCGCCAACGACGGTCGCGGCTACCAGCCAGCCGCGCTCGATCAGCACGGCATTCTCCGGATGCGGCGCACCGTTCATGGCCATGGCGTAGAGCCCGGCGATGAAGGCGACGCCCGCGGCCATCAGATTGTTGCCCTGGGTCTGGTCGAACACGGTGTCGATCGTCAGGGCGGCGGCGATCAGGAAGCAGGTCCACCACGGCGCGCCGAGGATGGCCAGCCCGGCGGCGAACAGCCCCATCATGATCAGGTCGACCAGTTTCAGCGGGTTGCCAACCGTCCGGTTGACGATGCGGACCGCGAACAGCACTGCCGCGATATTGAGGATCGAGGTGTTGTAGCCCAGCGCGACCGCGACGAGGGCGAGCGCCATGGCGACGAAGGCGGACTGGTTGATATCCGGGTCGAGTTCGCGGCCAAGTGCCCAGGCCAGGAAGGCGACGAACATCGCCTCGATCGCGAGCAGCACCGTGTCGCCGATGCCCATGATGTTGGTCAGGTAGAGATAGATGGCGACGGCAATGCCGCCGAGCGGTGCCAGGATGATGACCGCCAGATTCGTCCGGAATTTCGGATCGAGCGGCCGCGCCAGCGACGAATAGCTGTAAACCTTGTGCGTCATCATTGTCCCTCGCATGCCTCGGCACCCAAACTAACCCTGTTCGGCGCGGAGAAAAGTCCGGCTAGTGTGAAGCCATGATCGAGTCGGATGCCGTCCAGTTGATGCCGCCGCTCGCCGTGGCCACGGGAATGATCGCGGGCACGGTGGTTATCCACATGATCGGGCTCATTGTTCTGATGGCCCTGCTACAGTCGCGGTCGCACAATCTGAAGCCGATGCAGAATGCGCTCCGGCAGGGCATTTTCATCGTGCTGGTGGTGCTGGGTCTGGTCGTGATCCATGCAGTCGAGATCTGGCTATACGCACTGGTCTATCGCGCGCTGGGCGAGTTTCCGACCCTCGAAGCGGCGCTGTATTTCTCGACTTCGAGCTTCACAACGGTCGGCTATGGCGACGTCGTGCTGGACGAACGCTGGCGGCTGGTCGGAGCGATCGAAGGGTTCAATGGTCTGTTGCTGATCGGCTGGTCGACTGCCTTCCTGGTGTCGGTGATCGGCAAGCTGCGCGCGGCCGAACTGGCGTGGCTCGACCGCATGCGCGACAGCTGAGACGCGTTCACACCTTGCCGCTGCGTCGCCGGGCGGGCTAAACCGGCATTTCGAATTGGGGCTCCCGAAGGGCTGGAATGTTCAAGAAAATCCTGATCGCCAATCGCGGCGAGATTGCCGTCCGCGTCATCAAGACCTGCCGCCGCATGGGTATCCAGACGGTCGCCGTCTATTCCGAGGCCGATGCCGATTCCAAGGCCGTCGACATGGCGGACGAGGCGGTGTTCATCGGACCGCCGGCGCCGGGCGAAAGTTATCTGCAGATCGACAAGATCATCCAGGCCGCGAAGGATACCGGGGCGGAAGCGGTGCATCCCGGGTTCGGCTTCCTGTCGGAGAACCCGAAATTCCCCGCTGCGCTGGAAGAAGCGGGAATCGTCTTCATCGGGCCTAATGTTCGTGCCATCGAGGCGATGGGCGACAAGATCACCTCCAAGAAGTTCGCCGCGGAGGCGGGCGTTTCCACCGTGCCGGGCCATATGGGCCTGATCGAGGACGCGGACGAGGCAGTGAAGATCGCTGCGGAGATCGGTTTCCCGGTGATGATCAAGGCGTCGGCCGGCGGGGGCGGCAAGGGCATGCGCATCGCCTGGGACGAGGCGGAAGCGCGCGACGGCTTCAAGTCGGCCCGGTCCGAGGCGAAATCGAGCTTCGGCGACGAGCGCATCTTCATCGAGAAATTCGTGGTGCGGCCGCGCCATATCGAGATCCAGGTGCTGGGCGACAAGCACGGCAATGTCATCCACCTGAACGAGCGGGAATGTTCGGTTCAGCGCCGGAACCAGAAAGTGCTGGAAGAGGCGCCGTCGCCCTTCCTCGACAAGTCGACGCGCGAGGCGATGGGGGCGCAGGCCGTCGCACTGTCCAAGGCGGTGGACTATGACAGTGCCGGCACGGTCGAATTCATCGTCGACGCGGACCGCAATTTCTACTTCCTCGAGATGAATACCCGCCTGCAGGTGGAGCACCCGGTCACCGAACTGACCGTCGGGCTCGACCTCGTGGAGCAGATGATCCGCGTGGCCTATGGCGAAGAGCTGAAAATTCGCCAGAAGGACGTGAAGATCAATGGCTGGGCGGTCGAGGCGCGCCTCTATGCCGAGGATCCCTATCGCGGCTTCCTGCCCTCGATCGGGCGTCTGAAGCGCTACAAGGAACCGGCCGAAGGCAAGCTGGGCGACGGCACGCTGCGGATCGATTCCGGGGTGCGCGAGGGCGACGAGATCTCGATGTTCTACGACCCGATGATCGCCAAGGTGATCGGTCACGGCGATACGCGGGAAGCGGCGATCGACACGCTGCTGGCCGGTCTCGACCGCTATCATGTCGAGGGCGTGACCGCGAACGCACCTTTCCTGGCCGCCTGCCTCGGCGAGAAGGACTTCCGCCGCGGCGACATCCATACCGGCTATATCGAGGAGCATTTCCCGGAAGGTTTCCATGGCACGGCGCCGACCGAGGATCAGTTGCGCTATCTGACGGCGGCGGCGGCCTTCATCCATACGGTGAACATCCGCCGCGCGGCGCAGACCAGCGGCCGCATCACACCGCCGCCGGTTGCCCACGCGCAGGAGTGGGACGTGCTGCTCGACGGCCGGCGGATTCCGGTCGAGATCGACCTGCCGGATGCGGCGATCGGCGGCGGCGGCGAAGCCACGCTGTGGATGCCCGAACTGGTGGGCGAACCCGTCACGCTGAAGTCGGCCTGGCGGCCGGGCACGCATCTGTTCGAAGGACAACTCGGCGACGAACGCTTCGCGGTCTCGTTCTCCGATCGGACAGAGGGCTATTGGCTGCGCCATCGCGGCTTCACCTGCGTCGCCATCGTATGCACGCACACGTCCGCGGACCTGCATGCCCTGCTGCCCGAAAAGGAGCTCGGCGCGTCGGCGAAGATGGTGGAAAGCCCGATGCCGGGTCTCGTCGTGTCGATCGATGTCGAGGTCGGCCAGGAGGTGAAGGCCGGCGAACCGCTGATGGTGATCGAGGCGATGAAGATGGAAAACGTCCTGCGCGCCGAAATCGACGGCACGATCAAGACGCTTCACGCCAAGCCCGGACAGTCGGTCGCGGCCGACGAATTGCTGGCCGAGTTCGAATAGGGGGGGATCGCGTCCCGGCGTTTTCCCGCTTGGCCTGCCGCCGTGCTGCGCTAGCTTCCGGCGCTGGATAACCCACCTGGGAGGGACACATGAATCCTGTTGCCTGGTTTGTTCCCGGCGTTCGCGCCAATGGCGGAACCTATTTTATCGGACTGCTTGTCTGGCTGGTCATCCACGCGGGCATTGCCGCGGCGATGCTCTACGCCGATCTGCCGCTGCCCGACATGTCGGGCATCATCAGCCTGGTGCTCGTGACCCTGTTCACGGCCTTCGTCCATATCAACCGGCTCAACGATGCCGGCCGGGGCTGGGCGATGATGCTGTTGCCGGTGCTGATCTCGATCGTCATCTATTTCCTCGCCGCGGTCATCATGAGCATGATCATCGGTGTCCAGATGATGGGCGAGTACGCCGCCCAGAATGGTACGGACATGATGACGGTGGCGCAGGACCCGGCGCTGACCGAGGAATTCCAGACCTGGCTGACCGAAGACGAGACCCGGGCCATGGCCGTCGCGGTGCCAGTGACCTGGGTGGCCTTCGCCGGCTACTGGGCCATCCAGCTGATCTTCGGCCTGTGGTTCCGCGGCATGCAGAGCCGCGAAGCCTGATTTACCTTCAGGTCCGAATTCGCCCCTGCGGCGATTGACTCGATGCAGATTCGCCCTCCACGGTGGTTCCCTAGGGAATTACCGGAGGGCGTTTCTCATGGATCAGGCAAAAGTTCAGGGGCTTCAGGATCTGCTGCTCAAGTTCGAAGGCAGGATCGGTCCGAATTCATTATGGCAGGGTGCCATCGTCATTCTGGCGATAGCGATCGTTCTGCAGGTGCTCAGCGCCCTTCTGGGCTTTCTCGGGCTGATCTTCAGCCTGCTGGGTCTGGCCCTGCTTTATCCGCTCTTTTGTATCTACGCGAAGCGGTTCCACGATGCGGGCAAGCCCGCCATCTGGACCCTCGCCGTGCTGGCGGGGATCTGGGTGGGTGCCCTCGTTCTCGGCATGCTTCTCGCGCCGCTCTACATGGGCAGCGCCATCACTGCGGCGCAGACGGGCAATATGGGCTCATTCGCCCTTCAGGCGATGATCGTGAATGTTCTCGTTGCAATCGTTCTTCATCTCGGCGCGGCATTCGCCGTCAATCGCTTCCTCAAGGCCGATCCCGGGCCGAACGCCTATGGTGAACCGGTCGCGGACGCAGCCTCGCCCAATCCGCTGGCCTGATCGCCGGCGCCCAATCTTCTGACAGGGGGAAAGAATGAATATCGGAAACGTACTCTTCAGCCCGAACGGGCGTATCGGCCAGCAAAGCTTCTGGATCGGCGTTCTCATCATCATCGGCGCAAACGTGCTTCTGACCTGGATCCCACTTCTCGGTTTCCTCGTCTGGCTCGGCCTCTGGTATGTGGGCTTCTGCGTCTACGGCAAGCGCTTGCACGACATCGGGAAATCGATGTGGATTCACGCGCTTGTCGTGCTGGTCAGCTTCGTGATCTCGATCATTGCCGGCGTCATGGTCGGCGGTTCGATCTTCGCCATGGCCATGAGCGGAAACGGTGAACCGGATCCCGCCGCCATCATGTCGATGATGGGCAGCATGGCCGGTGTGTTCATTATCCCGACGCTCTTGTGGCTGGGCTACACGATCTGGCTGGGCGTTGCCTCCGGCACGGTCGGCGACAATCGCTACGGCGCGCCCGAGGGCACTGCACCCCAGGCAGCTGCGCCCGCAGCAGCTCCGCCCGCTTCGAATCCGACGGTTACACCAGCCTCGGACAACAATCCGCCACCCCCGTCCGCCTGACGGTCCGGCACGTCTCACTGGAAAGGCCCGGCCACCCAGCCGGGCCTTTTCTATTCCGCTTTCAGGGCGGGCGGCGCGGCGTCTTCCAGTTCGCCGAAGACTTCGGCGAACGCCGTGCGCATGGCCGCGGTCACGTCTTCCATCGAGGCGTTCACGCCGAGATCGGCGAGGCTGGTGACGCCGTATTTCCGTTCCGAAATTCCGCACGGCGTGATGCCGGAAAAGTGCGAGAGGTCAGTCGAGACGTTCAGCGCGATGCCGTGGAAGGACACCCAGCGGCGCAGGCGCACGCCGATGGCGGCGACCTTGTCCTCATGGCCGTCGCCCTTGTCGGGGCGGGCCACCCAGACGCCGACGCGTTCGCAGCGGCGTTCGCCGACCACGTCGAAGGCCGCGAGGGTGCGGATGATCCATTCCTCGAGGCCGCGGACGAATTTCCGGGCATCGCGGCCGCGCTCGGTCAGGTCCAGCATGACATAGCCGACCCGCTGTCCGGGGCCGTGATAGGTGTATTCGCCGCCGCGCCCGGTCTTGTAGACCGGGAAACGGTCGGGCTGGAGCAGATCGCCCGCATCGGCGCTCGTGCCGCCGGTGTAGAGCGGGGGGTGTTCCAGCATCCAGACCAGCTCCGGAGCTTCGCCGGCCGCGATTTTCGCGGCGCGATCCTCCATGAAGGCGACGGCCGGTTCGTAGGCAATATGGCCGGGCGAGACCGCCCACTGGGTTTTTTGCTGTGTCATTGTTATCGTGGTTAACCCGCCGGAAACGGCGTCTGTTCGAACATTGTGCGTGACATGTCGAGTGGCAAGTGCCTGTGAGGGGGAAGTCCGTTGAGTCAGCTGGGTGCGGTAAAGGTGGAAGTGACGGTCGTTCTCGGGCGTTCGTCGATGCCGATTCAGCAATTTCTCCGGATGGGCCGGGGCGCGGTGATTCCGCTCGATGCCGAGGAAGACGACGAAGTCTGGATCCTGGCCAACAATCACCCGATCGCGCGCGGCGAGATCCAGATCCAGGGCGACCGCGTCACGGTCAACATCACCGGTCCGGCAGACGTCAACGCGTTTTACGCTGCGGCCTGACCGGGCGTCTGAATTTCCGCCGCATCGCGCACTTCACAAGCCGCATTTCCGCTGCTATCTCGCACGGCCCTGACACGATGCGGTCGTGGCGGAACTGGTAGACGCGCAGCGTTGAGGTCGCTGTGGGGTAAAACCCGTGGAAGTTCGAGTCTTCTCGACCGCACCATGTCATCGAAGCGCCGCCCCTTATGGGGCGGCGTTTTCGCTTTCAGGTTCTGCTTCAGGCAGACAGGGGCCATTCTTGAGAAGGATGGCGTCGCGGAAGGTTGCCGACACAGCCGCTACCGATAGCGCGATGTGAAGCAACAACAACGTGCCCTCGATCACCGAAAATACGATCCACACCAGTGTGTCCGACCCGGACATCGGGTACATCGCTTGTTCGTTGAGGGCCCACGACAGGATTTGGCTAGGCGCGAGCGTGAAGACTGCGATCAGCCACAACGCTCCGGCAAGCTGCAAGCCGACGCCCTTCGACAGGCGAAACGCTTCCCTGCCGCCGGGATTCCGACCCAGCGCCGCGGCCGGGACCATCAGGGTGGCACGGGCACCGAAGATCGTCGCGAATGGCACGAGCGCTGCCAGCGCTGCAGCGAAAAAATTCAACGGCGGTCCGGAAATGAATATCGAGACGATCGCAGCGAGGAGTAGCAGGCCAACAATCGGCAAAGCCGCGTAGAATCCGACCATCCAGCCGCGGATGAAAACGCCGGTCACGCTTCCGTGCAGCAGGTTCGCGCCGAGCATCTCGGCGTCGTGGCGAAGCCAAAGTCGGTGCAGAGCGAATACGGCGGTGATGCTTATCACGGTGTCGGCCAACAGAGTCAGTGTGCGACCGTCGTCGACTATCAACCAGGACAATCCCGACACGATTGAGAGCACGGCAAATCCGGCCAACGCGAACAGGCTTTCCCGGACCTTTTTTCCGACAAGGCGAAATCCGGATCCAATGATGGCGAGTGACGAGGCGGTCTCGAGGCGATCAGCGCGAACAAAAATTGACGCGAGTATCAGTGCAACGAGCCCTGCGATGAATCCGATCGACGCCAAAGGATAAAGCGACAGCCCGTCCGTCATCTGCATCTGCACCCCCGCCGACGATTCCCCGAAAACACCGTAATCCGGCCCTCGAAAATCTCCAGCGCCGCGTCTACTGTCGCCGCGCAACCCCCCGAGCAGGAGTCCCCATGAGCGAAACCGCCGAAATCCCGACGGAAGACTCCCCGCAGGGAGAGGTCGATGTTTCCAAGGCGGTGGCACTGGCGGTCCTGATCGAGGAGGGCGACGGCGAGGGGATCGGCCGCCTTCTGGAGGGCCTGCACCCGGCCGACATCGCCGACCTGATCGAGCAGTTGAACAGCGAGCAACAGGAAGAACTGGCGCGGATCGCGCCGGACATCCTGACCGGCGAGGTGCTCGCCAATCTGCAATGGGACACGCGCGAACTGGTCGCGGCAGAGCTCGACCCCGCTCACCTGGCCGCGGCGATCCAGGAACTCGATTCGGACGATGCGACGCTGCTGGTCGAGGAACTCGACGACGCGCTGCGCGAACAGGTTCTGGCCGAAGTCCCGGAAGAAAACCGCGCGGCGCTGGAATCGAGCCTCTCCTTCAACGAGGAAACGGCCGGCCGCCTGATGCAGCGCGAATTCGTGGCCGCGCCGGATTTCTGGACGGTCGGGCACACGATCGATCACATGCGCGCGGCGGGCGACGAATTGCCCGAGCTGTTCTTTGACGTCTATGTCGTGAACACCGGTTTCGAGCCGGTCGGCGCGGTGCCGGTCAGCCGGCTGATGCGGTCGAAGCGTGACGTGAAGCTGGCCGACATCATGGAAGAGGTGCGGATCCGCATCGAGCCGGACACCGACCAGGAAGACGTCGCCTACTACTTTGAAAAATACCACCTGATCTCGGCACCCGTGGTCGATGCCTCGGGCCGCCTGTCGGGCATGCTGACCGTCGACGACATGGTCGAGGTCATCCAGGAAGAGAACAAGGAAGATATGCTGGCGCTGGCCGGTGTGAACGAGGCCGGGCTGACCGATACCGTTCTGGAATCGGTGAAGTCGCGGGCACCCTGGCTGCTGGTCAATCTCGGCACCGCCATTCTGGCGTCGGGCGTGATCGCTTTCTTCGACACCGCGATTTCGCAGCTGGTCGCGCTGGCTGTCCTGATGCCGATCGTCGCCTCGATGGGGGGCAATGCCGGAACCCAGTCTCTAGCCGTGGCGGTACGGGCGATCGCCTCGCGTGATCTGACGTCAGCCAATGCGCGGCGCGTGATCATCCGCGAAATGCTGACCGGGACATTCAACGGTATCATCTTCGCGGTCGTCATGGGCGTGGTCGCCGGGTTGTGGTTCCAGAACTGGGCGCTCGCCGCGGTGATCGCCATCGCGATGGTGATCAATCTCGCCTGTGCCGGTCTTGCCGGAATTCTCGTGCCGATGGGGCTGAAGCGTTTCGGGGCCGACCCGGCGGTGTCGTCCTCGGTCTTCGTGACCACTGTTACCGATGTGGTCGGGTTCTTCGCCTTCCTCGGACTTGCCGCTATGGTGTTGCTCTAGCGGGGCACGTCAGTCTAACCGGGTGTTTCAAAATCATGCGTCACTGGATCCTTTCCGGCCTTGCCGCCGCCATGCTGCTTCCCTCTGCCGCGCTCGCCGACGGGCAGTGGTCCGACGGGCCGCGCCTGCAGGACCCGCGTTCGGGGCTCGCAGCCATCGAGTTCGAGGGACGGATCTACGCCGCAGGCGGGGCGGGTCTGACCCAACCGCGCGACGAGGTGGAAGTGCTCGATCTGACGCTGGGCGACTGGCGGGACACGACGGCGCTGCCGGCCGGGCTGGAACGCTTCGGTCTCGCCGCAATCGGCGGGCGCATCTATGCCGCCGGCGGCTATGCCGCACGCGAAGGCGTGCGCCCGATCGCCGACATGTGGTCGTTCGATCCGTCGGCCGGCATCTGGTCACGCGAACCGGCGATGCCGGGTCCGAAGGCGTCCTTCCAGCTGGTCGCCGCGAATGACCGGCTCTACGCCATCGGCGGCGAGACAGGTGCGCCGGAAACCTATGTCTTCGATCCGGAAGACCAGAGCTGGGAAACGCTCGAAGCGCCTGAAGACATCTCCCGGCGCGGGGCTGCCTCGGTCGTGTCCGACGGGCTGATCTATCTGATCGGCGGCGCGCGTGAAGGTGCGGCATCGACACGGATCGACGTCTACGATCCCGAGAGCGACAGCTGGGCGCAGCTGGCCGACATGCCGACGCCGCGCGCCGGGCATGCCGCCGCGCTGCTGAATGGCCGCATCCATGTCTTTGGCGGGCGGGGCGCGGACCTCAGCCAGACGCTGAGCGATCACCTGGTCTACGACATCGCCCGCGACCGCTGGCAAACGGCCGAAGGCCTGCCCGCGCCGCGCACCGATGCGTCGGCGGCAGTCATCGAGGGACAGATCTATCTGATCGGCGGCGGGGCCGGGGGCGGCTTCTTTGCCCCCTTCACCGCGGTCGACGAAACCGACATCTATTCCGACGCCAATTCGGGCTCCGGAGAGTAAACGGCGTCCGGCTTGCAAGATGCTTCCGTGCCGCCCCCAAAGGCGTCCCGGATTGGAACATCGATGAAGCTGCGTCTGAAATCCACGCCCGCCGCGCGTGCCCTGGTCAGGGAGTACGAGCCGTTCCGCGGCTCGGCCGAGCGCGATGCCAATGGCCGCTGGACGGTGGGCTATGGCCACCGGGCCGGCGCGCGCGAAGACACGACCGTGTCGCGCGATGACGCCGAACTTCTGATGATCTACGACGTGCTGCAGGCCGAGAAAGCCGTCGACGAAAGCATCAATGACCCGCTGCAGGCGCCGCAGCGCGACGCGCTGGTTTCGTTCGCGCTGGGGATCGGCCTGACGGCGTTCCGCCAGAGCGCAGTCGTGCGCCTGATCAACAAGGGGCGCTGGCGCGCCGCGGCCGACGCGATCGCGGCCTGGGGCGGCGGAGACAATCCGCGCCACGACGCCGAACGCGCGCTGTTCCTGACCGATCTGCCGGCCGATGTCAGCGGCCGCCCGGTCGAACTCGTCATCGAGGTCGAACATCCCGACCTGGACGAGGATGATGTCGACATGCCGGTCGCTCCGGTCATCGAAGAGATCGAGACCTCAGTCGAAGAACCGGCTGACGAACCCGCTGCCGAGATTGCCGAGTCTCCCGCCGAGGACGAGGCGGAGCCCGAACACCCGGTCGAGGCTCCCATCGTCGAGGACCAGCCTGCTGCGCAGGAAATGCCGCGCCCAGCCGCCGTTCCGTCCGCACCGGTGCGCAGCGCCGTCGCCGAGCGCGTCATTGCGCGCATGCGCGACCAGCTGGCGATCCGCGAAGATCAGCCCGCAGCAGTGCCGGTCACCGCTGCGCCCGAACCGGAGGGGGAAACCACCGAGGCTTCGCAAGCGCCGGAGCCCGTCACCGGTCCGGTGGGCTATGTGTTCGCCGAAGCGGCCGACATCGAAATTGAAGAGGACGAGGCGCCTGTCGTCGTCACGCCCTCCGACGAAATTCCGCCGCTCACCGGCGCGGCCGTCAGCGCCGGAGCTACGGGCGAAGTCGCCGGGGCGGGGCCGAGCAGCATGGCCGACCCGGAGACTGAAAATCTCAATCACGGCTCTGACGAAGGCCTGCCGGATCCGATGGAAATCTCTCCGGAATTCGAAGCCGGTTCGGTCGTGCCGAAGCGCAATGGCTGGGTGAACGGGGACGATTCTCCGGCACCGTCTGCCAGCGGGTTTCCGGCCGGTACGGTCTCGGTGCTGGGTCTGGGCGTACTCGCCTTCGGCGTCGGCGTCTGGGACACGGCATCGCGCTGGGAAGCCTATAGCGGCGGCGATATCTGGCCCTTCGGTCCGGCAACCGCGGCGGCGGGTTTCGTGCTGACCGGCGCAGCGGCAATCGGCCTGATCAGCCGCGGCATGCGCAAAAACTGACGCAAACGTCACCTTCGTTTGCTTGACCCTCCGGGGGGAATGCGCCATGTCCCGCGCATGATCCCGAACCAATACCCCTCGATGAATTTCGACCTCGGCGACACCGCCGAGATGATCCGTGACACCGTCCGCAGCTTTGCTTCGGACGAACTCGCGCCGCGCGCCGCCGAGATCGACAAGTCGGACGTGTTTCCGGCCGATCTCTGGAAGAAGATGGGCGATCTCGGCCTCCTTGGCATCACGGTCGAGGAGGAATGGGGCGGCACCGGGCTCGGCTATCTCGAGCACGTCATCGCGATGGAGGAGATTTCGCGCGGATCGGCTTCGGTCGGCCTGTCCTATGGCGCGCATTCCAATCTGTGCGTGAACCAGATCCGCCGCTGGGCCTCGAAAGAGCAGAAGGAGAAATACCTTCCCGGCCTGATTTCCGGCGACAAGGTCGGCGCGCTCGCCATGTCCGAACCCGGCGCGGGGTCCGACGTCGTGTCGATGAAGCTGCGCGCCGACAAGAAGGGCGACCATTACGTCCTCAACGGCTCGAAGATGTGGATCACCAACGGCCCGTCGGCGGATTATCTGGTGGTCTATGCCAAGACCGATCCGGGCGCGCGCTCGCGCGGGATCACCGCCTTCCTGATCGAGAAGGGAATGAAGGGCTTCTCCGTCGCGCAGAAGCTCGACAAGCTGGGCATGCGTGGGTCGGAGACCGGCGAGCTGGTCTTCGAGGACTGCGAAGTTCCCGAAGAGAATGTGATGGGACCGGTCAATGACGGCGTCCGCGTTCTGATGAGCGGGCTCGACTATGAACGCGCCGTCCTGTCCGCCGGACCGATCGGCATCATGCAGGCCTGCATGGACGTGGTGCTGCCTTACGTTCACGAGCGCCGCCAGTTCGACCAGCCGATCGGCAATTTCCAGCTGGTCCAGGGCAAGCTCGCGGACATGTATGTGCGGATGAACGCCGCGCGCGCCTATGTCTATGCCGTCGCCAAGGCCTGCGACCGGGGCGAGACGACCCGCAAGGACGCCGCCGGGGCCATCCTCTACGCTGCGGAAACCGCGACCCAGCTGGCGCTCGACGCGATCCAGCTGCTCGGCGGGAATGGCTATATCAACGAGTATGCGACCGGCCGCCTGTTGCGCGACGCCAAGCTCTACGAGATCGGCGCGGGCACGAGCGAGATCCGCCGCTGGCTGATCGGCCGCGAGCTGTTCACCGAGACGCGCTGACCGGTTTTTTCCCAATCGCGGGAACCGATCGGGTAGGTTTCGCCTTGAACAAGGAGTTCAAGGGGAGAAATCCATGCGCAAGATTCTGATGATCACCGCCGTCGGCCTTTTCGCCGTTGCGTGCAGCGAGTCCGACATGCCGTCGGGCGAGCAAATGGAAGCCGACGCCGAACAGGCTATGGACGAGGCCGGCGAGGCCATGGCCGATGCCGGTGACGCCATCCAGGACGCCGCCGAAGACGCGGAAGCGGAAATGGACGAGATGGGCGAGGACATGCCCGTCCGCGACGTCAATGGCCGCTGGGGCATCACCGAGTTGGCCTGCAGCGAAGACAATGACATGCGTGACGGCGTGATCGTGATTTCCCGCTACACCGTCGATGCCGGCCTTGATTCCTGCTCGATCCAGAGCGTCGACCAGACCGACGGCTATACGCATTTCGTCACGCAGTGCGAGAGCGGCGAGGGTGGCGAGCCCTACATGCAGGAATTCCATTTCATGGCGGACGGCGACACGCTGACCTGGGACAATCGCGACATGAATCGTGAGGAAACCTATATCCGCTGCGGTGATGCGGGTTGATGGCTTTTGACGACCTCAAAGCCGCTTTCGTCAATTGCACGCTGAAGCGATCGCCGGAGACCTCGAACACCGAGGGGCTGATGGCGGTCGCCAAGGCGATCATGGACAAACAGGGTGTTCAGACCGAGATGATCCGGCTGGTCGATCACCCGGTCGCGCCCGGCGTCTATCCCGACATGAAAGAGCACGGCTGGCCGGTCGATGCCTGGCCCGAGCTGTGGCAGCGGATCAGGGCGGCCGACATCCTCGTCGTCGGGACGCCGATCTGGCTGGGTGAGGAAAGCTCGGTTTGCCGCGTGCTGATCGAGCGGCTCTACGGGCAGTCCGGCGACACCAATGAGAAGGGCCAATACGTCTTCTACGGCAAGGTCGGCGGCTGTGTCGTGACCGGCAATGAGGACGGCATCAAGCATTGCAGCCAGACCGTGCTCTACGCGCTTCAGCATATCGGCTACACCATCCCGCCGCAGGCCGATTGCGGCTGGATCGGCGAAGCCGGGCCGGGTCCGTCCTATTGCGATGAAGGCAGTGGCGGGACGGACAATGAATTCACGCAGCGCAACACCACCTTCATGGCGTGGAATCTCATGCACATGGCGCGGATGCTGAAGGACAATGGCGGCATCCCGAACGAGGGCAATTCGCGCGAGGCCTGGGACAAAGGCGAGCGTTTCGGCCACCCCAATCCGGAATACCGGTCGGGCGATTAGGCGAAGATTTTCGCCCGGGTTTCCTCGTCGGCTTCGTCGAGGGCGCGCATCGCCGCCTCATAGCCGGACTGGATCGTGTCCTCGAACCTTTTCCATTCCCTGAGGTCGGTGTCGATCTCGGGCAGGGCGACGAGATCGACGGCCTTCAGATAGGCTTCGTGCCGGTCGACCATCGTACCTGCGGTCGCCGCGCGCATCAGAAGCGAGGCGATGGGCGGCGGATCGCCGAATCCGTGCTTTCGTACCCAGCCGAAAAAGCTGGGCGGATCCTCGAAATCCTTCGGATCGACACCGCGTGCGCGGGTCACGTCACAACCGACATTCGGACCGCGATGGAAGGCACGCATCTGCTCTGACGGGAAGTTGGTGAACACCGCACCGTCGACGAGCAAAGCCTCGCCTTTCACCACAGGCGGCAGGATGCCGGGCAGGGCAATCGAGGCGCGCAGCGCATGGCGCAGCACGCCGCGCCGGTGAATGAAGGGCTTTCCGTCCGACAGGTTGGACGAGACGCAGAAGAAGGGCCGGCGCATGTCGGCGATCTCGACCTCGCCGAAATGCTTTTCGAGACGCTTGTCGACCTTGTCGCCGCGCGCCAGCGACACGACCGGCAAGTGCCAGTCGGACAGCGGGTTGGAATCGACGAAGGCGTCGCGGGTGCGTTCGACGATTTCCTCGTGTGTCCAATCGAGTGCCTCGCCGGCGGCAAGGATGGCGCCCATCGACGCCCCGCCGAGAAAATCGAACTGCAGCCCCGCTTCCTCGAAGGCGCGCATGGCCCCGATATGGGCGTAAGCCCGCGCGCCGCCGCCCGACAGGACGAGGCCGAGCGACCGTCCGGCCAGCGTGCGCGCCAGGCGCGCGATATCGGCGGTTGATCCCTGACGCCAGTGAAACAGGCGGGCGGCCTCGACCGCATCCATCCACTCCTGCGGACGCGCAGCCTTGGCGACCCCCTCATGATGCAGAAGCACGACGTCGATCAGTTTCAGGCTGGCCGCTGGCGACGGGTCGGGCGGAAGAAGCGGAATGGACGGGCGCGCATCGGATCTTGCGAACAGCCAGACCCGGTCGGCACGGCCCATGGCCCGGCGCGCCCAGAGCGGATCGCCGAGCTTGGCGGTCAGGAAGACGAGATCGTGGGAATTCTCGAACTCATCAAGTTTGGTTCCCGGCATCTCGGCGCATTCATCGCCGCCAATGGCGACGGTGACGCCAAGAGTCTCCAGCGCGTCCTTGAGGGCGCGCGCGCGGTATTCGAGATCGATGGTCGGCGAGGACGAAATCAGCGCGAAGACGCGCGGCTCGGACCCGCCGCGCTGCGGGCCGGAGCGCAGGCGGCGCAGCATCATCTTCGCCAGTTCGCGCATCAGCGAGGGGTGCTTGTCCGCCAGACGGTCGAAGCTGGCCCGCGGCAGGCGCACGACCTCGCTGTCGCGCATGGCATAGACGCTCGCCGAGTGCGGACGTTCCTCCAGCATCGACATTTCGCCGACCGGCTCGCCCTGGCGGATATAGCCCAGCAGGTTGGGCCGCCCGAGCGCGCCATTCCGGAATGCAGCCAGCGCGCCGGAGCGCAGGAGATAGAAGGCGTCGGCGGGTTCCCCTTCGCCGAACAGCATGGCGCCGGCGGGCAGGCAGAACCATTCCACCTCGTGCTCGACGGCTTTCAGCGCCGCCTTGCCGATATCGTCGAAGAAACCGAGGAAGGAGAGGGTGAGGGGCATCGGTCAGTAGCAACCTGTACCGAGCCGAACGGCCTGGCCCGTCAGATCATCATACCAGAGATAGGTCGGATATTCGGGATCTTCCATCACAGTGATCAGCGGCCCCCCGTCCGCCCGGGCACGGATGTAGGTCACCGTATCGGCCGAAAGGCAGAAGCCGTCACCGACCTCATGCCCCTGGGGGTGCTCCGGCAAGTCGGACGCACGTGCCGGTGTCGGTTCGACCTGCATGGCATTGCGCGACAGGAAGCGGACGAGTTGATCGCGCGTCGGCGGGTCTCCGACCGAACTCCAGAGAAATTCGACGGTCGATGCCCCGAAAAAGACGCGCCGGCCCGTGCCATCGAAGACGTGATAGGCTACCGCCGCCAGCGCGCAGTCCTCGCCGATGATTTCGGCGACGGCCCTGTCATTGGCGTCCGGTCCGGTAAAGGCAATCGCGTGTTCAACGCGATAGTCGCACGCCTGAACTGCGCGCGGCGTCGCCTGGATATCGTCGGAGATCAGAAGGGCGGCGAGAGCGAAAAGCATGGTCCGTGTGAGTCTCGTGCGTTGCGGCGACGCTAGCGCAGACGCGCGGCAGGCGCCACGGGACTTGGCCAAATGACAGTCTCACCAAAGGTTCAGTTGGCGTGGCGCCGGGCCGGTGCCAGTCTGCCCGAAATGATCGGGGAGAGTTTCATGCGCGTATTTCTGACCGGACTGATGGCGTCTGCGGCGGCGTTGGCGCTTTCGGCGGCGGCGAATGCGGCCGACTACGTCTTTGCCACGCCGGACGAGGCCTATGCCCACCTGTCAGCGGACGACGAGTTCACCGTTCGCCTGCAACCGATGGAGATCGGATTGCGTCTTGAGGACAATGCGCAAATCTCGCGTGAGGCTCTGAACGCGCTTTACCGCGACTCGGTGCGGGACTTCACGGACGAGGAGCGCGCAAGGCTGGATGCGCTGCTTGCCGAGGATGCCGCGCTGCTTGAAAGCCTGTCGCCGCTCCTGCCTGACGATGTCGTCTTCATAGCCACCAATGGCGGAATCGATGGCGGGTTTCCGCATACGCGTGGCAATGCGATCGTTTTCACCCCGAGCTGGCTGGCGGGCGGCGATGCCGGTTTCCGCCAGACCTTCTATCACGAGCTCTGGCACGTCCTGTCGCGCCACAACCGCGACCGCGCCGACGAGATCTATGCGCTGATCGGGTTCGAGCCGTGCGAGGTCATGGTGCCGGAGAACCTTTCGGAGCGCCGCCTGACCAATCCCGACGCGCCGGTGAATGCGCATTATGCGCCGCTGGAAATGGACCAGGCGGACGGCGTCGTGCCGGTCCTGTTCCTGCCGGAAGGCGGCTATGATCCCACGCTTGAGGGCGGGTTCGGCGCGCATCTGGGCTTTTCCCTGATGGCCGTGGATCTGGAAGGCCGGCATTGCGAGCCCGCGCTGGACGGAGACGGCAATCCGATGCTGATCGCGCCAGGAAACCTGCCGCAATATCTCGACCTGATCGGGCGAAACACCGGCTACATCATCCACCCGGAAGAGACGCTGGCCGATAATTTCGTGCTGTGGGTCAATGGCGCCGAGGGCGTGCCGGACCCGGAGGTCGTGGAGCGGCTCGGCGCCTGGATCGAAGCCAACCGCTAGCCTTCAAGATAGTCGAGCGCGTCGACCCATTCCATTTCGACCGCGTCCTGGATGAACTGGTCGAACAGGAATTTGTGGCCCGACCCGTAGATGACGAGCACGCGTTCGCCCGGCTCGGCGACCCATGAAATCTGCGCGAAAATCTGCAGATTCCGGCCCCACCAATTGGTCATTTCGCGCGCGCCGGCCGGGTTCTCGACACTGCCGAGCTGAGCCAGCGTCAGATAGATGTTGTGCAGTTCCAGAAAGTCCGGTGCGTTCGCCGCGATCAGGCGCTCTGTCACGCTGATTTCGGGCCGGTTCAGGCGTGCGTCCTCGGCCTCGATCGCGGCGCGGAGCTCCTCCATACGCGCCATCAGGCGGTCCTGACCGTTTGCCTGTCCCGCCGCCATCATGGCGTCGAAGTCCATGCCGGACGAATAGTCCGCTGCGTAGAGCCGGTCATGGCCAAGGCGTGCAGCGAGCCGCATGCCGATCTGTTGGCGTTCGTTGACGGTAAGGGTGTGTTCGCCGCGCCGGTAGGCGTCATATAGCGCGTTGAACCGGTCTTCGGCCTCGGGATCGAGTTCAACGACGATCCGGGTCGGGTTGAATTCGGCGAGGCGTTCGACGACGGCCTCGATCTCGGCCTGGCGCGCCGGAGCGAGATAGTCGTCAACCTCCGGGTTGATGTAGTCCTGGCCGCCGCCGGTGAAGTGGAAGGTTCCGAGCACCATGACCTGTGCCGGTGGCTCGTCCTGCTGAGCGATTGCGGTGGCGGGGCTGAGCGTGAGTGCAAGCGCAGCAAATGCGAATTTCATGTCCAGTCTCCTTGGAATCTGCCTCCAAGGATGCCGGTGCGGTCCTGAATGGATGCAGCGCGTTGCCGGGACATGCGTTTAGCGGCTAAGAGCGTGTGACCTTTTCGGCAGACCTCCGCGAGTTCCACACACATGAGCCACATCACGTCGCAGATCGATCCCGCTTCCGACGCCTTCAAGGCCAATCGCGAAGCGATGGGGAAGCTGGTCGAGGAGTTGCGCGCCTGCACCGCCGAAGCGGCGATGGGCGGTTCCGAGCGGGCCCGGGAGAAGCATGTCAGCCGGGGCAAGCTGTTGCCGCGCGAACGGGTGGAGCGCCTGCTCGATCCGGGTTCGCCCTTCCTCGAGATCGGCGCGCTGGCCGCGAACGGCATGTATGAGGGCGACATTCACGGCGCCGGCATGATTGCCGGGATCGGCCGGGTGTCGGGCCGCGAGGTGATGGTGGTGTGCAATGACGCCACGGTGAAGGGCGGGACCTATTACCCGATGACGGTGAAGAAGCACCTCCGGGCGCAGGAGATCGCGCGCGAGAACCGTCTGCCGTGCGTCTATCTCGTCGACAGTGGCGGGGCGAACCTGCCTCACCAGGCCGAGGTCTTCCCGGACCGCGAGCATTTCGGGCGCATCTTCTACAATCAGGCGCAGATGTCGTCCGCCGCCATCCCGCAGATCGCGGTCGTGATGGGCAGCTGCACCGCCGGCGGCGCCTATGTCCCGGCGATGTCGGACGAGACGATCATCGTGCGCCAGCAGGGCACGATCTTCCTCGGCGGGCCGCCGCTGGTGAAGGCCGCGACCGGCGAGGTGATCTCGGCGGAGGATCTGGGCGGGGCGGATGTGCACGCCCGCAAGTCCGGCGTCGCCGACCACTATGCCGCCAATGACGACCACGCCCTGTTCCTTGCGCGGCGCAGCGTCGGCACGCTGAACACGCGCAAGCCGGAATGGCCGGACCTGGCCGAACCGGTCGCTCCGGCCTATTCGCCGGACGAGCTGAACGGTGTGGTGCCGACGGATTTGCGCACGCCCTACGATGTGCGCGAAGTGATCGCGCGGATCGTCGACGGTTCGGAATTCGACGAGTTCAAGAAACTCTATGGCGAGACGCTGGTGACGGGCTTTGCCCGCATCGAGGGCATGCCGGTCGGCATTATCGCCAACAATGGCATCCTGTTCTCGGAGAGCGCCCAGAAGGGTGCGCACTTCATCGAGCTTTGCGCGCAGCGGAAAATTCCGCTCGTCTTCCTGCAGAACATCACGGGCTTCATGGTCGGCTCGAAATACGAGGCCGGCGGCATTGCCAAGGACGGGGCGAAGCTGGTCACCGCGGTGTCGTGCTTCGCCGGACCGAAGGTGACGATCATCATCGGCGGATCCTATGGCGCGGGCAATTACGGCATGTGCGGCCGGGCCTACTCGCCGCGATTCCTCTTCATGTGGCCGAATGCCCGCATCTCGGTGATGGGCGGGGAGCAGGCGGCGAGCGTGCTCGCCACTGTCAAGCGCGACGGCATGGAAGCGCGAGGAGAGACCTGGTCCGCCGAGGATGAGGCCGCCTTCAAGGCACCGATCCGCGAGACCTACGAGGCCGAGGGCTCGCCCTATTACTCGACGGCGCGGCTGTGGGATGACGGCATCATCGCGCCGGCGGATACCCGAACCGTCATCGCCCTGTCGCTGTCGGCGTCGCGCAATGCCGAATTCGGCGACACGAAATTCGGCGTCTTCCGGATGTAACTTGACGTCTCCCGGAACCGGCGTCAGCCGGTATCCGGGATCCAGATTCACGAGACCGGACCCCGGTCTTTGCTACGCAAAACCGGGGAGCGTCAATTTTCCCGAGATGGTGACGGGGCCCGGTATTGCCGGGACCGCGTGTTTTCTTTCGCCTTCCGGGCAACGGGTCGCTAACCTCCCGTCGCCATCACTTCGGGGGAGGGGGATATGGAATTCGTCAACTCAGTGCTCGATTTCGCGCGGACGGGTTTTGCCGAGGTCAATGCGGTTCAGGGCCTGATCGTCGCGATCATCGCCGTCCTGTTCATGAGCCAATGGAGCCGGTGGCTGGCGATCACCGCCGGGGCGGTCGTGGCGCATGTCGCGCTCGATATCCTGGCGCCCGTGTTCGCTGAAAGCGGACCGTTCCGCCTGCCGCCGGTGCTGGAGGCCGGTTACTGGCGCTATATCGGGTTGTTGCTGGTGGGATATTTCATCGTGATCGGCGTGCTCTTCCTTCTGAAGAAGACGCTGATCCGGAGTTGATCTCGGCCCGTGAAGTCCGTGTGGAATCAACCGATTTTTACGTCACTTCTCCAATTTGCGACAGATTTACAACATCTATCTTCGCCCTGTTCGCGTGCAACGCCCTGAGATTGCGTGCTTTTCGCGTCACAGGAGAACAGGCTTTCCATCGGAAGCATTAACAAGAAGTTTTCGTTCTAAGTGCGTCTTGGGCTATTGTGGACGCAGCAGGCGAACTGAGGGGAAGACGCCATGGAAGATTTCATGAATACGCTTGAGGGCTGGCTCGGGCCGGTCTGGAACTGGTTCGAACCCGGACTGGTGACCTATGCCGGCAATGGGGAGGCGGTGTCGTGGATGCCGTTCCTGATCCAGCTCGGCGTGATTGCGCTGGTGCTCGCGATCCTGATGCGCGGGGCCGGGGCCATCCTGATTTTCACGATTGTGGGTGTGGTGATCCATGTCGTGGTCGATCTCGTCATGCCGATGATCCGGGATGGTGCACAATTCGCGATGCCTCCGGTGATGGCCGAAGGCGGCGTGAACATGGTCTACATGCAGTATCTTGCGGCGCTTGCCGTGGGTTATCTGATCGCGATCATCATCTTCTCGATCATCAAGGGCATGATCTTCCGCGGCGACTGACGCGCGGATCATCCGGAATCGAAACGGCCGTCCGGCATGCCGGGCGGCCGTTTTCCTTTGCGCCGGTCCCGGCCCGGCGTTATCCCCGTCTCTATCCCGCAGACACGAGTGGATAACCCCCATGTCCGATGAGCAACCCGTCCTCCTGAACATCACGCCCGGCCAGACCGCGGTCATCACGCTGAACCGGCCCGACCGGCACAATGCCTTCAACGACGAGGTGATTTCCGGCCTGACCGAGATTTTCGACCTTCTGGCGAAGAATACCGACGAGGTGCGCTTCGTGATCCTGCGCGGCGCGGGAAAGAGCTTTTCCGCCGGGGCCGATCTCGAATGGATGAAGGACCAGAGCTACAACACGCTCGACGCCAATCGCGAGGACGCGCAGGCGCTCGCCGACATGCTCTACAAGCTCTATTCGCTGCCGCAGCTGACGGTGGCGCTGGTGCAGGGCGCGGCGATGGGCGGCGGGGCCGGTCTGGTCGCCGCCTGCGATGTCGCCGTGGCGGTGAAGGACACGAAGTTCAAGTTCTCCGAAGTGAAGCTGGGCCTGACGCCGGCAACGATCTCGCCCTTCGTGATCCGGGCCATCGGTCCGCGCTGGGCGCGGGCGCTGTTCGCGAGCGGTGAGGGGTTCGATGCCCAGTTCGCGCACCAGATCGGCCTCGTTCAGTACGTGATCGGCAGCGCTGACGAATTCACCGGCATGGAAGAGCACCTGGCCTCGCTAGCCTTTGCTGCCGCGCCGGGCGCCGTCGCGGACGCCAAGACGCTGGTGCATGACGTCGCCGGGGAAGAAATCGATCACGGGCTGATGAAGAATCTTGCCCACCGGATCGCCGACCGCCGCGCCAGCGACGAGGGCAAGGAGGGGCTTGCCGCCTTCCTCGAAAAGCGCAAGCCGAACTGGGCGGAGTAAGGCGCTGGGTCTGATCCGGGATCCGCGCGCCTGGCTGCATGCGCGCCACGATGCGTGGCGGGCGGCCTTCGTGCGCGGGCCGGTCACGCAATTCCTGTTCGAATTCGTCAGCTTCGGGGTGAAGCAGGCCTGGGCCTGCCTGTTCGGCGGGCTGATGCTGGCCCTGCTGCTCGGCACCTTCCTGTTCTACCCCGACGATGCGCCGCTGGGGCGATACGATTTCCTGACGCTGTCGGCCCTCGGCATCCAGATCATGATGCTGGCGACGAAGCTGGAAAGCTGGGAGGAGGCGCGGGTCATCCTCGTCTTCCACGTCGTCGGTACGGCGATGGAAATCTTCAAGACCTACGCCGGGTCGTGGGTCTATCCCGAAGAGGCCTTCCTTCGGATCGGCGGCGTGCCGCTCTTCTCCGGCTTCATGTATGCCGCCGTCGGCAGCTATATCGCCCGGGTCTGGCGGATATTCGACTTCCGCTTCGACCGCTTTCCGCCGCTCTGGCTGCAAGGCCTGCTCGCCGCGGCGGTCTATATCAACTTCTTCACCCACCACTACACGATCGACGTCCGCTGGGGGCTCTATGCCGCCACGCTGGCGATCTACGGTCCCTGCGTGATCTGGTTCCGCCCCGACCTGAAACACCGCTTCATGCCGCTGGTGATCGGCCTCTTGCTGGTCGCGATGTTCATCTGGTTCGCCGAGAATATCGGCACGTTCGCGCGGGCCTGGGCCTATCCGAACCAGAATGGAGAGACGTGGCGGCCCGTCTCCCTCGACAAGCTGGGGTCCTGGTATCTGTTGATGATCATATCCTTCGTCCTCGTCGCCGCCGTGCACAAGACGAAGGGGCTGGAAAAGCCCGACGCTACTCCATGAAGCCTTCGGCGATGCGGCGGGCTGGGGTCAGGATGTCTTCCGGTGTGCCGCCCAGATTGCCGAGCAGCGCCACGGACACGCGCTCGGCCGGGTAGACGACCAGAACCGCGCGGGCGCCCTGCTGGGTGCCGGCATGGTGGTAATAGGTCCGGCCGTTCTCGTCCGTGTCGATCCGCCAGCCCAAGCCGATCGGCGTCGCTTCCCCGTCCGCGGTGCGGGCGAGGGTGAAGACATCGGCGAAGGTCTCGGCCGTCAGAAAGCCCGGCCGGGCGTGCGCTGCGCCGAAGCGGGCGAGATCGCTTGCCGTCACGATCATGCCGCCCCCGGCCCATTTGTAGGACGGGTTGTTGGGCAGGGCATTGACCACGTCGGTCTCGACCCGAAGCCCCATCTGCCGGGTGTAGACTTCCCCGATGTCGTAATACTCGACCCGGTTCGGCCGCAGCGAATACGGCTCATCGAGTGCCAGTGTGGTCAGGCCAAGGGGCACGGCGACATGGGTCTCGACCAATTCACCGAAACCGGCCCCGCCCGCGGCTTCGAGCACTGCCGCGGCCAGCGTGTAGCCGAAGGTGGAATAGCTGTATTCCCTGCCGGGGGCGCTGGTCAGCGGGTCTTCGATGAAGAGGGCCAGAGCCGACGCGGTCGTTGGGTAGGACGGCCGGACGTCAATCAGGCCGCCGGGTCCGGTAAAGTCGAAGTCCTGCCGGCCGTAGTGCCGGATGCCGCCCTGGTGGGTCAGCAACTGCCGCAGCGTGGTGGCGCGGTGCTGTTTGGGCAGGTCCGGCAGGTAATCGCCGATTGCCCGGTCGAGATCGACCAGGCCAGCATCGGTCATGCGGGCTGCGAGGCTCGCCGTTATTACCTTGGACACGCTGCCCAGCCGGAAACGGTGGTCCGGCTGCGCTGGTACGGCCAGTTCGAGGCTGGCTTCGCCCAGGGCTTCGGCCCAGACGAGATTGCTGTCCGTAACGACAGCGGCCGACAGGGCCGGGATGGGGGCGGATTCGCGCACCTCCTGCATGACTTGGCGGGCGGTTTCAGGACCGTCGGCCACAGCCGGGCCGGCGGAGAAAACAAATGCGATGGCGGCAATCGCCGTGTGGCGGAACATGTCAGACTCCCATGGTTCGCGCCCCTTCCGCGCCGGACGTTGGCATGCGGGCCGGATACTTTCAACTAATAAATTAGTAGATAAATTCAATCCGGTCCTCAGACGTGCGCGCGGCTTGACCCCGGCGCGGTTTTCGGGCGCAAAGGCCCAAGACACGTTCAGCGACGGAAAGCCGATCCGCATGTTCAAGAAAATCCTGATTGCGAACCGGGGCGAGATTGCCTGCCGCGTGATGCGCACCGCCAAGGCAATGGGCATCAAGACGGTGGCGGTCTATTCCGAAGCCGACGCGAAAGCGCCGCATGTGAAGATGGCGGACGAGGCGGTTCTGATCGGCCCGGCACCGTCCGCGGAAAGCTATCTGAAGGGCGACACGATCCTGAAGGTTGCAAAGGAAACCGGGGCGGAAGCGATCCATCCGGGATACGGCTTCCTGTCTGAAAATGCCGGTTTTGCCGAGGCCTGTGCCAAGGCCGGGATCGTCTTCATCGGCCCGTCGCCGGACGCGATCCGCGCGATGGGTCTCAAGGACCGCGCCAAGGCGCTGATGGAGAAGGCGGGCGTGCCCGTCACCCCCGGCTATCACGGCGAGGACCAGGACCCGGAGCATCTGAAGGCGGAAGCGAACCGGATCGGCTATCCGGTGCTGATCAAGGCGGTCGCCGGCGGTGGCGGCAAGGGCATGCGCAAGGTCGACGCGGAAAAGGACTTCCTGTCGGCGCTCGAGAGCTGCAAGCGCGAAGCATCGAAAAGCTTTGGCGACGACAATGTCCTGATCGAGAAATTCATTTCGAGCCCGCGCCATATCGAGGTGCAGGTGTTCGGCGACAGCCACGGCAACGTCATCCACCTTTTCGAGCGCGACTGCTCGCTGCAGCGCCGCCACCAGAAGGTGATCGAGGAAGCGCCCGCGCCCGGCATGACGGACGCGGTGCGCGCCGCGATGACCAGGGCCGCCGTCGATGCGGCGAAGGCGGTGAATTATTCCGGTGCGGGGACCGTGGAATTCATCGTCGACGGGTCCGGTGCGCTTCGGCCCGACGGCTTCTTCTTCATGGAGATGAACACCCGGCTTCAGGTGGAGCATCCGGTGACCGAGATGGTCATTGGGCTGGACCTCGTGAAGCTGCAGCTGGAAGTCGCGGCGGGCGGCAAGGTGCCAGCGCAGGACGCCGTCACGCTGACTGGTCACGCGATCGAGGCGCGGCTCTATGCCGAAGACCCGCAGAGCGGGTTTTTGCCGTCGACAGGGCCGCTGACCTATCTGCGCCTGCCGTTCAACGGAAAGGACGTTCGCGTCGACACGGGGGTCGAGGAGGGCGGTGAGGTCTCGCTGCACTATGATCCGATGATCGCCAAGGTGATCGGTTATGGCGCGACCCGCGAGAAGGCGATCGACACGCTGGCCGATGCGATCGAGAGCGGTGTCGCGGCCTGGCCGGTCCGCGCCAATGGCGGGTTTCTGCGCTCGGCTTTGCTGCACCCGGCCTTCATCGCGGGTGATGTTTCGACCCACTTCATCGAACAGAATCTCGACGCTCTGGTGCCGAAAGGCGCGCGCGCCGATGCCGTCGCGGCGGCTGCACTGACGGCGCTGGCTGGCGCGGCGCGCGATCCGTGGGCATCGCGCAATGGGTGGCGGATGAATGCTGCACCGCGCCGCCGGGTCGCCTTTGAAATGGATGGTGAGCGTATGGAAACCGGCGTGCTGACCGAAGGCGGGGTCACAACCGTTGCGTCGCCCTGGGGCGATGCCGTGCTCAGCGAGGCCAAGGCTTCCGACCTCGGCGACGCCGTGAAGGTCAGCTGGTTGGCCGGGCACGAAACGCACGGCGCCGAAGTGATCCGGCGTGCCGAAGGCCTGATCGTGCTCTTCGGCGGCGAGGGCCGACTGTTTGCTTGGCCGCGCCCCGATGCGCTCGCCGATGCGCTGGAAGCCGGAAATCTCGTGAAAGCGCCGATGCCGGGCAAGGTGCTCGCCGTGCATGTGAAGCCGGGTCAGGCGGTGTCGAAAGGCGATGCGCTGGTCGTGCTTGAAGCCATGAAGATGGAACACGCCCTGACCGCGCCGCGCGACGGCGTGGTGGACAGCGTCTCCGCCGAGGCCGGTGCTCAGGTGGGAGAGGGCGATGCCCTGATCACGCTGGCGGCCGAGGAAGACGCGGCGGCCTGAATTCTTCTACTCCCTCTCCCCTCGGGGGAGAGGGTTGGGGTGAGGGGTGGATTTTAGAGAACCCCTCATCCGCCCTTCGGGCACCTTCTCCCCCAAGGGGAGAAGGAATGAGCCACGCCCTTTGACCCACCTATCTCTCGTCATTCCGGCGAACGCCGGAATCCAGAGCAAGTGCAAATCTGGACCCCCGCCTTCGCGAGGGTGACGGCACTTTGCGAAGAATTGGCCCGATTCCTGCTCGCGTGAGACGCGAACAAGGGAGTTGGCCATGAACGGGACAGGCGAAACGACAACCAGGGTCGTGACCGAGTGGACGCCGGAAGCGAAGGCGGATTTCCGCCAGCGCGTGACGGTCGGCCGTCACAATCTGCATGAGCGCCCGGAATTTTCCGACGAGGCGCTGGCCCGGCTGATCGACCGGCATCCGCGCGAACTGACCGATTTCTGCACAATGGGCGAGCTGGCCGACGGCAAGGACAGCTGGCGCGCGGGCGATCCGGGCGATTACGGCGGCGACGAGCTGATCGAGGCGGTGCGCCGCGGCAAGCTGTGGATCAATCTGCGCCGCGCCATGACCGACGATCCGGAGCTCTATCCGATCTTCGAGGGCATGATCACCGATCTGCAGCGTCTCAATCCGGGATACCGGCCGCTGAATTTCGAAAGCGGCATCCTGATTTCCTCACCGACGGCGCAGGTCTTCCTGCACTCCGACGTGTCGGAAACCGTGCTGTGGCATGTGCGCGGCAAGAAGCGGATCCGCATCTATCCCGCCACCGAGCCCTATGTGTCCGACGCGCACATGGAAGCGATCCTTCACCACGAACAGACCGAGGATCTGCCCTTCGATCCGCGTTGGGACGCGGACTGCGAGGCGGTCGATCTGGAACCGGGCATGTTCACCTCCTGGCCGCTGCACGGTCCGCACCGGGTGCAGAATCTCGATGGTCTGAACGTGTCGGTGACGATGGAAGTCGTGACCACGGACTCGCTGGTGAAGAACAACGTGCTCTACGCCAATGGCGTGATGCGCCGGAAGTTCGGCTGGACTCCGAAGTCGGCGAAGACGACGGGTCCTGGGGCGCTGATGAAGCTCGGCCTGTCGAAACTCGCCAAGACGATGTGGAAAGAGGACAAGCCGATGCCGAAGAGCGAACGCACCTTCGACATCGATCCGGACGCGCCGACCGGCTTCCGCGAACGCCGCAAGGCGGGGTGATCACGCGGTAGACAGGTCTGACGCAGCCTCGTATCTCTCCGGCCACGCGGGGGCGTGACGGAGAGACATGATGCGTTCGATTCTGATTGCCGCGAGCCTGGCGCTCGCGCCCGCCATTCCCGCCTTCGCCGACAGTCCCGACATCCCCGGAAGCTGGCCTCCGCTGGTACGCGAGGCGCTCGGCGCGGTGCATGAGGGGCATGAGGACGATGTCTGGCGCTTCACGCTCACCGCCAATTACGGCGAGATGGGCGAATTCACCGCGCGCTTCGATTCCAGCCGGCCGGAAGGCGAACAGTGGACGCTGATCAGCCCGGCGTCTCCGGCCGCGATGAGCGATGATCTCCGCGAGGAGTGGATCGACATGTCCACCCCCGACGAGGAGGAGGCTCCGGCCGAAGACGGCGAGGAGGCCGAGGAAGACACCGGCCAGTCCTTCGGGATTGGCGGTGAGGGCAGCGGTCTGTTCTTCAGTGCCGATACGGCCGACCTGATCTCGGGCGAGCTGAACGAGCTGCGCCGTTCCGGCGGCCGTGCCGTCTATTCCTTCGCGCCGAACATGTCGGATGACGAGGAGGACTCGGACGCCGATGATTTCGGCCGCTATTTGTCCGGCGAGCTGACGGTGGCGCAGTCCGACCCCTTCGTGGAGCGCATCCGCATCTTTGCTCCGGCCAGCTTCAAGCCGCATCCGGCGGCCCGGATCCACGAATTCGAGATGGAGATGGAGTTTGCGCGGGTCGATGGCCTGCCGGGGCCGATCGTGCGCGAATTCTCCACCCGGATCGACCTGAGCGCCCTGTTCCAGCGCCAGAGCCAGGACATCCGCTTCACCTTCTCTGACGTGGAATACGAGGCGCGGTAGGGGGCTATCCTCCGCCCTCCCCCTTGAGGGGAGGGCCGGGAGGCTGAGCGTCAGCCAGCCGACCGGGGTGGGGGTCAATGAATACGGCTATTCCCGACGCTCCCCGGTTTCGCGAAGCGAAGACCGGGGTCGAGACTGGATCCCGGACCGGCTTCGCCGTCCGGGAAGCGTCAATTGAGATGTTGATTGGGTCCCCATGAACATGGGGACCTGAAGTTTGCACCTGGTTTCGGATTCCCGCATTCGCGACAACCCCAGGGAAAAGGTAAGTTCACCCCACCCCGCTCCCGTCTTCCTGAAGAAAGCCGTTCGCGTCCCTCCCCTTCGAGGGGAGGGAATGAACTTTGTCACTTTGACGCCGGGGCGATTCCGCCCTAGCTCGACGTCATGCCGCTGCATCTGATCAAGCTTTGCGTCGGGGTCGACACGGTCGAGGAGCTGGAAAGTTTCCGCGACATGCGCGTGGCCGAGCGAAAGGCGCGCGGGGAGCCGGCTGTGTCGCGGCATGTCACCCGCATGTCGCCCAAGCGCGCCGAGGAAGTGCTGGACGGCGGCAGCCTCTATTGGGTGATCAAGCGGGTGATCCAGTGCCGCCAGCGCATCATCGGGCTCGACGAGGTGATCGACGCCGAGGGGACCAAGCGTTGCGCCATCGTGATGGATTCGGAGATCATCCGGACCAACCCGTCGCCGAAGCGGCCGTTTCAGGGCTGGCGCTATCTGAAGGACAGCGATGCGCCGGCCGATCTCACGGCGGCGACCGGCGGGGCTGATCTGCCGGATGAGCTCCGCCGCAAGCTGATCGAGATCGGGGCTTGGTGACGGGCTTTTCCCGGGTTCCCGCGCAAGCGGGAATCCGAAGCCGGTTGCCAGCTTCAGGTTCCCATTTGCATGGGAACTCCATGATACTGCTGATTAAACCGGATTCGCCGCGACGTTGTCGATCAGCCGTGTCGTGCCGAGCTTGACGGCCGCCAGCACGCGGGCCGGGCGGTCGAGCACCGGGCCGGGCAGGGCGGCGAGCGTGTCCGCGCAGCGCACCTCGACATAATCAACGAGGTCGAAGGCACTTTCCGCGACGATGCGGGCGGTCTTCAGCGTGTCGGCGATGCGTTCGCCCGTTTCGAGCGCCTCGGCGCAGGCGAAGAGCAGGGCGTTGAGGCGCACCGCGCGTTGCCGGTCTGCGGCAGAGAGATAGACATTGCGCGACGACATGGCGAGGCCGTCTGCCTCGCGCATCACCGGGCCGGGTACGATCTCGACGCCGAGGTCGAGGTCGGCGGCGAGCCGCTTCACGACGAGCAGTTGCTGGTAGTCCTTCTCGCCGAACACGGCGATGTCGGGCCGGACCTGGGCGAAGAGCTTGGTCACGACGGTCGCGACGCCGTCGAAGAAATGCGGGCGGAAATCCGTCTCCAGCCCTTCCGACGGACCGCCGACATGAACGGAGGACGCAAAGCCGTCCGGGTACATCTCAGGACCGTTCGGCGCGTAGAGCAGGTTGCAGCCGGCCTCCGCCAGCTTCCGCGCATCGTCCGGCAGGGTGCGGGGATAGGCCCCGAAATCCTCACCCGGCGCGAACTGTTTCGGGTTCACGAACACGCTGGCTACGGTCTTTGTTGCCCGGGATTTCGCGATGTCGACCAGCGAGATATGCCCGGCATGCAGCGCGCCCATGGTCGGGACGAAACCGACGGTTTCGCCATCGGCCTTCCAGCCGGACACGACGGCGCGGAGGTCGGTGACGGTGTGGACGGTGCGGATCGGGAAGGTTTCGCTCATGACCTGCCGTCTAGGCCGGACCAACAGGCGAGGCAAGCGGGGCGACTCGCGCTAGAGGGGAAAGATGCTTCGCTTCCTTGTGATTCCCCTCGGACTTTTCCTGACCGCCTGTGCGACGACGGGCGGGTCGGATGTGCAGCCCGCGCCGGTCATCGTCGCGGATCATCCCGACGCGCGGCTGGCCGCGGCACTGGCCGCGGAGCTGGAGGCGCGGGCCGCCGATCCTGCGCGTGTCGCGCCGCTCCGCCCCGAGATGGACGCGCTGGCCGCGGCGCTCTGGGGACAGCCGAACCGCGCCGAGCCGGTCGCCGAGCCTGAGACGCCGGAGGTGATCCCGCCGGGGCAGAGCCTGCTTTACGGTGTGCATATTGCCAGCTACCGGACAATGGATCACGTGGTTCAGGGCTGGGAGACGATGCGGGCCATGCTGCCGGATGTGCTGGGACCGCTGCAGGCGCGCGTCGAGGCCGCTGACCTGGGCGAGCGCGGCGTCTATCTGCGTCTGAAGGCCGGCCCGTTCGCGACCCGGGCCGACGCGCTTTCCGCGTGCACCGAGCTGAGCCAGAGCGCGATCTATTGTCAGGCGATGGCGTTCACCGGCGATCCGCTGGAGGCGGAGTCGGAAAATTAATTTCTGCGCCATCAGCTTTATCGCGATTGCGAATACCCTATCTTGCGCGGCGCACACCGGCGCGGTGCCCGGAACCCATGATGAATGAAACGGCGAAACCCTTTGCGAGCGGTCTGAAACTGCCCGGACGCGGTGCGGGCCAGCCGGCGCATGTCATTGTCGTGGGCAATGAGAAAGGTGGGGCTGGCAAGTCGACCGTGGCGATGCATCTCGTCGTCGCGCTGATGCGGATGGGCCGCGTGGTCGGCGCGATCGATCTGGACGTGCGCCAGCGCAGCTTTTCCCGCTATCTGTCGAACCGGAAACGCTGGTGCGAGACCTATCAGGCCGATCTGCCGTCGCCGGTCGAAGAGATCATCGAACCGAGCGCCGAACGTCATCTTGATCGCGCCGAAGCTGAAGAGGCGGAGCGATTCAGGGACACGCTGGCGCGTCTCAAGGGCCAGTGCGATTTCATCGTCATCGATGCCCCGGGCAGCGACACGCATTACTCGCGTCTCGCCCATGCGGCGGCCGACACGATCATCACGCCGGTCAATGACAGCTTCATCGATTTCGACCTCCTGGCCGAAATCGACCCGGACACGTTCGCCGTCGGACGGCCGAGTCTCTACGCCGAAATGGTCTGGGAGTGCCGCAAGCGCAAAGCCCAGCGCGAGAAGAAGTCGATCGACTGGATCGTCATGCGCAACCGCGTCTCGATGCTGGATGCGCGCAACAAGCGCCGTGTCGGCGAAGGGCTGAAGAAGCTCTCGGAGCGCATCGGTTTCCGTCTGGCCCCCGGCTTTGCCGAGCGCGTGATCTACCGCGAACTGTTTCCGCTCGGCCTGACGCTGCTGGATCTGACCGAAGACGGGTCGACCATTCCCTTCACGATGAGCCATGTCGCCGCGCGGCAGGAATTGCGCGACCTTCTGATCATGCTGAAGCTGCCCAGCCTCGCGGGCGAGCGCATTCCATTCTGACGCGATGCCCTTTCTTCTCGCCGGTCTCGCGCTTCTTGTGTTCGCCTATTTCGGGCTGAAGGCGTTCGCGCGCATGAAGCCGCAGGAGGCGAAGAAGTGGAGCCGGGCCATTCTGGGTGCCGGGGCCATCCTCGTCGGCGGGTTGATGACGCTGCGCGGGCTCGCCGTTCTCGGCGTACCGGTGATCGGTTTCGGCATGGGGCTGATCGGCGTAGCGTTCGGCCTTCGCCCGAAGCCGGGCGCGAACCGGGGCGGGCAGGGCGGCAGCGCGCCGACCGCGCCAGGGGCGATGACCCGGCGTGAGGCGCTCGAAATCCTGGGCCTTGAAGAGGGGGCGGCGGAGGAAGACATCCGGGCGGCCTACCGCGCGCAGATGAAGCGCAATCACCCGGACACGGGCGGTTCCCCAGCGCTTGCCCGGCGCATCCAGGAAGCCCGGGATCTGCTGCTGCGATAGGCGTGTGGATCAGGCGTCCGGTGCGACGGCGAAGCAGGCTTCGCCGCGTTCGGCGAGCAGGCGGCAGACCGCGCGGGCGGTATCGGCCGTGACCCCTTCGAAGCGGGCGCGGAACAGGCGGCGGCCATTCGTATCGACCGAGGGTGTTGCCAGTGACGCGGAGGTGAGGTCCGGGGCCAGTGTCCGCACGGTTTCAAGCCGGGCGAGGGCGGCGGCTTCACCGGCATAGGCGCCCACCTGCACCGCCCATTGGCCTGACGGTGCGGCGGCGGACGCCGTGCGGACCGGCGCGGCGGGCTGTGAAACCGGATCGGGTTGCGACGGCGCAGACGCGACGGGTTCATGCGCCGGGGCCGGGCTGTCATCAAGTACGACGCGAAGCGCCGGCAGATTGTCCGCATCGCCCTGGGCGACGGGACCGCGCAGGTCGAGCTGGGCGATCTCGACGGCGATCTGGTCCTGCATGCGGATCGGGTTCATGCGCGGCGCGATGTCGTTCGCAGCCATCAGGATCTGTTCACGGCGCTCGAAGGAGCGGAAGGCCGCATTGACCAGTTCCTCGGCGTGATTGTCGCGAGAGGCCGCCGACGGGCCGCCCATCACGACGGTGACGATGCGGTGGCCGTTGCGCTCCGCCGTCACGGCGATGTTGAATCCCGAGGCGCGGATATAACCGGTCTTCAGGCCATCCACGCCGTTCACCCGGCCGACGAGGTTGTTGTGGCTGTGCCAGGTGCGTCCGTTGTGGACGAAGCTGCGCTCGCGGAAATAGTGAAAGTATTGCGGGAAGTCGCGGTGCAGGGCGATCGACAGGCGGGCCATGTCGCGCGCCGTGGTCATCTGGCGGCTATTGGGCAGGCCGGACGCATTGCGGAATGTGGTCCGGGTCAGGCCCAGCTCGCGGGCCCGGGATGTCATGCGAGTGGCGAAGGCGGTTTCCGTGCCGGCGAGGTGCTCGCCCACGACGACGGCGATGTCGTTGGCGCTGCGGATGATCAGGGCGCGGATGGCGGTTTCCACCGTGACCGTATCGCCGCTCTCGACACCCAGCACGGACGGGGATTGCCCGGCAGCATGGCCGGAGACCGTCATTTCGGTCGACAGGGTGACGTCACCGCGTTCGAGCGCCTCGAACAACATGTAGAGCGTCATCATCTTGGTCAGTGAGGCCGGGTAGCGTGCATCATCCGCGCGGCGGGCGTGAAGCACTTCGCCCGTCGTTTCATCGACGACAAAGGCTGCGTAACGGGGATTGTCGGCCGCCGCGTGACCCGCGTGCGCGACCATGAACAGAGTGGCCAAAGCCACCAGAAAGACCCGCAATCCGCCCATGGGGCCATATTCCAGCGCGCCGGGGTTACCGGAGGCTTAACAGGGCAATTGTGATATTTTTGTGCAGCGCAACATTTCTCTTGACGCGGGCGCGAACAATACCCATTAATATGCTGCAACTGCGAAGAGCAGATTCGAAGAGATAACAGGACCCATGACCGATAACGCTGCCAAAACCGAACCGCAAAAGGCCGTTGAAGCCGCTGCCGAAACCGTGACCACCACGGCTGAAGCGGCGACCGAAGCTGCCCAGACGACCGTCGCCATGACGGCTGCGGCCCCTAAGAAGGCGGCCAAGACGGTCAAGACGAAGCCGGCTCGTGCACCCCGCACGAAAGCCGTCTCGACCAAGAAGCCGGCGCGCCGCAAGGCCGCCGCGAAACCCAAAGCGACCTCCCCGCGCAAAGGAAAAACTCAAATGGCTACCTCTACCAAGACCGCCCGCGACACCGTCGAAACGATGACCGCCGCCGGCAATGAAGCGTTCAAGGAAGGTTTCGAGAAGACGATCAAGTCGTTCAACGAAGCCGGTTCCTTCCATAAGGAAAACCTCGACGCCGTGATCGCGTCCGCAACCGCCGCCGGCAAGGGCGCGGAAAAGCTGAACGCCGACACGATCGCGTTCGCGAAGAAGTCGATGGAAGACACCGTCGCCGCCTCGAAGGCCCTGACCTCGGCGAAGTCGGTGCAGGAAATGGTCGAAGTTCACACGAACTTCGTGAAGTCCTCGATGGACGCCTACCTGGCCCAGATCAACACCGTCACGGACCTGTATGCCGGTACCGTGAAGGACACGATGGCCCCGCTGAACGCCCGCGTTTCGGCCGCCGTCGAAATGGTTCAGTCGCAGCGCTAATCGCGCCGCCGACTTAACAAGTGTACCTCCCCGACTGGCCCGGCACCTGAAGGTGCCGGGCCTTTTCTTTTTTGGTGGATCCGCGCCGCTTTTACGGCGTTTCACACAGCAGGGGGCTTCCCCAAGGGGCCGGGTTTCCTATCTACTAGTGCCGGACCGCAGGCGGATTCGATGACTGAACGCGAGAAAGGCCCAGCAGCACCGGGACGCGAAACAGGCGTAGCCACGCAAACGCGCCCGAAGACCAAGAAACCGTCACTTTATCGGGTTCTGCTGCTGAACGACGACTACACGCCGATGGAATTCGTGGTGGAGGTGCTGGTGCGCATCTTCAACAAGACGCCCGAGGACGCGGCCCGGATCATGCTTCATGTCCACCAGAATGGTGTCGGCGTGTGCGGCGTGTTCACATACGAAGTGGCCGAAACGAAAGTCGCCCAGGTCATGGACGCCGCGCGCCGTGCGCAGCATCCTCTGCAATGCACGATGGAAAAGGAATAGTTCGTTGCCCTCCTTCTCACCCGCTCTCGAAGACTCGCTCCACCGCGCCCTCGGCTTTGCCAATGAGCGCGGACACGAATACGCGACGCTGGAGCACTTGCTGCTTGCCCTTGTCGATGACGAGGATGCAGGCGGAGTGATGCGGGCGTGCGAGCTCGACCTCGAGGAGCTTCGGGCAACGCTGACCGATTATGTCGACAACGAACTCGGCGAACTGGTGGTCGATGACGACGAGGATGCGAAGCCGACCGCCGGCTTCCAGCGCGTGATCCAGCGCGCCGTGATCCACGTCCAGAATGCCGGGCGTGAGGAAGTGACCGGGGCGAATGTGCTGGTCGCGATCTTTGCCGAACGCGAAAGCCACGCCGCCTACTTCCTCGCCGAGCGGGACATGACCCGCTACGACGCGGTGAATTTCATCTCGCACGGGATCGCCAAGAAAGCCGGGGGCACGGAGCCCCGTGCCGTGCGCGGCAGCGAGGACGGCGAGGCGGAAATGCCCGGCGCGCCGAAGGCCGATGGCGATGCCCTGTCCACTTATTGCATCAACCTCAATGAGAAGGCGCGCAAGGGCGATGTCGATCCGCTGATCGGGCGCGAGTCCGAGGTGGAGCGCTGCGTCCAGGTGCTGTGCCGCCGGCGGAAGAACAATCCGCTGCTGGTCGGCGACCCGGGCGTCGGCAAGACCGCGATCGCGGAAGGTCTCGCGCGCAAGATCATCGAAGGCGAAGTGCCGGACGTGCTCGAGGACGCGACGATCTACTCGCTCGACATGGGCACGTTGCTGGCCGGGACCCGCTATCGCGGCGATTTCGAAGAGCGCGTGAAGCAGGTCGTGAAGGAGCTGGAAAAGCTCGACAACGCGGTCCTGTTCATCGACGAGATTCACACCGTGATCGGGGCCGGGGCGACCTCCGGCGGGGCGATGGACGCGTCGAACCTGCTCAAGCCGGCGCTGCAGTCCGGCGCGCTGCGCTGCATGGGGTCGACGACCTACAAGGAATACCGCCAGCATTTCGAGAAGGACCGGGCGCTGGCCCGCCGCTTCCAGAAGATCGACGTGGTCGAGCCGTCCGTGGCCGACACGATCAAGATCCTGCAGGGGCTGAAGACGTATTTCGAGGATTTCCACGACGTGAAGTTCACGAATGAGGCGCTGAAAACAGCCGTCGAACTGTCGGCGCGCTATATCGGCGACCGGAAACTGCCGGACAAGGCGATCGACGTGATCGACGAGGCCGGGGCGCGGATGCGCCTGGTGCCCGCGTCGAAGCGGAAAAAGACCATCAACGTCAAGGAGATCGAGGACGTCGTGTCCAAGATCGCCCGCATCCCGGCCAAGACCGTGACGCAGGATGACGCGATCGCGCTGAAATCGCTCGACAATGATCTGAAGCGCGTCGTCTTCGGCCAGGACCAGGCGATCGAGAAGCTGTCGGCCGCGATCAAGCTGGCGCGCGCCGGCCTGCGCGAGCCGGAAAAGCCGATCGGCAATTACCTCTTCTCCGGCCCGACGGGCGTGGGCAAGACCGAGGTGGCGCGCCAGCTCGCGTCCATCCTCGGGGTCGAACTCGTCCGCTTCGACATGTCGGAATACATGGAACGCCACACGGTGAGCCGTCTCTTGGGCGCGCCTCCGGGTTATGTCGGTTATGATCAGGGCGGGCTTCTGACCGATGCGATCGACCAGCACCCGCACTGCGTCCTGTTGCTCGACGAGATCGAGAAGGCGCATCCGGACCTGTTCAACGTCCTTTTGCAGGTCATGGATCACGGCACACTGACGGACGCGAACGGCCGGAAGGTCGATTTTCGCAACGTCGTGCTGATCATGACGACGAATGCCGGAGCCTCCGACGCCGCGAAGGAAGCCATCGGCTTCGGCCGCGGCCGCCGCGAAGGCGAGGACCAGGCGGCGATCGAGAAGCTGTTCACGCCGGAATTCCGCAACCGTCTGGATGCGATCATTCCGTTCGCGGGCCTCTCGCAGAAGATCGTCGGCCGTGTCGTCGAGAAATTCGTTCTGCAGCTGGAAGCCCAGCTGTCTGACCGCGGCGTGACCTTCGAGTTGAGCGAAGCGGCGACCGAATGGCTGGCCTCGCGCGGTTATGACGAGAAATTCGGCGCGCGTCCGCTGTCGCGGGTGATCCAGGAATACATCAAGAAGCCGCTCGCCGAGGAGATCCTCTTCGGGCAGCTGAAGGAAGGCGGCCTGGTGAAGGTCGATGTCGACGCAGCCGATCCCGAACGGCTCGATTTCGACATCACGCCGGGCGACCGGATCAATCCGAAGAAGTCCGGCGGCAAGTCGAAGAAGTCGAAAGAGCCGGTGCGCTAGCGGTCAGGCCGCCGTGCCGTCCGACGGGGCATATATCTCGGCCAGATAGCGCCGCAGGTCCGGCTTGTCCGGCCAGGCGAGGATGTGGCGGACGTAGGCGTCGCGTTCCGAGGCGATGATCTGCAGATCCCAGACGCAGATGGATTCGTGTTCGTTGGCGAGGCGCCAGCCCTGGCCTTCGTCGACGACGACGCGGATCGGAAGCTCGTTTTCCCGGTCCCACCAGGCGATCACGACATAGTTCTGGTTCCGGCCCTGATGCCGGATCACGATGGCGGCGCCGGGCCGGTCTTCCGCGACGGCGGGTGAGGGCAGAAGGCCGCGGGTCATTGCCTCGCCCTCGACGAAACGGGGATCGTCCATCGCCGAGCCGTCCCAGGACAGGGAATAGCGTTTGAACTTCCAGCCATCGGACTCTTCAAGCCCGTCATAAGCGACGGTTCGGGCGGCATAGCGGTGGTGAACCTTGAACTGTCCCATCAGTCGGTGAGTGCTCCTGCGATCTTCTCGGCCTGTGCCTTCAACTCGTCCATGTTGGCCTGCGTTCCGCCGTGGCGGCCGAGCGGCTTGTCCTCCCAGCGCGGGATGATGTGGAAGTGGATGTGAAACACGGTCTGGCCGGCCGGCGCGCCGTTGAACTGGGTGATCACGATGCCCTCGGGATCGAGCGCGGACCGGACCGCGTTCGCGATCCGCTTCACGCGCACCATGGCGGCCTGAAGCGCGTCGTCGTCGAGGTCGAGCAGGTTGCGCGCCGGCGTCTTCGGCACGACCAGCGTATGCCCCGGCGATTGCGGGAAAATGTCCATGAAGGCGAGGACGGCGTCGTCCTCGTAGACCTTCACGCAGGGCATCTCGCCCTTCAGGATTTTCGCGAAGATATTGCCGCTGTCATAGGCGCCGTCGAGGCTCATGGCCGGTCTCCGAACTGGTGAGTCCCGGCCAGACTATCGCCCTCAAGCCTTCGTTCAACCGGCAGACCGGTCCGTATCGCCGTAACCGGCTTCCTCGGCCGTGATGGGGTCGCGTTCGAGCCGGAACCGGTGTCCGCAGGATTCGCACGACCGGGTCGACACGACCCGTGGCGGAACCGCCAGGGCCCACGTGCCGATTGCCAACGGGTAAAGTGCCGCGAGGCCGAGGGCGAGTGGGCCACCGCGAGTCTTAAGCTTGCGGCTCCTCCCGCCGCACTTCGGGCAGGCGAGAAAGGGTTCAGCCGGTGCTTCGGCGTTCGCAATTTTCAGGGCGTCCTCCGCGAGCGCCACCGGCACCATGACGCGGGCAGCGGTGAAGCCAAGCGAGAGGTAGGGGAAATATGAGTGCATGTGCCGTTCGGGCACAACGGCCGGAATACCGGCAGCCTCCAGCGCGCTGGCCAGCACGATAGCGTGTTCGGGCTGCTGGAATTGTGCGATCGTGACGAGGCTCATGACGGAGAGCGTAGCCGTGCCGGGCGGCAACTCAAGCGGGACTCAGGCGTCCGCCTTGAACGGGCTTTCCGCGTCGATCGCGGCGATCTCGTACTCCAGCGCTTCGCGCTCGCGCACGAGATAGTCGGCCACGGCCGCACGGAAGCCCGGATCGGCGATGAAGTGGGCGGAATGGACCGCCCTCGGGCGGAAGCCGCGCGCCAGCTTGTGTTCGCCCTGCGCGCCGGATTCCATGCGCGACAGGCCCCGCTCGATCGCGAATTCGATGCCCTGATGGTAGCAGAGCTCGAAGTGCAGGGCCGGGCGATCCTCGAGCCTGCCCCAGTAGCGGCCGTAGAGCGCATCGGATCCGACGAAGTTCAGGGCTGCGGCGATATAGCGCCCGTCGTGCTTCGCCATCACCATCAGTATCTCGTCCGACAGGCGCTGATGGATCAGGTCGAAGAATACGCGGTTGAGGTAGGGTGAGCCCCATTTCCGGCTGCCGGTTTCCTGATAACAGTCGAAGAAAACGTCCCAGTGCGCCGGGGAGAGATCCGAACCCGACAGGCGCTCTATCGCGATCCCGTCCTGCGCCTCGCGGCGTTCCTTCTTCAGTGCCTTGCGTTTGCGCGAGGAGAGGTCGGCCAGAAAGTCGTCATAGGTCCGGTAGCCGCGGTTTTCCCAGATGAATTGCCGGTCGGTGCGCGCCAGCAGGCCGGCCCCGTTCAGGGCTTCGCGGTCGGCCGTCGACGGGAAGTTCACATGCCAGGACGAGACGCCCCACTGCGCGGCCAGCTGGCGCGCGCCGTCGATCAGCGCGCGGCGCACGTCGGCGTCCGGCGAGAGCAGGCGGCGCCCGGTGACCGGGGTGAACGGGATGGCCGTCAGAAGCTTCGGGTAGTATCGCCCGCCCGCGCGCTCATAGGCGTCGGCCCAGGCATGATCGAACACGTATTCGCCCATGGAATGCGTCTTGGCGTAAAGCGGCATCACGCCGAGCAGGCGTCCGCCCTCGCCTTCCGCGAGAAGGTGGCGGGGCAGCCATCCGGTGTTATCGCCAACGCTGCCGGACGCCTCGAGCGCTTCGAGGAACGCCCAGCTCAGAAAGGGGTCACGCTCCGCGCCCGGCGGGTTTGCCAGCGCGTCCCACGCGTGCGGGTCAACACCAGACAGGCCCGGCACGGCTTTGATCGTCAGGGAGGTCACGGACATGTCAATGTCTTAGCGCTCGGAAGCGGACGGCGGACCCCCTTCTACCCGCGTCGCAACCGAAGTCCGGCCGAACCGATTGCCGGCCTGAAAGCCTTCGTTGAATTCGATCCAGATCCGATAGGTCGCGGGATCGAAAGGCTGCGCATAATCGCGAGTCCTCAGAAAGACGGTGAACGTCTTGACTTCGTTCTCGCCGAAAGAAGTCGTCAGCGAAGCCCCTCGAGCGGTCACGCACTGCCCCGAATTGTCGGTTTCGCAAACCTGTAGCAATTCGAGACCGTTATGTACGCCGCCAATCTGCACGTCGACATTGTCGTTCGCTTCTCCGATGTTCACCGCTGCGACCGCGAAGGCGCGTGTTCCCGTCGGAATGAGATTGACGACGCCGTCCCCGGACTGTGTTTGCGCAATCGAAATGATGTCGGCGGCCGGTTCACGGTAGGCGGCGATGATCAGGTCTTCGATCGGGTCCGGCGGTTCGACGGGAACGACATTGTCGCAATGGAAAGAAAACGAGGGTTCGACAGTGGTTTCGATCGACGGCGTAACGGCAAGAACCAAAGTTTGAGCGGCGCCGGGAGCAAGGTCGAAGGTCGCATCCTCACTGCCGATTGCGCGGTTCGAGGCATCTGTCAAACGGTATGAGAAATCATAGGAGACACCTTCACCGTTTGCTATCACCCGGCAGTTGCGGGCCGTTTCACCGAAGCGGGCGGGATTGATAACGGTCATGAAGACCGTTGCAGTTTGTCCCAGTGTTACGCGCCTGACGGTCGGCAGCACAGCGGCACGAAGGTGGTGACCGTCATCGCGTGGCGCACCGTAGGTAAAACGCCAATACCAATTGGTGTCCTCCCGCCCGACGCGGATCCAGTAGGTATGCCCTTCGGTGACGGCGAATTGCAGATTCCGGCTTGCGCTGTCGTCTTCTCCATTGGCCGGTGCCGAAGTCATTTCCAGTTGGGCGACGGCTTCGAGCATTGACCAGTCATCCGTTGGTGCGTGGTCGTCCGCACCGTCTGTTCGTTCGAACACGGCGAAGGTGGTGATGCGGTTATTGTCAGCGATCCGGTCAGCGAGGGATGCTGTTCCTGTGTAAGGCGGCGTCCAAACAAACCAATGCCGCGCAGCATGGCTTTGACCGAGAGACGGTTCGCCCGGGAGCGGTTCGACCGCATTGCTGCCGAAACGCTGTACGCTGCCTGCCCCGCCATTGAGCCGGATCGCTTCCCATGGCGCACTTCCACTCAGATTGTCGTTTCCCGAGGCTCGGATTCGTATTTCTGCGCCGTCAGAAACAGGGTCGGCAAGGGCGATGTAAACCGTTTGCCCGGCTCGGGCTTGGAACGGGAAATCCCGAATCCTTCCGGTTCCCACTGGCCCCGTATCGAGGCGGCGTGCGGCAAGATTGTCCGGTCCACCTGAGTACACGCCCGATGACGCGGCGCTCGTCTCGACAACATAGGTCCGAGTTTCAGGTGGTGTAAAAGCAAACCAAATCGAATTGGTTGCCGCGTCCGGATGCGTCTCTCCAGCCTCGACTGTGGCGAGCGCCAAGTTCACGTTCGCGTAGGCGCTTCGCAGACCGAGCGGTGCAGCATTCGCGAAATTATCGTTCGGCGGTCGGAACTCAACGAAAAGGTCGCGTACGATCGACCTTTGCGGCGTCTCGAAGACGAGCACCGCTGCATAGCGGCCTTCGGCCAGCACCCGCGCGGGGCTAACGAAAATGCTGACGGAGGCGCCGGGTTCGACCGCGCCCGACAATCGTTCAAACTGGCCATCTGCGGCAGCACCGGGCGGGGCAAGCGAAAAATCGAGCCAGGGAATGGATGAGTGAACCGACCAGTTCTGTACGGTCGAGCCGGTGTTCGTCAGAACATACTGGGCGTAATCGTTTGCAGAACGCGCAGACACCGTGTTCGCGCCGTCGGGGCTGACCCTTAACTGGGTCTCCGGCTCATTCCCGTTGGATAGCGCGGCAATCGCGAGGTCGAGGCGCAAGGACGGAACCGGCGGGCGCGCATCATCCCAGATGACAGGAATGCCTGCCGTCGACATGGCGTCCAGGATATCGTCGGGGCCCACTCCGGGAAAAAGGGACGCGGCCACTGCAAATCCGCCGGCCACATGAGGCGCGGCCATTGATGTGCCAGACTGGGTCGAGACGGGAGGCAAGGTGCCGGAATGTCCGGCGGCCGAGACGTCCTGACCGGGCGCTGCGAGATCGGTCAGTTCAGAGACGTTTGCAAAGCCTGCGATCCGTGCCGAACCGTTGGTGGCGGTCACCGACACGGTGTCCGATATACAGGCGGGACTCGACATCTGCCCCTCGACGCCATCATTCCCGGCCGCAACGACGGTGGTGATATGGGCCGTCTTGAGTTGGCTGATTATGCCGGTTCGCGGATCGCTGTTGCAGGATCCGGTTCGGGGCGCACCCCCCAGACTCATGTTGATCACGTCGACGCCGAGCGCTTCACGGTTGGCGTATATCCATTCCAGTGCGGCGATCTGGTCCGAGACGTAGGACACCGTGCAGCGGGTTCCGACCGGACAATCGTTCGGCACCAGACGCATTTCCGAGAATACCTGAACCGCAACGATGTTCGCTCCTGGCGCTACACCGGAATAAGGGTAGTTGCCTCCTGGTACTCCGGCAGCAATGCTCGCGACATGCGTGCCGTGAAAGCAGGCGTCGAGCGGGTTGTCATCGAAGCAATAGTTCGCGGCGCGAGGAGAATTTGTATCTACCGCCGCTCCGCCAATACAGGATGACACGGTTCCATCGCCTGCGACCTGGCTCGAAAAGCAAGCCGAGCTGGTGATGCGGCCTGCGAACGCCGGATGGTCGTAATCGATACCGGTGTCGAGGATCGCAATCGTCGCTCCGGCGCCATCTATACCGCCTGAATGTAGCACGTTCGCGCCGATTTCGGCGATCGAGGCATCAAGGGTTACGCGATCCCATTCATCCGTCTCGATCCGCACCACTCCCGGATCGGCGGCGAGTGCAGCGATCTCTTCGCGCGTCAGATACATCGCCGCAGCGGGCGTGTAGTCGAAAGCGCGGTGAAGACGGGCTTCGGTCGCGTTGCCATCGGCGAGTTCAGCGGCGGACGCGGAAAAGACCCGGGAGAAGACGGCTTCTCGATGCTCCGTGATGGCGGCCCTCAGCGCGGCGTCGGCGGCTTCACGGCCGGGCGTGTCGGCGGCCAGCGGTGTATGGCTGAACGTTACGATCACACGCGCGCGTTCGCCCGCCGCGAGTTGTGCTTCGGTCCGGTTCTCGAATTCCAGCTGAGCTTGCCGGGCCATGGCAGGCGAAGCGGCCGCCAGTGACAGACACACCGTCAGAACTGCCGTAGCAAAACGCTTCATTCCTGCATTCCCCCGGACACAACCGAAGGGAGCATGCCTCAAGGCCGCGCAATTGCGAAGCCAAATCCCTCACTTGACAGGAATTTGAGCGATGCCGACGTCAGCCGGGATGGTTTACGACCGCACCTCGATCACCGCATCGATCTCGACGGCGGCGCCAAGCGGCAGCACGGGGCAGGACACGGCCGAGCGGGCGTGGCGGCCGGCATCGCCAAAGGCCGCGACCATCAGGTCGGAGCAGCCATTGATGACTTTCGGGATGTCGGTGAAATCCGGCGCGGCGCAGACAAAGCCGCCGAGCTTCACCACGCGCACGACCCGCGACAGGTCGCCGCCGCAGGCGGATTTGAACTGGGCGATCAGATTGATGGCGCACAGTTTCGCGGCGGCCTGACCGGCTTCGATGTCCATGTCGGCGCCGAGCCGCCCCTTCACGAGGCCGTCAGGCCCCATCGAGATCTGACCCGAAATGAAGACCTGATTGCCGCTGCGCACCCAGGGGACGTAGTTCGCGACCGGAGCGACCGGCTCGGGCAGGGTGATGCCCAGTTCGGACAGTCGGCGTTCGGCGTCGGACATGGTGGGTGCCTCCTTCGGATATGAAACCGGAATAGGCGCAGAGTCCGGTCCGGCGCAAGCGGCTTGACTTGACGCGCGCGTCATCCGGCACAGTGGCCCCTGTTCTTCCCCGGACCGTGCGCCATGACTGGTATCAAAAGCGAAACCCTGACGATCGAGGCGCTCGACGGCTACGCGCTGTCGGCGCTCAGCGTCGTTCCGGAGCAGCCCAAGGCCGCCGTGTTGATTTCTTCCGGCACCGGCTTCCCGAAGGAGTTCTATCGCCGCTTCGCGGAGTCCGGGGCGGCACGCGGCTATGCCTGCCTGATTTACGATTACCGCGGCATCGGCGGGTCTGCGCCGAAGCAGATGCGCGGGTTCGACGCGTCGATGCTGACATGGGGAAAGCGCGACATGCCGGCGGCCATCAATGCGGCGGCGGCGCTGGCGCCCGGCAAACCGCTCTTTACGGCGGGGCACAGCGTCGGCGGACATCTGATCGGCTTTTGCCCGAACAGCGACCGCGCCCGCGCCCATGCCTTCATCAATGTCGGCTCGGGATATTGGGGCCAGCACAAGCCGCATTACCGGCCGCAAGTCCTGTTCTTCTGGCTGGTCTATGGCCCGGCCTGTCTGGCCGCGCTGGGGCATATTCCGGCAGGCGGGCCATGGGGCGGGACGGCCTTGCCCAGGCGCGTATTCACGCAGTGGCGGCGCTGGTGCTTCAATCCGCGCTATTATGGCGGCGAGCTCGATCAGTTGCTGCCCAACTGGTTCGACCGCGTGCGCGAGCCGATCCGGTCCTGGGGAATGACGGACGATCCGATCGCGACGAAGGCGGCGTCTGCGACGATCCTCAATCTCTACGGGAACGCGCCCTCGGACGAGGTCTGGCTGAGCCCCGCCGATCTGGGGCAGACGGCCGTCGGGCATCAGGGCTTGTTCACGCGCAAGGGCGAATCCTTCTGGCCTCAGCCCTTCGACTGGTTCGACACTCATCTCTGAGCGACGCGCCAGTCCGGTACTTGATTGCGCTGCTTCCCCGATTCCATCATACGGTCCGGGATCGGGCGGGGGATGGCATGCGAATTCTGACAGGACTGTTTCTGGCAATGGCCTGGACCGGCATTTCGTCCGCACAGGACGCCAGCTGTGCCTACGATGCCGCGGCCTTCGAGGCCCAGAACTACGAGACATTCAATACCACCGCCGAAGGCTGGCAGGCGCTGGCGGTCAACGACTGCTATCTCGAGGCGGCCGATGCGATCTCCGCCTGGCACCGTGCGCATGGTTCGGACCTGACCCCCGAGCAATTGCGCGCGCTGACCTGGAATGCCGGGCTGATGCGCGGGGCGGGCGGGGACTATCAATCCGCGACCTTCCTGTTCCGTCAGACCTTTCCCGAGCGCGGCGAGGCAGCGGCCGGCCACTATTACACGCATGCGATGATCGCGTTTCTGGAGCGCGACCGGGACGGTCTGCAGCGGATCCGCGATGCGCTGGCCAGCATGCCGGAGCCCGAGGGCGGCGCGCCGGACGGGGCCGAGTGGCCGCCCAATCTGCAATCGGTCGACAATCTCGTGACCTGTTTCGACAGCCCGTTCGGATGGGCGATCGTGGGCTATTGCGGCGACGAATCTGAAGCCGGGTAATCAGTCGCGCTTGCGGTCCGGCAGGCCGCGGCCCTTCATGATCGCGCTTCCACCAAACTTTGCCCGCGCCGCGTCCATGGCCCGTTCCGCGGCCGCACGCTTGGTCGCGCCGGGGTCGAGCAGATCGGCCGCATCGCCGCCGGCGGTTTCAAGGTCGGATATACCAATCCCGATCAGGCGGTAGCGCGTGCCGCTTGCCTCCTTCGCCAGCAGTTCGCGGCCGACCCGGAACAGCGTGTCGGCCAGCTGGGTCGGGGCATTCAGCGTGCGACGGCGCGTGATCGACTTGAACTCTGCAGTCTTGAGCTTCAGCGTCACCACGCTTCCCGATGTCGCCTTGGCCTTGGCGGTATCGGCGACCTTCACGCAGAGCGTCCAGAGCTGCTTCTCCAGCGCTGTCAGGTCCGCGATGTCGGTGTTGAAAGTGGTCTCTGACGAGATGCTTTTCCGCTCGCGATCGGGGCGGACCTTGCGGTTGTCCTCGCCTCGGGCGAGCCGGGCAAGGTGCAGGCCGGATTCGCCATAGCGCGCCGCCATGGTGCGATCGTCTATGCGCCGGATCTGCGACAGGGTGCGCAGCCCGTCGCGCTCCAGGCGTGAGGCGAAGGCCGGGCCGACGCCATAGACGCTGCCGACCGGGCGCGAGGCCAGGAAGTCGAGCGTCTCGGCCTTGCCGATCACGGCGAAGCCATCCGGCTTGTCGAGGTCGGACGCGGTCTTGGCGAGAAACTTGTTGTGCGACAGGCCGACGGAGACGGTGATGCCGACCTCCTGCCGGATCCGGCGCTGCAACCGGAGCAGGCTGAGCGCGGGCGGCGCGCCGTGTAGGCGCTCGGTACCGGTGAGGTCGAGGAAGGCCTCGTCGATGGACAGCGGTTCCACCATCGGGGTCAGGTCGCGCATCATGTCCTGGATGCGGCGGCCTTCGGCGGCGTAGACGCTGCCGCGCGGCTTCAGGACCACTGCGTCGGGGCAAAGCCGCAGCGCCTGGAACATCGGCATGGCCGACTTCACGCCGTAGAGGCGCGCGACATAGCAGGCCGTGGCCACGACCCCCCGCTGGCGGCCGCCGATGATGACCGGCTTGTCTTCAAGGCTCGGGTCGTCGCGCTTTTCGATCGCGGCATAGAAGGCGTCGCAGTCGATATGCGCGATCGTCAGCGTGTTCAGTTCCGCATGGCGCTTGAGTCGGTGCGAACCGCAGGCCGGGCAGGTCTTGCGCGGTTCCGGCGGCAAGGGCGACAGGCAGGCGCGGCAATAGCCCGGCGGGGCGGTCAGTTCGCTGGCCATAACCACGCCGCTCCCCTGACGCCGCTTGAATCGCCATGCGCGTGGCGGCGCACCCGCGTCGAGACCTGGTCGTTGAAAACTTGAGCGGGCAGGGCGGCCTCGACCGCTTCGGCCAGGCCCGGCGTGTTCGAGACGCCACCGCCGAGCACGATGACCTCCGGATCGACGATGTTCACGACGTGGGCGAGGGCGCGGGCCAGCCGCGATACGTACCGGTCGAATTCCTTCCGATGCGCCAGAATTTCTGACGGGGTCATTGTCTCCCCCGTTCTTCGGTAGCGGTCGGCGGCGATTCCGGGCCCGGACAGCCAGGTCTCGATGCAGCCGGCCTTTCCACACCAGCATTCGGGGCCCGGATATTCGTCAGGCTCCGGCCACGGCAGGGGGTTGTGCCCCCATTCCCCGCCAATGCCTTGCGCGCCCGCAAGCAGTTTTCCGTCGATCACCAGCCCGCCACCGACCCCGGTGCCGAGGATGACGCCGAAGACGCTGGATGCGCCGGCTCCGGCCCCGTCGATCGCTTCGGACAGCGCGAAACAGTTGGCGTCGTTGGACAGGCGGACCTCGCAACCGAGGGCGTGTTCGAGATCGGCCTTCAGCGGCCGGCCATTGAGCCAGGTCGAGTTCGCCCCGCGAATCAGACCCGAATCAGGATTGGCGGAGCCCGGGTGTCCCACGCCCACCCCCGGAGAAATTGCAGTTTCAGCGCGAAGGTTGCGAACGATTGAGGCAATGGCGTTCACCATGTCCGGATAGCCGGACGGGGTCGGAATCCTTTGCCGGGACTGGATGTTTCCGTCCGGATCCATCGTCACGGCTTCGATTTTCGTGCCGCCAAGATCAATCCCGATTCGGATCATGCTTTTGCCACCGGACGCCTTATGCTTAACATCGGCGTTCTTATCTTGTTCCGGAAGGGGAGAAAAGCGCGAGGCCGACTCATTCTTTGTTTAGGAAGATCGGCTTGAATGTCACTCGGGGTGTCATAAGGCGCATAAGAACCGCGCCGCCATCGCGAAGGACGTTTCAGCGCATGCTTCAGGTCATGTCGAAGAAAGTTCTCATCGTCGAGGACAACGAGCTGAACATGAAGCTGTTTCATGATCTGCTCGAAGCGCATGGCTATGAGGTCGCGGGGACGCGCGATGGCCTGAAGGCGCTTGAGATGGCGCGCGAACACCGGCCCGATCTGATCCTGATGGATATCCAGCTGCCGGAAGTGTCCGGCCTGGAAGTCACGAAATGGATCAAGGAAGACGACGAGCTCTCCGAAATTCCCGTGGTCGCGGTCACCGCCTTCGCCATGAAGGGCGACGAGGACCGGATCCGCGCGGGCGGGTGCGAGGCCTATCTCTCCAAGCCGATCACGGTCTCGACCTTCATCGAAACCGTTCAGAAATTCCTCAGATAGGGGGCGGGCGAAATGAGCGCGCGCATCCTTGTCGTTGACGATCAGGAGCCGAATGTCCGGCTGCTGGAAGCCAAGCTGAAGGCCGAGTATTTCGAAGTCATCACGGCGACCTCGGGCGCAAAGGCGATCGAGGCGGCGCGCCGGGACCAACCCGACGTCATACTGCTCGACATCATGATGCCGGAGATGGACGGGTTCGAAGCCTGCCGCCGACTGAAGGCCGATGCGACGACCCGGCATATTCCGGTCGTCATGGTCACCGCACTCGACCAGCGCGAAGACCGCGTGGCGGGGCTGGAATGCGGCGCCGATGATTTCCTGACCAAGCCGGTCGACGACGTGACGCTGTTCGCGCGCGTCCGGTCGCTTTTGCGCCTGAAAGTCGTGCTCGACGAGCTTCGCGTCCGCGAAGTGAATGCGCCAGCCGATTTCCTTGTGGGCGAGGCCGAAAATCCGGCGGGCAACTGGGTGCTCGTCGTGGCGGGCGATGCTCGCGCGGGAGAGCATCTGCGCACCAAGCTGCCGTCCAGCGTTCAGTCGAAAGTCGTGACTGATCCGGCCCTGGCGAGCCGTGTGGCCGTCAGCGGCATCGACCTGATGCTGATCGACCTGACAACGAGCCAGTTCGACGGGCTGCGCCTATGCGCGCGGGTTCGTTCCGAGGCCGCGACGCGGCATGTGCCGATCGTCGCCGTGGTCAGCCCCGACGATATCGAGCGCAGCGTTCGGGCCCTCGATCTCGGCGTGAATGACATCATTCACCGCCCGGTCGATTCCGGAGAGCTGAACGCCCGCGTGGCGACACAGCTGCGCCGCAAGAATTACGCGGACCGGCTGCGCACACGGCTCGACGAAAGCCTTGAAATGGCGATCACCGATCCGCTGACGGGGCTGCACAACCGCCGTTATTTCGCATCGCGGCTGCAGCAGATGGTCGAATCGCGCGCCCATGGCGGCGCGCCATGTTCGGTGCTGATCTCGGACCTTGATCACTTCAAGCGGATCAATGACACGCACGGTCATGCCGGCGGCGATGCCATCCTGACGCAGTTTTCCGATCGCCTGCGCGGCGGGCTTCGGGCGATGGACATTGCCGCGCGCTATGGCGGCGAAGAATTCGTGATCGCCATGCCGGATACGGATCTTCAGCAGGCGATCATCGCCGCGGAACGGCTGCGCAAAGCGGTCGCGAAGGACTGTTTCCGGCTGCCGGAAGGCGAAGTCGCCAAATCCGTCACGGTGTCGGTCGGCGTTGCGGAAGTCTTCCCCGGAGAATCGCCGGAATCGGTGATGAAGCGGGCCGACATCGCGCTCTACCGGGCGAAGGCCGAGGGGCGGAATCGCACAGTGGCCGCCAAGCGCGAGAGCCGGGCGGCCTGAAAAGGCGACAGAAAGACGGCGCGGTTAGCCGCGCCGATCCTTACTTGATCTTGGCTTCTTTGAACTCGACGTGCTTCTTCGCGACCGGGTCGTACTTCTTCAGCACGAGCTTCTCGGTCATCGTGCGGGCATTCTTCTTCGTCACGTAGAAATAGCCCGTACCGGCGGTCGAGTTGAGGCGGATCTTGATGGTCGTCGGTTTGGCCATGACGAAATCACCCGAATAAGCTTTGTACGCAGGGCAATGCCGCCCGGCGCGGAGCGGCGGAACATACGCATGGGCACGAGGTTGTCAACCGGTCCGGCGCTGCACGATGCGGATGGTCAGCACCGCAATGAAGAGCAGTGCGAAACCGGACAGGACAAGCAGCACGCCTTGCGGATCGATCATGTCCATCGCCGCACCGGCTACGGGCGGTCCGGCGAAGGAACCAACGCCGTAGGCCATGACGAAGGCGGCGTTGGCCGCGGCAATGGCCCCGCCGGTAAAGCGGTCGCCAATCATGGCGAGGCCGAGCGTGTAGAGCGTCGTGGCCAGGCCGACATAGACGAACATCACGGCATAGAGCGCGAACGCTGTGCTTCCCGCCATCCAGACAAAGGCCGGGCCGATCAGGCAGACGAGCGCGATAGCCGTCACGACGGGGCGCTTCCCCACCGTGTCGGCAAGGCGTCCGACGGGCACCTGCATCAGGATGCCGCCGACCGCACCGCAGGCCATGATGATGCCGATGGCGGCTTCGGCGAGGCCGATGCGGACGCCATACACCGGCATCAGCGAGAAGAAGATCGTCTCGGTCGCACCAAAGAGCAGCCCCGCCCCCACGGCCGTGGGGGCGATGGCGGCGGCTTTCAGCATCGCAAGCGCGCTGGCATCTCGAGGCGAGGGCGGCTCGATCTCTGGGCCGCGCAGCACCATCACAGGGATGGTGCCAAGCGAGAACAGCAGCGTGCCGGCGATCCAGGGCGCCCACCCTTGGGAACCGAGGATGGACAAGAGCAGTCCGCCGAGCCCGAAGCCGCAGGCCAGCGCAGTCGCATACATTGCCAAAATCGTGGCGCGCCGGGCCGGGGTCGCGATCTGGTTGATCCAGGTTTCCGAAGCGACAAAGACGATGGTGATTGCGATGCCCATCGCGAAGCGCAGAACGAACCACGCCGTCACGTCCGGGATCAGCCGGAAGAGGGGCAGACAGGCGGCCGCGAACAGCAGGCTCAGAACGATCAGCGGACGCCCGGGCAGGCGCGACAGCATCCGCGGAACGAAGGGCGTGGCGACGATGGTCGAAAGCGCGGCAGCGGCCCCGTTGAGGCCGACGAGCGCGCCGGATCCGGTCATCATTTCCAGATTGATGCCGATCACCGGCATCAACAGCGTGAAACCGCAGCCTGACAAAGTCGCGCAGACGATCGCTGCCGCTAGGGAACGGTTGCGCGCAAAATCGGGAGACAGGAGCAGGCGGGCGATCATGGCCGCGCTATAGCGGGCCTGGACGCGGATGTCCTGTGATTTTCACCCCACCCTTGCCCTCCCCTCAAGGGGAGGGAATGGCTTCGGCGATTCTTCACCCTCCCACCGCGGGGGTGGGATGAGGTGGGGGTCATAACGGATCGATGCGGACCTTGCGCGCCAGTTCGCGGATGTGGCGCGGCTGCGCCTTCGCGTCCTTCAGTTGGCGGTCGAGCTCGTTCAACACGAAGCGCGTGACATGGGGCAGGGGCAGGTCGCCGGTCTTTTCGAACGGGACCCAGAGAATGTCTTCCAGCTCCGGATCGGTGATCTCCACGCGTTCCTCCCGCAGGGCGGAGGCGTCGGCATGGAAAAACCAGGCATCGAAGCGGCGCACGCGTCCCGGCGGAGTGATCGCGCGCGCGATCAATCTGAGCGTCGACAGGTCCGGGGCGACGCCGTGCCGGCGGAAGGGCGACCAGGCCGCATGGCGGCTGCGGATCTCGGCAGGAGCGGCGAGCAGATAGCCGGTTTCCTCCGCGGTCTCCCGAACGCTTGCGACTGCCACGGCGCGCGCCCGGTTTTCCGGCATTGCCTTTGTCATGCAGCCCATGACCGGCTGCGGCAGATCCCCCGCCAGTGGCGCGTAGGCGTCCGCGCGGTCGGCTCGGCCCCCGGGAAACACGTATCGGTCGGGCATGAAGGCGTGCTTTGCGGACCGGCGGCCCATCAGGATTTCGACACTGCTGCCCGCCGGTCGGGTAAGGATCAGCGATCCGGCGAGTTTCGGACGCAGCGGCGGGTTCACCGGCGCTTGCCCTTCTTCACCTTGCCGACCTTCTTTCCGCCCTTGTGGCCGCCGGGTCGGCCTTTTGGTCCTCCGCGGCCTCGATGGCCGCCGGGACGGCCGCGTCCGCGCCCATGGCGCGGCGGCTTTCCGTCTTCGGGCGGGGTCGTCAGTTCAAGCAGAAGGCCGCCGGTGATCGGCGCGGCTTCGAGGATGCGAACCTTCACCGGCATGCCGAGCCGGTAGGTGTCGCCGGACCGTTCGCCGATCAGGGCATGGGCCGCTTCGTCGTGATAATAGCGTTCATTGCCGAGCTGGCTGATCGGGACCAGGCCGTCGGCCCCGGTCTCGTCCAGCCGGATGAAGGCGCCGAACCGCGTGACGCCGGTAATCCGGCCGGGGAATTCGCTGCCGACATGCTCCGACATGTAAAGCGCGACATAGCGGTCGACGGCATCGCGTTCGGCGGCCATGGCGCGGCGTTCCGCGGCAGTGATGTCTTCCGCGATGGCTTCGAGCTGGCTCGCCTCGGCATCTGTCTGGCCGTCCTTGCCGAACTTGCCGGCGCGGATCAGCGCGCGGTGCACCGTCAGGTCGGCATAGCGCCGGATCGGCGAGGTGAAGTGCGCGTAGCGGCGGAGGTTGAGGCCGAAATGGCCCTGATTATCGGGCGAATAGACCGCCTGCGACTGGGTGCGGAGAACAACCTCGTTGATGGTCGCATAATGCGGCGTGTCCTTGGCGCGTTCCAGCAGGCGGTTAAAGCGTTCGGTGCGCACCGTCTCGCCCTGCGCCCAATTCATGTCGAGCGTGTCGAGAAAGTCCGCAAGCGCCTGAAGTTTTTCGGCGCTCGGGGGTTCGTGGACGCGGTAGATCAGCGACAGCTTCGCCTGCTCCAGCGTCTCCGCGGCGCAGACATTCGCCTGGATCATGCATTCCTCGATCAGCCGGTGGGCGTCGAACCGTTCTCGGGTCTCGACGCCGATCACCTTGCCGTCCTCGCCGACGCGGACCTTGCGTTCGGGGGAGTCGATCTCCAGCGGCTGGCGCTGATCGCGCGCCGTCTTCATCGCGGCGTAGGCGCCCCAGAGCGGTTTCAGGACCGGTTCGAGCAGCGGGCCGGTCTTGTCGTCGGGGTGACCGTCGATGGCCGTCTGCACCTGAGTGTAGCTGAGCTTGGCCGCCGAACGCATCCAGCCGCGCAGAAAGCGGTGGCCCCGCTTGTGACCGCTCTTGTCGAACACCATGCGGACGGCCATGCAGGGCCGGTCCTCGTTTTCGCGCAGTGAGCAAAGATCGTTCGACAGGCGTTCGGGCAACATCGGCACGACGCGGTCCGGCAGGTAGACCGAATTGCCGCGCTTCAGGGCGCCGCGATCAAGGGCCGAGCCCGGCGTGACATAGGCGGCGACGTCGGCAATGGCGACGATGACGACCCAGCCGCCCTTGTTACCGGGATCCTCGTCCGGCGCGGCCCAGACGGCATCGTCATGGTCCTTGGCGTCGTCGGGGTCGATCGTGACAAGCGGCATGGCGCGGAGATCTTCGCGATTGCCCTGGCTGGCAGGCTTTACGTCCTGCGCCTGGCGGAATTCCTCTTCGCCGAAGTCGGTGGGAATGCCGTGGGAGTGCAGGGCGATAATGCTGCCGGCGCCGGGCGAATCCGCGCTGCCGATCACCTCGATGATATGCGCCGGTTTCGGGCCGCCGCGCCGTTCTGCGCGCGCAATGCGGCAGAGGACGAGATCGCCGTCCTTGGCCTTCTCCGCTTCGCCCTTCATCGGGACGAGATCGTCTTTCGACCGCCGGTCAACCGGCTTCAGCGCGGGCCGGCCTTTGCCCTTCCGAAGGACGCAAAGGATGGTGTGGGCGCTCTGGCCCAGTTTGCGGATGAGGCGGGCTTCCCAGCCGCCTTCATCGTCCCTTGCGAGACGGACGAGGGCGCGGTCGCCAATGCCAAGCGCCGGGCCGCCGCGCCCGCCAGCGCCCTCTCCGGGTGCCAGGCGGATCCGTGCGGCCGGTGCGCCGGGCTTGGTCAGGCGCGCGAGCAGTTCGCCATCGGTATCGCGGTCGTGGATTTCCACCACGGCGACTTCGGGCAAGGTGTCGGACAGGGCCCAACCCTTGCGGCCTTCGCGGTGGATCGCCTTCTCGTCCTCGAGAATGCGCAGGGCGGTCTTCAGGAAGGCTTTCTGATCGGCGTCGAGCTTCAGAGCCTGCGCCAGATCGCGCTTGCTGGCGCGGCCCTGTCCAAGGCGGATGGCCTCGAGCAGGGCGTCGCGGGTAAAGCCGGTTTCCTTCGGATCAAAGTCCGTTGACAAGTTCTGTCTCTAGCCTTTTGCCTTTGCTGCGGTTTTCTTCTTGGCCGCAGGCTTCTTCTTCGTGCCGGAGGCGGACTTTTTGGCGGGGGTCTTTGCGGTCTTCCGCGCCCCCTTCTTGCCGCCCTTGGCAGCACGTTCCTGGATCAGTTCGAGCGCCTTTTCGAGCGTCACGTCTTCCGGAGCGAGCCCCTTGGGCAGGGTGGCGTTGACCTTCTTCCACTTCACATAGGGACCATAACGGCCCTTCATGACGCGGACATGGTCGCCGTCATGCTCGCCAAGTTCCTTGAGCGGCTCCGACGTAGCGCCCCGCCCGCCACCCGCTTTCTTTTCGGCGATCAGCGTGACGGCGCGGTTCAAGCCGATGTCGAATACTTCTTCGATATCAGAGACATTCGCGTATGTTCTTCCATGCCGCACAAAGGGACCGTAGCGGCCGAGACCGGCTTCGATCATCTCCCCGTCCTCGGGGTGCGGACCGACTTCGCGCGGCAGCGAGAGCAGTTTGATCGCCCGTTCGAGATTGATCGTGTCCTTGGCCCAGCCCTTCGGCAGGGAGGAGCGTTTCGGCTTTTCCTCACCGGCGACGGCCATCTCCAGATAGGGGCCGAAACGGCCATCCTTCAGATAGATGGTCTCGCCCGATGCGGGCTCCTCGCCGAGCGCGCCGTCGCCCTCGGCGGCGGGGGCCTCGTCGGTCGCGCCAAGCGGACGCGTGAACTTGCAGTCGGGATAATTCGAGCAGCCGACGAAGGCGCCGAACTTGCCGAGGCGGATCGACAGCGTGCCCTTCTTGCAGGACGGGCATTCGCGCGGATCGGAGCCGTCCTCGCGTTCCGGATAGATGTGCGGGGCAAGTGCCGTGTTCAGCGCTTCGAGCACATCGCCGATCCGGAGATCGCCAATGTCGTTCACCGAGGCAGAAAACTGGGTCCAGAAATCCCTCAGCAGCTGCTTCCAGTCGAGGTCGCCGGCGGACACCTTGTCGAGCTGGTTCTCGAGATCCGCGGTGAAGTCGTATTCGACATAGCGCGCGAAGAAATTCTCGAGGAAAGCGGTGACGACGCGGCCCTTGTCCTCCGGGATGAAGCGGTTCTTGTCCATGCGGACATAGTCGCGTTCGCGCAGAACGGTCAGGACGGAGGCATAGGTCGACGGGCGGCCGATGCCGAGCTCTTCCATCTTCTTGACCAGCGATGCCTCTGTGTAGCGCGGGGGCGGCTGGGTGAAGTGCTGATCGGCATAGGTCTTCTTCACGTCCGCCGGCGCGCCTTCATCGACCTTCGGCAGGCGGGTATCGTTCTCGTCTTCCTCGTCGTCCCGGCCTTCGGTGTAGAGGGTCAGGAAGCCGTCGAAGAGCAGGACCGAACCGGTCGCGCGCATGGCGAGCGTGCCGTCGGCATTCTCCATGTCGATCGTGGTGCGTTCGAAGCGCGCGCTCTCCATCTGGCTGGCGACGGCGCGCTTCCAGATCAGCGCGTAGAGCTTCGCCTCGTCGCCATCGAGATGCAGGTTTTCCGGCAGGCGCGAAAAGCTGGTCGGACGGATGGCTTCGTGGGCTTCCTGCGCATTCTTCTGTTTGGAGGCATAAACGCGCGGACTGGACGGCAGGTAGAGCGCGCCGTGACGGTCGCCGATCACATGGCGGGCTTCGCTGATCGCCTCGCCGACCATGGAGACGCCGTCGGTCCGCATATAGGTGATCAGGCCGACCGTTTCGCCGCCGAGATTGACGCCTTCATAGAGTTTCTGCGCGGTGCGCATTGTGCGCTGCGCGTTGAAGCCCAGCTTGCGCGCGGCTTCCTGCTGCAGCGTCGAGGTGGTGAAGGGCGGGGCCGGGTGGCGCTTCGCCGGCTTGGCCTCGACCGAAGCGATGGTGAAGCTTGCGGCCTCGATCGCGGCGACGGCGGATTTCGCCATGGCGCGGTCGCCGATCGACATCTTGTCGATCTTCTTGCCCTCGAACTTTGTCAGGCGGGCGCGAAAGGAGGCAGACTTGCCCGACGCCATGTCGGCCTCGACCGTCCAGTATTCCTCCGGACGGAATTTCTCGATCTCGAGTTCCCGGTCGCAGACGAGGCGCAGCGCGACGGACTGCACGCGGCCGGCCGATCGAGCGCCCGGCAGCTTGCGCCAGAGCACCGGCGACAGCGTGAATCCGACGAGATAGTCGAGGGCGCGGCGCGCCAGGTAGGCCTCGACCAGTTCCATGTCGATGGCGCGCGGATGGCGCATCGCTTCGGTGATCGCGGTCTTGGTGATCGCATTGAAGGCGACGCGTTCGACCGCGACACCTTTGAGGACTTTGCGCTTGGTCAACGCTTCCAGAAGGTGCCAGGAAATGGCTTCGCCTTCGCGGTCCGGGTCGGTCGCGAGGATCAGCCTGTCGGCCCCCTTCACGGCGTCGGCGATCGCCTTGATCCGCTTGGCGGAGGCCGGTTCGACCTCCCATTCCATTGCGAAATCGTCGTCGGGACGGACCGAGCCGTCTTTCGGTGGCAAATCGCGGACATGGCCGAAGCTGGCGAGGACTTCGAAGTCCTTGCCGAGATATTTGTTGATGGTCTTGGCCTTGGCCGGGGATTCGACGACGACGACGTTCATTCTGATTCCGTTGTGGAAAGCGGCTTCTGCCGGTCGGGCAGCGGCGCGGGAACGTGGGGGAGGGTCAGGCGGGTGTCAACGGGCGGCACAACTTGCAAAGCGAAATTTCATCATGCACTAATACTCGCACAGGTAGATTCCGGGGGCGGGCATGCAATCGACTGGTGAAGAGGGTCGCGCGATTCTCGCGACGGAGGCGGCTGACTTTACCGCTGAATTGTTGGCGGACCTTGCCGAGATCGCGCAGACTGCGGGACTCATTCAGTCCGCCGCCGTCATTGCCGCTGCCATTCACGTGGTCAGGCTTGAGGCGACGGCGGGTAATCCTCATCGCAATTAGGCGGACCTGACCTGGCCGCCCGGCGCGATTTCCGCCCGGCCGGCCAGTTCCAGTTCGACAAGCGCCGCCATGACCAGCCCGACCGGGCAGCTGGCTGCTCGGGCCAGTTCGTCCACGCTGACAGGCGAGGGCGACAACAGGTCCGCAACGCGCTCCCGCACGGCGTCGATATCGTTGTCATCCGGCGCCTCGCCATCGGGCGATGGTGGTGACCAGCCTTCTCCCTCTTCCTCGGCGGCGCGGCGCTTCAGCTGGCCGATGATGTCCAGCACGTCGTCCGCGCTTTCGATCAGGGCGGCGCCCTCCCGGATCAGCTTGTTGGTGCCTTTGGCGCGAGGATCGAGCGGCGAACCGGGCGTCGCCATGACCTCGCGGTTCTGTTCGGCGGCCAGTCTCGCGGTAATCAGAGACCCGGATTTCAGCGCCGCCTCGACCACGACGGTGCCGAGCGACAGGCCGGAAATGATCCGGTTGCGGCGCGGGAAATCGCGGGCGGTCGGCGACAGGCCGAAACGCGATTCCGTGACCAGACAGCCGCGCCTGGCGATCTCGGCCTGAAGCTCCCGGTGTTCCGGCGGGTAGATGTGGTTGATGCCCCCGGCCAGCACGGCGACCGTTGCGGTCTCCAGCGATCCGGTGTGGGCGGCTCCGTCGATTCCGCGCGCCAGGCCGGACACGACCGTGACGCCCTGCGCGCCGAGGCCTTGCGCCAGTTCCCGCGCGAACTTCATCCCGATCGCGGAGGCATTGCGCGAGCCGACGATGGCGCAGGAGGGCCGGTCGAAGCCAAGGGGGCCCATCAGCGTCAGGACCGGGGGTGGCGGGTCGAGTTCGAGGAGGAGCGGGGGATAGTCCGGGTCAGAAGCGATCGCGATGCGGGCGCCAAAGTCCTCCGTCGCCGCGATCTCGCTTTCGGCCTCCTCGCGGGAGGGAATGCGCGGGGCCTGCGCGCGTCCGGCCTTGCGAGCGAGACCGGGCAGGGCGTCGAGCGCGGCCTCGGCTTCGCCAAACCGTTCGATCAGCTTGAAGAAGGTGACGGGACCAACCCCGTCGGTGCGGGCAAGCCGCAGCCAGGCGGTGCGGTTTGCGCTCACGCCTTGGCACCGCCGATCTTCGGCTCGCTGCCGTCAAGCAGGCGGGCGATGTTGGCGCGGTGACGCCAGTAGATGATGACGGCGAGGAAGAGGCAGAGGATCGCCACGTCACCGCGTCCGAAGGCGTAGGCGATGATTGGTGACGCTGCTGCGGCGACCAGCGCGCTGAGCGAGGAAATCCGCATCATCAGCGCCATGCCGATCCAGGTCAGCGCTGCGAGCAGGCCGACCGGCCAGGCGACGGCGAGAATGGTGCCGTAGAAGGTCGCGACCCCCTTGCCGCCCTTGAATCCCAGCCAGACCGGGAAGCAATGCCCGAAAAAGGCAGCGCCGCCCGCGACCAGTCCCGCTTCGGTGCCGATCAGCCAGGTGAAGATCAGCGCCGCGACGCCTGCCTTGCCGGCATCGAGAACAAGGGTCGCAAGGGCGAGATCCTTGCGGCCCGTGCGCAGGACATTGGTCGCGCCGATATTGCCCGAGCCGATGGCGCGAATGTCGCCCAGGCCCGCGAGCTTCGTGATGACGAGGCCGAAAGGGATGGAGCCAAGAAGATAGCCGCCGCCCGCGGCCATCAGCATTGCTGCCAGCGTCCAGATCGACATGCCTTCCTCACTTTCGACTATGGGTTGTAATGTTGAACGATTGTTCCGTCGAGGCAAACCAGATTAATGCGGGTCGCCGTCATACAAACACCAGAGAAATTCTGCGCCGACATTGGTTCCACCTCGGATCCGATAGGGGTGAATGTCGACGATTTTTTCGATCGAATAGCCCTCAGGCAAATTCAGAAACTGGGACGCATTGCCGGTCGTGCAGTCCAGAATCCGCCCGTCTTCAAACTCGAGGGCAAAGCCGTTTCCGCCCATCCCGATTTCCGAAATGACCTGTTTGTTCAAGCATGACACGGGCATCGCATTGGGCGACGGGTGGAAATCCTCAACCGACCGGATGTCGATCTCGGATTTGCCGCGATCGTCACGCGGCCATACGCCCCAGATCGCGAAGAAGTCGTCCGCGTTTCCGACAAGGACGTTGGGATAGTTGTGACCGTCGCGTCCGACCGCGCTGATGGCCCACGGACGAAAGCGTCCAACTGATGGGCGCGGGAGCGAATTCAGAATGGCCTGTTGCCGGAATGACAGGCGCGCATAGCGTGGGCGTTCTGATTGAAATCCAGCCATCACTCGCCGCCGCACCTACTCCGAATGGATCATCGCCCCGGCGACGAAAGTCTTCAAGACCCGGCCCTGGAAGCGGCGGCCTTCTAGCGCGGCATTGCGCCGGGCGGAGAGGCCGTCGGCGGCGCGGTAGACCCAGGGCGCATCGCCGTCGATCAGGACGAGGTCGGCGGGGGCGCCTTCCTCCATCCGGCCTTGCGGCAGGCCGATCAGGTCGGCGGGGCCTGAGGTGACGACGCGCAGCGCGTCGATCAGGTCCAGCTGGCTGTCATGGACAAGCGAGAGGAGGGCGGCGAGCAGGGTTTCGACCCCGGTCGAGCCCGCAGCAGCCTCCGGCCAGGGCTCGGATTTGGCTTCGACCGAAAGCGGTCGGTGGTCTGATACGACCGCATCGACCAGGCCTTCGGTGATGGCGCGGACCAGCGCTTCGCGGTCGGCTTCGAAACGCAGCGGCGGGACGAGGCGCATGCTGGCGTCAAACCCGCCGGCATCGACCTCGTTGAGCAGGAGGCTGTTCACCGAAGCGGTCGCACCGATCTCCAGCCCCTTGCGCTTGGCGCGGGTGAGCGCGTCGAGACCCGCTTCGGTCGAGATCCGGTCGATCAGGACACGCCCGCCGGTCAGCTCGCCGAGGGCGGCGAGGCGTTCGATCGCCATGCGTTCTGCCACGGCCGGTTCGGCGGGAATGCCGTTGCGCGCCGCCCATTCGCCTTCCGTCGCGGCGGCGCCCGCGGACAGGCAGGCATCGGCCGGTCGTACGGCCACCCAGGCTTCGAAATGGCTGGCATAGGACAAGAGGCTGCGCAGGACGCGCGTATCGGCGATCGGCGCGTCGCCATTCGAGACGAAAAGCGCGCCGGCGTCGTGCATCAGGCCGATCTCGGACATGGTCTCGCCCGCGAGGCTGCGCGTCGCGCCGCCCGCCACCGGCATGCGCACGCGCATGGGGCGGGTCTCGTGGCTGAGCGCACGGACGGTTTCCGGCGTGTCGAAGGGCGTTGCGGCATGCGGGCCGAGCACAAGCGTGCCGATTCCGCCTGCCGCCGCAGCGGCCGACAGGCTGGCAATGGTCTCTCCGCCGGGCGTGAAAGGCGGCTCGATCCCGGCGCGCAGATCGATCAGCGCCGGGGCGAGGATCGCGCCGTGGGCGTCGATCACCTCGACATCCTCAAGATTGATGCCGCGCACGCCGGGGCCGAATTCGACGATGTGGTGGTCCTCGACGAGGACGCCGCCGGCTTCGTCCATCCCGCTGGCCGGGTCGACGAGGCGCGCATTGACGATGGCAAATCGCTGGCTCATCGGCGGCGCTCCGTGTTGCGGCGCGTCTGTTCGCCGAGCATTTCCAGAACCGCCATGCGGACGGCCACACCGGCCTCGACCTGATCCAGGATCAGGCTGACTTCCTCGTCATCGGCCAGTGCGCCGTCGATCTCGACCCCGCGATTCATCGGGCCGGGATGCAGGACGAGCGCGCCGGGCTGGGCGGCCTCCATGCGGCGATGGGTCAGGCCGTAGAAGCGGAAATATTCGCGCTCCGACGGGATATAGCCGCCGGACATGCGTTCCTTCTGCAGGCGCAGCGTCATCACCGCGTCGCAGCCCTCGATCGCGTCGTCGAGATCGTGGAAGACGTCCACGCCCCACCGGTCGGCGTCGGCCGGCAGCAGGGTCGGGGGCGCGCACAGGCGGATCTGCGCGCCCAGCAGGCTGAGAAGCAGGACGTTCGAGCGCGCCACCCGCGAATGCAGGATGTCACCGACGATCAGGATGCGCCGCCCGCCGACATCGCCGAGGCGTTCGGTGAGCGCGAAGGCGTCCAGCAGGGCCTGCGTCGGGTGTTCGCGGGTGCCGTCTCCGGCATTGATCACCGACAGGCCGGTTTCCCGGGCGATGAAGTCCGGCGCGCCGGAGGCCTTGTGACGGACGACCAGCAGGTCCGGGTTCATCGCGGCGAGGGTGCGCGCGGTGTCGGCCAGCGTCTCGCCCTTGGCGGTCGAGGAGGCCGAGACCGAGAAATTCACGACATCGGCGCCGAGCCGCTTGCCCGCGAGTTCGAAGCTCGCCTGGGTGCGGGTCGAGTTCTCGAAGAAGAGGTTGATCTGGGTCAGACCCTTCAGGGGGTCATGCTTCTTGTCCGGCGTGCGGTTCACGCCGTGCCAGTGGCTGGCGCGCTCCAGCAGCATCTGCACGTCGAGCGGATTGAGGTCCGCGATCGACAGAAGCGATCTGTGGGGGAAGTCGTAGTGAAAGTCCGCGCGGCCCATGGACGCCCTCTCGCGATTTTTGGCGGTATACGGTTTGACCGGGACTCGGGCAAGATGGCCAGACGTCAGGCCTGTGGAGAGCGCCATGATCCGGATACGCGCGATGCGGGAGGAGGATGCCGATTCCGTCCTCGCCATTTACGGCGAAGGCATCGCCACCGGGCACGCCACATTCGAGACCGAAACTCCCAGTTGGGAAAAATTTGACGCCTCGCGTCTCGAAAAGCCGCGTCTCGTTTCGCTGGATGCGCGTGACCGGGTGACGGGTTGGGCGGTGATGAGCGGCGTGTCATCCCGCTGCGTCTATGCCGGGGTGGGGGAGAGCGCCGTCTACGTCGCCGAAGCCGCGCGCGGGCAGGGTGTTGGGCATGCGTTGCTGACCGCATTCCTGCTCGCGGCGGAGCAGGCTGGCTTCTGGTCGGTGCAGGCGGGCATCTTCCCGGAGAATACTGGTTCGATCCGCCTCCATGAATCCTGTGGTTTCCGGCCGGTCGGGACCTTTATCCGCCAGGGCAAGATGAATCATGGTCCGATGACCGGCGAATGGCGCGACGTGTTCTACATGCAGTGGCGCAGCCGGCGCGTGGGAGTGGATTGATGATCGCGGAACTTCTGGCCCTCACGCTGCAGGCGTCCTGCCAAATCGAACTCGTCGTGCTCGGCGTCGGGCAGGATGGCGGAGCACCGCAGCTGGGGCGCAATGACGACCCGGCGTGGGAGGATCCATCGCTGGCGATGCGGACGGTCTCGCTGGGCGTGGTGCATCACGAGACGGGTGAGCGCTTCCTGTTCGAGGCGACGCCGGACCTGCGCGAACAGCTGCACGACCTCGACACGGTGGCGGGCACGACCGGGCCGCACGCGCCGGACGGTATCTTCCTGACCCACGCCCATATCGGCCACTACACGGGGCTGATGTTCCTCGGCCATGAGTCGATGGGGGCTCAGGGCGCGCCGGTCTATGCGCTGGAGCGGATGGCGGACTTCCTGCGTTCGAATGGCCCGTGGAGTCAGCTGGTCGCGTACGGGAATATCGATCTCGTCACCATCCCGGAGGAGGACGCCTTCGGCATCGCGCCGCGCCTGATGGTCCAGGCCTTCACCGTGCCGCACCGGCAGGAATTCTCCGAAGTCGCCGGCTACCGCATCATGGGGCCGCAGCGCAGCGTGCTGTTCATCCCGGATATCGACAGCTGGGAGGAATGGGACCCGGAGGGCGGGCAGATCGAGCAGATGATCGCCAGCGTCGACCGGGCCTATTTCGATGCCACCTTCTTCGATGACGGCGAAATCCCGGGCCGCGACATGAGCGGCTTCCCGCATCCCTTCATCCGCCATTCCATGGCGCGCTTCGCGGACCTGCCGGACGAAGAGCGGGCGAAAATCCGCTTCATCCATTTCAACCACACCAATCCGGTGCGGTTTCCCGGCAGTCCGGAACGCGCGATTGTCGAGGCGGCGGGCTATGGCGTGGCGGAACGCGGGGAACGGTTTTGTCTGTCGGGAGCGACTTTGCGACAGCCATGAATGGCAAGAATGCTGACTGAACGCCCTATTCCGGCAATCCCTGTGCCACCAGCGGGTATGAGTATTACCATGCCGACCGGCTGGGGAATGTCATCGCCATGGTCAATGCCTCGGGCACGATCACAGCTCAATATGTCTACGAGCCCTATGGCGTGGAGGAGCCGTGGAACACCTCATCCAACCCCTATCGCTATACGGGCCGCCGACTGGAACCCGAATGGGGGATCTTCCACTACCGGGCGCGCTATTACGACCCCGCGCTCGGACGCTTCCTCGAAACCGACCCGGTCCTCTATGCCGACCAGATGAACCTCTATGCTTATGTCGGGAGCAATCCTCTGAACATGACCGATCCGACAGGGCAGCAATCTGTCGGATGTGAAGTCTGTTCTGCAAGTCTCGCTCGAGATGGGCTCAATGAGGAGCAAATCGAAGTCGTTCAAGGAATGTATTCCACGCTGTCGATAGAGGGGACGCATGCAGCTCTTGACGTTGTAGGTATGACCGAGCCGTTTGGGGCAGTTGCGGATGTAGCTAACGCCGCCCTCTATCTTGCCGAGGGGGATTTCGAGAACGCTTCTATTTCAGGTGCGGCGCTAATACCTGCTGTCGGGTCGGCGGCCACCGCAGGTCGATTAGCTTTAAACGGAGCCGATGCGGCTAGGACTACGCTTCGGGTTGGAGATCATGCCGGTGAGTCAATACCGGCTCGAGGGTCTGGGCGGAATTTCTCATCGCAGGAACGGGCTGAAATTGACCGAATTGGCCGAGATAGCGGATGTCATACGTGCGGCGCTACAGACCCAGGCACAACATCAGGGCACCACATTCTCGATCATCAACCGGTCTCTTCTTTGAACGACTCAGGATCCGCTCAGCGTTTGTATCCACACAGCTTAAACTGTAGTCGGCGACAAGGCGGAGAAGCAACCGCTGAGTTGGCGCGTCGGCGCCGCGAACCTGAAGGCGGGGAGTAATCAAAGTGAAAAAAATGAAGATCGAACAACCTATAGCAAATTCTATCGTATTTTTGTATAATCCAGATAACGAACGATTACAGATTCCGGAATGGAAAGGTGACGGGCCATATGAAGCCAACTCAACGTGCGTCTCCGTCGGAACTCTTTCTGAAATTGACGGCTCTACGATGGTTGAACTGTTGTATCCGTGCTCGAACGATCCGTCGCCGGGAATGATCTTAATATTTGAAGGTGCGATCGAGACGCCGGATTGCCAAGTTTCTGTGAATACGAGCGAAAAGCTTGATGAGATGCTGGTGCAAGTCGCAACTGAACTTTCTGACGTGAGGGTGTGGGTTGATCGGCCTAAAGAGCCAAGGAGGGTTATTTTCGGTCTGAGCGACTGAGTGTTCGCTATCGCAGAGATGCTGGCGTTCGAATTTGCAGTAACACAGGAATTGACATTTTCAGAGGAAACTCGATGTTAGCCGCAAGCTGGCCAATTTGGCCGAGCGAGCGCGATCCCGTTTCGGTATTTCAAGGCATAGCTCGAGGTCATTCGTCTCGCGGTGATAACGTATTTCCGGTTTCCACCGTTCCGTGAAACGTTGGCGACTAGCTCCACGAGCGCGGGTTCCAAGTGAGTTACGACGCTCAAGTACTGATTAGAGTTCTTCTAAGCGGCTTCGCCTACACTCTGCAATTGAATCCGCCTCGCCCCCACGGTTAAGCTGCTCGCTAGGCGGATGGGTCGGATTTCATGACGTTTGCAGACTACCGGAAGAGGCGCCGGGCGTGGGCCGTGGGGATCGCCGCGGTCGGGACTCTGACGGCCTGTTCCACCGCGCCTGACACGCACGTCCGCCTGATGCGCTCGACCTCGTCGGGCATCGGCGCGGAGATCATCGAACCTCAAACCGCTTACGCCTATGACGACCCTTCGTCCCGTGCCGATGCGCGTAGCGACGGCGAGCCGGCACAACTGACCCCGCGCGGGGACCGCTTCATTGGAAGACTTGGTGAGGGGCATCCTGCAGGTCCACATTCCCACATCGCGGTCGAAGGCCGGGACGGGGTCACGCTCAGCTTCGTCGATGCCTCGATCGAGGAGGTGGCCTCCGCTGTTTTGGGCGACCTGCTTCAAGCCGATTTCACCATCGATCCATCGGTTTCGGGCCGGATCACTCTGCGCTCGGCCCGGCCGGTACCGCTGGCCGATCTGCCCGCCGCTTTCGACCGCTCGCTCAGCCTCGCCGGGGCGCGTCTAATCGACGGGGCGGACGGCGTCTACCGCATTCTGCCGGAGGCCCGGACGAGCGAATTCGCCCGTGCGCCGACCCGCTCGAATGCGCCCCGCTCGCCGGGCTATGGCCATGTCATCCTGCCCTTGCGGCATGTGCCGGCGTCCGAAATGGCCCGCCTTCTGCGTCCCTTCGCGCCGGCCAATGGTGTGACGCTGATCGATCCAGCGCGTCAGATGTTGATCTTGTCTGGTGATCCCGATGAGATCGACGTGATGCTGGCGACCGCGTCTCTGTTCGATATCGACTGGCTGTCGGAAATGTCCTTCGCGGTGTTCGAACTGCGCCATGCGGCGCCCGACGCGCTGATCGGCGAGCTCAATTCCGTCATCGGCGGACTGGATGGCCCGGTCGGCAGTCAGCTGCAATTCGTACCGCTGCCTCGCCTCAATTCGATCGTTGCCATTGCTCGCAACCCGGCCCGGCTCGATCAGGCAGAGGAGTGGATCGACCGCTTGGATGTTCGCGTCGATCACGGGCGCCGGGCGCGGGTGGTGCGTCTTGTCAATGCCGACGCGGAGCGCCTGGCCTGATCCGGCCTGACGGAGTGAATAGCGGTCATTCAGAGCGTCCCTCTCGCGCCGACACGCCGAACGCCCTAGCTCTGGTACATAACCAGAACCGGGGAGTTCCAGAATGTCCCATTCCACATCCAGCGTCGCGCTCGCGCAGATCGGGCAATATTACCGCGCCATGGGCGGCGTGCTCGCCAAGGGCGCGCAGCATGCCAAGGACCGCGGCGTCGACGAGCAGACGTATCTGAACTGGCGGCTCGCGCCCGACATGTTCACGCTGACCCGTCAGGTGCAGCTGGCATCCGATTTCGGCGTGCGCGGCATGTCGCGCCTGGCCGGTGTCGACTCGGTCAGCCTGCCCGATACCGAAACCACCTTCATGGAGTTGCAGGCGCGGCTGGCGAAGGCGTGGGAGGTCGTGTCCGGCCTTGATGCCGAGGCCATGGCCGCCGATCCGGACGGCGAGGTCACCTTCCCGGCGGGGCGCGACCAGACGATGACGCTGCCGCGCGGCGTCTATGCCTGCAACATGATCGTCCCGAATGTCGGATTCCACGCGGCAATGACCTACGCCATCCTGCGCCATCTGGGCGTGCCGCTGGGCAAGCGCGACTTCATGGGCGGGTAGTTTTTTTTGGTGGTCGCGATTTCGAACCGAAAAACCGGACGCCACTTTTGCTGAAATCGCTCCGGACGAAACCGGAGCCGCTGAATTACCCGACCATCTGCGCAATCCACACCGCCGCAGGAAGCGTGAAGAAGCTCAATAGCGTCGTGGCGGTGACGTCGCCGGCGGTGAGCTGGCGGTTGCCACCGAGCTGCTGGGCGAGGACATAGGCCGAGGCTGCGCCGGGCGATGCGCCGACCATCACGACGATGGCGAGCGCGTCGCCCCGGACGCCGAATGTCCAGGCGATGAGGCCGAACACGACCGGGGCGAGGATCAGCTTCAGCGCCACAGTGAGGGCGAGCAGCCAGCGATTGGCCCTGAGCGCGGTGAAATCGAGCCCGGCCCCGACCGCGAGCAGGATCAGCGGCAGGGCGGCCCGGCCCATCAGCTCGACGACTTCGGAAACGGTGCCGGTCTGGAACCAGCCGAGGAGGTTGGCGACACCGCCGGCGAGACAGCCGAGGATGAGCGGATTGGTCACGATCCGCCACATTACGGTCGGTACGTCCGGCTTGCGGCCGTTGGCGCCCCAGACGGTCAGGACGGTCACGACCTGGATGTTCACGATGGGGATGGTGACCACCATGATCAGCGAGATCAGCACCTCGCCCTCGACGCCGTAGGCCAAAGCCGCCAGCGCGAGGATGACGAGGCCGTTCCAGCGGCAGGCGCCCTGGAACACGCTGGTGAAGGACGGGCCGTCGGCGCGGATCAGCGGTTTCAGCGCCAGCACGATCACGCCCATCACCACGAAGCCGAGCGCGGCGGCGGCCACGGCAGGACCGACGCTGATTTCAGAGAAGTCCGCCTTGGAAATCACCGAGAAGAGCAGGGCGGGCGACAGGCCGACATAGGTCAGGCGGGAAATGCCGGGCCAGGCGCTTTCCTGAACCAGGTTGGTGCGCCGCAGGACCCAGCCGAGGCCGATGACCGCGAAGATCGGGAGGAGCGCGCCGAGAATAAGGGTCATGACTTCGCCGCCCGGTTCCTGAGCGCGCTTTCGAGGATGACGGCGGCGGCATGCGCGTCGATCACCTGTTCGCGCTGTTCGCGGCGCATGCCGGCGGCGATCAGGCGGTCTTCCGCCTCCTCGGTCGACAGGCGCTCGTCCTCATAGGCGATGGGAATGTCCCGGATGCGCAGAAGGTTGGTGCCGAGCGAGCGCGCCGACTGCGCGCGGGGACCGAGCGAGCCGTCCATGTTGACCGGCAGGCCGATCACCAGGCCCACGCAGCCGAATTCGTCATAGAGGGTAAAGACGCGCTGGGCGTCGGCGGTGAATTTCGTCCGCGCGATGGTCTCGACCGGGGTGACCACGCCGCTGCTTGTCGAGACGGCGATACCGATCGTCTTCGATCCGGGATCGAGGGCGAGCAGCGGGCCATCGGGCAGGGCGGTGAGGTCGGCAAACGGCATCTTTCCCGCCTGCGCCCATGCGGCTTTGCCGTCAAGTCATCTTGCGCCGCACAATCGCGGTTGATACTCACCCCGGATCACGAATTTCCGGGATACGCCTCATGTCCGTCACGACCGAAGACGTCCGCCGCATCGCGCGCCTCGCCCGCATCGCCGAGCCGACCGAAAGGCTGGAAGCCCTGACGCAGGAGCTGAACGGCATCCTGACCTGGATCGAGCAGCTGGACGAGGTCGACACTGACGGCGTTGAGCCGATGACCACGCCGGTGAAATTCCCTTTGCCGCAGCGCGAGGACAAGATCACCGACGGCGGGATCCGCGACGACGTGCTGGCCAATGCGCCGAAGTCCGAAGAGGGCTTCTTCGTCGTTCCGAAATCGGTCGAGTGATGACGGAACCGGTCTCCATAAAGGCCGAGGATCCGCGCACGGCGGACGGGGCGCGCCTGATCGGCGCGCTCGATGCGCACCTGTCCGCGCTCTATGACCCGCAGTTCAACTATTTCCTCGATCTCGACCAGCTGGCGCAGCCGAACATCACATTCCTGGTCGCGCGCAATACGGCGGACGAGGCGCTGGGCTGCGTCGCGCTGCGCGAATACGCCGACTTCGCCGAGATCAAGCGCATGTATGTTGACGAGGCGGCGCGCGGGCTCGGGATCGCCAAGGCGCTTCTGAAGGCCGCGCATGATCTGGCGCTGTCGAAGGGCTTCGAGACCGTCCGGCTTGAAACCGGCGACCGCCAGACCGCGGCGATCGGCCTCTACGAACAGGCGGGATACCGCCCCTGCGGCTGTTATGGCGACTATGCGCCCGACAGCCCGCACAATCATTTCTTCGAAATCCGGCTTTCGCCGGCCGCGACGGTGTAACCGATGTCCGACCTGCTTTCCCTGTCCCTTGCCGATGTCACCGCGAAGCTGAAGGCGCGCGAGGTTTCCGCGACCGAACTGGCCGAGACGGCACTTCAGGCCGCCGAGGCGTCGCAGCCGGCGCTGAATGCCTTCTGCGCCTTCGACCGCGACCTGACGATGACCATGGCCAAGGCGAGCGATGCGAAGCTGGCGAAGGGTGAGGGCGGCCTTCTGGAAGGCGCGCCGCTGGCGATCAAGGACCTGTTCGCGGTGAAAGGCGTGGAGACCACGGCCTCGTCGAACATCCTGAAAGGCTTCAAGCCGCGCTACGAATCGACCGTCACCGAGAAGATGTGGGCCGAGGGCGGCGTCTTCCTCGCGAAGACGGCGATGGACGAATTCGCCATGGGCTCGTCGAACAAGACGGCCTGTACCGGCCATGTGGTCAGCCCGTGGCGGGCCGAAGGCTCGAACAAGGGCTTGACGCCGGGCGGGTCTTCGGGCGGGTCCGCGGCGGCGGTCTCGGCCGATCTCTGCTTCGGCGCGACCGGCACCGACACCGGTGGCTCGATCCGCCAGCCGGCGGCCTTTACCGGCACGGTCGGCGCGAAAGGCACCTATGGCCGCTGCTCGCGCTGGGGCGCGGTGGCGTTCGCCTCCTCGCTCGATCACCCCGGTCCGATCGCCAAGACGGTGAAGGACAGCGCCATCCTGATGCAGGCGATGGCGGGCCACGACCCCAAGGAATCCACCTCGCTTCCGCTCGACGTACCGGACTTCGTCGCCGCCTGCGGACGCAGCGTGAAGGGGCTGAAGATCGGCGTCGCGAAGGAATACCGCGTCGACGGCATGCCGGAAGAGATCGACGCGCTGTGGCAGCAGGGGATTGACTGGCTGAAGGCGGCGGGCTGCGAAATCGTCGACGTGACGCTGCCGCACACAAAATATGCCCTGCCGACCTATTACATCATCAACCCGGCCGAGGCCTCGTCGAACCTGGCGCGCTATGACGGCATGCGCTTCGGCCAGCGCGTCGAGGGCGCGGACCTGACCGACACCTATGAGAAGACGCGCGGTCAGGGCTTCGGCGCGGAAGTGCAGCGCCGCATCCTGATGGGCACCTATGTGCTCTCTGCGGGGTATTACGACGCCTATTACCTGAAGGCGCTGAAAGTGCGCCGCCGCATTCTGGAAGACTTCGAGAACGCGTTTGAAAAGGTCGACGCGATCCTGACGCCGTCGACGCCGAGCGCGGCGTTCGCGCTCGATGCGCAATTCACCGATCCGATCCAGATGTATCTCAACGACGTCTTCACCGTGACCGCGAACATCGCCGGCATTCCGGCGATGTCGGTGCCGGCCGGGCTCGATGCGTCGGGCCTGCCGCTGGGCCTGCAGGTGATCACCAAGGCGCTCGACGAGGAGACCATGTTCGCGGTCGGCGCGGCGCTGGAAGACTCCGCCGGCTTCACCGCCAAGCCGAACAAGTGGTGGTAGGCCAAGATGCGTGAGCCCGCGGTTCTCAGCTTCACCAAGCCGGCCATCCTCCTCGGCGCGCTGTCGGCGCTGTTCGGGGCGGGTCTGTTCGCCGGCGTGATGGCAATCGAGAACGCGGCGGCCTGGGGCATCGTCGCCCTCTGCCTCGGCTTCGGCCTCGTCATCTTCGGCGTGATGACGCAAGCGCTCTGGCGCGTGGTGACGGCCGCCGGAGAACACAACAACGACATTCCTTCCGAGGACGCGAAATGACCGACCACAGCTATCGCCTTCCCGGCGCGACCGGGGATTGGGAACTCGTCCTGGGCCTCGAAGTCCATGCGCAGGTGATGTCGGAATCGAAGCTGTTCTCCGGCGCGGCGACGGCCTATGGCGCGCCGCCGAACACGCAGGTCTCGCTGGTCGATGCGGCGATGCCGGGCATGCTGCCGGTGATCAATGCGCATTGCGTGGAACAGGCGATCCGCACGGGCCTCGGCCTCAATGCGAAGATCAACACCTATTCGCGCTTCGACCGGAAGAACTACTTCTATCCGGACCTGCCGCAGGGCTATCAGATCAGCCAGTTCCAGTACCCGATCGTTGGCGAAGGCGAGATCGAGTGCGAACGCGATGACGGCTCGATCTTCACCGTGCGGATCGAGCGGCTGCACCTGGAACAGGATGCCGGCAAGTCGATCCACGATCTCGATCCGAACGCGACCTATGTCGACCTCAACCGGTCGGGCGTGGCGCTGATGGAGATCGTGTCGAAGCCGGACATCCGTTCGCCCGCCGATGCGGCGGCCTATGTGAAGACGCTGCGCTCGATCGTGCGCTATCTCGGCACGTGCGGCGGCGACATGGAAAAGGGCCAGCTGCGCGCCGACGTGAACGTCTCGGTGTGCAAGCCGGGCGCTTACGAGAAATTCCGCGAAACCGGCGATTTCAAGCATCTCGGCACGCGCTGCGAGATCAAGAATGTCAACTCGATGCGCTTCATCGTGCAGGCCATCGAATACGAGGCGCGCCGCCAGATCGACATCATCGAGGACGGCGGCACGATCAATCAGGAGACCCGCCTGTTCGACGCCGGCAAGGGCGTTACCCGCTCGATGCGGTCGAAGGAGGAGGCGCACGACTACCGCTACTTCCCCGATCCCGACCTGTTGCCGCTGGAAGTGCCGCAGTCGCGGATTGACGAGATCCGCGCGGATCTGCCTGAACTGCCGGCGGAGAAGCGCAAGCGCTTCGTCGAAGTGCTGGGCCTGACGGAATACGACGCCAGCGTGCTGGCCTCCGACAAGGATCGTGCGGACTATTTCGAGACCGCCGCGAAGGGCCGCGACGCCAAGCTGACTTCCAACTGGGTCAATAACGAGCTGTTCGGCCGCCTGAACAAGGAAGGGCTCGACATCACGGAGAGCCCGGTCAGCGCGGAGCAACTGGGCGAGCTCGTCGCCCTGATCGAAAGCGACGTTATCTCCGGCAAGATCGCCAAGGACGTGTTTGAAATCCTGTGGGACAAGGGCGGCTCGCCGGCGAAAATCGTCGAGGACCGGGGCTTGAAGCAGGTCACCGATACCGGCGCAATCGAGGCGGTCATCGACCAGCTGATCGCGGAGAATCCGGACCAGGCCGAGCAGGTGAAGGAAAAGCCCAAGGCGATGGGCTGGTTCGTCGGTCAGGTGATGAAAGCCATGCAGGGCAAGGCAAATCCGCAGGCGGTGAACGAGATCCTGAAAAAGAAGCTCGGCGTCTGACCGGAACCCTGACCCCGCCTCCCTCGTTGATGCAGTGCGGCACGGCATGGGTTTGACCCGCTGCCGGGCCGCGCTAGCTGAAGTCAGCGAAAGGAGCGCACAATGGATCAGCATGTCGAAAAGACCGAGGCCCGTCAGGGCGAGCGCCGCCGCTGGCAGGAGCATGTTCTCTATCTGTCGACCTTTGGTGCCGCCGTCGTGCTCGGCGGTGCAGCCCTGATCTTCATCTTCGCATCGGGCGGCAACGGCTAGGCGAGGCGAATTTCCCGCAGTCTTTCCATGAGATAATCCTGCGCCGTCAGCGGCTCAGGATAGCGGTCCGGATTGTCTGGCGTGACGCAGTTCTCGAGCGTCTTGATCAGATAGTCCGGGCGGAAATGCAGGAAGAAGGGCATCGAGTAGCGCGCATAGCGCTGCCGTTCTTGTGCCGGGTTGATCACGCGATGGCTCGTCGAGGGCAGGACGTGATTGGTCAGCCGCTGCAGCATGTCCCCGATATTGACCACCAGACAGCCCTGCGGCGGATTGATATCCAGCCATTGGCCCGTCTTGTCCTTGACCTGCAGGCCGGCTTCCTCGGCCCCCAGGAGCAAGGTGATCGTATTGATGTCTTCATGTGCCGCGGCCCGGATCGAGCCTTCCGGGGCCGGCGTCGTCTGCGGCGGATAATGAAGCAGGCGCAGGATGGAGTTCCCGTCGCGCACCGGGTCCACGAAGAAGTCGTCATCCAGACCCAGATCGCGTGCGATGGCCGCCAGCAAACGCAGGCCGAGCGCGTCGAGTGACTGAAAGAGCCGGTAGACGGCATCCCAGTCGTCGATCTCCGCCGGGTTCAGATTTTCCGGCATGAATTCGCGATAGGGGTGGCCGTCCGGCAATTCCCGGCCGACATGCCAGAATTCCTTCAGATCGATCGCCTCGGCACCCTTGGCGGCTTCGCGGCCGAACGGGGTATAGCCGCGCTGGCCAGCCCCGCCGGGGATGAAATAGTGCTGCTTGACGCTGTCGGGCAAGGCGAAGAATGCCTTCGCACGGGCTAGAGCCGTATCGATGACCGACTGATCGAGCCCATGATCACTGACCACGGCGAAGCCGTAGCGCCGGAAACTGCCACCCAGGGCAGACGCAAAGGCGTCCGGGTCGGTGGCGGCAAGCGTCATCGAGACGGGTTCGAATGCGTTGGTCGGCATGGTTGCGGCCCTGTTCCGGTCGGGCGGGTGTCATACTCCCTGGAGTATTGTGCGCCAATGCCGGGCACAGAAAAACGCCGGCGCGGATTGCCGCACCGGCGTTCTGAATGCATCGAAGCGCAGTGATTACTGCGGGTCGCCTTCGGCGGCTTCTTCGGCCTCATCGGCGGCGTCTTCCATGGCTTCGCCCGCGTCATCCGCGGCTTCTTCCATGGCGTCACCGGCGTCTTCGGCCATTTCCTCGACTTCGTCGGCAGCGTTTTCCATCGCGTCGCCGGCGTCTTCCATCACTTCTTCCGCTTCGGTTTCCGCTTCCTGCTGTTCGGCAGGCGTGCAGGCGGACAGGGCGAGGGCCAGAGCGGTGGCCGAGGTCGCGCCGAGAAGAATTCTGAGCATTGCGTGGTCTCCCTCCTGAGAAAAACAGCGCGCCGATCAAGACGATCAGCGCCCGCTGATTCCTGTGCAGTAGCAGCATTTTCTCCATTTACTGCGCGAATCGCAAGGGACATGACAATTCTGCAAGGTTCAAATGCGAGAAAATTGCGCGCGACATCGCTTGATTGCGCCCTTGCCGGAACCGATATGCCGCTGAAGCAACGCAACGAGGGCATCCCGATGGCGGACCAAAAGCCGATCGAACTCTATTACTGGCCGACGCCGAATGGCTGGAAGGTGTCGATCGCGCTGGAGGAGATGGCGCTGCCCTATCTCCTCAAGCCGGTGAATATCGGCACAGGCGAACAGTTCGATCCGGCTTTCCTGAAGATCAGCCCCAATGGGCGCATGCCGGCGATCATCGATCCCGAAGGTCCCGACGGTGCGCCGATCTCCGTTTTCGAATCCGGCGCCATCCTTCAGTACCTCGCGCGAAAGTCGGGCATGTTCTACGGCGCGAATGCGCGCCAGCAGTCCGAAATCGAGCAATGGCTGTTCTGGCAGATGGGCGGGCTGGGGCCGATGGCCGGTCAGGCGCACCACTTCCGCAGCTATGCGCAGAAGATCGAACCCGACCCGGTGAAACTCGAATACGGCAAGACGCGGTACACCAATGAGGTGAACCGGCTCTATGGCGTTCTGGAGCGCGGCCTGTCCGACGGGCGCGAATTCATCGCGGGCGATTTTTCGATCGCCGACATGGCGATATGGCCGTGGATCCTGCCGGAAGGCCAGGGGCAGAACCTCGACGATTTCCCGAAGCTGAAGGCCTGGGTCGATCGCGTCTTCGAACGCCCCGGGGTGCAGGCGGGCCGGAAGCTCGGCAAGGAGTTGCGGTCCAATCTCGGCGCAGACGACAAGCAGGCCGAGGAGGCCCGGAAAATCCTGTTCGGTCAGCGCGCGACCTGACGCCTGATCCAGTCGGATCGATCAGCAAAGCCCGCCTTCCTGGCCCGGAAGGCGGGTTTTTTTCATGTCCGATTCACCGGGCTTAACGGAACGAAACAGAGTCTAACGGAATTCAATAAAGCCTAATCGAATTAAACCATTAAGGCGCGATAACCCTGATTTTTCTTTACCTTATGGCAAGCATCCGGGGTGAATCTCCACCCGTCCGCCGGAAGCGGGCATTGGGTGGAAATCCCGACCGAGAGACCATCAGCCAAAAAGGCGAGGCCCGGTCGGATACATGGATGGGGTGCCAAAATGGCCTTCACTGATGTGGAAACGGCGCAGGCTCACAGCGCCATCGAGACCAACGCCAATGGCGAGGATCTCTGCAAGCTCGGCCTTCTGTATTCGACGGGCCAGGGCGGCACGATCGATTACATCGAAGCGCACAAATGGTTCAACCTGGCGGCCTTGATGGGGTCGGAGCCGGCGAAGCACTATCGCCGCGAGATTTCCGAGGAAATGTCCTCGTTCGAAATCGCCGACGCTCAGCGCGCGGCCCGGGAATGGCTCGCCACGCGCCACTAAGCCGTTCGAACGCGGTCAGTTGTTGTTGATCGCGTTCGCAATGGCGTAGGAGAAGGCTTGGTCGAGGGGCAGTATGCCGTAGACATACTGTTCGACCCACAGCGTGACTTCCGAGATCGTCGTTCGCGGCACGAAGATGATGTCGTGCCGCCGGAGCGGGATCGGATCGCCGCTGCCATCCCCGCGCAATACGTCGCGCAAATTGACCACGCGCATCATGACGCCGCCATTGCGGGCCCGGCGCAGGATCACGACTTCGCCGCGCGCGGCGTCGTCCTGGAATCCGCCAGCCAGCATTACAGCCTCGAGCGCGCCGATACGTGTCGGCATTTCGTAAAGGCCGGGGCTATTGACCTGCCCGCCGATGATGATGTTCTGCGGGCCGTAGCTGTCGACATTCACTTCAACGATCGGATCGCGAAGCATCGCGATATAGGCGTCGGCGACCGCGTTGGCCGCTTCGGCATCGGTGCGGCCTGCGACCATGACAGGCCCGGCGAGGGGCAGATTCACCCGGCCGTCCGGCCCGATCGTCGCGGTACGGTTCAGTTCCGTTGCGGTGTGGACCGTGACCTCGATGGAATCGCCCGGTGCCAACAGAAAGCCCGGGTCATCATCGCGCCAGTCCTGATAGGACACGGCGTTCCAGCTCGAAACCTGCTGGTATCGGTCCGGCTGCGACGTGCCGCACGCGGCCAGAAAAACACAGCCGAGGACGATGCCTGAGCGCTTCATCACGCAAACTCCCGGAATTCCTTGTTCGAAGGTGACGTTCGGCTGGTTTGGATAAGGAAAAATTAAGCCGCCGGACGGCCTTATCGCCTCATGTCGCACGCCGACTCTCCCGCCGGGAGGACGGCCGCGCCGCAAGCCTCCCATCGGGGCGACGGGCGGGGTGAGCTGGACCTCTACGATCTGATCGAACTCGCCTGGGCTCAGCGCGTGCTGATCATCCTTGTCTTCGCGGTCCTTTTCGCGATCGGGGCGGGGGCGGCGATGGTTCTGATCAAGCCGAGCTACGAGGCCCAGGCGCGCCTGCTGCTGATTCTCGACGACGCCGACCCGACGCCGGGAACAGCGGGGGCGGGCGGGGCATTCGTGCTCGACCAGGTGCTGCAATCGGAAACGGAGATTCTCAACTCGGACGCGGTACGCAGGCTCGCGATCGCCGAGGTCGGTATCGGTTCGCTTTTGCCCGATGGCGGCACCGAAGCGGATGCGCTGAAAATGCTGCGCGACGGTTTCTCGGTCTCGCGGGCGCCAAACGCAGCCGTTCTGGTGCCGACGTTCGAGCATCAGGACGCTGAAATTGCGGCCTTGGCGGTCAATGCAATGGTGAACGCGTATCTGGAATACCGTCGGCAAGTGCTGGTCGGAGATGGAACGGAGACTGCGGCTCGTCAGGTGGCTGCTGTCGCCGCTCTCGCGGAAGCCCAGACTGCGCTCGATACCTTCCTCAACGCCAACGGCCTTACGAATTACACGGCCGACGTCGATGCGGCCGTGACACGCGTGCAAACCCTGCGTACGGCTCTCGATACGGCGGAAGCGGAACGCGCGGCGGCTCTGGCGGGTATCGCAGCATTGAACGAACGCCTCGCGGGCATTCCGGAGTCGATCGAGGAATATGTCGAAAACGATGCCGGCAATCAGTTGCTTCAATTGCGGATCGAACGCGAAGCCCTGCTGGCGCGCTACCAGCCGGAAGCGCCGCCCGTGCAGGCCATCGACCGGCAGATCGCCGCAGTGGAGAGCTTTATCGCAACCGGCGGTGCCGAAGGGCTCGGTCAGCGGCGGGTTGGTGCGAATCCCGTTCGTCAAGATCTCGAGACCCAGCTTCTTACCCTGCAATCGACCGCCGCCGCCGAACAGCGCCGGATCACGACACTGAACGGTCAGATCAGCGCCGCGCAGGCGGAAGTCAGCCGGATGCGTGCCCTGAATCCGGAGTTCCGCGAGCTCGATCAAGAGGTGTCCGCCAACGAGGAAGCGTTGTCCCTGATTGCGACCCAACAAGTTGAAGGGCAAACCCGCCGCGCCGCCGCGCTGGGGGCAGCCGACACGGTGCGCGTGCTGGAATATGGCGCTGTGCCGACGGAAGGATCTTCGCTGAAGAAAGTCGCCGTGATCGCAGCCTTCATGTTCGCCGCGGGCGTTGCGGTTCTGGCGGGCCTTCTCTGGGGGTTCTGGTCGAGGCATCTGCGTTCACCGTCGCCGCGCGGCGGCCGTCGCATGAGTGTCGTCGGATCGTCCGCGCTGGCTCCCCATCCGGTTCGCACGAATGAATCGAGTGGCATCCCCGTTCTGGCCCGGGTCTCGGACCGGGGCTCGTTCGCACAGCGTTAACCGGTTCGGCGCAGCCTTGAAGTTGGAAAAGGAGCGAGTCGGTCGTGCCTTACATTGATCTCACCGCGGAACTGATCGAGCTGGTTGAGCGGCTGGAACCGATCGCGCGCCCGGGCGGGCGCGGCCGTGCCATGATGATCATGGGGACCGGACGGCAAACCGGCGCGTCGACCGTTGCAAGAGAGTTCGCCCGGATTGCTGCGGCGCGTTCGAAACGTGGCGTCTGGCTGTTCGATCTCGACCTCGCCAACAATCCGCAACGCCGTCTGTTGGTCCCGCAACAGGGCACGGCCTTCGATGCCGGGTTCGGGCGCAATCCGTTCTGGCGGGTCGAGCCGGAAGTCGCACGCGCCAGGCTGGTCGCCCGGCAGGCCGAGCAGCGCCTTTACGTCACGGAATTTCAGCGGGCGCCGGGCGAGGTCCAGCGCCTCAGCCTGCGCGGCGCGCCGGACTACTGGAATGCCGTGCGCCAGTCGATCGACCTCGCTGTCGTCGATGCGCCCGGCAACAATCGCGCCGTGCTGGCTTTGGCGGCGGACATGGACGGGGTGATCCTCGTCAGTGACGAGCGCCGCCCCAATCCGGACGCGATCAATGCGCGCCGTGAAGCGATCGAATCACGCGGCGGCGTGGTCGCCGGGCTGATCCTCAATCGCGCACCTGACCGGGGTCAGTGGGCGGCATGAGTTTCGTCGCCGGCACGATCGGCCGGCTGAGGCAGGCTCCCCGGCTCGGCGTTCTCGAACCCATTGAAGCCGGCGCGACGGTTCTCGTCTTTCTCCTGATGTCGCAGGCCTTGCTGGGCCAGTTGTTCGACACGCCTCCCGGCGAAGACGGGCCGGCCTTTCTCCGCATCATGTGGCTGCCGGTCTATGCGCTCGGCCTGGTCTGGCTGATTTCGCGACCGATCGCCGGACTGAAGGCGGTATCTCGCGCGCCGCTGATGCTCGTGCTCGCATTGCTCTGCATGGCATCGATGGTCTGGTCGCTCGACCCGGGTCTTTCGGCGCGGCGCGGGTTCGCCGTCGTGATGTCGGTCCTGTTCGGATTTGCGATTGCCGCGCGATGGGACTGGAAGCAGCTGATCACGCTGCTGGCGATCACCTATCTCATCCTCGCCGTCGGAAGCCTGCTTGCGGTTGTTGCCGTGCCATCATTCGGTATCCAGCAAGAGGTCCACGAAGGCGCCTGGCGCGGCCTGTGGGGCGAGAAGAACACGCTCGGGGCGATCATGTCCTATGGCGCTTCGGCCAGCCTCGGTGCGGCGGCCGTCATGCCGCGGCGAAAACTGTTCTGGTGGTGCGTCGCCGGGCTTCAGGCCGGACTGGTCCTGATGTCGACGTCAAAGACGGGATTGCTCGCCCTGCTGCTGGTGATCGGCGGCGCGATCGGTATCGCGCTGGTTCGCCGGGGCTTCGGTTTTGCTGCGTTGATGATTTTCGCGCTCCTGCTCGGGGGCAGTCTCGGCGCGCTGATCCTGACCATGGCACCGGTCGAGTTTCTCGAAATGCTGGGACGGGATGCGACACTGACCGGGCGGACCGACATATGGGAAGTGCTGATCGGACAGGTCTTCGACCGGCCGTGGACCGGCTATGGCTACGGCGCATTCTGGACGGTCGAGAACGGCCCTGTCTTCTGGGTCCGTCAGGCCACCAACTGGCCGGTTCCGACGGCGCACAATGGCTGGCTGGAAGTCGCCCTGGCTATCGGATTGCCGGGCCTCGCCATTCTGGTTCTCGTTTATCTGGGAACGGTCGGGCGTGCCGCCGGGCGGCTGTTCCGGGGCCGGGAAGTCTATTTCCTGCTGACCTTTTTCGCCGTGGTCACGACGGTGTCGATCTCCGAGAGCAATCTCCTGCACCGGAACAGCCTGATGTGGGTGATCTTCGTCGCCGCCGCGTCGAAGCTCGCCGTCCGCGAGGACCGGGTCTAGGCGCCGATCGCCTTTACCGCGTCGCGCACGGTCAGCACGTCGGCGGCCGATCGCGCAACGGCTTCCAGAACCATCTCGAATTCACGCGGGGTACAGCCCCAGTCGGTGGGGCTGTCCTGGATGTCGTGCGCGTAAAGGATCAGCCAGCCGGGCTTGCGCTGAGCATCGCCAATCCAGTCGAGCACCCGGTCCAAGCCGTCCTGTCCACCGTCGATCCCGACGGCCTTCAGGAGGTTCAGATCGTCGCCGGTGCGGTTCACGCCCGGGCGCACGCCGCGCAAGGTCGAGAAGCGCGCCTGGAGTGCAGTCTTCGAGGCTGGCGACGCCTCGCCAAAAGGGAAGGCATAGTTTTCAAGCTTGAGGGCCGGTGCCGCCTGGTGCAGGGCGTCCGCATTCCGGTCGATATCCGCCAGCAGCGCCTCGACCGGCGTGCGGGCGGAATCGGTGTGGGAATGCGTGTGGCAGGCGATTTCGTGACCGGCCTCCGCGAGAGTGCGGATATCGTCGCACGTCATCATCGCGCCGTGATGGGTGTCACCCGCCGTGAAGCCGGATGCCGCGTACCAGGTCCCCAGCCAGCCGCGATTGCTCAGAGCCGCGCGGCCATGTGTGACGGCGGAGCGGGGGAAATCATCAAACGTGATCGAGATGATCGGCCGATCGAGGGCGAACGTCATCGGCCGGCGCGCGCGCAGCCGGGCGTTCATTCGGACCAGCTTGCCGGTCAGGCCACCGGACGGGATGTAGGGCTGCACACTCATTGTTCGATCACCTCCGCTGCCCAGCTGGCGCGCCAGAGTTTGAGGGCCAGAGTTCGCAGGCGCATCGGCACGGTTTCGTTGCGGGCCAGCCCTTGCCAGACCGCGCGCAGCGCCGCCTGTCCGGGCACGGCGCGCAGGGTCCTCGCGGCTTTCGCGCCGGGCAGGGCGGCGAGTTCGGGATGTTTGCGCAAGAGAAGCGCGTAGTTCGCCGCGGCGTCGCGGTAGCGCGCCAGCAATTGTTCGACCGATTGCCAGCCGCGATGGCCGGCCGGGTTGTCGACATGCTTCAGACGCCCTGCCTCAGCCGCGCGAACGGCCCAGTCGACATCCTCCCAGCCCCAGCCCTTGAACGCCTCGTCGAAGGGCACGCCGGGCATGACGTCGGCGCGAACAAGGAGATTGCTGGTGCAGAAGGCGGTCGCGCCCTTGTGACGACGATCTTCCGCACCACCGGTGTCGGACGCGGCGGCGATGGCAGCATGGAGACGCCCGTCGGGCGTGTCGGGCGGTTCGGCCTCGAATCCGCCGAAGGCGGCGTCGAAGTCGCCTGCTTCGATCTCGCCGATCCAGCGTGCGAGAAAGCCGTCCGGCAGGGTCATGTCGGCGTCGAGGAAGAGGGTCCAAATCCCGCCGGCCGACTGCGCCAGCGTGTTGCGTGCGGCGGCGCGCCCCGCATTGACGGCCTTGGTGACCAGAACCAGCGGTGTCGCCAGTTCGGACGCCAGCGCCTCCAGCGACGCAGTCAGAGCCGCATCGCCACTTCCATCATCACACAGGATGATCTCGACGGCCGCCGTCGTGACCTGCGCCTGGGCATCGAGTGCCCGGACCAACAAAGACGGATCATCACGGTAGAAGGGGATCAGGACCGACAGGAAGGGTTGCGCGTGCAAATTTTGGGCAGGGACGCTCACGACGTGGCCTCCGCAGTCTTGAGCCAGTTGCGCGCTTCACCAATCCAGCCGCGGCAGCCGCCCGCATCAAGCAGGACGGCAAGAACGCCGTAGGCCAATACACCCGCGGCCACAGACACGATCAGGTCGAGGAAGGCGTGCTCGATCGGCGGCAGGACGAGTACGACTGCGGCCATGCCTGCGGTTGCGAGCGCCGTCTTGCCCCAGTCCATCCAGGGCAGGGGGAGGGCGAAAATCCGTCCGCCAATGAGTGCGCAGGCAAGGAGGCTGGCGGCATAGGCGATGACGGTGGCGGCCGCGGCGCCTGCGATCCCGAACATCGGCAGGAAGACGAGGTTCAGGCCGAGATTGAGGAGGGCGGCCACGCCCATGATCCCGGCCATGGCGCGGGTCCGTCGGCCGAGAATGAAGGATTCATGGAAGTAGTAGGTCATCACGCCCTTCATCAGTCCGGCTAGGGCGATCCAGGGCAGGATGAGTGTTGCGCCTTCGCGGAAATCCTCGCCCACCATCACGCCTGCAAGCGGCGCGGCGACAAGGGCAAGGCCCGCGGCGGCGGGAAGGCCGATCAGCGCCATGATCCGCGCGGTGCGTGCGGCAATCTCCCGGGCAGCCTCGGGCCCGCCACGTTCGAGCGCGGCGACCGTCAGCGGTGTGGCGGCGGCTCCGAGCCAGACGAAGATGATGTCGAGCGACCGGTCGGCGAGGCTGTAACCGGCCGCATAGACGCCCACTGCCGCTTCACCGAGGAAACCGGCGATCAGGAAGCGGTCGCCTGCCGACAGGAGATGCTCGAAGACGAGCGAGATCGAGATCGGCAGGCCGTAGGCGAAATAGAGCGCGAGGCGGCGCGTATTGGTCTTCCCGCCCTTTGCGCGGCGGCGCTGGCCAGGCAGGTCGAAGAGGAGGGCGACCAGCGCGCCGAGTGCCAGACCGGCAATTGGTCCGGCCGCGCCGAGCGGCGTGGCCATCAACAGGCCGATGCCGATGCCGAAACCGAGCAACAGGTTGAACGTGCCGATCGCGGAATAGGCCGCGACCTGACCTGCGGCGCGGCGCGTCTCCTGACCGATCTGCAGCAGCGACTGAACACTGAGCGCCGCAAGCGCGAAGCCGAAGGTCGTTTTCAGCTCGGCAGAGATCGGCAGCAGCCACAACAGCAGACCGCCGATCACGATAACGGCGGCGACGAGGGCGAAGAAGGTCCGGTAGGCGGTCGCGAGGTGTGCCGCCAATGCCCCGCGCGCTTCGGCCCGGGCGTGGAAGCGCGCCACGGCGGCGTCCAGCCAGGTGAAAAGCGCCATCGAGACGAGATGCATCGCCGTGATGGCGAGGGCGTACTGGCCGTACATGTCCGGCGGCATCAGGCGCGTCAGTACGGCCACGCCGCCGAAACCGACGAGTGCCTGCGCGGCCTGAACCGGCAAATATCCGAACAGATGGCGGCCAAGCATGCCGGGCGAATGTCCTCTCCGGTTTCGAAACCGGCGCGAAACCTAACCGCAAGCGCCTAAAATGCGGTGAACGTGCCTGTGGCAACGAAAACTCAAGGGGTTTCTGCGAAGACGAAGGCGACAGAGGGGGAAGCATGTCCGAGCGCATGATCCAGACCGAGCTGAAACGCCCGAGCGAATTGACCGGCGCCGAACGCGGTGCCTGGCTCGACTTCGTCGACGGCTACGGCCTCTTCGACAGTCCCTATTTCCGGATCGAGTTTGCCGAATGCTGTGAGGAAGCGCGCGGGGATACGCGCGTTCTGGTCGGACGTCAGGGCGGACAGATTCTGGGCTTCCTGCCGCTTCAGATGGGCAAGATCGGTTATGCCAGGCCGCTCAGCGGTCCGCTCTCCGATGTGCATGGCGTGATCACGCGCGAAGCCGACAAGGTCAGCCTGCCGGACTGGCTGAAGTCCGCGGGCATTCCCCTGTTCGAATACCATTCCGCTCTGGCGCTGCAGCAATGCTGGCATGAGAGCGAGCAGGTGCGCGACGGTTCGGCCGTCGTCGACTGTTCGGAAGGCTATGACGCTTTCGAGGAGGCCCGCAAGGCGGCCGAGCCCAAGGCGTTCAAGAATATCCGCGCCCGCCGCCGCAAGCTGGAAGCCGAAGAGGGCGGGTTCGAATTCCGGATGGATGATTTTTCGGATGAAGCACTCGACGCCATGCTGCACTGGAAACGCGCGCAATACCGCACGACCGGCGTCTTCGACGTGTTCAGCGTGGCCTGGACCAACCGGCTGGTCGCCGCGATCAACCGCAAGCGGACGGACCGGTTTGGCCCGGTCTGCGGCACGTTGCGGGTGAATGGCGCGATCATCGCAGCGCATTTCGGCATGCGCAGTGAAAACCGGGTCCAGTACTGGTTCCCGTCCTATGATCCCGCCTTCAACCACGTCAGCCCGGGGCTGCTTCTGCTTCTGGAGACGATCCGGCATGCTGCGGATTGCGGCTTGACGTCGGTCGAGCTCGGACCGGGCGATTATGATTTCAAGCGCCATCTCGGGGCGTGGCAAGTACCTCTGGCCGGGGGATGTGTGGTGACGCGGTCACCCGTGACCGCCTTGCGGTCCGCAGCCCGTGCACTGGCTTCTGCCAGCGAACGTTCACCGTTGGGCACGGCCGGACAGATCCCGAGGCGCGCCCTCAAAAAAGCCGACCGGCTCGCTTCCTTCTACGCGGTGTGAGATGGCGCCAAGCCGAAGGGACATACTCGCGGGCGGTGCCGGATTGGTGCTGGCCAGTGGCTGCGCGGCCGCACAGACGCCCCATCGGAAAATCGACCTCTGGGACAATGCGAGCGGACCTCATCTGCGCGGGGCGGTCTTCAGCCATCGCCGGATCGTACCGTCGCTCGATAACGACTTTCTGGGGCCCGGCGCGGTCGGATCTCCGACGTCCGACAGCGCGATTGCGTCCTTGCGCGCGGCCGGCGCCAATCTGGCGCTTTTGAGCCATCCAGGCATCTTTACCGAACAGGCGCCGTGGCGGCTCGACCAGCCGGTTCTCGAGCATCTCGACGATATGGTCACGCGCTGCGAGGCCGCAGGTCTTTTCACCGTGATCGGGTTCCGCAGCGGTCCCGGCCGGTCCGAATTCTCGATCCAGCGTGATTCCGCGGGGGACTGGTTCCCGGCCGAGCTGGTGAACGAGCGGATCTGGTACGACATGGAGGCGCAAGACGCCTGGGCCGAGATGTGGCGCGAGACCGCCCGCCGCTTTGCCCGCCGCCGCGGGGTTGCGGGCTTTCTCCTCATGGTCGAGCCGAACGCCAACCAGGCCGCCTTGCCGCCCGGCGGCGAGATTTGGAATGCAGATGAGCTTGGCAACCGCACCGCCGGAACCCCCGGCGACTGGCCGGCGTTCGCCGCGCGGCTCTGCCGGACGATACGGTCCGTCGACGCGGACATTCCAATCCTCGCCAGCCCGGATGGCTATGCCAACGCGTTGTTTGCTGGGCTACTCGATCTCGACGTGGTGCCGGGGTGCGTGCTGGCGATTCACGACTATCACCCGCGGGCCTTCACCCATGCCTGGGGCCCAATGTCCGCAGCGTCATTCAGTCCGGCCGATGCGATCGTGTCGCCACCGGATTATCCGCGCTGGATGCTGGGCGAGTATGGCGTGCGCCGTTGGGCCGTCGGCGCGGCGGGTTACGTCCGTCAGCGTCTGGACGGCCTGGAGCGGTCAGGGGCGAATTCGGCCTATTTCCGGTGGGACAGCGGCTGGCGTCGCTATGAAGCGCAGGAGAATGGCTGGAACCCGGTCTACGGCGCGGATCCCGATGCATCGCAACCGGCCAGCGACACGCCCATCGTTGATGCGCTGTCGGCAGCGTGGTCGCGGAACGCGCAGCGCCCCTAGCGGATATTGATCTTGTCACCGAGCAGGGCTGGCAGGGTCCGCAGCATGATCCACAGATCGAACCAGAGGCTGGCGCGCGCGATGTATTCGACGTCGAGCTTGACGCGCTCGCGTGCCGCTTCCGGTGAGTGCAGCGGGCCGCGCGAACCATTGACCTGAGCCCAGCCGGTCAGGCCCGGCTTCACCCGGTGACGGTGCGCATATTCGGCCACGAGGTTCGAGGTGAGCGTGGCGCCGGTCTTCATCCCCGGCGCATGCGGACGCGGTCCGACCAGCGACATTTCGCCTCTGAGCACGTTCCAGAGCTGAGGCAGTTCGTCGAGGCTGGTGGCGCGCAGGATTTTCCCAACTCGGGTCACGCGGGGATCGTCGCGCTCGACCTGGCGCACGCCGGATTTTTCCCCTTCGACGCTGTGGCGCATGGAGCGGAATTTCAGGACGCCGATCGGGCGGCCATTGAAGCCTTCGCGGACCTGGCGGAACAGGATGGGTCCCGGCGAATCCAGACGCACCAGAAGCGCGATGGCCGCCATGACGGGCAGAGCCGCGAGGAACATCAGCGATCCGATGACGAGGTCTTCGAGCCGCTTGACGATCAGCCAGTCCGGATTGGCCGGACGGCCGGACAATTGCGCCGCCGGTGCATCGGCGATCGATGCGAGTGTCGCCGTCGATGCGGCTTCGTCGCCGAATTCCAGCGAGAGGCCGATCGGATGCGGTAGCGGGCTCAACTTGCCAAGCAGGTCGCGTACCCGGGCAATCGCGTCCGGCCGGACCGTGATCAGAATGCGGTCGACTTCCGGCAAGGCTTTCCAGTTCGCCAGATCGTCGAGTGTCCCCAGATAGGGCACACCGGCGAGGCGCGAAGGACTGCGCGACTGACGGTCATCGAATATGCCGACGATATTCACCTCCCTGGTGCGGCGGTTGGCGTCGATCATGCGGCGGGCCTGCGGCGTTGCGCCCACGATCACAATGTTGGCGGCCAGCCGGCCCGCCCGGGCCCACCGGCAGATCGCGAGCGCATAGATCACCTGTAGCCCGAGCAGGCCGGCGCCGCCGGCAACGGTCTGCCAGGCCGCGACGGGCAATACCGCCGGATCGAACAGGTTTGCCATGGTGAGCGTCGCCAGTCCGGCAAGTCCGATCGCGATGACCGAACGGGCCAGACGGTCCCAGGGCGGGACCGTTGGTGAAATCCGGTAGAGCGAGAAGGAATGCAATCCACCCGACGCGATCACGAGGAAGAGGGCAAGCGGCCAAACCGTCCGCGGATCAAGCGCAAGGGCGGCAAAGGCGATGAGGATCGCCGCGCACAAGTCGGTGAACTGGAAGACGCGCGACAGAGCGGCCCGGTCGATGCGGTGCGTCGGCGTGCGGGCATTGGCGCGGTTTTCGGCCAGCAAGGCCGCGCTGACGCCGCGGAGTTCGGCGTCAAATCGCGCCGAATGATCATTCGCCGGCGCGTGCCGGCCCGTTTCCGATTTGCGGTCGCTCATACTGTCCACCGGGTCCATTCCGGCGGACAGAGTGACAGCTCAGGACAAATATCCCGTTGCCAAACGTGGTTGGCGGGGGGTTAACGCTACTCCGCCGCGCCGGCCACCGCGTGGACATAGGCCTTGCGGGCGTCGAAGTCGGCTGCCGCCTTCTCGTCATCGCGCGCCAGCTGGTCGGGGTCGAGATCGGCGAAGTGCATCACGCCCATGTCCTCGTAGCATTTGCGGATTTTCGGCCCCCAAAGGCCGATATCCTTCACGATCGGAACGATGCGCTGGAACAGCAGGGTGCGGTAGAGTTTCGTGATTTCCGAATTCTCCGCCCACTCGATGCATTCCTTCTCCGGCAATCCGAGCGCGCGATAGACTTCGCGGGCGTCCGTCATCCGGCCGCGCATCAGCCAGCAGGCCTCGACGAGGAATTCCTCGCGCTCGTTGCGCTCGGCCTCGGTCAGCTGCGGATAGAAATCGCGCAGGGACAAGCGGCCGAAGGCGACGTGGCGCGCCTCGTCTTCCATGACATAGGCATTGACCATGCGGGCCAGCGGGTTCTGCGCGATGTCGCGGATCGTGCCGAAGGCCGCGAGCGCGAGGCCTTCGATCACAACCTGCATCGCGAGATAGGTCATGTCCCAGCGCGAATCGCGCATCGCCTGGTCGACCAGTTCCTGCAGCGGGCCGGTCATCGGGTAGGCGACACCGAATTTCTCGAGCAGCTTCTTGTAGGCTTCGACGTGGCGAGCCTCGTCCATCACCTGCGTCGCGGCGTAGAATTTCGCGTCGAGGTCGGGGACCTGGGTAACGATCTTGGAGGCGCAGAGCAGGGCGGCCTGCTCACCTTGCAGGAATTGCGAGATATTCCAGGCCTGCGCGTGGGTCGTCAGCTCGATCCGATCCTTCTCCGACATGCGGTTCCAGATCGGAGAGCCGTAGAGTCCACCCGCCTCGGGCGGCATCTGCATCGGGTTTTCCGGATCGAGTTCAAGCGACCAGTCGATGCGGTTCACCGCATCCCACTGCATGTCCTTGCCCTTCTGGTAGAGGTGCATGAGCGTCGTGCGGCCCTCGTCGAATTCCCAGTCGAACAGGGCATTGTATTCCTGAGGAATGGACCAGCAGGGGTCGATGTCCGGAATCGGATACAGGTCACGCAGGCTCATATCGTCTCTCCCTTCGTACGCAGCAGCGTTTCGTTCTCAAAAAGTGAACGCCGTTTACTTATGGGGAGAGTGATGGAAAACGGCGCCCCTTGCAAGGGGGCGGCGAAAGGAAAACGCCCGGCGGGGGGAGCCGCCGGGCGCACTGAATGCCGCACTATTCCTGGCCCGAAGACGGGGGATCCGCTTCCTCGCAGGCACAGCCGTTCGCGTTGCAGCCGATCGTGTCCGGCTTGCAGATCTCATCGTCCACCATGGCGACGCAATCCTCTACGCCGGCACACGCGCAGTTGCCGCCATTGCAGGTGTGTGCCTGCGGATCGATCGCAATGTTCATCTGACCGCCATTGCCGGTCGTGGCCCGCGCGATCGCGCGGCGGCCAGGCAGATGAGCAACGATCCGGGTCATGTCGCCGGACTCGAGTGCCCGCTGGAGTTCGGGCGAGAGGCGGTCGGTCTGGGCGCGGCGGGGCGGCGTGGCGCGCGCCGGAGTCTCACTGGCTGTCTGGGTGGAAATGGTGGCGCGGGCGGGCCGCTCCTGGGCAGAGCTCGACGTGGCGATTGTTGCCATGCCGAGGAAGATCATGGCCGCGAGGGCCAGGGAAATCATGCGTGTCACTTCGGTTTCTCCTGTCGTTTCGAAGAGGTGGGCGCCTTCTGACGCAGGAGAGGGCATGCGTTGAGGTGCATCGCGCGACTTCGGCATGCGCCATCGCGCGTGCGGGGTTGCACGGTGGTTGCACGCTTACGAAATGTGAGCCGTTATTCGGCGGGCACGCGGCGAGGGGTTTCTGCTCCCGCATCCGCTGAGGCGGAGCCGCGTTCGGCTTCCCACATTTCCTTGATGCGCTTCGACGTCATCCGGCTGCCGTCAGGCGACCAGCCGGGCGGGGCGAAGATGTAGCCGAGCGCGTCCTTCGGGGACTTCGACCCGGCCACGTCCCTCGCAATACCCCACCATTCGTGAAGCGAGATCCGGAGCGGATTCCAGGTGCCCAGATTCTTCACGATGCCATAGCGGCAGCGTTCCTCGTCGAGTTCCGGCTGGAAGGTGCCGAACATCTTGTCCCAGATAATGAACACGCCGGCATAGTTGCGATCGAGATAGATCGGGTTTGTCGCGTGATGCACGCGGTGATGCGAGGGCGTGTTCATCACCGCTTCGAACCAGCGCGGCATCCGTGTGATCGCCTCGGTGTGGATCCAGAACTGGTAGATCAGGTTCAGCGAACCGACGAAGGCGATGATCACCGGCGGGAAGCCGAGCAGAACGAGCCACGAGCCGAGCCACATGAATTTGAAGGTGAAGACGGTAAACCAGGGCTGCCGCAGGGCGGTGGTCAGATTGTAGTGCTGCGAGGAATGGTGGACGACATGGTCAGCCCAGAACCAGCGGACGGTATGGGCCCAGCGGTGCGACCAGTAATAGGTGAAGTCGTCGAGCACGAAGGCCGCGATCCATGCCCACCAGACATAGCCGAAATCGAACAGGGCGAATTGTTCGATGAAGGTGAGCCAGGTTCCCGTGATGCCGGCAAAGACCACGCCGGCGACCGTATTTCCGAGACCCATGGCCAGGCTGGCGGCACTGTCGCGCGGTTCGAAGCGCGCCTTTCCCGTGGTCCGGGCATAGACCATCTCGGCGATGATGAAGGCCACGAAGAACGGGATGGCGATGTAAATCGGTTCGATCAGTTCGATGTCCAAGGCGCTACTCCGCGCTCAGCCGTTCTGCCCATTCCCGGGCCGCGTCGTCATCGCCCAGTGTGATGCGGGTCGTCGGAAAGGTGAAGTCCTTGAAGTGCAGCATAATGACGCCGCCGTCGCGAACGTTGGCGCGCGCCACGCTTCCCGGCTCGATCAGGCGCGAGACGAGCGTGTCACCCCGGGCAGAGAGATAGCCGACGAATTTTCCATCGCGGGATTCCACCAGCGCGGCGAGGCCGTCGCTCGCCAGAACCCCTTTTTCGCCGGGTTCAAAGATGAGCAGGTCCTGACGCAGCGTCTCTCCGGCGTCTTCGATGCTCTCGATGCGCGAGGGTGACCAGCCGCCGATCCAGACATTGAATGCGACCAGGGCGGACACCGCGGCAAAGGCGCCGATGAGGATGAGAAGCGTGGTCATCCCGTTTCTCCAAAAGAAAAGGAGCGGAGACCGTGGTCTCCGCTCCCTGTCTTACCAGATTTGCGCGGCTGACTAGCGGCGCAGGCGCAGCGTCACACCATAGGTGCGCGGGTCGCCCGGATAGCCGTTGAGGCTGCCCGGCTGACCGACGGAGCTGAACTCGCCGACGAGGTATTCCTCGTCCATCAGGTTTCGGCCCCACACCTGGAGACCCCAGCTCTCGTCTTCGGCACCGAAGCCGAAGGAGCCGTTGAACAGGGTGATCGCTTCCTGCTGCTTGCGCGGGTCGAGGTCGCCGCCGAGATTGCGCTCGGAGGAGTAGAAGACCTCGCCGCGGACGAAACCGCCCCAGTTGTTGCCCAGCGGGAAGAACCAGGTGCCGGTTGCCGTCGCGGTGGTTTCCGCGGCGCCAGCCAGTTCGCGGCCCGACAGGTCCTGCGTGCCCGCGATCAGGCACTGGGACGACGTGTTGAGGTCGTCGCAGGGGGCGTTGGTGTAGGTTTCATACTCGGCATCGAACAGGTGGGTGACGCCGCCCGTGAACAGGAAGGCTTCGCTCGGACGCCACATCGTTTCGATTTCGACGCCGCGGACGAGCACTTCACCCGCATTGTCGAGCACGAAGGCCGTGCCGTTGAAGTTGTTCGACTGGAAGTCTTCGAGGGTCTGATGGAAGGCGGCGATGTCGAGGCGCAGCGTGTTGTCGAGGAGCGTCGTTTTCAGGCCGAACTCGATATTCGTCGAGATTTCCGGATCGAACTCCAGCGCATTGGCCACGGCCGCGGTCGAGGAGACGTTGAAGCCACCCGCCTTATAGCCGGTCGAATAGCTGGCGTAGATGTTCACATTGTCCGAGACGTCATAGGACAGGATGATGTTGCCCGACGTGTTGTCCTCGGAGCGAGCGGACGCGTAGTCCGGGGCCGGCGGCGAGAACTGCAGCGGCGTAAGGCCGAGCAGCGGGTTGACGTTCGGATCCGTCGAACCGGCCGCGGCTGCAGCCTGGGCCTGAGCGGCGGCGGCCGGGTTGGCGGCGATGTTCGCCGGCGTGGGCGGCAGGCCGGTCAGCTGGAAGAAGACCGTCGCGAAGATCTGCTGGAAGCCGATCTGCACGAAGTTCAGCGCCGAGAACGGGTCGTTGACGTTGAGATCGGCGTCGATCGTCTTGTCTTCCTCGGTGTAGCGCAGACCCGCGGTGACCGTGAAGCGATCGGTGACGTGCCAGTCGATCTGGCCGAACAGCGACCAGCTTTCCGTCGTCAGCGAGTAGTCTTCCTGACGGCCCTGACCGGCGGCGAGGAAGGTGCCGTTCGGGACGCCGAGTCCGCCTTCGAGCGCGGTGATTGCGCCGCCGGAAACCAGGTCCGCGAACGGACGCAGGTCATTACCGTAGCGGGTGATGTCCTGGTGGCTCATGTCCTGGTCGAAGAAGTACGCACCCACCAGCCAGTCGACCATGTTGTCGCCGGTCGAGGTCAGGCGGAATTCCTGGGTGAAGGTGTCGTACTGCGTGTCGAGCGCACGGGTGCGGGACAGGTCGACATCGGTGAAGTCGGCGTCGATCTCATTGTCGTCGCGGAAGTAGCGATAGGCCGTGATCGAGGTGAACTGGAAGCCGTCGAAATCGATATCGACCTGGCCGGACAGGCCGCGCGTGTCGATCTGGGTGTTCACCGGCGAGTTCGTGGCAACCTGTCGGTTGTACGGGTTGTCCGGAAGCACCGTGCCGCCAAGCAGGGTCAGGGCAAACGCGTTCTGCGGCAGGTGGAAGGAGAAGGGCGCGGCACAGCAATTCTCGTCGACCGTGCCATAGTCACCGATCAGGCGCACCGAGACGTTCTCGCCGAGATCGGCAGCGAACTGGCCACGGAAGCTCCAGCGGTCGCGGTTGTTCAGAGTTCCGCCCGTCGAGACGTTGTCGAGGAAGCCGTCGCGCGTGTTGCGGTTGAAGTCGAAGCGGACCGCAGCATTGCCGTCCATGATCGGACCGGTGACGGTGCCGCGGAAGATGCGGCCATCGTAGTTCGAAACCGTCACTTCGCCGACGGCACCGAATTCATATTCCGGCGCGCGGGTGATGAAGTGAACCACACCGGCCGGGGAGTTCTTGCCGAACAGGGTCGACTGCGGGCCGCGCAGGACTTCGACGCGTTCCAGCGACAGGAAGTCGTTGATCGCGGCGCCCTGACGGGAGCGGTAGACGTTGTCGACGAAGATGGCGACCGACGGCTCGAGGCCGACATTGTCCGCGGACGTACCCAGACCCCGGATCGCGAATTCCGTCACGCCGGAACGCGAGAACTGCGACACGCGCAGGGACGGAACGAGCTGTTGCAGGTCGCGAACGTCGCGGATCTGACCGAGCTCGAGCTGTTCTTCCGGAACTGCGGAAACCGCGACCGGGGTTTCCTGCAGCGTCTGTTCGCGGCGTTGCGCCGTCACCGTGATGGTGTCGACCTGCGCGGCGGCGATGTCCGAAATGACCAGGCTGGCGCCAAGCGCCGTAGATGCCAGTGCAATGGCGCGGATAGAAGACTTCATGTCACTCCCCCTGAGACGCCGGGATCCCGTCCGGCGTATTTGGTTTATCGAGGCATAACACCATCGTTTGATCCCGGTGTCAGTAGCGAACGCGCAACAGGCGAACAACGAATAACCGTTGCACTTTGCCGGTGTTCGTCGTGACACTGGAACCTCAACAACCGGTAACCGGAATTGGGGGAGATGATGGTTCTAAGGATTCTGGGGGGTATTCTGCTGGCTGTGGTCGTGGCCGTAACCGCTGCTGCAGCATGGTTTTTCCGCCCGTGGTCTGATTATTCGCCGGCGGAAATCCAGCGCCTGTCTGACCCGGCACGATACACCGATACCTTCCAGACCATGGATTCGATTTTCCCGTACCGGACCATCGAAGCCACGGAGCCCGATTCGCTCGAAGGCGCATCGCAGCCGCTTGACGTCACTTACGAATGGGGCGGGGAGACGCGGACGCTCGAGCAGTATCTTGATGAGTCGCGTTCGTTGGCGCTGGTCGTGCTGCGTGACGGCGAACTCGTTCACGAGCGTTATATGAACGGTGCCAATGCCGGCACGCGGCTGACGTCCTGGTCGGTGGCGAAGAGTTTCGTCGCAACGATGATCGCGATGGCGCTCGAGGAAGGACGTATTGGGTCGCTTGATCAGCTCGCGCAGGAATTCGCTCCGCAATACGCCGGCAGTCCCATGGGTGAGACGAGCCTGCGGCATCTGCTGATGATGTCGGCGGGCGTGGATTTCAACGAGGACTATTCCGGACCGGATTCCGATATCCGGCCGCTCTTCTTCAACACCTTCATTCTCGGACGCAGTGTCGACGAGCAGATCGCCGGGATCGAACGCAACCGCGAGCCGGGTCAGGATCTGCACTACACCAGTCCGAATACGCATGTGCTCGGTGCCGTGCTGCGCGGAATCTATGGCGAAAACCTCGCCGCGATCACGCAGCAGGAAATCTGGACGCCGCTGCACATGTCGAGCGACGCCTATTGGTCGCAGAATATCGAAGGCGATCGGGCGGAAGCGATCGGATATTGCTGCCTCAACGCCACAGCACGCGACTACGCCCGTTTCGGCCAGTTCTATCTGCAGGACGGTATATGGGACGGTGAACGGCTGCTGCCGGAAGGCTGGGTCGAGATGGCAACGACGCCGAACGCGCCATTCCAGGAACCCAACGAAACCATCCCTCTGCGCGGCTATGGCCTGCATTGGTGGATGCCGGAAAATTATGACGGCGAGTATTTCGCGGCCGGTGTCTATGGCCAATATATCTGGGTCGACGAACGCCGCGGTGTGGTGATCGCGCGATTTGCCGGCGATCCGGACTGGGGTGCCCGCACCGGTGAAACCCTGACTGCGCTGCGCGCGATCGCCGAAACCGTTTCACCCTTGGCGGAGCGCGGCGATGAGTGAGATTCGCGAATTCGATTACATCATCGTCGGTGCCGGTTCTGCGGGCTGCGTCGTCGCAGAAGGGTTGTCGCGCGATCGGGATGTGAACGTCTGCGTCCTGGAAGCGGGCAAACTCGACAAGGCGCCGGCGATCCGGACAGCCATGATGCTGGCACAGGTCGTCTCGGGCGGGCCCTATAACTGGTCGTACGAAACCGAACCGCAGAAAAATCTGAACGATCGCCGCCTGTTCTGGCCGCGCGGCAAGACGCTCGGCGGGTCCTCGTCGATCAACGCCATGCATTACATGCGCGGCGCGGCGGAGAATTTCGACGAATGGGGCGCGATGGGCGCGGAGGGCTGGGACTGGTCCGATGCGCTCGTCCGGTTCAAGGCGATGCAATGCCAGCAGCGCGGCGCGGACGCCTTTCATGGCGTCGACGGGCCGTTGCATGTCCAGGACATCCCGGTCCTCAATCCGCTGACCGAGGCCTTCTTCGAAGCCGGCGGCCAGCTGCAGTATCCGCGCAATCCGGACTTCAACGGCGAGAAACAGTTCGGCTTCGGTCCCTATCAGGTGACGATGAACGGGCCGCGCCGCTGGAGTGCGGCGGACGCCTTCCTGCGGCCAGCGCTGGAGCGCGGCAATATCACGGTGATCACCGAAGCGCTGGCGCACCGGGTTATCCTCGAGAATGGCAGGGCGACCGGTGTTGCGCTCGACATCAGGGGAGACGCAACGACGCTGACCGCGCGCAAGGAGGTGATCCTTGCCGGGGGAGCGATCAATTCACCGCAATTGCTGCAACTGTCCGGGATCGGTGATCCGGACTGGTTGAAGGCCGCCGGAGTGACGCCGGAGGTCGAATTGCCGGGTGTTGGCCGGAACCTGCAGGACCATCTCGATATCGCCGCCCTGATGCGCACAAAGAGCGCGACCTCGCTCGGCTGGTCGTGGGCGACGGTGGCGAAGAATTTCGGCGATTTGTTCCGCTGGATGCTGCGCGGCGACGGCCCGCTGACCAACAATCCGGTTCAGGGCGGGGCCTTCCTCTCGTCATCGCTCGCGGGCGATCTGCCGGATCTTCAGCTGGTCTTCATTCCCTCGCTGTCCAAGAACCACGGCAAGGAACAGGTGTGGGGCCATGGCGCGACGCTGCATGTCTGCCACCTCTATCCGGAGAGCCGCGGCGAGATCCGGATCAAAAGCGCCGATCCGCGCGAATATCCCGCGATCGACCCGAACTATCTCGACAAGGAAGGCGATCTCGTTGCGCTGATCGACGGCCTGGAAATCGTGCGGCGGATCCTGGCCGCGCCGGCTTTCGACTTCGATCGCGCCGAGGAATGGCTGCCCGGTCCCGACGCGAAGACCCGCGCCGATCTGGAAGCGGATATCCGGGCGCGGGCCGAGACGCTGTATCACCCGACCTCGACCTGTACGATGGGCAAGGGCGAGCTGGCGGTGGTCGATCCGCAATGCCGGGTTTACGGTGTCAAGGGACTGCGCGTGGTGGACGCTTCCGTCATGCCGCGCCTTGTCGGCGGCAACACGAATGCCCCGACCATGATGATTGCCGACAAGGCGGCGGACATGATCCGCACCTCGACCTGAAGGAGACCGCCATGAGCGAGACCGATGCCAGACAGATCGAACGCCTGAAGACGCTTCTGGCCCGGCAGAAGGAAGCCTTCGCCGATCAGCGCCATCGTCCGATCGAACAGCGCAAGGCCGACATCCAGAAGGTCGCCGATCTCACCAAACACCATGCCGAGGACATCATGGCGGCGATTTCCGCCGACTATGGGGTGCGGTCGTGTGCCGAGACGCAGATCGCCGAGATCGGCTTCGTGATCAGCGCGGCCAAGCATGCGAAGTCGCATGTCGGGAAATGGGCGAAGGCCAAGTCGGCTTCGGTTCCCATGACGCTGGCGCCCGGCAAGGCCTATGTGCGCCGCGAGCCGAAAGGCGTGGTCGGGATCGTGTCGCCGTGGAATTACCCCTGGCAGCTGGCGATTGCGCCGCTGATTGCGGCGCTCGCGGCCGGTTGCCGCGCGATCATCAAGCCGTCGGAGCTGACGCCGAAGACCGCGGACCTGATGGGCCGCCTCCTGGCGGAAGCCTTTGATGAATCCCAGGTCGCGGTCGTGACCGGCGGGCCGAAGGTCGGTGAGGCGTTCACGCAGCAGAAGTTCGACCATCTCTTCTATACCGGCTCGACCCATGTCGGCCGTCTCGTTGCGCTGGCCGCCGCGGACAATCTCGTCCCCGTCACGCTCGAACTTGGCGGCAAGTCGCCGGCCATCCTGACCGAGGATTACGACCCGGCCGATGCGGCGTCGCCGCTGGCCTGGGGCAAGTATTTCAATGCGGGCCAGACCTGTATCGCGCCGGACTATGTGCTCGCGCCCCGCTCGAAGGTGGAGGCCACGGCCGAGGCCGTGCTGGGTCAGGTGGAGAGTTTCTTCCCGGATTATGCGGCCGACAAGGACTATACCGCCGTCGTGTCCGACCGGCACCATGCGCGCCTGACCGCGATGATCGAGGAGGCACGGGCCGCAGGCGCGCGGATCCTGCAGCCGAAGGGCAGCGAAAGCGGCAATGCCCGCAAGCTGGCGCCGACGATCGTGATCGATCCGCCGGTCGACAGCCAACTGATGAAGGAAGAGATTTTCGGCCCGATCCTGCCGATCCTGCCCTATGACACGCTCAATGACGCGATCGCCTTCGTGAACGAACGCGACCACCCGCTCGCGCTCTACGTCTATTCGCGCGACAAGACGCTGGCGCGCAGCGTGCTCGACCGGACAATTTCGGGCGGCGCGAGCGTCAACGCCTCCATGCTGCACATGTCGGTTGAAGGCATGCCGTTCGGCGGCGTCGGTGCGTCGGGGCAGGGCGCCTATCACGGCGAGCATGGCTTCCTGACCTTTACGCATGAACGCGCCGTGTTCGAAGCGCCGAAATGGCATCCCTCGCGCCTGATCGCGCCGCCCTACGGCAAGACGTTCGACTTCATCTCGAAGCTGCAATCGAAATAGGCCATGCCCGGACAATTGAACGGAAAGCGGATCCTCGTGACCGGCGGGTCGCGCGGGGCCGGGAAATCGATCGCGCGCGCCTGCGCGGCCGATGGCGGCGATGTGGTGATCCACTACAACGCACAGCGCGATGCGGCGGATGCGCTGGCCCAGGAACTGGGCGAACGGGCGCTTGGCGTGATCGGCAAGGATCTCGGTGAGGCGGGTGCCGGGGCTGCGCTGTGGGCGGAGGCCGAAGCGCAATTCGGTCCACTCGACGCGCTGGTCAACAATGCGGGCATCTACCGCGCCACGCCGCTCAATGATGACGCTCAGTGGGAGGCCGGCTGGAGCGAACAGCTGGCCGTCAATCTTTGCGCGCCCTGCGATCTGATGCGGGCGGCGGTGAATGCGTTCCGTGCACGCGGCGGGGGTTCGATCGTCAACATCGCCTCGCGCGCAGCCTATCGCGGAGACGGGCCGGACCATTGCGGCTATGCCGCGGTGAAGGCGGGTCTGGTGGCGGCCGCGAAAACACTGGCGCGGGCCTATTCCGGGGATGGTGTTCTGATATACACGCTGACCCCGGGATGGATCGAAACCGACATGGCGCCGAGCCGGGTTGAGGCGCGCCGCGCGGCGGTCGCTGAAATCCCGCTTGGCGCAGTCGCTCAGCCGGACGAGATCGGTGCGGTGACGGCCTTCCTCCTGTCCGGTCTGTGCCCGTCTGCGACCGGCACGGTGATGGACATCAACGGCGCGTCCTACGTGCGTTAGGCACGTTGCAGCCCGACACTGGCGCCGCGCGGCGGTCCTGATAGTCTCGCGCGTGAACAGCGTTCACGGTGGGGGGATCGCATGCGTATTCTGGTTCGGATTGTCCTGTTCCTCGGGGGGCTGGTCGCGGCCCTGATGCTGATCGGGGCCGGCTTCTGGCTCTGGGCTTTCTGGGGCACCAAACCCGATACCAGCGGTCAGGTCCGCGTCGCAGGTCTGACCGGCGAGGTGACGATCGTGCGCGACGAGCACGGCGTGCCCCACATTTTCGGCGAGACGGAAGCCGATGTTTTCTTCGGGCTCGGCTATGCCCATGCCCAGGACCGCTTCTTCCAGATGGACATGATGCGGCGCTATGTGCAGGGGCGACTGTCCGAAGCACTCGGAGAACGAACCGTACGCGTCGATGCGCGCAACCGGATTCGCGGCTATCCGAATGTCGCCGCGGCCGCCGTGGCCAATATGGATGCCGAAACGCTCGCCGCGGCCGAGGCCTATACCGCTGGCGTGAATGCGCGCCTGGCGCGCGGCACGCCGTCCCCGGAATACCGGATCCTGATGTTCAGCCCGGCGACCTGGATGTTCCGCCCGGAGGAGTGGCGGCTGGTCGATACCGCATCTGTCGTTGTCTACATGGCCGACTCGCTGGCCGCCGGCGAGGACAGCGAGATGTCCCGCCGCCGTCTCGAAGACATATTGATGCCCGACCAGCTGGCGGAATTCCTGCCGGAATATCCGGACTGGGCGCCGACCATGCTGCAGGCCGAGGACTATGCCGACCGCGCCGCATTACCGGCGGACAACGGGCTGCCGGCGAACGAGGTGCAGCCGGACGTCGATGAAGGCTCGAACGCCTGGGTGCTGTCGGGCGACCACACAGCGAGCGGGGAACCGCTGCTGGCGAATGACCCGCACCTGTCGCTGTCCGCACCGGGTATCTGGTATTTCGCGCGCCTCGCCTTGCCGGACGGCAATGTGGTCGGCGCGACGGTTGCTGGTGCGCCCCTCGTCGTGCTGGGCCGGAATGACGTGTCGGCCTGGGGCTTCACGAATACAATGTTCGACGTGATCGACCTTCAGGAGTTCGAGCGCGGCGAACTGGAAATCGTCGAGCGCACCGAGACGATTGCGGTGCGTGGCGGCGAGCCCGTCGAACTGAGGATCCGCCAGAGCCCGATCGGCCCGGTTCTCGATCCGGAATATTTCGCGATCGACGCCTATGGCGATGTCGATGTGGTGCTGCAATCGACCGCGCTCGACATGTCGAATGACGTGGCCGGTGTGGCCTATCGCATCATGAAAAACCGGAACTGGGAGGAATTCGTCGAAGCGGGGCGCGGCTATACCGCGCCGATGCAGAACATGCATTACGCCCATATCGACGGCACGATCGGCTACACGACGGCGGGCCTGGTGCCGCTGCGTGACGCGGATGGCCGCTGGACGGGCTATATTCCCTATGACGAGCTGCCGCGCGTCCGGAACCCGGAATCGGGCCGGGTCGCGAGCGGAAACAACCGGATCACGCCGGACAATTACGCCTATCCGACACCGGGCGAGTACGCGATCTTCCGCGCGGTCCGGATCGAGGAGCAACTGGACCTGACGGCACGGCACGATGCGGAGAGCTATCACACGCTGCAGATGGACGTGCTGTCCGCACAGGCGGCCCGCCTGATCCCTGTGATCGCCGCGTCCGAACCGCAGACCACTGAAGGACAACGCGCCCGCGACCTGCTGGCGGACTGGGATGGATCGATGCCGGTCTATTCCAACGAGGCGCTGATCTATGCGCTGTGGTACCGCGCCTTTGCCCGTGCGCTTTACGGCGACGAGCTGGGCGAAGATTTCCCGCGCTTCATCGGCCGCCGCGAAGGCCTGGTCGACAATGTTCTTGTCGGCGGCGAGACGCGCTGGTGCGACGACGTCACCTCGCCGGTGGCGGAAAGCTGCGCCGTGACGGTCGGTGCCGCACTCGATGCCGCCATGGAAACCGGGATCGCACAGTTCGGACCGGACATCGACAACTGGTCGTGGGGAAGCGCCCACGCCGCCGTGTTCGATCATCCCGTGTTCACGGGCATGCCGGTGCTGGATGGCATGTTCACCGTGCGCCAGCCTGTCGGCGGCGACGGGTCGACGGTGAATGTCGCGGTCTACCCGATGCGCGGCGACAGTTTCGACGTGTTCCACGGCCCGTCCCTGCGGGCGATCTACGACATGTCCGATCTCGACGCGTCGCGTTTCATGCACGCGCCGGGGCAGTCCGGTCATCCCTGGTCGGGGCATTACCGCGATCTGGCGCCGATGTGGGCGGCGGGTGAGAGCTTCGAGATGCGCACGGACTGGACACCGGACACAGCGCCCGCTGGTTCGGACACGCTGGTGCTGCGGCCCCGGGACTAGGCGTCGCACAAGTGTCGCGGGAGGGTGGCAAAACCCGTTCGCGACGAAGGGGAGAATGACGATGCGGCTACCGATCAACCGGCGACACCTTCTGCTCGGTTCGACCGGGCTCGCGCTGACGGCGGCGGCGTGCGGCACGCCGAACCGGCCATTGCCGCCGGCTCCTACGGGTCCGTTCCGGCATGGCGTGGCCTCGGGTGAGCCGGATCAGTCGAGCGTGGTCCTGTGGACGGCAGTCTCAGAGGATGGCGGCGGAGAATTGACCTGGCAGGTCGCGGCCGACGCGGATTTCACAGACATCGTCTGGGAGGCGACCGAGCAGCGGCAGTACATCCGCATGAATCCGGTCTCGACCTACAAGGCGGTGGCGACCGGACTCGACCCCGACCGCTGGTATTTCTACCGCGCCCTGCACAATGGCGAGCCGTCCCCCGTCGGGCGCACACGGACGCTGCCGGTGCAGCCGCGTGACCGGTTCAACATCGCCTTCTGTTCCTGTTCGAACTATCCGGCGGGCTATTTCAACGCCTATCGCGAGATGGCCAACACCGACGATCTCGACCTTGTGCTGCATCTGGGCGATTACATCTACGAATACGGGCAGGGCGGCTATGCCACCGAGGACGCCGAGGATCTGGGCCGCGTCCCGAGCCCGCTGCATGAATGCGTCAGCTATACCGACTACGCAGCGCGGCACGCCCAGTACAAGTCCGACCCGGACCTGCAGGCGGCGCATGCCGCCGCGCCCTGGTTCATCACCTGGGACGACCACGAGGTCGCGAACGACACCTGGTCGGACGGGGCGGAAAATCACGATGACGGCGAGGGTGAATGGGCCACCCGCCGCAGCGAGGCTCTGCGTGCCTTCCATGACTGGAACCCCACGCGCGAACCGGACGACCTGATCGGCGGATTGAAGACGGTCGAGATCGCCGGGCTGGCCACGATCGCCCTGACGGAAAGCCGGCATACGGCGCGGACCGAACAACTCACCTTCGACAGCTTCCCGATCGCCTATGATGCGGAGGATACGCCGGAGAACCGCGCTCTGGTCGCTGAATGGCTGCGCGATGTTGTCGGCGATCCGTCACGCGAGATGCTCGGCATGGCGCAGATCGAGGCGATCGCCTCAGCCTTCCGGACGTCACGCGAGAACGGGACGCCCTGGCAGGTGCTGGGCGGGCAGGTGTTGCTTGGCAAGCTGAACATGCCGAACTATGTCCAGGCGCTGCCAGGCTGGCTGAAATGGATCGTGCGCAACCGCGAGCCGCTGGCGTGGGAATATGTGTTGCGCTCCCGTTTCGACAGCCCGTTCAGCTTCGACAGCTGGGACGGCTATCCGGCCGAACGCGAGCGGCTCTATGCCGCCGTTCTCGAAGCGACGGACGGCATGATCGCGCTGGCGGGCGATACGCACAATTTCTGGACCTGCGCGCTGGCAACGGAGGCGGGCCGGCCGGTCGGGTACGAGTTCGGCACGACGTCGATTTCAAGCCCGTCGGAATTCGAAGGAATCCCCGCTCCCGGCGTGCATTTTGGCCGCATCACCGAAGCCGCCAATGCGGAAATCCTGCACCATGAACCCTATCGCCGCGGCTTCATCCGGCTGTCGCTCACGCCGGGATCGGTCGAGGCGGATTATGTCGAAGTCTCGACGGTCAAGCGCACGGGCTATGATGCCGGAATCGACAGCCGCTGGCGCGTCACGCGCGGCGAGGGCGGGTTGGAGCTGGAGGCGCTCTGATTTCTCCTCGCCCTTCGAGGGCCGCTGCCGCGGCCACCTCAGGATGAGGAGAAATCTACCATCATGCTGAGATGCGAGACCGGACTTGTTCCGGGCGAGCCTCGAGGCACGAGGGTGATCACCGCCCCGCGCGCACCAGGCGGCCCGGGCGTTCATCCGTCACGACATCGTCGAGAACAACCGGCACGCCCGAGACCAGGGTCGCGCGATAGCCCGTCGCCTTCTGCAGCAGGCGCTGACCGCCGGCGGGAAGGTCCTTGACCATGTAGGGCGGCAGCACGTTCAGCCGCTCATGGTCGATGATATTGAGATCGGCTTTCTGGCCCACCTTTATGCGGCCGCGATCCTTCAGCCCGAGATAATCCGTGATATCCGAAGTCAGCATCTGAACCGCGCGCGGCAGCGGGACGCGCGGCCCGCGCGTGCGGTCGCGGGTCCAGTAGCTCATCAGATAGGTCGGGGTGGACGCGTCGCAGATCGTGCCGACATGGGCCCCGCCATCGCCCAGCCCCTGCAGTGCCTGCGGGTGGGTCATCATGGTGTGGACGTTGCCGTAATCGCCTTCGGTGTAGTTGTAGATCGGGAAGTAGATCAGTTCCTGACCGTCGCGCTCCAGAACGGTGTCGTAGAGCTTCTCCATCAACGGAATACCCTCCCGCTCGGCCTGGGCGGCGAGGGATTGTTCCGGCGGCTGCTCGTAATCGGGATTGTCGCCGAGCCGGAACAGCTTGGTCGCGACGAAGTCGATATGCTCCATCAGCAGATCGGCGAGCGGCGGAATGGACGAACCCGGTCCGGACAGCTTGTCGGTCTTCTCCGACAGGATCTGCGCCTTGAATTCCGGCGTCTTCATGATCGCGACCCGCTCGTCGAACGGCAGGTGGGCGATCTTCTTGTAACTCGGATAGCCCATGAAGAAGTGGAAGGTGCATTGCAGGCCGAGAAAGACGCCGATGCCCCGCGGGGCGACCTGCACCCGCATGTCGACGCCCTGGCGCTTCATTTCCTCGGCCTTGCCGAGGATCTGTTTCCACTGGTCGGGTGCGAAGTCGCGCTGCATCAGCGACATCGAGAAGGGCCGCCCGCCGGCGGCCTTCACATAGGCTTCCAGGACTTTCCATTCGGCCTCGAAGCGGTCGCCTTCACGTTCGAGATCGAAATCGCTGACCGCCTGAACGACGCCGTAATCGAGCCCCTGAAAGGCCGAAGCGATACCAGCGAGTTCGCGCGCGGTGGCTTCGGATGACGGCGTGAAATCACCATCGGCAGTCTTGTGGACGTCGCTGCGGCCGGTCGAGAAACCAATCGCCCCGGCCTCTATCGCGGCGCGGACGAGGTCGCGCATGGTCGCGATGTCCGCGTCGGTCGCGTCTTCGTCGGCGATGGCCCGGTCACCCATGACGTAGACCCGCAGCGGGTCGTGGCCGATATGGACGGCGATGTCGATCGTGCGGTTCTGGGCCTCCAGTGCGTCCATATAGTCCGGGAAGCTGTCCCAGTTCCACTTCAGACCTTCGGCCAATGCCGTGCCGGGAATGTCCTCGACGCCTTCCATCAGCTTGATCAGGCGTTCGTGGTCGGTCTTGTGCACGGGTGCGAAGCCGACCCCGCAATTGCCCATCACCGTCGTCGTGACGCCGTGGCAGACCGAGGGTTCAAGCCGGTCGTCCCAGGTCGCCTGACCGTCAAAATGGCTGTGCAGGTCGATGAAGCCGGGTGTGACGATGCAGCCTGCTGCATCGATCGTCCGCCTTGCCTCGCCGAGACCGGAACCGATCTCGGCAATCTTTCCGTCGATTATGCCGATCTCCGCCGAATAGGGTTCGCCGCCCTCGCCATCATGGATCAGGCCGCCGGTGATTTTCAGGTCGAATGTCATTCTGCTGCACTCCCGGATGCGGCGCGTCTGGCGTTCCAGACGCGGAAAGCTGTGGCCAGGGACAGGCCGGCGACGAGGTGCCAGATCGCCCAGGTGGCGGTGACCGCCGCGGCCCCTCCAAGCCCGTCGAACTGGGCGAGGAGGATGACCAGGCCGAGACCGGAATTCTGGATGCCGATCTCGAAGGTGAGGGCGCGGCGCGACGGCGGATCGAGCCGCATGACGCGTCCGGACGCGGCGCCAAGTGCGAATGCGGTCGCGTTGTGGATGACGGCCACCGGAACGATGATCAGCCCGGTTGCCATGACGATGGCCCAATTGCCCTGCAGCCCGACGGCGATCAGGGCAAGGATGATCACGATGGCCAGGCCCTGAAAGATCGGCTGAAGCCGGTCGGCGAGCCGGGGCAGCTTTGCGCGGACGAGCATGCCAAGTGCCAGCGGTACGGCCAGCATGGTCGCGACCTGAACGAGGAAGGGCAGCGGGTCGACATCGACCTGGTGGATCAGTTCCGCGGTCGGGGGAAAGAGGCTCGCCCAGAACAGGATCGACAGGGGCGTGATCAGAAACGCCATCGCGCTGGAAACGCCCGTCAGCGCTACGGAGTAGGCGACATTGCCTCTCGCCAGCATCACGAAAAGGTTCGAGACATTCCCGCCCGGACAGCAGGCCACGACGATCATGCCGAGCGCGACCGAAGGCGTTGGCGCGATCAGGGCGGCAAGCGCGAGCGTGACGAGGGGCAGGCCCAGCACCTGCGTGATGACGCCGCCGACGAACATTTTCGGGTGGGTTCTGAGGAAGGCAAAGTCGGAGATGCGCAGCGACAGCGCGACGGCGAACATCATCACCGCCAGGGCGATGGCGAGACCGGTCTCGCTGCCCTGGCCGAGCGACACATTCGCGGCGTCGATCATCGCCGGATCCGTCATGTCTCCCCGTTTCCGCACCGATTGCCGGTGTCATCTGCGAGGGTGACGGCTGGCCGACTCCTCGCTTAAAGTGAACACAGTTCACCACGCGAGTGGACGGGAACAAAGGGGGAGAGCGCATGAAAGCGCACTGGTTTGCGATTCTGGCCGGATCGGCGTTGCTCGTGACCGCCTGTGGCGGCGAGCCGCAGGGCCGGGACGTGTCCGAGGCAGATACCGATTACCAGACCACGCTGATGGAGCAGTTGCTCGACGCCCAGCCCGGCGATGTGATCGAGATTCCGGCCGGTGTGTTCAGCTTCGACCGCTCCCTGTCGCTGACCGTCGACGGTGTGACGATCCGCGGCGCTGGCATGGACGAAACCATCCTGTCGTTTGCGAACCAGGCATCCGGGGCGGAAGGCCTCCTCGTTACCGCCAGCGATTTCACCATTGAGGACCTCGCCATCGAGGACACGAATGGCGATGCGCTTAAGATCAATGAGGGCGAGAACATCATCATCCGCCGCGTCCGCACCGAGTGGACCAACGGACCCGACACCGACAACGGTGCCTACGGCATCTACCCGGTCCAGACGACCAACGTGCTGATCGACGGTGCCGTGGCGATCGGCGCGTCCGATGCCGGCATCTATGTCGGCCAGTCGCGCAATGTGATCGTCCGAAACAGCCGCGCAGAGCGCAATGTGGCGGGGATCGAGATCGAGAATACGGAAGGCGCCGACGTCTACGGCAATGTCGCGACGGAAAACACCGGCGGCATCCTGGTGTTCAACATGCCGAATCTGCCCCAGCCGGGCCGCCAGACGCGCGTGTTCGACAACCAGGTCTTCAACAACAATACGCGCAATTTCGGCCATCCGGGTACGCCCGTGGCGAGCGTTCCGGCCGGCTCCGGCATCGTGATCAACTCCAATGATGACGTTGAGATCTTCAACAACGATATCCGGGATCACCGCACCGCCAACATCATCATCTCCAGCGTCTATTCGACCGGTTATTCCGACCTCGGTACGCGCGAGGATTTCGACCCGTATCCGGAAGGGATCTACGTCCATTCCAATACGCTTGGTGAGGGCGGCAACAATCCGGACGGCATGGACCTCCAGGCGCTCCGCGTCGCCATGTTCGGCCTGAACGGGCGTTTCCCGGACGTGCTGTGGGATGGTTATATCGATGACGCCAAGATGGTCGACGGTGCGATGCCCGACGCGCTCCGCATCTGCATCGACAATGGCGATGCCGAGATGATGAATGCCGACGGCCCCGGCGGTTACGGCAATCCGCGCATGGCCGAGGATTATCGCTGCCAGCTCGATCCGCTGCCGGAAATCACGTTGCCGTTCTGATGCTACGCACCGTTATCGTTGTCAGCCTCCTCCTGCTGGCGTCCTGTCAGTCGGAGCAGGGCGCACCGACGCCGCAATTCTACGCCAGCGAGAATCCGCATTCGCTCAGCGAATGGGGCATGCTGCGGGTCACGCGCGAGACATTGCTGACCGGGTTCGATGTCGAGCCCTACGACCTCAACACGCCGCTGTTTTCCGATCATGCCGGGAAATTCCGGACGATCTGGATGCCGGAAGGCGCGAGCGCGCGCTACAGCGAAGACGGGGTCTTCGATTTCCCGGTCGGCACGGTCATCACCAAGACGTTCTATTATCCGATCGGTGAGCACGGTCAGCTCGAACGGGGCGATCTCCCGGCCGACATCTGGGCCGCGCCGGGCACGCTCGACATGACGCGGGTGCATCTCGTCGAGACCCGCATTCTCGTGAGGCGCGAGACGGGCTGGGTGGCGCTGCCCTATGTCTGGAACGACGAGCAAACCGATGCCGTGCTGATGCGCACAGGTGACATGCAGCATTTCACGCTGATCGATGACGGACATGCCGTCGAGGTCAACTACCTCATCCCCAATGCGAACCAGTGCCAGGGGTGTCACGCGACCAACAACACGACCCGCGAGATCCAACCGATCGGGCCGGCGGCACGGCATCTCAACCGCGATTTCGACTATGCCGACGGACCCGCGAACCAGATCGAGCATCTCGTCGCCGCGGGATATCTGACGGGGGCGCCAGCATCCGGCGATGCGCCCAGGGCTCCGGACTGGACCGATACCAGCGTGCCTGTGGAAGCGCGAGCGCGGGTCTGGCTCGATATCAATTGCGCGCACTGCCATAACCCTGCGGGGCCGGCGGACACGTCCGGGCTCTATCTCGATCCGGGCACGCCGATGGGACCGAATTTCGGCCTGTGCAAGGTGCCCATCGCGGCCGGGCCGGGATCGGGCGGACACCGCTTCGATATCGTCCCGGGTAATCCCGACGAGAGCATCCTTATCTTCCGGATGGAGTCGCTCCGCCCGGACATCATGATGCCCGAACTCGGCCGGTCCGTAGTTCATGACGAAAGCGTGGCTCTGCTCCGTGAGTGGATTTCCGGGCTCGAGGGGGATTGTTCATAAAATCGCGATTGATCCCGTCTCGAGGCCTGCTAGCTTCGTGTCAGGCGCGAGGGAATGGGGAACAATTTCGCGCAAAAGGGGAGAATTCCAGATGTTTCTGACTGCCATCATTGCCGCTGTCGCGCTTCAGTCTTCCGGCATGGACGCGCTCCTGCAGTATGATCTGCACGTGGCTTCGCCGGCGGGCGAATACACCGTCACCTTCAACGAGGACGGCACCTATACGTCCAATGCGGGCATCGAGGGGACGTGGGAGGTCGTTGACGGCGAGCTCTGCACCACGCGTTCGACCGGTGAACACGCCTGCGAAGCCCTGATGGATGTTCCGGCCGAAGCCGGCACCAGCTGGACCGGGACGAATACCGCAGGTCAGGAAGTGACTTTCACGCTCGTCGAGCGCTGATCGCATCCGACCCATCGAAACTGGAGAGGGCCGCCATCGCGCGGCCCTTTCTAATTTCCGCTTCCACCGTCGCGGTAGAATTCGCCCTGTTGGTCAAACAGTTTCCGGTAGCGGCCCCTGGCCTTGAAGAGCTCGTCATGCGTACCGGTCTCGATGATCCGGCCCTTGTCGAGCATGACGATCCGATCGCAATGCTGCAGGTTCGAGAGCCGGTGGCTGATCAGGATGAGCGTGCGGTTTTCCTGACGCGCGATTTCGAGGAATTCCGCTTCGGCTTCCGGGTCGAGGGCCGCCGTCGGTTCGTCGAGGATAAGGATGTCGGCATTCGTCCGCAGCATGGCGCGAGCAAGCGCCAGGCGTTGCCACTGGCCGCCGGACAATTCGCGGCCGTCGAGGAAACGCTTTGACAGGCGCGTATCGAGCCCTTCAGGCAATTCCGCCACCAGTGGTCCGGCCAATCCTTTTTCTGCGGCTGCAAGCAAGGCGGCCGGTTCGACAGGGCGCAGCCCCTCGCCCATGGCGATGTTTTCTCCGACCGTCATCTTGTAGCGCTGGAAGGGCTGGAAGAGCGTCGCGGTGCGGGCGGCGAGGGCGGTCCAGTCCCAGTCCTTCAGTTCGGTTCCGTCAAGCGAAATCCGGCCCGAGGTCGGGGTGTATAGGCCCATAAGAAGACGGACGAGCGTCGTCTTGCCCGATCCGTTGGCGCCGACCAGGCCCAGCTGCGTGCCGGGCGGAATGTCGAGTGTGATCCCGGCAACGGCCTGCCGGGTTCCGCCCGGATAGCTGAAGGCGACATCCTCGAGACGGAAGCCTGTTCCCGGCGCTTCACCGGATGTTGCCGAACCAGGACGGTCCGGTTCCGCGATGGCGAGCAGATCGTAGAGATTGGAGATGTAGAGCAGATCCTCATACCCGCCACCGACCGCGGTGAGCATCGAGGACAGCGTGTTCTGTCCCTGGCGGAGTACGGTCACGAGCATCGTCATCTGACCGAGCGTGATGGCCCCGCCGATCGTGACCAGGACGATCCAGACCTTGCCGCCGAGGAAGATCGCCGAGGACAGGATGCCTAGCCCGATCGCCCAGCCGGCGCGCTGTGCCTGGAGCCTCCGATCATGTCCGAACAGCCAGGAGAAGAGGGTCTCGTAGCGCGACAGGATTTGCGGGCTGGCGCCGGCATGGATGCGTTCCGGCGCCGAAGTGTCGGTCGTCATCAGCGTTTCGAGATAGGAGCGCTCGCGCATCTCCGGCGTCCGCCCCGTGTGGAAGCGGAACAGATGCCCGGAGAAATTCACCTCGCTGAAGAAGAGCGGCAGTCCGCCTGCGATGACGATCAAAACGGCCAGCGGCGAAAACGTCCAGAGAACGATCGCGAAGCTGATCATCGTGATGGCGAACTGCGCCGTCTCGAAGATCCGGTTGACGAGGCCGTAGGGCCGGGCCGACGCGAATTGCTTGGCCAGCAGGATCTGTTGCTGGATCGCGGCGTCCTCCAGCTGAGCGAGGTCCATGCGCAGCGTCTTGTCGTAAATCAGTTGGCTTACCGCATAGCCGAGCCGCGCCTGCAGCATGCTTTTCAGGAAGGTGAGGGCGCGCCGGACCGCGAGCATCGAAGCGAGCACGCCGGCCTCTGCCACGACCCACCAGATCGCCGTGTTCCGGCTGGCCGCCGTGCCGGCTTCTATCGCGGCGAGTACGGAGTCGATGACTTCCTTGGCCAGCCACGCTGCGGCGGCGGGCAAGAGCGCGAGGATAACGGTCAGAAGGCCGATGCCGATCGCCAGCCAGCGGTCATTCTTCCAGACCAGACCCAGCGCGCGCAGCCCGTAACCGAGCCCGTCCCGCAGGGACGGGGTCTCGATATCGTCGAACGGTGTGTCGGCCGCGCGGGCCATGGGCATTCGTCCTTGCGGCGCGTCAGGCGACCGCGACTGCGGCCTCGGCCCGCGCCTGCTCCACCTTCTGGGTCATCACCGCGCCCTTGTGCGGGAAGGGCTGGGCCGGCTTCGGGCGATTGAGGAAGGGCGCGAGTTTTTCGAAGCCCTCACCGCCGACCACGTCGATGATCAACAGGTCCTCGGGCCGGTCCTTGAAGTATTCCTTCACCTCGGCGATGTGGCGGTCATAGACCCAGGAGAAGCGGTCCGGCACGAAGGTGTAGCAACCGAAGACGGCCGAACGCAGGAATTGCCGCATCAGCAGGTGGGTTTCCTCGTCGGGGTCATCGGTCGGTGCGAAGGCCGGGCGATTGAACCAATGGTTCTGGCAAGAGCGCAGCCAGCTGTCCTTGTCGCGCACGGTCAGGATGAATTTCGATCCCGGATACTGCTTGTCGAACTGCTGGTAGAAGGGAACGGTCGTGATGTCGGTCAGGCCGTCATAGTCCTTGAACAGCGACAGGTCGTACTGGCCGTTCGACAACTCGGTATAGGTGTCCTCGTCGATCGGGTAGTGGCTGCAATCCCAGCCGAGAATCTGCAGCGCGGACGTCAGGCTGCGCGTTCCGGTACGGCTGAGGCCGATGCCGAAGACCTTCGGTTTGTCCGGGTCCGATCCGAAGCCGAGCTTGTGTTCGTTGCGCGACATCCACGCCTCGAGTTCGGCCATGGTGAACTCACCCTTCTCGGCGATGCCAAGGCGCGCCATTTCCGCTTCGGCGTGCTTCGGCAATTCCTTGATGAAGGCATGGACTTCCGCCGAGGACGAACCGTGCGGGCACATCTTGCGGGCGAACTCGATCGCGTCGCGTGCAATCTTGTAATCGTCGTGCTCGCCATTGGGCTCCGGCCAGCGCTTCATCGCCATCGACAGGCGGCGATATTGCTCGTCCGTCCGGCTGCGGAGTTCGCGCAGCGCGTATTTCTGGAAGACGTGCCGGTAGTACTGGAAGTGGTCGTGCAGGATTTCAAAGTTCCGGAACTGCTTCGACAGGCGCAGCGGCTTCATGGCCAGGTTGCGCAGGCGGGATTCCGGACGCAGTACGTATTTCAGATCATCCTGGGGAACGGGCGTGGCCGCCATCTGGCGGACGAGGTCGATCCGCGTGATGTGAAGACCACAATGGATGCGGCCGCGGAAACGGTCCGAGACATAGGCATCGACATAGGCGGCGTCGCACTGGTCGATGAAGTCGCGCATCTCCTCGAGGATGAGGCAGTCCGCGTCGAGATAGACGACATAGTCGCACTCGTGCGGGATCTGCAGCATCTGGTTCACGCACTCGGTGAACGGGCGCACATCGTCCATGATGAAGATGTTTTCCGGACGGATATGCTTCTTGGCGAGTTCGAGCGCCACGTCCCGCGTGCGTTCGTCGACTTGCCGGAACACCAGATCAACCTTGGCCATGCGTCCTATTCCCCCCACTTCAGGGATGTATTGAAGCGCCCCGCGACCTGTTCGAACAGGGCGGAGTGCTCGGGTTTCATCTCACGCTTCCAGCGCAGATCCAGGCTGATCCCGCCGGAATGGTCCTTGTAGTAGTCGCGCGTGCGGTTCGGCAGCGACACGAAGCTGTCGCCGGCCTGCTGGCGCGCGGCCAGAAACTGGGTGCCGTTATTGCCGCCGAGCGGGTGGTGCGTGCGGGCGGCGAAATCGAGCATGCCGACCTCGAACGCAATGCCGGCGGCCTCGCAGATGTCGCGCGTCACGGATTCCGGAGCGCTGGCGAATTCCTCATAGCGCACCCGGATCTTGGGCCCATCGAAGCTGCGGTAAAGTGCTTCCGAGCGCTCGACCTGGGCCATCCAGTCGAGGATTTGCTGTTCCGGATCGCGGTCAGGGTATTTGCGCAGTCGCGAATTGATGACGGCACGACCGTCTCGCAGCAGCAGGACAAGTACCGACCGGTCTCCAGTCTCGTTCAGTTCCGCAGTGCGTGCGTCAATCCAGTCCGGATTCTTCGTTGAATCGACGATGATTCGGGAATTCGTGTGAGCGGCAACCTGCCGGTAGAGCGGTTCGTCGCGGTTCCAGTGGAAGCGGGACCAGATTTCGCATGCTTCCCCGCAGATCTTGCAGACGCGCTTCTTCAGCGGCTTCTTCTCGTCGTGCAGATAACGGATTTTCGCGCCTTCACCGACGTAAAACGCATCATGCGCGCTGCCGAGCACCATGCCCAAAAGCGTTGATCCGGAATGTCCGGCACCACAAATCGAAATGCCCGTGATCTGATGACCCGGCGCCATGGCGCTCGCCTGCACGGCCCGGCCGGTCCCACACCGCCGGGCGTCCCCCTCGCGGGCCCTCTTGGAAGGCGTTTTGCAGAAAAACGCAAGTGGATTCGGCGGAAAGGCGACTAGCGTCCCTGGAATTTCGCAGGCCGCTTTTCGAGGAAGGCTGCGACCCCCTCGGCGAAGTCGGTGGTGCGCCCCGCATCGCGCTGGTCACGGCGTTCGAGATCGAGATGGTCCTCGAAACCGGATTGCAGCGCGGACCAGGCTGCACGCCGGGTTCGGCCAAGGGCGAGGGTGGGGCCGGCCGCCAGTTTCGTCGCCAGATCGAAGGCGGTCTGCTCGACTTCCCCGTCCGGAACCACACGATTGATCAGGCCCCAGTCGAGCGCGGTTGTCGCCGGAATCTTCTCCGCCAGCAACATGGCCTCCATCGCGCGGGCTTTCCCCGCACCGGACGCGAGCAGGAAGGCCGCGCCGCCATCAGGCACGAGGCCGATGCGCGAAAAGGCCTGCAGGAAATAAGCGGTTTCACCGGCCACGATCAGGTCGCAGGCGAGGGCCAGCGAACACCCGACCCCGGCTGCCGGACCATTCACGGCAGCGACGACGGGCACGGATAGGTCGCGCAGGGTCAGAAGGAGCGGGTTGTAGCCGGTTTCCAGTGTCGCGCCGAGATCGGGTCCGTTTTCGTCGGAGGGCACAGGGTCGCCGGACGCCAGGTCGGCTCCGGACGAGAAGGCCCGGCTACCTCCGGTCAGGAGAACAGCTCTGGCACTCCCGAGCTCTTTCAGCGCGGCGTGAAGTTCACAGACGGTTCGCGCCGCCATGGCGTTCATGCGTTCGGGCCTGTTGAACCGGATAATGGTAACGTCGCCGCGGCGCTCGGTGAGAATGTGGGCGTCAGACATGCGGGCCTCCTGCGATATAGCAGGCTAGCGGTCAGCGTATGCCGTGTCTTGCGTCACGATTGAAGCCCGTCCAGAACCCGGTGCATGAGCCCAAGCACGCCGGACATTGCGATCATCGGAGCGGGACCGGCCGGTCTGTTCGCCGCCGAATACCTGTCCGCGCGCGGGCACAAGGTGCGCGTGTACGACCGCATGCCGACACCGGGCCGCAAATTCCTGATGGCGGGGCGGGGCGGGCTCAACCTCACGCACAGCGAAGAAATGGACGCTTTTCTCTCGCGATACCGGCCTGCCAATCCGCAGATCGAGGCGGCGATCCGCGCCTTTCCGCCCGCCGCGCTTCGCGAATGGTGCGACGATTTGGGGCAGGACACCTTCATCGGATCGTCGGGCCGCGTCTTTCCGAAGGCGATGAAGGCGTCGCCCCTGCTCAGGGCCTGGCGCGCGCGGCTCGAGGCGCAAGGGGTCGAACTGGTTTTGCGTCATGTCTGGACGGGCTGGGATGGTCAGGGCGCACTGACCTTCGACACGCCGGATGGTGCCGTGACCGTAAAGCCCCGGGCGACGCTGTTGGCACTGGGCGGTGCCAGCTGGCCACGGCTGGGCAGCGATGGCGGCTGGGCCGGCCTGCTTGGAGAACGCGGCGTCGCGATATCGCCGTTTCAGCCTTCCAATTCCGGTTTCCACGTTGACTGGTCCGAGGCGTTCCGATCGCGCCATGCCGGAACGCCTTTGAAGCATGTGACCCTGTCATTCGGGGGGCGTGACGTGACGGGCGATGCGATGATCTCGGCCTACGGGATCGAAGGCGGGGGCATCTATGCGCTTTCGGGCGCGGTTCGCGAAGCACTGGCAAGCGGGCCCGTCACGGTTTACGCCGACTTGCGCCCCGGCGTGGACGTGGCTGCGCTCGAAAGGCGGCTCGCGTCCGTCCGCAAGGGCGAGTCGATGGCCAACCGCCTCCGGAAAGCGGCGGGGCTGTCACCGGTTTCCGCAGGCCTGCTCCGCGAAGCCTCGTATCCGCTCCCTTCCGTTCCGTCCGCACTGGCGGCGCTGATCAAGGCCTGTCCCATCCTGCTGACCGGCATTGCAGGTCTGGAGCGGGCGATCTCATCGGCCGGTGGCATCGAGTTCAATGCACTCGACGAGCGTTTCATGTTGAAGGCACTGCCCGGTGTCTTCGCGGCCGGCGAGATGCTCGACTGGGAAGCGCCGACGGGCGGCTATCTGCTGCAGGCGTGCTTTGCGACCGGCCTGGCAGCGGCCAAGGGCATCGAGTCGCGTCTCAGTGATCGATGAGCCCGGCGGGCTTGTATGCGGCGATCTCCGCATCCGTCAGGCCGCACAACTCGTGCGGAAAGACCAGCCAGTCTTCCGATTCCCGAACGAAATAATCCGGCCTGCGGGACGTCCGGTTCCGGCTCGGCTTGTACCAGACGGTCGCGATCCGGATACCGGCGGGTTCATTTTCGCCGCATCGTTCGTGCAGGGCCGCTTCGAGCGCCACGGCGCTGCGCCCCGTATCGAACACATCGTCGACGATCAGCACCCGATCGTCAGGGCCGAGCTTTTCGACGAAATACCCAAGGCCATGGATCCGTACTTCGGGATTGATCTGGTCGATCCCGTGATAGGCCGAAGTTCGTATCGCGATGTGGTCCGTCTCCAGCCCTTTCCAGGCGAGATATTCCTGCACCGCGATGCCGGGCAGTGAGCCGCCGCGCCAAACACCGATAATGTGCGTGGGCTGAAATCCGCTCCCGAGCACCTGCCGCGCGAGCGCAAAGGAATCGGCGAGCAGGTCTTCAGCGCTGATGAATCGTTTCGTGACGGTCATGGCTGTCTTATGGGGCTACGCCTTAGGGTCCGCAACGCCGTCAGAGATCAGGGCCTTCGACCACGAAGGGCGTGAAGCGCGGATGCGGCTTCGTTCCCTCAACCCGGACGGCGAGGCGCCGCATGGCCTGACGGGAGTCCTCGTTTTCAGGCAGTGCGACTGCAAGCCGGTAACCGGGGTAGAGAGGTTCGGTATAGGAAGCAGCGACCCGCAGTTCGAGTGTCGGGATGCGCAGTGAGATGCGTTCGTCTCCGATGGTGATATGCAGTGGAATCACCTGCGGTGCCGCCGCGAGGGAACTCGGCTGCGACCACTCGCTGCGTATGCCCTTGTAGGTCCGCACCTTTCTGAGCAACGCGTCGAACGTCTCCGGTTGGCGCAGACGGTCGCGCACCATCGCCTGGATCAGGGCTTCGGCGTAGGGTTCCCAGTCCCGGGCAATGCTGCGCGTTCCCTTCGGGTGGAGGCTCGCGAGAATGAAACTGAACAGACCGTCGTCCCAGACCTCGTCGAGATCGGCAGCAACCGCGAAGATTTCGGCGGCGCTGCGGTTCATGCGAACCACGCGGCTTCGCGTATCGAGTATGGCGGCTGGGGCCGGCATACTGCCCGCCAGAACCTGATTGGCCCAGCGAATGAACAGCTCGCTCGCATCATGTGTCGGCTCGGGATTCGGGTAGGCCTCGGCATAGCCGGCCAGCGCGAGCAACCGGTTGGTATCCAGCGGCTTCATACCCAACGCGCCAGCGAGACGCAGCACGAGCTCACGGCCGGGGTTGGCACGACCGTTCTCGATGAAGTTGAGATGCCGGGTCGAGCATTCGACGCGCGAAGCCAGCGCGCGCTGACTCACACGCTCGCGTGTCCGCCATTGGCGAAGCAGCGTCCCGAATCCGGGACCGCTCGTCATGCCCTTGCTCATGTGTATTCCCTGTCCGGGTACGGTGATTACCCGAAACGTAACAACATGGCGACCGGCAATTGAGCGAGAGCTGGATTATGGTGCAAATCATGCGGTCGCTCCGGGTGGGTTCGAGCACTCACCACCACCCTTCGAATCCGGTACCGGGGCGGCACTTGCCCGGCTTGTCCGCGCGCAATCAGGGAGCCGGCGTTCGGGGGGACGCCGGCTCTTATTGCGCGGATCGCGAAAGCCGCACCATCCGGGACCAGTAGCTGTCTGGAAATATTCGTTCGATCAGCGCGGCCATCCGCGCATCGCGGCCGACCAGGACGCGGCGCTTGCGCTGCTCGACCCCCCGCAGGATGACCTCGGCGGCCTCGTCCGGAGGCATTTTAAGGAAGGCGTTCATCCGGTCCCGGTCTTCCTGCGCATCATTTATGCCGGCGGGCAGGCGGGCATCGTCGGCGATCGAGGTCCGGACGCCGCCCGGATGCACGGTCATCACGCGGACGCTCGTTCCGGCGAGTTCGTGACGCAGGGAATCGGAAAACCCGCGCAAGCCGTACTTGCTCGCGCAATACGCCGTCTGGCCGGCTGGAGCGATCAGGCCGAACAGGCTCGAAATGTTGACGATGACGGCCTCCGGGGCCGCGCGCAGGATCGGCAGCAAGGTCCGGGTCATTCGGATCGGGCCGAGCAGATTGATCGACAGAAGCCAGTCGAAATCGGCTTCGGGGACCGTCTCGAAGTCTCCGCCAACGGCGACACCGGCATTGTTGAACAACAGGCTCGGCGATCCGTTCAGCCGCGGCGGCAGGCTGGCGCATGCGGCAGCATCCGCGACGTCCACCTGAAGCGATTGCACCGATGCCCGCCCGTTGAGTTCCTGCGAAACCCGGTCGAGCCTGTCCGGGTCGATATCCGTCAGGATCAGGGCGGTACCGCGTGTGTGCAGCGCATTGGCCAGCGCGCGGCCGATGCCGCTGCCGGCTCCCGTGATCAGTGCGGTGTGCTGCGTCCAGTCCATCATCGCCCCCCCATCGAACGGAGGCGACGATAGTGTGGGTATTGGCCAAAGCGAAACGCCCGGTGCATGGCACCGGGCGTTCGACGGCCCCCCAGCCGATCTGGTGCGGACTAGTGCTCGCCCTGGATGACGAGGGTCACATTGCCGCGGCCCGACTGGCGGACATTGGCGTTGTTGCCATTACCCACCTGGATCACGCCCGACATATTGTGGCTGCCGGACTGGGTGGTCACCGCCGTGTTGTTCGAGCCCATCTGGTAGACGCCCGATTCGTTGCGGTAGCCCGACTGATAGGTGTCGGCGTAGTTGTTGTAGCCGTCCTGGCCGACAACCGCGCTGTTGCGGCGGCCATTCTGGTCGATCACGGCTCCGTTGTAGGCACCGTTCTGATAGGCGGTCGTGCCGTTGCCCGTGCCGTCCTGATAGATGGTGACCCACTGCTGGCGGCCATTCTGATCAACGACCATCACGTTGCGATAGCCGCTCTGGCGACCGCCAACCTCGTTGCCGACGCCGCGCTGATCGACGCGGACCTGGTTGCGATACTGCGCGTCAGCGATTTCGGTCGTGCCGAGGATCGAAACCACAGCGGCGGCGCCTGCGATGAAAAGACGAATGTTCATGTCTGTCTCCGTTTCGTTGGGCCGGACGCTTCGTTGCGTCGCCGGCTGTGTTCGTGTGTAGCGGGCTGTCGATGAGGCGATGCTGAGCGGCGGGTTCATTTTCGCGTCATTTACAGGAGAGTTTTCAAACGCTTGATCCAGAAAGCAAAAACGCCCGGGGCTGGCCCGGGCGTTTTGCATTGGAAGGTGAGGTCTACCGGTTCAGTACCAGGGGGTCCGGGTCGGGGTCCCGTGCTGGGCCCGGCGCGCCGCGAGACGGCCCCCGAAAGGAAGGGGCACGTTTTCGTAGCGGTAGTCGCTCTGGCGGCAGACGAGCCGACCCGACGAGTCGCGGACTTCGAAATCAACGAGGAGGCGGGCATCGTCCCCGTAAACGCCGTCGCGAAGTTCGCTCATCGTACGGCGCGGCGCATCGGGGCGGCCGTTGATCGGCGAGTTGGCGTCGTTGACATAGGTGGTCGAAAGCAAGGTGCTCACCACGGTGGTCGGATATCCGCCCCGGCCGGAAAATCCGCCCGAGAGGTTGGCGAGGACGGCATTGCCCGGTGTGGCCGAACGGACGAGCAGCGAGTAGGTGCCGGAATAGCCCGGCGCGACGACCGCGCTCAACATGCCGCCATTGGGTTCACCCTGAAACGTGACCGAGCACCGGTCACCGCCGAAATCGGACGCGTGGGCCGGGGCACCCGCGACGGCGATGAAGGCCGCTGCGGCCGCTGCAGCCGTGGAAAGGCTGGAAAGAAGGGCTTGGGTCTTCATCGCTTGTCTCCTGGGTTGGACGAAGGATGAAGCGGTTCTGACATGCCCGCGGTGAGCCGATGCTGAGCCCGCCGTTCAGGTGGCGTTTAGGTGAGGCGCGGATGGCCTGAGGCAAACGGGTCTGGCGGAGAGGATGGGATTCGAACCCACGGTACGGCTTTTGACCGTACAACGGTTTAGCAAACCGCCGCCTTCGACCTCTCGGCCACCTCTCCGGCAGGTGCGTTCCTTACCCAATGCCGGGGGCGATAATCAAGCGATAGCTGCGGTTGGCGGACGGAGCCGTTCGCTGCAATCCGCGGTTCACGGTGAAATCTTTGTTTACGCCTCCCGATTATGTTCGCCCTGAACAAAAGCCCGGCAAGGGTGTGGTGGTGAACAATATGGTATCTCGTGGAACGCCCGGATTTTTGTCCGGGATCCTTCTTATCGTTTCGGTTGCTCTGCTCGTGGGGCTCGTTGTCGCGGGCGGCATCTTCATGCTGACCCGGCACAATGGGCAGGCTTGGGCGCTGCAGTCTGCCGAGCGCGTGATTGCCGAACAGGCGGAAACGCAAACCCGTCTGTTCGAAGATATCCGCATCGACCACGAGGCTGCGGACTCGGTGCTCATGCAGCGCTTCGCCTCGCTCGAGGGCATCGATGTCGATCGGGCATTCAACCGGCTGTTTCCGCTGCGCGACGACGGCACCCGCAGGAGCGCTCCGGAATTCTTCGACGGCTACCGCACCGATGGCGGAGCTTTCGTTGAAGGCATGGGGGCGTTCATCCAGCGCGGGGAGGGGCTGAGCGAAGCCGAAAAGCGGCTGCTTATCGCCGCCTTCCAGACGGTTCATGAATTCGGCGCCGGCATGCGCGGACGTGTCGACAACTTCTATTTCTTCACGCCGGGCAATTCGCTGGTGATCTATGCGCCGACCCGGGATGATCGCCTCGAATTCTACCGCGAGACCGCGCCGGCCGATTTCGACCTGCAAGCGCTCGAGTTTGCCGCGATGATGCGCCCCGAGAATAACGGTCCCGGCGTGATGGCGTGCACGGGTCTTGAAAATGTCGTGTATCAGCGCGGGGGGCCGGCGGTCTCAAGTGCTTGCGGCTCCCCTGTGCGGTCGCGCGGTGAGCATCTCGGTGCCTTCGGGAATTCGATCTATCTGCATACTTGGCTGACCCAGGCTGTTCTGGAGGCACAGGAAGGCACCACGAGCTTCGTGCTCGACGCCAACGGCGATGTGATCGCGCATCAAAGCCTGATGACGCTCGATACGCTTACGCCGGAAGCGATTTCCGCGGCCAATGCAGAGGTGGATGCGGCCGACATCCGGTCGACCATCGCGGCAGACGGACGGGATCATGGAGCCCTGATCCACAACGGTCAGGTCGTGTCCTTCGTGCAGATCGATGCGCCAGGCTGGTATTACGTCAATGTGCGCCCCGCAACGGCGATCGTCGCGCGAGCCTTGCGTTTTTCGGCGCTGGCCGGTGTGATCGCGGCGCTGATGATATTGATCGGTGCGTTCGGGCTCGCCGCTACGGCACTGCGCCTCCGGACTCATGCCGCCCGCGCGATGGCGGGCCTTTTCGAAGACGCCCAGGGCGACGAGGAACCGGCTCTGCGATAATGCACGGCGGAGTTTGCTGGCCATAAGGGGCAGACGCCTGTAATAGGGCGCCGCCTCTTCCCCCGCCGGAGCTTCGCATCCCATGTCCGTTTCCGCAGATCGTTTGCGCAATATCGCCATCGTCGCGCACGTCGACCACGGCAAGACCACGCTGGTCGACCAGCTGCTGAAGCAGTCGGGGACGCTCGGGGAGCGTGCCGAAGTGTCCGAACGGATGATGGATTCCAACGACCTGGAAAAGGAACGCGGGATCACCATCCTGGCCAAGAACACGGCCGTGACCTGGGGCGACTGGCGCATCAACATCATCGACACACCCGGCCACGCCGACTTTGGCGGCGAGGTCGAACGGGTTCTGTCCATGGCCGATTCGGTGCTTCTGCTGGTCGATGCCGTCGACGGCCCGATGCCGCAGACCGCGTTCGTGACCCGCAAGGCGCTGGAACGCGGCCTCAATCCCATCGTGGTCGTGAACAAGGTTGACCGGCCGGGCGCCCGCCCGGACTGGGTGGTCGACCAGACGTTCGACCTGTTCGACCGTCTTGGTGCGACCGACGAACAGCTCGACTTCCCCGTCGTCTATGCGTCGGCGCTGCAGGGCTGGGCCAGCCTCGACAGCGAGGCGCGGGGCGGCGACATGAACCCGCTGTTCCAGATGATTGTCGATCGCTGCCCGCCTCCGCCTGTTGATGTAAACGGTCCGCTCCAGCTCCAGGTCTCCGCGCTCGACTATTCCAGCTATACCGGCGTGATCGGCATCGGCCGGATTCGCCGTGGCTCCCTGTCGCGCAACCAGACCGTCACCGTGATCGGATCGGACGGGAAAACCCGTAAGGGCAAGGTTCTGCAGGTGTTCGGGTTTCACGGGCTGGAACGCGTGGAAATGCCGTCGGCGAGCGCCGGAGATATCGTGACCTTTACCGGCCTCGATCCACTGAGCATCTCCGACACGCTGTGCGATCCGGAAAAGGTCGAGGCGCTACCGCCGCTGACGGTGGACGAGCCGACCATCGCGATGACCTTCCAGGTGAACGATTCCCCGTTCGCCGGCCGGGAAGGCAAGTTCGTCACCAGCCGCAATATCAAGGACCGGCTCGACCGCGAGTTGATCCACAATGTGGCGCTGCGCGTTCAGCAGCTCGACGATGCCGACAAGTTCCGCGTTTCGGGCCGCGGCGAGCTGCACCTGTCGGTGCTGATCGAAACGATGCGCCGCGAAGGGTTCGAACTGGCGATCTCGCGTCCGCGCGTCGTGACCAAAGAAGTCGATGGCGAAATCCATGAGCCGTGGGAGACGCTGGTCGTCGACCTGCCGGAAGAAAGCCAGGGCGCGATCATGGAAAAGCTCGGCGAACGCCGCGGCGAGCTGAAGAACATGGTGCCCGACGGTCAGGGGCGTGTGCGCCTCGACTACAATATTCCGACGCGCGGCCTGATCGGCTTCCGGTCGGAATTCATGACGGCGACGTCCGGCGCGGGCCTGATGTATCACACGTTCGACCGTTTCGCCCCGCGTACGCCGGGCGAAATCGGGCAGCGCCACAATGGTGCACTGATCTCGATGGTCGATGGCAAGGCGCTGGCCTACGCGATCTGGAATCTGCAGGAGCGCGGCCGGATGTTCATCGGCCATGCGACGGATGTCTATGAAGGCATGGTGCTGGGCATCCACAGCCGCGACAACGACCTCGCCGTGAACCCGACCAAGGGCAAGCAGCTGACCAATATCCGTGCCGCCGGCGCGGACGAGGCGGTCGTGCTGACGCCGCCGATCCGGGTCACCCTCGAATTCGCGCTCGAATTCATCAATGACGACGAGCTTGTCGAGGTGACGCCGAAATCGATCCGGATCCGCAAGCGCTGGCTGAAAGAGCATGAGCGCAAGAAGGCGAGCCGGGCGGCCGAAGCCTGATCAGGCCATATCGATGAAGACGATGCGGTGGCCGTCCGGGTCGCGGAAGGCGAAATAGCGCCGTCCGTCATCGGACCAGCCAAGGCTTTCCTCGATCTCGAGTTGATCGCTGAGCAGGCCATAGAGTCCGCTCGCATTGTCGACGCGGATCGTCACGGTCGCCTCACCGCGCGGATCGCCCCCGGGCTCGATTTCCTCGACAAGGCGAAGATGAGCGTCATTCTTTGACAGGAGCGCCTCGGTCGGCCCGACTTCCGGCCAGATATCGACCGTCCGGAATCCGAGCCGGGTCGCATAGAAGTCGAGTGACCGCTGGAGGTCCCCGACCGGCAATTGCGGCGCGGCGGACTTGATATCCGTCAGATCCGCCACGCCGCTGCTCCGCTATTGCTCGCCGTTTTCGCCTGTATCGCTCTCGCCGGCCGCGCCGTCGCCGACATTCATCATGGCATCGCGAAGGGCGCGGAATTCATTGCCCTCATACCAGTTCGGCCAGTCGCTGGAATTGGCGATGCGTTGACCAACTTCGCCCATCAGCCGGGCGTCGCGGGCGAGGGCCTCGAAGTCCCAGTCGTAGGAGAATTCGTCGTCGAAGTTGTGATATGCGCGAGCCCGGTAGGCGCCGTCGATTTCCTCACCGAAGGCCGCCCCGTATTCGACGTGGGTCGAACCCCCGTCCGCGTAGAGCATCGGCACGCCGAGCTTGGCCAGCGAGATGTGATCGGAACGGTAGAAATAGCCGGCGGCAGGATTGGGGTCCGGCGCAACGGTGCGGTCCTGTTCCGCGGCGGCGTCTGCGAGGATGTCCTCGAGTTCCGACGAACCGTAGCCGATCACGACAACGTCGCTCGTCGGTCCGGTCGGCAGCATGCCGTCCATATTGATGCCGCCCACGATCTGGTTCAGCGGCACGAGGGGGTTCTCGCCGAAATAGGCCGAGCCAAGCAGGCCCGATTCCTCGAGCGTGACGGCCACGAAGAGGGCGCTGCGCTCTGCCGGGTTGGCGGCCATCATCTCGGCGATTTCCATCACTGCGGCCGTGCCGGTCGCATTGTCGACGGCACCGTTATAGATGCCGTCCGCGCTGTTGAGCGTGACCGTTTCGCCGAGATGGTCCCAGTGCGCCATGTAGAGAACGTATTCGTCGGGCCGCTGCGTGCCCGGAACGACGCCGGCCACATTGCGGGATTCCAGGCGATTGATCTCGGTGTCGAAGGCCGCATTGAGCACTGCGCCTTCCATCGGCACGGCTTCGAAGCCGCGCTCGTGTGCCGCTGCGGTCAGCGCATCGAAATCAAGACCCGTGGCTTCGAACAGACGCCGCGCAACATTTTCGGTGATCCAGCCTTCGAGCGCCGCCCGGTCGTTCGCCGTTTCGGTCTCGAGATCGTACTGGGCGCCCTGCCAGGATCCGGCAACGACGTGCCAGCCATAGCTGGCCGGCTCGGTCTGGTGGATGATGATGGCGCCTTCGGCACCCTGACGCATCGCCTCCTCGTACTTGTAGGTCCAGCGCCCGTAATAGGTCATGGCATTGCCGTTGAAGAGTTCCGGATCGCCAGTGGCGTAACCCGGGTCATTGACCAGGATGACGGCGGTGCGGCCTGTCATGTCGAGGCCTTCATAGTCGTTCCAGCCGTATTCCGGCGCGACGATGCCGTAACCGACGAAAACAAGGTCGGAGGCGTCGATCTCCTGGCGGCCATTCAGGCGCTTCGTCCAGAAGACCACGTCATTGCCCATTTCCAGACCCATGGCCTCGCCATCGACGGCGATGTCGAATTCGGCCGAGGCGGTATCAAGCGTGGCTTCCACGAGCGGCACGCGCTGGTAATAGCTTCCGTCGTCGCCGGCCGGTTCCAACCCCATGCGGGCGAACTCGTCGGCGATCCACTGACTCGCGGCGCGCCCTCCGGGCGTGGAGGGTGCGCGGCCGGCGAATTCGTCCGAGGCCAGCGTCTGGATGCGCCACGCCATGTCCGGCCCGCTGATCGCCAGCGCCGTGTCACAAGATGCAGGACGGGACGTGTCGGTGTTGGCCAATGCCTCATCGCTGAAGGGCATGGGCGGGTTGTCGCTGCCGCGGCCTTCGTAAAGCGCCGCACAGCTGCCATCGTCTGCCATTGCCATGTCGGTCGCGTCATTCATGGCCGCGTCGGCGGTTTCATCAGCCGCCGGGTCAACATCGCCCACGGGTTCCGAACAGGCGGCGAGCGCCGCGCCGGTCATCAGCGCTGCGAGAAAGATACGGGTCGTCATCGAATTGCCTCCCACCCCGCATTGCTGCGGTGGCCCTTTGTCAAACGTTCGGCGCTATCCTGCATTTCACCGGACGCGGCGCAACCGGTCTCGGTCCGGCAGCAGATTTCCGATTGTTTTCCTGCCCTTGATCGCTCAAGGTTGCATCAAGAGGTTGTGGGCTGGAAATCTGAAATGATGCGTCTTTATGTTGCAAGCGTGCTGACCCTGTTGGGCAGCGCGGTCCTGACAGGTCCGGCAGCGGCGCTGGACCCGCCCGTCGCGCAGGATGATCATTTCGAGATGACGGAACAACAACCCTTGTCCGGCAATCTGTTCGTGGACAACGGGAATGGGCCGGATACGGATCCGGATGGAGATGAATTTCACGTCAGATCAGTTCGTCACGTACGGTCAGAACAGATCGATGAACCCATTGATATTCAACTGACGCGCATACCCGACAACACGAGTGGTCCGTTCGAGAGCTACGTCAGCTTTGATGCGCATCCGAACGGGGACTTCGATCTCTATCAACATCCGTCGTCAAACCTGCTTTCAGCCGGCGTAAGGGTCTACGGCCGTTTCCAGTACTATGTCAGCGAAATGCCGATTGCCGATTCAATCACGGCGCCTTTCGGAAGCAATGTCGACTTCGGCTATAATGTCCAAGGCGTGCACGAACTCGGTGACGTCAACGGTGATGGCCGAGACGATATTGCTGTGCGCTATCAGGAGCCGATTTACCGCAGTTCGCCGCAGAGCCGTACGGCCGTGATTTTCAACAATGGCCGTTTCGACGCCGCGGAAGATTTTGACTTCGCATCGCTCAACGGGTCGAACGGATTCCGGATTTTTGCGCCCGGTTCCGGTGAATTTCGGGTCTTCAGCGTTGGCGACCTCGACGACGATGGTCACGCCGACATCTTCGTACAGCGGCAGGCCGAGTCTCGAATTCGATATGGCGCAAGTTCGAACCCTTCCGACTGGAGTTTGACCGATTCGGCAGCCCCCGGCGCTATCTTCGCGATCGTCGATAGTGCGCCCGGAGGGCAGCCAGGTGCTCCCGCCGCTGGAGCAGGCGATATCAATGGCGACGGATTCAACGACCTCGCAGTCGTTACGAGGCGGACCAGAGACGACAACACAACGACGATGGTTTTGGTCATCGTCTACGGAACCGGCAGCCGGTGGATTGGCGAACTGGATCTGGCGGAGATCGACGGAACAAACGGAGCGCTAATCGACCTCGAGAGCACCGCTTCTGCCTGGCCGATTTTCTGGCTCGACGACTTCAACGGTGACGGTCGCAGCGACCTTTATTTCGCACGGTCTCAGGAAGATATTCCCGATGGCAGGGAAGGGGCCGTGTATGTGTTGTTCGGCCAGCCAACCGATCTCCCGGGCAATATGACGCCGAGTTATTTCGACGGGTCGGGTGGAATGCGCATCGTGGGAGGAGGGCGAACCTACGCCGTTGGCTATTTTGCCCTTCCTGCGGGAGATATGAATGGCGACGGTCTGTCTGACATCGCGTTCAGCAATTATATTCGATCACCCTACGAGCCGGTGCGATTCAATGTGGTATTCGGTTCCGATACACCGCAGGCCAGCGGGAGTGTCGTAGTTTCCGACGCCGTAACAGCCGGAGGGTTCACGTTCTGGATTCAGGACGGCTACGTGAACTGGCCGCTGATCAACGCTGACATCGCCACCGATATCAACGGGGATGGCTACGACGATTTTCTTGTGTCCATGAACAGAGATATCGAAGAAGAACCAACCGATATCGTTATGGCCATCATGGGCAGGGATGACTGGTCCGGAACATACGAGCTGGCCGAGCTCCCTGCCGCAAGCACGTTGGCATTTTTCGGCTCACCGCGGCCTGGAGAAGAATCGTGTTCGGTAAGCCAAACGACCCCAATCGGTGACGTCGACTCGGACGGATTCCAAGATTTTGTCACCAGTGGGACCTGGTCAACCGACGCGTCTCGCGCCTGTGTGTTGTATGGGGGTATAGAGAATTTCGGCCGGCCACTCGACCTCTCTGTGCAAGAGGCAGAGGTATTTATCACGCTGACGGGGGAGAATTCGCCGCCAGTCGCGTCTGATGTTGTGCTTTCGACGCATGAAGATGCGATCGTTCAAGGCAGTGTTTTCAGTGTAACGGCTGATCCGGATCGCGATGACCGCGTATTCGTGTCCGCAATAGACAATGTTCGTTCGCGAGTTGACCGATGGTATGAACTACCGGCAGGCGGGCGTCTGCAGGTGACTTCGTCAGGTGCCATCATTTTTGATCCGGACGGCGATTTCCAGTCACTTCGCGTCGGGGAGCGATCCGAACAAGCCGTTAGCTTCACGATCACCAGCACGGACGGATTCTCGGATCAGGGCACGCTCACACTGACCGTCAGCGGGCGCGATGGAATTGACCTTCGCCCGGATCTTTTCGTCGCGAGCCCCCAGTCGAACCTGAACGGCAATTTCTTTGCGGACAACGGAAACGGAAGCGACACCGCTGACGACACGCTTGTGCTGACGGGGATGGTGCTTGACGGACGGGCTAGGAGCCCCGGGACGCCCTATCTGTTGCAGAGCGGATCAACGATCCAGTTTGAGACCAATGGCAGTTTCCAATACACGCCATCGCCTCAGCAAGCGATGCCGGGCGCGGTCGCCGAGACGTTTACCTATTCTGCCCGCGCGGCGAACGCATCGTCACAGACTACCGCATCGTTTGCGGTTCGCGGGATCTCGGACACCCGTCACACCATTTCGCTGACGGTGAGCGGACCGGCAGGAGCGGTCGCGCGTGTCCGTGAACCCGAGTTGCGCTGCTATGGAGACTGCACCTTCGAAGTGTTCGCGGGCACGTCGATTAGGATCTCTGCTGACACTTATCGAGCCAATGATGGCTTTTATGCCAGCCTTTCAGACTGGGGCGGCCGTTGTGACGGTGTCGTGATTCAGAATTGCCAGTTTATCGCGAACGCGTCACACGCCGTCTCCGCTCAGTTCAATTATACGTTATACGGCCCAACGTCGATCTATTCAGCCACCTTGCCGGGGGCTCGTTCCGGTGTCGTCGGTGGAAGTCCGATCACCGTGTTCGCGTCGGTCGCGAATGCCAATCGCAATACCGCATATGGTTGTTCCTTCGGTAGCAATTACGAGCCGCAGTTTTCCTACCAGGAAACCGACGCCGCCAATAACGCCGTCGGAGACGCAAACCCGTATTTCGATATAGCGCCTGGCGCATCGCGCAGCTTCGTTCTGGCCTATTCGCCCCGCGTGGCGTTTTCTCCACGAGCGTTCTACCCCAGCGTTGTCTGCGGGAATGGAGTCGAAGCGGCACCGGCCCCCGGGGTAAACTCAATCTTCCTTTCTGCCTCGGAAACACCGACGCCCGATATTCTGTCGATTGCTGCGACTCCCTCTGGCGATGGTGTGATCCGCATCCTGACGCCGGGCGGGCGACGCTTCATGAGCGCTGCGGCCGTGAATATCGGGGCCGGAGATGCTGCTCCTGATGGTGTTGACGGAGCTTTGGCCAACGAAGCGACCATTACCGTCACTGCGGACACGGGGGCGACCGTCCTGCCGCTTGATGTCACGGTTTGCGAGACCGGAAGTGACGGCCGCTGCCTTGAGCCGGCCGGTACAGAAGTCGTGACCCAGATCGGAGACAGCGCGAAGACGTTTGCGGTGTTCGTCCAGGCGTCATCCGATGCCGGAATTGCCTTCGACCCTGCCAACAGCCGGGTTTACCTGCGCTTCAGGGATGCTGGCGGCGTGGTACGCAGCGTGACTAGTGCCGCAGTGATCGCCCCGGCACCCGCCAATGACTTCGAGGGCGCGGAAGGATTCTGGAGCCTTGGAATTGTCGGGCGCGACGAGACGGGAGCTCCCGCACATTCGAGCGCCTGGCTGCTGGCGCATTCAGATGGCCGCGCGTCCCTGATCCGCGGCGAAGACGTCACGACGCTGCGGTGGCAGATTGTCGGCAATGCCGTCCGGTTTATGGATGCGGACGGGGCGTTGGTCATGGAAGGGCGGCTCGAAGAGAGCCTGTCGCTCCGCCTGCTTTCCGCTTCCGGCGAGCGCATCAATGGTGTGCATTCCGGCTTGATGCGGCCTGCGCTGGATCTGAGCGAAGGGCACTATGTCCTGTCCGGCTCCGTGGCGCGCACGCTCACCGTGTCTGAGAGCGGCGAGATCCGATTTGCCGGCAGCGGTTGCGTGGTGTCCGCCGCGCCCGCGAACGACCGGATAGAGGCGTCGGTTTCTGGATGCGATCAGGCGGGCCGCGGCGAAATGATCGTGTTCGACCATGCTGACGCCGAGACAGGCGAAATCGCTCGCTCTCTGGCGATCATCACGGATGCTGGCGGATTTCGGGGACGGGTCGAGGTGGCGCAGTAAGCGCCGCCTGTCCTAGCCCGTCGGCGCCTGGGCGGTCACCAGCGAGCACAGGTCCGACATGCGCCAACCCTCGGCCGTGTTGACGAAGCGGCACTCGATATAGTCGCGGCGGTGATAGCCGTAGGGCTGGTAGCCGGTTTCCGGAATCACCGGCACGGCGGGGCGGAGCTGGTCGTAGCGCGCCTGCGAATAGACAGCGATGGAACGCTGCGTTTCCGGCGTCGCGGAGGGCAGGTCGATCACGCAGAGCGGCGGGTCGGACAGGATGCCGAGCAAGGTGCCGCTGGTATAGCCTTGCGAACCCCACATGTGGCCGCTGGCATAGGGGTCTTCGGCGATCAGAGCGCTGCGGGCGGGGCCCTGCGCCGAGTTCCGGATCAGCGTCTGCCGGTCGCGCGCGACGATGGCCCGGAAAATCTCGAATTCCTGCGCGTTCGGAGCACGGCATTGCGGTTCGACCGGGCCGGACTCGGTGGTCGCGCATCCGGCAAGCGGAAGGAGGGCCAGGGCGGCGAGAACGGGCAGACGCATGGAACACTTCCTCTCGAGGTCAGAATGTCAGTATCGCCGCTTGGCGTGACGCCGCAAGGGCTTCGATGTCAGGCCGATTTGCGATTGGCAACGAGGTCGTCGACCACACCGGGTTCGGCGAGGGTCGTCGTGTCCCCGAGATTGTTCAACTCACCCTCCGCGATCTTGCGCAGGATGCGCCGCATGATCTTGCCGGAGCGGGTCTTGGGCAGGGAGGGGGCGAACTGGATGGCATCGGGCGAGGCGATCGGCCCGATATCGTCGCGGACCCACTGGCGCAGCTCCTTTTCCAGAGCCGCATCGGGCTCGGCGTCCTGGTTCAGTGTGACATAGCAGTAGATGCCCTGACCCTTGATATCGTGCGGGAAACCAACGACGGCAGCCTCGGCGACCTTCGGGTGGGCAACCAGCGCGCTTTCGACCTCCGCCGTGCCAAGGCGGTGGCCGGAGACGTTGATCACGTCATCCACGCGGCCGGTGATCCACCAGTAGCCGTCCTCGTCCCGCCGAGCGCCGTCGCCGGTGAAATAGAGACCGGGATAGGTCGAGAAATAGGTGTCGAAAAAGCGCTGGTGATCGCCGTATACGGTGCGCATCTGGCCGGGCCAGGATGTCTTGAGCACCAGATTGCCGCTCGCCGCGCCCTTGATGAAATTGCCTTCGGTATCGACAAGGTCGGGCTGGATGCCGAACATCGGCGTCGAGGCCGAGCCGGGTTTCAGATCGGTCGCGCCGGGCAGGGGGGTGATCAGCGCCCCGCCGGTCTCGGTCTGCCACCAGGTGTCGACCACCGGGCAGCGTTTGTCGCCGACCACCTCCCAATACCAGGTCCAGGCCGCGGGATTGATCGGCTCACCGACCGTGCCGAGCAGGCGCAGGGACTGGCGCGAATGCTTCTTCACATGCGCGTCGCCGAGGCGTTCAAGCGCGCGGATTGCCGTCGGGGCTGTGTAGAAGATCTCGACCTTGTGCTTGTCGACAACCTGCCAGAAGCGGTCGGGGCCGGGATAGGTCGGGATGCCCTCGAACATGAGTGTCGTCGCGCCATTCGCAAGCGGGCCGTAAACGATGTAGGTGTGCCCGGTGACCCAGCCGACATCGGCTGTGCACCAGTAGATTTCGCCGGGGCGGTAGTCGAACACGTATTCATGCGTCATCGATGCCCAGACCATGTAGCCACCGGTCGTGTGCAGCACGCCCTTCGGCTTTCCGGTCGAGCCCGACGTGTAGAGAATGAAGAGCGGGTCTTCGGCCTGCATGGGCTCGCACGGGCAATCCGCGCCCACGTTTTTGGCGGCCACGTGATACCAGCGGTCGCGGCCCTGCTTCATGGCGACATCGGCATCGGTGTGGCGAACGACCAGCACACCGGTGACTCCGGAGACTTTCTCAAGCGCCTTGTCGACATTGTGCTTGAGCGGGATCGTCTTGCCGCCGCGCAGGCCCTCATTCGCAGTGATGACCCATTCCGACCGGCAATCCTCGATCCGGCCCGCGATCGAGTCGGGTGAGAAACCGCCGAACACGACGGAATGGACGGCCCCGATCCGCGCACAGGCGAGCATGGCAAAGGCGGCCTCGACGATCATCGGCAGGTAGATCGTGACGCGGTCGCCCTTCTTCACACCCATGTCCTTCAGGACATTGGCGAAGCGGCAGACCTCGGTGTGCAATTGTCCGTAGGAGACTTTCCTGTCGACCGACGGGTCGTCACCCTCCCAGATCAGGGCGACGTCATTGCGTTTGTCCGGCAGGTGCCGGTCGACGCAATTGTAGCAGGCATTGAGCACGCCATCGGCGAACCAGCGAATGTGAAGGTCGTCCTTTGACCAGGACACGTCGCTGATCTCGGTGGGCGCCTTGATCCAGTCGATCCGCTTCAATTCCTCGGCCCAGAAGGCGTCGGGGTTGTCGACCGACAGCTTGTATTTCTCGGCATAACGCCCGGCATTGATCTTTGCGCGTTTCGACCAGTCGGCCGGGACGGGGATCAGGGTGGGGGAGGTGTCGTGGGTCACGGTCGGCGCTCCGAACGGTTCGCGAAGGGGCCGCAGGCTAGCGGGGTCGCCTGAACCCCGCAAACGCCGTTGATGCAAACAGTCATTTCGTGGAAGTTGCCTCCGCGTGCGGTGGTGCCAATGATGCGCGCGCATCAAGGAAGGACGACACAACGATGAACGGACTCGAGGATCTGACCCCGAAGCAGGTGGCTGACGGGCTGAAGGCCGGAACACTGCTTCTGATCGATGTGCGCGAACCGCGCGAATTCGCGATCGAGCGGATCCACGGGACGCTCAATCATCCGTTGTCGACGCTCGAACCCGCCGTCATGCCGGTCGATGGCAAGCGACGGGTCGTCCTGAGCTGCGCGGGCGGACGCCGTTCCGCCGTTGCGGCGATTCACTGCCAGGATGCCGGTGTGAAAGTCGATGCGCACATGGCCGGCGGGCTCGGAGCCTGGAAGGCGGCCGGACTTCCGGTCATCGCCGTTGACCCCGATACCGGCGAGATCATCGATACCGGAAAACTCTAGAAAAAACAGAAAGTAACGCCTCGCTGTCACCATCTGCACCCGCCCTCTTGTTTTAGCGTGCTAAAACGTTATATGTCCGCTCCGAAGCAGGGAGCGGACCGATGGCACCGATCAAGACCAATGACCCGAGGCAGCGCCGTATCGAGGACAGGGACGCCCTGTGCGATGCGCTGCTGCAGGTGAAGGATCGGGCGGAAGCCGAGCGTTTCCTGAAAGACCTCTGTACGCCGGGCGAGATCGAAGCGCTCGCGGAACGCTGGCGCGTCGTGCGTCTGCTCGATGCGGGCGGGAAGACCTATCGCCAGATCGCCGAGGAGACGGGGGCTTCAACCGCGACGGTCACGCGCGTTGCCCGCTTCCTGATGCAGGAACCGAATGAGGGCTACCGCCTGGTGCTCGACCGGCTCAAGGGAGCGAAGCGATGAGCGATACACGGCTCAAACTTGCGGTCCAGAAGTCGGGACGGCTTGCCGAGGGCGGGTTGAAGTTGCTGGAGCGCTCCGGCCTGCGCTTTGCCTATGGCCGGGATGCACTGCATCGCCGGGCGGAGAACATGCCGGTTGATCTGATGCTGGTTCGTGACGACGACATTCCGAGCTTCGTTGCCGGCGGCGCGTGCGACTACGGCATTGTCGGTGAGAACGTGCTCTACGAGATGCAGGCCCGGTCGAGGCGCTATGGCGAGGTCGAGACCGTACTGAAACTCGGCTTTGCGAAATGCACGCTGAAGCTGGCGGCACCGAAGGACGGGGGCATTCGTTCCGCCGGGGATTTAGCGGGAAAGTCGATCGCGACCTCCTATCCGGGCCTTACGAAAGCCTGGCTCGCCGAACGCGGCATCGAAGCGGAAGTCGTAGAAATGCGCGGATCGGTCGAGGTCGCGCCGCGGATGAAGATCGCTGATGCGATCTGCGATCTCGTTTCCTCCGGAGCGACGCTCGAGGCCAATGGCCTGGAAGCCTTCGAAACAGTCCTGGAAAGTGAAGCCGTTCTGATCCGCCGGCGGAATGGCCGCAATGGCGGGGTCGAAGCAACCGCAAAGCTGCTGATCCAGCGCGCGGAAGGCGTCATCGCTTCGGCGCAGACGAAATACATCCTGCTGAACGCACCGACCGACCGATTGGCCGAGATCAAGGCGATCCTGCCGGGGTCCGACGCGCCGACCGTTGCCCAGATCGCGGGGCGCGACGATGTTGTGGCCGTGCACGCCGTCTGCCGCGAGCAAGTCTTCTGGGAAACGCTTGAGCGTCTGAAGACGGCCGGTGCCCGCGCCATCCTCGTGCTTCCGATCGAAAAGATGATGGCCTGAACCATGCTGAAACCGATTGCATGGTCCGGTCTGAGCGCGAACGCGCGGGAGGCGCTGTTTGCGCCGGCCCCGTCGCTGGTCGATGCCGAATCCGCCGCCGTCGAAATTGTCGAGGGCGTCCGGCGCGGCGGCGACGCTGCGCTGAGATCCTATGCCCGACAATTCGACGGTTACACCCGGGACCGGTTCCGCGTGCCGAACGAAGCCCTTCGATCGGCTGAAGCGGGGCTGGACCGCGCCGATGCAGACGCCCTCCAGTCAGCCATTGGTGCGGTCCAGCAGTTTCACCAGGCGCAGGGCTTTCCCGAAATCCGGGTCGAGACCTGGCCCGGGCTTGTTGCGCGCCGGAAGACCGTGCCGATCGGCACGGTCGGGCTTTATGTTCCCGCTGGCAGCGCTCCCTTGGTTTCGACACTGATCATGCTCGCCGTGCCGGCGCAGATCGCCGGCGTGCCGCGCATCGCGGTTGTCGTGCCACCCGCGCCGGACGGGACAGTGAACTCTGCTGTGCTCGCCGCCGCCAGCCTGCTCGGGCTGACGGAAATCTATGCCATCGGCGGCGCGCAGGCGATTGCGGGGTTGGCCTTCGGAGCGGGCGAACTCCCCCGTGCCGACAAGATATTCGGGCCGGGCAATGCCTGGGTCGCGGCGGCGAAGGCCTATGTCTCGCGTCTGCAGGGCGGTCCGGCCATTGATCTTCCGGCTGGTCCGAGTGAAGTGATGGTGGTCGCCGATGTGACCGCCGAACCGGAATTTGTGGCCGCCGATCTTCTGGCCCAGGCCGAACACGATCCGATGGCCCGGGTGGTTCTTGTGTCGCGCGGTACCGACCTGGACGCGATTGCCGCGGCTTGCGAGACGCAGCTGGCCGGATTGCCGCGCCGGTCGATTGCCTCGCAGGCCATGGCCAATGCGATCTGCATCACAACGGCAAGCGATGACGAGGTGCTGGGCGCCATCGAAGCGGCGGCGCCCGAACACCTGATCCTGCAGACCGCAAACGCTTCCGAACTGGCTGAATGTGTCCGGAATTCCGGATCTATTTTCGTTGGGGCGTGGACGCCCGAGTCGGCCGGCGATTACGCCGCCGGTCCGAACCACACACTCCCGACGGGACGGGCCGCGCGCGCCTATGGCGGTGTCACGGTCGAAGCCTTCCAGAAGACGGTCACGATCATGGAAGCGAGTCCGGAAGGCGCGCGGAACATCGCGCCGGCGGTCGAGCGGCTGGCGGCGCTCGAAGGCCTGGAAGGACACGCGGCCGCGATGCGGCTTCGCCGCGAAAGGGCAGGATCATGACCATTGACCTGCGCCTCGATCACCCGCGCCGGACAGTTCTGGATCTGGCCGACCGCCTGCGCGGTCGTCTCGCCGCCATGCTCGGCGTTGAGGCCAGCCGGATCGTGCTGGCACCAACGTCCGAAGCAGTCACGATCGTCGGTCTCGATCCGTCCCGCACCGTTCCGATCGGGCCCACGGACAATCGGGTCTGCGCGGTGGTTATCGATGGTTCTGGACCGAAGGCACGGGAGATCGAACTGGCCTTGAGCGAAGCGGCGCTGAAGGCGGCGCTCGATGCCATCTCGCCCGCCGGTGCCGCGGCACGCGAGGCCGAATTGGTTCGGCGGAGCGAGATGCTCGATCGGATTGCCGAAGTTCTTCGCAATTGGCCCGGGGTCGGTGCAGTCGAGATCAGGAAAGATTCCATACAGCTGATCGCGCGCGAGCCGATGGCCCTCGAACGCGAGCTTGCCGCGGCTGGGCTTATCGCTGCGCAAAATGATGCCGGATTCTCGCTCTTCGTTCCGACGGTCGAGGCAGCGAAGGCGCTTGCCGAACGCGTTGCCTTGCCCTCGCGACGGGCGGCAATTGTGCGCCGGACCACGAAAGAGACCGACATCACGGTGTCTGTCGATCTCGACCGGGATGGACCCATTCGCGCCGAAACGGGGATCGAGTTCTTCGATCACATGCTCGACCAGATTGGCCGCCACGGCGGCTTCGCGCTCGACGTTGTGGCCGAGGGGGATATCGGCGTCGATGCGCACCACACGATCGAAGACGTTTGCCTGGCGCTTGGGGAAGCCCTTCGTCAGGCCCTCGGCGACAAGCGCGGCATTGCCCGGTTCGGATTTGAATTGCCGATGGACGAGACGCGGGCCGGAGTCTGGATAGACCTGTCCGGGCGGCCCTTCTGCAAATTCGAAGGCGCGATCCCGGGCGAGCGCGTTGCCGGCTTCCCGGTCGAGATGACGCCGCACGCCTTCCGGTCCCTGGCAGAAGCGATGAAGGCGTCAATTCATGTCCGGGTGGAGGGTGAGAATGCTCACCACATGATCGAGGCCTGCTTCAAGGCATTCGGACGCGCCCTGCGTCAGGCCGTTCGCGTTGAGGGCGATGCCATCCCCTCCACCAAGGGCACGCTCTGATCCCATGAGTGTCGCATTGATCGATACGGGGTGCTCGAACCTGTTCTCCGTTCAGGCCGCGCTCGACCGGCTTGGCGCGACGCACAGTCTTGCGCGTACGCCAGCTGAAGCAGATCGAGCGGACCGGCTGATTCTGCCCGGTGTCGGGGCGGCAGGGCCGGCCATGGCGCGGCTCGACGTGTCGGGCTGGGCCAAGGCGCTGCGCCGCGAGACCCGGCCGGTGCTCGGCATTTGTCTTGGCATGCAATTGCTGTTCGAAAGAAGCGAAGAGGGCGGTGTTCAGACGCTCGGCCTCATTCCTGGCGAGGTGCGCAGGTTGCCGCGCCCGGACGGTGGGGTCTGGCCGCACATGGGCTGGAGCCGTTTGACGCTCGAGCGCGCGAGCCCGCTGACCGCGAATCTGGATGAGGGCGCCTACGCCTATTTCGTCCACGGCTACGCCGCGGACCCGGGCGAGGCGACCATCGCGTCGGCCGAACATGGCCGCAGCTTTAGTGCCATGGTTCAACGCGGAGCCGTCTTTGGCTGTCAGTTCCACCCCGAGCGATCCGCCGATGTCGGATCCACAATCTTACGTAATTTCATAGAGTTGAGTGATGCAGCTTTATCCGGCAATTGATCTTCTCGACGGGCAGATCGTTCGTCTGACCCATGGCGATTTCGACGCCGTCACCGCCTATGGCGACGACCCGGTCAAGGTCGCGAAGGCCTGGCGGGATGAAGGAGCGGATTGGCTACACGTCGTCGACCTTTCGGGGGCCCGTGATGGTGCCCGGCGGCAGACGGATACGATCGCGCAATTGTGCGGCCTGGGTCTGAAAGTCCAGACGGGCGGTGGTGTCCGCAGTGCTGACGATGTGGCGCGATTGCTCGATGCCGGAGTGAGCCGCGTGATCGTCGGCAGCATGGCGGTGATTGCTCCCGACCGCTTTTCCGATTGGCTCGACAGGATTGGCGGCGAACGATTGATCGCCGCGCTTGACGTCCGCATGAATGGCGACGTGGCCGTTCCGGTCGTCAAAGGCTGGACCCAGGCGTCGACGACGACCCTCGATGCCCTCATGGCGAAGTATCTCGACACGCCCCTGAAGCACGTTCTGACCACCGATGTCGGCCGAGACGGTGCGCTGAAAGGGCCATCGACCGCGCTGTATGCCCGGCTCGCCAAGGACTGGCCGGACATTGCCTGGCAGGCGTCCGGCGGCGTTTCCGCGCTTGCCGATCTGACAGCCTTGCGGTCGTCCGGTGCGGAAGGGGCGATTGTCGGCCGTGCGCTCTACGAGAACCGCTTTACGGTCAGGGAGGCGATTGCATGCCTGCGCGGCGCATAATTCCCTGTCTCGACGTGAAGGGCGGCCGGGTCGTGAAGGGCGTCCGCTTCCGCAATCACGAGGATGTCGGCGACATCGCCGCGCTGGCCGCGCGTTATTCTGCGGAAGGCGCGGACGAACTGGTTTTCTACGACATCGCTGCGAGTCCCGAGGCAAGAGCCGTCGAACCGGAATGGGTTTCGCGGGTTGCACGGCTGATCGACATTCCGTTCTGCGTCGCGGGCGGAATCCGCAGCGTCGACGATGCGCGCGCGCGGTTGTTCGCCGGGGCCGACAAGATATCGGTCAATTCGCCAGCCCTCGCGGATCCTTCACTGATAGACGCGTTGGCATGCGAATTCGGGTCACAGTGTGTGGTCGTCGGCGTCGACAGCCGCCCGGTCGGTGGCGACTGGCGGGTGCATCAGTATACGGGCGATCCGGACAAGACGGCCGCCCTGTCGCGACGGACGCTGGACTGGGTGAGCGAGGCGGTCGACCGGGGCGCCGGCGAGATCGTGATGAACTGCATGGACAGTGACGGCGTCCGCGAAGGCTATGACATCGATCAGTTGTCCGCAGTCCGTGAAGTCTGCACCGTGCCGCTCATCGCCTCGGGCGGGGCCGGCGCGGTCCCGCATTTTGCCGATGTGTTCCGTGCGGCCCAGGTAGATGGCGCGCTCGCGGCCAGCGTCTTCCACAAGGGCGTGATCGCCATTCCCGAACTCAAATCCTATCTGCTTGAAGCCGGAATCGAGGTCAGACCATGATCGACATCAGCGCGATCGATTTCGCCAAGTCGGGTGGGCTCGTACCCGCCATCGTTCAGCATGCGCGCACGCGTCAGGTGCTCATGCTCGGCTACATGAACGAGGACGCGGTCCAGCAGACCATCGATACCGGGCTCGTGACTTTCTTCAGCCGGTCGAAGGACCGGATATGGGTGAAGGGCGAGACCAGCGGCAATACGCTTCGCCTCGAAGCCATCCGCCTCGATTGCGACCGCGATACGCTGCTGGTCGCGGCCGTGCCGGCCGGGCCAGTCTGTCACCTCGGGACACCGGGGTGTTTCGACGATGGCGAAGCGCCGGGCGTCGGCTTCCTCGCGGCGCTTTCGGACGTCGTGCGGTCGCGCCGGAACGCCGACCCGAAGGAAAGCTATGTCGCGCGCCTTCTGGCTTCCGGACCGCTCAAGGCCGCGCAGAAGGTTGGCGAGGAGGGCGTCGAGGTGGCGTTGGCTGCGGCTGCGCAGGACGATACGGCGTTGACCGAAGAGGCGGCCGATCTGGTCTTTCACCTGCTCGTCGCGCTTGAAAGCCGCGGTATTGCGCTTTCAGACGTCGTCGAGACGCTTCGTGCGCGTCACGCCAGCAGCTTGGCCATCACGGAGCGGTAGCGCGTAGCGACGGCCTCGCGGTCCTTGTGAACGCCGTCCTTCACGCAGTGACGGCCTGCCGACCAGACCTGCGAGACACAGGACCGGTCGCCGGCAAAGATCCAGCTGTCGATTATGGCGTCGCCGGTCTTGCCGGTGATCGTGGGGTGTTCGGCGTCAAGCGAAACAAGATCGGCCCAGTTGCCGGTCGCGATCGCGCCGCTTGCCCGGCCAAGTGCCTGCGCTCCGCCCGCCAGCGTCGCATCAAACAGCGTGCGTCCCGTCGAGCCATTGGGCGGGGCGGCGATGTTGCGGGCGCGCTGCGTCAGGCGTTGCGCCCACTCCATCAAGCGAAGCTCCTGCGCCGCGTCGGTCCCGATATGGCTGTCCGTGCCGATGCCGAGCGCGCCGCCCGCTTCGGTGAAGGCGCGGAACTGGAAGATGCCGTCGCCGAGATCGGCCTCCGTCGACGGACACAATCCGGCGACGCCGCCGGTGCGGGCGAGGCGGGTCGCTTCGTCCTCCGTCATGTGGGTCGCATGGATATGGCACCAGCGGCTATCCGGGCCGACATGGTCGAGCAGCCATTCGACCGGCCGCTGGCCGGACCAGGCGAGGCAGGCGTCGACCTCCTTCATCTGTTCCGCGATGTGGATGTGGATCGGGCCGCCCGGATCGTTCGACAGGACGGCCTTGAGATGATCCGGCGTGACGGCGCGCAGCGAGTGCGGGGCGATGCCGAGCCGGTCGTCCGCCCGCGTCAGATATTGCGGCATCGATTCGACAATCCGGGCGAAGCTTTGGGGATCGTTGAGGAAACGGCGCTGGCCGTCTCCGGGCGGAGTGCCGCCGAAATCGCCCTGCGCGTAGTAGACGGGCAGATGGGTCAGGCCGATGCCGGTGCATTGTGCGGCTGCCGCGATGCCCGCGCCGGTTTCAGCCGAATTGGCGTATTTCGAGCCGTCCGGCGCGTTGTGCACGTAGTGAAACTCGGCCACCGAGGCGAAGCCGGACTCCATCAGCTCGACATAGAGCATGGCCGCAACGACTTCGAGTTCCTCCGGCCCAAGACGCTGAAGGAAGACAAACATCACCTCGCGCCAGCTCCAGAAATCGTCGCGCCCCGGACCGCGCCGTTCCGTGAGGCCGACGAGGGCGCGCTGGAAGGCGTGGCTGTGTACGTTTGCGAGCGCGGGCAGGAGGATCGCAACGGCTTCTGCATCCCGCGAGCGCGGTGCGCCATCTGCCACAGAGGCAATGCGGCCGTCATCTCCGATCGCGATTTCGACATCGCGTTTCCAGCCCGTCGGCAGGAGAGCGGTTTCAGCGTGAAGCTTGCGCATCCATTCCTTCCTCTGACAGAGAGGTAGCCGGGATTCGTACAGGAAGGGAGAGTGCGTGCGTTACGATCGGCTGTTCGTCAACGGACGGCTCGCCACCATGGTGGCGGGCGGCGCGCCCTATGGCGTGGTCGAGTCGGGCTATGTGGCTGTCAACGATGGTCGGATCGCCGCGGTCGGCGCGATGGCGGACCTGCCATCCGACGCATCCGGGGAACGGATCGATCTCGAAGGCCGGTGGTTGACACCGGCCCTGATCGACTGCCACACGCACCTGATCTTCGCCGGAGACCGGTCGGACGAATACGAACAGAAGTTGGCCGGTGTGCCCTACCAGGAGATCGCCAAGGCCGGGGGCGGTATTCCGAAAACGGTCGAAGCCGTGCGGGCGTCGAGCCCGGCGGATCTCGCCGCTGGCGCGATGAAGCGGCTCGATGTTTTCGCCGTGGAAGGCGTCGGAACCATCGAAATAAAAACGGGTTATGGCCTTAATCTCGAGTCCGAAGTGAACATGATGAAGGCGGCACGCAGCCTCGGTCTGATCTCCGGCATGCGGATCGAGGTGACGTTGCTGGCCGCGCATGCTGTCCCCCCCGAGTACAAGGGCCGGGCAGACGCCTACATCGACGAGGTCTGCGTGCCGTTGATCGAAAAGGCGGGCCGCCGCGGATTGGCGGACGCGGTCGATGCCTATTGTGAGGGGATCGCCTTCACGCCGGAACAGACGCGGCGCGTCTTCGAAGCGGCGAAGAGGGCCGGGCTGAAGATCAAGCTGCACGCCGATCAGTTTTCCGACACGGGCGGGGCGGCGCTGGCGGCCGAATTCGGCGCGCTCAGCGCCGATCATCTCGAATACACGGATGCGGCCGGGATTGCGGCGATGGCCAGGGCCGGAACGGTCGCAGTACTGCTTCCGGGGGCGTTCTACGTCCTCGGGGAAGCCACAAAGCCGCCGGTCGCCGCTCTGCGTGAGGCGGGCGTGCCCATGGCGGTGGCGACCGACGCCAATCCGGGCACGAGCCCGCTCCTTTCCCTCCTCACTGCCGCGAACATGGCCTGCCATCTCTTCGGCCTTACGGTGGAAGAGGCGATCGCGGGGATAACGCGCGAGGCGGCGCGGGCGCTTGGCCTTCACGACGAAATCGGCACGATCGAGGCCGGAAAGCGCTGCGATCTGGCGGTCTGGGACATTGAGCGACCCGCCGAGCTGGTGCAGTGGATCGGGGCGCGGCCGCTTCACGGCCGGATCCTCGCAGGAGAATGGGCATGACGACGGTGACGATCCGTCCCGGCACGATGACGCTGGCCGACTGGCGCGATGTCTGGAATGGCGCGGACATTGCCGTGTCCGACCACGCGAAGCCGGTCGTCGACCGGGGCGCGCAGGCCGTGCGCGACCTGCTCGCCTCGGGCCGGGCCGTCTACGGGATCAATACCGGCTTCGGGAAGCTGGCGCAGACGCGGATCGCGGCGAGCGAATTGGAAGAGCTCCAGAAACGGCTCGTCCTGTCGCATGCGTGCGGTGTCGGCGCACCGCTGCCGCGCCGCGTCGTGCGGCTGATGATGGCGCTCAAGATCGCGTCGCTCGGGCAGGGCAATTCCGGCATCCAGTGGACGACGGTCAAGGCGATCGAAGCGCTGCTGAAGGCCGGGGTCGATCCGGTCATCCCCTCGCAGGGTTCGGTTGGCGCGTCCGGCGATCTCGCGCCGCTGTCGCACCTCGCGGCCATGTTGATGGGCGTCGGCGACGCCGAGATCGGCGACGAGCGTGTCTCAGCGGTCGAGGCCCTGAAGCGCGCGGGATTTGAACCTCTAGTGCTCGGGCCGAAGGAAGGGCTCGCACTGCTCAACGGTACGCAATTCTCCACCGCGTGTGCGCTGGCCGGCGTGTTCGAGGCGGAGACCGCCTTCCGGACGGCCCTGGTCGCCGGCGCACTGAGCGTCGAGGCGGCCAAGGGGTCCACCGCGCCCTTCGATGCGCGCATTCATGCCGTTCGGCGACACCAGGGTCAGATCGATGCGGCGGCCGCCTATCGCGGCCTGCTGGAAGGCAGCGCCATCGTGGAAAGCCATGCCGGCTGCGACAAGGTGCAGGACCCGTATTGCCTGCGCTGTCAGCCGCAGGTGATGGGCGCGGCGCTCGGCGTGCTGCGCCAGGCGGCGCACACGCTCGAAGTCGAGGCCAACGCCGTCACCGACAATCCACTGATCTTTGCGGAAGGGCCAGACGCGATTTCGGGCGGAAACTTCCATGCCGAGCCGGTCGCCTTCGCCGCCGACATGATCGCGATGGCGGTGTGCGAGATCGGTTCGATCAGCGAACGGCGGCTCGCCCTGCTGATGGACCCGGCACTGTCCGGTCTCCCGGCTTTTCTGACGCCGGCTCCCGGACTTAACTCGGGTTTCATGATCCCGCAGGTGACCGCGGCCGCGCTGGTCTCGGAAAACAAGCAGCGTGCCATGCCGGCCAGCGTCGATTCCATTCCGACCTCGGCCAACCAGGAAGACCATGTCTCGATGGCCGCACACGGCGCGCGGCGCCTGCTCGACATGACGGCCAATCTGCACTGCGTGATCGGGATTGAACTCCTCGCCGCGGCGCAGGGCATCGATTTCCATGACGGGCTGACATCGTCCCGGCCGCTCGAAGCCGCGCGGCGGACGATCCGGTCGGCCGTCGCGAAGCTGGAAGACGATCGTTATCTTGCCCCCGACCTTGCTGCGGCGACGGAACTGGTGCGCTCCGGCGCGGTGATTGCCGTGGCCCGCGAGCTGCCAGGGCTGGAGACGGCCCGATGAGCGAGGTGTTCAGCCTCCGGCGCGGGCAGGAACCGCTGGTCATTTCCATCCCGCATGCCGGAACGGAAGTGCCGGACGATATTGCTGCCCGGCTGGGCGATGCCGCGAAGGACTTGCCCGACACGGACTGGTTCGTGGATCGGCTTTACGCCTTCGCCGAAGAATTGGATGCGACGATTCTTTGCGCGAAGTATTCCCGCTACGTGATTGATCTCAATCGTGATCCGGGCGGGGCAAGTCTTTATCCCGGGCAGGCGACGACCGGGCTGGTTCCGGTCGAGTGCTTCGATGGCACACCGCTCTACCGCGAGGGGGCTGAGCCGGACGAGGCCGAAATCGAGAGGCGCCGGGCGCGCTATTTCGATCCCTATCACCGGGCCATCGCCGAGGAATTGTCGCGTCTCCGGACGCTGCACGGCTATGCCTTGCTCTATGACGCGCATTCTATCGCCTCGGTCGTGCCGCGCCTGTTCGAGGGCGAATTGCCGGTGCTCAATCTTGGTACCAACGCGGGATCGACCTGCGCGCCGGAGATCGAACGCGGTGTGATGAAGGCCATGCTCGCACAGGACGAGTATGAGGCGGTCTCGAACGGACGCTTCAAGGGCGGCTGGATAACGCGCAGTTTCGGGCGGCCGCACACCAATGTCCACGCGCTCCAGATGGAGCTGGCGCAGCGCGCCTATATGGACGAAGCCGCAAAATCCTATGACGAGGCCAAGGCCGCCATGCTGCAGCCGGTCCTGAAATCCATTCTCGAGGCGGCGGTCGATGCCGCCGAGAAACTCCATTGGGAGGTATCGAAATGACCGGAACGCGGCTCGACAATGCGCGTGAAATCCGCGCCAAGCGCGGATCCGAACTGGACGCGAAGTCCTGGCTGACCGAAGCGCCGCTGCGCATGCTGATGAACAATCTCGACCCGGAAGTGGCCGAGAAACCCGAAGAGCTCGTCGTCTATGGCGGGATCGGCCGCGCGGCGCGCGACTGGGAGAGTTTCGACCGCATCGTGTCGACGCTGAAGCGTCTGAATGACGACGAGACGCTGCTGGTGCAGTCCGGCAAGCCGGTCGGCGTCTTCCGCACCCACGCCGATGCGCCGCGCGTCCTGATCGCGAACTCCAATCTCGTGCCGGCCTTCGCGAACTGGGAGCATTTCCGCGAGCTCGATAAGAAGGGCCTGATGATGTACGGCCAGATGACGGCCGGGTCTTGGATCTATATCGGCAGCCAGGGCATTGTTCAGGGCACGTACGAAACCTTCGTCGAGGCCGGGCGCCAGCATTATGGCGGAGACCTGAAGGGCAAGTGGATCCTGACCGGCGGTCTGGGCGGTATGGGCGGGGCCCAGCCGCTCGCAGGCGTCATGGCCGGGGCCTGCGTGCTCGCCGTGGAATGCCGTCCGTCGCGTATCGAGATGCGCCTCAAGACCCGCTATCTCGACCACCGCGCCGATACGATCGACGAGGCGCTGAAACTGATCGGGGACGCCACAAAAGAGGGCCGGGCGATCAGCGTCGGCCTGCTCGGCAATGCGGCGGAGGTTTTCCCGGAACTGGTGAAGCGCGGCGTCAGGCCGGACATGGTCACCGACCAGACCTCGGCGCATGATCCGGTGAACGGCTATCTGCCAACCGGCTGGACGCTGGAAGAGTGGGATGGCGCCAAGGAGAGCGACCCGGACCGGGTTGCGAAGGCGGCGAAGATCTCGATGGCGGAGCAGGTGAAGGCCATGCTTGCCTTCCATGAAATGGGTATCCCGACATTTGATTACGGCAACAATATCCGCCAGATGGCGAAGGAAGTTGGCGTAACGAATGCGTTCGATTTCCCCGGCTTCGTGCCGGCCTATATCCGCCCGCTCTTCTGCAAGGGGATCGGACCGTTCCGGTGGGCCGCGCTGTCGGGCGATCCGGAGGATATCTACAAGACCGATGCCAAGGTGAAGGAGATCATCCCCGATGATCCTCATCTTCATCGCTGGCTCGACATGGCGCGCGAGCGGATCGCCTTCCAGGGGCTCCCGGCGCGGATCTGCTGGGTTGGACTGGGGCTGCGCGACAGGCTCGGCCTCGCCTTCAACGAGATGGTCGCGTCCGGTGAACTCTCGGCGCCGGTCGTGATCGGCCGCGATCACCTCGACAGTGGTTCGGTGGCGTCACCGAACCGCGAGACCGAGGCGATGATGGACGGGTCGGACGCGGTCGCGGACTGGCCGCTCCTCAACGCGCTCCTCAATACCGCGTCGGGCGCGACCTGGGTGTCACTGCATCATGGCGGCGGGGTCGGCATGGGCTGGTCGATCCACTCCGGGCAGGTGATCTGCTGCGACGGCACGCCGGAAGCGGCGAAACGCGTCGAGCGCGTGTTGTGGAACGATCCGGGCACAGGCGTGATGCGCCATGCCGATGCGGGCTATGACATCGCCAAGGAGTGCGCGCGGGAGCAGGGGCTGGATCTGCCGAGTTTGTGATGATCAGCGGAAAAGTGACGAACGCTGTGACGACGGATTCCGAAGGGGTGAAATCACTTTCAATCCTGTCCGATATTCCGTCGCAAGAATCCGATCTTGGCTATCTCTACTTCGACTTCCAGCTAACGGCGGAAGGCGAATTATTTGTGGTTTCCGGTGACCAGAAATGGTGGGCCGCCGAAGTTCGAGGCGCCCATATGTCAAACTCAAAATTTCGGTTTGAATTGCGATCGGCGTCCGAAGTCGAATCTTTCGATTTCGAGACAGGGCCTTGGAGTCAGTTGATCGAAAGCTCAGTGATTCTGTGGCCGACTGGATTCCGGCTTTCGCCGGAATGACGATGATCAGGAATACCCCTTCATGACCTCAGCGAGTTTCGCTGAACCCGGGCAAAGCTTGGAATAATCCATCACGTTCAGCGGCTCATCGGGCAGGCGGTTCATGTCGCCCATGTCCGGCTTGGTCTCGTCGATATAGAGGAGGCCGGTCAGCACTTCCGATCCTTCGCGGGTGCGCAGGAGGTGGAAGGCCTGGTCGCGGTCGCGCGGATCGTAGTCGCGGCCGAGCTTCCTGAGCGTGACATTGCCGCCGTGATGCATCGGCACGGTGATCGCGCCGCCGTCCTGGTATTCCGCCGTGATCTCGGCCTCTTCCGGCACGAAATCGGCGTGGATGACCGGGTGATAGTATTCGTAGGTGTGGGCGTAGCTCTTGGTCGACCCCTTGTGGTCGTTGAAGGTCACGCACGGGCTGACGATATCGATCAGGGCAAAGCCCTTGTGCGCCAGCGCTGCCTTCATCAGCGGGACGAGCTGCTTCTTGTCGCCGGAAAAGCCGCGCGCCACGAAGGTCGCGCCGAGCGACAGGGCCAGAAGGACCGGGTCGATCGGGGGCTGTTCGTTGACCTCGCCATACTTCGCCTTGGTGCCGATGTCGGCGGAGGCGGAGAACTGGCCCTTGGTCAGGCCGTAAACGCCGTTGTTCTCGATGCAGTAGAGCATGTTGAGATTGCGGCGGATGGCGTGGGCGAACTGGCCGATGCCGATGGAGAGCGAGTCTCCGTCGCCCGACACGCCGATATAGTAGAGGTCCGGATTGACCGCGGCGGCGCCCGTCGCGACCGACGGCATGCGGCCATGGACCGAGTTGATGCCCGAGGACTGGCCGAGGAAGTAGGCGGTCGTCTTCGAGGAACAGCCGATGCCGGACACCTTCGCCGCGCGGTGCGGTTCCAGATTCATTTCGTGGAAGGCCTGCACGAAGGCGGCGGTGACGCTGTCATGGCCGCACCCGGCGCACAGCGTCGACATCACGCCTTCATAGTCGCGGACCGTCAGGCCCAGCTGGTTCCGCCGAAGATGCTTGTCGATGCGCGGTTTGACGATGGAGGTCATGGGATCAGCCCTGGCTGGCGATGTGTTCGCGAACCCGATCAACGATCAGGTGCGGATTGGCCGGCATGCCGGCATAGTCGAGGATGGAGACGAGCTGGTCCTTGCGCGCCGTCGTTTCGGTGACGAGCAGGGTGCGCAGCTGGGCATCGCGGTTCTGTTCGAGCACGAAAACCGTGTCGTAGTTCGCGATGAAATTTTCGATCTCCGGATGGAAGGGGAAGGCGCGGACGCGCAGATAGTCGATGTCGAGATCGTCCTCGGCATTCAGGCGCGCAATCGCCTCCTTGGCCGCACCGTCACAGCCGCCAACCGTCAGGATCGCGATCCGGGTCGGCTTGCCGCAGCGGACGATTTCCGGGCCCGGCACCTTGGTGGCGGCGTTCTTCCACTTCTGCAGGATGCGGTCGAGCACGTCCTGATAGGCGGCGCTGTCCTCGGTATAGCCACCGTATTTCGTGTGGCCGGAACCGCGGGTGAAATAGGCGCCCTTGGGGTGTTCGCCCGGAATGGTCCGGTAGGGGATGCCGTCGCCGTCGACGTCGAGATAGCGATAGAATTTCTCGATCTTTTCGAGATCGGCGGCGTGATAGACCTTGCCGCGATCGGGGCGGCGGCTGTCATCCCATTCCAGCTTCGGCGTCATCCAGTCATTCATGCCGATGTCGAGATCGGACAGGACGAAGACCGGCGTCTGAAAACGCTCGGCCAGATCAAAGGCTTCGACGGCAAAGTCGAAGCATTCCTTCGGGTTGGCCGGGAAGAGGACGATGTGCTTGGTGTCGCCATGGCTGGCATAGGCGGCGAGCAGGATATCGCCCTGCTGGGTCCGGGTCGGCATGCCGGTTGAGGGGCCGACGCGCTGCACGTCGAACAGCACGGCGGGGACTTCGGAATAATAGGCAAAGCCGATGAACTCGCTCATCAGCGAGATGCCGGGCCCGGAGGTTGGGGTGAAGGCGCGCGCGCCATTCCACGACGCGCCGATCACCATGCCGATGGCGGACAATTCGTCCTCGGCCTGGATGATGCAGTAATTGTTCTTGCCGGTTTCGGGATCGACCCGCAGCTGTTCGCAGAAGCTCTTGAACCCGTCCATCAGCGAGGTCGAGGGCGTGATCGGATACCACGCGCCGAAGCTGGCGCCGGCATAGACGCATCCGAGCGCGGCGGCGGTGTTGCCGTCGATCATGATGCAGTCGGACGTCTTGTCGAGCGCTTCGAGCTTGAAGGCGAGGGGCTGGGTGAAGTGTTCCTTCGCGTAATTGTAGCCCATTTCCACCGCCTGCATGTTGGGCGGGATGAGCTTCGGTTTCGCGCCGAACATTTCCTCGACGAGGGTCTGGATCACGGCCATGTCGACGCCGGTCAGCGCGGCGACCACGCCGACATAGGCCATGTTCTTCATCAGCACCCGGGTGCGGGCATTGGCGAAGTTCTCGTTGCACATGCGGGCGAGGGGAATGCCCAGCACGGTCACGTCGTCGCGCGACAGAAGCGAAGGGCGCGGCCAGGTGCTGTCATAGATCAGCACGCCGCCGGGCGAGACGTCCTTCAGGTCGCGCGCATAGCTCTCGAGATTCATTGCGACCATGATGTCGACTTCGCCGGACCGGCCGGTCCAGCCATCGCCAGTGACGCGGATCTCGTACCAGGTCGGCAGGCCCTGGATGTTCGACGGGAAGAGGTTCTTGCCCACGACCGGGATGCCCATGCGGAAGATGGCCTTCATCAGCAGGCCGTTGGCACTGGCCGAGCCGGTGCCGTTCACATTGGCGATCTTGATGACGAAGTCGTTGACGCGGGTCCGGGCGGACGTCCCGGTGACGGCATTCATTCGGCGGCTCTCCGGCGGGCGCGCTCGGCGGCTTCATCGTCCGCGTGCGGCAGGAAGATTTCAGACAGGGCCATGTCCCACGCCGCCGTCGGGCAGCGCTCGGCACACAGGCCACAATGCAGGCAGAGGTCCTCGTCCTTGACCATGACCCGGCCGGTATTCGGCAGGTCTTCGGACACGAAGAGGTCCTGATCGAGATTGTCCGCCGGAGCCGACAGGCGCTGGCGCAGATCGGCTTCCTCGCCATTCGGCGTGATGGTCAGGCAGTTGACCGGGCAGATGTCGATACAGGCGTCGCACTCGGTACAGGCGCTGGCGGTGAAAACGGTCTGGACGTCGCAATTCAGGCAGCGTTCCACCTCGACGGCAGTCTGCTGCGGGTCGAAGCCCAGCTCCACTTCGGTGTCGAGATCCTTGAAGCGCTTGGCCAGTTCGACATGCGTCATCTGGCGGCGCTGCGAGGGATCGTAGCCGTTGGAATAGGCCCATTCATTGTGGCCCATCTTCGCGGTTTCGAGATTGAGGCCGCGCGGCAGGCGCTCCGACACGTCGAGGCCCTGGCAATGCTTGTCGATCGAGATCGCCGCCTGGTGACCGTGCTCGACCGCCCAGATGATGTTCTTGGGGCCGAAGGCGCTGTCGCCGCCGAAAAAGACGCCCTTGCGGGTGCTCTCGAACGTCGTCTCGTCGACGACCGGCACGTCCCACTTGTCGAACTCGATGCCCAGATCGCGCTCGATCCAGGGGAAGGCGTTTTCCTGGCCGATGGCGAGGATGACGTCATCGCAGGGAATGGTCTTTTCGCCGACAACGCGCGTATCGGTGATGCGGCCGCGTTCGTCGGTGTCGTATTCCATGATCTCGAACGTCATGCCGACCAGCTTGCCGTCCTCAATCACGAAGGCCTTCGGCGAGTGGTTGACGACGATCTCGACATTCTCTTCCTCGGCGTCCTCGAGTTCCCAGGGGGAGGCCTTGAAGAATTCGCGCGGCTTGCGCGCCATCACCTTCACCTCGTCGGCGCCGAGGCGCAGCGAGGTGCGGCAGCAATCCATTGCGGTGTTGCCGACGCCGATGATCAGGACGCGCTTGCCGATCGACTTGACGTGATCGAAGGCGACCGATTCCAGCCAGGAAATGCCGATATGGATGTTGGCGTCGGCCTCCTGGCGGCCGGGCAGGTTCAGTTCCTTGCCCTTGGGCGCGCCGGAGCCGACGAAGACCGCGTCGTAGCCCTCGTCGAGCAGGGCTTTCAGCGAGTCGATCCGGTGACCGGTCTTTAGTTTGACGCCCATGTCGAGGATGTAGCCGATCTCCTCATCCAGCACGCGCTCGGGCAGGCGGAAGGACGGGATGTTGGAGATCATCAGGCCGCCGGGCTTTTCCAGCGCCTCGAAGACGGTGCAGTCATAGCCTAGCGGTGCGAGATCGTTGGCGACGGTCAGCGAGGCCGGACCGGCGCCGATCAGGGCGATCTTCTTGCCGTTCTGCGCGATCGGCGCGCGCGGCAGCTTGTCCGCGACCTCGTCCTTGTGGTCGGCGGCGACCCGTTTCAACCGGCAGATGGCGACGGGTTCGTCTTCCACACGGCCGCGGCGGCAGGCCGGTTCACAGGGCCGGTCACAGACGCGCCCGAGAATACCCGGGAAAACGTTGGACCGCCGGTTGACCATGTAGGCGTCGGTGAAACGCCCTTGGGCAATCAGGCGGATGTAGTCGGGTACCGGCGTGTGGGCCGGACAGGCCCACTGGCAATCGACGACTTTGTGAAAATAGTCCGGATCGGCCGTATCGGTCGGCTTCATGCGATCTCCCCGCGGGCTTTGTCAGCCCCTCGGTATCCCCTCCAAATTCCTGCTGACACCATAGGACCGTAACGGGGGGGAACCGCAAGACTTTCCTTCGCTCCTCGACCGGACTATTGGCAGGGGCAAGCGACACGACGAGGACGACATGAGCGACGCATTCTACGCCCATCTGCGCAATACGCTGGCCGAGATCGAGGCCGAGGGCCTCTACAAGCGCGAGCGCGTGATCGCGTCCGAGCAGTATTCCGAGATCGACGTGATGCGCGACGGCAAGACCGATCACGTCATCAATTTCTGCGCCAACAACTATCTCGGCCTCGCCAACCGCCCCGAACTGGTCAATGCGGCCAAGGACGCGCTCGACACATACGGTTACGGCGTTGCCTCGGTCCGTTTCATTTGCGGCACGCAGACAGTTCACCGCGAACTGGAAAAGGCGATCGCCGACTTCACCGGGCAGGAGGACGCCATCCTCTACGCCGCGGCGTTCGACGCGAATGGCGGCGTGTTCGAGCCGCTGCTCGACGAGCATGACGCGATCATCTCGGACGCGCTGAACCACGCCTCGATCATTGACGGGGTGCGGCTCTGCAAGGCGAAACGCTTCCGCTACGCCAATTCCGACATGGACGATCTCGAGACCCAGCTGAAGGCCGCCGATGCGGCCGGCGCGCGTCACAAGCTGATCGTCACCGACGGCGTGTTCTCGATGGACGGCTATATCGCGAACCTGAAAGCGATCTGCGATCTCGCCGATAAGTATGATGCGATGGTGATGGTCGATGACTGCCACGCGCACGGCTTCATGGGCGCGAAGGGGCGCGGGACGCCGGAACATTGCGGCGTGATGGGAAGGGTCGACATCATCACCGGCACGCTCGGCAAGGCGCTCGGCGGGGCGATGGGCGGGTTCACGGCGGCGAAGCAGGAAGTCGTCGACATGCTGCGCCAGCGTTCGCGGCCTTACCTCTTCTCGAATTCGCTGGCTCCCGCCATTGCGGGCGCTTCGCTCAAGGCGCTGGAAATGGTCCGCGAGGGCGACGATCTGCGTGCGCGCCTGTTCGACAATGCCAAACGCTTCCGCGCGGGAATGAGCGCGGCGGGCTTCGACCTGCTGCCGGGCGAACACCCGATCATCCCGGTCATGCTGGGCGATGCGAAGCTGGCGCAGCAGATGGCCGCCGAGCTGATGGACGAGGGCGTCTATGTGATCGGCTTTTTCTATCCGGTCGTTCCCAAGGGCAAGGCGCGCATCCGCACGCAGATGAGCGCGGCCCACACGCCGGAACAGATCGACCGCGCCATCGCCGCCTTCACCAAGGTTGGCAAGAAGCTGGGGGTTGTCTCCTGATTGAGCCGCGCGCCTTTTCCTCCCCCGCATGCGGGGGAGGTGGGCCGAACAACGTTCGGGCCGGAGGGGGGATTTCCCCCCTCAGTCTCGCGCGATGCGCTCGACAGCTCCCCCGTAAACGGGGGAGCAAACAACCATGAAACCCGCAAATCTCGCCTCCCTCGCTGCCTTCGGTTTCACCGCTGCGGTGATCGTCTTCGTCGTCCTGTTCGGACAGACGATGCCGCAGACGGCGGCGGGCATGGCGGAGGGGTATGAGACGCCGATCCTGGCGCTGGAATTTGCTAATTCGCGCGACGATCTGGCCTTCGTACGGGCGGAAGGAGCCACTGAGCTGCGGTCCGCCTTCATGGCCGGGCAGGCGCTTGATGTCTGGTTTCCGCTCGCCTATGGCGGGCTGATGATCGTGGTGCTGGCAGGCCTTGCCTTGAGCGGGCGACCGCTGGCCTGGGTCGGCGTGCTGGCCGCCGCGATCGCGATCCCGGCGGACTGGTGGGAGAATGCGGTCATCCACCAGATCCTGACCGATCCCGAGGGCGCGCCGGCGCATCTGCCCGCGCTGGCGGCGTCGACCTTCACGAAATGGTTCGCGATTTCCGGCGCGGCGGCGATCTTCGCGCTGACGATGTTCCGGCAGGGCTGGTGGCCGTTCGCCATTCTCGCCTTGCCCTGCGCCATCGCCTGGCCGGTCGTGGCGATCATGGGCGCGCCGGGCGGGCTGGTCGAATTGGGCTCGACGGCGACCACCGTCTTCTTCCTGTCCCTGCCGGTCACGGCGGGCTGGGCGCTTTACCGGTCACGATAATTCCCCTCAGGAGGGATTCCGACCCTCGCAATGCATCTGTTTTTCGCCTCATTGGCATCCTAGCGTTAACGCCAAGGACAGGAGGGCGACATGACAGACGCCGCAATCATGATGAATGAGTCTCCCCGGACTTCAGACGGAGCCCGACCCCAGGACGAACTGCTTCCATTCCTCAACAACTTCCACGACATCTTCACGACGATCGGTGTGCTCTTGCTCGGGGGTGGTCTCGCCTTCGGCGCGGCACAGGTCTTCCAGGCTTCCGGTCAGAATATCGAGACCTTCAACGGTCAGGCCCTGCTGATGGGGCTGATCGCCGGGATCGGCGTGATCCTGTGGCTGATCTCGGCGGTGCTCGTCGGTAGCCAGCGGCGCATCCTGCCGGGAATCGCGCTGTCGCTCGGCTTCGTCGGGACCGCTGCGACGGTGCTCGTCTGGCTCTATATCCGCTTCCTGATGGACGGCTCCGGCATTTCCTTCGATGCCATCGAGGCGCGCTTCGACGCTATGGATGACCCGGAGACATTCGACCGCGCGACGATGAACCAAATCACGGGCGCCATCCCGCTGATGCTGCGTATTGCGCCGATCGTGGCCGGCCTCGCCGTCCTGATCCCTATCGCGCTTTACTATTTCAGCTTCCGGCTTCCCTTTGCCGGCGGCCTCTTCGGGGTCGCGCTGGTGAGCCTCGCGGGTCTGACCCTGCTGACCTTCGAGCCCTATTACTACGTGGTCTACATGCCCACGGTGAATGTGGTGCTCGGCGGGGCGCTTCTGTTCGCCGGAATCATGTTCGATGCGCGGGATCCGGGGCGGCAGACCCGCCTGGCGGGTACGGCCTTCTGGCTGCACTTCTTCGCCGCGCCGATCCTGCTGTTCGCGGTTCTGAACGTCACCAGTTTCGGCTGGACGCTCAGCGAGAGCGATTTCACCAATGTGGAGTCGACCAACCTCATTGCTGCGATGTCGACGGGCAATGAAAACGCCACCGGGCTGGCGATTACCGCGCTTGTTGTGATCGCGGTGTTTGCAGTGGTCTCGCTGCTGATCAACCGGCGGGCGCTTATCGTCTCGGGCTTGCTGACCGCGGGGCTGTCCATCGCCGTGATCGTTCAGTCGGCCGGGCTTGGCGCAGGCGCCGTCGTCGCTGTCACGCTCCTCCTCCTCGGCGGTACAGTCGTGCTGCTCGGGGCGGCGTGGAATCCGGTGCGGCGCGTGCTGCTCGCACCGTTTCCGTCGAGCGGGCCTCTGGCGCGGATCTTTCCGCCGGTGAACGCCCACGAAGGCTGACGATCTGAAGGACGGATTGTGCGGGAGGCGAGGGGTGCGCTAGATCACCCCTCGCAAACCCGCGACAAGAAGGCCGTCCCCCATGAAAGCCCTCGCCAAGCTGAAGCCCGAAACCGGCATCTGGATGATCGACGATGCGCCGAAGCCCGAAATCGGGCCGGACGACGTCCTCATCAAGGTCAGCAAGACCGCGATCTGCGGCACCGACATCCACATCTACAACTGGGATGACTGGGCGGCGGCGAATGTGCCGACGCCGATGGTGGTGGGCCATGAATATTCCGGCGTGGTCGAAGCCGTCGGCAGCGATGTGACCCGCGTGAAGGTGGGCCAGCGCGTCTCCGGCGAAGGCCATGTCGTCGGCGTGAAGTCTCGCGCGGCGCGGGCCGGCAAATTCCACCTCGACCCCGAGACCAAGGGCGTCGGCGTCAACATCACCGGCGCCTTTGCCGAATATGTGAAAATCCCGGCCTTCAACGTCGTGCCGCTGCCGGACGACGTGCCGGACGAGATTGGCGCCATCCTCGACCCGCTTGGCAATGCGGTGCACACCGCGCTGCAATTCGATCTGGTGGGCGAGGACGTGCTGGTCACCGGCGCGGGACCGATCGGCATCATGGCCGCGGCCGTCGCCCGCCATGTCGGTGCGCGTCATGTTGTCCTGACCGACATCAATTCCGACCGCCTGAAGCTCGCCGAGGGCGTCGTGCGCAATCTGCGCACCGTCAACACGGCGGAAGAAGACCTCAAGGCCGTCATGACCGAGCTGAAGATGACCGAGGGTTTCGATGTCGGTCTGGAAATGTCCGGAGCCGCGCCAGCCCTGGGCCAGATGCTCGACTGCCTCGTCATGGGCGGGAAGATCGCCATGCTCGGCCTGCCCTCGAAGCCGATCCCGGTCGATTTCGGCAAGCTGGTGCTGAAAGCCATCACGCTGAAAGGCGTCTATGGCCGCGAGATGTTCGAGACCTGGTACAAGATGCTCGCCATGCTGCAGTCCGGGCTCGACGTGTCGGGCATCATCACCCACCGCCTGCCGGCTAGCGACTTCCAGAAGGGCTTCGACGCGATGCGCTCGGGCAAATCCGGCAAGGTGGTTCTGGATTGGACACAGGGCTAAGGGCGTGGCCGGTATTCCCTCCCGACCCCTCGATTTCAGCGAAAAGCCCGAAGCGGAGATGCGCGCCGAGGCGCGCGCCTTCTACGAGGATCTGAAGCGGCGGCGGACCGTGCGGGAGTTTTCCGGCCGGGATGTGCCACGCGAGATCATCGAGAACGCGATCCGGGCGGCCGGCACAGCCCCGTCCGGAGCCAATCACCAGCCCTGGCATTTCTCCGTCATCGGCAAGGGCGAGGTCCGCACCCGCCTGCGCGAAGCGGCCGAGGCCGAGGAGCGCGCCTTCTACACGGAGAAGGCCAGCGCGGAATGGCTCGAAGCGCTCGCCCCGCTCGGGACGGACGATCACAAGCCCTATCTGGAGATTGCGCCCTGGCTGATCGCGGTGTTCGCGCAGCGGCGCGGCGGCGTGACGGCGGGCGAGACCAAGAAGAATTACTATGTCAGCGAGAGCGTCGGCATTGCCTGCGGCTTCCTGCTCGCGGCGCTTCACCGCGCCGGGCTCGCCACGCTGACGCATACGCCGAACCCGATGGGTTTCCTGTCGGACATCTGCGGCCGGCCGGAGAATGAGAAGCCCTACATGCTGATCGTGGCGGGCTATCCCGCCGAAGGCGCGACCGTGCCCGAACACGCGCTGATCAAGAAGCCGCTGTCCGACATCTGTGACTTCATCGAGTAGGCTTGGATCAGTTCTGCACCTGGACGCGGTGGACGATCGCGGTCGTCGACCAGATCAGCGTGATCAGCCAGCCGATGACGGTCCAGCCGAACAGCAAATTCGTCAGGAAGATCGCGAAGGCGTTGTGATGCCCGCGCAGAAGCGCGACGATCGTCGGGATGAAATAGAGCAGGGCGGGGATCAGCAGGATTTCCATGTCCGGCACTCCTTATCGAATTTCGATAAAGAAATAGCGCGAACGGCGGTCCGCCGCAATGGGCTGCGGGAGGGATTGGCGGGACGTGAGTCCCGTATTCTCTGTTCCATTCCCCTCGCCCCCATTTGGGGGAGAGGGTGGCGCGGAGCGCCGGGTGAGGGGGTATGCGTCTCACTTCGATTGCGGAGCAGAACCCCTCATCCGCCCTGACGGGCACCTTCTCCCCTTCAAAAAGGGGAGAAGGGAAGAGCCGGATACCGGGACGCTCCCCGGTTTCGCGTGAGTGAAGAACGGGGTCCTGCTGGATCCCGGATCGGCTTCGCCGTCCGGGAAACGTCAGGTTCGCTCCTTACACCCCCGGATCGTCGGGGAAGCGGTAGTCGGCGTAGATCTCGCGCAGCTTGGTCTTGAGGATTTTGCCGGTCGCGCCGATCGGCATCTGGTCGATGAAGACGATGCCGTTCGGGATCCACCACTTGGCGACCTTGCCCTCGAGATACTCGATGATGGATTCAGGGTTCGGTTCCTTGCCGGGCAGCAACTGAACCACCAGAAGCGGGCGTTCCTGCCACTTGGTGTGCGGCATGCCGACGGCGGCGGCCATGGCGATGTCCGGATGGCCCATCGCGGCGTTTTCCAGATCGATCGAACTGATCCATTCGCCGCCGGACTTGATCACGTCCTTGGAACGGTCGGTGATCGTCATGTAGCCGTCACTGTCGAGATTGGCGACGTCACCGGTCTTGAACCAACCATCGTCGGTGAAGCTCTCGCGGCCCGCACCGCGGAAATAGCCCGACGCGATCCACGGACCGCGGACATGGACGTGGCCGGAGGACTGGCCGTCCCAGGGAAGCTCCTTGCCCTCGTCGTCGACGATCCGCATGTCGACGCCGTAGACGAGACGGCCCTGCTTCAGCTTGACCTTCACTTCCTCTTCGCGGTCGAGCCCTTCGTGCTTGGGAAGCGGCGTATTCACCGTGCCGAGCGGGCTCATCTCCGTCATGCCCCAGCCCTGCTGCATCACGACGTCGTAGTTGTCTTCGTATGCGCGCAGGAGAGCTTCGGGCAGGGCCGAACCGCCGATCAGCACGCGCTCGACGCTGTCGATGCGCTTGTTGTTCTCGCGCAGATACTGCAGCAGGCCGAGCCAGACGGTCGGCACGCCGGCGACGTAATTGACCTTCTCGGTCTCGATCAGCTCGTGCAGGCTCGCCCCGTCAAGCTGGGCACCCGGCATGACCAGCTTCGCGCCGGTCATCGGCGTGGCGTAGGGAATGCCCCAGGCGTTGACGTGGAACATCGGCACGACGGGCAGGGCGACGCCCTTTGCACCGACCCCGATCACGTCCGACGCGCAGGTCGCCATGGCGTGGAGCACCGTCGAGCGATGCGAATAGAGCACGCCCTTCGGGTCGCCCGTCGTACCCGACGTATAGCAAAGCCCGGCGGCGGCATTCTCGTCGAATTGCGGCCAGTCGAAGTCCGGCTTGTGCGCGCCGATCAGGTCTTCATAGGCGACCGTCTTGATCTTGTTTTTCGAGGTCAGTTCAGAGCCACCGAGCACGACCCAGTGCTTCACGCCCTTGGCATGCGGGGCGATCGCTTCGACCAGCGGTGCGAACTGGACGTCGAAGAAAACGGCTTTCGACTGGGCGTGTTCCAGCATCCAGGCGATCTGGTCCGGCGCGAGGCGCGGATTGACGGTGTGGACCACGGCGCCGATGCCGGAAATGCCATAGTAGAGTTCGAAGTGACGATGCGAGTTCCAGGCGATCGTGGAGACCCGGTCGGACGGCTTGATCTTCATCGCCTTGGTCAGGGCATTGGCCAGCTGACCGGTCCGGGTCCAGGCGTCGCCATAACCGTAACGATGGATCTGTCCGCTTTCGGGCAATCGGGTCACGATTTCGCGCTCGCCGTGGCAGCGTGCGCCGTGCCGCAAGATGCCCGAGATCATCAAGGGCATGTCCATCATTTCGCCACGCATCGTCATGTATTTCCTCCCCTTGGACGCATTTTTGCCGGTCCGTTGCTGGCATGAAACGCGGGATGACCGCCCCGCGCAATCCTTTTAGGAAATGGATTGCAACGGCTTGCAGTCGAGTCGCTGAGGGAAGGACGATTGAACGTGCAGCAACTGCCTGAATATTCGGACATTCTCGACGCCGCGCGGCGCATCGCCGCCGAGGCCGTCCATACCCCGCTTTTGGAAAACGAGGTGCTGAACGCGCGAACCGGCGGCCGGGTGCTGATCAAGCCGGAATGCCTGCAGCGTACCGGATCTTTCAAATTCCGCGGCGCGTTCAACCGGCTGTCGCTGATTCCCGAGCCCGACCGGCCCAAGGGAGTCGTCGCCTTTTCATCCGGAAATCACGCGCAGGGCGTGGCTTGCGCCGCGAAATTGCTGGGCATTCCGGCGATCATCGTGATGCCGTCTGATGCGCCGAAGGTGAAGGCCGATGGCGTGCGACGCTATGGTGCCGAAATCGTCGCCTATGACCGCGAAAGGGACGACCGCGAAGCCATCGCCGCGACCTATGTCGAGGAGCGCGGCATGACGCTGGTCCCGTCCTATGATGACCCCTTCATCGTCGCCGGGCAGGGTACGTGCGGCCTTGAGATCGCCCGCAGCCTCGAGAATTTGAACCTGACGCCCGATGCACTGGTGTGCTGCACGGGCGGTGGCGGGCTGATTGCCGGCATTGGCCTCGCCATGCTGCACCATTTCCCGCAGGTCGAGATCTGGGCGGCGGAGCCGGAAGGCTTTGACGACCATGCGCGCTCGCTCGCGGCGGGGGAGCGCGTTTCGAATACGCGCCTTGGCGGGTCGGTGCAGGATGCGCTGCTGACGCCGTCACCCGGCAAGATCACGTTTGCGCTCAATCAGCGCCAGCTCACCGGTGCGGTCCAGACCAGCGACGACGAGGCGCTTGATGCGGTGGCCTTCGCCCATGCCAATCTGAAACTGGTTGCCGAACCGGGCGGCGCGACGGCGCTCGGCGCCATCCTGTCGGGCAAGATCGACGTGACGGACCGGACGGTGATTTGCGTTCTCACCGGCGGGAATGTCGATCCGGAGATCTACCGGCGCGCGCTCGACCGTCTTTGACCTAGCGCCGCCAGTTCGGCGACCCGCGGTTGAGGTCGTCCATGATCTGCAAGGGTACGGGCGAGCCGTCGCCGAGGCGGTAGCGGTAGACCTGCGTGTTCTCGATGATGCGCTGGACGTAATTCCGGGTTTCAGAGAAGGGGATCATCTCGATCCAGTCGATCGGATCGACCCCGGCGGCGCGCGGGTCGCCATAGTCCTCCATCCAGGCCCGCGAACGGTGCCCGCCGGCATTGTATCCGGCAAAGGACAGGATGTAGGAGCCGTCGAACTCGTCGATCACTTCCTGCAGGTGATAGAGGCCGAGGCGCATGTTGTAGTCTGCGTCATAGCTCAGCCATTCGAAATGATAGGGCAGGCCGACCTGGCGCGCGGTGGCCCGGGCGGTCGCCGGCATCATCTGCATCATGCCGCGCGCGCCTGCGCTCGAGATCGCCGTGGCGTCGAATTCGGTTTCCTGGCGGATGATGCCGTGCACGACGGCAGTTTCCGGCGTGGCATAGGGCACGTCGGGCAGGTCGATGATCGGATAGGAATCGCTGGTCAGGACGTGCCAGCGGTAACCCGCAGCCTTGGCGGCCCGGACGGCCTCGCGATTGTTCAGGTATTCACGCGCGACACCGGCGAGAAGGCGGCTCTCCTGCGGATCCTCCAGCTCGTCGTCGAGATGGAAGATGAAGACGCGGAAGAAATAGTCCTCGTCCATCTCACCGAGCAGGCGCAGGGCGCGAACGACCGGGCGGCCTTCGAATGTCCGATGCACCTCGTCCGACGGTTCGAGATCAGGCGGCAGGGACAACATGGCGTCGTCACCTTCAAGCTCCACGATCGCCAGCTGGCCGTAATAGGCCGTCTGGTGCTCTGCAGCGAGGCGGTAGTAGGTCTCCGCCAGCTCGGCATTGCCCATCGCGGCGGCGGCGCGGCCCTGCCAGTAGCGGCCGCGCGAGACCGAGACCGGATAGGACACGCCTTCGGCCAGCCGGGTGAAATGCTCCAGCGCGTCGGCCGGACGGTCGAGGAAGCGCAAGGCGAACCAGCCGGCGAGGAATTCGGCGTCGGCGAAGTCCGCGCCTTCCGACATGCCATTCGCCGATGCGAGTTCGTAGGCGGTCTGGAAATCCCGATCGCGGATCAGGTCAAGAATGGCGAGCCGGCGTTCAAGCCAGATCGACTCCAGCGCATCGTGATTGGGATATTCGGCTGGAATCTGAAGCAGCAATTCGAGCGCGCCTGAATCCATACCGGCGCGACGGCGCCAGCGCGCCCGCTCGTAGAGCAGGCCGGTGTGATTGGCGAGCGAGGCGGGGACGGCTTCGACAGCCGAATCCACACCGCCGGATCTCCCGGCGAGGCGGATACGGGCGTTGACGAGCGCGCGCCAGCCTTCACTGAGCACGGGAAGCAGCGCCGCTGCGGCGGTGCGCTGGTCTTCCCAGAGCAGCATGTCGGCCCGAGCCTGATGGTCTTCGGCGCTCAAGCGGCGGCGATGTTCGGCGAGGATTTCGGTCTGGCGGTATAGCCGGAATGTGTTGCGGCGCCAGGCATCGCGGATCAGCTCCGTGCCCTGAGATTCCGCGCCCGATGCGATATAGGCCTCGCCCAGGGCGATCTTGCCTTCGCCCGACTGGGGCGGGTTGTTCTGGAACCAGCCCGAGATGAAGACCGGCGACAGGCCGGAGGTCGCGATCTTGAACTCGGCTTCGCGGCGGATGAAATCGTATTGCGGCCAACCCTCAAGCTCGTCGAGCGCGAGGTCGAGCTCCATGAAGGTCGCGCTCTCGTCAGACGTCGCGATGCGCCACAGAAGAATGTTGCGCGCGACCGTGTCGGACAGGCGGCTGCGAATATCGCGCACGCGGTCCCATTCACCCTCGGAGGCCGCACGAAGACCCGCGCGGAACAGGGTGAAGTCGTGATCGTCGAGATAGGCCGAGTGGTTCGGGACATCGGGCTTCAGCCGCGGGGCCGGGCCACTGTTCTGGGCTTGGACCGCCGGTGCGAGCGCAACCGTCAACAGTCCGATGAAGGCAATCACACGGATCATCATGGGGGCGAAACGTTCTTTGCGCGCGGAATGTTGCGCATCATGATGCAGCGACGCGGCGTCTGTCCACAGCGTTCCGGGTCCCTTGGCGGACGTGGTGCAGATGGATATGGTCCGCGCCCTTCGATCCGAGACAGAGGTCTGACACATGTTCCGCGGTTCCCTGACTGCACTGGTGACGCCGTTCAAGAATGGTGCCGTCGATGAGGGCGCTTTCGAGGCGTTGGTCGAGCGCCAGATCGAGGCCGGCACGCATGGTCTGGTCCCAATGGGAACCACCGGGGAATCACCAACCCTGTCCAAGGACGAACACTTCCGCGTGGTCGAACACTGCCTCAGCATCGTCGACGGCCGTGTGCCGGTGATCGCCGGAACGGGTTCGAATTCGACCGATGTCGCGATCGGCAATCAGCGCAAGGCGAAGGAGCTGGGCGCGGCGGCCGGCCTGGTAGTCTCGCCCTATTACAACAAGCCGTCCCAGGCCGGGCTCTACGAGCATTTCAAGGCGATCAATGACGCCGTCGACCTGCCGATCATCGTCTACAACATCCCGGGTCGGTCCGTGGTCGACATCTCCAATGAAACAATGGCGCGGATTGCCGGGCTGTCGCGCGTGATCGGGGTGAAGGATGCGACCGGCGATCTGACCCGGGTCAGCGCGCTACGTCATCTGATCGGACCCGATTTCGTCCAGCTGTCCGGCGAGGACGGCACCGCGCTCGCCTACAATGCGGCCGGCGGGGTCGGCTGTATTTCCGTGACGGCGAATGTCGCGCCGGCGCTTTGCGCGCAGTTACAGGAGGCGACACTCGCGGGCCGGTTCGAGGACGCGCTGGCGATCCAGGACAAGCTGTGGCCGCTGCACCGCGCGCTCTTCCTCGCCCCGAGCCCGGGACCGGCGAAATACGCTCTCTCTCTTCTGGGCCTGTGCCGCGACGAGCTGCGCCTGCCGCTGGTTGGGCCGGACGACGCGGTAAAGGCCGAAGTCCGCGCCGCCATGGAACATGCGGGGCTGCTGTGAGCCAGAAAAGCAATGACGCCGTCGCGGTCAATCGCCGCGCGCGCTTCGACTACGAAGTCGAGGAGACATTCGAAGCTGGCATACAGCTTGTCGGCAGCGAGGTGAAATCCCTGCGCGACGGCCGGGCGAACATCGCCGAAGCCTATGTCGGGCCGGAAGGCGACGAGATCTATCTGATCAACGCCGACATCCCGCCCTACAGCCATGGCAACCAGTTCAATCACGAGCCGCGCCGCAAACGGAAACTCCTGCTCAATCGCAAGGAGATCAACAAGCTTGCCGGTGCCGTGCAGAAGGAAGGGCGGACGATCGTTCCGCTGCGGCTCTATTTCAACGGCCGCGGGCTCGCCAAGCTTCAGATCGGCCTCGCCAAGGGCAAGAAGACGATCGACAAGCGCGAGACGATCAAGCGTCGCGACTGGGATCGCAGCAAGCATCGGCTGATGAAGAATTTCGGCTAGCGGCCGAGAAACCGCCGGATTGCTTCGAACACATCGTCGAACATGGCTTCGGTCAGCCTGCCCGTGTTCGTGTTGTACCGGGAGCAGTGATAGCTGTCGAAAAGCCGGACCTTCCCGTGCGGACCGTCGAGATCGGTTTCCGCGCCGTGGGCGAACGTCGCCGCGTTCAGCTTGTATCCCAGCGTCTTCAGCGTGTTGTCGTGCGCGATCTTTCCCAGCGCCAGGATGGCTTTGAGCCGCGGCAGGGCCTCGAAGCGTGCCTCGAGATAGGGGCGGCACTGGTTCGCTTCTGCGGTCTCCGGCTTGTTCTGCGGCGGGACGCAGCGCACGGCGTTGGTGATCATTGCGCCGTCCAGCGTCACGCCATCACCGGCATGGGCGGCGTAGCTGCCGCGCGAGAAGCCGTGCTTTTCCAGCGTCGCGTAGAGCAGGTCGCCGGCATAGTCGCCGGTAAAGGGACGGCCGGTCTGGTTCGCGCCCTTGAGGCCCGGCGCGAGACCGACGATCAGGAATTCGGCGTCCGGATCACCGAAGGACGGGACGGGCGCATTGAAGAAGGACGGATAGGTTGCCGCGTTCGCTTCGCGGAATGCGACGAGGCGCGGGCAGAGCGGACAATCGAGCGGCGGTTCTGGCGGGGCCGGCATCAGTCGGCGTTGCGCGGTTCGCGGGCTTCCCGGCCGATCAGTTTTTCCAGATCGGCAACGTCGATGAAGGCATCGGCCTGACGGCGCAGATCGTCCGAGATCATCGACGGCTGCGACTTCATCGACGAGACGACCGACACGCGGGTGCCGCGGCGCTGGCAGGCTTCGACGGCGGAGCGGAAATCACCATCGCCGGAGAACAGGACGATGTGGTCGAGCCAGGCGGAGGCCTCGATCAGGTCGACCGCCATCTCGACATCCATGTCGCCCTTCACGCGGCGGCGGCCGGTTTCGTCGGTATATTCCTTGGCCGGCTTGGTGACGACGTTGAAGCCGTTGTAGGCGAGCCAGTCGACGAGCGGGCGCAGCGGGGTGTAGTCCTCGGTCTCGAGCAGGGCGGTGTAATAGTTCGCGCGGATCAGACGGCCGCGTTTCTTGAACTCTTCCAGAAGCTTGCGGTAGTCGATGTCGAAATCGAGCGCTTTCGAGGTCGAGTAGAGATTGGCGCCGTCGATAAAAAGTCCGATGCGGTCGTTGGGATAAAAGGTCATGGGAATCGATCCTCAAATGGGTCAACAAACACGGCCGGTCCGCGCCCTGATCGCGCTTGGCGGAAACCTGCCGTGGCAAGACATAGCGCCCGAACGGCTTTTACCCAAGGTGTTCGACGCACTCGATGGCGAAGAAATCCGGGTCCTTGCCCGGTCGTCGCTATGGCGTACACCCGCCTGGCCCGATCCGTCCGCGCCGCCTTACGTGAACGCCGCGGCGGCAATCGAGACGACCCTGGATCCGGATGCGCTGCTGAGCCGGCTCCACGCGACCGAACGAGCGTTCGGACGGATCCGCGGCGCGGATCGCAACCAGTCCCGCACGCTCGACCTCGATATCATCGACTTTGGCGGACAGCAGATTGATGCGCCCGATCTGACACTTCCGCACCCGCGTGCGACCAGCCGTGCCTTCGTGCTGTTGCCCCTGCAGGAGGTCGCTCCGGACTGGCTTGATCCTTTATCTGGGCAGGGGATCGACGCACTGATCCTGGGCTTGCCGGACAGCGATGTGACCGCCTGCGTCCGGATCGGCTGAATTCTTCCGTTGTGCAATGCGGCAGACCCCTTGCCGGACTGGCCAATGGGGTCTAAACAGCGCGGTTCCAAGCCACCGGGCTGACAAGCAAGGAGACCGCGCGCATGGCTCGCGTCACCGTCGAAGACTGCATCGAAAAAGTCCCGAACCGCTTCAAGCTGGTTCTTCTCGCCGCGCACCGCGCCCGCAATATCTCCGCGGGTTCCGCGCTGACCATTGACCGCGACAACGACAAGAACCCGGTCGTGGCGCTGCGCGAGATTGCGGACGACACGGTCGATCTCGACGTGCTGGGCGAGAGCCTGGTTTCCGGCCTGCAGCGCGTCCTGCCGAGCGAGGACGACGACGAGCAGGATGCCGACAACAACGTTCCGCAGATCGAAGCGAAGCCCGCCGTGGCCGAGCCGGATGAAGCGGAAATGCTGAAAGCGCTGCAGAGCGACCGCGACGGCGCTCCGGACACGCGCTTCTAGTCGGGCTTGAGCGCGGTCACGACGAGTCTCGCGCCCCCTGAAATCGCTGCTGCACCGAGCGCGGACGATCTGATCGCCCGCGTTCAACGCTATGATCCACGAGCCGACGTGGACATGATCCGGCGCGCCTATGACTTCTCGAAAGAGATGCACGCGCCGCAGAAGCGCTATTCCGGCGAGCCGTATCACAACCATGTCGTTGGCGTGGCGATGAACCTCGCCGATCTGCGCATGGATACGGCGACGATCTGCACAGGCCTGCTGCACGACACGGTCGAGGATACGCCGGCGACGCTGGAAGATATCCGGACGAAATTCAGCCCCGAAATCGCGGCGCTGGTCGACGGTGTGACCAAGCTCGGCCAGATGGAGCTGAGTTCGAAGAAGACCAAGCAGGCGGAAAACCTGCAAAAGCTGGTCGTAGCGATCTCGTCGGATGTGCGGGTGCTGATCGTGAAGCTGGCCGACCGGCTGCACAACATGCGCACGCTCTATCACATTCCGAAGCCGGAGAAGCGCGAACGGATTTCCGCCGAAACGCTCGACATCTATGCGCCTCTGGCGCGCCGGATCGGGATCAACCGGGTCTGCGTCGAACTGGAAGACCTGGCCTTCCAGCACATCAATCCGGCGGCGTTTGAATCGATCACCAAGCGGCTGGCCGAACTGCGCGACCGGCAGAGCAAGCAGGTTGGCGCGATGTCCGCGGCGATCCTGGAACGCCTTGCGCAGTCCGGCATCGAGGCGCGCGTCTTCGGACGCGTGAAGCGGCCGTATTCAATCTGGCGCAAGCTGGAGCGCAAGGGCGTCACCTTCGACGAGATCGCCGACATCTATGCCTTCCGCGTGATCGTCGCGACGCCGGACGATTGCTACCGGGCGCTCGGGGCGATCCACCAGACCTGGCGCAGCCTGCCGGAACGCTTCCGCGACTTCATCTCGACCCCGAAGCCGAACAATTACCGCTCGCTGCACACGACCGTGGTCGGCGGCGGGAATGTTCGTGTGGAATTGCAGATCCGCACCGAGGACATGGAGGACGTCGCGGAAAGCGGCGTCGCCGCGCACTGGCGCTACAAGGGGCACAGCTATGGCTACGACCCGGCGGCGGCGCGGGCGGCCGGCGGTGACCCGCTGGAGCGGCTGCGGCCCTTCGTGGAAATCCTCGAACAGGGCGGCGATCCGGAAGAATTCCTCGAGCACGCCAAGCTCGAAATGTTCGCCGACCAGGTCTATTGCTTCACGCCGAAAGGCGAACTGATCGCCCTGCCGATGGGTGCGACGCCGCTCGACTTCGCCTATGCGGTCCACACCGAACTGGGCCATACCTGCGTCGGGGCGAAGGTCAACGGCAGCGACCGGCCGCTCCGCACGCGCCTGCGTAACGGCGATGTGGTCACCATCCTGCGCGGCACGGTGCGCCAGCCGCCACCGGGCTGGGAAGACCTCGTCGTCACTGGCCGGGCGCGGGCAGCGATCCGCCGCCTTATCCGGTCGTCGGAGCGCGACGAGTTCGAACGTATCGGCAAGATCATCGCCGAACACGCCTTCCGCCGCGACGGGAAGACCTTCCGCGAGGACCTGCTGGGCGAGGCCCTGCAGCGGCTTGAGCTCGCGAATGCGGGTGATCTCTACATCGCACTCGGACGCGGCCGGGTGACGGGCAATGACCTGCTCGAAGCCGCCTTCCCGGGACGCAAGGACGAGCGCGAGGAGACGACGTCGACCCGCGAGCTGATCCAGGACGACAAGGCCCGGCTCTATGTTCGCGCACGCGGCCTGACCCAGGGCGTGTCGCTGCATTTCGCGGCCTGTTGCTCGCCGATGCCGGGTGACCGGATCGTCGGCGTGCTGGTGCCGGATAAAGGCGTGGAAATTCACACGATCGACTGCGAGCGCCTGTCGGATTTCGACGAGGGCGACGAGGACCAGTGGATCGATCTTGGCTGGACGCCCGAGGCCGAGGAAAACGCCGTGTCGCTCGGCCGGGTACACGCGACCATGCACAACGAGCCTGGCGCGCTGGCCGAAGTGGCCAAGGCCGTGGGCGAGAACCGGGGCAATATCGCCAATCTGAAGACGCTGAAGCGCGCGACGGACTTCTTCGAGATGCAATTCGACATCGAGGTGTTCGACGCGAAACACCTGTCCAACATCGTCTCCGCGCTCAAGATGTGCGAAAGCGTCGTCGATGCGCAGCGAATCCGCGGCGACACCGAAATCGAGGACGACGAATGAACAAGGACGAGGTGCTTGACGAATTCCGGGCGGCGGGCGCGCTGAAGGAAGGGCATTTCATCCTGTCGTCCGGCCTCAGAAGCCCGGTCTTCCTGATGAAGGCGCTGGTCTTCGCCGACGCTATGCGCACCGAAAGGCTGTGTGCGGCGCTGGCCGACAAGGTTCGCGGCGAGCTGTCCGATCAACCGACCATCGTCGTGTCGCCCGCCGTCGGCGGCATCGTGCCCGGCTACGAGATGGGCCGGCAGATGGGTCTGCCGGCGATTTATGTCGAGCGCGAGGAAGGCGAGTTCCGCCTGCGCCGCGGCTTCGAGCTGGGCCCCGAAGACAAGGTGCTGGTGGTCGAGGATATTGTCACGACCGGCCTGTCCTCGCGCGAATGCATCGATGCGATCAAGGCGACGGGCGCGACCGTGCTGGCTGAAGCCTGCCTCGTGGACCGGTCGGGCGGCGAGGCCGATGTCGGCGTGCCGCTGATCTCGCTCGCACAGGTGAAATTCCCGGCCTATGCGCCGGACGATCTGCCGCCGGAACTGGCCGCCATACCCGCGACCAAGCCGGGCAGCCGCGGACTGAAGGCCTGACCATGCTTCGCCTGGGCGTCAATATCGACCACGTCGCGACAATCCGGAACGCCAGGGGCGGGGCGCATCCCGACCCGGTGCGCGCCGCGCACGCCGCTGCCGAAGCGGGGGCTGACGGGATCACCGCGCATCTGCGTGAGGACCGCCGGCACATCTCCGACGCTGACATCGACCGTCTGTCGCAAGAGATTTCGCTACCGCTCAATCTTGAAATGGCGGCGACTGACGAGATGCTGGCGATCGCCTTGCGCCACACGCCGCATGCGGTGTGCATCGTTCCGGAGAAGCGCGAGGAGCGGACGACGGAAGGTGGTCTCGACGTGGCCGCGCAGCACCGTCACATCGCGCCTTTCGTAGACCAGCTGAGCGCTGCCGGGTGCCGGGTTTCGCTCTTCATCGAGGCCGACCCGGTGCAGATCGCCGTGGCGGAAGCGCTTGGGGCCGCGGTCGTCGAACTGCATACCGGGGCCTATGCCGAGGCCTGGATTGCGGGTGACCGCGAGGCGGTCGAGCATCACCTGACCCGGCTGCGCCGCAGTGCCGAGGAAGGCGCGAGGCGGGGTCTCGAAATCCATGCCGGACACGGGCTGACCTTCGACTGCGTGAGACCGGTCGCGGCGATCCCGGAAGTCGTCGAGCTCAATATCGGACATTTCCTTGTTGGCGAGGCGATTTTCTCCGGCCTCCATGCCGCCGTGAAGCGGATGCGGTCACTGATGGACGAGGCCCGCAGCGAGGCGGCGGCGTGATCGTTGGGATCGGATCCGACCTGATCGATATCCGCCGAATCGAGCGGACGCTGGAACGCCATGGCGAGCGCTTCACCCAGCGCTGTTTCACCGAGATCGAGCGCGCCAAGTCCGACAAGCGCCGGATGCGTGCGGCCAGCTATGCCAAGCGCTATGCCGCCAAGGAGGCGGGTGCCAAGGCGCTCGGGACCGGGATTGCGCGCGGCGTGTCGTGGAAGGAAATCGGCGTCGTTAACCTGCCGGGCGGCAAGCCGACGCTGGAGCTGAAGGGACGGGCGCTTGACTGGCTGGCCCGCCTGACGCCGCCGGGTCACTCGCCGGTCGTTCACATCACCATCACCGACGATCATCCGTGGGCGCAGGCCTTCGTGGTGATCGAGGCACTGCCGCACGCACCGAGCGCATGACCGGCCTGAACGATCTCCAGAAACGGCTCGGCTACGCTTTCCGGGACGAGACGCTGTTGCAGCGGGCGTTGACTCACGGGAGCTATCTGTCGCTGCCGGGCCAGGCCGATACGCGCTCCAATCAGCGCCTTGAATTCCTCGGCGACCGGGTGCTGGGACTCGCCGCGGCCGAATGGCTGTTTGCCGAGCGCGGCGAAGCAGACGAGGGCGATCTGACCTCGGCCTTTCATCCGCTGGTGCGCAAGGAGGCCTGCGCGCACATCGCCGAAAAGATGGGGCTGGAGCCGCACCTGCTGACCGGTTCGATCGAGACGCACGGGTCGAAGACGCGCGTGTCGATCCTCGGCGATGCCTGCGAGGCGGTGCTGGGCGCGATCTATCTCGATGGCGGGTATGATGCGGCGCGGGGCGTGTTTGAACGCTTCTGGATCCCGGAAGCAGACAATCTGTCCTATACGGAGAAGGACGCGATCGTGATCCTTCACGAATGGGCGCTGAAACGGTTCCGCAAGGCGCCGGACTACATCACCATCGGCCAGACGGGCGAGGCCCATACGCCCGTCTTCGAGGTCGAGGTTCGGATATCCGACATCGCCCCGGCCCTCGGAACGGGCCGGAGTCTCAAACAGGCGCGCCGCGAAGCGGCGGAAGCCTTCATCAAGCGGGAGAAGCTGCGTGAGCGGTAACCAGACGCGGGCCGGCTTTGCCGCCGTCATCGGCGCCCCGAATGCGGGCAAGTCGACACTCGTGAACGCCCTCGTCGGCGAGAAGGTGTCGATCGTCACCCAGAAGGTGCAGACCACGCGCTTTCCGATCCGCGGTGTGGCGATGCACGGCACGACCCAGATCGTGCTGGTCGACACGCCGGGCGTGTTCGCGCCGCGCCGCCGGCTCGACCGGGCCATGGTCCGCGCGGCCTGGATCGGGGCGCAGGACGCTGACGTCGTCGTCCACGTGATCGATGCCGCCTCGCGCGCCGATGTCGAGGACGGTCAGGGCAAGGCCGGGCAGAAGCGTTCGGTCGAGGACGATGACCGGGTGATCGAGGGGCTGAAGGCATCCGGCCGCAAGGCGATCCTGGCACTCAACAAGGTCGATCTGATGCGCCGCGACCGGCTGCTGGCGCTGTCGCAGGACCTATTCGGGACCGGAGTTTATTCCGACGTCTTCATGATCAGCGCGGAAAAGGGTCATGGCGTCGCCGATCTCAAGGCCGTGCTGGCCGACCGCATGCCGGATGGCCCCTATTTCTTCCCGGAAGACCAGTCCGCCGACGTGCCGCAGCGCGTCATGGCCGCCGAGATCACGCGCGAGAAGCTTTATCTGCGCCTGCACAAGGAATTGCCTTATGCCAGCCATGTCGAGACCGAGGGCTGGCAGGTGAAGAAGGACGGCTCGGTCCGGATCGACCAGATCATCTATATCGAGCGCGAGACGCAAAAGCCGATCGTGCTGGGCAAGGGCGGGGCGACGATCAAGAAGATCGGCGAACTGGCCCGCGCCGACATGGAAGACCTGTTCGGCTGCAAGGTGCATCTCTTCCTGCAGGTGCAGGTGAAGCCGAACTGGGCCGAGCGGTCCGAGCACTACACGTCGATCGGACTCGACTTCAACTCGTGAGGCGCTAAGCCCGGCACATGGAATGGACGGGTGACGGCATTGTTCTCGCGGTCCGGCCGCATGGCGAAACCAGCGCGATCGTCGACCTGCTGACGGAATCGCAGGGGCGGCATACCGGTCTCGTGCGGGGCGGGCGTTCGCGCACGGCGCGGCCGGTCCTGCAGCCGGGCAATAGAGTGCATGCCACCTGGCGGGCGCGGCTGTCCGACCATCTCGGGAATTTCGACGTTGAGGCCGACCGGCTTGTCGCCGGCGAGCTGATGGAGGACCGGCTGGCGCTGGCCGGACTCAATGCCGCCTGCACGATGGCCTGTCTTGCGCTGCCGGAACGCGAGCCGCATGCCGCCGTCTATCGCGCTTTCTCCATCCTGCTGGATTCCTTCGCCAAACCGGATATCTGGCCGGCGCTTTATGTCCGTTGGGAGGCCGGCTTGCTGACCGATCTCGGCTACGGGATCGACCTGACGCGGTGCGCAATCACCGGCGAGCGCGCCGAGCTCAGCCATGTCAGCCCGAAATCCGGGCGGGCGGTGACCGCGTCGGCTGCCGAACCCTATCTCGACAAGCTGTTGAAACTGCCAGCCTTCCTGACGGCCTCCGAATGCGAGGTGGGCGAGGGGGATGTCGCCGCAGGGCTCGCCCTCACCGGGCATTTCCTGCAGCGCCGGGTGCTCTGGCCGCACGACCGCGACCTGCCGGAAGCCCGCCAGCGCATGATCGACCGGCTGGCCGAAGCGGAGCGGCTGTAGACGGGCGCGTTTCGCCGGTCAGACCGGCTACACTCATAGGCACTGCGAATCAGAGGGCCTGACCCATGGGCGAGCTTGTCACACCGGATGGCGGCGAGATCTTCGAAGAGCCGTTCGATGAAGCGCTGTCGAAGCGCTACCTCGCCTATGCACTGTCGACCATCACCCAGCGCGCGCTGCCCGATGCGCGCGACGGGTTGAAGCCGGTTCACCGGCGCATCCTGCATGCGATGCGCCTTCTCAAGCTGGACCCCGATACCGCGTTCAAGAAATCGGCGCGGGTGGTCGGCGATGTGATCGGCCGCTTCCACCCGCACGGCGACCAGGCCGTCTATGATGCCATGGTCCGGCTCGCGCAGGATTTCGCCTCGCGCTATCCCCTGGTCGACGGGCAGGGCAATTTCGGGAATATCGACGGCGATAACGCTGCCGCCTACCGCTATACCGAGGCGCGCCTGACCGAAACGGCGCGGCTGCTTCTGGAAGGCCTCGACGAGGGCGCGGTCGATTTCCGCAAGACCTATAACGAGGAGGATGACGAACCCGTCGTCCTGCCGGCAGCGTTTCCCAACCTGCTGGCGAACGGTTCGTCCGGTATCGCGGTCGGCATGGCGACCAATATCCCGCCGCACAATGCCTATGAGCTGTGCCGGGCGGCGCGCCAGCTGATCAACAATCCGGATGCCTCCGTGGCGCAGCTCTGCCGTTCGGTGAAGGGGCCGGACTTCCCGACGGGCGGGATCTGCGTGGAACCGGCGGAGGCGATCCGCGAGGCCTATGAGACGGGGCGCGGCGGATTTCGTGTCCGCGCGCGATGGAACCAGGAAGACCTCGGCCGGGGCACCTGGCAGATCGTCGTCACCGAGATTCCCTATCAGGTCCAGAAGGCCAAACTGGTGGAGCGGATCGCCCAACTGCTCGACCAGAAGAAGCTGCCGCTCCTTGAAGACGTGCGCGACGAGAGTGCGGAAGACATCCGCCTCGTGCTCGAGCCGAAGAACCGGAATGTCGATCCGGCGGTGCTGATGGAGTCGCTGTTCAAGCTGACCGAGCTGGAATCGCGGATATCGCTCAATCTCAACGTGCTCGATCCGTACGGTGCGCCGCGCGTTATGAGCCTCAAGGACGTGCTTCGCGTCTGGCTCGATCACCGCCGCGAGGTCGTTGTCCGCCGCGCGAGCAACCGGCTCGCCAAGGTCGAGGACCGGCTGGAAGTGCTGGCCGGTTACATCATCGTCTATGCCGATCTCGACGAGGTGATCCGGATCATCCGCTTCGAGGACGAGCCGAAGCAGACGCTGATGAAGACGTTCAGCCTGACCGAACGCCAGGCCGAAGCCATTCTCAACATGCGCCTGCGCGCCCTGCGCAAGCTGGAAGAGATCGCCATCCGCGAGGAGGAGGCGAAGCTCACGGCCGAGCGCAAGACGCTGAAAACGCTGATCGCGTCGGATGCGGAACAGTGGGCGAAGGTCGATGGCGAGATTGCCGCGGTCGAGGAAGCCTACGGTCCGAAGACCCCGCTCGGCCGCCGCCGCACCGAATTCGCCGACGCGCCGGACACCGATCTCGACGCCGTGGCCGAGGCCTTCATCGTCCGGGAATCGATCACGGTCGTGATCTCGGAGAAGGGCTGGATCCGGGCGCTAAAAGGGCATTCGATCGATCTCGGCGCCGTCGCCTTCAAGGAAGGCGACCGGGGCATGTTCGCCGAGAAATGCGAGACCACCGACAAGCTGATCCTGTTCGCAACGGACGGCCGCTTCTACACGCTGGACGCGTCGAAACTGCCGGGCGGGCGCGGGCATGGCGAGCCGCTTAGGCTTCACGCCGGCCTGCCGGAAACCGCCGCTCCCGTCGCGCTGTTCAAGCACGACCCCGAGCGCATGCTGCTGGTGGCGTCACGCGCCGCGCAGGGTTTCCGCATCAGGGAATCCGAAGTCTTCGGCATGAAGAAGGGCGGCAAGCAGGTGCTGAATGTCGGCGAGGGCGAGGCGATCGTCTGTATCCCGGCGAATGGCGATACGGTCGCCGTGCTCGGCACCAACAAGAAGCTGCTGGTCTTCGCGCTGGAGGAAATTCCGGAAATGACCCGCGGCAAGGGGGTTCGCCTGCTTGGCGGGAAGGGCGCGGAACTGGCCGACGCGACCGTGTTCAACGCCGAGGAAGGCCTCAGCTGGATCGATGGCGCGGGCCGCCGCCAGAGCCTGCCTGATTGGCCAAACTGGTCCGGCAAGCGGGCGCAGGCCGGCCGGATGCAGCCGAAGGGTTTACCCAAGAACCAGAAATTCGCACCCCGTGACCCCGCCATCGTGGCGCGGGCCGCAGATTCGGCGTAAGAGGGCGTTCAAAGCCCAATCCATCGGAGACCGAGCCCCATGTTGATCACCCTCGGCGTCATTGCCGTTCTCGTCGTCATCCTCGTCCTCATCTATAACCGTCTCGTCGCGCTGCGGCAGACGACGAACCAGGCGTGGGGGGATATCGATGTCCAGCTGAAGCAGCGTCAGGACCTGGTTCCGAACCTGGTCGAGACGGTGAAGGGCTATGCCAGCCACGAGAAGGAAACGCTGGAGAAGGTTGTCCAGGCACGCAATGCGGCGGTGTCCGCCCATTCGGTGAAGGATCAGGCGCAGGCGGAAAACATGCTGTCGGGTGCGCTGCGCCAGCTGTTCGCGCTGTCGGAAGCCTATCCGGACCTGAAGGCCAACGAGAACTTCCTGAAACTGCAGGCCGAACTCGCCGATCTGGAAAACAAGATCGCCGCGGCGCGCCGCTTCTTCAACAACGCGGTCAACGAATACAACACCGCGATCGAGCAATTCCCCGCCGTCGTGCTGGCCAGCCCGATGGGCTTCAAGCCGCGCGAATTCTTCGAAGTGGCCGACCGGGCCGCGGTGGAGAATGCTCCGGCGGTAAAGTTCTAGGGAGGCGCTGATGCTCGGCGCCACCGGGCTCAGAACGCATATCTGGAACAACAATCTGAAGTCCGTCCTGTTGTTGGCGGGCTTCCCGTTTCTCCTGATGCTGCTGGCGCTGGCCGGTTCGCTCGTTCTCGTCGCCTTCACAGGCGGCGAGGGCGGCAGTTATGCCTCGAAATCGGGGGGATATTCCTATTCCACCTTCGACGCGGTGATGGCGAACTGGCCGCAAATGGCGTTGTGGTCCGTCATCATCGCGATCATCTGGTTCATCATCGCTTGGTTTTCGCACCAGGCGATGATCGATGCGGCGACCGGCGCGCGTAAAGTCACCCGCGAGGAGCAGCCGGAACTGTATAACCTTCTGGAAAATCTCTGCATTTCGCGCGGCATCACGATGCCGTCGCTGCGGATCATCGAGACGCCGCAGATGAATGCCTATGCCAGCGGTCTGACCGAGAAACAGTATTCCGTGACAGTGACTTCCGGCCTGATGCAGCGTCTTGACCGTGACGAGCTCGAGGCGGTGCTGGCGCACGAGCTGACCCATATCCTCAACCGTGATGTTCGTCTTCTTGTGATCTCCGTCATCTTCGTCGGCATCTTCTCCTTCGTGGCGCAGATCGGCGTGCGGGCGATGTTCCATGGCGCGGTCGTCAGGTCCGGCCGCTCGCGGCGCGGGGGCGGCGGCAATGCCGCCATCCTGATGCTGATCGCGGTGGCGATCGTCGCGGTTGCCTGGTTCCTCGCGATCGCCATCCGCTTTGCGCTTTCGAGGAAGCGCGAATACATGGCCGATGCCGGAGCGGTGGAACTGACGAAGAATCCGGACGCGATGATCGGCGCGCTTGAGAAGATATCCGGCCACGCGGCAATGGACGATGCGCCGTCGGAAATCCGCGAGATGATGATCGAGAATCCGAAGTCGGGTTTTTCGGGCATCTTCATGACGCACCCGCCGATCGAAAGGCGGATCGAGGCGCTCGAGAAATTTGCTGGCGGACGCCGCGAACCGGGCTATAGCGCGGTGCCGACCGTGTGAGCCCGACGTGATGCTGACTGCCCTGATCCTTTCTGCCGCACTTCAGTCCGTGCCGCATTTGTGCGGGACGGCAAATGAACCGTCGGCAATTGCGGACTGGAATGCGTGGGCGAATAGCCGGATGGCCGGTCACTGGTATGGCCGTACCGTTGACGCCGTCAGCGGGGTGGCGGAACACGCCGCCATTGCGGCGCTGGACTCAGCTATGGCAGGCCGCGTGTGGACCGCTGAAGGCGACGGCGTGCTGTTCGTCCTGCGGCCGCGGTCGGAATGCGACAGCGGGCGGGGATATTCCGCGGCGCTGATCGACGCGGAAAGCGGCGAAGTTCTTGAAACCGCGCCGCATCTGACGCTCGTCACTGCGCGTTATCGCCCGGTCGTGCTTACCGACGGCGCTCGTAGAGACTGACCGCTTTCCCGTTGAATTCCGTATCCTGCGCGAGCGTGTAGCCGGCCTTCGCCGCGACGCCGATCGATGCCGTATTGTCCGGATTGATGATCGCAACGCAGCGTTTGCCGGGCCGCGCCCGATCGATCCAGGCTTGCGCGCCCAAAACCGCCTCGGTGGCGTAGCCCTTGCCGTGCGCGTCCGGGATGATGGCGTAGCCAAGCTCCGGCAAGCCGCGGATCGACGGGGTGATGTCTCGGCAGAAATCGGCAAAGCCGCATTCCCCGACGAAGCGCCCGCCGTCCTTCTCCGTAACGGCCCAATAACCGAAGCCCAAGATCGCCCACAGGCCCGGATAGCGCAGCATGCGCAGCCAGGCGTCGGACGGCGTTGACGCCATGGCGCCGATGAAGCGCCTCGTCGTTTCATGCGCCCACAGCGCGTAGGAATGGGGAGCGTCCTCCGCCCGGTGTCCGCGCAGGATCAGACGTTCGGTTTCGACGACCGGGATCGAGAAAACGTCCTCAGTCATAGAGCAGTCCCGGCAACCCCGTCGCAAGCCACGGAAGGAGCGCGACGATGGCGATCACGGCGATCTGTATGCCCACAAAGGGCATGGCCCCGCGATAGATTGCTCCGGTCGTGACCTCCGGCGGCGCAACGCCGCGCAGATAGAAGAGCGCAAAGCCGAAAGGCGGGGTCAGGAAGCTGGTCTGCAGGTTGAGTGCCATCAGGACGCCAAGCCAGACCGGATCGATGCCCATCATCAGAAGGATCGGCGCGACGATCGGCACCACCACGAAGGTGATCTCGATGAAGTCGAGAAAGAATCCGAGGATGAACATCACTGCCATCACGACGGCGAGCGCCCCCCATTTCCCGCCCGGAACGGCTTCGAGCGCGTGCTGGACGGTCGCGTCGCCGCCCAGCTCCCGGAAGATCAGCGAGAACAGCGAGGCGCCGATCAGGATGACGAAGACCATGGACGATATCTGCGCCGTCGAGGTCATCACCTCGTCGAGGACCTTCGACCGGTAGAGGCGGAAGAGGGCGACCAGGGCGCCGGCGGTCGTCAGGGCGACGAGGATGAAGGCCAGCGTGATGCCGAACTGGTCACCGGCCGAGGCCGCTTCCCGGCCGAGGCGCAAGTCGACGAAAACCGTCATCACGATCAGCGAAATCAGTGCCAGGGCACCGACACCGGTGACGATGCGCCCGCCGACCGGGTTGGAGTCGGCGCCGGCATTGCGGAAGGCCGCAAGGAAGGTCGCCCCGACCGCACCGATGCCCGCCGCTTCGGTCGGGGTCGCCAGGCCGGTCAGAATGGAACCCAGCACCGCAACGATCAGCGCCAGGGGCGGGATCAGGGCGTGCAGCACCTCGCCCCAGTTCGTCGTTCCTTCCTCGCGCGGCACGGCCGGCGCGGCGGACGGCTTCATGATGGCGATCACGACCTGATAGCCGACATAGACGCCAACAAGGATCAGGCCAGGGATCAGCGCGCCGGCGAAGAGATCGCCGACCGAGACGATGTCGGGCGAGAAGATGCCTTGCGCGCGCTGCGCCTCGGAATAGGCGTTCGAGAGCTGGTCGCCGAGGAGGACGAGCACGATGGAGGGCGGAATGATCTGCCCCAGCGTGCCGGCCGCCGCGATCGAGCCGGAGGCGAGGGCAGGCGAATAGCCGCGCTTCAGCATGGTGGGCAGGGAGAGCAGACCCATCGTCACCACGGTCGCGCCGACGATCCCGGTCGAGGCGGCGAGCAGGGCGCCGACGACGACGACGGAGATGCCGAGGCCGCCGCGCATCGAGCCGAACAGCTTGCCCATTGCCTCGAGCAATTCCTCGGCGACCTTCGATTTTTCGAGCATCACGCCCATGAAGACGAAAAGCGGGACCGCAACGAGGATCTGCTTGTCCATCTCCATCATGTTTCCGTAGATCCGCTGCGGAAAGGCGCGGAGGTGGATGGTGTCGAAGACGCCGAGCGCCATGCCGATCAGCGCAAAGACGAGTGCGACGCCGGCCAGGGTGAAGGCCACCGGGAAGCCGCGCAGCAGCGCCGCGAAGGCGGCGATGAACATCAGGAAGGGGAGGAGTTCGACGAGGAGCGTCATCGTCTAGAGCTCCCCCTCGACAGCTTTGCGGTGGCCCGGAACCGGGCGGCCCGAAATCGTCAGCGCGGCACGTGCCGCCATTGACGCGCCCTGCAGGATCATCATCACCGCGAAGACCGGGATTGCGGCCTTCAGGAGGTAGACGAAGGCGAGACCGTTGCTTTCGCGTGAGCGTTCGAGAATGCGCCAGGACGCGTTCACATAGGGGCTGGACATGACGAGGATCAGCCAGCCCATCGGGATCAGGGCGAAATAGACGCCGATCAGGTCGGTCCAGGCTTTGCCGCGTTCGCTCAGCTTCGAATAGATGATGTCGACCCGGACATGTCCGTCAGCGAGCAGGGTGATGCCGGACGACAGGAGAAACAGCAGGGCGTGCATGTAGATCACGCTTTCCTGCAGCCCGGTCATGGCGATGCCGAAGACATAGCGCTGAACCACGACGATGGCGGTCACCACGACGAGGCCGAGCGCGAACCAGCGAGCCGCGTCGCCGATTGCCGTATTCACCGCGTCGATGCAGCGAGTGGCGAGGCGGAGCAGTGCTTCAAGCGGTCCGGGCAGCGCAGCAAACCGGCCCCAGAGCGCGGCAAGCACGGGAAACAGCAGAAGCGGGGACAGCAACAGGCCGACCCATCCGATTGCGTCTCCGGCGGATGCCATGAACCGGTAGAGATGGGCCTGCGACCATGCCGACACGCCACCGCCGCTTGCGGAATCGATCAGCGACAGCGCAATGCCGATGGCGATGACGACGAGGAGTAGGACGTCCCCCGCGCGCATCTTCTACCTGCCGAGCACGCGTTCGCGCTGCATGAAATAGGGCGGTTCGGAGATGCGGCCCCATTCGCGGCCGCGGCGACGGCCTTCCATATAGCTTTCATAGATGCGGCGGCCGAGTTGATCGTGATTGCCGACATCGGCGACGACCTGTTCGGAAATCTCGCCAATCCGGGTCCACATCTCGTCGGAGAACTGGCGCAGCTCGACGCCGTGATCCTCGACGAGGACGCGGAGCGCGACCGCATTCTGGTGCGCGAATTCGGCGATCGACTGGTTGTTCGCCGCGCGGCAGGCCGCCCGCAGGATCGCCTGATGATCGCTTTCAAGGCTGTCCCAGACGCCGCGATTGATCCCGACGCCAAGGGCTGAGCCGGGCTCATGGAAGCCGGGGCCGTAATAGTAAGGGGCCTCGCGGTAGAATCCGAAGGCGAGGTCGTTCCACGGACCGACCCATTCGGTCGCGTCGATCGTGCCGGACTGCAGCGCAGGATAGATCTCGCTGCCCGAAAGGGCGACGGCCGCGCCGCCCAGTTCGCGCAGCACCGTGCCACCGAGGCCGGGAATGCGCATGCGCAGGCCGCGGAAATCGTCGAGCGTGTTGATTTCGCGCTTGAACCAGCCGCCCATCTGGAGGCCGGAATTGCCGGCCTGGAAAGAGATGATGCCGAACTGGCCGGCGAGTTCTTCCCAGAGTTCCTGACCGCCGCCGAATTCGCACCAGGCCATGATTTCGGTCGCGGTCATGCCGAATGGCACGGCGGTGAAGAAGTTGAAGCCGGGATGCTTGCCCTGCCAGTAATATTCCGCCGCGTGATACATGTCCGCCGCGCCGGTCGAGACGGCATCGAACACTTCGAACGCACCGACGATTTCGCCTGCGCCGTAGACGCGGATATCGAGCGTGCCGCCGGACATCTCGTTGCAGAATTGCGCGACACGGTCGGCCGCCGTGCCGAGACCGGGGAAGTTGGCCGGCCAGGTCGTGACCATGCGCAGCTGGCGTGTGCGGCGGCGATTGACGGCCGGTGCGGCCGGGCCGCTGGTCTGGCTGTCCTGGCCGCCACAGGCGGTGGCAACGGTTGCGGCAGCGATCGACGCTCCGCTCAGGAATGTGCGGCGGTCCATTAGTCCTCCCCTTCGTCCGCATCGGGTTCGTCCCCGATGTCGTTCAAAATCTGCTCCAGCGACTGCCAGCCGGCGCTGGTCAGCACCTCAAGCGGCCGGAAGCGCGACTTGTAGTCCATTTTCCGGCTGCCCGGCACCCAGTAGCCGAGATAGACGTTCGAGAACCCGTTCTCCTTCGTCCAGCGGATCGCGTCCAGCACCATGAAGGTGCCGGGGCTCCGCGGCGCATCGTCTGGATCGAAGAAGCTGTAGAGCAGGGACGGGCCGTCGCGCAGCCGGTCCACCAAGGCGCAGGCGCGCAGGCGACCGGCCGGGTCGCGGTATTCGACGAGATCGGTGCGTTGCGCCCTGTCGCTGACCATCAGCACGTATTCGCCATAGCTCATCCCGGCCATGTCGCCGTCGCCATGACGGGAGTCGAGATAGCGTGTGAGAAGCGCGAATTGCTCTGCCGTGGCCTCGGCCGGTTTCTCGTGGCGAACAAGGTGATCATTGCGTTTCAGGACACGGCGGAAGCTTCGCGTCCAGTCGAACGTCTCGACGGGAATGCGCGCGGAATGGCAGGCGTCGCATTGCTCGCATGCTGGGCGATAGAGCACGCCCTGCGAGCGGCGGAATCCTGCATGGGTCAGCGCGTCGTTCAGACCCGGGCCTTCACCCGGATCAATCCGGGTGAAAAGCTTCCTTTCCTGACGGCCCGGCAGATAGGGGCAGGGCCCTGCCGCTGTCAGGTAAAAGGGAATCTGCCGTGTCGAGAAGGGATGCGTCACGCCCCCGCGCCTCCGCTCCGAATCCGCCCTGTGTCAGGTGGAGGCTAACGCGCCAGAGCCAAAGCCGAAATGGAAGGCCGCATATGCCGTGAAAATGATCCACATGACGATCACCAGCGGCGCACCGGCCTTGATGAAGTCGGTGAATTTGTAATGTCCCGGCGACATGACCAGCAGATTGGTCTGATAGCCGATCGGCGTCGCGAAGGAGGTGTTCGCCGCGAACAGCACGGTCAGCGCGAACAGGGTCGGGTCGGCGCCCAGCTGATTGGCTGCGCCGATGGCGATCGGCGTGAAGAGGATGGCGGTCGCATTGTTCGACAGGATGTTGGTCAGCAGCGCGACGAGAATGAACATCGCCGACAACAGCGCGACCGGTCCGTAGGGGGCGAAGGCGTTGACCACGAGCATCGCCAGGTAATCCGCAGCCCCCGTCGATTGCAGCGCGGTTCCTAGCGCGAAGGCCGAGCCGACGAGCAGGTAGACCCGGTTGTCGATCGCCCGTGCAGCCTGGCGTACATTCAGACAGCCCGCACCGATCATGCCGACCGCTCCAAGAACCGATGCGTGGACGATCGGCAAGAGGTTGGTTGCTGCCAGCAAAACCACACCGCCGAAGATCAGCAGGGACGCGGTGGCGCGACGCGGGTCGGGCAGATCGGTCGTCGCCCAGGCCATCAAAAGCAAGTCGCGGTCATGGCGCAGCTTGCGCAGCGCTTCGGCGGTCCCGAACAGCAGGAGGACGTCGCCCGGCTCCAGCCGAATCTCGCCCATGCGCTTGCGGATCATGCGCGACCGGCGCTGAACGCCGAGCACGATCGTGTTGGTCTGATGGCGGAAGCCCACCTGTTCGACCAGCCGGCCCACCAGCCTCGATCCCGGCGGCACAACCGCTTCTGACAGGGCAAGTCGCTCGCCTGGGCTGGGTTCTTCACCCGGTCCGGCGGTCTGAAGCATGCCGCGCAGAAATTCGGCGCGCGTCGACAACAAATCCGACAGGGTTTTCCGGGTCGCTGCGACGATAACAAGGTCGCCCGATTGCAGCACGATTTCGTCAAAAGGCGGGAGGTAGGCGTGCTCGCCGCGCTGGATCATGCGCACCGTCATGTTCGGCAAATCCGAAAACATGCCGGCGACCGGCGTCACACCGACCAGCGGGTGATCGCGCGTGACCTCGATCTGGGCGATGAATTGCTTGCCATCACCGCCGGCGATCTCGGTCTCCATCGTTGCGCGTTCGGGGAGCAGGTGCGGCAGCACGAAGGCGATGTAGACGATGCCGCCGATCACCAGAAACAGGCCTGGCATGGTCGGCTCGAAGAAGTCGAGACCCGAGCCGGTCAGGCTTCGCATCGAATCCGAGACGAGCAGGTTCGTCGATGAGCCGATCAGGGTCAGCATGCCGCCCAGGATGCAGATATAGCTGAGCGGGATCATGATCTTGGCCGGGCTGCGCCCCATCCGTGCGGCGATCGCGACCAGGATCGGGATGAACATCACCACGACCGGCGTGTTGTTGATGAAGGCCGAGACGACCAGTACGAAGGCAAAGATCGCCAGTAGTGTCAGGAAGGGCCGCTTGTCATAGCTCGCCAAGAGGCGCTGCGTGGGGCCTTCCATCGCCCCGGTCTGGAAAATGCCCTGGCCGACGACCAGAAGCGCCATGATGGTGATCAGGGCCGGATTGGCGAAACCGGCGAGAATTTCGCCGGGACCGGGATTGCCTTCCGCCAGGGGAAAGATCTGGAAATAGACGAGGATGATCGCGACGATGGCCGCCGAGACGATCTCGATCGAGAAGCGCTCCCAGCAATAGAAGACGATGGCGAGTACGGCCCCCGCCAGTACCGCCCACATCTGCCACTCGCCCGGAGACGCAGCGTCGATCATGCGGGGAAGTTACCGGATTCGCAGGTGAGGTTCGTCATCGGACGAACGCTAGCAGCGATGCTCCCGGTCGCGAAGCCCGAATTCGGTGCCGCGCTACAGTCCGCCGGCGGGCAGGACGGGTGCCTCGCGCAACAGCACGATGGACAGGCGGCGATTGCCCGGCAGGTAGGGATCGTCCGGATAGAGCGGCTCGGTGCCCGCGCGGCCCTGGACCTCGGCGATGCGGTCATCCGCGAGGCCGGAGGATTGCAGGATGCGGCGGGCGGCATTGGCGCGGTCGGCCGACAGATCCCAGTTGGTGTAGTCCGCGGCCGGAGACGGACCGGAGTCCGTATGTCCTGAGATCGACAGGCGGTTCGGCAGCTGTTGCGCGATTTCCGCGACGGCGCGCAGCAGCACCACGGCGCGCTCGTTCGGCTCGGCGGAGCCGGGACGGAACATGGCGCGACCTTCCTGGTCGACGAGCTGGATGCGCAGGCCTTCCGGCGTCATGTCGATCAGGATCTGGCGCGACAGTTCGGCAATTTCCGGCATGTCCTGCATGGCCTGACGGAGGGATTGTTCGGCGGCTTCGAACTCGGCCTGTTCGCGGCGCGCCATGGCGCTGGCCATCGCATCGGTCGAGGCTCGCGGTCCGTCGGACGCGTCGGGGGATTCGTTTTCCTGGGTGTTGTTGTCGCGGCGCGCATCCGGGGCGAGGCGCTCGATCACCGAGGACGAACCCCGGCCTTGAGCTCCGTCTTCGCCCAGCGCGGTGCCGCCCAGAACGCCGCCATTGCCGGACGTCGAGGGGCTGACGCTGGCGGGCGCGAAATAGTCGGCGATGCCGCGGCGCTGTTCCGGCGTCGTGGTATTGATCAGCCACATCAACAGGAAGAAGGCCATCATGGCGGTGACGAAGTCGGCGTAAGCCACCTTCCACGCGCCGCCGTGGTGACCATGGCCACCACCCTTCTTGACTTTCTTGATGACGATCGGTTGATCACCGGCCATGCCGAACCACCTCTTCCACCCTGAGACAGGGCTTGTAACCCGGACAGCGTTAAGGTCCGGTTTCGAACCGCCGATTCGGAGCAGCGAGTGATCGATACGACCGCCCAGCGCGCGCTTCTAAGCCGCTATCCGACCGGTGTGACGGTGGTTTGCGCCATGACCGATGCCGGTCCCATCGGCATTACGGTCAATTCCTTTGCCTCGGTTTCGCTCGATCCGCCGCTGGTTCTGTGGTCGATCGGCAGGGCCTCGGACCGCTATGAGGCGTTCCTGTCGGCAAAGGTGTTCACGATCAATATCCTGACGGCCGAGCAGGCCGCCCTGGCGCAGCACTATGCGCAGAACGCGATGCTGGTCGACGGCCATTGGACGATGGCCAGCAATGGCGCGCCGCGTATTTCGAATGCTGCCGGGACGCTGGAATGCCGCCAGCATGCGGTCCATCCGGGCGGGGATCACGACATTCTGGTCGGCGAGGTCACGGCGCTGCACGAAGGCCCGGCGGCGGCATCACTGACGTTTTTCAAGAGCGGATACGGCCGCATCGGCTGAGGAGTTTCACCATGGCGACGTGCGCATTTCTGGGTCTCGGCGTGATGGGCTTCCCGATGGCGGGCCATCTGGTGGCCAACGGCCACGGGGTGACGGTGTGGAACCGGACCGGGAAGAAGGCGAAGGACTGGGCGGCAAGGCATTCCGGCCTCGCCAAGGCGAAGGTTGCCGATGCGGTCGCGGATTGCGACTTCGTCTTCATGTGCCTCGGGGATGATCCCGATGTACGCGAGGTTGCCTTTCCGGCACTCGGCGCGATGAAGCCGGGCAGCGTTCTGGTCGACCACACGACGGCATCCGCTGAACTGGCCCGTGAGCTTCACGTTGCGGCTAGAGAGAAGGGGATCGGCTTCGTCGACGCGCCGGTTTCCGGCGGTCAGGCGGGGGCTGAAAACGGCCAGTTGACGATCATGTGCGGCGGCGATGAAGCCGATTTCGCCAAGGCCGAGCCGGTGATGGCGGCCTATGCCAAGGCCTCGACCCTGATCGGCGAGGCGGGCGCCGGCCAGCTGTGCAAGATGGTCAACCAGCTCTGCATCGCCGGTGTGGTGCAGGGCCTGTCGGAAGGCATTCATTTCGCGCACCGGTCCGGCCTCGACGTATCGAAGGTGATGGGTGCGATCTCCAAGGGCGCGGCGCAATCCTGGCAGATGGAAAACCGCTGGCAGACTATGGACAAGGGCGAGTTCGAGTTCGGCTTCGCCATCGACTGGATGCGCAAGGATCTCCGCATCGCGCTGGAGGAAGCCCGGCGCAATGGCGCGCAGCTTCCTGTGGCGGCGCTGGTCGACCAGTTCTACGCTGATGTCCAGGCGATGGGCGGAAGCCGGTGGGATACGTCGAGCCTGATCGCCCGTCTGGAACGCTCCGGCCGAGGCTGAGGCGGTTAGAGGGAGGATGACATGCGTCTGATCGAGGTCACCTTCCCGGACAGTGTCGAGACCAAGCCGCTTCTGAGCGCCTGCATGAAGGCCGAGCCGATGGACTATCGGCTCGAGCCCGCCGACGACCGGGGGCGCCGCCTGTTGCGGCTCGTTTTCCGGACAGGCGACGGGCAGGAGGCGATCGACGCGATCCAGGGCATTCTGGCGAATGAAGAGGGCTGGCGCCTGGTGGTCGTGCCGGTCGAGGCTGCGCTGCCCAAGCCGAAGGACACCGAGGAAGACGAGGAGACCAAGAAGCAGCGCAAGACACTCGCCCTGCGCGAGGAGTTGTTCGAGGACATTTCCCGCGGAGCCAATCTCAACCGCGACTTCCTGCTTCTGACCGTATTGTCCGCTGTCGTGGCGGCGCTTGGGCTCAATGCAAACAATGTTGCCGCGGTGATCGGGGCGATGGTGATCGCACCGCTGCTCGGGCCGATCCTTGCCTTTTCCTTCGGGTCCGCACTCGGCGATCTCGACCTGATGCTCCGCTCGGCGCGCACGGCGCTGGCCGGCCTCATGGTCGGCCTGCTGGTCGCCATGGCGCTTGGCGCGGCGACCAGTGCCAATCTCGGCAGTGACGAGTTGGTGTCCCGGACTTTTGTCGGGGTCGATGCGGTGGCGCTCGCTCTCGCGGCAGGCGCAGCGGCGGCTCTGTCGATCTCGACCGGGATTTCCTCCGCGCTTGTGGGCGTGATGGTCGCCGTGGCGTTGCTGCCGCCCTCGGCGGCGGTCGGCCTCTTCATCGGCGACGGGGAATGGTCGATGGCGCTGCGCGCCGCGTTGCTGCTCGCGATCAACGTAACGAGCGTGATCCTCGCCGCGCTCTTCGTCTTCCGGGTGAAGGGCGTGCGGCCCCGGACCTGGCTGGAACGTCGCTCGGCGAAGCGGTCTGTCTTCGTGAACTACGCCGTCTGGGTGGTCTGCATTCTCGTGCTGACGGCCGTCGCGTGGCGCGTCGCGCCCGTCGATGTGCTGCCCTGAAACGACAGACGGCCCCGCGGTGGGGCTGCGGGACCGTCCGGCGGTGTGGCAGTCAGGGGTTACGAGGCGCTGCTGCCACCGGGGATGAGGCGTTCGACGGTGGCCATCACAATCACCATGATCGAGGCCGCGCCGAGCACGGCGCCGTAATTGGTGAAGATGCTGGTGAGATACTCGCCCACCGCCGGGATCGGACCCAGCGCGCCGGCCCCGCCGGCGATCAGGAAGATCGCGGCCAGGATCAGCGCCTTGCGGTGATCGCCCTTGACGAAGAAGCCGCTGACCAGGCCGAGAACGACCAGGATCAAGGCGGCGTATTCAAACGTGAAGAATGCGAAGACGACGGCGGCGAGCAGGGCCACGGCCCAGATGATCTTGTCGAGTGACATTGATTTCCCTCCCTTGCTGAAGTGTTCTGACCTCAGGGGCCCCTTCAGACCTTGAAAGGGCTAGATCGAGTCTAGTGAAATGAACAAGCCCCAATCATTTCACTGTCGTAAAACTCTATCGAAAGATATTGCGGTGCAGCAAATACTATGAGTGTCGAAACCCTCTTTCTTTTCCTCGACTTTGGCGGGATCGCGCTGTTCGCTTTCTCCGGCGGGATGCTGGCGGCGCGAAAGGCGCTCGACCCGTTCGGCGCGGCCATTCTGGGCGCGGTGACTGGCATGGGCGGAGGGACTTTGCGCGACGTCTTGCTCGGCACGCTGCCGGTCTATTGGGTCGAGGCGCCGGTCTATCTCTGGGTGGCGCTCGGCGGGGCGCTCGCCGGGTATTACTCCTCGGGCTGGGCACAGGCGGTGGCGAACCGGCGCGTCGTTCTGGTCTGGGCGGACGCGGTGGGCATGTCGGCCTTCTGTGTGATCGGCGCGCAGGCGGGGCTTGAAGCCGGGGCGCACTGGACGATCGCGCTCCTGACCGGCGTGATGAGCGCGGCCTTTGGCGGTCTGATCCGCGACATCATCGTCAACGATGTGCCGCTGGTGCTGCGCGAAGACGTCTATGCGCTTGCCGCACTCGCTGGCGCTGCGGCCTATGTCGCGGCGCTGGCGCTCGGGATTGGCCCCAGCTTCGCGGCGGTTGGCGGAGCGCTCATCGCCTTCGTGCTGCGCGGCTGCGCGATCCAGTTCAAATGGTCGCTGCCGCCGATCGGGAAGGTTTAGCACCGCTTTCTCCCTCTCCCTTCAGGGAGAGGGCTGGGGTGAGGGGTCTTTTCTCTTCGGCTGTACAGAAATAGAAGACCCCTCATCCGGCGCTTCGCGCCACCTTCTCCCTGAAGGGAGAAGCAATTCAGTCGGATTCCCGCTTTCGCGGGAACACCAATTACTCACAACCGGTCCAGCACGCCCTTCAGATCCGCGATCATTTCTTCCGCCGGTTCGATGCCGCAGGACAGGCGGACGAGATCGCCCGGCGTTGTGGTCTGCGGGCCTTCGACCGGGGCGCGGTGCTCGATCAGGCTTTCCACCCCGCCGAGCGAGGTCGCCTGGATGAAGAGCCTGGTTCCCGCCGCCAACTTCCGGGCGGCGTCGAACCCGCCCTTGAGGCGCAGCGAGAGCATGCCGCCGAAGCCGCCGGTCATCTGCCTGGCTGCGATGGCGTGGCCGGGATGCGTGGTCAGGCCGGGATAGAGGACGGCGTTCACGGCGGGATGGCCCGTCATCGCCTCGGCGACGGCCATGGCGTTGGCGCTCTGACGTTCGAAGCGGATGAAGAGGGTGCGCAGGCCGCGCATCAACAGCCAGCTTTCGAACGCGCCGGGTATGGCGCCGGTCTTGTTGTGGACTTCGCAAATTTCCGCCCAGCGCGGGCCGGTATCGCGAGTTGCCAGCACTCCGGCGAGCACGTCGGAATGGCCATTGAGATACTTCGTCGCGGAATGCATCACGATGTCGGCACCGAGATCGAGTGCGCGCGTCGTGCAGGGCGGGGCGCAGGTGCCGTCTATGGCCAGTATCGCGCCAGCGGCGTGCGCGATCTCCGCCGAGGCGGCGATGTCGACCACGTCCCAGCAGGGATTGGCCGGGGTCTCGATCCAGACCAGATCGGTGCCGCGGCCCGAGACGGCTTCCTTCAGTTCCGCCGTGTCGCCCGGCTCGACGAGGGTGAGGGCGATGCGGCCCTTGGCGGCCGCGCGCTCCATCAGCGCCTTCGCGCCGTAATACATCCGGGTCTGCGCCACGACATGGCCGCCCGCCGGGATGCTCTCCACAACGGCGGCGACGGCGGCCATGCCGGAGGAAAAGAGGCGGGCATCGTTCGCGCCTTCGAGCGCGGCGAGCACGTCCGCGACATGCTGCTCTGTCGGGCCTTCGGGGCGGCGGTAATCGACCGCGCCGATCAGCGCATTGTCCGCGCCGCGGGCATAGGTCGAGGCGGGATGGATCGGCGGAATGACCGCGCCGGTTTCGCCATCGATCCGGTGCATTGCCTGCACGGCCAGCGTTTCGGGGGAGGGATTTTTCATCGCGGTCACTTTTTCATCTCTGCAACCGAAGAGCCTGACATCGTTATTCCCAAATCGCAGCACGGGCTTCAGGGGTCGCCAATTGATAAAATTGCTGCTCGAGGTTTTCTAGCTCAGCCAAGATTGCGTGCGCATCCCATAGCTTTCCTACGGACGCATTGTTCCCGCGATCCTTCGTGAGGTGCGCAATCTGCTTATCGGCGCGTGTTTTGGCTTCTCGGAGCAATTTGTTGTCGTCTGGAATTGACCAGTGGGGCCAAGGGGTTTCGGGATTGCAGTATTCTGCGGCTCTAAGATCGCCGGTACGGTGGCTCGGCCCAGGAAAATAGAAATGGATCAAAGCGCGCGTGTGGATCGCAAAAGATTCAAGAAATGCGTTCTTGATCGCTCCATCGCCAGTGTATCGAAGTAGTTCGGCTGTAGCCCGAAGCATGTCCAACTCGTACCGAAGGTGTTTGAGCTCCGGATGTGTTTCGATAGGTCCCGTAGCAAGTGGTCTATCCATTCAACAGCCTCGCCGCCCTGGGAGCGAAATAGGTCACGATGCCGCTGGCCCCCGCACGACGGAAGGCCAGCAGGGTTTCGAGCATCACCCGGTCGCCGTCGATCCAGCCATTGGCCGCCGCCGCCTCGATCATCGCGTATTCGCCGGAGACCTGGAAGGCGAGCACAGGTACGGCGAAGGTGTCGGAGACGAATTTGACGATGTCGAGGTAAGGCAGGCCCGGCTTCACCATCACCATGTCGGCGCCTTCGGCGAGGTCGAGTTCGACCTCGCGCAGCGCCTCGGAGATGTTGCCCGGGTCCATCTGATAGGTCTTCTTGTCGCCGGTCAGCACGCCGGCCGAGCCGATGGCTTCCCGGTAGGGGCCGTAGAAGCCCGAGGCGTATTTCGCGGCATAGGACAGGATCAGCGTGTCGGTGTGGCCGTCGCCCTCCAGCGCATCGCGCACCGCGCCGATCCGCCCGTCCATCATGTCCGACGGGGCGATGACGTCGCAGCCGGCACGGGCCTGGACCAGCGCCTGCTCGACGAGGCGTTCGACCGTCTCGTCATTGAGGATGACACCGTCTTTCAGGACGCCGTCATGGCCGTGGCTGGTGAAGGGGTCGAGCGCGACGTCGCAGATGATGCCGATATCCGGCACGGCGTCCTTGATCGCCTTGATGGCGGTCGGGACGAGACCGTCCGGGTTCAGCGCCTCGGTGCCATGCTCGTCCTTCTTCGCCGGGTCGATATGCGGGAACATCGCGATGGCCGGGATGCCGAGATCGCGGGCGATCTTCGCTTCCTTCACGAGTTCCTTCACCGAAAAGCGTTCAACGCCCGGCATGGCGCCGACGGGGTCGCGGTCCTTGCCGGAATCGGTGACGACCACCGACCAGACGAGATCGTCGGGCGTGACATGACGCTCGCGGACCAGACGCCGTGTCCAGTCCGACTGGCGAAGCCGCCGCATGCGGGTTGCCGGGAATGCGCCCATGTATCAACTCCCTCTCGTATGCTTGCCCGCGCGGGTGTGCCGCGCTAGGCCTTCGCCGCCCTTCCTAGACCAACGGAGACGCGCTTTGAACTTCGCCCTGACGGAAGACCAGAGCCTGATACAGGACGCCGCCCGGAAATTCGCCGAAGATCGGATGGCCCCGAACGCGGCGGAATGGGACGAAAAGAAGCACTTCCCGGTCGATGTGCTGCAGGAAGCCGCGGCGATGGGCTTTGCCGGCATCTATGTCGGCGAGGAGCATGGCGGCTCCGGCATGACGCGGCTCGACGCGGCGCTGATCTTCGAACAGCTGGCGCGCGGCTGCACCTCCACGGCGGCCTATATCTCGATCCACAACATGTGCGCCTGGATGATCGACACCTGGGGCGATGACGAACAGCGGGCGAAATTCCTGCCGAAGCTGATGTCGATGGAGCATTTCGCGAGCTATTGCCTGACCGAGCCGGGAGCCGGGTCCGACGCCGCATCGCTGCGCACCAAGGCGGTGCGCGATGGCGACGACTACGTCCTCAACGGCTCGAAAGCCTTCATCTCCGGTGGCGGGCGCAGCGACATCTATGTCGTGATGGCGCGAACGGGCGGTGAAGGGCCGTCGGGCATTTCCACCTTCGTGGTCGAAAACGGCACGAAGGGGCTCAGTTTCGGCGCGAACGAGAAGAAGATGGGCTGGAATTCCCAGCCGACGGCGGTCGTCAATTTCGAGGATTGCCGCATCCCCGCCGCCAACCGGCTGGGCGAGGAAGGCATCGGCTTCAAGATCGCGATGATGGGCCTGAATGGCGGCCGGGTGAATATCGGCGCGTGCTCGCTCGGCGGGGCGGCACAGGCGTTCGACGTGGCGAACGAGTACGTGAAATCGCGCACCCAGTTCGGCAAGCCGATCGCCGGGTTTCAGGTGACGCAGTTCAAGCTGGCCGACATGGCGACGGATATCGAGGCGGCGCGCCTGATGCTCTACCGGGCGGCGGCGTCGATTGATGCGAAAGACCCGTCGGCGCCGAAATATTGCGCGATGGCGAAGCGGTTCGCGACCGATGCGTGTTTCGACGTGACCAATCAGGCGCTGCAGCTGCATGGCGGCTACGGCTATCTGAAGGACTATCCGATCGAGCGCATCCTGCGGGACCTCCGCGTCCACCAAATCCTTGAAGGCACGAACGAGATCATGCGCGTCATCATCGCCAAGGACGTGATGAAGTAGGGGTTCCGCTCCAGACAAAATCTGACTATATTTATGGTCAGAAATGGGAGGCCGGACATGCGTGAAGTCGGCGTGCTGGAAGCCAAGACGCACCTGTCGAAGCTGATCGAGGAGATCGAGGCGACGGGGGAGGAGATCGTCATTACCCGGCACGGCAAGCCGATTGTGCGGCTCTCAAGAGTAACAGGGGCTGGCCGGCCATTGAATTCGGAGGAATTGCTCGCCAGGCTGAAAGCGTTCCGGAATAGCCAAATGGCGGTCGCGGATCTTGATCAGCAAAGTTGGGATGAGCTGAAGGAGACTATCCGGTCGTGAGGCCGGTCGTTGTCGATGCGTCTGTGGCCGCTGCCTGGCTGATCAGGTCGCAGGCTTCCGCATATGCGGACGCATTCAGATCGTCCTCTGGAATACGGTTGATAGCCCCGAATATTTTTGCTTGGGAAATGTGCAATCTGTTGAGGTTGTTCGCGTCACGTGGCGCGTTCGAACTCGATGCAGGGCTGGCTTCACTGGACGCTTTGGGTGTGGTCCTGGAGCCAGCCATTTCCGGACAAAGTATCAGCGAACTCACGCGGTTCGCGCATGGTGTCAGGCTAAGCCTCTTCGATGCTGCCTATCTTGCGCTGGCGTTGGAAGCGGAGGCGGAGCTGGTATCCCGAGACGGTCACCTGTTGACCGTGGCGCTGGCGAACGGCATCCCATGCCATGACCTCAGAGACCGGAGCTGACATGACCGACGAGATCATCGCCCGCAAGACTGGCCAGGTCGGGCGGATCACGCTCAACCGACCCAAGGCGCTGAATGCGCTGAACACGGCCATGGTGCACGCCATGACGCGGGCGCTGCTCGCCTGGAAGAACGACGACGGCGTGAAGGCGGTCGTTGTCGACGGTGAGGGCGAGAAGGGGTTCTGCGCCGGCGGCGATATCCGCATGCTGCACGACAGCGGCAAGGCGGGGACCGACGAGGCGTGGCGCTTCTGGCACGACGAATACCAGTTGAACACGCTGATCAAGCGCTATCCGAAACCCTATGTCGCGCTGATCGACGGCATCACGATGGGCGGCGGGGTCGGCATTTCGGTCCACGGCTCGCACCGCGTGGCGGGCGACCGCACCATGCTGGCCATGCCGGAGACGGGTATCGGCTTCTTCCCCGATGTCGGCGGCACGTATTTCCTGCCGAGGCTCGAAGGCGAGCTCGGCATGTGGATGGGGCTGACGGGCGCGCGCCTGAAGGCCGCGGATTCGCTCGCGGCCGGGATCGCGACGCATTACGTGCCGTCCGACAAGCATGACGATCTGGTCGGGGCGCTGGAAAGCGCCGATCTCGATGCCGACGGCGAGGCGCTGGAAGACATTCTCGACGCCCATGCCGGTGATCCGGGTCATTCGCAGCTCGCGCATACGCGCGGTCTGATCGACCGGGCCTTCGCGGGCGACGACGTGGCGGAAATGGTCTCGCGCATGGAAGACGCCCGCGACCCGTGGTCGACCGAGCAGGCCGCGATCCTGGCGAAGAAGTCCCCGACCGCGATGGTGTTGACCGCAATGGCGATCCGCAAGGGCGCGGACATGGAGTTCGAGGACGTGATGCGCCAGGAGCTGCGCATCTCTGTCCGCTGCCTGACCGGCAAGGATTTCTACGAGGGCGTGCGCGCCGTCATCATCGACAAGGACAATGCGCCGCAATGGCGTCCGGCAACGCTTGGCGGTGTCGGCGAGCTGCGCATCGAGCGCTATTTCGAGCCCCTGCCGGACGCGCAGGAACTGACGTTTCTGGAGGATTGAGTCCCTTTCAACCACTCAAAATAGATGGCAAATTCTTTTGCTATCATGAGTGATCTGGATTTCGTGGAGGCCAGCGATGCGGGGGGAAGTTCTTCGTTATGACGATGCGATTGGAGAGGGACTAATCAGTGGGGACGATGGACAAAGATACCGGTTTCAACGTTCTGATCTGATGCAGCTGGAGCCAATTTTTCAAGGAACCAGAGTTGACTTTCAAATTGTCGACGGGCGCGCAACCGAGATCGTTATTGTCCACGCCACGGCCATCTCGAAACCCAGAATTGCGCCCACATCGACCCACACAAATGAGGATCTAAGTCTCTGGGAGTATTTTATAAAAAGCTTTCGTCTTTTTGCAAGTTTTGAGGGCAGGGCGCGACGGAAAGAATTTTGGTCGTTTGTTTTATTTTATTATGTTATACTCATTGGAATGATTGGTGTTTTTATTTTAATAACAGAGAATACCGAAATACGTCATTCGCGAAATTATGACTCAATTGGGGCGGCATTTTCATTTATTATAATTGTATTTTTGGTTGGAACGATAATACCCCACCTAGCGGTTACTGTTCGTCGATTGCACGATTCAGGAAATTCTGGTTGGTGGGTATTGATCTCTCTGATCCCCTACATTGGTGGAATTATTCTATTGATCATGATGTTGATCCCCTCGGAGGAGAGGGTCAACAAGCACGGGCCTGTTCCAAAGCCTGCCCCGAACGCAGGAATTTCTACCGTTTCGAACAAACCTTGGGAAAGAAAATGAGCCATATCGCATTCATCGGCCTCGGGAATATGGGCTCGGGCATGGCGGCGAACCTCGCCAAGGCCGGGCATACCGTCCACGCCTTCGACCTGTCGCCGGAAGCGGTGAAACGGGCCGAAGCGGCCGGGGCGCGCGGTGTCGACAGTGCGGCAAATGCCGTGGCGGGGGCGGCGGCGGTCGTCACCATGCTGCCCGCGGGCAAGCATGTGCGGTCGGTCTATGAGGGCGAGATTTTCCCGAACGCCAAGCCCGGCACGCTGATGATGGATTGTTCGACGATCGACGTGGCCACGGCGCGTTCGGTCGGCGAGGCGGCGGCGGCCAAGGGCTTCGACTTCGTTGATGCGCCGGTGTCGGGCGGTGTCGCGGCAGCCGAAGGCGGCACGCTGACCTTCATGGTCGGCGGTCCGGAAGCGGCGTTCAAAAAGGCCGAAGACTATCTGTCGAAGATGGGCAAGGCGGTGATCCATGCCGGCGATGCCGGGACGGGGCAGGCGGCGAAGATCTGCAACAACATGCTGCTGGCGATCCACATGATCGGCACGTGCGAGGCCTTCGCGCTGGCCGACAAGCTGGGACTCGACCGGCAGAAATTCTTCGACATCGCGTCGAAGGCCTCGGGGCAGAACTGGTCGCTGACCAGCTATTGCCCAGTGCCGGGTCCGCTTCCGTCCTCGGCGGCGAACCGCGACTACACGCCGGGCTTCGCCACCGCGATGATGCTGAAGGATCTGAAGCTGGCGATGGATGCCGCGGCGACCGCCGGAGCGTCGACGCCGCTCGGCGCGCAGGCCGAAGCCCTCTATGCCATGTTCGACGGTCTGGGCGGGCGCGAGAAGGATTTCTCGGGCATTTTCAAGATGATCGACGGCAGCTGGCGCGGCTGAACAGTCGCTTAAGCGGTTTCTTTACCCCTGTCTGGCACTCTGGTCCGCAAACAAGAAAAATCTTGGGTGGATTGGAGTGCGGGATATGGCGATTGCCGAAGTCCTGTCCAGCGGCGCCAAAGTGCGCCCGGACTATCTGGAAATGCTGCAGCGCGTGGAGCGTCTGCACCGTCACCTGCTCGATGTCGTCAAGGACGAACTCGACCGGGAAGGCATGGGCGACCTGACCAGTGTTCAGGCGCTTTTGCTGTTCAATATCGGGGATTCGGTCCTGACCGCGGGCGAGCTGCGCACGCGCGGGCACTATCTCGGCTCGAACGTCTCCTACAATCTGAAGAAGCTCGTCGATCTCGGCTATATCGACCAGAACCGGTCGGAAGATGACCGGCGCACGGTCCAGATTGCCCTGACCGACAAGGGCCATGCGGTCCGCGCGCTTCTGACCGGCCTGTTCGCGCGCCAGTCGGCGGCGCTCGGCCCGTCGGGGGGTCTGGAAGAGGACAAGGTCGAGGCGACCAATCTGGCGCTCGGCCGCCTGGAGCGCTTCTGGACCGACCATATCCGGTTCCGCCTGTAATTTTCAGCGCCTGCGTCTATCTGTCCTTCTCGCCATGAACGTTCGGGCGTGTTTTAACGTCCGCAACGGAATCGTGACGGCCAAGCCGTTCAACGAGCAGGACGATGATGGACTACAAAGCCGCCTTCACCAGTGCCGTGGCGCGTGTCCGCGCCGAGGGGCGCTACCGGGTCTTCGCGAACCTGCTGCGCCGCAAGGGTGAATTCCCGCGCGCCCGCTGGCGGACGCCGGACGGCGATACGCGCGATGTGACGGTGTGGTGTTCAAACGACTATCTCGGCATGGGGCAAAGTGCCTGCGTGACGGAGTCGATGAAAAAGGCGATCGACGAGGTCGGCGCCGGCGCGGGCGGCACGCGCAACATCTCCGGCACAACGAATTACCATGTCGAGCTGGAGCGTTCGCTCGCCGATCTGCACGGCAAGGAAGCCGCGTTGCTCTTCACCTCCGGCTATATCTCGAACGAGGCGACGATCGCCACGCTCGGCAAGATCCTGCCGAATCTGATCATCTTCTCCGACGCGCTGAACCATGCCTCGATGATCGAGGGTGTGCGCGGCGCCAAGTGCGAGAAACATGTCTGGCGGCACAATGACGTTGCCCATCTCGAGGAATTGCTGAAAGCCGCGCCGAAGGATGCGCCGAAGCTGATTGCGTTCGAGAGCGTCTATTCGATGGACGGCGATATCGGCCCCATCGAGGCGGTCTGCGATCTCGCCGACAAGTATGGCGCGATGACCTATCTGGACGAGGTTCACGCCGTCGGGCTCTACGGTCTGCGCGGCGGCGGCATCTCCGAACAGGAAGGGCTGGCGGACCGGCTGACTATTATCGAAGGCACGCTCGGCAAGGCATTCGGCGTCATGGGCGGTTATATTGCTGCGGATGCCGTGATCGTCGACGCGATCCGCTCCTGGGCACCGGGCTTCATCTTCACGACGTCGCTGGCGCCGGCACTGGCCGCCGGGGCGCGGGCAAGCGTCGAATACCTGAAGTCGGACCATTCGCTGCGCGAGCGGCACCAGGAACGCGCCGCGACACTGAAGGCGAAGCTGGCCGATGCCGGCCTGCCGGTGATGGACACGCCGACGCATATCGTGCCGGTGAAGGTCGGCGATCCGGTACTGTGCAAGCGGCTCAGCGATGTGCTGCTGGAAGAGCACGGCATCTACGTCCAGCCGATCAACTACCCGACCGTGCCGCGCGGCACCGAGCGCCTGCGGTTCACCCCGTCGCCGCTGCACACGGACGCGATGATGGACGAGCTGGTCGATGCTCTGCGTGCCGTCTTCCAGCGCTATTCCAACGTCCGGGTCGCATGAGCAGCGCGTCCGGCGGACATGATTCCGGCGGGCAGGGGCGCGAATACCTGATCGAATTCATCGATATGGGCCACGCCGTGCGCGTGGCGGCGATCGACGTCGAGACCGGCGAGGAAGTCGTCATCCAGGCGCCGAAATCCGCCACCGAGGCGGAGATGAAGCGTGTTGTCGTGGCGAAGCTCGACCGAAAGCTGGGCCTGACCGGCAAGGACACCCCGGAAAAGAAACGGCCGGGCACTGGGCCCGGCCGCGGTATCAAGGTCTGAAACGACCTGATTACTTCTTCTTGGCTGCCTTGCCGCCACGGCCGAGGCCGATCTGCTTGGCAAATTGCGAGCGGCGCTTGGAATAGTTCGGCGCGACCATCGGATAGTCGGCGGGCAGGCCCCACTTGCGGCGGTAATCTTCCGGCGACATATCGTATTGCGAGCGCAGATAGCGCTTCAGCATTTTCAGCTTCTTGCCGTCTTCCAGACAGATGATGAAGTCGTCCGTGACGGACTTCGAAACCGGAACGGCCGGCTTCTGCTTCACTTCCGGCTTCACGCCGGTGCCCGAAATATCATTCATCGTCGCATGAACATTGCGAATCAGTTCCGGCAGCGACTCAGACGGGATCGAATTGTTCGCAACAAAGGACGCGACGATGTCGGTCGTCATGCGCAGCAGTTCTTCGTTGTCGACGATGGGAGAGGTTTCTTCGGTCATCAATCTACCTGTTGTTTGAAACGGCTTCGAACTCGGCAAGAAAAGGCCTGACCGGGTGGTAGTCCTATGTAAAGAAGCTTTCAAGTCAATATTACGGTAAAATTTGTTCAAATGCACTTTGCGCGTGCAAAGGCTCGAGCGTTCGCGCCTGCGGGGCTCATGCGTTGCCAGCACGGCAGAGCATCCGTATCTAGGGGATGAAGGCGAAGGGAGTCACACGATGTCGGGTTCGAGCGGTCACACACAACAATTCTTCACGCAGTCTCTGGCGGAGCGCGATCCGGATCTGGCCCAGGCCATCCGGCAGGAGGTCCGCCGTCAGCAGGATCAGATCGAGCTGATCGCGTCGGAAAACATTGTGTCGCGCGCCGTACTGGAGGCGCAGGGTTCGCCTCTGACCAACAAGTATGCGGAGGGCTATCCCGGCAAGCGTTATTATGGCGGCTGCGAATTCGTGGACATTGCCGAGGAACTCGCCATTGATCGCGCGAAGCAATTGTTCGGTGCGGCCTATGCCAATGTGCAGCCCAATTCCGGCAGCCAAGCCAATCAGGGCGTGTTTCTGGCGCTGCTTCAGCCCGGCGACAAGATCCTCGGCATGAGTCTCGATGCCGGCGGTCACCTGACCCACGGCGCGAAGCCCAACATTTCCGGCAAGTGGTTCGAAGCCCATGCCTATGGCGTGCGCGAAGACAACGCGCTGATCGATTACGACAAGCTGCGCGAGCAGGCCAAAGAGGTTCAGCCGAAGATGATCATCGCGGGCGGCTCGGCCTATCCGCGCACAATCGACTTCGAGGCCTTCCGCTCGATCGCAGACGAGGTCGGGGCGTATCTCATGGTCGACATGGCGCATTTCGCCGGCCTGGTCGCCGGGGGCGTCTACCCCAATCCGCTGCCGCATGCCGACGTTGTGACGACAACCACGCACAAGACGCTGCGCGGTCCGCGCGGCGGCATGATCCTGTCGCGCGACGCCGATCTCGGGAAGAAGTTCAATTCCGCGATCTTCCCGGGCCTGCAGGGCGGTCCGCTCATGCATGTCATCGCCGGCAAGGCCGTGGCCTTCGGCGAGGCACTGAAGCCTGAGTTCAAGGCCTATGCGAAAGCCGTCGTCGAGAATTGCAAGGTGATGGCCGACGCGGTTCAGGCCGCGGGTTATGCGGTCGTTTCCGGCGGGACGGACAGCCATCTCGCGCTGATCGATCTGCGTCCGAAGTCGCTGACCGGTGATATCGGCGAGAAGGCGCTCGAGCGTGCGGGCATGACTTGCAACAAGAATGGCGTGCCGTTCGACCCGGAAAAGCCGACAGTTACTTCCGGTCTGCGTGTGGGTTCCCCGGCGGGAACGACGCGCGGCTTTGGCACGGATGAATTCCGTCAGATCGGCGAATGGATGGGCGAAGTGCTCGATGCGCTCGCCGCAAACCGGTCGGGCGACGCCGCGGTCGAAAAGCGCGTGCGCGAGGCTGTGACCGAGCTGACCGGTCGCTTCCCGATCTATCCCGAACTCGTCTGAGGAGACGCAATTTGCGCTGCCCCTTCTGTTCGCATGACGACACGCAGGTGAAGGACAGCCGCCCGGCCGAGGACGGTGCGGCGATCCGGCGGCGGCGGCAATGCCCGTCCTGCGGCGCGCGTTTCACCACGTTCGAACGGGTGCAGTTGCGTGAGCTGACCGTGCTGAAGAAGGGCGGGCGGCGTGCGCCCTTTGACCGGCACAAGCTGGAGCGTTCGGTCCAGCTGGCGGCGCAGAAGCGCAATATCGATCCCGAGCGGATCGAGCAGATGGTGTCCGGCATCGTCCGGCGCCTGGAAAGCCTCGGCGAGCCGGAAATCCCGTCGGAGAAGATCGGCGAGCTGGTCATGGACGCGCTCAAGAATCTCGATCCGGTGGCCTATGTCCGCTACGCCTCGGTCTATCGCGACTTCCGCGAGGTCGGCGATTTCAGCCAGTTCATCAGCGGCGAAAAATTGAGCCCGAAGGGCAAAACCGAAAAGCCGAAGGACGGCGAATGACGCGTCCGCGCGTCACGTTGAAGCTTGCCACATCGCTCGACGGCCGGATCGCGCTGACGAATGGCGCGTCGCAATGGATCACCGGGCCGGAGTCACGCGCCGAAGTCCATCGCCTGCGCGCCGAACACGACGCGGTCATGACCGGGATCGGCACCGTGCTGACGGACGATCCGCTGATGTCGGCCCGTATCGAGGGCGAGGAACCGGCCCAGCCCCGGCGAGTCGTGCTCGACACGCATCTGAAGATTTCGCCCGAAGCGCAGATACTGAACGATGCCGAAGGCGGTCCGGTCATGGTGTTCTGTGGCGGCAGCGTGCCGGTGCATCTGCGCGACCGCGTTGCGGCAAAGGCAAAGGTCGTCGCACTCAACCGCTATGACGGTCCGTCGATCAGCCTGAAATCCGTTCTGGAGCACCTGGCCAGAGAAGGCATCGAGACCGTGATGATCGAGGCGGGCGGCAAGATGGCCGGAGCGGCGATGCGCTCGGGACTCGTCGACCGGATCGAATGGTTTCGCGCGCCGATACTGCTTGGCGGGGATGCGCGCAGTGCGATCGACAGTCTCGGCCTTGAGCGTTTGGACGAAGCGCCCATCTTCTCCCGCAAATCCGTCACCGAATGCGGCGACGATCTCTGGGAATCCTACGAGCGGGCGGGCGATTGAATGTTCACGGGACTGGTCAGTGCGGTCGGCGAGATCGTTTCGGTCGAGGCGGGCGATGTTCACCGCTTCGCCGTGCGCAGCCCGTACGATGCCGCGGGCATCGAACTCGGCGCGTCGATCAGTCACGCCGGGGCCTGCCTGACGGTGACGTCCGTCAAAGCGAACGGCGAAGGCGCGATTCATACCGTCGAGGTTTCGCCGGAGACGTTGGCGCGCACGACGCTCGGGAGCTGGATGCAAGGCTCGAAGGTCAATCTCGAACGCTCGCTGAAAATGGGCGGCGAACTCGGCGGTCACCTTGTGACGGGCCATGTCGACGGGGTCGGCACGGTCCGTGCCTTCGCGCGTGAGGGCGAGTGGACAAGGATCGACATCGCGATGCCGGACGCGCTGGCACGTTTCATCGCCGAGAAGGGTTCGATTGCGGTCGATGGCGTGTCGCTGACGGTGAACACGGCGGGCGCTGAGACGTTCTCCGTGATGATCATTCCGCACACGGCGTCGGTGACGACGCTCGGCGCGCTGAAGGCCGGGGATGCGGTCAATCTGGAAGTCGACCTGATGGCGCGCTATGCCGCGCGCCTCGCGCAATTCGAAAAGGCCGCGAAGTGAGCCAGACCTCCGATACGCCGCTCTCGCCGATCGAGGACATCATCGAGGATGCCCGCAACGGGCGGATGTTCATCCTGGTCGATGCCGATGACCGTGAGAATGAGGGCGACCTGGTCATCCCGGCGCAGTTCGCGACCCCCGATGCGGTGAATTTCATGGCCAAGCACGGGCGCGGGCTGATCTGCCTGTCGCTGACCGGCGAGCGGGCGAACACGCTCGGTCTGAAGCTGATGAGCTCCGACAACCGTTCGCGCCACCAGACCGCCTTCACCGTCTCCATCGAGGCGCGCGAGGGGATCTCGACCGGGATATCCGCCCATGACCGCGCCCGGACGATCTCGGTCGCGACCGATCCCTCGAAGGGGGCGGACGACATCGTGTCCCCCGGCCACGTCTTCCCGCTGGTCGCGCGCGATGGCGGCGTGCTGGTCCGCGCGGGGCATACCGAAGCGGCGGTGGACGTGTCGCGCCTCGCGGGGCTCGGCCCGGCCGGCGTGATCTGCGAGATCATGAATGAAGACGGGACGATGGCGCGTATGCCGGATCTCGTCGCCTTCGCGCAGCTGCACGGGCTGAAGATCGGCACGATTGCCGACCTGATCGCCTATCGCCGCAAGCATGACCGCTTCATCGAGCGGCGGCTGGAAACCCCGTTCGAGAGCCGGTGGGGCGGGGCGTTCGATCTCGTCGTTTTCCGCAACACGATCGACGGCGCGGAGCATGTCGCGCTGGTCAAGGGCAAGCCGAGCGCCAAATCACCGACGCTGGTCCGGATGCACAAGGTCAGCTTCGCCGACGATGTGATCGGCGCGGCGGGTGACCGGTCCGGCCTGGTCGAAGAGGGTATCCGTGCGCTCACCGCGCATGACGGCCCGGCCGTGATGGTCTGCATCCGGGAAACCAATCCGAATGCGATCATCGAGCGGCTCGGCGCGGCCCCTGTCGAACCGACCTCACAGCGTGAGGAGCGCCGTCTGCGCGAATACGGAATCGGCGCGCAGATCCTGCTCGATCTGGGCGTGCGCGAGATGATCCTCCTGTCCACTGCACCACAGACGATTGTCGGCCTTGACGGTTACGGCCTGACGGTGAAGGAGGTGCGGGACATCCGCAGCGAGGCTTCATGAGACCCCGGATCCTGATCATCACCGCCGTTTTCTATCGCGAGGTGGCCGACGCCCTGACGAAGGGCGCGACCGAAGCGCTGGAGGACTGCGACGTCGACACCGCCGAAGTTCCGGGCGCGCTGGAACTGCCCGGGGCGATCACGATCGCCGCGTCGTCCGGCGCTGGCTATGATGGCTATGTCGCGCTCGGCTGCGTCATTCGCGGCGAGACCAGCCATTACGACTATGTCTGCGGCGAGTCCGCGCGCGGCCTGATGGAACTGTCCCTGATGGGCGTGCCGGTCGGGAACGGCATCCTGACGGTGGAGAACCGCGACCAGGCGATGGAACGCGCCGTGAAGCGCAACAAGGGCGCCGCGGCGGCGCATGCCGTCCTGTCGCTGATCGCGCTGCGCGACCGGTTCGAGGCAGCCAATGACTGATCGCAAGGAAACCGACAGCGAGGAACGTGCGCGCCTTCGCGCCGCGTCGCGGCTCGCAGCGGTCCAGGCGCTCTACCAGATGGATCTGTCCGGTCGCGGCGCGAAGGCCGTGGCCGAGGAATTCCTTGAAGTCCGGTTTCGCGAGGAAGGCGCCGAGCGTCCGATCGTGGAAGCGGACGAAGACCTGTTCTCCGACATCCTGTCCGGCGTCGTCGCAACGCAGGCCGAGATCGACGATGCGGTCAAGGGTGCGCTCGCCAAGGGCTGGACATTGCCGCGGCTCGACGCGACGGTGCGCGCGATCCTGCGCTGCGGCGCCTATGAGCTGATGAAGCGGCCGGACGTGCCGGCCCGCGTCGTGATCGACCAGTATGTCGATGTCGCGCACGCCTTCTTCGAAGGCCCTGAGCCGGGTTTCGTCAATGCGGCGCTCGACACCTGCGCGCGCAAGGTGCGCGGCGACGAGATGAAAGCGAAATAGCTTGAACGAGTTCGGCTTCATCCGGGACAGGCTGGCGGCGTTGAGCCGCGGTTTCCCGGGTGCGCTGGACCTGAAGGACGATGCGGCGCTTCTGTCGTGCGGACCGGACGAGGAGATCGTCCTGACCCAGGACATGCTCGTCGCCGGCGTACATTTCCTCGACACCGACCCGGCCCACCTCGTGGCGCGCAAGGCGCTCAGGGTGAACCTGTCCGATCTCGCCGCGATGGGCGCAATGCCGGTCGCTGTCATGGCGTCCGTGGCCTGGCCGCGCGACGGCGGCGAGGCGCTGCGCGAGGACTGGGTGCGGGGGCTGGCCGAGGACCTGAACGGCGCGGAACTGCCGCTGATCGGCGGCGACACCACTGTCACGCCCGGCCCGTGGACGATGACGATCACGGCGATCGGCAAGACGCCGAAGGGCCAGGCCCTGACACGGTCCGGCGCGAAGCCGGGCGACCTGATCTGCGTGACCGGCACGATCGGCGATGCCGGTCTGGGCCTCAGACTCCTGCAGGGCGAATTCGATCTGTCTGACGAGGCGCGGGACTACGTCGCGACGCGCTACCGGGTGCCGGCGCCGCGGCTCGAATTGGGGCTGTCGCTGCGGGGCAAGGCGACGGCCTGCATCGACGTGTCGGACGGGCTTCTGGCCGATGCCGGACATATCGCGGCGGCGAGCGGTGTGGGACTGACGCTCAATCTCGGGGATTTGCCGCGCTCCGATGCGACGGCGGAATGGCTTGGTGACCAGGGTGATCTCGATGCGGCTCTGATCACGCTCGCCAGCGCGGGCGATGACTACGAGCTGCTCTTCACCCTGCCACCGGACGCGTTCGACGCGGCCTATATGGCGGCGCTGCAGTCGGGGGTGCGGCTGACGCAGATCGGCGAGGTCACCGAGGGCGAGGGCGTGACGGCGCTCGGCATGACCGGCGAGACGCTTTCAATCGAATCGGCCGGCTTCACCCATTTTTGACCCCTTCATGCCTATGCTGCGCGCGGATGGAGGTGTTCATGCGCGTTTCGGTTATTGCATTGGCATTCGCTTCGGCAGTTTGTCTGTCTGCACCGGCCGTGGCCGGCGGCGGGGGAGGCGGTGGCGGCGGATCCGGTTCGGGCTCGAGCGCGGGTAACCGCATCCAGGCAAGCTTCACCATCGGTGAAGACGGCACGATCTCGACCGGTTCGGGCAATTCCGGTGGTCATGGCGCCCCGGCCGATGACGGGCATGGCGCTCCTGCCGACGATGGCCCTGGCGCGCCGTCGGGCGGGCATGGCGGTGAGGTTTCGAACGACAATCCGCGCATGATCGCCTTGCCCACGCTGGTCGTTCCACTCAGCCGCGACAATCACCTGACCGGATATGGCTTCGTGACGCTGCGCTTCGTCGTGGCCAGCGGGTTCGACCATTGGGACATTCGTGAGCACGCCCATTTCGCGCTCGACCGTCTGATCCGGGCCAGCCACCGCAACTCGATCGCGACCGCCGACGGTCTCAATATCGATCCGGTTCGCGCCGAAGAAGTCTGGCGCGAGGCGCTGGCGGAAGAATTCGGCGAGGGCGTGGTCGACACGCTGAGCTTCGAAGTGCCGGACATCCGCCGTATCGGGCGGTAGAAATTCCCGCAACTGACATTCCCCGAGCGGCCCGCCACGCCTTTTGTTGCGTGCTCCAAGGCCTTCGGCCATATTCCGGCCCTCTTTGGGAGGGGGTGCACTGATTCACATGTCGGTGCAGGACCGGGGAGGTGCCCTCTCTCATTCCTGAAGAACGAGCGGGGAGCATAGCTCAGGACATGACACTCATTCTGGTAATCGTCGCCGGACTGCTGGCCGTTGTTTACGGCATCTGGCAGAGCCGCGCGATCCTGTCGGCGAGCGCCGGCAACGACAAGATGAAAGAGATCGCCGCGGCGATCCAGGAAGGCGCCAACGCCTATCTGAAGCGCCAGTACATGACGATCGGCATCGTGGGTGCCGTGATCTTCGTCATCGTCTTCCTGCTTCTGGGCTGGCAGGTGGCACTCGGCTTCCTGATCGGTGCGGTGCTGTCCGGCGCGGCCGGCTTCATCGGCATGCTGATCTCAGTGCGCGCCAATGTCCGCACGACCGAGGCGGCCTCGAAGTCGCTGGCCGGCGGCCTGTCGATGGCGTTCCGGTCCGGTGCCGTCACGGGCATGCTCGTGGCCGGTCTCGCGCTTCTGGGCGTCGCGGTCTACTACTATCTCCTGACCAATGTGCTGCCGGTTCCGACCGAGCGCACGGTGATCGACGCGCTCGTCGCCCTCGGCTTCGGTGCCTCGCTGATCTCCATCTTCGCCCGTCTCGGCGGCGGCATCTTCACCAAGGGTGCGGATGTCGGCGGCGACATGGTCGGCAAGGTGGAAGCCGGCATCCCGGAAGACGATCCCCGCAATGCCGCGACCATCGCGGACAATGTCGGCGACAATGTCGGCGACTGCGCCGGCATGGCGGCCGACCTGTTCGAAACCTATGCCGTGACCATCGTCGCGACGATGGTGCTGGCCTCGATCTTCTTCACCGGTGGTGAGGCGACGGCGATGATGCTGCTGCCGCTGGCGATCGGCGGGGTCTGCATCGTGACCTCGATCATCGGCACCTTCTTCGTGAAGCTCGGCAAGTCGAACAACATCATGAATGCCCTCTACAAGGGCTTCGTGGTCTCGGCGGTGCTGTCGCTGTTCGCGATCGGCGGGCTGATCTATCAGACGGTCGGCTTCGACACCGTGTTCACGACCGGTGCCGGTCTCGAAATCACCGGCATGGAACTCTTCCTGTGCGGCGTGATCGGTCTGGTCGTCACCGGCCTGATCATCTGGATCACCGAATACTATACCGGCGTCAGCGCGCGTCCGGTCCGTTCGGTGGCCCAGGCCTCTGTCTCCGGTCACGGCACGAACGTGATCCAGGGTCTGGCCGTGTCGCTCGAAGCGACCGCGCTGCCGGCGCTCGTGATCATCGCGGGCATCATCACCACCTATGTGCTGGCAGGCCTGTTCGGCATCGCCATCGCGGTGACGACGATGCTGGCGCTGGCGGGCATGGTCGTCGCGCTCGACGCCTTTGGTCCGGTCACCGACAATGCCGGCGGCATCGCCGAAATGGCGGGTCTGCCGGAAGAGGTCCGGAACACGACCGACGCGCTCGACGCGGTGGGCAACACCACGAAGGCCGTCACCAAGGGCTATGCCATCGGTTCGGCGGGCCTCGGCGCGCTGGTGCTGTTCGCAGCCTATACGGCCGATATCGAGCACTTCATCGACACGGCGGCCGCCGGAAGCTTCTTCTCCGGCCTGACCTATGGCGGCACGGAAGTCGCGGCGAATGTCGTGAACTTCTCGCTGTCCAACCCGTATGTCGTCGTCGGCCTTCTGTTCGGCGGTCTTCTGCCCTTTCTGTTCGGCGGCATGTCGATGATGGCGGTGGGCCGCGCGGCCCAGTCGGTCGTGGTCGAGGTGCGCCGTCAGTTCCGCGAAATCCCGGGCATCATGGATTTCACGGCCAAGCCTGACTACGGCAAGGCGGTGGACCTGCTGACCAAGGCAGCGATCCGGGAAATGATCGTTCCGTCGCTGTTGCCGGTGCTGTCGCCGATCGTGCTGTTCGTCGTGATCATGCTGATCGCTGGCGTCGGCCCGGCCCTGTCGGCCGTCGGCGCGATGCTGCTCGGCGTGATCGTCACCGGCCTGTTCGTCGCCATCTCGATGACGTCGGGCGGCGGTGCCTGGGACAATGCCAAGAAGGCGATCGAGGACGGTTTCACCGACTCCGACGGCGTCCTTCACGAGAAGGGTTCCGATGCCCACAAGGCGGCGGTGACCGGTGATACGGTCGGCGATCCCTACAAGGATACGGCCGGCCCGGCGGTGAACCCGATGATCAAGATCACGAATATCGTGGCCCTGCTCATGCTGGCGGTTCTGGCCAATTTCGCCTGATCCGGCGTCCAGCCGAAACGAGAAAGCCCCGGCCTTGCGCCGGGGCTTTTTTGTTGGCGTCATCGGATGCGCAAAAAGAAAAGGCCCCGGGACCATGCCGGGGCCTGATCATCCTGAAAGAAACGCTTCGACTAGTCGTCGCGGCGGGGACCGCCAGCGCCGCCCGGCAGGTTCTCTTCGCCCGTGAAGGAGCCGGCCGGCAGACGGCCGATATTGCCGAGGACCTGTTCCAGGAAGGTCAGCTCGCGGCCGCGGGTCGGGGTTTCGCGGCGTACCAGATTGACCCGGCGGCCATCGTCCAGACCGTATTCCTCGACCGCCGTCACCATGCCGGCATCATCGAACTCGACGGCCAGGATACGGCGCTCGCGCGTTTGCGGCAGCTGATAGGCCAGCGTCTCGCGCGTGGTGGAGATGTAATACCAGGTGTCGTCCTCGAAGACGCCGACGGTGGACGGGTTGCCGAGACGCGACAACAGGCTCGACTGGGTGTCCTGACCGGGCGTGATGACCGGCGTTTCGCCATTCACATAGGCATAGCCATGGTTGCGAAGCGTCGGCGTGCAGGCGGCGAGACCGGCGGCACACAAGGCGATCGCGGCGGCAAAACGGGTACGGGTCATACGAACTTGTCCTGTCTTCGGGGCACGCGGTGTGTCCGCGCGTTGACCTAGCCGGGCGCGACCTTAGCTTCAAGTCCCGCGATTGAGGAGAGGGGGCTGCATGTTCGGCTCACTGAAACGCCGGAAGGCCCAGAAGGAACGCGCCGAGGCGCTGTATTGGGCCTGTGTCGAACAGGCGAGAACGCCCGCTTTCTATACCGACTTCGGTGTTCCCGACACGCTCGACGGCCGGTTCGAACTGATCACGCTGCATGCCGGCCTGCTGATCCGCCGGCTCAATGCGGAGGGCGAGACCGGCAAGGCCGTGGCGCAGGACGTGTTCGACGCCATGTTCCGCGAGCTTGATTCGGCCTTGCGCGAGATGGCGGTCGGCGACATGAGCGTCGGCAAGAAGATCAAGGCGATGGGCGAAGCCTTCTACGGCCGCATGAAGGCCTATGATGACGGGCTGAGCGCCGGCGACCCGCGCCAGCTGGACGCGGCCTTCGCGCGCAATCTGCTGGGCGAGGATGTCAGCGAGGCCGAGGCCCGGCCGCTGTCGGACTATGCCATCGCCGTGCAGGCCTCATTGGCGGGTCAGGACGGCGAGACATTGATGTTTGGAGGACGTCCCCAGTTCGCTGCCGTTCCGGTGCGGGCGGGCGCTTGAATCCGGTCTCTCTTCGGCTAAGGTCCGCGCGACGCCGGGGCCGATGCCTCGCCACACCGTCAACAGCCGGACCTTCCCTATGAGCCAGCCTCTAATCGTATCCGTGGATGCCATGGGCGGCGATCATGGGCCGGGTATTGCCATCGAAGCCGTCGACATCGCGCTGAAGAAGCGTCCGGGCGTTAACGCCCGCTTCCTCGTGCATGGCGACGAGGCGCAGCTGAAACCCTTCCTGGACAAAGTGAGCGACCGCGCCCGTGCCGCGATCGAGATCCGCCACACCGACAGTGTCGTGCGCATGACCGACAAGCCGAGCGAGGCGGTCCGCCGGGCGCGCGGTTCATCGATGTGGAATGCCATCATGGCGGTGCGCGACGGCGAGGCGAGCATCGCCGTCTCCTGCGGCAATACCGGCGCGCTGATGGCAATCTCCAAAGTTGTCCTGCGGATGAAGAAGGGCGTGCATCGCCCGGCGATCGCGGCCAGCTGGCCGACGGTGCGCGGACATACCGTCGTGCTCGACGTCGGCGCGAACGTGGAATGCGGACCCGCGCAGCTCGTCGAGTTCGCAATCATGGGAGAGGCCTTTCACCGCGCCGTCCACGGTTCGACCGAACCGACGGTGGGTCTCCTCAATGTCGGCCAGGAAGAGCTCAAGGGAAATGATACCGTGCGCGAGGCCGACCGGCTGGTGCGCGCCGCCAATCTCGATCTCAACTATCAGGGTTTCGTCGAAGGCGACGATATCTCGCTCGGCCGCACCGATGTCGTCGTAACCGACGGATTCAGTGGCAATATCGCCCTCAAGACGGCTGAAGGCACGGCAAAGCTCGTCGCGGCCTGGATGCGGGAATCCTTCACCAGTTCGATGCTGGCCAAGCTGGGCGCGGCCTACATGAATGCTGTCGGAGCGCTCGATCTGCTGCGCGACCGGATGGATCCGCGGAAGATCAATGCCGGCGTCCTCCTGGGCCTCAATGGCATGGTGGTTAAGAGTCATGGCGGCGCCGACGAGGTCGGGTTCGCGACGGCACTGTGCACGGGGCTGGACCTCGCGCCCTCGACCTTTACCAGCGAGATCGAAAAAAATCTGGCGCGCCTGGCGCGCACCGAAGCCGCCGAAATGGAGGCAGAGCCTCAATCGTGACCGAAGTCGTCACCCGCATTGCCGGGTCGGGCAGTTTCCTGCCCGGCCGGGTGCTCACCAATGACGAACTGGCCGAACGCGTCGACACGAGCGATGCCTGGATCCGTGAGCGGACGGGGATAAGGCAGCGTCATATCGCGTCCGAGGGTGAGACCACCGCCTCCCTCGGGGAAGCGGCGGCGCGCCGCGCCCTCGACGATGCCGGGCTGACGCCGGCGGATATCGATCTCGTTGTCGTCGCGACAACCACGCCCGATCTGGTGTTCCCCTCGACGGCGACGCTGATCCAGGCCCGGCTCGGGATGGAGCAGGGCGCGGCCTTTGATATTCAGGCCGTATGTTCCGGCTTCGTCTATGCGCTCTCGGTCACCGACGCGCTCCTGCGCACCGGTCAGTACAAGCGTGCCTTGCTGATCGGCGCGGAGACGATGTCGCGCATCCTCAACTGGGATGACCGCGCGACCTGCGTGTTGTTCGGCGACGGGGCCGGAGCCTGGGTGCTCGAAGCGTGCGAAGGTGGCTCGGGAGAGGGTGTACTGGGCTGTTATCTGCGCAGCGACGGCCGGCTGAAGGACTTGCTGCACACGTCGGGTGGCCCGTCGGCGACGCAGAGTTCCGGTCATCTCATCATGCAGGGCAACGCCGTCTTCAAGCATGCTGTCGTCAACATTTCCGAAGCCATGACGACACTTATGGCGAAGCACGGTTTTACCGGCGACGATGTCGACTGGTTCGTGCCGCACCAGGCCAATCAACGCATTCTGGAGGCCGTGGCCAAGAGACTCGGGATCGCTCCGGGAAAAGTTGTCTCCACGGTGGCCGAACACGGGAATACTTCCGCCGCATCCGTGCCTCTGGCGTTTGATGTTGCGGTGAAGGATGGGCGCATCCGGCGCGGTCACCTCTGCCTTCTGGAGGCCCTCGGAGGCGGGCTTACATGGGGTTCGGCCCTTGTAAGATACTGATCTTGACCGCATGGTGCGTTGACGAGTGCGGGCAGCGAGCGCTAGCCTGCCTTCTTCTGCCGGGGGAATGATATGGCGGGTAAAACCCTGACGCGAGCCGATCTTGCCGAAGCTGTCCACCGGGATGTCGGGCTGACCCGGCAGGAATCGGCGGACATGGTCCAGGCCGTTTTCCAGACTCTTTCAGATACGCTGGCCGGGGGCGACTCGGTCAAACTCTCGTCCTTCGGGTCGTTCCAGTTGCGCGACAAGACCGGCCGGGTGGGCCGCAATCCGAAGACGGGCGAGGAAGTTCCGATCGATCCGCGCCGGGTGCTGGTGTTCAAGCCGTCGCAAGTCCTGAAGGACCAGATCGACAAGGCGTTGTCGAAGAAGAGCTGAGCGTATGATCACGGACAAGGGTCCGGACGCCTATCGCACGATCAGCGAGGCGGCCGAGGAACTCGATCTGCCCGCACACGTCCTTCGTTTCTGGGAAGGCAAGTTTCCGCAATTGCGCCCGGTCAAGCGCGCTGGCGGCCGGCGCTTCTACCGCCCCGGCGACATCGCGCTGCTGCGCGGGCTCAAAGCGCTGCTCTACGAAGACGGCTACACGATCAAGGGGGCGCAGAAATTCCTGCGCGAGAACGGCGCCGCCTCGGCCACGGCGCGCGGCGAAGAGGGCGTCCAGCGCCCCGTCCCGAAGCCGATTGCCGAGCAATATGTCCAGCGCCGCGAAGCCGCCGCTGCGACGGGGGATCGTGGCCCGGACATGATTGCGCGGCTTGAAGCCGCCAAGGCGAAACTCGACGCTGCAATCGCCGCCAGCCGCGCGGCTGGCTAGGTGCCGTCAAGCATGGTTGCGGGCGTCGGCGAGCGCCCCTATAAGCGGCTTCCCCAACGGCGCGGTCGCGCCGGAAATGTCGGAGCGTAGCGCAGCCCGGTAGCGCACTTGTCTGGGGGACAAGGGGTCGTGGGTTCGAATCCCGCCGCTCCGACCATTTACCCTTCAATCGCGAGTTTTCGGTGCGCGGCTGCGATGCGGCCGGATGCCAGCATCAGCATGAGCGCGGCGAAGGTGAAGAACCAGATGCCCGGCTGTTCGCCGAGGCTCGAAAGCCCGCCGCGTCCGATCGTGAAGACAAAGAGGGCGGCGATCAGCACGTCCATCATCGTCCACTTGCCCAGCATCTCGATCCAGTAAACCGCTCGGTGCGAAACGAGACGCGCCGGTGCGGCATGGAGCCAGGTCAACGCGAACAGTTTCGCGACCGGGAAGATCATCGAGAAGACGATGACCGTTGCGGCAAGGAGGTAGCTGCGGCCATCGACGAGGGACTGCGCCACGTCGAACAGGGAATAGGCTTCGCGGAAAAAGACGAGCCGCTGTGCTTCCAGCATGGGCAGCCAGATGCCGAGCGGGAGCGTGATCGCGGCCAGGATCAGCGCGGCACGGGCAAGTGCCCCGCCGGCCCCGTGGGGGTCACGCTGTGCTACCGCCGAATGGGAGGGAATCTCCGCCTGAATCGTCCTGTCCATGCTGGGATGGGGCCGTTCAAATCGGGCGATTCATGGGCGAAATTCGCTCGCGGCGCGAATTTTCGGCGGAGACTAGTTACCGCCGCGGGGCCGCGGCGGCAGCGTCCTGGGTTCGGGCCGTATGGGCCGCATGCCGCCGACCATCGGGCTGCGGCGGCCGGGGACCGTGCGTGTGGCCAGCGCGGCATCCAGCATCGTGTCGAACGTGCCCGGAAGACCGACTGCCGTCAGCGCCGAATTCTCGCAGTACGCCGCCGCGCCGATGGCGGAGGCGAGGGCTTCGCCTTCGGCGGTCGAGACCGGATCGGACAGTGCGGCGTACGTGTTCGTGCGCAGGTCGGTCTTCAGGCCGATCAGGATGATCGGAGCATCGGGAAGCGTTGTGCGGATTTCCGGAACCCAGACCGTCGAGACGTCTTCGAAGCTCCGCCGGCTGTTCACAGCGAAACACAGTCCGGCAACATCGCTGCCGGCATAGCTGAGCGGGCGCAACCGGGCATATTCAGACGAACCCGGCGTGTCCCTGAGCTGCATTTCCTGAATGCCGTCCGCGCGCCGGACATTGGCCTGGTAATTGTCGAACACGCTCGGGACGTATTCGCCGGGAAAGACGTTGGTCGTGTAGGAGATCAGCAGGGCGGTCTTGCCGACGGACGAACTGCCGGCAAACACCATGCTGACCGGAGCCGAGGTGGTACGGGCCCGCGCCCCGGCGGACAGGGTCAGTGTCAGCGCCGTTCCGCCAAGCGCCGTGAGAAGGTTCCGCCGGTTCATGCTGCCCCCCAGGGACTGAACGGCGGAACCCTATCACGGTTCTGCAGCGATCAATATCCGCTCGTGGCCGCGACCTTTTCGGCGTGGAACCGGTCGTCGCCCATGAATTCGCCGGCGGCGCGGGAGCGCTTGAAGAAGAAGCCGATCTCGTGCTCGTCGGTCATGCCGATGCCGCCATGCATCTGGATGGCTTCGCCGGTGACGTGGCGCGAGACTTCGGTCGCCTTGGCCTTGGCCGCAGCGATCCAGAGCGGAGCCTGGGACGGGTTCTCGTCGAGCGTGCGCAGCGCCTTCATCACGAGGGAGTGCGCCAGTTCGATCTCACCCAGCATGTGCGCGGCGCGGTGCTGCAGGCCCTGGAAGCTGCCGATCGGCTGGCCGAACTGGGTGCGGTCCTTCAGGTAGGAAAGGGTGCGGTCAAAGGCTTCCTCCGCCGTGCCGAGTTGTTCGGCCGCAAGGCAGGCGCGGCCGACATCGAGCACGTGTTCGAAGGTCGCCTGACCATCCGCACCTCCCGAAAGCATGGCGTCGCCGTCGAGCTTCACATCCTTGAAGTCGATGTCGGCCGGGACATGGCTGTCGACCGTGCGGCGCATCGTTTTCGTGACGCCGTCCGCCTTCGGGTCGACGAGGAAGAAGCCGAGGCTGTCATCTTCGAGGCGCGCGGCGACGATCAGCATGTCGGCCCCATTGCCACAGGCGACGAAGCGCTTCGAGCCATTGAGGCGGAAGCCGTTGCCATCCTTGGTCGCGCGTGTGTCGATCGTGCCGGGATCGTGGCGGGCCTTTTCGTCAAAGGCGAAGGCGTAGACCGCTTCACCGCCGGCGATCTTCGGCAGGTGTTCCCCCTTCTGCGCATCCGATCCGGCGAGACGCAGCAGCGTCGCCGACAGGATGGCCGACGGGATGAAGGGCGTGGCCGCCAGGGTGCGGCCCATTTCACGCAGCAGCACGCCTGCGGCGGTGAAGCCCATGTCGACACCGCCGAAGTCTTCCTCGATGACGATGCCGTTCCAGCCCATTTCGGCCATGCCGCGCCATACCGCATGCCGGAATCCGTCCTTGCAGCCTTCGTCGCGCAGGCGGCGAAGCTCGGAGACGGGCGACTTGGCGGCGAGGAAATCCTTCGCGGAGTCCCGCAGCATCTGTTCTTCTTCGGTGAGTACGAAGCTCATGGATCAATTCCGTGTCTTGATGCGGCCGCTCAGGCGCCCGGCAGGTTGAGGACGCGCTTGGCGAGGATGTTCAGCTGGATTTCGGACGTGCCGCCTTCGATCGAGTTGGCGCGCGAGCGCAGCCAGTCGCGGGCCGGGCCGCCGTCGGACGGGTCCGGTCCTTCCCAGAGCAGGCCGTCCGCGCCCATCGCCGACAGGTTCAGCTCGTGCCGCCGCTTGTTCAGCTCGGTGCCGATATATTTCAGCATCGACGCACGGGCGCCCACGCCCTGGCCGGCATCGCTTTCGTCCTTCACGCGGCGCATGGTGGCTTCAAACGCCAGCGCGTCGATGGTCAGACGCGCGACGTCCGCGCGCAGCATCGGGTCGGCAATGCGGCCCTTCTCGTCCACTTCGCCGGACTTGTGCGCTGCCCCGACGGGGTTGAGCCCGCCCGACATGCCACCAGCGCCGACGATATTCGTGCGCTCGTGCGACAGCAGATACTTGGCGATGTCCCAGCCCTTGCCGGCGGTGCCGATGAGGTTCGCCTTCGGGACTTTCACCTCGTCGAAGAAGGTCTCGCAGAAGGGCGATTTGCCGGAGATCAGCTTGATCGGCTTGGTCGTGACGCCGTCCGAGTCCATGTCGATGAGCAGGAAGGAAATGCCCTCATGCTTCGGCTTGTCCGGTTCGGTGCGGACGAGGGCGAAGATCCAGTCAGCCTTGTCGGCATAGCTGGTCCAGACCTTCTGGCCGGTCACTTCGTAGTGGTCGCCCTTGTCGACGCCCTTGGTGCGCAGCGAGGCGAGGTCGGAGCCAGCGCCCGGTTCGGAATAGCCCTGGCACCAGCGGATCTCGCCGCGGGTGATCTGCGGCAGGTAGTGCCGTTTCTGTTCCTCGGAACCGTATTTCAGAAGCGCCGGTCCGAGCATCCAGATGCCGAAGGAGGTGAGGGGATCGCGCGCATTGATCGCCTTCATCTCTTCCTTGAGGATCTGGGCTTCCTCGCTCGACAGCCCGCCGCCGCCGTATTCGACCGGCCATTGCGGCGCGGTCCAGCCCTTCGCGGCCATGCGGTCCAGCCAGAGTTTCTGGTCGTCATTGGCGAATTCGAACTTCTTGCCGCCCCAGCAGACGTCTTTCTCGTCCTTCATGGGCTGGCGCATGCTGGCGGGGCAGTTCGCCTCCAGCCAGTCGCGGGTTTCCTTGCGGAAGGATTCCAGATTGCTCATGTCTCTCCCCGAACAAACTCTTTGTTCGAAACATTAGCGCACTCGGCGCGCTTGGCGAGAGGGGGAAGGCGGTGCGGCGCATCGGCGCGGGCGTCTTGCTTTCCGGGGTGCGTGGGGTAAGTCCGCCTCGAAGGCGCAGAGGACAGACGCATGACAACCGCCCCGGAAACCAGCAAGGCCGTGTCGAACTGGCTGATCGTGGTCGCGATCATGGTCATCGCGATGATCCTTGTCGGCGGGGCGACGCGCCTGACCGATAGCGGCCTGTCCATTACTGAATGGCGGCCCGTCACCGGTGTTGTGCCGCCGCTGACGCATGAGGGGTGGCTCGAGGAGTTCGAGAAATACCGGTCGAGCTCGGAATACCAGCTCCAGAACGCCGGCATGACGCTCGGCGAATTCGAATTCATCTACTGGTGGGAATGGGGGCACCGCTTCCTCGGCCGCGCGATCGGCCTCGTCTTCGCCGTGCCGCTGATCTTCTTCTGGGTGCGGGGCATGATCCCCGCCGGCATGAAGCCGAAGCTGGTTGGCCTGCTTGCGCTTGGCGGCCTTCAGGGCTTTGTAGGCTGGTGGATGGTCGCGAGCGGTCTCGTCGACCGGGTTGACGTCAGCCAGTACCGGCTGGCCGCGCACCTCTCACTGGCCTTCGTGATCCTCGGGGTGACACTCTGGCTCGCCCTGTCGGCGCGGTTCGGAACCGCGTCCGGCAAGGCCGGGCGGCTGACGCCGCTGGCACTCGTCTTCTGGGGGGCGGTGATGGTTCAGATCGCGCTTGGCGCCTTCGTGGCGGGGCTCGATGCCGGACGGATCTACACGACATGGCCGGGCATGGAAGGGCGGATCATCCCGGATGGCTATCTGGCCGGTCTGCCCTGGTATCAGGCGATCTTCGAGAGCCACGCCGCGGTTCAGTTCCATCATCGCTGGATGGGCTATTTCGTTGGTGTATTCGCTTTCGTTGCGGCCTTCCTGTTCTGGAAGACCGGTGACCGGAAGCTGAAAGGCCTGTCGCACGGCATAGCGGCGATGGTCGTGATCCAGATCGCGCTCGGCATCGTGACGCTGGTCCACGCTGCGCCACTCTCGCTGTCGCTCATCCACCAGTTCGGCGCAGTCGTCCTGTTCCTGCTCGCGGGAAGCGCGGCGTGGAGTGCGCGGCGCGCGGTCTAGCCGCCAAGGCTGTCGGGTCCGGCGTTCGGCGACAGGGCGCGGGCAAAGGTCTCCCGCGCAATGAAGCGGATGCGATCGTCCGTGCCGTCGACCACTGCGACAATGCCCGACTGGTAGGCGGTACCGCCGTAGGATTCGGTGGTCATCGCGACAAAGGCCGGATCCTCGACGCCTGGAGTGGACATGCCGTCGACGATCTGAAGATTCTGCAGGACGGACAGGTCGCGGCCATCAAGGAGGGCGAGACCGCCGGTGGTGCCGCCCGTCGCAATCACGACGGGGCGCCCGAGCAGGATGCCGGCCGACAGGCTCTGCGCGCTTGGCGCGCCGCGTGCCTCGACCGCGCCGGATGCATTGATCCGGGTCACCGACAGGGTCGGACCCGCCACGTAAAGCTCGTCCTGGAAGCTGGCACAGGTGCGTGCAGGCGCGGGCAGGGCATAGCTGCCGGTCTGTTCCGCACCGATCAGATCGCCGCCGGTGTCACGGATGCGCCAGGTCGTGACGCGCGCTTCGCGGCCGAGCACGGCGATATCGAGATGACCCGGAGCTTCGTCGATGAAGCAGACGGCAGATGCGCCGCCTTCCGGCTCGATCGGGGCGAGCGGGGCTTCGATCGCCGTCGGTTCGGAACGCACGAGCACATAGCCGCGCACCGTGCCCGACGACCCATCGACGCCGACGATCAGCGGCAAGCTTTCGCCGCGCAGGGCGAAGCCGGGAGAGACCGCCAGCGAGTTCAGGCGCGGACCGGTGACGCGCTCCAGCGCTTCCCCGTCGACATTGAAGATGTCGAGCCCGCCATCCAGCGGGGCGGCAACGATCAGACCGGCCCAGGGCGTTTCGGCGTTCGGCACGAAGGCCACGGCACCCGAACCGCCGTTCACTGCATCCATCGCCGCGGTGACCGTCACGTCTACCGCGTTGATATCCTGTTCGGGTTCGTCGCCCGTTTCGCCCGGGTCGCAGGCCGTCAGGCCGAGCGCGGCTCCGAGGAGCGCCGCTGCCAGGGCCCGCGGATGGCGAAAGTTCTCGAAGGACTGGATTGCACGTTCAGGAAAAGCACCGAACCGTCGGGAGAAAAGCATGGACCGCAAAACTCGCTGTAGCTGACCTCGTCGCCTTCATCGGACGGGACCGCGAAGGCATTGCGCGCAATCGTATAGATGCGTCCTTCCGGCGTCACGCCGCGAATGTACTGCTCGGACGGGCCGTCCTCTGCGACGATCAGGTCGCCCCAGGGGGCGATGGTGATGTTGTCGCAATATTCCAGAAGGCTGGTGTCGGTGCTTTCCACGAAGAGCTGGATGCGCCCGCCATTCTCGTCATGGACGTAGCGGAAGATCTGCCCGGAACGCAGTGCGCCGCCATCCGTGCAGGTGAAGTAGACTTCGCCCTGGCCGAACCAGCAGCCTTCGCCGCGGGTGAATTGCGCCGCGCCGCGCGCGATGTGCCGCAAGGCGATGTCATCGTCCGGATTGTCGATGCCGACAAGGTCGATCCACTCGGTCTCGAGCCATTCGCCTGGCGTGAAATCCTGCGCCGACCAGTTGCGCGTGTCGAAGCCGGGGCGACCGCGAATGGCGAGCGCCTGCAGACGGCCGCCGCGCCAGAGCTGGCCCGGCACATCCGGGATGAAGCGGTAGAAGAGGGCGTTGTCGTATTCGTCCTCGGTCAGATAGACGATGCCGGATTCCGGATCGACCGCCGCGGCTTCGTGCCGGAAGCGCCCGAGCCCGCGCAGCGGGATCGCCGCGACCAGTTCGTCGGCATCGGCGGGCACTTCGAACACATAGCCATGGTCGCGGCGGGCGGTTTCCCCGGCGCGGACCGTGGTTTCCTCGCAGGTCAGCCACGTGCCCCACGGGGTCGGGCCGCCGGCGCAATTGTCATAGGTGCCGCCGAGCGAGAGGAATTGGCGTTCGATCTCCAGCGTTTCGGGATCGAGGATCAACGTTGTCGTGCCGCCATGGTGCGGTGTGCCGTCCGGCGCGACGTCGTAAAGCTTGCCCGTATCGACGCCGTCCAAGCGCGCATTGTCCGGGCCGAAGGGCGAGCGGTCCTGCTGGGTAAAGCGCAGCTCGTGATTGCGGATGAGGGCGATCCGGCCGTCCTCGCGTTCGAACGCCGCCATGCCGTCGAAATCGCCGGGGGTGAGGAGGCCGTCGGACATCTCCTCTCCCTCGGTGGAGATCACCTGGTAGGAGAAGCCGCGCGGCAGATCGAGCAGGCCGTCCGGGTCGCGATAGAGCGGGCCGAAACCTTCGAGTTCCGCGCCGACGCCTTCGAGCGGTTCGCGGCGGCTGCATCCCGACAGGGCCAGAAGGCCGGCAAAGGCGGTGGTCGTGGCGGCGGAAGTCCGCAGGAAATTACGGCGCGACAGCTTCATCTTCGGTGTCCTCTCTCGTGCTTGCGGAGTTAGGACAAAACCGGGCAAATGGGGAGGCCTTCACGGAAATTTCGTGTATGCGGTAAATATATACCGCATAGCTAACCCCATGTGACTGCGTTTGTTTTCAGACCGGTGTTGACCGAAGTGCGAACTGCGTCTAGATGGCGCGCTTCCGCAGAGAGGGGCCGCCCTCTCCAAGCACAAGAGACACGTCATGAAGACCTATTCCGCCAAGCCCGCGGACGTGGTGAACAACTGGATCGTCGTCGACGCGCAAGACGCCGTCGTCGGCCGTCTGGCGGCGTTCATTGCCACGCGCCTGCGCGGCAAGCACCGCCCGGACTACACGCCGCACGTCGATCTGGGCGACCACGTCATCGTCATCAATGCCGACAAGGTCCGCTTCACCGGCCGCAAGATGGGCGACAAGCGCTACTACCGTCACACGGGTCACCCGGGCGGTATCAAGGAAACCTCCCCGGAGAAGATCCTGGGCGGGAAGCACCCGGAGCGCGTCGTCGAACTCGCCGTGAAGCGCATGCTGCCGAAAGACAGCCCGCTGGCGCGTGGTCAATTCTCCAAGCTGCGCGTCTATGCCGGCTCGGATCACCCCCATGAAGCGCAGAAGCCCGAAGCGATCGACTTCAAGGCGCTCAACACCAAGAATGCGCGGAGCTGATCATGGCTGAGCAAACCCGTTCCCTCGAGGACCTGAAGGACGCGCTGAAGAAGTCCGACGCCCCGGTTTCCGCCGCGGTCGCCGAAGAAGCGCTTCCCGAGCCGAAGATCGACGAGCACGGCCGCGCCTATGCGACCGGCAAGCGCAAGAACGCCATCGCGCGCGTCTGGATCAAGCGCGGCAATGGCAAGGTCACCGTCAATGGCCGTGACCAGGAAGTCTATTTTGCCCGCCCGGTGCTGCGGATGATGATCCGCCAGCCGTTCGAGGTGGCCGAGCGTCTCGACGAGTTCGACGTGATCTGCACGGTCACCGGCGGTGGCCTGTCGGGCCAGGCCGGCGCGGTGCGTCACGGCATCTCCAAGGCGCTGACCTATTTCGAGCCGGAACTGCGCAAGCCCCTCAAGGCGCGCGGCTTCCTGACCCGCGACAGCCGCGTGGTCGAGCGGAAAAAGTACGGCCGGGCCAAGGCGCGCCGCAGCTTCCAGTTCTCGAAGCGCTAATCAAACTTTCGGCTTTGCCGGAAATGGAACGGGCGGTCCGATGGGCCGCCCGTTTTGTTTTCGGGTGTCTAGTCTTACGGCGAAGGGTGGTTTCCATTCAGCGGAATCTCGATCGCGGCGCGGAATTCGCCGCTGGCGCTGGATTGTTCGAACCGGCCATCCCACTTGATCTCGACGAGATCGCGCATCAGCTGCGTTCCGAACCCGCTTCCCGAATGGCTGGCGTGTTCTCGCGTGAACGGGTCTGTCCAGACGATACGCAGAGCGCGAACGCCATCGTTCGAGTTCACCGTCCAGGACAGATGGACCCGCGCCCCGGAGTTGCCGAGCGCGCCGTATTTGGCCGAGTTCGTCGCGAGCTCGTGGAGAACCAGGCCGAGATCGAATGACAGTTCGGGGGGCAGGACCGTGTCCCGTCCCTCGGTCTCCAGCTGTCCGGCGAAGGGTTCCAGCACTTCACCGATCAGGTCACGCAGGCGGGTCACTGTCCAGCCATCGTTGACGATCACGCGGTTCGCGCGCGCAAGTGCCATCAGGCGGGCCTGAAAGGCGGACTGAAGATGGGGCGGGGCCTGATCCTGAAAGGTTTGCGAGGCGATCGACCCGACGATCTGGAGCATGTTTCCGGCACGGTGGCTGGCTTCGCGCAGGAGAAGCTGGCGGTATTGCAGAGCCCGTTCCTGCCGCGCCGCGCCCGCGACGATGTTGGCGAGTGACAGCAGCGTTTCGGCGTCCTGGGTGGTGAAGCCGCGGATGTCCGTCGTGTGGACGCCGAACACGCCGAAGGGCCGGTCGCTGCTTCCCGGAATGATCACGGACATGCCGCTGCGTACGCCATGCTCGCGCAGGAGCGGGGGCCCGCTGAAACGGGTCTCGGTTTCGAGGTCGCGGACGATCACTGGCGTTTCGCTGTTCAGGGTAAAACCGGCCTGGCTTTCGGCATCGATGCCGACCCTGCCCCTCCCGACGAGACCGTCCTGCCAGCCGATACCGGAGAGCAGTTCGAGACGGTCGGCCAGATCGCCGAAGGCGAGGATTTTGGTGAGGGGGGCATTGAAAATCCTCGCGGCCACGCGGACCGCCTCGTCCAGCGTGTCCTGAAACCGCGCGCATGACAGGGCGAAGGACCCGAAGGACGCGACGGCTTCGGCCTGTTGCTGGCGCACGGCAAGGGCGCGCTCGAACCGGATCCGGTCGCTGACGTCGATGCAAACACCGGTGAGGTAGCGGCGGGCGCCGTCCTCGACGATACCGCCGCGCGCTTCGAGATAAACCGCTTTTCCGGCGGTCGATCGGGTCGAGCGGTAGACGGCGCGGTAGGGCTGGCCGGTCTTCAACGTCTCCTGGATCGCATTCCAGACCGTTTGGGTATCGTCGGGGTGAACGTCCATCTGGAAGGCCGACAGCGACCCGTCGAACTCGGATCGCGGCATGCCGTGCAGTCCGCACAGATTTGGGCTCCAGAACAGCATGTCGGTGTCGATACGCCAGCGCCACGCACCGGCCTCACCGAATTCCAGCGCGCGCAGCAGAGGCTCGCTCTCAAGCAGCCAGCCCCCGGTCTCCGGCTCCATTTCGGAATTCCCCGCGTCCATTCCAGCCTCCCCGGGCCCGCGCAATGCCTTGCGGGCCGAGGCTTTAACTGCGGAAGGCGCAAAATGGTTTCACGGGTGCGGGAATATTTTGCGTCAGCTTCGCACCTTCACGTATTCGCCAGGCGCGTCGCAGATCGGTTTGTGCTTTTTGCTGCCGGGCTGGCGGGCGGGGACGTCCTTGCCCGAGCGGGTGTAGAGCCAGTCGCGCCAGTGCATCCACCACGAGCCGGGATGCTCCTCGGCGTCCTTGATCCAATCCTCGACCGTTTCGGGCAGGCCGGTGTTGATCCAGTGCTGGTATTTGTTCGCGCCGGGGTGGTTGATCACGCCGGCGATATGGCCGGAGCCGGCCATCATGAACTCGACCGGGCCGCCGAACAGCTTCGCGCCGCGATAGACGGACGGGAAGGGGGCAATGTGATCGTCCTTGCTGGCCTGCATGAAGATCGGCGTCTTCACCTTCGACAGGTCGAGTGTGTGGCCGTCGATCTCGACCTCGCCCTTCGACAGCATGTTCTTGCGGTACATCGTGTCGAGATACCAGAGGTGCAGCGTCTTCGGCATGCGGGTCTGGTCGGCGTTCCAGAACAGGAGGTCGAAGGCCTGCGGCTGCCGGCCGAGGAGGTAGTTCGACACCACGAAGGACCAGACGAGATCGTTCGACCGGAGGAGGTTGAAAGTGTCGGCCATGGTCCGGCCGTCGAGCACGCCGCCCTGGGCGTCCATCAACCGCTCGATCTCGGCGATCCAGGCCTCGTCGACGAAGAGGAGGAGATCGCCGGCCAGTTCGAAATCGGTCTGGGAGGCGAAGAAGGTGGCGGTCTCGATCCGGTCGGCCTCGCCGCGCGCTTCCAGAAGGGCGAGGGCGGAGGCGAGCATCGTCCCGCCGATGCAATAGCCCACCGTGTGGGCACTCTTCTCGCCGGTGATTTCCTCGACCACGTCGAGCGCGGTGAAGAGGCCCTCATGAATGTAGTCGGCGAACGTCTTGTCCTTGAGGCTGGCGTCGGGATTGACCCAGGAGATGAGGAAGACGGTGAAGCCCTGTTCGGTGAGCCATTTCACCATTGAACTCTTCTCGCGCATGTCGAGAATGTAGAATTTGTTGATCCAGGGCGGGGCGAACAGGATGGGGCGCTGCTTCACCGTTTCGGTGACCGGCACGTACTGGATCAGCTCCATCACCGCATTGCGGAAGACGACCTTGCCCGGGGTGGTGGCGAGATCCTCGCCGATGCGGAAGCCCTCCAGATCGGTCTGGCTCAAGGCGAGGCGGCCGCCCCCGCGTTCGAGGTCCGCCATCAGATTGGCGAGGCCCTTGGTCAGGTTCTCGCCTTTCGACTGCAGCGTTTCGCGCAGCACGTCCGGATTGGTCAGCGCGAAATTGGTCGGCGCCATCGCGTCCGTCATCTGCTTGGTCAGAAACTCGACCTTGCGCTTGGTCGCGTCGTCGACGCCGTCCACGCCGTGGACGAGGCCCATCATGAAATTCTGGTTCAGGAGATAGGACTGCTTGATGGCGTCGAAGACGGGATGCGAGGTCCAGTCGGCGCTGCGCCATCGCTTGTCGGACGGGTCGGGTTTGACGACGTCCTCGGCCTCGCCGGAGACCATCTTTTTCGTGGTCGAGGTCCAAAGGTCGAGATAGCCCTTGAGGAGGCCGGCCTGGGCCTGCATCAGCTTGTTCGGATCGGAGACGATCTGGCTCCACACCGTGCCGAATTCCGGGGCGTTGTTGAACGCGTCGGCGCGCGGCATCGAGACGTCGCCTGACAGCGCCTGGCGCATCACGTCGGCGACCAGTTTCTGGGACTTCAGCGAGGCCTGCATCAGATTGCGCGACATGTGGTCGAGCGCTTCGAGATCGGCTTCCGACAGCGATTCCCAATTGGGCAGGGGCGGCGGGGCGGCTTCAGCCTCGGGGGCTGGCTTCGCCCTGGCTTCGGCCTCCGGCTTCGGCGCAGTCCTGGACTTGGGCGCAGCCTTCGTAGCCTTCGCAGCCGGTTTGCGGGTCGGGTTGGCCTTTGCGGGCTTCTTGGCGGGCTTGCGGGCCATGTCGGACTTGTCCCTCATGTCGGCCGGGCGCAGGCGGCGGGTGACAGCGCGGTTCCAGAGCGTATAGATAGCACCGCGCGCGTCCAGCGCCGGAGAGGCCGAATGACCCGATTCTTCCTGCTTTCGTCAGCCCTGCTTGTGGCAGCGTGCGCGACGCCGGACCTGCCCGACGGGCCTGATGGCGCGCCGCAATGGTATGACGAACAGCTGGAAGCCGCCGACCGCACCGCGACTGCGCCGCAGATCATCCCTTCGCGCAGCCTTGATCCCGCGGAGGATTCCCGCCGCGCGGAGTCGATGGAAGACGTGCTTGAAGCGCGTGACGAACTGATTGCCGCCGACCGGGCCCAACCGGTCGAGCCGCAGACCGAAACCTATGCGAACGAGCAGCGTCCGCGTACGACGCCGCCGGAACGTGACGACTGATTCCCGCCCCTGACGGAGACGACCCGACGATGAGCGACGCCTACGCCCTTCAATCCCTCGCTTTTGCCGCCGCACGCGCGGCCGAGTCCGCGGCGATCGCGGCGCATGCGCTTGTCGGCCGCGGCGACAAGGAAGCCGCCGACCAGGCGGCCGTCGATGCGCTGCGCACGGGGCTCAATGCCATGCCGATGCGCGGCCGGATCGTGATCGGCGAGGGCGAGCGCGACGAAGCGCCGATGCTCTATATCGGCGAGGAAGTCGGTACGGGCGAAGGTCCGGAGATCGACATTGCGCTCGATCCGCTGGAAGGCACGTCACTGACCGCGAAGGGTCAGCCGAATGCGCTCGCTGTTCTGTCGCTCAGCCCGCGCGGCGGCCTGCTGCATGCGCCGGACACCTATATGGACAAGATCGCGGTCGGCCCCGGCCTGCCGCGCGGCGTCGTCGATCTCGACAATACGGTCGAAGACAATATCCGTTCGCTCGCCAAGGCGAAGGATTGCGACGTGTCGGACATCACCGCCTGCGTTCTGGAACGCGAGCGGCACGCGAAAATCCTGTCGGAACTGAAGCGGCTCGGCTGCCGCGTCATCCTGATCCCGGACGGCGATGTCGCCGGCGTGATCGCGACGACCGATCCCGATACCGGGGTCGATATCTATATGGGGCAGGGCGGTGCGCCCGAGGGCGTGCTGGCGGCCTCTGCTCTGCGCTGCGTCGGCGGGCAGATGCAGACGCGTCTCTTCTTCCGCAATGACGACGAGCGTGCCCGCGCCGCCAAGCACGGCGTGTCGGATCTCAATCGCAAGTATTCGCTGAACGACCTGGCGTCGAAGGACTGCATGTTCATCGCGACCGGCGTGACCGACGGTTCGCTGCTGGACGGCGTGCATTTCACCGGCGAGTTCGTCGAGACCGAGACGCTGATCATGCAGAGCTCCGACAAGTCGGTGCGGCGCCTCTTCTCCCGCAAGCCGAAGGGCTGATGGCGGCGGAGACGATATCCGACAATCCGGGCGCCTTTCTCGGCGTCGAAACCTCGCTCGCCGGTCAGGCCTGGCGTCTGCGCGTCGCGGACGAGGCGCAGGTGCGCGATATTGCCCGCATGGCCGGCGTCAGCGATCTCGTGGCCCGGGTGCTGGCGGCGCGCGGCGTCGCGCCGGATGCCGCGGCACGCCATCTCGATCCGCGGCTGCGTGACTTCTTCCCTGACCCGTCGAGCTTTCAGGACATGGATCTCGCCGCGGCGAAGATCTGGGACGCGGTCGAATCGGGCCGGTCGATCAGCGTCTTTGCCGACTATGATGTCGATGGCGGCACCTCGGCGGCACAGCTGATCCGCTGGTTCCGGCAGATCGGCGTTGATGCCGGCATCTATGTCCCTGACCGGATCAACGAGGGCTACGGCCCGTCTGCCGAAGCCTTCGAGACGCTGAAGGCGCGCGGAACCGACTTCGTCATCACCGTGGATTGCGGGGCGACGGCCGGTGCGGCGCTCGATGCGGCGCGCAATCTGGGGCTCGGCGTCGTCGTGGTGGACCATCACCTGATGGGGGCGGACCTTCCGGTCGCCGACGCCGTGGTCAATCCGAACCGGCTCGACTGCCAGTCCGGGCAGGGCCATCTGGCCGCCGCCGGCGTCGTTTTCGTTCTTCTCGCGGCGCTGAACCGTGAAGGGCGTAAGCGCGGCGGTTTCGAAGGGCGCAGCGAGCCGGACATCCTGGCGCTGGCCGATCTGGCGGCGCTCGGCACGGTCTGTGACGTTGTGGCGCTCAGCGGGTTCAACCGGTCTGTCGTGACGCAGGGCCTGAAAATCATGGGCGGCTGGGCCAATCCGGGACTGCGTGCGCTCGCCGAGGTATCGGGGGTGAAGACCGCACCCGGCGTCTATCATGCCGGTTTTCTCCTGGGGCCGCGGATCAATGCGGGCGGACGGGTCGGGCGGTCCGATCTCGGCGCGCGCCTGCTTTCCACCGACGATTTCGACGAGGCAATGGAAATCGCCGTCGAACTCGACCGGCTCAATGCCGAGCGCAAGGCGATCGAGGCCGATGTGATCGAACAGGCCACGGCGCAGATCGAGCGCAGCGGGCATAATGCCGGACCCGTGCTGGTCGCCGACGGCGCCGGCTGGCATCCCGGCGTGATCGGTATTGCGGCCGGGCGCCTCAAGGACCGCTATGGCCGCCCGACGGTCGTGATCGGCGTCGAGAAGGGTGTCGGGAAGGGTTCCGGCCGTTCCGTGCCCGGGGTGGATCTGGGCCGGGCCGTGTCCGATGCGAAGGCCGAAGGCCTGCTGGTCGCGGGGGGCGGTCACCCGATGGCCGCCGGACTGACGATCGAGGAGGGCCGGATCTCGGATTTCACCGAATTCCTGAACGCCCGCCTCGCGGCCGATTTCGACAAGGCCGCCGATGCGCGTGCGCTGAAGCTTGACGGGCTGATGTCACCGGCCGGCGCGACACAGGCCTTTGTCGAGGAACTGCAGCGCGCGGGTCCCTTCGGACAGGGCTATTCCGAACCGCGATTCGCGATCGGACCGGTGCGCGTGGCCTATGCCGAACGCGTGGGCGGGGCGCATGTGCGATTCTCGCTGGCGGGGGAAAGCGGTGACCGGGTTTCCGGCGTCGCCTTCCGCTCGGCCGACACGCCGATCGGCGAGGCTTTGCTGGGCGGAGACCGTCAGCGCTGGTATGCGGCGGGCCGCATCAAGCTCGATGAATGGCGCGGCCGAAAGCGGGTGGAATTCCATCTGGAAGACCTCGCTGCAACGGAGTGAAAAAGCGCCGGAATGGGTGCTTGCATCCGAAAAACCGGCGCTATATAGAAGCGCCTCTCGTGACCGCGGGCCCTTCGTCTATCGGTTAGGACGCCAGGTTTTCAACCTGGAAAGAGGGGTTCGATTCCCCTAGGGCCTGCCACGCGATCTTCCAGTTATCGACAGGATATTCTCCCCGCGCCGGGGTAGGCATCGGGCTGATTGTGTTCGGCTTTTCCCGGGCGGGCGACTCGCTGCGTTCATGTCGATGAACCCTCCGTTCCCGGAAAGTCTTCCCGTATTTGGTTAATGCGTGTTAAGGTTTCCCCTGTGAGTTGTGCGGGGGAGTACAGGCATGGCGCTTGAAACACTGGTTTGCGGTGAAAACGCAGGCCCGCAGCGCGTAGCCGGCACGGTCAAATGGTTCGACCCGGCCCGGGGCTACGGTTTTCTCGAAACGGATGACGGCGAAGGAGATGTGCTGCTGCACGCCACAAGGCTTCGTGCCGCCGGTCACGCCTATGCGCCGGAAGGCGCGCGAGTGGACTGTCTCGCGGTGAAGGGCCCGAAAGGGCGCCAGGCGCTACAGATCCTGCACATGACGGGCGGGACGGCGGAAGCGCCGCGGCCGCGCCGTTTCCATCCGGACGGCGATGGTCATGATCCTTTGGTCGCGGCCACCGTGAAGTGGTTCGACAACGGCAAGGGCTATGGCTTCCTGACATGCGACGGGGTCGAGGGCGATGTCTTCGTCCACGCCGTGACGCTGCACCGGGCCGGTTTCGACGATGTCCGCGCCGGCGACAATCTGCAGGCGCGCTGCACGAACGGTCCGAAGGGGCTGCTCGCCTCCGAGATCCGGCCGGCTGCCAGCGCCTGAAAGCCACGAATTCACGGTCATCGCCGATTGCGCGGCAGGCCTGTCAGGGCTAGCGTGCGCGCCATGTTGAAGCACGCCCTTACCGCCTTCCTTCTGCTGACCAGCGCGCCCGCGCTGGCGCAGCAGCCTGACGCCCTTCCTGATGCCCAGCTCGAGGCCCAGCCGGGCGATCCCGCGCATCCCGATACGGTGATCGATTTCGGCGACCCGCAACCGCTGACCATCGTCACGGATGAAGGCGATATCGAGATGTCGGTGCTGTTCGCCGATACCGATCCGGAGCGCGCGCGCGGCCTGATGTTCCGCGAGGAACTGGCCGACGATGCCGGCATGCTGTTCGACTTCGAAACCGTGCGTCCGGTCTCGATGTGGATGCGCAACACGCTGATCCCGCTCGATATCATCTTCCTCTCGGAGGAGGGCGTGATCGTGAAGATCATCGGCAATGCGCGGCCGCACTCGCTGCGCCAGCTGCTGTCCGATTTCCCGGTGCGCGCGGTGCTGGAAGTCCGGGGCGGGCTGACGGCGGAGCGCGAGATCATGCCCGGCGACCGGGTGGAGCATGCCATGTTCCCGATGCCGGAGGCGGAAGAAGTCCCGGCCGAGGACGACGGTGACGACATGGTGGGAGACGAGGCGGGCGACGAAGCGGCGGCTGAGGAGGCCCCTGCGGATGACGCTGCGGCTGACACAGAGGAATGACCGGCTTGCGCCCCGGCGCGGCGCTTTCTAAGAAGCGGACAGTTCGGGGCGTGGCGCAGTCTGGTAGCGCATCTGCTTTGGGAGCAGAGGGTCGTTGGTTCGAATCCAGCCGCCCCGACCAATAACAGGCGAGGCAACGGGCATGTTCGCGACCATCTACAGACCGTCCAGAAATGCGATGCAGTCGGGCCAGGCGAAGATGCGCCACTGGGTGCTCGATTTTCCGCAAGGCGCGGCGCGCCGGCCGGATCCTCTGATGGGCTGGACCAGTTCGACCGACACCAAGGCCCAGCTGAAGCTGAAATTCGATAGCAAGGAAGAGGCGGTCGCCTATGCCAAGAAGCATGGCATTCCCTTCCGCGTGACCGAGAAGCCGGAAACGCCGCGCAAGGTGAAGTCCTACGCTGCGAATTTCTCGTCCGACCGCCGCGAGCCCTGGTCGCACTAGACCCTTTTGCGCGATTTCGCGTTGGCCCCGCCGGTGCGCGGGGCTAGACCTTTTCCCACGCCTCCGTAGCTCAACCGGATAGAGCACCCGCCTTCTAAGCGGACGGTTGCAGGTTCGAGTCCTGCCGGGGGCGCCATCCATATCTTTACTCAGCCCCGTCCGGGCCTTCGCTCCTCGCGATCGGCCAGACAGGCTGACCTTCGCTGCGGACGCTCCGCGTCCGACTGCCAGACCGTCCCGTTTAGCGGCTGACCGCCGCGAACGCCGTCCCGATGTCCGCGATCAGGTCGCCGGGGTCTTCGAGGCCGATGGCAAAGCGGATGAGCGTGCCCTCCGGCTTGCCGTGATTGCGGCGGATCTGCGGGTCGCAGTGAATTGCGAGGCTTTCAAACCCGCCCCAGGAAAATCCGAGACCGAACAGCTTCATCGCGTCGAGGAAGGCCTCGGTGCGGGCCCGGTCGAAACCGGTCAACGTGACCGCGAAGATGCCGCTGGAACCGGAGAAGTCCCGCTTGAAGATTGCGTGATCCGGGTGATCGGGCCGGGCCGGGTGGATGACCGAGGAGACTTCCGGGCGATCCGCGAGCCAGTCGGCAATCTTCAAGGCGCTCTCGCCGGACCGGGTCAGGCGGACGCCGAGCGTGCGCAGACCGCGCAGGGCGAGCCAGGCATCATCCGGCGAGACGTGGCAACCGATCGTGCGTTCGTAATCCTTCAGCTTCTCCGCCGTTTCGCCGCGCGCCAGTGCCGCGCCCAGCAGGATGTCGGAATGTCCACCGACATATTTGGTCAGCGCCTGCGCGGCGATCCCGGCTCCGAGATCGAGCGGGTTCATCAGGAGGCCGGCGCTCCAGGTGTCGTCGGCGATGACGACGGCCCCGGCGTCGGATGCGGCCTTCGAGATGGCGGGAATGTCCTGAAGCTCGAAGCTGAGCGAGCCGGGGGATTCCACGAAGATGGCCTGCGTCTTCCCGTCGATCAGGTCGGCAATGCCGGACCCGATGCCGGGTGCGAAGAAGTCCGCCGTGATGCCATATCGCGGCAGGATTTCGGTGATGAATTTTCGTGTCGGGCCGTAGACGCAGTCGGCAGCCAGAACGCGCCCGCCGGTCGAGGTGCAGGCGAGGAGGGGCAGGCTCATCGCCGAAAGCCCGGACGGTGTGAGCATGCACCAGTCCGCGCCGTAGAGTTCGCAGAGCGCTTCACGCAGCGCCGACTGGGCCGACAGGCCCATGCGTCCGTAATGCGGCTTTCCCGGCGGTGCGTCGTAAAGTGTGGCTGCGCTTTCGGCGAGAACGGTCGAGCCGCGCTCGACCGCCGGATTGACCAGGCCGCGCCCGTCATGCGGGCGTCCGATGCGGGTCAGGCGGGTCTCCGGCTTCATTTTGCCCTCACAGGTCTGTAGTAATGACGGAACAGCCTTAGAAGGCTCTTTGCCGTGACGCCAGTCTCACTCCTGTTTCCGCGCAAGTTGCGCCGGATCCTGTCCTTCATGACAGGCGCGCTTGCGGGCATTTCCATGGACGCTCAGGAAGTCGCGGATTCCGGCAGCACGCTGCGGGCGATCGAGTCGCGCGGCTATCTGCGCTGCGGCGTCGATGTCGGGCTCAGCGGTTTTGCCGAGCGCGGCGAGGACGGCGTCTGGCGCGGATTCGATGTCGATCTCTGTCACGCCTATGCTGCAGCCATCCTCGGTCGGGAAAGCGCAATACGTTTCGTGCCGCTTACGACGGCGGAACGGTTCGACGCGCTGGCCGCGGACGATGTCGATATCCTGATCCGGAATACGAGCTGGACGTTCGAGCGCGATGTCGGGATGGGGTTCGATTTCGCCGGCATCGCCTATTTCGACGGGCAGGGCTTCATGGCCCCGGCGGACCTCGGCATCTCCAGCGCCCGCGATTTGCATGGCGCGCGGGTCTGTGTGCAGGGCGCGACGACGAGTGCGCTCAATCTCGCCGATTATTCCGCGACACACGGTCTCGACATGCAGGCGATGGAGTATCCGACGGCTACGGCCGGGCTGGAGGCCTATGCGGCCGGCGAATGCGATGTCTACACCAACGACCTCTCATCGCTCGCCGGACTGCGCGCCAGCCTTGAGGATCGCGATGCGCATATCCTGCTGCCGGACGTGATTTCGAAGGAGCCGCTCGGCCCGGTGATCCGGGAAGGGGATGCGGCATTCGAGGATGTCGCGCGCTGGATATTGCTGTCGCTGATCGCGGCGGAGGAGTTGGGCGTGACAGCCGAAAATGCGCGGGCGCAGGCGCAGAACAATCCCAGCCCGGAAGTCCGGCGTCTGCTTGGGGCCGACGGTGATTTCGGCGAGCGGCTGGGCCTCGACAACCGGTTCGCTCTCAGGGCGATCGAGGCAGGCGGCAATTACGGTCAGATCTTTGACCGCAATCTTGGTGCGGGATCACCGCTACAGCTGCGCCGCGGCCTGAATGCGCAATGGACTGAAGGCGGACTGCTCTACGCGCCGCCTTTTCGCTGAGGCCCGCTCTCGACCGGCATATCATCGCGCGACCCCCATTCCGCCCACGACCCGTCATAGACCGCGGCGGTAATGCCCTCGCGTTCGAGTGCGAGCGCCAGAAGGCTGGCGGTCACACCGGAGCCGCAGGTCGTGATCACCGGCTTGTCCGGATCGAATCCCGGCGTTTGCGAAACCCGGCCATCCCGCTTCAGCGCCTTGTCCTCGGTCCAGAGGTCGAGGAAGGGGTGACAGATGGCGCCGGGTATATGGCCGCTGCGCATGCCTTCGCGGGGTTCGGGAGACGCGCCTTCGAAGCGGGCGCGGGGCCGTGCATCGACAATGTTGGCGTGTCCGGATTCGCTGGCGGTGAGAACGGCGCTTCGGTCGGCGACCCGTTCCGGGCGGAAGGTCGCGCGATAACCGGAGGCGGGCTCAACCGGATCGAGGTCCGGGGCGACGCTGCCGCCGGCAGCAAGCCAGGCTGGCAGACCACCGTCGAGCACGCGCACGTCGTCATGCCCCATCACCTTGAACATCCACCAGACGCGCGGCGCGCTGAACAGGCCGATCCGGTCATACACGATGACCGGCGTGTCATTGGTAATGCCGAGCGCGTCCATGTGCGCGGCGAAGTCCTGCGGTGGAGGCAGCATGTGGGGCAGGGGATTGTCCGTGTCTTTCACCGTGTCGATGTCGAACGGAACAGCGCCCGGAATATATCCCTCCAGCCAGGGCTGCGGGCCACCCGTGAAGGTCCAGGTCGCGTCGACGAAGACCGCGCGGCCATCGGCAGCGGCATCCAGTGCCTCATCGGGGGAGATAAGCGGATCAGTCATCGAGCCAGTCCGGAACGGGCAGGCCCTTTTCCTTCAGGAAATCCGGATTGTAGAGCTTCGACTGATAGCGCGAACCGTGGTCGCACAGGATGGTCACGATGGTGTGGCCCGGACCCATTTCCCTGGCGAGGCGAATCGCGCCGGCGATGTTCACGCCCGAAGAGCCGCCCAGGCACAGACCCTCTTCCTTCACCAGATTGAACAGGATGGGCAGGGCTTCCTCGTCCGTGATGCGGAAGGCGCTGTCGACCTCGACACCTTCAAGATTTTTCGTGATGCGGCTCTGCCCGATGCCTTCAGTGATCGAATTGCCGGACGCGCAGAGCTCGCCCTCGGCGTAATAGCCATAGAGCGCCGCGCCGCCGGGATCGGCGATGCCGATGCGGATGTCCCTGTTCTTCGCCTTCAGCGCCATCGAGACGCCCCCGAGCGTGCCTCCGGACCCCACCGCGCAGATGAAGCCGTCGACCTTGCCGCCGGTCTGTTCCCAGATTTCCGGAGCGGTGGTCTCGGCATGGGCCGCGCGGTTATCGGTATTGTCGAACTGGTTGGCCCAGATCGCGCCGTTCGGTTCGGTTCTGTTCAGCTCCTCGGCCAGCGTGCCGGAATAGCGGGCATAATGGTTCGGGTTTGCGTAAGGCACGGCGTCAACCTCGATCAGTTCCGCGCCGAGAATGCGGATCGCGTCCTTCTTTTCCTTCGACTGGGTCCGCGGAAACACAATGACGGTGCGGTATCCAAGCGCGCCGCCAACGAGCGCCAGGCCGATCCCGGTATTACCGGCCGTGCCTTCCACGATGGTGCCGCCGGGTTTCAGCGCGCCGGAGGCCTCCGCCTTGCGGATGATTCCGAGCGCGGCGCGGTCCTTCACCGAGCCGCCGGGATTGAGGAATTCGCACTTGCCGAGAATGGTGCAGCCGGTCTCTTCCGAGGCGCGCTTTAGCTTCAGAAGCGGCGTGTTTCCAATAAGATCGATGACGCTTTCGGCCGGTGCGGTCATGTCGGGATTCCTCGCTGTCAGACCGGAAAACTAGGGAGCGGGCCGCGGTGCCGCAATGTGCGCGCGATGAATTGATCCGATTTGCATTCGTCTGCGTAGACCGTCCTGAAAGCAAGGAGACTCACTGCGTGGCTGCCATTCCTGACGACAGCTGGTTCGCGGATTACGCCGCCGGAGCCGGTCCGGCGGCCGTCCGCACGCTGATATCCGCACAGATCGAACTTAATCCTGCCGCCGCGAAGCGGGCCGCCTTCTTTGACGCGATCGCCAGCGAATTCGCTCTGGCCGACCTGTCCCCCGCAGGCGCGGTGCCGGACGAACTCGACGATTTCCTGCGCATTCCTGACCCGCAGCCCGATGCGATCTACCCGTCAGCACTCGCGCAACTGGGCTTCTCCAGCGACCGGAAGCCCTGGCGCAGCCACCTCGGCGGCGTCAGCGCGCGCAAGATCAAGCGGTTGTGCGAGCCGGGTGTGGATGCCCGCCTGTTCCGCTTCGCGCCGGGCGCCGCCATTCCGCAGCACGATCACGGCGGCGAAGAAATGACGCTGGTCCTGACCGGCGGCTTTGCCGATGAAAAGGGCGTCTATCACCGCGGCGACGTCGCCGTCGGCCGGGCCGGCGAGGCGCATACGCCGATGGGGCTGCCCGGCGAGCCCTGCATCTGTTTTGCGGTATCCGTGGGTGGATACCGCTTCCGCAACCCCCTGATGTCGCTGGCCGCGCGCTGGCTGGAGTAGTGTGATGACGACACTGATTTTTGGCGCGACCGGCGGTGTCGGCGCGGCACTCGCGCGCAGGCTGGTCGACCGCGATGTCGTTGTTCACCTTGCCGGGCGCGACGCGGCCAAGCTCGCCGCTTTGCACGATGAACTCGGTTCTCCGACCTCGGTTTGCGACGTGCTTGACGACGAGCAGATCGCGGCCGCGGTGGAGGCAGCCGGGCCGGACCTGTCCGGACTCGCCTTCTGTGTCGGGTCGATCGATCTCGCTCCGCTGCGCCGGGTGGATCGTGACCTGGTGCGCAAGAGCGTTGAATTGAATGCGGTCAGCGCCGCCATGGCGCTGAAGGCCGCCGAGAGTGCGCTGAAGAAGAATAGTGGCTCGGCCGTGTTGTTCTCCTCGGTCGCGGTGGCGCAAGGCTTTGCGCAGCACGCCGCGATCTCGGCCGCCAAGGGTGCGGTCGAAGGGCTGGTGCGTGCCGTCGCGGCCGAATGGGCGCCGAAGGCGCGCGTCAACGCGATTGCGCCAAGTCTGATGAAGACCGGAATTGCCGAGCCGATGACCGCCAATGAGGCGGTCGCGGACGGTATCGCGAAAATGCATCCGATGGCGCGGCTTGGAGAGGCGAATGACGCCGCCGCGCTCGCGGATTTCCTGCTGTCGGAGGACGCAGGATGGATTTGCGGTGAAGTGTTTGCCGTCGACGGGGGACGTGGACGGGTCAGAAGCAGAGGATGACCTGATGAAGCGCCTGATGATTTCCGCGGCGATGCTGTCATTCCTGGCCGCTCCCGCCCTGAGTGCCGACTACGCCCCGCGCGCGGGATCGGTGATCGCGTTCGATGTGATGCGCGGCGAAAGCCCGATGGGGACTCACACGATCACGTTCGAGCGTGACGGCGACCGTCTCGTGGCCACGACCGATATCGACCTGCGCGTCAGCTTCGGTCCGGTCACCTTCTTCCGGTACGAACATGAGGCTCGCGAAATTTGGGTCGGCGACCGGCTGGTGTCCTTCACCTCCGAGACCTTCAAGGACGGCAATGATCTCGACGTGGCGGCCGAGCGTGAGGGCGACCAGCTCACCATCGACGGCATGACCTATGAGGAAGAAGAAGTCTCGCTGACGCTGCCGGCTTCTCTGGCCCTGTCGAGCCACTGGCGCGGCTACGACCCGGCCGCCTCTGTCATCTTCAACACCGAGACCGGTCAGGAGATGGAAGTCGAGATCGAACAACTCGGCACCGAGACCATCACCGTCATGGGCCGCCAGATCGAGGCAACGCGCATCCGCATGGCCGGCTCTCTGACGGTCGATCTCTGGTACGGGCCGGACGGCGAATGGGTGAAGTGCGCGTTCGAGGCACGCGGCGAAACCATCACCTATGTCCGCCGGGACGCCTGATCCGTGGCCGTGCTGCGGCTGATCCTTGGCGATCAGCTCGATCCGCATATCGCATCACTGAAGGACGCCGACAAGCAGGCTGACCTGATCCTCATGGCCGAGGTGATGGCGGAGGCGACCTATGTCCGTCATCACAAGAAGAAGATCGCCTTCGTGTTCTCGGCGATGCGGCATTTCGCAGCCGAGTTGGAGGAAAAGGGCTACCGCGTCTGCTATGTGACGCTCGATGCGGAGGGCAATTCCGGCTCGCTGAAAGGCGAGGCCGCGCGGGGGCTGAAGGACGGGGCGTTCGACAGGCTCGTCGTGACTGAACCCGGCGAATACCGCCTCAAGGCCGATATGGAGACATGGCAGGATACGTTCGGCCTGCCCGTCGAGATCCGCGAGGACGATCGCTTCATCTGCCCGCACGAGGACTTCCGGACCTGGGCTCGGGGCCGTCAGCGCCTGACGATGGAATATTTCTACCGCGAGATGCGGCGGAAGACCGGCCTTCTGATGGAGGGGGACAAGCCCGAGGGCGGGCAGTGGAATTACGACAAGGAAAACCGCAAGCCGCCGAAGGCCGGGCTCGACTTTCCCAAGCGGGCAACGCGGAGTCCTGACGACATCACGAAGGACGTAGTGGCGCTGGTTGCCGAGCGGTTTGCCGATCATCCGGGTGATCTGGAGCCGTTCGGATTCGCGGTCACGCGCGAAGAGGCGATGCGCGAGCGCGATGTCTTCCTGGAAAAGGCGCTGCCGCACTTTGGCGACTACCAGGACGCGATGGTGGCGGGCGAGCCCTGGCTCTACCACTCGGTCCTGTCGCTCTACATGAATTGCGGCTTGCTCGATCCCCGCGATCTCTGCGAGCGTGCCGAACAGTCTTACCGGGACGGGCACGCACCGCTCAATGCGGTCGAGGGTTTCATCCGCCAGATTCTCGGCTGGCGGGAATATGTCCGCGGCCTCTACTGGCTGAAAATGCCGGACTATGCCGAAAGCAATTTCCTGATGGCGCAGCGCAAGCTACCCGACTTCTACTGGACCGGTGAGACAAAGATGGCGTGCCTTGCCGATGCGATCGGTACGACGCTGAAACACGCCTATGCGCATCACATCCAGCGGCTGACGATCACCGGAGCGTTCGCGCTGCTCGCGGGCATTCGCCCAAGCGAGGTCGAGGACTGGTATTTGCTGGTTTACGCCGACGCGTACGAGTGGGTGGAATTGCCGAACACGCACGGCATGGCGCTGTTTGCGGACGGTGGGCTGATGGCGACCAAGCCCTATGCCGTGTCCGGGAGCTATATCAACAAGATGAGCGATTATTGCCGCTCATGCGCCTACAACGTGAAGGACAAGACGGGAAAAAAGGCGTGTCCGTTCAATTATCTCTACTGGGATTTTCTGACGCGAAATGAAGAGCGCCTGAAGGGCAATCACCGGCTGGCGATGCCCTACAGGACGCTCAAGATGATGGACCCGAAACAGGTTTACGCGATGCGGGCCGAGGCGAAACGCTTTCTCGACGCTTTATGATTTCGCGAGCGCGTATTGCGCGACATCGATCCGGCCCGTCTTGAAGCCGGCCTCGCAATAGCTGAGGTAGAATTTCCACATCCGGCGGAAGCGCTCGTCAAAGCCCATCGGCCGGATCGTGTCCCACTTCTCCTCGAACCGCTCGTGCCATTCGGCGAGCGTACGCGCGTAGTCGAGCGCGAAGCTTTCGGAAGTCTTCAGTGCGAGCTTTGCCTTGTCGAATTCGGCGTTGAGCTTCTCCATCGAGGGCAGGATGCCGCCCGGGAAGATGTAGCGCTGGATGAAGTCTGCGCGTTTGGAATAGGAGTCGAATATGTCGTCGCGGATCGAGATGATCTGCAGGCCCGCCTGTCCGCCCGGTTTCAGGACTTCGGAGACTTTCGAGAAGAAGGACGGCCAGTATTCCTGCCCGACCGCCTCGAACATCTCGATCGACGCGACCCGGTCATAGGTGCCGGTCTCGTCGCGGTAGTCCTGAAGCTTGATCTCCACGCGGTCGGATAGCTGCAGACGCTCCATCCGTTCGATCGCGTATTCGCGCTGCGACGGGGAGAGGGTGAGGCAGGTCACCCGTGCACCGACATCGCGCGCGGCGTATTCGGCGAAACCGCCCCAGCCGCAGCCGATTTCGAGGACATGGTGGTCCTTCTCGAGCCCGATCATCTCGGCGAGCTGGCGGTATTTCGAGCGCTGTGCATCCTCGAGCGTCTGGCTTTCGCTTTCGAAGCGGGCCGAGGAATAGGTCATCGTGGGGTCGAGCCACTGCTCGTAGAAATCATTCCCGAGGTCGTAGTGGGCCTCGATATTCTTGCGCGCGCCCTTGCGCGTGTTGGGGCGCATGCGGTGATAGATCCAGTGCACGAAGCGCTGCACCGGCCCGCCCTTGGCGAGGTTCGGCTGGTTGTCGAGATTGGACGAGAAGAGCTCGAGCAGCGCCGTCAGATCCGGCGTGTCCCACTGATTGGCCATATAGCCTTCGGCAAAGCCGATATCGCCGCCCGCCGCGGCACGGCCGATGCAGCGGTAGTCATGAATGACGAATTCGGCGTTCGGGCCGGGCTGTTCGCCTTCGAACAACAAGGCTTTTCCGTTGGGCAGCGAGACCTTCAGCGTGCCGATCCGGATTTTCAGCAGCATGCGGAAGGCGATCCGGGCGGTCGCCGGGACTTGTCTGAGACGCGAAAGGACCTCGCGCGTGGCGATTTCCACGTTGGAGGCACGGGCGTTCATCGTGACGTCGGCCATGAGGGAATATTACTCCGAAACAGACCCGGTTCCAAGCCGGGCAGAGGTGAGCGGGCGATCGGGCGGCGAAGGCTTGGGGTGGTAACGCGCGCCCTTGAGCCACAGTTTCAGCGCTTCGAAATGGATCGCGGCGATCGTTTTGTGCGTCGATAGCGGCTGGCGAAGGAAAAGTTTCCAGAGCGATTTCGATGTCGCTTCCTGGCGGATCAGCGTCATCGACGCGGTGAAGTCGGTCTCGCCGGAAACGGACTTGACGATCGACAGGGCGAGCCGGTCGTCGCCCGGCTTCAACGAAAACCCGTATTGCCCCTCGACGCCGAAGAAGGGCGAAACGTGGAAGCTCTTGGCTGCGCGGTGGTGCAGGTCTTCGTCCGATCGGATCCGGACACCATAGGTGTGGGCGTCGCCGAACGTGTTGTGAACCTCATAGAGCGCGCCGCGCAGACCGCCGTCCGGGCCGTAGCCGAGCCAGACTGAAATCGGATTGAACTGGTAGCCGAGGACACGCGGCTGGCAGACAAGGCGGATGGGGCCGCCGTCGAGCTCGACGCCGACCTCTGCGAACCGCTTGAGCGCCCAGTCCTTGAGGTCGCTGCCGTCGCGGGCGCCGTGATCGCCGGGATGAAAGCTGAACAGGTTGAAATTCCCGATGCTGAACCAGCGGGACGTGGCTGCGGCGTCGTCCAGCCGATCAAGATCGAGTCCGATATAGGCGATCCGGTAACCGAAACGGTGCGTGAACGGCTTGGTTCGCGCATGGACGGTCCGGCCGGGCCAGAGGGAGAGAGCGGGGAAGGTCACTCCGCCGCCACCCAGGCCGCTGCCGCAGCGGCAGGCTGAGCCGCCTGATCCGCCCACGGCCCGCCATCGACATCGCCTTCAGCGAATTGCCACGGGATCTGGCCACCCAGCTTCAGGGCCAAGCGCAGACCGGCGCGCAGGCCATCTTCGTGGAAGCCGTAACCGAGCCAGGCCCCGGCGAACCAGACATTCCGGCGGCCCTGGATGCGGTTGAAGATTCGCTGCGCAGCGAGGCCGGCGCGGTTGAATTGCGGGTGGTCGTATTCAAACACGCCAAAGGTCAGCGCCGGATCGGGCAGGCGGTCCGGGTTGAGCGTCACATAGACCGGCGTTTCAGCCGGAATGCCCTGAAGGCGGTTCATGTCATAGGTGACGCATGCCGGGGCATCCGGTTCCCGGCGGAGATAATTCCAGGCGGCGTGGGCCGCCTTTCGGTCCGGCATGAAGGACGGATCGCGGTGCAGCGCCACGCGATTCGGCGCGTAGGGTATCGCCGCCAGCATGTCGCGTTCTTCCGGATCGGCGTCCGACAGCATCGCAAGTGCCTGGTCGCTGTGGCAGGCCAGAATGACGTCGTCATAGACGGCGCTGGTGCCGTCCTCGGTCACGACGATGGCCTTGCCGCTCCCGCGGCGCACTTCGCGGACCGGGCTCGACAGGCGGACCCGGTCACCCAGATCGCGCGCGATGGCCTCGACATAGGTGCGGCTGCCGCCGGTGACGGTGCGCCATTGCGGGCGCGCCATGTTCATCAGGCGGTGGTTCTTGAAGAAGCGGATCAGCGCATCGGCCGGGTAGTCGAGCATACCGTCTTCGGTCGATGACCAGATCGCGGCACCCATCGGCAGGAGGTAGTTGATGCGGAAACGCTCGCCGAAGCCGTGACGGTCGAGGAACTGACCGATGGTCAGACCGTCGAGCTCGCCGGCCTCCAGGGCCGCTGGTGCGAGATCGTTGAAACGCAGAATGTCCCTCAGCATGGCGAGATAGGTCGGCTTCACGAGATTCCGCTTCTGCGCGAACACGCCGCCGAGGCCGTTTGAACACCATTCGAACTGGCCCTTCAGGGCGAAGCCGAAACTCATGTCGGCCTCTGTGGAGGCGATGCCGAGATGTTCGAACAGACCGCAGAGATTGGGGTAGTTCAGGGGGTTGAAGACGATGAAGCCGGTATCGACCGCGATCGGCGTGCCGTCATAGTCGATATCAACCGTGGCGGAGTGACCGCCAAGCCGGGCGCGCTTTTCATAGAGCGTCACGTCATGCGTGTTACGTAACGCCCATGCCGCACCGAGCCCGGCAATGCCGGAGCCGATGACGGCGATGCGTTTGCGTTCGCTCGACGGATGCAGGTCTACGATTTCGGTCACGCGGCCTCCTTCAGGCCCTTGAAGGCCGCCAGCGCGCGATCGCGCGCCTCTGAATGATCAACGATGGGTTTCGGATAGGTTGTGCCGAGCCTGATGCCGGCCTGCGCCAGCACAGAGTCCGGCGCAGTCCACGGGGCGTGGATGTATTTCGCGGGCAGCTTCGCGAGCTCCGGCACGAAGCGTTTCACATACTTGCCGTCGGGGTCGAATTTCTCGCCCTGGGTGATCGGATTGAAGATCCGGAAATAGGGAGCCGCGTCGGCGCCGGATCCGGCGACCCATTGCCAGCTGGCGGAATTGTTTGCGAGGTCGGCATCGACCAGCGTGTCCCAGAACCAGTCCTGCCCGCGCCGCCAGTCGATCAACAGGTGCTTGATCAGGAAGGAGGCGGCGATCATGCGAACGCGATTGTGCATCCAGCCGGTCTGCCAGAGCTGGCGCATGCCGGCGTCGACGACGGGATAACCCGTTTTACCCTTGGTCCAGGCCTCGAATGCGGCGTTGTTTCCGGCCCACGGAAAACCGTCGAACTTGTCCTGGTAGTTACGGTCCGGGAAATGCGGAAAATGGTAGAGCAGGTTGTAGGAAAATTCGCGCCAGCCGACCTCCGACAGGAATTTGTCGGCATTCTTGCCTTCGGACGCATTGCGCGTCGCGTGCCAGATCTGGCGCGGTGAAATTTCACCCCAATGCAGGTGCGGGCTGAGGCCGCTCGTGTCGTCCCGATCCGGCCGGTCTCGTCCATCAGGATAGGACAGAAGCCGTTCACCGAGGAAATCTTCAAGCCGTTCGCGAGCGCCAGATTCCCCCGGCGTCCAATATTCGGCAAAACCCTTGGCCCAATCCGGCTTTGCCGGCGTCAGGTCCCAGTCATTCAGGCCGTCCGAGGCGATCGACTTCCAGGGCTTCAGCGATTCCGGTGCGGGCAGGGGATCGGACGGGTCGATCACTTCGCGCTCTGCGCGCCAGTACGGCGTGAAGACCTTGTAGGGATCACCCGTCTTCGTCTGGACCGTCCAGGGCTCGGCGAGCAGGGCCCCGTTGAAACTGGCGGCCTCTATGCCCTTGTCTTTGAGCGCCGACTTGATGGCTTCGTCACGCTTTCGGGCGAAGGGTTCGTAGCAGCGATTCCAGAAAACGGCGGACGCGCCGGTCTCCTCGACAAGATTGGCGATGACCTTGTCCGACGGACCCGAGCGCAGGACGAGATGAACGCCGCGCGCTTCGAGATCGGCGGCAAGCTTTTCCAGCGAATGATGAAGCCACCAACGCGAAGCGCCGCCCCAGGCCCACTTCCCGGGTGTCTCGTCATCGAGGATGAAAACCGGGATCACCGGGTTACCCGTCTCCGCGGCCTGATGCAGTGCCGGATTGTCCGACAGGCGAAGATCCTGCCGGAACCAGACGATGACTGGACCGGATGGGGTGGAGGCGGATGAGGACAAGAGCGCAGGGGCCTTCTATTCTTCTTGTCCGAAATTACGTAAGAGGCCCGAAACTGGATCAGGCCGAATATGCCTGAAGGAGCCCGACCCGTGTCCGAACCCAATTCCGTCATCTCCCTTGCGCGGCCCGGCCGCGACCCGCTGCAGATCGGCAATCACCTGCCGCTGGTGATGATCGCCGGTCCGTGCGCGCTGGAAAGCCGCGAACATGCCCTCGAGGTGTCGGCTCAGCTGAAAGAGATCGCCGACCGGCTCGGTATCGGGCTGATCTACAAGACCTCCTTCGACAAGGCGAACCGCACCAGCCTGTCGAGCGCGCGGGGTATCGGGCTTGAAAACGCGTTGCCAATCTTCCGCGAGATCCGGGAAACGACCGGCCTGCCGGTATTGACCGACGTGCACACGGCGGAGCAATGCGCGATCGCCGCGCAGGCGGTGGACGTGTTGCAGATTCCGGCCTTCCTGTGCCGCCAGACCGATCTGCTGATCGCCGCGGCGGAAACCGGCAAGCCGGTGAATGTGAAGAAGGGCCAGTTCCTGGCGCCGTGGGACATGAAGAATGTCGTGTCCAAGCTTACCGGGGCGGGCAATCCGAACGTCATGGCCTGCGAGCGCGGTGTCAGCTTCGGCTACAACACGCTGGTCTCCGACATGCGGGCGATCCCGATCATGCGCGATATCGGCTGCCCGATCGTTTTCGATGCGACGCATTCCGTGCAGCAGCCCGGCGGTCAAGGCGGTACGAGCGGCGGCCAACGCGAATTCGTGCCGACGCTGGCGACAGCGGCCGTGTCGATCGGTGTCGCCGCGGTGTTCATGGAAACCCACCCGGACCCTTCGAGCGCGCCGTCGGACGGGCCGAACATGGTGCCGCTCAACGAATTTGAAAGCCTCGTCGGCCGATTGATGGAATTCGACGCGCTCGCCAAGAAGCGCGCCTGACCCGCAATCGGGGCGAGGGGCCGACCATGGATATCGCCGAACTGTCGGAATTGTTCGACCGCGTGAAGGGGCTGAAAGTCCTGTGCGTCGGCGACATCGTGCTCGACCAGTTCATCTATGGCGATACCAACCGGGTGTCCCGCGAAGCGCCCGTCCCGGTGCTGGAAGAAAAGCGCCGCGAACGCATGCTCGGTGCAGCCGGCAATGTCGTGCGCAACGTGCGGGCGCTTGGCGCGACGCCGGTGCCGGTCGCCCTGGTTGGAAACGATGCCGAAGGCCAGGCCCTGCTCGAACTGATCAAGGCCGAAGGCGTCAGCCGCGATCACCTGATTGTCGAGGCCGGGCGCCGCACCGCGATGAAGACGCGCTTCGTTTCCGGCGGCCACCAGATGCTCTGTGTCGACCGCGATCCGCGGCCGGGCGGGGAGGGTGATACCGAGGCGCGCCTGATCACGGCCATCGAAGCGGCGGTCGGTGAAGCCGATGTCGCCATCCTGTCGGATTATGGCCGGGGCCTGGTCTCGCGCGAGGTGTCGCAGGCGCTGATCAAGGCGTGCCGGAACAAGGACATTCCGGTCTGTGTAGATCCGCGCGGCCGGGATTATTCCCGCTATGACGGCGCAACGGTGATCAAGCCGAATGCGCTCGAACTGTCCGAGGAATGCGGCCACACGGTTTCAACCGATGACGAGGCGCTCGACGGACTGGCCTGCGTGATGGCGCGGCTCGAGCGGACGGAGAATTTGATCGTGACCCGGTCGTCACTCGGCATGACGGCGCAATGCCGCGACGGAAGCCGGTTCCATGTCCGGTCGCGTCCGCGCCCGGTCTATGACGTTTCCGGTGCCGGCGATACCGCGATTTCCATGCTTTCACTTGCGCTTGGCGCAGGGTCTTCACTTGAAACCGCAATGCGTGCTGCCGATCTGGCCGCCGGTCTGGTCGTGACCAAGGTCGGTACGGCGACCGTCACGGCGGACGAGGTTCTGGCCGAAGAGCGCATGCGGGAATCCGGAGAAGCGAGCGCCAAGCTGCGGTCGCGTGAATCCGTTGCCGAGGCCGCGGCACGCTGGAAGGCGATGGGGCTGAAAGTCGGTTTCACGAATGGCTGCTTCGACCTCATCCACCCCGGCCATGTCTCGCTTCTGAAACAGGCGCGGGCCGAGTGCGACCGGCTGATTGTCGGTCTGAATTCGGATTCGTCGGTGCGCCGCCTCAAAGGGCCGGAGCGTCCCGTGAACAACGAGGTGTCCCGTGCCATCGTGCTGGGGTCGCTGGAATCGGTCGACCAGATCGTCGTCTTCGACGAGGACACGCCGACCGAACTGATCGAGGCGATCAAGCCAGACGTCTATGTGAAGGGCGCCGACTACACTGTCGATCAACTGAAGCCGCTCGGCGGCGAAGCCGTGCTGCGCCATGGCGGCCGTATCCATCTCGCCAAGCTGGAAGACGGGCATTCCACCACGGCGATCATCCGCCGTTCGCGCGGTACCGACTAGCCGCCGCGGCCGCGTCCCTCGATCGGACGCACGGGCGCATCCTCGATTTCTTCCGGTGCCTCCAGGGGCGGCGCGTAGAGTCGCTCATTGGCCAGCGTCTCGACGAGTATTCCGGTCCGCCGGGCCGCATCGAGCCGCAGATCTTCATAGAAGAGGTTGAAGGGCGGGATGCGGAAAGTCTCGCCCAGCCTGTCCGGACGCCGCAGCGCCGGCGAGTTGGGCTGTTCCGTCATCAGCACACCATCGACGCATTGCGCGCCGGTCTGGCCGGTCTGGATCGGAGGCAGGGTGTCGCCCTCAATTCCATCGGCCGCTGCACCGCCGCGATGCAGGCGTGCGGGTGCGAAATCGACCGATCGGGCACCGAGGATGGGGTTCACGCAGAGGAGGCCGCGTCCGAGCGTGAGGTCGAGTTGCCCGTCCGGCGACCAGGTCTGGCTGCGTTCGGTGATGATGCGCAGCCGGGAATCTTCCTCGGGACGCGCCGCAGAATAGGCGATGACGCAACGGATCGACTCCGGGGTCTGGCAGGGCGGCAGGGCGGCCAGCCGGTCGGAAAAGAGTTCGAGCGCGACCGGCGTTTCCATCAGATAGGCGGCGATCAGGCGCTGGCGCAGTTCCTCGGACGGCGCGACGCGCTCCATCAGGACATAGGTGGCGTGAAGCCCGCCCTGGCCGACGCCGGCGATGACGAAGGGCCGGTCTTCGCCGATCCCGGCGAGAAAGGCGTCGAATGCAGCCAGCACGTCCTGCGCCGCGAACTCGCGCGCAAGCACGCTGTCCTCGCGATTGTTCATGAAGGTGTAGAGCGCGGCCTGGCGATAGCGCGGCACAAAAAGTGGCCCGGTTGCGCGGAATGGGCCTGCGAAATTCGGGATCTGGGTGTGGGTCACACCGTCATTGGCGTCGGAATCGTCCAGCGGTGCATTCCAGTCCGAACCGCCGTTGAAGGTTGTGCCGTGAACGAAGAAGACCGCGGGTTCTTCCCCGTCGACGGACGGCCGCAAGAACCAGCCTTCAGCAGAGGCATAGTCCGCGCCTTCCGGCGGGGTGTAGGTTTGGAAGGGCTCGCCCGGATCGAGCAAGGACTGGAAAATCTGGTGGCGCGAGAACCAGATGGCGAGGGCGAGCAGGATGAGGAAAACCGCGACAGCCGAAATCAGCAACCACCGGGTCAGTCCCGAGAAACGCTGCTTGCGGAAGATCGCCATGGGCCAGACTCCTCGTTCGCCTCGTTGGACGTTTGCGGGCGGCGTGCGGCCATATTAGGGCCACACACCTACCGCGCTATGCCGCACCGCGATAGATTGCAACCTCGCTGCCCCCGGAGGCCGAGTCGTCCGTGTTACGCTGGCTGAGAAACTCATTCCTGACCGGAGTCGTCGTCGCCCTTCCGGTGACGGTAACGATCTGGCTCATCTTTACCTTCGTGACGTTTGTCGACCAGACGGTGAAGCCTCTGATCCCGGAGCGCTACAATCCGGAAAGCTATCTTCCGTTCGCGCTTCCCGGTCTTGGCGTGGTCATCGCCGTGCTGGCGCTGACCCTGCTCGGCGCACTGGCCGCGAACATCTTCGGACGGACGCTGATTGATGTCGGCGAGCGTATCCTGAACACGGTGCCGCTGGTCCGGAACGTCTATGGCGCGGTGAAACAGATCGCGACGACGATCTTTTCCGACCGTCAGAACTCCTTCAAGGAAGTTGTCCTCGTCGAATTTCCGACAAAAGGCTCCTACGCCGTCGGCTTCGTGACCGCGCCCGCACGCGGGGAAGTGAAGAAAGGTGTCGGGGAGGACACGATCGGCATTTTCGTGCCGACGACGCCCAATCCGACGTCCGGCTTCCTGCTCTACACGCCGCGCAGCCGCGTGACGCCGCTCTCCATGAGTGTCGAAGAGGCGGCCAAGCTGATCATCTCCTTCGGCCTCGTGAGCCCGGAAACGATGGGACTGTCGCCCGATGCCTCATCAGAAGCGATCGCTGCCGAGATGTCCGGCAAGACGCCCCGCGGGCAGGGGCGCGGCGACGCGAAGCCGCCCGCCGATCCTAGCCAGAGCGAATGAGCCTGATGCCCTGTTCGCGTTCGAACAGGTAAAGCAGGATCCGGCGCGCTTCGGCACGCGGCCCGGTAAAGTCGGGGTCCGTCGTGACGGCCATTTTTGCGGCATCGTGGGCGAGATTGATCAGGTCGGCATGCTCGGCAAGGTCGGCGAGGCGGTAGTCGGGCAAGCCGCTCTGGCGCAGACCCAAAGGGTCGCCCATGCCGCGCAGCTTCCAGTCCTCCTCGGCGATCCGGAAGCCGTCCTCGGTCTCGCGCATGATTTCGAGCCGCGCCTTCGCGGTTTCCCCCAGCGGCCCGCGATAAAGCAGCAGGCAGGTCGATTTCCGGTCGCCGCGGCCCACCCGGCCTCTGAGCTGGTGAAGTTGGGCCAGGCCAAAGCGCTCGGCATGTTCGATCACCATGATCGTCGCGTCCGGTGCATCGACACCAACTTCGATCACGGTCGTGGCGACCAGGACGGACGTCTTGCCTTCCCGGAAGGCGACGGCGGCAGCTTCCTTTTCCTTCGGCTTCATCCGGCCGTGGACCAGCCCGACGCGGCTTTCGCCGAAGATCGCCGAGAGTTCCCGATGCCGGTCTTCTGCCGCCGACAGGTCGCTGGTTTCGCTTTCCGCGACCAGCGGGCAGACCCAGTAGACGCGCTCGCCGCGTTCCATCGCACGGCTGATCCCGCCGATCACCTCGTCGAGCCGGTCCATGGACACCAGCCGCGTGTCGATGGGCTGCCTTCCGACCGGTTTTTCGTCGAGGCGCGACACATCGAGATCGCCATAGAGCGCGAGCGTGACCGTGCGCGGGATAGGCGTGGCGGTCATCACCAGCGTATCGGGGCGCTGGCCCTTGGCCGACAGGCGCATGCGGTCGGAGACGCCGAAGCGGTGCTGTTCGTCGATCACGGCAAGGCCGAGATCGGCCATCTCCACGCCTTCCTGGAACAGGGCGTGCGTGCCGCAGATCACATCGATCTGTCCGGTCCTGAGGCGTTCGAGGATATCAGCACGTGCATGGCCCTTGTCGCGGCCGGTCAGGGCCTCGACGGTCAACCCGGCGGGTTCGAGAAGCGGACGGAGAGTCTTCAGGTGTTGCCGGGCGAGAATCTCGGTCGGGGCCATGATCGCCGTCTGCGCCCCACTTTCCGCGGCGCGCGCTGCAGCAAGGGCGGCGACGAAGGTCTTGCCCGCGCCGACATCCCCGTGAAGCAGGCGCGTCATCCTGTCGGGCGAAGCCATGTCCTGTACGATCTCGGAAAACGCACGTTCCTGCGCGCCGGTCGGCGGAAAGGGCGCGTTATCGAGGACGGCGCGAACCCTGGAATTGTCACCAGAAAGGGCGCGGCCCTTGCTGCGCTTGCGGTTCGCCCGGGCGAGTTGGAGCGTCAGCTGCCAGGCAAACAATTCGTCGAAGGCGAGACGCCGACGGAGCGGCGTCTGCGGATCGATATCCGTTTCGCCTGCGGGAGCGTGAAGCGCACTCAGGGCATCGCGCCATGAAGGCCAGTCCTGAACACCGGACAGCTGGGGATCGACCCATTCCGGCAGGTCCGGGACGTCTTTCAGCGCAGCGGTTATGGCTTTGCGCAGCACTTTCGGGCTGAGGCCGGCCGTCATCGGATAGACCGGTTCGATCGGCGGCGCGCTTCGCGCGTCCTCGACAGTCATGATCAGGTCGGGATGGGTGATCTGATATTCACCGCCGAACCGCTCCATCTTGCCTGAAACGACGCGGCGCTCACCCAGCGGAAGCGTCTTCTTCAGCCAGTCGGTGCGCGGATGGAAATAGGTGAGATGGAGGAAGCCGCTTTCATCCGACATGCGCACCTTGTAGGGCCGGAAGCTGCCGCGCGGGGCGGGGATGTGTTCCTCGACCGTTGCTTCAATCGTGACGATCCGGCCTTCCGGCGCTTCGGTGATCAGCGAGCGCAGGCTGCGATCGATCACGCCGACCGGCTTGTGGAACAACAGGTCCTTCACGTGCGGTCCCGCCCGCCGCGCGATCAGCGTGGCCATGCGCGGACCGATCCCGGGCAGGGAATCGACGGTTTTGAAGAGCGGAAAGAGAATCTCCGGGCGCATGGCTGCACGATGGGGCAGGCGGGCGCTTCACGCCAGCGCCGGGGCGGCCTATATCGCGCCCCCATGACCGATGATCTCACCGTAATGCGCAAGAAGCTGTTGTTCCGCGCGGAACATCGCGGCTTCAAGGAAGCCGATATCGTGATCGGCGGCTTTGTCCGTTCTCGGCTCGAAATGCTCGATCGTGACGGGCTGGACGCGCTCGAACTTCTCCTCAGCGCGCCCGACCAGGAGCTTTACGCCTGGATCATGGAGCGCGAAGCGGTGCCTGCCGAACGCGATGCCTCGCTGATCGCCGACATTCGCCGCTTCGTCGCCGAGGGCGGCGCGAAGCAGCTCTGATGGCGGTGATCGAACAGATTGCCGGCGCGCCGGGCGCTCTGACCGTCGGGGAAGTCCCCGAGGGCTATGACGCGCTCGTGTTTGCCGATGCGCTGAGGAAGCGCGGCGGGGTCGGCCTCTTCATCTGCCGCGACGGGTCGCGCGTGGCGTCTTTCGAGGCGGCATGCCGCTTTTTCGCGCCCGATATGGATGTGCTGGTCCTGCCGGCCTGGGACTGCCAGCCCTATGACCGTGTTTCGCCCGCGCCGCGCGTGGCTTCCACCCGCGCCGCGGTGCTGGCGCGGCTGGCGGCCCGAACTGCCGGGAACACCAAGCCGCTGATCGTCATCGCGTCGGTGAATGGCGCGATGCAGCGCGCCGCGCCGCGCACCGTCATGTCCGGGGCCGGGTTCCGGGCTCGTCCCGGCGAGATCGTCGAGCAGGAAAGGCTGCGCGCCTATTTCGCCAGCAATGGCTATTCGCGTGTGTCGACCGTCATGGAGCCGGGCGATTATGCGATCCGTGGCGGCGTGATCGATGCGTTCCCGCCGGGGGCGGAAGAGCCGGTCCGTCTCGACTTTTTCGGGGATTCGCTGGAATCGGTCCGGTCCTTCGATCCGGAAAGTCAGCGCAGCCTGAAGCAGTTGAAGGAAGCCGCCTTCAACCCGGTCAGCGAAGTCTTCCTGTCCGAGGAAAGCATTTCCCGCTTCCGGTCTGGCTGGCTGAAGACGTTCGGCGCGGCGACGTCGGGTGATACGGTCTATCACGCGGTCAGTGAAGGTGTGCGCGCCGCCGGGGTCGAACACTGGCTGCCGCTGTTCCACGAAAGCCTCGAAACCGTCTTCGATTATGCCGGACCGGATGCGTTGATCGGGCTCGACGCGTTGGCCTCGGACGCAATCGACGAGCGCTGGAACCAGATCCGCGACTATTACGCCGCGCGGAAGAACGCGCCGGAGGGCCCGAAGACCGGCATGCTGGCCAGCACGGTCTACCGGCCCTTGCCGCCCGAAGGGCTGTACCTGCCGCCGGAAGACCTGAAGACGCGCCTCGCCGAGCGCGATGTCCGGCAATTCTCGGGCTTTGCCGATCCGGGCGCGCACGCGGTCAACCTCGGCGCCCATCAGGGCCGGATCTTTGCAGCCGAGCGTACCGCCGGAACGAACGTATTCGAAGCGGCAAAGAACCATATTTCCGGACTGCGCCAGGCCGGACACCGGGTGATCCTGGCCAGCTGGTCGGAAGGTGCCTCGGATCGTCTGGGCAGCGTTCTGGCTGATCACGGGCTGACCGGGATCGAGGCGATTGCGGATTATCGCGGCGTCGACGCACTGCCGAAGAGCGGCGTGGCGCGCGCCGTCTTCCAGCTGGAGCGCGGTTTCGTCACCGACGGGCTCGCCATCCTGTCGGAACAGGACATTCTGGGCGACCGTCTGGCGCGGCCGCAGAAACGCCGCCGCTCGGCTGACGTCATCCTGCAGGCCGGATCACTGTCGGTCGGCGATCTGGTCGTCCATGTCGATCACGGGCTAGCGCGCTATCTCGGACTGAAGACACTCGACGTGCAGGACGCGCCGCACGACTGCCTCGAGCTGGAATATTCCGGCGGCTCGAAACTCTTCCTGCCGGTGGAGAATATCGAGCTCCTGAGCCGCTATGGTGCAGAGACGGAGGGGGTTCAGCTCGACCGTCTCGGCGGCGCCGCCTGGCAGGCGCGCAAGGCGAAAGCCAAGAAGCGCCTGCGCGACATGGCGGACCAGCTCATCCGGATCGCGGCGGAACGTCATTCGCGCAAGGTCGACGCCATCGATCCGCCGAGCGGTGTCTATGACGAGTTCGCCGCAGGCTTTCCGTTCGCGGAGACTGACGATCAGCTGAACGCGATTTCGGACGTGTTCGAGGACCTGACCAAGGGCCGGCCGATGGACCGGCTGATCTGCGGCGATGTCGGCTTCGGCAAGACGGAAGTCGCGCTGCGCGCGGCATTCGTCGTTGCGATGAGCGGGCGGCAGGTCGCCGTCGTCGCGCCGACAACGCTCCTTGCACGGCAACACTACAAGACGTTCGAGGAACGCTTCCGGGGCTGGCCGGTGAAGGTACGCCGCCTGTCGCGCCTGGTCCCGTCGAAGGAAGCCGCGGCAACCAGGGAAGAACTGGAAGCCGGGCAGGCCGACATCGTGATCGGTACGCATGCCGTGCTTTCGCAGTCGGTCAAGTTCCAGGATCTCGGCCTGCTGATCGTCGATGAGGAGCAGCATTTCGGCGTGAAGCACAAGGAGCGCCTCAAGGAGATGCGCTCCGAAGTGCATGTGCTGACGCTGACGGCGACGCCGATCCCGCGGACGCTGCAGCTGGCGCTGACGGGCATTCGGGACCTGTCGATCATCGCCACGCCGCCGGTCGACCGCCTGGCTGTGCGGACCTATATCGCGCCCTTCGATCCGGTCACGATCCGCGAGGCATTGCTGCGCGAGAAGTATCGCGGCGGTCAGGCCTATTATGTGGTGCCGCGGATTTCCGATCTCGATGCGGTGTCCGAGTTCTTGCGCGAACAGGTGCCGGAAGTCAGCTTCGTGATCGCGCACGGCCAGATGGCGCCGAGCCAGCTGGAAGACATCATGACGGCCTTCTACGAGGGCCGCTATGATGTGCTCCTCTCAACGACGATCGTGGAATCCGGTCTCGACATTCCGACCGCCAACACGCTGGTCATCCACCGGGCGGACCGGTTCGGTCTGGCGCAGCTTTACCAGTTGCGCGGCCGGGTGGGCCGGTCGAAGGTGCGCGCCTTCGCCTACATGACCACGCCGCCGAACCAGACGATCACCGGCGGAGCGCTGAAACGCCTTGAAGTGCTTCAGTCGCTGGATTCGCTTGGTGCCGGTTTCACGCTCGCCTCGCACGATCTCGATCTGCGCGGCGGCGGCAATCTCCTCGGCGAGGAGCAGTCCGGCCATATCCGCGATGTCGGTGTCGAGCTCTACCAGTCCATGCTCGAAGAAGCGGTCGCCTCGATCCGCGGCGAGGACGAGATGAGCGACGGGGAATGGTCGCCCGCGATCAATGCCGGCGCTTCGGTCCTGATCCCGGAAGACTATGTCACGGATCTGGACGTGCGGCTGGGCCTCTATCGCCGTCTGTCGGACCTCGATACGCGCGACGAACGCGAAGCCTTTGCCGCGGAGCTGATCGATCGCTTCGGGCCGCTGCCGGACGAGGTCAACCAGCTCCTCAAGATCATGGCGATCAAGACGCTGTGCAAGGTCGCGGGCGTCGCCAAGGTCGATGCCGGGCCGAAGGGCGCGGTGGTCAGCTTCCGCAATGACGCCTTCGCCGATCCGGCGGGACTGGTGCAGCTGATGGCGAAGAGCCCGGATGAATTCCGTGTGCGGCCGGACCAGAAGCTGGTTCTCGTCGGCGACTGGCCGACGCCCGATGCGCGTCTCAAAGGACTGGAGCGCGGTCTGTCGCGGCTGGCGGACCTGGCGCGGCGGGTGGCGGCCTAGACCGCCTTCGTCTGCGGCAGACCGAGTTGGCGCTGCGTGCGCTCGATCAGGGCTTCGGCGGTTTCGCCGCCGCGCGCTTCCGAGGTTCCGGTTTCGACCGTCAGGCGGAACGCCTTCAGAGGATCATCACCCTCGAAGGCCGTGCATTCGGCAATCGCACGGATGCGTTCGGCAACGCTGTCAGCCCCGTCCAGATGGGTGCAGGGCAGGATGGCGGCATAGAGGTCGTTGGCCATCGCGACCGGGCAGTCCTCGGCGCGCAAGAGATGCCGGAGCATCGAGGCGAACTGGATTCGCGCCGACCGGATGGCGGCATCGGACTGGGCTTCGGACGGTGCGCCAAGACGCATCAGGACCAGGCCGGTCGGGCGGTGCGCTTTCTCGCCGGCATTGAGCAGGTCCTGCAGGTGAGCGAGGCCGAAGCGCGCCCTGAACAGGCCCGAGTCGGCATCGAGCGTCTTCGTGGCGCGGCAGGCATCCAACTGGGCGCGGGCCTTGCGGCGGCGCTGCCGCTCGCTGGCGAGGCGCAGGACACGCTCGCGAATCTCGGTCTCGTCTGCGTCCCACGGCAAGATGTCGGAGACGCCGCGCGCGAAGGCTTCGTCCGCCTCTTCCTGCCGGTTGCTGCGCGAGAGTAGCAGGACGGGCGTGTGGTAAAGCCGGGCGTTGCGCCGCATGGCCGAGGAGATGGTGAAGGCCATTTCCTGACGCGTTGTCGCGTTCAGAACCACGGCGTCGAATGCGCGCTCGTGCAGGTAGTCAAAGGCGGAATAGCTGGAGAAAGCCGCTACCACATCGGCCTCGGCCCGCGAGAGGGCGTGACGCAGGTCAAGAAAACGGGTTGTCGCCTCGCCGACGAAGAGCACGGTCGGCCGGCCCGATTCTTCCGCGACCATGAAGTCGTCATGCCCGAAGACCTCCGCTGCTGCACGGCGGCGGCGGACGATGTCTTCCATCACTTTGAGGCGGACGAGCGCCCGCAGTCGTGACGCGATCTGATTGGCGGCCGCGGGCGGGCGCAGCCAGGCATCAAGTCCTTCCGGGACATCTGTGCCATCGGCAATCGCCAGACGGGGGACGTTCCGCGAGGGCGAGGCATTGATCTGCTCGATCACCGGCTTGAGCCGGTCGATATCGCTGTCCACCAGTATGATGGCGTCAAAATTGGTTTTGTTCAGCGCCGCTGCGCTGCCGTCCCAGTCGCGCGTGCGGATGTCGAGGCGCGACAGGCCGGGAAGCGAAGCTTCGCCGGAACCGTCGAACACCAGAATGTCGAGGATGCGCGCCAATCCGACCCCCAATGGAAATGCGCTCGGGACACGGCACAGTGTCACATTCGCGCCGAGACGAAAACCGTGTTTGCCCGGTCTCGCGCGATCGAAGCTGAACGGAACCGTTCATCCGCGGTTCAAGACGGTTTTGGCATACCCATCCTCGAGACCGGCGGAATTTTCGTCCCTCGCACCTCCGCCGCCTCATCGGCACAACGCCGATCAAGCACAAGAAGCGCCAGCCACCCCCAATGGCTGGCGCTTCGCTTTTCGTGTGGCGCCGAATGCGCTAAGCGCAGGGCCATGCATCCCGTCCGCCAGGTTTTCCGTCACGTGCGCCGCCTTTCCGTGCTGTTCGCGCAGCTTCCGGTCGTCGGCGTGGTATTCCGCGCCATCCGCCGGACTATGGCGCGCGAGGTGATGTTGTTCGCAGGAGGCGTGTCCTTCTTCACGCTGCTGGCGCTGTTTCCCGCCGTTGCGGCGCTGGCCTCGGTCTATGGCCTCGTCTTCTCGATCGAGGATGCGCAGGATCAGATTGCGCGCCTGGCCGGCGTGCTGCCGCCATCGGCACGAAGTTTTGCGACCGATCAGGTCGCCCGGCTCACCGAGACATCGAGTGCCTCTTTGTCGATCCAGGGCCTGATCGCCTTGACGATTTCCTTCTTCGCGGCGTCGCGCGGCGCCAAGGCGCTGATCGCCGGGCTCAATCAGATTGCGCGGGTGGGGGACCTTCGAAGCATCGTGAAATTCAACCTGCTCGCCATCGCGGCAGTCATGGCAGGCGGCACGCTTCTGGCGACCGCGAATCTGATCGTTCTGACGATCCCGGTCCTGTTGAGACCCGTCCTGCAATGGCTCGGACTTCGCGGCCTCGACACCGGCTATCTGTTCAATGAGTGGACGGCCGTCGCTGTGACCATGATCTCCGCGCTTGTCCTGCTCTATCGCTACACGATGCGCCGCGCCGGAGAGGTCAGCTGGAATGCCTCGGTTTTCGCAGCGCTCACATCAACGCTGATCTGGATGCTGATCTCAGCCGGATTCACCTATTATGTGCAGACCGTCGTGCATCCGGGCGCCTATGGTTCGCTCGGCGCGCTGATCGTTTTCCTGCTGTGGATCTACTGGGCATCCTATGCCGTTTTCTTCGGCGGGGCGCTGGCGATCGAGATTGATCTGAAACGCGAGCACGGCTGACGCCTGCCTCTGGTTTTCGCAGTGCAACGCGATATAACGCAGCGCAACACTTCCGAACCGCCAATGGGCCGAAGAGGACGTTCATGAAGAAGATTTATCCCGATGCCGCCGCCGCTCTGGAGGGGCTGTTGTTCGACGGAATGACGATCATGGCCGGCGGGTTCGGTCTGTGCGGCATTCCGGAAAACGCGATCGAGGCCATCCTCGACTCCGGCGTGAAAGACCTGACGATCATCTCGAACAATTGCGGGGTCGATGGCTTCGGTCTCGGCAAGCTTCTCGATGCCAAGCGCATCAGGAAGATGCTGTCGTCCTATGTCGGCGAGAACAAGGAATTCGAGCGTCAGTTCCTGTCGGGCGAGCTGGAGCTGGAATTCAACCCGCAAGGCACGCTGGCCGAGCGCATCCGCGCCGGCGGGGCGGGCATACCGGCCTTTTTCGTGAAGACCGGTGTCGGCACGCTGGTCGCCGAAGGCAAGGAAGAGCGCGAATTCGGTGGCGAGCGCTACATCATGGAGACGGGACTGACGGCGGACCTGTCGATCGTGAAGGCCTGGAAGGCCGACCCGCAAGGCAATCTGATCTACCGGAAGACTGCCCGGAACTTCAATCCGATGATGGCAACGGCCGGCAAGGTGACGGTCGCGGAAGTCGAGGAAATCGTCGAGCTCGGCGATCTCGATCCGGACGCGATCCACACGCCCGGCATTTTCGTGCAACGGGTGGTGAAAGGATCTTTCGAGAAGCGCATCGAACAGCGCACCGTGCGTCAGAAGGAGAGTGCGTAATGGCCTGGACCCGCGAAGACATGGCGCGCCGCGCCGCGCAGGAACTGGAAGACGGATTCTACGTCAATCTGGGAATCGGCATCCCGACGCTGGTCGCGAACTATATCGATGAAGGCATCGATGTGACGCTACAGTCGGAGAACGGCATGCTGGGCATGGGTCCGTTCCCGTTCGAAGGCGAGGAAGACCCGGACCTGATCAATGCCGGCAAGCAGACGATCACCGAGCTGCGCCGTACGAGCTATTTCTCGTCGGCCGACAGCTTCGGCATGATCCGCGGCGGGCATATCGACCTGTCGATCCTGGGGGCGATGGAAGTCTCCGAAAAGGGTGATATCGCCAACTGGATGATCCCCGGCAAGATGGTGAAGGGGATGGGCGGCGCGATGGACCTCGTTGCCGGCGTGAAGCGCGTCGTGGTCGTCATGGACCACACGTCGAAGGCGGGTGAGCCGAAGCTGCTGAAGCAGTGTTCGCTGCCGCTGACGGGCACGGGGGTCGTTGACCTGATCATCACCACGATGGGCGTGTTCGAAGTCACGCCGGACGGGCTGGTCCTGAAGGAGCTGGCACCGGACGTTACGCTCGACGAGATCAAGGCCTCGACCGAGGCGGCATTCACCGTGTCGGACAAGCTCGCCGCCTGAACACGTTTTTCAATTTCAATACTGGGAGCCGCGCCGGATCCACCGGCGCGGCTTTTTCGTGCCTGGTCGTTCGCCGTGTCACGCCCGCGTGAGCGGCGTGAACCAAGTGTAATCCCGCCGTATGGGTGCGGCGAGGCGTCGCGCCCCACCAAGACGGTGAGGGAGATCCAAATTCATGTTCCTGACTCGCTTCGCGCTCAAGAATCCCGTGGCGGTGCTGATCGCCGTTCTGTTGATTGGCGTCGTTGGCGCGATGGCGTTCACGCGCCTACCGCTGCAGCTTTTCCCGGACACGAGCCAGCCTCAGCTCTTCGTGATGACGGGCTGGCGCAGCGCGTCGCCGCAGGAAATGGAATCGGAAATCGTCGAGCCGATGGAACAGGCCCTGACGGGCATTTCCGGGCTCGAGGAAATGCGGGTGAACATCAATCAGGGCTTTTCCTTCATCGCCCTGAGCTTCGCCAACGGCACCGATATGGATCAGGCCTATATCGAGGTGATCGGCCGGATGAACCAGCTGCCGCCGATGCCGCTCGACGCCTTCGGCCCCAACGTGGTCAACGGCGCGGCCGGCGGATCCGGCGACATGCTGATCTACTATTTCATCCAGTTGCTTCCGGATAACCCGAACGAGGTCGATGATTTCGCCGACTTCGCTTCGAATGTGGTTGTGCCGCGCCTGTCGTCCCTGCCGGGTGTCGCGAATGCCCAGATCAACTGGGGGCTCCGGAACCGCGAATTCCAGATCATTCTCGATCCTTACCGGGCCGCGGCGCTCGGCGTGTCGATCCCTGAAATCGCGGCTGCGCTGAACGGCAATCGCGATGTGTCGGGCGGCGATGCGACGGTGGGCCGGCGGTCCTTCGTTCTGAACTATGAAGGCCAGTATGATCCGCGGGAACTGCGCGATCTCGTCATTGACTGGCGTGATGGCCGGCCGGTCCGTCTCGGCGATGTGGCTTCGGTCGGGATCGGGCTGGGTGAGCGCCAGGGCTTTGCCTTCCAGAACGGCAATCCAGCGATCGGCATCGCGGTCAGCCGCCAGAACGGCGCCAATGTGCTGTCGACGCTCGAGGCGGTCCGGGCGGAGGTCGAACGCCTGAATCAGAACGAGGCCGCCGAACTTGGCCTGACCCTGCAGCCCTCGTTCGACTCCTCGGTCTTTATCAACCGGGCGATCAACCTGTTGCGCACGAACCTTCTGTTCGGCGTGGTGCTGGCGATCGGCGGGCTGTGGCTGTTCCTGCGCCGGGCGCGGGCGACGGCCATCATCGCACTGGCGATCCCGATCTGCCTCTTGTCCACACTGATCGTGCTGTTCGTCCTCGGGCGGTCGCTCAACGTGATCTCGCTCGCCGGGCTCGCCTTCGCGACCGGCATGGTGCTCGACGCCGCGATCGTGGTGATGGAGAACATCGTGCGGAGGCGGGAGGCGGGTGAACGCCCGGAGACCGCGTCGGCGAACGGGGCCGGGCAGGTATGGGGGGCTCTGTTCGCCTCGACCACGACAACGGTCGCGATCTTCCTGCCGATCATCTTCCTTGATGATGCCGAGGGCCAGCTCTTCGCCGATCTGGCGATCACGATCGCGGTCGGCGTCGGACTTTCGATGATTGTCGCGGTAACCATCCTGCCGGTCGCGGCAGCGAAATGGGTGCGTTCCGGTGGGCTCGAGTCGAAACAGCCGCTGCTGTCGAAACTGGCTGATTTCATCATGTTTGCCAGCGACCGGCCGGTGCGCCGCTACGGCATGATTGCCGCGCTGGTCTCGGTACCCCTCGGTCTGACCTGGGTGATGCTGCCCAATCTCGACTATCTGCCGCCGGTCCGGCGCGATGCGATCGATGCCTTCTTCATGCTGCCTCCCGGGTCGGACGGGGAGTGGGTGCGCGAGGAGGTCGTACAGCCGGTCATGGAGCGCCTGGCGCCCTATATGAACGGCGAACGCGAACCGGCGTTGCGCAATTACTATATCGGCGGGCAGGGCGGGAATTTTGCGACGCTCGGCGTGCGCCCGCGCGACATTGCCGATGTCCGGGAACTGGAGCGGATCGTCCGCGACGAAATCGTGCAGGGCATTCCGGACGTGCAGGCGTTTGCAGCGCGGGGCGAGTTGTTCGGCAATTTCGGCGGTGGCGGCAATGTTCAGGTGAACATCCAGTCGGCCGAGCCGGGGCCACTGGCGACTGCCGCGCAGGAGGGGATGCGCCTTTTGCGCGAGCGCTTCCCGACGTCGAACATCAATGCCAATCCATCGCCGCAAGCGACCCAGCCGAGCTATTCGATCATTCCGAATGACCGCCGCATCCAGGAGGTGAACTGGACCCGCGCCGGTGTCGCCAGCGTCGTCTCGGCGATGGGGGATGGTCTGTTCGTCGGTGAATATTTCGACGGCGACCGGCGGCTGAACATGATCCTCCGGTCCGATGGCTGGCGATCGGCGCAAGAACTGGAAGGCATGCCCGTCACCACACCGTCCGGCGTCGTCCTGCCGCTCGGGGACCTCGTCGATATCGAGGAAACGCTGACGCCCTCGGGGCTGCAGCGCCTCGACGGACGGCGCACGATTTCGCTCTTCATGTCGCAGCCTGAAGACATGACGCTGCAGGAGGTGCTCGCCGTCATTCAGAACGAGATCGAGCCGCAGCTTCGTGCAGCCTTGCCGGCGGACGGGTCGATCACCTATGGCGGCGCGGCGGATGCGCTGAACCGGGCGATCAACACGATGACGCAAAACTTCCTGTTCGCGCTGTTTATCCTGTTCCTGATCCTTGCCGGCCTGTTCCGGTCGATCCGGGATGCCGGTCTGGTGCTGATCACGATTCCGCTGGCGACCGTTGGCGGCGTGGCGGTGCTACGCATCCTCGACATGGTGATGCAGGCGACAACGCACACGCGTCAGCCGCTCGACCTTCTGACGATGATGGGCTTCATCATCCTGCTGGGTCTCGTCATCAACAACGCCATTCTGCTGGTCGACCAGACGCGGCAGGGTGAGCGCGAAGGTCTTGGCCGCCGCGAGGCGGTCGACCAAGCGCTGCGCATGCGGATGCGGCCGATCTTCATGTCGACGCTGACCAGTATTCTGGGCATGACGCCGCTGCTGATCTTTCCCGGCGCGGGCAGCGAGATCTATCGCGGCCTCGCCGCGGCGATCGTCGGCGGCATGGCGGTGTCGATGATCTTTACCCTTTTCCTTCTGCCGTCGCTCTTGCGGATCGGTGAAACCCGCGCGGCGCCCGTCGCCCTCAATCCGCAGCCTGCGGAATAGGAGCCCTTCGATGAAACGCTTTTTCATTCCCCTGGCTGCACTCCTGGCGTTCGCGACGGGTGGCTTCCAGCAGGCCGGCGGACCGCCGCCAGCGAATGTGCGGGTTGCCACGACCGAGATGCGGCAAATGGCGCGGCAGATCGAAAGCCCGGCCAGTGTCTATAGCCGGAATGACGCACAGATCGCATCCGAAGCCTCGGGTCGTGTCGTGGATGTCGCGGAAGCCGGTGACTGGGTCGAGGCCGGCGAGCCGGTCGCGCAGCTGGACGACCGCATGGCCCGGCTGGCGCTGGACGAGGCGCGGTCGCGCTACGCCCGGACCTCGGAGAATGCCGCCTATCAGGAAGGCGAGCTGGAGCGCTGGACGCAGCTGGTCGAGAACGGCACGGCGGCGGCCAACCGGCTGCGCGAGGTGCAACTGGCCCGTAATCTGGCGGTTCAGGAGAACACCGAGGCGCGCAGCGCGGTCGAGCGGGCCCGCCTCGACCTTGACCGGACGCGCGTCCTGGCCCCGTTCAGCGGCCGTGTGACCGAGCGCCTGATCGAGGTCGGCGAGTATGCCAATCCCGGCGCGCAGATCGTGCGTCTTGTCGATACGCAGCGGATCGAGGCTCGCGCCCAGGTGCCGGTTTCGGTTGCGCCCTATCTCCGCGAAGGTCAGACCATCCGGGTCAGCGACGGCACGCATGATGTCGATGCGCCGATCCGGGCGCTGATCCCGGTGGGCGACTCGGTTACCCGGACGTTCGAAGTCCGCATCGATCTGTCGGAGTCGCCCTGGCTGATCGGGTCGGCCGTGCGCGCTTCCTTCCCGACCGAAACTCCGGCGACGGTCGTTGCCGTGCCGCAGGACGCCGTGGTGCTTCGCAATGAGGGCAGCTTCGTATGGGTCGTATCGGACGAGAACACCGCACGCCGCGTGCTCATCCGCAGCGGGGCGCAGGACGGCGACTGGATCGGCGTGACGGGCGAGATCGAGGCGGGCGACCGGGTCGTCGTCCGCGGCGCGGAAAACCTGCGCGACGGCCAGCGGCTCAACATCCTCGACGATACGGAGAATACCGCTTCGAACGCGGCAGCCAGCAACGCCGGGTGATCAGCACATCGGGACGTTGACCGCGAGACCGCCGGTCGAGGTTTCCTTGTACTTGTCCGACATGTCCTTCGCGACGTCGGCCATAGTGCGGATCACCTGATCAAGCGAGACCTTGTGCTCGCCGTCGCCCTTGAGGGCGAGGCGCGCCGCGTCGATCGCCTTGATGGCGCCGATGGCGTTGCGTTCGATGCAGGGGATCTGGACAAGGCCCCCGACCGGATCGCAGGTCAGGCCGAGATTATGCTCCATGCCGATCTCGGCGGCGTTCTCGATCTGGCGGTTGGTTCCGCCGAGTGCGGCGGCGAGGCCACCGGCCGCCATCGAGCAGGCGACGCCCACCTCGCCCTGGCAACCGGCTTCCGCGCCGGAGATGGAGGCATTCTTCTTGTAGAGCGCGCCGATCGCGGCGGCCGTCAGGAAGAATCGCAGCATGGCGTCCGGGTCGTCGTCGCGGCGATGATGCCGGTCGAAATAGCGTGCGACGGCGGGAATGATACCGGCCGCTCCATTGGTGGGCGCGGTGACGACGCGCCCGCCAGCGGCGTTCTCCTCGTTCACCGCCATGGCCCAGAGATTGATCCAGTCCATTGCGGTGAGGGGATCGATTTCGGCTTTTTCCGGATGGTCCAGCAGGTCGCGATGGATGGAGGGGGCGCGGCGGCGGACATTTAGGCCGCCGGGCAAGGTGCCGGTTTCGCGCAAGCCCCGGTCAATGCAGGTTTCCATGGCGCGCCAGATCCGGTTCACGCCGTCGCGGATTTCCTGCTCGTCGCGGAACGCCGTTTCGTTCGCCATCATCAGGGCGGGGATGGTCAGGCCATAGCGGTCGCACTGGGCGAGCAATTCATCGCCCGTGTCGAAGGGGAAGGGTTCGCCCTCGTGATCGCCGGAGACGGCTGAATTACGGCCGGCTTCGGCTTCGTCGATCACAAAGCCGCCGCCGATCGAATACCAGATTTCCTCGCGCAACACGTTGCCGTCGGCGTCGAGCGCGCGGAATTTCATCCCGTTCGAATGGAAGGGCAGGCGCGTTTCACCCTTCATCTTCACGTCGGTCGCCGGATCAAGCGAAACCACTTTCTTTCCCAGAAGCTTGATACGCTTTTCCTTGCGCGCTGCGTGAAGGCGATTCTCGGCGTCGTCAGGGTCCAGCGTGTCGGGTTTCGCGCCTTCAAGGCCGAGAATGACCGCCTTGTCGGTGCCGTGGCCCGGTCCGGTCAGGGCCAGAGAGCCATAGAGTTCGGCCTGGACCGTATCGACGGCGTCGATGCCATGTTCCTCGTCGACCCGGACGAGGAAGGAACGCGCGGCGACCATCGGGCCGACCGTGTGCGAGCTGGACGGGCCGATGCCGATCTTGAAGAGGTCGAAGACGCCGAAATGCATGTCAGCCTTCGCCGAGGCCCTGGTCGCGCGTGAAGGCGTTGAAACAGAGAATGGTCTGCGTGTCCTTGATACCCGGGATGGTCTGGACCTTCCGGTTCACGAAGCGGCCGATATCGGCGTCGGCATCGACCGAGAAATGCGCCAGCAGGTCGAACGACCCGGAGATCGAATGCACCTGACGCGCTTCCTCGACCTGGTCGACCAGCGCGGCAGCGACGTCATAGGTCTGTGCCAGCTCGCATTTGATGAAGACGAAGAATTGCCGCATCGCACCACTCCTGATTGGTTGGCCGCACCCTAGAGCGCACCGCTTCGCGCCGCCAGATCAGGCCTCACCCTCGCGCAGCCGGAAGCGCTGGATCTTGCCGGTCTGGGTCTTGGGCAGGGCTTCGGCATAGACGATGCGGCGCGGGTATTTGTAGGGCGCGATGGTTCGCTTCACGAAGGCCTGGATGTCGGCGGTGAGGGCGTCGTCGCCGGTGCGGCCGTCCTTCAGCACGATATGCGCTGTCACGACGCTGCCGCGCTCCTCGCAAGGCGTGCCAACGACGGCGCATTCCATGACCGCGTCGTGCATGAGCAGCGCTTGCTCTACCTCGGGCCCGGCGATGTTGTAGCCGGACGAGACGATCAGGTCGTCATTGCGCGCGACATACCAGAAATAGCCGTCGCCATCGCGACGGTAGAGATCGCCGGTGATGTTCCAGCCGTCCTGGACGTAGGATTTCTGCCGGTCGTCATCGAGATAGAGACAGCCCGTCGGGCCGCGCACGGCGAGGCGGCCGATCTCGCCGTCGGGAACCGGGTTGCCGTCCTCGCCGATCACCTTCGCCTCGTATCCGGGAACCGGCTTGCCGGTGGAGCCGGGCCGGATTTTCGAGCCGGAGGCGGAGATGAAGATGTGGATCATCTCGGTCGCGCCGATCCCGTCGATCAGCGAAATGCCGGTCGCCACCTTCCACGCCTGCCAGGTGGCGGCCGGCAGGTGTTCCCCGGCTGAGACCCCGCCTTTGAGCGAGGACAGATTAAAACGGTCCCTGAGGCCCAGCATGGCGCGGTAGCCGGTCGGGGCGGTGAAGGTGTGCGTGACCCGAAAGCGTTCGATCGTCTCGCACAGCGCCTCGAAGCCGGGCTTGGAAGGCAGGGCGACGGTGGCGCCGAAGCGTGCCGGGAAGACGACGAAAGCCCCGAGGCCGAAGGTGAAGGCGAAGGGCGGCGTGCCGGCATAGATGTCGCCCGGCTTCGGGTGCAGGTGGTGCTTGGCGAACGTGTCGGCCATGGCCAGCACGTTGCGATGAAAATGCGCGCACGCTTTCGGTTGGCCGGTCGTCCCGGATGTGAAGGCGATCAGCGCGATATCGTCCGCCGCCGTGTCGCAATTTTCGAACGTGCCGGGTTTGCGCGCGGTGAGGGCGCCGAGCATCTTGCCTTCGCCCCATTCCACGACATCGCTCAGCGGCGTGTCGGCCCTGGCGGTAGCATGGACCGGGTCGGCGAGCCGCGTATCGCACAGGGCGAGGCGGATATCGGCCTTGGTGACGACCTTGGTGAGTTCCGCTTCACGCAGGAGCGGCATGGTTGCCACGACGATGCCGCCGGCCTTCAGGATGGCATACCAGGCAATGACCATGTCGGCACTGTTCGGCCCGTGCAGCAGGACCCGGTTGCCCGGCTGAAGCCCCAGATCGTCGACCAGTGCGTGCGCCATGCGGTTCGCCGCGGCGAGGAGCTGGGCATAGGTGAGGGATTTCTCGGCGGAGTGGATCGCGATCCGGTCGCCATAACCCTTCGCGACGGCGCGGTCGAGCAGTTCGGCGGCGGCGTTCAGGCGATCCGGGTATTGGACGTCGGGCGTGGTGAAGATCAGGTCCGGCCAGTCGGACTCTTCGGGCAGCGCTTCGCGCGCGCTCGTGTCGACATAGCCCGAGGGCTGCATCGGCATGGCATATCTCCCCTTGGTGCGGCGGCGCTTCTTGTGGTGGTGTGACGCCGTCCGGATTCGCACTGTCTAGCACGGGAAGCCGCTAATGACCGAAGCCTTCATTCTGGACGGCGTGCGCACGCCGATCGGCCGCTATGGCGGGGCGCTGTCGAGCGTGCGGCCCGACGATCTCGCCGCGCAGGCGATGACCGCGCTGCTGGCGCGGCATCCCGGTCTCGATCCCGCCTCGATCGACGAGGTGATCCTCGGATGCGCCAACCAGGCGGGAGAGGACAACCGCAATGTCGCGCGTATGGCGCTCTTGGTCGCGGGCCTGCCGCAGAGCGTGCCGGGCGTGACGGTGAACCGGCTCTGCGCCTCTGGTCTCGAAGCCGTGGCGCAGGCGGCGCGGGCGGTGAAGACGGGTGAGGCGAGCTGCGTGATCGCCGGGGGCGTGGAAAGCATGTCGCGCGCCCCCTTCGTGATGGGCAAGGCGGAAGCCGCCTTTGACCGCCGCGCGGAAATCTTCGACACGACGATTGGCTGGCGCTTCGTGAACCCGAAACTCGAGGCAATCTACGGCGCCGATGCGATGGGCGAGACGGCGGAAAACCTCGCCGAGGAGCATGGTATTTCGCGGGAGGATCAGGACGCGTTCGCGCTGCGATCCCAGCGCCTTGCCGGCGCTTCTGAATCCAGATTGGCGGAACAGATCGTGGCCGTTCCGGTGCCGCAGCGGCGCGGCGATCCCGTATCGGTGACCAAGGACGAGCATCCCCGCCCGGACGTGTCGCCGGACGATCTCGCGAAGCTGAAACCGGCCTTCCGTAAGGGCGGTAGCGTCACGGCGGGCAATGCGTCTGGTGTGAATGACGGCGCGGCGGCGCTGCTGGTCGGCAGCGAGGATGCCGGTGAGCCGCTGGCGCGGATCGTGTCCTACGCCCCCGCCGGGGTCGCGCCGCGCACAATGGGGATCGGCCCGGTCCCGGCGAGCGAGAAGGCGCTGAAGCTGGCGGGCCTCAGCCTCGACCAGATCGACGTGATCGAGCTCAACGAGGCGTTTGCCGCGCAAGTGCTCGCTTGCACGCGCAGCTGGGGCATCGCCGACGACGACCCGCGTCTCAACGCCTGGGGCGGGGCGATTGCGCTTGGCCATCCGCTCGGCATGAGCGGGGCGCGGCTGGCGCTGACGGCGGCGCATCGGCTGAAGGCGGAGCAGGGCCGCTACGCACTCGTCACGCTGTGCGTCGGGGTCGGCCAGGGCGCGGCGATGGTGCTGGAGCGGGTTTAGCCCGGCAGGACCGCCGTCGTTTCGATCTCGATCTTCGCGCGGGGTTCGATCAGGCCGGCGACGATGACAAAGGCCATGACGGGATAGTTGCGGCCCATCAATTCCTTCCAGATCGCGCCGATCTGTTTGCCTGCGGCGAGGTATTCGTCGCGGTCGGTGATGTAGCCGGTCATGCGCACGACGTGTTCGGGGCCGGCGCCGGCCTCCTTCAGCACGGCGAGCGTGTTCTTCAGAACCTGGCGGAATTGTTCGGCGAAATCATTGGAGATGAGGGTCTCGGTCTCGTCCCAGCCGATCTGTCCGGCGACGAAGATCTGGCGGCCGAATACGGCGATGCCGTTGGAATAGCCCTTGGGGCGCGGCCAGCCTTCGGGTTGTAGAATCTGCATCAGCTTTCTCCCAGAACCTGCCGCGCAATCACGATTTTCTGGACTTCGGACGCGCCCTCATAAATACGCAGGGCGCGAATTTCCCGGTAGAGTGCTTCCGGCACCGACCCGACCGTGACGCCAAGCCCGCCGAAGATCTGCACCGCCTTGTCGATCGTGTGCTGGGCGGTCTCGGTGGCATGAAGCTTCGCCATTGCGGCTTCGCGTGTGACGCGCGGCGCGCCGCCATCCTTGGCCCAGGCCGCGCGGTAGATGAGGAGGGCGGAGGCGTCGATATCGAGCGCCATTTCCGCGATCTGCGACTGCACGATCTGGAGGTCGGCAAGCGATGCGCCAAACAGCTTGCGGTTCGTGGCGCGGCGTTTCGCTTCGTCCATCGCCCGGCGCGCGAAGCCCAACGCGGCGGCGGCAACGGTGGAACGAAAAACGTCGAGCGTGCCCATCGCGTATTTGAAACCGCTGCCCGTTTGTCCGATCAGCGCGGTTTCCGGCACGCGGCAGGCGTCGAATTTCAGCGTGGCGAGCGGGTGGGGCGCGATGGTCTCGATCCGTGCCTCGACGCTGAGGCCTGGCGTGTCGGCTGGGACGAGGAAGGCGGAGATGCCGCGTGCGCCTTCGGCTTCGCCGGTCCGGGCGAAGACGGTGTAGAAGCCGGCAATCCCGCCGTTCGAAATAAAGGTCTTGCGGCCGTCGAGGATGTAGCTCGCGCCGTCCTTCCGCGCCGTCATCGCCAGCGCGGCGACATCCGATCCGGCTTCGGGTTCGGTGAGCGCGAAGGCGGCGGCACACTCACCCGAGGCGACCCGCGGCAGCCAGGTCGATTTCAGGTCTTCACTGCCGAAGAGGGACAGCGTACCCGATCCGAGCCCCTGCATCGCAAAGACGAAATCGGCAAGGCCGGACCGGTAGGCGAGGCTTTCGCGCACGAGGCAGAGCGAGCGCACATCGAGCGTCTCGCTGACCCCGCCATAGGCCGACGGCACGGCATGGGCGGCGATGCCCGTCTGACCGAGGGCGGTCAGGATATCGCGGCATTCGTCGTCGATCTCGCCGTGGTGGAGGAAGCCGTCCTCGGCGAACTTCCCGGCGGCCCAGGCACGGACCTCCCTCGCAAGATCGCGGTGGCGTTCTTCGAAAAAGGGCCAGTCGAGGAAGCTGTCGTCCGCCATGATCAATTGCCCTCGAAAACCGGCTTTTCCTTCTTCACGAAGGCGCGGTAGGCGCGGCGGAAATCCTCGGTCTGCATGCAGATCGCCTGGGCCTGGGCCTCGGCCTCGATCGCCTGATGGATGCCCATATCCCATTCCGCGTTGAGCTGGTTCTTGGTCATGGCGTTGGCGAAGTTCGGTCCCGCCGCGATGCGCGCCGCGAGGTCGTTGGCCGTGGCCATCAGCTCGCCCTGCGGCACGACGCGGTTCCAGAACCCCCAGGCCTCGCCTTCCTCCGCGCTCATCGACCGGCCGAGAAAGAGGAGTTCGCTCGCGCGGCCCTGACCGATGATGCGGGGCAGGATGGCGCAGGCTCCCATGTCGCAGCCGGCAAGGCCGACCCGATTGAACAGGAAGGCGGTCTTCGTTTCGGGTGTGGCGACGCGGAGATCGGATGCCATGGCGAGGATGGCCCCGGCGCCGACACAGACGCCGTCCGCCGCGGTGATGACGGGCTGCGGGCAGTCCCGGATCGCCTTCACGAGGTCGCCCGTCATGCGCGTGAAGGCAAGGAGGCCCGGCATGTCCATCTCGGTCAGCGGGCCGATGATCTCGTGCACATCGCCGCCGGAACAGAAATTCCCGCCTTCACCGGTCAGGATGACCGCCTTCACTTCGGGCCGGTAGACGAGCGCCCGGAAGGTGTCGCGCAGCTCTCCATAGCTGTCGAAGGTCAGCGGGTTCTTCCGTTCGGGCCGGTTGAGCGTGACCGTGGCCACGCCCTCGTCGAAATCCCAGCGGAAGTGTTCGGGGGCGAAGGTTTCCGGGTTCATCATACGGGCCTTATGGCGCGCCGCCATCGAGCGAGATGGCCTTGCCGTTCACCGTGAAGCTGTTCGGATGGCAGAGCCAGGCAACGCATTCGGCGACTTCCTCGACCTGGATCAGGCGCTTCTGCGGGTTCATGCCCGCCAGTTCGGCGATCGCCTGTTCGCGCGTGCGGCCGGTGTTCGACATGATCGTGTTGATCGCGTTTTCCGCCATGTCGGTCTCGACATAGGCCGGGCAGACGGCGTTCACCGTGACCTTGGTCTGACCCCATTCGGCGGCGAGCGCCTTGGTCATGCCGACGACGGCGTGCTTCGAGGCGCAATAGTGCGAGATGTAAGGTCCGCCGCGCAGTCCCGCGACGCTGGCGATGTTCACGACGCGGCCGTAGTCGCCGCCCATCAGATCCCTCAGCGCTGCCTTGGTGCAGTGGAAGACGCCGTCGACATTGACGTTCTGGATGCGGCGGAATTCGTCATAGTCGAGCTTGTGGAAGGGGCGTCCCGAGGCGATTCCGGCATTGTTGACGAGGATGTCGATCTTGCCGCCCGCGCTGGCCTTGGCGAAGGCCGCGGCGACGCTGGCCTGGTCAGTCACATCGCACTGGATGGCGGTGGCACCGTCGATTTCCGCGGCTGCCTTTTCCAAACGCTCCAGATTGCGGCCCATCAGGACGGTGGAGGCGCCGTCGGCGGCAAGACGCTTGGCCGTGGCGAGACCGATTCCCGTGCCGCCCCCCGTGATGACCGCGCGGCGGCCCTTGAGAACACTCATACTTTCAACTCCCCCATTTCTGCGGCGCGTTCGAGATTGCGCGCCAACTGGCTGATTCCGGCTCGATACTGTTTGGGGACATTCGCCCCGCGATACTGAAGTTCCGCCGCCGCTCGAAGCGTCCAGTTCGGATCGGCGAGGTGCGGACGCGCCAGCGCGACGAGGTCGGCGCGGCCGGCTGCGAGGATCGAATTGACGTGGTCCGGTTCGTAGATATTGCCGACCGCCATCGTGGCGCAGTGCAGCGTGTTGCGGACCTGATCGGAGAAAGGCGTCTGGAACATCCGGCCGTAGACGGGCTTGGCGAGCGGTGTCGTCTGCCCCGCCGAGACGTCGATCAGATCCGCGCCAGCCTCGATGAAGGCGTGGGCGATCTTCACGGTCTCATCCGGCGTGATGCCATCGTCGCCGATCCAGTCGGTTGCAGACAGGCGGACCGCCACCGGCTTGTCCGCCGGCCAGACGGCGCGCATTGCGCGGAAGACTTCGAGCGGGAAACGCAGCCGGTTCTCCAGGCTGCCGCCATACTCGTCGGTCCGCTTGTTCGAGACCGGCGTGATGAAGGAGGACAGGAGGTAGCCGTGCGCGGCGTGCAGTTCGACCATGTCGAAGCCGCAGTCGAGTGCGCGCCTGGTCGCCGCGACGAAATCCTCGCGGACCTGATCCATGTCCGTTCGCGTCATTTCGCGCGGCAGAGGATGACTGGAATCCCACGGGACGGGAGAGGGGGCGATGGTCTGCCAGCCGCCTTCGGGCAGGGGCTGGTTATCCCCCTCCCACGGCACCCGGGTGGAACCCTTGCGGCCCGCATGGGCCAACTGGATGGCCATCTTTGCGCCCGAGCGGGTATGGACGAAATCGACGATGCGCGTCCAAGCCTTGGCCTGTTCGTCATTCCACAGCCCCGTACATCCCGGCGAGATTCGGCCCTCCGGGCTGACATCGGTCATCTCGGTATAGACGAGGCCCGCCCCGCCCAGCGCGCGAGCGCCGAGATGGACGAGGTGGAAGTCGTTCGGCACGCCGTTCTCGGCCGAGTACATGCACATCGGTGAAACGACGACGCGGTTCATCAACTCCATGTTCCGGATGCGGAAGGGCGTGAACATGGGCGGCCGCTGATCGGCGCCATGCTTTCCGGCAAACCAGTTCTCGACCTTGCCGAGCCATTCAGGATCGCGCAGGCGGAGGTTTTCGTGGCTGACGCGCTGAGAGCGGGTCAGCAGGGCGTAGGCGAACTGGATCGGCTCGAAATGCGTGTAGCGCGGGAGATTCTCGAACCATTCCGTCGAGTTCCTCGCCGCGCTCTGCAGCTTCAGGACTTCGACCTTCCGCGTCTCCTGATAGTCGTGCAGCGCTTCGTCCAGCGGGCGTTCGGACTGCGTCAACGCGTCGGCCAGCATGATGGCGTCCTCGAAGGCGAGCTTGGTGCCCGATCCGATCGAGAAGTGCGCCGTGTGGGCGGCATCGCCGAGCAGGACGATATTGTCCTTGATCCAGGTCTCGCACAGCACGCGGCGGAAATTGAGCCAGGCGCTTCCGCGCAAATGCTTCGCATTGCTCATCAGCGCGTGGCCGTCCAGCCATTCCGCGAACAGGGCTTCGCAGGCGCGGCAGGTGGTGTCCTGGTCCATCGTGTCGAAGCCGAGGCCGTGCCAGGTGTCTTCCGAGCACTCGACGATGAAGGTCGAGAGGTCATCGTCAAACCGATAGGCATGAGCCCAGACCCAGCCATGCGGCGTTTCGACGAAGGCGAAGGTGAAGGCCTCGAATACCTTCCTGGTACCGAGCCAGACGAATTTGTTCGCGCGCAGGTCGATGTCGGGCTTGAACACCTCCCGGTGCGCTTCGCGGATCCGGGAATTGATGCCGTCGCTGGCGACGATCATGTCGTAGCCGGAGAGGCTTTCGAGCGAGGGATCGATCTCGGCCTCGAATTTCAGACCGACACCGAGTTTGCGGGCCCGGTCCTGCAACAGGTTCAGAAGCCGCATCCGGCCGATGCCGGAAAAGCCATGCCCGCGGGAGCGTTCCACTGTTCCGCGGAAATAGACGGCGATGTCGTCCCAATGCGCGAGGCTGTCGGCGATGACCGCGGCGCTTTCGGGATCGTTGGCGCGGAGATTGTCCATCGTTTGGTCGGAGAAGACGACGCCCCAGCCGAAGGTGTCGTCCGGCGCATTGCGCTCGAACACGTCGACCGTGCAGGACGGATCGCGCAGCTTCATCGAGATCGCGAAATAGAGGCCGGCGGGGCCGCCGCCGATGCAGGCGATCTTCATGCGGGTTCTGTCCTCCCCAGGACCGATTCCGGTTCGTTGCTTGCGAGACTAGACGCGGGCGAGGCTCACGTCACGGCGGCGCGCTGTGCGTATTTTTCATTGCGCCACTCACCGCTCTCCATGACGGTCCGGATCGCCCCGACGGCGCGCCAGACGTCTTCATAACTGTTGTAGAGCGGGGCGAATCCGAAGCGCAGGATGTCCGGCGCGCGGAAATCGCCGATCACGCCGCGCGCGATCACGGCCTGCATGATGGCGTAGCCCTCCTTGTGGTGGAAGGAGACCTGGCTGCCGCGCTCTTCTGCTTGCTTCGGGCAGGCCAGCGTGAAGCCGTGCTGCGCGCAGCGCTCGTTCATCAACGCGATGAAGAGGTCGCCCAGCGCGGACGACTTGGCGCGCAAATCCGTCATCCGGGTCTCGAGCATCACGTCGAGGCCGCTTTCGAGGGCAGCCATGCCCAGAATGCCTGGTGTGCCGCATTGGAAGCGGTCGATGCCGGGGGCCGGGCGGTAGGTGTCGTCGAACTCGAAGGGCGCGGCGTGGCCCAGCCAACCGGACAGGGCCGGGAAGACGGCGTCCTGATGCCGCCTCGCCGCGAAAATGAAGGCCGGAGCGCCGGGCCCGCCATTGAGGTATTTGTAGCCGCAGCCGACCGCGAAGTCGGCGTTCGCACCCTTCAGGTCGACCGGGACGGCGCCGGCGCTGTGCGATAGATCCCAGATCACCGGTACGCCCTTTTCGTGGGCTGCGGCGGTGACCGCCTTCATGTCGCGCATGCGGCCGGTCTTGTAGTGGACATGGGTCAGGAGAAGGGCCGCAACGGACTCGTCGAGCGCGCCGATTATGTCCTCGCCATCGACGAGGCAGGTCTCGATCCGGCCGCCTGACAGCACGGACAGGCCCTGCATCATGTAGACGTCGGTCGGGAAGTTGCCGCGTTCCGACAGCAGGATCGTTCGCTTCGGGTTCAGTTGAAGACACGCCGAAAGCGCCTTGAATACATTGATGGATGTAGAATCGGCGGCGACCACCTCGTCGTCGTTCGCGCCGATCAGCTTCGCGATCTTTGTGCCGACCCGGCGGGGCGCGTTGATCCAGTCCGCCGAATTCCAGGATCGGATCAGGTCGCGGCCCCATTCCTCACGCAAGACCGTCTCGATCCGGTCCGGCGTGGCTTTCGGGAGGCAGCCCAGCGAGTTGCCGTCGAGATAGACCAAACCCTCGGGAATATCGAAACGGTCGCGGAAATTCGCCAGCGTGTCCTCGCGATCCATCTCGCGGACGGAATCGAGCGTCAGATCGGTCATGTCAGGCTCCGCAGAATCGCGCGCATCGGAGCGGCGTCGGCACCGGCGATCTTGAGCGGCAGGGCGATCAATTCGTAGTCGCCCTCCGGGACGTCATCGAGCACCAGGCCTTCGAGGATACGCATGCCGGCGCGCCGGACCGCGTGGTGTGCTTCGAGCGTTTTCGAGGCTTCCGGGTCCATCGAGGCGCTGTCGATCCCGATCAGTCTCACGCCTGCGGCTGCAAGCGCCTCCACGGTTTCCGGGGCAACGGCGGTGAAGCCGGAATCCCAGATCTCGTGCGGGAAGGCGTCATAGGTGCGGAACAGGATGCGGGTCTGGCCGGCCAGCTTGCCGGTGTCGAAGTCGGCCGGTTTCACCGTGCCGAGTGCATGGCGCACGTCGAAGACCCGGCAGGGGCCGATATAGGGCGTGAGGTCGACCGCCTCCATCGCCGCACCGTCCGGGTCGTAATGCAGCGGGGCGTCGCCATGAGCGCCGGAATGAGTCGAGAGCGTCAGTTTCGAGACATTGACCGGGCAGTCGCCTTCCAGCGCCCAGGTCCGTTCGATCGCAAAGGCCGTGTCACCGGGCCAGACAGGCAGGCCGGGCCGCAGTGTTTGTGAAATGTCCCAGATGCGCCTTGTCTCGCTCACAGCGATGTCCGGACAGTCCAGAGTTCCGGGAAGAAGCGCAGGTCGAGCGCCTTCACGAGATAGCCGACGCCACTCGATCCGCCGGTGCCGCGGCGATAGCCGATGATCCGCTCCACGGTCTTCATATGCGAGAAACGCCAGGTCTGGAAGCGGTGTTCGAGATCGACCAGCTTCTCGGCGAGTTCGTAGAGCGCCCAGTACTTCTCCGTGTTCCGGTAGACGGTCTTCCAGGCATCCTCGACGGCCTGCGAGGGCTCGTAGGGCTTCGACCAGTCGCGATCCGTGGCCTCCGACGGGATGTCGAATCCTTCCGCGGCGAGGAGTTTCAGCGTCTCGTCATAGATGCTCGGCGCGTTCAGTGCCGCGAGGACCTCGTCATGGACCGGCGTATTCTCGTGAACGCGGGCGAGGGCGGCGTTCTTGTTGCCCAGCTTGTACTCCAGCATGCGGTATTGCGCTGACTGGAAGCCGGAGGACTGACCCAGCTTGTCGCGGAAGCGCAGATAGTCCGCCGGCGTCATTGTCGCGAGGATCGACCAGGACTGGGTCAGCTGTTCCTGGATGCGGGCGATGCGGGCGATCATCTTGAAGGCCGGGCCGGTCTCGCCGGAACGCAGGCAGGCGATCGCCCCGTCGAGCTCGTGCAGGCAGAGCTTGAGCCACAGCTCGCCCGCCTGATGGATGATAATGAACATGAGTTCGTCATGCTCGTCGGTGATCGGGTTCTGTGCCGAGAGGACGTCGTCAAGCGCGAGATAGCGCCCGTAGGACAGGCCGCCCTCGGGGGCCCAATGGATGTCTTCGCCGGTGAGGTCGACCGAGGTGTGGATCTTGTCGGACATCATGTCTCCGATCGGGATGCCGTTTGATCCGGTCTATCCCCCGCCGGGCAAGCGCGGCAAGTCCTGCATGCGGGCATGAAAAAGGGCGGCCCGCTGCCGGACCGCCCCGTTTCATACGCCTGTGAAGGGATTACCAGCCGCAGGCGCGGCCTTCGTTCTCTTCTTCCAGATAGGTCATCAGCGGCTGGAAGTAGGCGATGATCGCTGAGCCATCCATCTCGCGGGTGCCCGTGAAGGCCTCCAGCGCATCCGGCCAGGGCTGCGACGCGCCCATTTCCAGCATGGCGTTGAAGCGCTCGCCGACTTCCGCGTTGCCGTAGATCGAGCAGCGGTGCAGCGGGCCTTCCCAGCCAGCCATCTCACAGGCCGCCTGGTGGAACTGGTATTGCAGGATGTGCGCGAGGAAATAGCGCAGATAGGGCACGTTGTTCGGAATGTGATACTTCGCGCCCGGGTCGAAGGCGTTGTCCGGCCGGTCAACCGGCGGGGTCACGCCCTGGATGCGTTCCCGCAGCTCCCACCAGGATTCATTGTACTCGTCAGGCGTGGTCTCGCCGCGGAAGATCTGCCAGCGCCATTGGTCCATCAGATAACCGAAGGGCAGGAAGGCGATCTTGTCGAGCGCCTGCTCGAGCAGGAGGCCCGTGTCGGCGGATTCGTCGGGCACCTGGCTTTCATCCAGAACGCCGATCTGGACCAGATAATCCGGCGTGATCGACAGAGCGATGAAATCGCCGATCGCTTCGTGGAAACCGTCATGCGCGCCGGTCTGGAACAGCGTGTCCTGATGGCGGTAGGCACGCTGATAGTAATTGTGACCCAGCTCGTGGTGCACCGTGCGGAAATCGTCCGCATTGATCGAGATGCACATCTTGATACGGATGTCTTCCTGCGAGTCGAGGTCCCAGGCCGAGGCGTGACAAACGACGTCGCGGTCTTCCGGACGGGTGAAGAGCGAGCGCTCCCAGAACGTGTCCGGCAGTTCCTCGAGCCCGAGCGAGGAAAAGAAGGCTTCGCCGGTTTCAACCATGCGCAGCGCATCGTATTCCTGATCGACCAGAAGCTGCGTCAGGTCATACTGCTCGCCGGCGCCTTCCGGAGCGACGATGTCGTAGAGGCCGCTCCAGCCCTGGGCCCACATGTTTCCGAGGATGTCGGCACGGATCGGACCGGTTTCCGGCTGGACGTCGTCGCCATATTCCTCGTTCAACTCGGCGCGCACATAGCAGTGAAGCTGCTCGTAGAGCGGCGAGACCTGGCCCCACAGGCGCTCGACCTCGGCTTCCATCTCGTCGGCGGGCATGTCGTAGTTCGACAGCCACATCTCGGCGAGATTGTCGAAGCCCAGTTCGCGGGCGCCTTCATTGGTGATTTCGACCATCCGGGCATAGTCGGCCGCCATGGTGTCGGGGTCGATCGCCGCGCGCCAGTCATTCCAGATATTGGCGAGGAATTCCGGGTTGCGCTCGGTGCGCATCAGGACTTCCAGTTCGTTGAGCGGAACTGTCTCGCCATCCACCTCGATCGTGCCGGTGGAATAGGCCGAGCTCATGCGCGTCGTGATCGAGGCGAGCTCCGTCGCGGCGCCATCGCTCGACGGCGCGGGCAGGGTGATGCCGGCGGTCAGCGCCGTCATCTTGCGGCGCAAATCCTCCGGCAGTTCGATATTCGCGAAAGGTGCCGTTCCGTTGGCAAGCCGCACTGCCATCTCGGTGCCTTCGGCCCCGACGCGTTCCACGAGGCGCTCGGTGTCGAAGGTGATGAAGTTCTCATATACCCAGTAAACGCGCGACGCGTATTCGTTGTACTCGGCGAGTTCGGCCTCGGCGTCGCTCAGGAAAGCGCGGGCGTCATCGACGGTCGGCATGTTTTCGGGGGTCGCGGTGGCTTCGGCAGGGGTCGTGCCGGGTTCGCCTTCCGGCGGGGTCTGGGCCCCGGCTGCGGCGGCGGTCATCAGGGCAGCGATCGCTGCGCTGTAGAACCATTTCTGCATAGTCATCCTCCCATTGCGCCGATCGTTCGTATCCCGGCGCGGTGGGCGCAGCTTAGTCCGTGCCGTCTCGAAGTGAAGGGTGGAACCTGCTTCGCATGCAGGCGTTGTCGGCAGGCGTCGATCGCGGCGCTGACCTGACAGGAGCGCATGATGATCGACTTTCTCGGCTGGTTCGCCATGGCGTCCGGCATCATTGCCGCCGTGATGATTTCAGTGGATGCCGGCCGCAAGGTCACCGGCTGGGGATTCGTTGTTTTCACTGCATCATCGCTGAGCTGGATCGTCGTCGGGATCGGGGAGGGCGAGCCGCCCCTGAGCCTGCAGAATGTGGTGCTGACCATCATCAATGTCGTCGGCATCTATCGCTGGCTGATCCGCAAGAAAAAGCCCGCCTGATGCGGCGGGCTTTCGTCTACCAGCGCTGATTGAACACGAAGCCCACAAAGTGGTCCTGCTCGCGCCATTCCGACATTCCCGAATTGAACGAGCGCTCCTGGCGCACATAGCTGACCGACACGAAGCGGTCGGGCGACAGGCGCCAGGCCACACCGCCATAGCCGTCGGCCACGTCCAGCGAATCCGACAGGTTCACCACCGGCTCGCGGAACCCGTTCAGGCCGGGCGCGAGGAACATCGTGCGACGGTCCATACCGGCGACGATGGCCATTGACGGAAACTGGACGTCGGCATTGTCGAACTGGATGGTCACGCCAAGCGAACTGGATTGGCCGGTGCCGTCATTCGGGCGGTCGAGCCGCGAAAACGTCGCCAGCCGTACCGGGGTTTCGAGCGAGTCCCCGGCGAACGCTTCCGGCTCGAACATGTTGAAACGGGGTGCGCAACCGGGAGCATCGTTCAGGGAAAGCGCGGGGGCATAGTCCTGGTCGGCCGTGAGCCCCGATATCTCGGCGACGACACCCGTCAAGCCACCGGTCGAGGCCCGGCATTCGTCCGCTGCGTCAAATCCCGCCGGGGAAGCCGACATTTGCAGGGCGGTCGCGATCAGGGTCAACGCACTCATGGAAGCCTCCAGCCATTCCTTCGAGACGCCGCGGTAGCGCCGCTGCACCTCAATGCTGGATCAACGCCTTGATGTGGCGAGACGTTCCCGCCACTGCCGTCTTCTGGCCGCAAAAAGCAAAACGGGCCGCGTTTCCGCGACCCGCTGCAAATTTATTCCGGGAGGGGCGGCTCAGGCGAAGAAGAGCGCCTGACCGATCGCTGCCTTCACGGCGTCCGGCAGGAAGGGCTTGGTGATCAGATAGGTCGGCTCGGGCCGTTCGCCGGTCAGCAGTCGCTCCGGGAAGGCCGTAATGAAGATCACCGGACAGGTGTGGGATTTCAGGATCTCGTGCACCGCATCGATGCCCGAGGAATTGTCGGCCAGCTGGATGTCCGCCAGCACCAGGCCGGGCTTGGCCGGAATGGCGCGTTCCAGCGCCTCGGTCTTTGTACGCGCCTGACCGGCGACCTCGTGGCCCAGGCTTTCGACGATCCGTCGCAGGTCGGCCGCAATGATCGGTTCGTCCTCGATGATAAAGACATTGGTCTTGAGGACCGCGTCGATTTCCTCGCGCGCCTTGTCGGTCAGCTGATCGACCTCGTCGTCACTGACACCGAGAATCTGCGCGGCTTCCTTGCCGGAGAAATTCTCCATCGCCGTCAGCAGCAGGGCCTGCCGGCTGACCGGAGGCAGTCGGCGGAGGCGGTCTTCCGGACCGGATCCCGCTTCGCCTTCGTCATTGGCCGCATCCAGCGTGGCACCCGCACTGTTCCAGACCGCGTGGAACAGACGGTACAGCGCGACGCGCGCCGGCAGCGATGTATCGAGCGCGCTGCGGTCGGCAATCGCGGCCTCAAGTGCGGCGCGAACATGGGCGTCGCCGCTGTTCTGCGACCCGGTCAGTGCGCGGGCGTAGCGCCGCAGGAAAGGCAGGTGCGGCCCCAGCTCATTCACGAAACTCATGCAGATAGTTCCCCGTTCAAAATCGGTCGTTCCAGCCGGTTTAAACCGTTCAGACGCAAATTGGTTCCCCGCAGTGAAAAATAATCTCACCAGCATGGAACCCGAACGGCTCCCGGCTGTTATAAGCGCTGAAGCAAGCATTCGTGTGCCGGCTGACGGATCCGGCATGCCACTCTGGATACTGTAATGACCAAAAAAGCAGAACCTTCCCAGGCACATCGCGACTCCGCACTCGGCGGGGCCGCTGGCCGTACCGCACAGGACGCGATCGGCCGACGGCTGCGCGAGTTTTACGACGAGGTCGTGAATGAGCCGGTGCCGGACGACTTCATGGACCTTCTGTCCAAGCTCGACCGTGCCGAGGAGGAGGAGAGCGGTGATGAAAGCCGATAGTTCGACTGCGTCGGACGCCGCGGTGTTTCGTCAGGACCTGGCCGGTCTGATCCCCCACCTGCGTGCGTTCGCGCGAAGCCTTTGCAACAATGCCAGCGAAGCCGACGATCTGGCGCAAGAAGCGCTGGTGAAGGCGTGGCAGGCGCGTGACCGGTTCGAGCCAGGCACGAACCTGAAGGCGTGGGTCTTCATGATCCTGCGCAACCATTTCTATTCCGAACGCCGCAAGGCGTGGCGGAAGAACGAGACGAGCGATGACGGTCTGGAGAGCATGGCAACGATGCCGGCCGGACAGGATTCGATCATGGAACTTGCCGATCTAAAGCATGCCATGTCGTCTCTTCCCCCCGAACAGCGCGAAGCGCTAATCCTCGTTGGGGCAGGGGGATTTGCCTATGAGGAGGTCGCCGAAATCTGCGAATGCGCGGTCGGGACGATCAAGAGCCGCGTGAACCGTGCGAGGGCAGCTCTGACGAAACTTCTGTCCGAACGTCCCGCGACAAAGGTCACCGGAACTGACGCCCTGAAGGCTGCCGAGGAGATCATCGCCGAGGCTCATGCGCTGGCGGGGGACCGTGGCTGACACCGAAGCTTCGCGCTTTCGACCGGGGCTTCGCGCGCGACTTCTGGTTCTTGTAGCGCTTGCACTATCGCCGATCTTCGTCCTCGCCGCGATCCAGGCCTGGATCGACGGTCGCAACCAGCAGGAGATTCTCGAGCGGGAACTCGCCGCGTCCGCACGGCTGTTGGCGCATGACCAGGAATTGCTGATCCGGGGGACGGAGGAGTTGATGATCACCATCTCCTCCATTCCCGAAGTCGCCAATCTCGGTGCCGGCTGCAACAATGCGATGGCGCGGATCACCCAACGCAATCGGGCCTACACCAATTTCGCGATCTTTGACCTGGACGGTGAGGTCGTGTGCTCGGCAGCGTCGATGGGCGCACAGACCAATTTTGCAGATACAGACTGGTTTCAGGGCGCGCTTGCCGCACAGGATTTCGTGATCGGCAACTTCCGGATCGGAGTCAGCACAGGCGAGCCGGTTCTTGTAACGGCTTTGCCCTTCTACCAGGAGGGCGAAATAGCCGGCGTCATGGCGACGGGCATTCGCGTTTCGATGATCCAGCAACTCGGCATCCGCCGCGACGACGCGGAGGATGGTCTGATCGCCGGTATCGTGGACCGCAGCGGTACGGTCATCACCGAACGGACCCAGCTGCGGGTCGACAATGTCGACCCGGCCTTTCTTGAGCGGGCCGACCTCGGACAGATCGTGGTCTTCGAACGCGAGAGTGACGACACCGGGGTCAGAACCCTGGCGGTCGCTTCGCTGATCGAAGGTGACATCTACGTCCTTCTGTCCGCGCCCAAGCCGTCGCTCCTGTCCTGGGCGCTGCTCGACGTCTCGAGTACCTTCGTTTTGCCTTTGCTGATGTGGCTACTCGCGCTCATTGCGATCTGGATTGCGACCGATCACCTGATTCTGCGCTGGTTGTCCTATCTGGGGCGGATCGCAAGACTATACGGGCTTGGCCGATACGAGATCGTTCCGGTCCGCGCCGAGCGGGCGCCGCGGGAGATCCGCGAACTGGCCGACAGCTTCCAGTGGATGGCGACGCGAATTGCCGAGCGTGACGAGGACCTCAACGACGCAATCGAGTACAAGCAGACGCTGATCCGGGAAGTGCATCACCGGGTTAAGAACAACCTCCAGATTGTCACGAGCTTGCTGAACCTGCAGCTCGGGAATGTCGCCGATCCCGAGGCCGTCTCAGCGTTGCGTGAGGCCCAGGCGCGCATCAATGCACTCGCCATGGTTCACCGCAATCTTTATGAGGCCGAGGATCTCCGCTTCATCCGGATCGAACCCTTCCTGACGGAATTATGCCGGCTGACGCATGAAGCCGGCCCGGGCCACAAGGGCCCGGTACGCCTCGACTTCCAAAGTTCCCTCAAGGACCGGGTGATCAGTACCGACGAAGCCGTGCCGCTCTCCATGTTCATTACCGAGGCGATGACGAACGCCTACAAGCACGCCTTCCCGGACCGGAACGCCGACAACGTGCTGACCATCAAGCTCGACGAGTTCGAGCGGGGTGACGATGTCTGGATCGAGACGCTGGTGGCCGATAACGGCGTCGGGCTTTCGGAAGCCGAGCGCCGGCAGGGTGTCGGTTCGTCCCTGTTCGAGGCGTTCGCGATCCAGCTCGAGGGCGAATTCGAGATCGATGGCAAGCCGAATGAGGGCGTTCGTATCGCGCTGCGTTTCCCGCTCGAGCACATCGACGCTGGCGCGGAAGAATCTTCCATTTCGTGAAACCAGAACCGGATGACATGCGTTGCTTGCTCGGTAGTTCAAACCGAAAGGCTAGACTCATGAACAAGTTTCTCGCGCTTATCTTCCTGTCCTTCTTCGCGGTGACGGTTGCAGGCTGCAACACCGTCCACGGTGCTGGTGAGGACGTCGAGGACGCCGGTGAAGCCGTCCAGGACGCAGCGGACTGAACGTCCGTCACATCCCATGAAAAAGCCCCGCTCGATCGAGCGGGGCATTTTTTTAAGGGCCGCTTGTATGGCGGCGTCAGACCCTGGGGGCGCCACCGCGGACCAGCCGGACCACGAGCGCGATCACGAACAGGATCAGGAACAGGATGAACAGGATCTGCGCGATACCTGCGAAGGCAGACGCAATACCCCCGAAGCCGAACACGGCGGCAATCAGGGCAAGTACGAAAAACAAAATGGCCCAACTCAGCATGGAAATCTCCTCTCGGGTTTGGGACGGGGTGGAAGGTTGAGGGTCAGATGTCAGCGGAAAGCCGGATCTCGCGTTCCGACGCAACCCAGCGCGCCTGTTCGGCCCGCCAGGTGTGGCGTTCGGTCCGGGTGTTGAACCAGCTGCCGGTTCGCCGGACCGTCACGAGTGCGCGGATTGCGCCACTCTCGTCCGTCTCGACGTCAACCAGACGGCCGAGCGGCGACCCGTCCGCAGAGACCAGTTGCGCACCGGCGAGCACACCTTCTCCGACCCGGTTGACCGGAAGGCCGCCGGTCTGCGCAACGGCACGGGCGTCTTCCATGGCCCAATCGCGCATGACTTCGGCGCGCGCATCAGAAATGAGCGTGTCTGCATCGCGATCGTAGGAAAACCGGTCGACCGATTGCGTGAGGACGAACGGGTCGGCGGTCCAGCCGGCGCGCCAGCGGATTTCAAGCGCTTCAACCTGACCTTCCTGATTCAGGTGGACGCGTTCCACCGACCCGACGGCCCGGCCGTCGACTTCCGTGATGCGGGCTTCGAAATAGGTGTTTCCGTCCAGTCCCCGTGCGGCTTCGAGTGCAGCCTCGTGATGCGGCAGGATGGACGGGGCGGACGCGCCGAACAGCGTCGCGGCGGCGATGGCGGTTCCCGCTTGCCAGATGCGTTGCATGTTCACGACTCCTTCTTGAAGTTCGTGACCGAAACGCTCCGGACACGGTCCGGTTCCAAGGAATGTGTCCACGAGGAGGCGAAGTGACGGCTGTCGTCTGAATGTGGAACCCGGGGGTGATCCGCGGGGTTGAACCGGTGACGGTTACGGACCTGGATCCCTGATGGAGACTGACATGCTGGAACTGATGCTGCTGTTCATCATCATCGCCCTGATCGCCGGGTATTTCGGATTTTTCGCACTGTCCGGCACGGCGGCGTTGGTGGCCCAAATCCTGTTTTTCGTCGCGATCGCATTGATCATCCTGCGCGGCGTCGGCGATGCGATCCGCGGACGCCCCCCGGTGTGAGTCCGTTGGATCGAAACGAAGAAGAAAAAATGCGCATCCGGGTTCGGGTGCGCATTTTTCATTTTACCCAAGCCTCAGAAATTCCTTATGAAATTTCCAATGTAAATTTTCTGCCCGAAGCCGGAACCAAATTTCGTTATCAGGCGTTTTTCTGATGTCCGGCTGGTAGAGCGCCTGTCCCCCCCGTTGGATCCCTCCGTCCTCGCTCTGCCAGCCGGACACTTGATTCCGGTCAGTCCGGTTCCTTTTCCCCGACAGGGTTTTCCGTGAGTGCCCGGCTCAGCCGATCATCCGGCTCGAGCTGGCTGAGAACGGCGTCGCCGAGGCGGCGCATCGCCTCGCGTGTCGCGGAGTGCTTCTTGCTCGCCGCTTCGTCCTTGCGGGTGTCGCTCATCGTTGCATTCAGCCTCAAATTCTATCGCGTCTCGAATAGGTTGCGGTGGGGCAAGGTGCCGCTGAGCCGCGCGATGGCGCGGTTCGCCCTGTCGGCCAGCATGGTCGCGGGCACGTTCGACGTCGCACTGGCCAGGGCCGGATCGAATTCCTCGACCACGATCAGGCATGCGGCGAGCCGCTCGTCATAGGGGAGAGACCAGAAGGCGGGGAGGAGTTGGGGGCCATCGAAGCCGGTGCTTCGGAACAGGGGAATAACATTCAAGGCGCGGGCGTCCTGTTCGAGAGCCGCCGCGGCAGCCGAGAACAGCACCTTGACCACGCCGGGATGATCCCGGGCCTCGCGCAGCGCGACGTGACACCCTTCCACGGCCGTCAGCAGTGCCGCATCCGCCCGGGCGGCGTCGGCGATCATGAGCCGTGCGAACCGCCTGAGGCGGGGAACAAGGCAAAGTGCGAAATCGAGAATGACAATCTCCCGCAAATGATGTTGCGGAAGACTGGCGTGCAAGTTTATTGCGCGCCCTAACCTATGATACCGGCGTCATGCCATTGTACCGCGGCCATCGCTGAAGCGGATCGTTTCCAACGGCTTCGCGTCGAGATGCAGGTAACTGCCATCGAAGCCTGCGATGGAGGCGAGCGATTCCGGATCGAGAATGCGCAGATGGGCGTTGGTTGCGACCAGCCCCATCCGCCGCATGGTCGAGACGGTCCGCGAAACGTGGACGGACGAGAGGCCGACCGCATCGGCGATCAACTGACGGCTCAGGGGCAGGGCGACCGGATCATCCGGATCGGCATTCCCGGTCAGGATCAGACGGCGGCGCAGTTCGAACAGCAGGTGGGAAATCCGTTCGATCGCGTTGCGGCGGCCGACACGCACGATGTGTTCGCGCAGAATGCCCTCTTCCTGGACGGCGGACCACCAGAGAGCCGAACTGAGGGCAGGGTGGGCGGAAACCACGCTGAGGAATTCGGTCGTTGGAATGGACCGCACCTCGCACAGCGTGATCGTCTCGATGCCGTGGTCGGACTTGGAATCGATCATTGCCTGAAGGTCGAAGACGTCGCCCGGCAACAGGAAGTTGATGATCTGGCGACGGCCATCCTCGAGAATACGCTTGCGGATGGCCCAGCCTTTCTGAATCACGTGGATGCGGCGGATCACTTCGCCCTCGGTTATGATCGTCTTGCCGCGCGGCATCTGTTTCAGCACGTGTGACAGGCCGGTCAGCGCCGCTTCGGACGGCCGGGGCAGTTCGACATAATTTTTCAGACGGGCCAGCAGGGCATCCATTGGTCAACTCCTCACGCTAGTCGGGAAAGAAACGCCGAGGTGAAGAGCCGGTTCCCGCGGCTTGAATATTCTCCCGCGGAACGAAATTCCGGTCGCAGCGTTTTGAGGGCCAACAAGGAGGCTGTCATGAACGCTCACAAGTCCAATATCCGCCCGCTTCACCTGGCGGTCGCCGGTCTGGCGATTGCCGTGATCGTGCTCGCTGGTCTGCTCTGGCATGAAAGCCGGACCGAACGCGTCGAATTCTCGTTCGGCGGCCAGTCATTCGAGGTTGAAGCCGAGGGCTAGGCGCCGAACCGGCGCAACTTGCCCGCAAGGGAGACAGACCCATGCGGCACTATCGTCTGATTACATCACCGGAATCGATCGCGAGCCTGAAGATCAGGCTGTACCTGCAATGGCGGAATGTTGCCTTCCGGGAGGTGTTCGCATCGCGCCTGATTCTGAAGAGCGAAATCCTTCCGCGCTTGAAGCGGATCGATATCCCGGTACTGGTCACGCCGTCGAACGAGACGGTGCAGGATACCCGCGCCATGATCGACCATATCGAGGCGCGCGAGCCGGGCGAGGATCTTTACCCCCAGGACGGTCCACTTCGCTTTGCCTGCCGCCTGATGGAGATGTTCACGGACGACTGGCTTTCGCCGACGGCGTCCTTTGCACTTTGGTCGAGTGACAAGCCCGCCGCGGCAAGGGAGTTGGCGGTAACGCTCTATCCCGATCACGAGGACGACATGCTGGACCGCGTTTCGCGCCGTCTGCACGCCCAGGTGCGGGCGCGGCTCGGTCGACAGGGCCTGATCGACAAGACGTGGCCGTCGCGCGCCGCGCGGATCAGCGAACTGGCGGACCTGCTTGAAACGCATTTCGAGTCGTCGCGCTATCTCCTGGGCGGTGCCCCGACAGTCGCGGACTGTGCGCTCGCGGCGCCTGTCCTCTTCCTTTGGAACGAGACTGCGTTCGGAGCCGAACTGCTCTCGCGTAAGCCCAATCTGTCGCGCTGGATGCATGCGATGAACGGGGGAGGCCTGCGGCCGGCTGCCGGAACTGCGACCGGTAACGCCCCGGCGACCCTCATGCCGATACTGCGATTTGCCGCCGAACAGTCGCTGCCTCACGCCCTGGGCGCGGCGGAAGCTGTTGCGGACTGGGCCGGATCGCATCCCGGCATGATCAACCTGCCACGTTCGGTAGGGAATTCCGCGGCGAAACAGGACCCGGAGCGGGTGTCGCGTGAATTCGCGCCGTCGACCGCGTGGATGCTGCAGCGGCTGCTGGATGCTTTGGCTGATGCCGGAGACGACGCCTTCGATATGGTCGATGCCAGCGGGTGTTCGATGCTCGAACGCTATCGTCCGCGCCGGACCCTGCGGCATGAACATCACCGCTTCCGGCTGAACATCGATGCGGATCCGGATGACGAGCCCATCGACATTCACACGCTTGCCGAACCCTTGCTCAAGGCGCGCAAACGCGCCGTCGAAACCCGCGATCTCGAGCGCCTGGTGCTCGGCTAGACGGATTGAAATTTGACGCATTCGAGATGGCGGCGCCCGATTGCCGCCATTTTCTTTTAGCTGCTGAAAAAACTAAGGAAATTGTATTTCAAACAACTGCAACTGGCTGGAACCACCTGCGGTTTCCCGCGTTCCCTTCCTGAATGCCGATGCATTCCGGATGGAGATCCCGAACGCAGATGGAGACACTGCCATGAAACGCTTTCTGATTGCCACGTCGATGCTGGCCCTCACCACGGCCCCGGCCTTTGCCGATGACCCGCAGGTCACGCCGGAAGACAACCAGACCCCGCCGGTCACCAGCGACATGCCCGAAACGACCGATCCGATCCTCGACGATCCGATGATCGATGACGAGGACGCGGCGTATGACGAACTCGACACCGACGAGTCCTGGGACGAAGCCGAGCTTCAGAACGGCTTCACCGATGACCATGACTGGATCGACACTGAAGTGTTCGGTTCGGCCGGTGCGGAACTGGGTACGGTTGAGCGTGTCCGCCTGTCCGAGGCCGGTGAAGTCGAGGCGATCGTCATCGAAACCGGCGGCATCGCCGAAGTCGGTGGCCGCGAGGTCCTGATCGAGAACGGCGAGTTCGAACTCGTTTCGAACCTGGAAGGCGAGAACTCGATCAACCTGTTGGTCGATGCCGAAGGTTTCGCCGCACTTCCGGACTTCGATGAAGACCGCGCGTCCGATTATCCGCTGAGCGACGATGATGCGTTCGACGGCATGGACGAAGACGAGAACGATGACGTCGACACGCTCGACGACGAGGAGATCGCGGATCCGTCGCGCTGATTGACGCTGATCCGATACCTGCAGAAGCGGCGCGGTTTCCGCGTCGCTTCTTCCTTTCCCGTCCCGATCCTGCCGCGCGAATATGGTCCGTCAGCAAATCGACACGGAACACTCTGCGGCGGCAAGCGTTTGATCGGGGCGAACGACCTGAAGGAGTAAATCCCATGCGACGCTTCCTGCTTATTGCGAGCCTGGCCCCGGCAATGGCGCTGACGGCCTGTGCGGGCTACGAAAACACCACGCGTGATGCCGTTGTCGGCGGTGCCCTGGGCGCTGCGGCCGGTGCCGCCATCGGCAACAATACGGGTTCCGGCGATGCCGCGACCGGTGCGGCCATCGGCGCAGCCGTTGGTGCCGCCGGTGGTGCCGCGGTCGGCTGTCAGCGTGACGGCGTCTGCCCGTGGAGCCAGAACAACAACCGTCATTCCGAGCTGTATTACGACAGCCGGGCCAACCGGTACTACTACGTGAACAATGGCGACGGTTGCACCTACTGGCGCAATGGCGAATTCCGCGGCTGCTAGGCCCGGAAATCCGGACAAATAACCAAACACCATACGCGTCCTGCCGGCTTTCCGGCGGGGCGCGCCCATGGAGGGGATCAATGAAAAAGAACCTGATGACAGCCGCCGCGATCGGTCTGGCCCTGTCCATCCCGGCTTTCTCGACGGCTCACGCCGATGAGGGCTGGTATGGCAGCCTGTCCGTTGGCTATGGCGGCCCGAGCGACGCCGACGTCAATCTCGCCGGCACACCGGATCGCGAGATCCAGGGTGAAGCCAACTGGCGCGAGGCGCTGGCCTTTGGCTATTCCTACGACAATGGATGGCGTTGGGAAATCGAAGGCTCCCATCGCTACAACGAAACCGGCGCGATCGGCGCCTACGAGGACTCGGCCAGTGACTTCCATATCTGGTCGGCCATGTTCAACGCCTATTACGACTTCAACCGCGATGGCTGGATCCAGCCCTATCTCGGTGCAGGTGCCGGTTACGGCCAGGTCAGCGGCTCGCTGGCGGGCTGGACCACCGGGTCGCGTCCGGTTCCCAATGCCGGACCGGCCGATACTCGCTATGTCGTGGCGCGTGACGATGACGGCACCTTCGTCTGGAACCTGATTGCCGGCGTTGGCTGGGCGATGGGCGACAACTGGTATTTCGATACGCAGTACCGCTATTTCGCGACGGGCGAGACCCAGTTCCAGAACACTGATGTCAGTTCTCTGAACGGTCACGAAGTGTGGCTTGGTCTGCGGTATGTGTTCGCGGCTCCGCCGCCCCCGCCGCCGCCTCCGCCTCCTCCGCCGCCGCCCCCTCCGCCGCCTCCGCCGCCGCCACCTCCGCCTCCGCCGCCCCCGGCGCCGGAATGCGATGATGTCGGCTTCGTCGTTTACTTCGAGTGGGACCGCTCGAACCTGACCGACCAGGCGCGCACGGTGATCAACCAGGCCGTGGAGCAGGCGCGCACTTGCGGCGTCGCGAGCGTCCAGATCGACGGTCACGCCGACCGTTCGGGTGCCGCGTCCTACAATGTCGGCCTCTCGGAACGCCGCGCCCGCGCGGTTCGTGACGAGATGGTGCGCCTTGGCGTGCCGGCCGGCGGCATCTCCCTGCAGGCCTTCGGGGAAACCCGTCCTGCCGTCGAGACGCCGGATGGCGCGCGTGAGCCGCTCAACCGCCGCGCCGAGGTCCTCATCGACCTGCGCTAGGCGATCAATCGCTCAAGCGATGAAATGGAACGGCCCGGGGTTCGCCCCGGGCCGTTTTGTTTGCGTCTTTGAACACACGGTCAGCGGCAAGCTGACACGAAGGCCCGGAACAGGGCGCGCATGTCGGACCGGTAGATCATCAGTTCGGGGTGGAATTGTACGCCCATGACGAAGCGGTCGCCGTCGGCCTCGATGGCCTGGATGCCGCCATGGGATTCCCGCGCCGTGACATGCAGCGCGTCTCCCGGTTCGCGGACGGCGCGCCGGTGCAGGGAATTGACCATCAGCCTGGTCCCACCCGTGATGGCGGCGAGGCGCGAGTCCGGCGCCAGATCGATCGGCTTGCGATAGAGCGCGTAGCCGACCGGACCCGATGGATAGGTCTTCACGACGTCCGGGTCGATGGATTGCACGAGATCGCCGCCGCGCGAAACATTCAGCAGCTGGCAGCCCCGGCAGATCGCCAGGATCGGCATTTCGGTCTCCCAGGCCTGGCGGGCCCACGCCATTTCGAGCGCATCGCGCGCGTCGTCATATCGGCTCGCCGGGTCGACCTTGCCTTCATATAGATGCGGATTGAGGTCGAGGCCGCCGCTAAGCAGCAGCCCGTCGAAATCTCCGGGGGCGTGGGGAAGGGCAGGTGTGACCTTGACGGGTTCCCCTCCCGCCAGGCGGACAGACAGCGCAAGGGACAGGAAGACGAGCCAGTCGCGGCCGTCGGGCTTGGTGATGCCAATCCGGGGTTTTTGCCGTTGCCGGCCTGCCAATGCCTACAATCCTCAATCAGCCATTCTTCAGTTCGGGCGGCAATTTTCCGTGCCGGATCAGCGAACTGGCGACGAACAAGGCCCCCAATGCTGCACCCGGATCCTCTGGCGGTATGAAGTCCACCGCGGATTCCTCGCCCTGTTTGTGCGCCTCCATGACGGATTTGACCAGATGGGCCAATGCCGGCGCATCGAAGGTCGCCTTCGCGAGGTCGGTCAGCTTGTCAAAGGTGTTGCGATCATCGTCCGTGCCATGGGTGAGGTTTTCCCAGGCCTGGTGCAGGCGTTGGGGATAGTCCTCATGCGCAGCAGCATCCTGCGCGGCCGCGAGGAACCAGAAGAAGGGAACTTTCGATTTCCGGCCGATCTCGGCTTTGCGCGGCTCGTCGCACCGGCCTTCGGTCGCGAGCTGGTACCAGAGCCACGGATATTCGATGCCGCTGGCGATCGAGTGGAACAGGCCCGCCCAGAAGCGCGCATTGACCTCGATCAGACAGGGTCGGTCTTCCGGTTCGCCCGTCCAGCGATAGTCGATCTCGCACACGCCGTTCCATTCGAGAGATTTCATCAGCGGACGGGCTTCCTTCAGAAACAGTTCGTCGTCGACGGTCTCGCGAAGCACGCCGGCTCCGGTGCCCTTCGGATAGGACTGCAGGTTCCGGTAGGCCATGTGCGCAACGATTTCGCCATCATGGCACAGGACGCAGAAGCAATAGTCCTCGCCCTCGACGAACTCCTGCAGGATGGGAAGCGGTTCGTCCTCCGGATGGTCATCGAGATGGGCTTTGAGCGACTCCAGGTCGTCGTGCCGCTCGATGCCGCGGCCTCCGACCCCTTCGGCCGGCTTGGTCAGTGCGGGCAGGGGGATGGACCGGATCGCCTCTTCGCGGTCAGGGTGTCCCTCGAGCTTCACAGCACGGGGCGCGCGAACGCCGGCGCGTTCCGCGGTCTCGATCAGCTGGTCCTTGGGTTCGACCCCGGAGATCGCCTCCCAGGGCGGCGCAGCGACCGTGATCACCCCGCGGAAGCGGTGGGCATTGCGCGCAATCAGCTTGGTTTCCCGGAAGACCGGCATCAGGACGTAGGGGCGGTCGTCCGCCGGCGCGTGCTTCTCTGCAATGGCGACCAGGTCGTCGATGAACCCCTCGGGATCTTCGTCGAAGTCCCGGTGCACCGCATAGTCGCTGCAGTAGCGGGAATGCTGGGTCACGGTCAGGTCGATGGAGTCGCAGCCGATGACTTCAAGACCGCGGTCGTTGAGGACCTGGGCGGCCGCGAGGCTCATGAGGCTGCGGCCATAGGTCAGGATGACCCGGCCGTGCGGTTGGCTGGAAGTGTCTTCGTTCATTTGGATCATTCCGAAATCAGGCGCGGACAGGAGCCGCGATCAGACGGGGACGTTCGGGCAGTGTCGAGTGCAGCACGCGGGCAAGGCAGGACGGGCTGAAGCGTTCCGCGAGACACAGCGTCCGGTCGACCGGCGCGAAACGCGTCCGCAGGTCGCGGACGACACGAGCAACAGTGGGGCTGGCACTGATGAGGGTGACCAGGCCGGTCGCCATCAGAAAGGCACCGAAAGGCAGCGGCGTCACCGCGATCGTCACACCCAGAATGGTCAGGAGACCGCCTGCCGCAATCGCCATGATGCGGGCGGCTTCCTTAAGCCAGCTTGCGCCTGTGACGCGCGTATATGCCGAGCGGTGCTTCATGACATTCAAACGCCTGGCGCGAACGGCCAGTTCCCGATTCGCGGCGTGAGTCGCGCCTGTGTGGCACAAAAAACACCCCGCCGGAGCGGGGTGTTCCGATGCAATGCGATGGCGGCACAGGTCAGAGAAAGCGCCTTATGGCCATCATGGCCAGACCCGGATGGCGGGCCAGCAAGGCGCCCAGCCCGACCATGACGCTGATGCTTTCGAACGGACGCCGTGTGATCGCAGCTTCCGCGATCGCCAGGAGGCCGCCCGACTGAGCCGGGGCAGGCTCCTCGTCCTTTGGCGGCTCTGCCTTCTTGAGGAGGAGCGCGACGAGGGCGGATAGCGACGCGATCAGCAGAAAGGCGATCGCGACGATCATGCTCGCAAAACTCGTCCCCCAATTGGCATCAAGCCAGGTCCAGAGGGCGTGCGTCCCGAAGATGATCGCCACGATCGGTCCGATCAGCGCGATGACGATGAGTAGTCCTCGCATCATTCCGGCCTATCGGCGCAGCATGAGGGCTCCGAGAAAGCCCGCGCCGAGCGCGATGCCGCACGCGGCAAACGGGTTTTCGCGGATCATTTCACGGGTCCGGTCTTCGGTCTTTTCGACCTGCTGACCCGCCTTCTTCGCGAGTTTCTTCGTGGAGTCGACACCATGTTCGACTTCCGACTCGGCCAGCTGGGCAAGATCCTGAACCAGCTTGTTCACGTCCTTGCGCAGCGCGGTGAGATCCTTCTGGATATCAGCCATTTCGGTTTCCTCCGATTTCTTGCTGGCAGCGGGTTGGCGCGCCATCTCGTCTCTCCATCAGTCGCTTACTGGCGGCCCGGATCTTCGTCCGTGGCATCATCGACATTCTCGCCGGCTTCCTCGAACGTATCGGTGTCTTCGCCGGTGACTTCCTCGACGGCATCATCGACATCTTCGCCGGCATTTTCGGCCGGGCCGTCATTGCAGGCCGTCAACAACACGGCGGACAGAATGGTGGCTGTGAGCGAAAGGTATTTCATCGGGATTTCTCCTCAGAGTTTAAGGTCTGGGTGTCGGTTCCGGATCAGACGCGCGGACCGCGGCCACGCAGGGCACCGCCCAGCGCCGCGACGATCGCGATGATCAGGAAGATGAAGAAGATGATCTTGGCGATACCGGCCGCGCTGGCGGCAATTCCGCCGAAGCCGAACACGGCAGCGACCAGGGCGATCACCAGAAAAATAAGGGCCCAACGGAGCATTCCATTCTCCTATGATCTGACCGGACGGAAGTATCCGGCGTCGGGGCATTGAACGTGCGCTGTTCGGAAAAGTTCCTGTCCGCTGCACGGCATCGGAACGAAATTTCAGGCGAGTGCGTTTGCTGCGGGGAGAGGGACGCAGTCTCAGAACGACGGACGGATGGTTTGAAAACCGACACTGAAACCGATGGGACGCGAAACAAGTCCCCAAAAAAGCTCCGTGTCGCGCTGATCGTGAATTCACGTAGCGGGAGCCTGGTCGAGGCGGATGCGGAAGCGGCCATCCAGTCTCTGAAGGATGCCTGCCGGTCGGAATTGATCGATGTCTTCGAAGTCGCGGACGATTTCGAAGCGGCCTGCCTCGCTGCCCATGAATGCGGTGCAGACGCGATCGCCATCGCCGGAGGGGACGGCACGGCCCGGTCCGTCATGCAGATGCTGGCCAAGCGCGGCTGCCGCGCCGCACTCGTGCCCCTGCCGCTCGGAACGGCGAATATCCTGCCGCACCGGCTCTACGGTGATCGGGACGCCGGAACGATCATGTCCGAGCTCGAAAACTATCTGGTCGACGATATCGATGCGGGCATGATCAACGGCGAATACTTCATTGTCGCCGCGGCCGTCGGCTTTCCCGCCGTCATGGGGCGGGCGCGTGAGGCCATGCGCCCGGGCGGCCGGGATCATGCGTTTTCGACCGCCTGGCGCCGTGCGCGCGTCGCCTTCAAACACATGTTGATCCCGCGGATCCGGTTCAAAATGCGATCGGGCAAATCCGCGACGCGCTTCCGGGCCAGCGGGGCGTTCGTCGCGATCAACGATTCCCTGTCCGGTTTCGCCGGCATCGAACCGCCCGAGACCGCCAAGCCCGTGCTGCAATGCATCGCCTTCCGTTTGCGCGGCATGTGGGATTTTTTCGGACTGGGGGTCGAGGCGCTCGCACGCGGCTTGGGTCAGAGCCGAAGAACACGCATACTCGACGGCGAACAGGTCGTGATGACATCGCGCCGGGCGCTCCCGGTCATGCTCGATGGTGAACCGGCCTTCGCACACCATCACGCGCGCATTCGCGTGGTTCCCAAAGCCGTAAGGGTTCTCAGACCGCCGGAATGATCCGTCTTTTTCACATTGCCGACCTGCACTTCGGGCGCGAACACCGCCCGCTTGTTGATGCCTTCATCGACTACTGCATGGCCGAGCCGCCCGATCTGATCGTGGCCACCGGGGACTTCACACAGGGCGCGAGACGCAAGGAGTTCGCGGCGGCCCGCCAGTTCTTCGACGCCTTGCCGTGCCCGGTGATCGGTGCGCCCGGTAATCACGATGTACCGTCCCGTGCGCTCGATCATCGCTTCTTCACGCCCTGGCAGCGGTTCGAACGGGCTCTTGGTGGCCGTATTGATCCGCGGCTTGAGACTGACGTGGTTCTGGGTGAAACGCTGCACACTGCACGGCGGGCGCAGATGCAACTGGATTGGTCCCTTGGTCGCGTCTCGCGCAGCGATGCGCTGGTCCTGTCGCGCAAGCTGGAGAACGGCGAGCAGCCGATCAAATTCGTGGCCTGTCACCATCCGCTGATTGCCCCGAACGGATCGAAGGGCCGGGCCAGGACCAAACGCGGCGAGCACGCCGCGGAGATCCTGTCGGCAGCGGCCGATCTCGTCCTGACGGGGCATCTGCATCAGACATTCGCCTTGCCACGAGCCGGGGAGAGCCATGTCTGCTGGTTCGTCGGGGCGTCCACGACGTTTTCCGAACGCACAAGGGACGAACCGTCCGGATTCAATGAAATCCTGATCGAAGCGGACCGTATGGAACTGATCCATCACGAAAGCCGGGAGGCAATTTCATTCCTTCCCGCCCGGCGGTTCGAACTGCCCCGGCGGCCCGGAGACACTGAGCCGGAGCCCGTCGATCTCAGTGGTCACGCAGGGCGTTGATCAACTCATCCTTCGTCATGTCCGACCGGCCGTCGATGCCGATCTCCTGTGCGCGGTCGTACAATTCGTCCTTCGACCAGTCTTCATAAGGGGCGTGCGCGCCGCCTTTCTTCGACGGATGGCCGCCGCTCGCCTTTTCGTTGGCGATCCGCGCCGCCTTTTCCTTGCTCATACCGTCGTCGCGGAGGTCTTCGTAGAGCTTGTCGTTCTTGATCGATGCGCCATGGTCCTTCGTCATTGTCTTCACCTCGCTTGATCGCGGCCCGCGAAGGGCCTTCAGTGAGGGAATGGATCGACGGGCAGGGGGTTCCCGATGCACAAATCCGAGACGCAGGACGGGGTGGACGTCTACTGGTCGTTCCGCTCGCCCTATTCCTACCTCGCGGCAAAGCGGCTCCGGGCGATGGCGGCGGAGCGGGACATCCCGATCCGGCCGCGTCCCGTCTATCCGCTCGCGGTGCGCGAACCCGGCTTCTTCAAACAGGTCCGGCCGCAATGGGTGCCCTATCTGATCAACGATGTCGTGCGGCTCGCGGACTATCTGGGCCGTCCGATCGGCATGCTTGATCCCGATCCGATCGTCATGGACCTGGCGACCGGCGAGGTTGACGCGAACCAGCCGCATATCGGACGCCTGACCCGGCTCGGCGTCCTCGCGGCGGAGGAGGGTGATGCGCGCGGATGGGCCTTCCTCGACGCGGTGTCGACCTGCATCTGGTCCGGACAGCCGTGGACCCGGGACGGCGTCATGGCGGAGGCCGTCGCAGCGGAGGGATTCGACCTCGCCGCGATGGATGTACAACAGGCAGAAGATCAGCCGCGGCTCGAGGCGGTCATCCGCGACAATGAGACCGAACAGGCCAAGCATCATTGGGGTGTGCCGCTGATGGTGTATCGCGGCGAAGCGTTTTTCGGGCAGGACCGGCTGGACCTGCTCGAATGGCGCCTGGATCAGGCCTGATCCTCCCAGGGGTCAGCCGGCGAGGACCGAGAAGTCCTGATTGCCTTGCGCCCAGAGGTAACGGTCTCCGGGCGATGGAGCCGGGGTCTGACCGGAAAGTTCCGGACACGGTATCTCGTTGAGCATGTCGCGGATGACGGTCAGCCGGGTCCGGCGCTTGCTGTTTGCGGGAATGACGCGCCAGGGAACGGGGTTGCTGGTGTTTGCCAACATGGCGTTGCGGGCCTCGGAATAGTCAACGAAACGCTCCAGCGCGACAGCGTCGATTGGGCTGATCTTCCATTGTGTCAGGGGGCTTTCGGCGCGCTCGGCCAGTCGTGCCGCCTGCTCGTCCCGGGAAATGTCGAGATAGTATTTCAGAAGGTGGATTCCGGCATCGGCCAGCAGTTTCTCGAATGCGCCAACGTCCGACATGAAGGCGTGATATTCGGCGGGGGTACAGAAGCCCATGACGTGTTCGACGCCCGCACGGTTGTACCAGGAGCGGTTGAACAGGACGATTTCACCCTCGGCGGGCAGGTGGGCCACATAGCGCTGGAAATACCAGGAAGCTTTGTCGCGATCGGAGGGTTTTCCGAGGGCAACAACGCGAAGATCGCGCGGGCTCAGATGCTCGATGATCCGCTTGATGGTGCCGTCCTTGCCGGCAGCATCGCGGCCCTCGAACACGATGGCGACCTTGCGGCCATGTTCGATCACATCCCGCTGGAGCGCGACGAGCTGGATCTGCAGACGGGTGAGTTCGTCTGTGTATTCGGATTTTTTCATCCCGGCAGGCTAGCGCCTTGCAACGGCTTCGGGAAACCGAACTTGACGCCGAAGGCCTCGCGCCTGACAGCACTGCCATGAGCGCAACTGAAAACCTCCCGATCTTTGATGCTCTGGTCATCGGTGCCGGGGCTGCAGGCCTGTTTTATGCCGCCCGTGCGGGCGAACGGGGCCTGCGCGTCTGCGTGATCGATCACGCAGCGAAACCGGCCGAAAAGGTTCGCATCTCCGGGGGCGGGCGATGCAACTTCACGAACATCCACACCGCGCCGGAAAATTTCATCAGCGAGAACCCGCATTTCGCTAAGTCTGCCCTCGCACGTTTCACGCCGTGGGACTTCGTCGACCGGCTCGATCGACGCGGGATCACGTGGCATGAAAAGACGCTCGGTCAGCTGTTCTGCGACGGACGCTCGGCGGCCATTATCGACATGTTGCTCGACGATCTGCGCGCCGCGGGCGGCGAGTTGCGGCTCAGCACGTCTGTCGCGTCGGTAGAGAAGGTCGCGGACGGATTCCGGGTCGAGACGTCTGGAGGACTGATGGAATCCCGGCGGCTGGTGGTGGCCAGTGGCGGGCTCTCCATCCCGAAGATGGGGGCCACGGGTCTGGCCTATGACATCGCGCGGCAGTTCGGGCACGCCCTCATCCCGCCGCGGCCCGCGCTGGTGCCCTTCACCTTCGAAGGGCGCGCCAAGGAGGACTTTTCCTCGATTTCGGGCGTCGCCTGTCCCGTCACCGCACTGAACGCGCGCGCCAGCTTCGACGAAGCCATGCTGTTCACCCATCGCGGCCTGTCCGGACCGTCCATCCTGCAGATTTCGTCCTACTGGCGGGAAGGGGAGGACGTGACGATCAACCTGCTGGCCGGACGGGATGCAGCGGCCGAATTGACCGCCTTCAAGGCCGCCCATCCGATGAAGGCGCTGACAACGGCTTTCGAAAGCCTTCTGCCGAGCCGGCTCGTCTCGCTACTGGTGGCGCGCGGTGAATTACCGCCCGTCGCCCGGATGGCCGACATGGCGCATGCGGCAATCGATGCGCTTGTCGCGGATCTGTCGCGCTGGACAGTCAAGCCGTCCGGCACGGAAGGCTGGCGTACGGCAGAAGTGACGGCGGGCGGGATCGACACGGCCGAACTGTCGTCGAAGACAATGGAGAGCCGCCTCGTGCCCGGCCTTTATTTCATAGGTGAATGCGTCGACGTGACCGGCTGGCTTGGCGGTTACAATTTCCAGTGGGCCTGGGCGAGCGCCGCAGCGGCAGCGGGGACAGGCGCAGACTGAAAAGCGGCCTCAGGATTCACCAGCCGCTCGTCCGGAGAGATAGGCACCGTGCACCGTTCCCGGATATTCCCGGCTGCAGGCTTCGCCCGCAAAACAAAGGCGTCCACCAGCCTCGGGCCGTGCGAGCGCTGTCCGGTCCGAGGGCCTGCTGCCGACGGCACTGAACGAGTAGGAACCCAAAGCGAACGGGTCGCGGGACCAGCGCGTTGTCTGTGTGGCGACCGGCTCCGGCGTCGCCGACCCGAACATCGTGCGGAGTGTGGCCATAGCCTCGGAGGCAATCGCGCGATCTTCGAGACTCTCGATCTGCCGGGCGTCGTCACCCGCAGCGAAGCCAACCAGCACTGGCGCGCCGGTGCGCGCCAGGCTTAGCCATTGCGACCAGCGCCCCGGTTCGCGTTTGAGGCATTCATGCCAATCGCTATCGACCGGCCAGAAGGGGGTCCGAAACCGCAGGAACTGCTTGTTAAGCAACCCCATGCCGAGGCGTTCGATCGCTGTCTGCTTGTCATCCGGCAGAGCGGGAGAGAAGCGGATCTCGTTCTGCTTCAGCACGCCCAGCGGAACGGTGATGATCACCCTGTCGCCGCGAAGGCGTTCGCCGGACTCGAGTTCGACTTCCACGTCCCGACCACCCCATCGCACATGGACGACGCGGGCATCGAGACGGATGGCCTGATCGCGAGACAGATGATTGATGAGCTGGCTGAAACCTCGGGGAAACATGACGTCGTTGCCGCCGAATTCCCCGTCTCTTCCTGTCCACCAGGCGGATAATTCACGTGTGCTGCCGGCGTATTCCTGTTCGAACTCGCCTGCGAGGTAATGTTCGAGTTGTGCGGTCCGTACCGGCGAACGCTCGCGTTCGGGGCTGATCCGTTCGATCGCTTCGCGGATCGACATGTCGGCATCGGCGTCTTCTGCCGCTTCCATTGCGCGCTCGACGAGGCCCGACGTCCAGGCGGTGCCGCGACCGTTCACGCCGATCGCAGCGAGGTCCGGAGTGATGTAGAGCGCAGCGCTGTCGTAGCGGGTGACAAGGGTTTCGGCGCCGGCGTCCCTTGCGAGTGCGGTCAACGGATTGCCGCGCGCTCCATGAATCCACGATGCGCCAAGATCAGCGGGCATGTCCGGCCACAACCGGCTCGTGTGAACCCGACCGCCAATACGATCCCGCGCTTCGATCAATGTGACCCGGGCGCCGCGAACCGATAACGCATTCGCTGCCGCAAGACCTGCAACGCCCGCCCCGACGATGAGCACGTTCCGTGGCGGGCGCCCGGCGGCTGCCATGCCGGGGGCGGCAAGCGACACGCTGATCCCGGCGAGAAAGCGTCTCCGGTTCATCTCAGCGGCATCCCGGTTTTGGCCATCTGCGTTTCGCATTGTCCCACTGGCCGAAGGATGCCGGAATGGGTTTTACCGGGGCGCGTGCCGATCGGGCGGCAGGATTGAATGGTCCTCGACACCCTCCGGCACGCCGTCGAAGTTCAGCATGTCGGCGACGATCGTGGTCGGGCGCTGACGCACCTGGTCGTAGATGCGGCCGATATAGGCGCCAAGAATGCCCATGAAGAGGCCGTTGAGGCCGATCGAGGCCAGGATGAGCACAAGCGTGATCGCGAGGCCGGGAGGCCATTCAGCGCTCCACACCAGCCGGCTGATCGTGAAGAAGAGAATGCAGACCAGGGCGAGGAGCGGAGTCAGCATCCCGATATAGAAGGCGAAATTCAGCGGCAGGCGCGAATGGGCGATGATGCCCTCCGTGCCCATCCGGATGAGATTGCCGATCGGGAATTTGCTCTGGCCGTGCAGGCGTTCGTTGCGGTCGTATACGATGCCGGTCTGGTTCCTCGCCAGCGACGAGATCAGGCCGCGGAGATAGGGGTGCGCATCGTTGATGCGGCGCAGGGCCTCGATCACCGACTTGTCGATCAGGCGGAAGTCGCCAGCGTCCGCAATCAGGTGAGGGCCATCGAGCTTAGCCAGAAGCCGGTAATACATCTTCCGGCCCTGAACGAGCAGTCCATGCTCGATCCGCTTGCGGCGGATGCCGACGACCACGTCATGGCCTTCTTCCCACTTCCTGATGAAGTCGACGAAGAGGGAGGGAGGATCCTGAAGGTCGGCGTCGACCTGGATTGCGGCGTCGCCGTTCGCGAGGCGATAGCCGGTCAGGACCGATTTGTGGAAACCGAAATTCCGGGCAAAGCGCGCGACCCGGACATTCGCATGGTCGCGCGCCAGCACGGCCAGCTTTGCGAATGTACCGTCCGTCGACCGGTTGTCGGTGAAGATGAATTCGAAATCGTAGCCTTCGATGGCGCCGGTCACGCGCTGGAGTTCGGCGAAAGTGCGCTCGATATTATCTTCCTCGTTATAGACGGGAATGATGATCGAGATCAGCTTGCTCACGCGAAACTCCGTCGCGCCATCGGCGCCCATTGAAGTCTATTCGAAATCGGACGGCGAGATGATGTTGATGAACTCGCCCTTGAAGCCGCGATCGCGCATATAGCCCTCGATCTCGGCGCCGATATGCCAGGCGAGGTTCAGGATCGGGCCGTCATGGTTCGCCGGGTCGAAATCGTCGTCCGAGGCGATCACGATCCGCGTGCCGGGTACATAGTGACCCACCTTGGCCGAGGTCGGCTTTTCATAGACGCGTTCGATCGTGTCGGCGTCGAGACCGAGCAGCTTCACCGGAATGGCGGAACGGCCCGGGAAGGCCTTCGCCGGCAGCTTGCCGTATTTCTTGAACGCGGCGTCGATTTCCGCGGACTTGCGCTTCTTCCAGGTCTCGATCTCGCCCTGCATCTTCTTCAGACGCGGACCGAAATCGGCCTCGATCGCCTTGCGCTCGGCGAATTGGTCGTGCCCGGCCCCGGTCTGCTTGCCTTGCATGATGACGCGGATATTGCCGCCGTAGCGCTTGGGGAATTCCGCGCGGATGATGCGGCGGCCCAGCGTGTCGGCGATGTAGGCGAAGGACTGGTAGGAATAGGTCCGCGGGTGCTCGTGGTAGAAGGTGTCGAACTGGCGGCGGTCCAGAACCGCGCCGAGATAATGGTTCTCGACCACGAGCGCGGTGTCTTCGTGCATCATGGTCTGCAGCGCGCGCAGGACGGCGGGCAGATCCTCGATGTGGGCGAAGACGTTCGTGAAGGTGATGACATCGGCCTTGCCGAATTTCGAGACGAAACGCTCGGCGATTTCCTCGGTGAGGAATTCTTCCCAGACGGTGTGACCGTTGGCGTTGGCTTCCTTGGCTGCGCCGGTCGGTTCGATGCCGTAGGTCTCGGCGCCGGCGTCACGGAAGAAGCCGAGCAGGCTGCCGTCATTGCAGCCGATATCGACGACCTTCTTGCCCTTCAGCGAGCCGATCTGCTCCTCGCATTCCCTGACCAGCTTCTGCATGCCGTCGAGCACGTCCTTCGTGTGACGCGAGCGGTAGTGGTAGTTCGATGGGAAGAGTTCGGCCTTTGGCACCTGGTACTTCTGGTGCGCGGTGGCGCAGACCGGGCAGTAGAGGATCTCGATCGGGTATTCCTTGCACACCCGGTCATTGCCGACTTCGACGAGATCGTCGCACATCGGGTGCTTGCCGAGATCGAGGGCCGGTTCGAGGGTTTTCGAGCCGCAGACTTCGCAGGAGTCGATATGGATCAGACCGTCAGACATCGTGGATTTCCCTTTTACGCGCGGGCGGTCTTGAGCCAGGGCGCGGTACCGTTTCTAACCATGGCCTCGAGATCCATCTTGTCCCGAAGCGTATCCATGGGCTTCCAGAAGCCCTTGTGGATGAAGGCGTTAAGCTGACCGTCGGCAGCGAGCCGCTCCAGCGGATCGCGCTCCCAGGTCGTGGAGTCGCCTTCGATGTAGTCGATGACGCCCGGCTCCAGAATGAAGAAGCCGCCATTGATGAAGCCCATCTCGTTGGTGGGCTTCTCGCGGAAGGCATTCACTTCCGGCCCGTCCATCTCGAGGATGCCGAAACGGCCCGGAGACGGGACGGCCATGACGGTCGCGAGCTTTCCGTGCTTCTTGTGGAAGTCGTAGATGTCGCGGACCTTCACGTCGCTGACGCCATCGCCGTAGGTGAGGGAGAAGGTCTCGTTACCCAGATAGGGTGCCACGCGCTTCAGGCGGCCACCGGTCAGCGTGTCCTGGCCGGTGTCGATCATCGTCACCTTCCAGTCCTCCGCGCAGGTATTGAGATAGTTGACCTCACCCGTGTTGAGATCGACCTGAACGTCGGAATTCCGCAGGAAATAGCTGGCGTAGTATTCCTTGATGATCTCGCCCTTGTAGCCGCAGCACACGACGAAATCATTGAACCCGGATGCGGCGTAGATCCGCATGATGTGGGACAGGATCGGTTCCCCGCCGACTTCGACCATCGGCTTGGGTTTCAGTTGCGTTTCCTCGGAAAGACGTGTTCCGAGTCCGCCTGCGAGCAAGACCGTTTTGATGGGAACCCCCTGTTGTTCCTTGCCGCATCAAGCTGATGCGCCCCCGTGCGGCGAGCGGGTTATGAACGGGGCCTAGCGCGCTTGTAAAGCCCTATCCAGATCGAAAACGCACCGTTTTCGCTATGTGACAATCCTGTGCCGGAATTCAGCCGAGCGGTTTGCGCGCCGTCATGTAGTATTGCGCTCCGAGGCCGATGAGGCCGAGCGTCTCGTCCACCGGGTAAAGCGGCCCGGCAATTGGCGGAATGGACAGGATCGAGCGCGTACGGATTGCATCGAACCCGGCGTCCTCGAACAGGGCCCGGATTTCTTTTTGCTTCAGGAGAACCGCGTCAGCATCGATCGGACAGTTCGAGACGATGCGCCAGGTCAGCGGGTTGACCGGATTGTGCTCGAACACGACGCCGAGGCCGCCCGGCTTCAGCACGCGCTTCATCTGCTCGACGAAAACGGGCCAGTCGCCGGTCGGCACGTGGTGCATCACGCAGACGGCGAAGGCGACGTCGAACTGGTTGTCGTCATAGGGCAGGGTGCCGCCGGGATAGACGTCATACCGGACGTTCTCGTTATGCTGTTCCGCGTATTCGATGCTCTTGCGGGAAACGTCGATGCCGGTGAGGCTCTTGTATTTCGTCACCAGATGATGGTGATAGCTGGCGACGCCGCAGCCGAGATCGAGCACGTGGAGATCGGCATTCGAACCCAGATAGCGTTCCGTCAACCGCAGCAAGTATTCGCACTTCGCCTTGACGAAGAAATCCGCCTTCAGACCGGAGAAGGACACCGCGTCGTCGATCTGCTGGGTATAGCTCTCGACATACCGGTCGAAATCCTCGGAAACTTTTTCCTGAGTGACTGTCTTGCCACTGTCCGGCTGCATGGTAAGTCGTCCCTTCTTGGCTTCCTGCCTGCGGGCCGTGTCGCACGAAACCGGCCCGGGGCAAAGCGTAAAACCCTTTTTGGCGCAAGGCGGGGACAGGATGGGAAGCCTTTTTACGAAACTCAGGCAGGTGGTCGATGCCACGGCGCGGCGCTACGCGCTGTTCGGCCTGATCGTCACTGCGGCGTCCTATCTGTTCCTGTTCACGCTGGTCCTCGTCTTCGACGTTCCCAACGTGCCGGCGAATTTCGCGACGCTGATCTTCGGCCTTGCGATGTCCTACCTGTTCAACCGGAATTTCGTGTTCCGACACACAGGGCGGCAGTGGGCAGCGGCTCTGCGGTTCTCGGTTGTCGTGGCGGTGGCGTACGGCGTGAACCTGCTGGTTCTGCAAGTGCTGTTGACCTACGCGCCAATTCCGGACGCGTTTGCCCAATTCCTCGCCTTCAGCGTCTACACCGTGATCGCCTATGTCGGCCATCGGGTCTGGACCTTCTCGCACGGACATGACGATGCCGAACGCGCTCCAAACGCTTGAAGATTACTGGGCAGCAGCGACTGAACCGCGCCCGCTCGTCATCTTCGGTGCCGGCCGGTGGGGCCGTGTCTGGGCAGGCGTGGCTGCGGGCGCGCGCGGCTCCGGCGAGGGGGTCGCGCTGATCGCACGCAGCAATCTGGACGACACGTTGGCCTGGCAGGCCGGGAACGCACGCCTTGCGGGCGCGGTGGTAACCAGCGACGCGGAGGCAGCACTTCGAGACCTCGGTTCAGGGGGCAGTGCCCTGATCGCTTCGCGGCCGGGGGATCATATCCGCGACCTCGAAATGTGCCTGCGCGCCGGAGTGCCGTCCCTGGTCGAAAAGCCGTTCAGTGCGGATCCGGCCGCGAGCGCACGTTTGGCCCAACGGGCTGCGGACGCCGGACTGGTCTTCGGCCTGGGGGTCGAGTTCAGCCTGCTACCTGAATTACACGCGCTTGGCGAGGTGCTGGGCAGCTGGTCAGGTACGGCGACCCTGCACTGGGAAGACCCCGATGCGGAAGTCCGCCATGGCCATGTGAAGCGGACGCATGACGAAATCAGCCTGCTCGACGATATCTTGCCACACGCCCTGTCGATCTTCGGCGTGATTGCCGGTAGCGAGCCGGACTGGCGAATGGAGCAGGCATCCGAGCGCGGCGTGCGTTCGGGGCAATTGTCACTGCGCGAGGGTGAGCGGACCTTCCGCCTCTTCGCCAGCAAGGCGATGCCGGAACGGACGCGCCGGCTGGAAATCGATTGCCGCGATGGACGGAATTTCGTGCTCGATTTCGCAAGAGCGCCTGCGCGCCTGGCGCGGGCGGGTCAGGCGGTTGCGCTCGAGCCGCGATTCAACGCGCTATCGAGTACGCTTCGGCTTGAACTGGGGGCGTGGTTCCGCGCCCTTGATGGCGATCGGCCAGCCATCGTGGCCGACCTGAACACGCACATCGCGATGCATGCGCGCTTGCGCGAACTCCTGGCCTAGCGCGCGGCCTTCTCCGCGTAGTCGCGCAGCTGGCGCAGGGTGACTTCCTGCATGTCCGCCCCGTCCATCCAGGCGATGAACCAGTCGGCAGTCGTTTTCAGCGTGTCCTCGAGTCCCAGGACGGGGTGCCAGTCGAGTTCGGCCTTGGCGCGGGAGGAATCGAGCCGCAGGAATTGCGCTTCCTTGGGATGTTTCTTGTCGGTTGCGTGCCGCCCCTTGGCCGACGGGAAGAGCGTCGTCAGGCGGTCGACGAGTTCGCCGACCGTGCGCTCGTTGTCGATGTCGGGGCCGAAATTGTACTCGACATCATTGTGGCCCTCGAAGACGCGCTCGGCCAGCATGATATAGCCGCGCAGCGGCTCCATGACGTGTTGCCACGGGCGGGTGGCCGACGGGTTGCGGATTTCCACCGTGCCGCCCGCGAGAATGGCCCGGATGATGTCTGGAACGAGCCGGTCCTCACTCCAGTCGCCACCGCCGATCACATTGCCGGCGCGCACGGTCGCGAGCCGGGCCGGGCTGGCCTTGCCGCTGGCCGCGTCGGCGGTGAAATAACTCTGGCGGAAAGACGAAGCGACGAGTTCGGTGCAGCCCTTGGAGTTCGAATAGGGGTCCTTGCCGCCGAGCCGGTCGGTCTCGCGATAGGCCCAGTACCATTCCTCGTTTTCGTAACACTTGTCCGACGTGACCACGACGATGGAGCGGAGCGTGTCGCATCGCCGCGCCGCATCGAGAACGTGCGCGGTGCCGAGCACGTTGGAGCGATAGGTTTCGACCGGGTCGTTGTAGGAACGGCGCACCAGTGGCTGGGCCGCCATGTGGAAGAGCACCTCGGGACGTGCAGCGGCGAAGGCCTCATCTACGGTCTTCAGATCCGCGATATCGCCGCGGCGATCATCCAGGCGTTCGGACAAGCGGGTGACGGAGAACAGGGACGGATCGGTGGCGGGATCGAGGGCGAGCCCGGTGACTTCCGCGCCCATTTCCGTCAGCCACAGCGACAGCCATCCGCCCTTGAAGCCGGTATGGCCGGTGACGAGGACGCGGCGTCCCTTCCAGAAATTGCGATCCACCATGGTCCTGTTCCCGATGCCCCTCAAAATGCGCGGCGAGAGCTATGCGAGCCCCCGGTTTGCGTCAACCTTCGCCTGGGTCCGCTTCACCAGCTACCGCTTCACCGCAGGCCGGCCGGTAGAGGAAGATGTTGCCGGTGAGCCCGTCCGTGCTGCCCGAGATAAACGCCTCGCGGCGCAGTTGGCTGTCGTCCGGATTGGACAGCTGGTACTGCGACAGGACGAGCGTTCCGCCGATGTCCGCGAGCGCGCATCCGTCGATGAAGACCTCGATCGTGCCGTCCGCGTTGTAGGTCGTGACGGGTACTTCGACGCGATTTCCCCAGCCGTCATAATTGCTGGCGCGGGCCGGATCGCGCTCGAGGGCCGGCGCGATCACCCGCCGGAAAGCGAGGTGAAAATCGAGCGGATGCGCTTGGTAGTAGCCGTCGAGCGTATGGAATCCGTTATACGCAGCCGCCATCGTAGGCAGGCCGACCGTGACCACCCTTTCCTCCGGCCAGTCGGCACCGAGATAGGCGCGCACTTCGTCATACATGCCGCGGCTGAAATAGGTCCCGACTGTGTACTGGGCGACGTACGGGTTGTCCCATCCGTGCTCGGCATGGAAGGCGATGTTGTCGAGTCGGCGTTCGAGCGGAACATGGATCGTCATGGCAAGGGCACCCAGAGCGACCGCGACCAGACCGGTCTTCACTCCCCACCAGAGCCATTCGCTCGCGAGATGAACCGCGACTGCCAGCAGTACGACTGAGAGGAAGGGGAGCACGACGATGAAGCGCGAAAGCTGGACCGGAACCCCGACCAGCGCCTCGAAGTCGAGCATGTTGCTCTGAACGATGCCGAAGCCGAACGCGACCAGCCCCATCAGCGCCATCGTTCCGGCGATCCAGACGAGGAGGCGCGTGTCGCTTGGCGGGATCGCGGCGAGGGCGCGGCCGCGGACGGACACGACGCTCCAGACCAGGATATAGGCCAGGATCGCGACCCCGGTCGTGACCGGCAGGATCAGGGCGGTATTCCACTGATAATGATAATGCGCGGTGGTGCCGTTGATCAGGGACTGCGCCTCGGTGAGTGCGCGCGTCCAGTATGTGCCGTTGAAAACATTCCCGAACACGAAATGCCGGCCTTCCATCCACACGACGCGGTGGCTTTCGGTATCCGAGAAGAGCAAGCCCCAGAACAGCCGGTATTCGATGAAGATGGTGATCAGGAGGCCGAGGGCGACGAGCTTCAGCGGTCGCCAATTCCCGTTCATTCCGCCGAAAATGGCGAAGGCCACCAGCGCGGCCGGATAATAGAAAAGGCCGCCCAGCACGAAATCCGCGAACATCGCCGCCAACAGGAACAGGCCGAGCGCCGACCAGGTCCGGTTCGGCACGAGGCTGAGCATGGCGCCGGCGACGAACAGGTTGAACCCGATGATCGCACCGAGCACGGCAAAGCTGTGCGGCATCAACGCGACCGCACCGGCGCCGAAAGCGACCGCAGCCGGGTCGAGCTGCGGCATCCACGGCTTGCCGGCGAAATGACGCCGCGCCACCTGGAAGGGCAGGATGGCCGAGAGATAGAGCGCAAGAAGCGCGACTGTGAAATAGATCGAGGTGTCCCAATACTGCGGGAAGATGCCGTAGATCAGGCGGACGATTTTCAGATCACCCACGCCCATCATGTCGAGCGGCAGGCCGTGCATCAGCTGGTCGTGCACATAGCCGGGCCGGAACAGGGTCGCGAGCGGAGAAGGAAGCGTCTCGTAGAGCGGGATGACGGAATCGAGCTGGTCGTTTCCTTCAATCGAGAGATTGTGCGGCGGGAAGTAGGCGACGAGCGCCACCACGAGCAGGATCGCAAATCCGACGATGTAGGCCAGCCGGTCCCTTTGCATCCACCGCGTCCACATGCCGTCGCTCATACTCGAATTCCCCCTGCGCGGCGGTCCTGCCTGATCCCCGCGGACGCTGGTTTGACGGCGGGCGCACGAGTTTACAACCGTTTTCCTGATTTCCGTTGCCGCCTTTATGGGCGGCCTCGGTTTTTTCCGCTACGAAGACGCGTTCGGAATCGGGAACAGACAGCGGAACAGGTGCCCCTTGAAGCAGCTTCGTACACTGGCGTTGGCGTTGGCCGTCCCGGCGGGACTTGCGGCCGTATCGTGTTCTTCCGAAGTGGATCCGGGCATGCCCGACAGCCGCGAATGGGCCGAGGTCACGGGGGCCGGCTATAACGAGTTTCTCGATGTCAGCGCGGTTGAACGCACCGGCAATTTCGGCGGCAGCGCGAGTGCTTTCGTGCGGCGGGAGGAAGACGTCTTCGCCCTGGCCGACCGCAATGATGCGGCGCGCACCGTGCTGGTGTGGACGATCGAGGGCATCGACGCCGAGGGGCAGGGGATCAGGCTTGCCTTCGATCTCGACGATGTGGCGCCGCAGGGCGGGTGGGTCGTGGTCACGCTGTCGCTGCGGACCGCCGACGGGCCGGAGGGAGCAACCTGCATGTTCTCGCCCGATGGCGAACAGTCCGGCTTCATCTCCGGCGGTGCGGCGGGGCAATCCTTCATCGAGGGCCGGACCCTCGTTTGCGAAATCACGCCAGAGAACAGCCAGGGCGATCTCGACGTCTATATCTACCCGACGGCCTATCGCCCCGATGTCGGCTTCGACGACCGGCTGGTCGGAGAGATCTTCATCTCGTCCGGCCGGGTCTATTTCGAAGCGGGCTGACCGCGGGAGCGGGAGGATGGCGGAGGAGGAGGGATTCGAACCCCCGGAGCCTCGCGGCTCAACGGTTTTCAAGACCGCCGCAATCGACCACTCTGCCACTCCTCCGGCGCTCCCCATTAGCGGGGTCGGGCGCGCCCGCGCAACCGTGATGAACCGCCATCTGGAAACGCGGCTTACTCTGCGATAACCATTTGCGGGGAGACTGGGGCTGGGCTTGCGCAATACGGGCGAGGGGTCATGCGACTCAGATCCATGTCAATCCAGCGACTTGCAATCCTGTCTTCATGCTTGGTGGCAGCGGCATGCGCCAGCATGCCGGAGCCGCGCGAGGCCTCGACGCCCCAGCGCACGACCGCTGTGGTGCGCGCTGCGCCCTCGCCGAGTGTCACGCAACCGGCCCGGCCCAGCGGCCGGATCGAACCGCGCGTCGGCAATCCCTATCAGATCAATGGCCGCACTTATGTTCCGGCTTTCGACGACAGTTATGACCGGACCGGGATCGCATCCTGGTACGGGCCGGGATTCCATGGCCGTCTGACCGCCAGCGGCGAAGTGTTCGACGAAAATCTGATGACGGCAGCGCACACCACGTTGCCGATTCCAAGCCTCGTCGAGGTCACGAATCTGGAGAATGGCCGGACTGTCGTGTTGCGTCTCAACGATCGCGGACCGTTTGCCGACGACCGGATCATCGATCTCAGCCGCGCGGCGGCCACCGAACTCGGCTTCATCGGCCAGGGGCTGGCACAGGTGCGCGTGCGCTATCTGGGGCCGGTCGACGGGCCGGGCGTGTCCGCGCCACCGGTAATCTTCACCGCCAGCAATACCGGCGACGACCCGATTGCCGCGCAGGTTCTGGCCGACATGCGGGCCAATGGCGAAACCACGCAGCGCCTCGTCACCATCCAGGCCGGGTCCTTCACCGACCGGGACAATGCGCAAGCACTCCAGGCGCGCCTTGAGCCGCGCGGTGATGCGTGGATCGAGGAGGCCATCGTCAACGGCCAGACCGTGTTCCGCGTACTTCTGGGTCAGTGGGAAAACCGTGCCGAGGCCGAGATGACGCGCACCGCGCTGCGCACCGACGGCATTTTCGACGCACGGGTGGTGTCTCTGCGCTGACGGCGGGGTTTACGCCGCATCCCCGACACGATTGTATCGTTCAAAGTCCCGGCCAACCGACAAAGGGAGTCGCAGCCCCGTGCGCGCCGTTCTTTCCGCCTTTCTGATTTTCGCCCTTGCGCCTTTTGCCCAAGCGCAGACCTTCGAAACCGAAGCCACGCACGCCGTCATCTATGACGTCGAGACCGAGACCGTGCTCTGGTCGCACAATGGCGGCGAGCCCATGCCGCCGGCCTCGATGAGCAAGCTGATGACGGTGCTGATGGCGTTCGAGGCCATCGACGAGGGGCGTCTGTCGCTCGACGACGAATTGCCGGTGTCCGAAGAAGCCTGGCGGCGGGGCGGTTCGGCTTCGGGGTCGTCAACCATGTTCCTCGACGTGAACAGCCGTGTGCGGGTGGATGATCTGCTTCGCGGCATCATCGTCCAGTCCGGCAATGACGCCTGCATCGTGATCGCCGAAGCACTCGGCGGAACGGAAGCGAATTTCGCTGCGATGATGACCGACCGCGCGCACGAGCTGGGCCTGACCAGCGCCAGCTTCGCGAACTCGACCGGCTGGCCGGATCCGCAGCAGCGGATCAGCGCGCTCGACCTGGCGCGCCTCGGCGCGATCATCATCGAGGAGCACCCGGAACTCTACGAGATCTATGCCGAGCGGGAATACACCTATAACGGCATCCGCCAGTTCAACCGGAACCCGCTGCTCGGCGTGTTCGACGGCGCGGACGGTCTGAAGACCGGCCACACCGAAGAAAGCGGCTATGGCCTTGTCGGCTCGGCCGTGCGCGATGGCGAACGCCGCATCATCGTGTTCAACGGAATGGGATCGGAACGGGCCCGCGCCAACGAGGCCGAACGCCTGATGCGCGCGGCCTTCGCCGAATTCGCCGTCTACGATTTGTTCGAGGCAGGCGCCGAAGTGGGACAGGCCGAGATCTTCATGGGCCGGGCGGGCGATGTGGCGCTGGTCACGCAGGAGGATATTTCCATCGGACTGTCGCGCGCCGCGCGCCGCGACATGCAGGTGGCCGTCGTCTATGACGGTCCGGTTCCGGCCCCGGTGGCGGAAGGGGACGTGATCGCGCATCTCGTCGTCGAAGCCCCGGGCTATGACGCGCAGCGTTTTCCGCTCGTTGCGGCGCAATCCGTTGAGCGGAAAGGCATGTTCGGCCGCGCCGCCGATGCGCTCGTTCACCTGATCCGCGGTTGACGCGGTGCGGGGAAAGTTCATCACGCTGGAAGGCGGCGAGGGCGCCGGCAAAACGACGCTGATCGAGGGGCTCAAAGGAGCGCTCGAACGCGACGGGCTGACCGTCGTCAGGACGCGCGAACCGGGCGGAACACCGAACGCCGAGGCGATCCGGGAGTTGTTGCTATCCGGCGATGTCGAGCGCTGGTCGCCGATCTCAGAAGCGCTCCTGTTCTACGCAGCACGGGTCGATCACGTCGAACGCGTCATCCGTCCGGCGATCGAGCGCGGCGACTGGGTGCTGTGTGATCGCTTCGCCGATTCCACGAGGGCCTATCAGGGCGCGGCCGGCGGCACGGACCGCGCGCGCCTCGACACGCTCCACAAGTTCGCCCTCGATGATTTCGAGCCGGACCTGACCTTGATCGTCGATATCGACCCGAATGTCGGGCTGGAGCGCACATGGGCGCGGGGCGAGAAGGAAACGCGGTTCGAAGCCAAGGGCAGCGTGTTCCACGATCGCCTGCGCCAGGCCTTCCTCGACATCGCCGCAGCCGAGCCGATGCGCTGTGCCGTCATCGATGGCGGTGCGCCGGCGGAAGCCGTGCTGGACGCTGCGCTCGGCGTCATATCGAACCGTCTCGGAACGCCATGAGCGAAACCGATCTGCCCGACGAACCCGACCGGCGCCCCGGATGCCCGCATCCGCGCGAACGCTATGACCTTGCCGGCCATGAGGCGGCCGAGGCCGAACTCGGCAGCGCCATTGCCTCTGGCCGTCTGCATCATGGCTGGCTGATCACCGGGCCCTCGGGCGTGGGCAAGGCGACCCTGGCTTATCGCGCCGCGCGCCGGATTCTCGGTGCGGCACCGGACGGTGAGGGGCTGTCGGCGAACCCGTCCGATCCCAATTGCCGCCGGATCGAGGCGCAGTCCCATCCCGGCCTTCTGGTGATCCGGCGGCCCTGGGACGACAAGACCAAGAAGTTCAAATCGGTCATCACGGTCGACGAGCTGCGGCGGGTCGGGGAGTTCTTCTCTCTCAGTGCCGGCGCCGACGGCTGGCGCGTCGCCATCGTCGACAGCGTTGACGAAATGAATCCGAATGCGGCCAACGCCCTTTTGAAATCATTGGAAGAACCGCCGCAGCGCACCATCCTTTTTCTGCTGACCCATACGCCCGGCAAGCTGTTGCCGACGATCCGCTCTCGCTGCCGGCGGTTGACACTGCGTGCGCCCGGTATCGACGCGACCGCCGCCTGGCTGACCCGGCAGAGCGGCGTGTCCGATCCGCAGGACTGGGCAAGGCGCGGCAAGGGACTGCCGGGAGAAGCGCTCGCCATGGCCCGTTCCCCGGTACAGGACATCGCCGAGACGCTGGACGGCTTGCTGTCGGGTCTGCCGCGGCTCGATGCGGCGCGCTCGCGCGCGCTCGCCAACCGAATGACGGGCAAGGACAAGGACGCGGCGCGCGACGCCTTCAACGACCGCATTCTCGCCTGGACGATGGAACGCGCCCGTGCCACCGGACAGGCCGGGCATGACCCGGAGCCGTGGACGGCGGCGTGGCGCGACCTGCGCGCGCTTGCCGGAGCGGGCGCGGGGCTTTATCTCGACCCGAAACAGGTGGCGCTGAGCGCGCTCCACCGCTTGCAGGAAGCCGCCCGGGCCGCCGATGCTGGTCGATAGTCACGTCAATCTGCATGGCGAAACCTTCGCCGAGGACCTCGATGCCGTGATTGAACGCGCACGGGCCGCTGGCGTCGTGCGCATGGTGACGATTTGCTGCGAACTAAAGGATTTTCCTGCGGTTTCCGCGATCGCCGAACGGTATGACGATATCTGGTGCACCATCGGGGCGCATCCCCATCACGCCAAGGACCGGCCCGATATCACGGCCGACGAACTGATCGAATTGGCGCAACATCCGCGCATCGTCGGGATCGGCGAAACCGGGCTCGACTTCCATTACGGCTACAGTCCCGAGGCCGACCAGGTCGCGAGTTTCCGCGCCCATGTCGAAGCGGCGCGACGGACCGATCTGCCGCTGGTGATCCATACACGCGAAGCCGACGCCATGATGGCGGACATCCTCGAGGACGAAATGGGGAAGGGGGCATTCCGCCCGCTTCTGCACTGCTACACCAGCGGCCCGGACCTCGCCCGACGCGGTGTGAAGCTGGGGGCGTATTTCGCGGCGTCCGGCATTGTCACCTTCAGGAAGGCTGACGATGTCCGCGCCGTATTCCGCGATATCGTTCCGGGCGACAAGGTGATGATCGAGACCGATTGCCCGTATCTGGCCCCCGTACCGCATCGCGGCCAGCGCAACGAGCCAAGTTTTCTCCCGGCGGTCGCCGACGGTCTGGCAGCGGTGAAGAACTGGTCGCGGGAAGAGTGCGAACAGCGCACGACCGACGCGTTTTTTACCTTGTTCGACAAGGTGCCGCGGCCGTGATCCTGCGGGCGACGATCCTGGGATGCGGGTCGTCCGGCGGCGTGCCGCGCGCCGACGGCGACTGGGGCGCGTGCGATCCCGGAAATTCCAAAAATGCAAGGCGCCGTTGTAGTTTGCTGGTGGAAGCTGCGGCTTCGGACGAAGCGCTGACGGCGGGGGAAACCACCAATATCCTGATCGATACATCCCCGGATCTGCGAGCGCAGGCGCTTTCGGTCGGCCTGCAGCGCATCGACGCCGTGATGATCACCCATGATCATGCGGATCAGACCCACGGAATCGATGATCTGCGGGCCTTTGTCTATCGCGCGCGCCGCCACATGCCGGTGCATATGAGCCGCGATACGGCAAAAGAACTGCTCGAGCGCTTTGATTATGCCTTCCTGGGTGACGGGAAACTCTACCGGCCATTGTTCACGCCGCATGTCTGGGACGCATTCGGTGAACCGATCCGCGTCGAAGGTCCGGGCGGCGCGGTCGACATCATTCCGTTCGAACTTGAGCACGGTCCGATCATGTCGACCGGTTTCCGGTTCGGGCCGATTGCGTATTCGCCCGACGTGAACGGCGTGCCGGCCGCCGCGTATCGTATCCTGGACGGCACGCGTGTGTGGATCGTCGATGCCTTGCGTGAAGAACAACATCCGACGCACGCAAGCGTCAGCGACGCGCTCGGCTGGATTGATCGAGCGAGAATTCCTGAGGCCGTTCTGACGAACCTTCACATTGATCTCGACTACGAGGCGCTTTGCATGAGGCTTCCACAGGGCGTGCGTCCGGCCTATGACGGGCTGAGCGTCACATGGAATGGCTTGGAAACACGCTATTCCACCCATCCATATGTCTCATAATATTCATTATGCGCCTTTGATATCGTGATGTTCAAGACGACAGACCTGGCCCTCACCGACCTCCTCGCCGTCATGGCGAAACTGCGCGATCCGGAAACCGGATGCCCGTGGGATGTGGAGCAGACCTTCGAGACGATCGCGCCCTACACGATCGAGGAAGCCTATGAGGTCGAGGACGCGATCCGCCGCGGCGATCCGGCCGAGATCAAGGACGAGCTCGGAGATCTCCTGCTGCAGGTCGTCTTCCACGCCCGGATGGCCGAGGAAGCCGGCCTGTTCGATTTCAACGATGTCGCGGCGTCGATCCGCGACAAGATGATCCGCCGTCATCCGCACGTCTTCGGAGATGCGTCCTACGCCAATTCCGCCGAGCAGACGCAGGCCTGGGAAGAGATCAAGGCGGCCGAGCGCAAGGACAGCAAGGGTTCCGACGGCCTCCTTGACGATGTGCCGCTCGGCCTCCCTGCCCTGAAACGCGCCCAAAAGCTGCAGAAGCGCGCGGCCACCATCGGGTTCGACTGGCCGGATGCGGAACGGGTCTGGGACAAGGTGGAGGAAGAACTGGCCGAAGTGCGCGAGGCCGCGGCCAGTGGCGACACTGAAAAGACCGCCGAGGAAATCGGCGATTTGCTTTTCGTTATCGTGAATTACGCACGAAAGCTGAAGCTGGACGCGGAATCCTCGGCACGCGATGCGAATGCCAAGTTCGAACGCCGCTTCCGCCATATCGAGCAGCGCCTGTCGGAAGCCGGCCGCAAGATGAACGAGACGTCTCTGGACGAGATGGAAGCGCTCTGGGTCGAGGCGAAAATGCTCGAGCGCTAGAATTCCTGCCCGTGGTCCGGGAAGGCCACGGCGAACCGGCCCGCATCTTCCGGCGTCAGACGCACCGTCATCGAAATCGCGCCGGTCTCGCTGTTCGTGGTCTCACGCAGGACCGCGCCGTGACTGTGCAGCCAGGCATGCGCCTTGCCCTCGCCCGGCGCGAGTTCCACCGTCATGACGCGGGCCCGCTCCAGCAGGGCGCGCTCGATCGCGGCCATGAAGCGTTCCGTGCCCTCACCGGTCAGCGCTGACATGGCGATCGTCTCGAACACGCCCTCGCCCTTTTTCGGCGGCGCTTCGCCCAGATCGTCATTCCACAAGTCGATCTTGTTGAAGACCTCGATCACCGTCTGGCCGTGATTCACACCGGCTTCGAGACCGTCGAGGATCGATTCCACCTCCGCGCGATGCAGGTCGAAATCCGCAGCCGAAACGTCCATGACGTGGATCAGCACGTCGGCGTCCCGCACCTCTTCCAGCGTGGCGCGGAAGGCGGCGATCAGCTCCGTCGGCAGGTCTATGATAAACCCGACCGTGTCGGACATCAGCGCCTTGATCCCGCTGGGAGTCTCGAACGCCCGGACCGTGGTGTCGAGCGTCGCGAAGGGCATGTCCTTGGCCAGAACGCGCGCGCCGGTGATCCGGTTGAACAGGGTCGATTTGCCGGCATTCGTGTAGCCGACGAGCGCCACGACCGGATACGGCACGTCCTGACGCTGCTTGCGGTGGAGCGCGCGGGTCCGGCGCACGTCATCCAGTTCGCGGCGCAGCTTCGCCATCTTGTCCGCGAGCAGACGCCGGTCGGTCTCGATCTGGGTTTCGCCGGGACCGGCAAGGAAGCCGCCACCGCCGCGCTGACGTTCGAGGTGGGTCCAGGTGCGCACCAGACGCGAACGTTCATAGGCCAGCCGGGCCAGTTCGACCTGCAGCCGGCCTTCCTTGGTCCGCGCGCGCCGGCCGAAGATTTCGAGGATCAGGCCCGTCCGGTCGACGACCTTGACGTTCCAGGTCTTCTCCAGATTGCGCTGCTGGACCGGGGAGAGCTTGGCATCGACGACGCAAACGGCGGCGCCCTTCTCTTCCAAAGTCAGACGGATCTGTTCCGCCTTGCCGGACCCGAAGAAGCGGCCCGGATCGATGGCGCGGACATGGGTGATGTCCCCGCCGGCGAGTTCGAGGTCGAGCGCCTCGGCGAGACCGCATGCCTCTTCCAGCCGGGCGTCCACATCATAGGCGCGCCCGCTGATCTGCGGATGGATGACGTAAACCCGGTCGGCCGGGGTTTCGGTTTCGATCAAGCCTCGCCGTCCTGATCACCGTCATCGCGTTCCGCTTCGAAGAGCGAAACCGGCTGGGACGGCATGATGGTCGAGATTGCGTGCTTGTAGACCAGCTGCGACTGGCCATCGCGGCGCAGCAGAAGACAGAAATTGTCAAACCAGGTGACAATGCCCTGCAGCTTCACGCCATTGACCAGAAAGATCGTCAGCGGGGTCTTCGACTTCCGGACCGCGTTCAGAAACACGTCCTGCAAATTCTGCTTCTTATCCTGGGACATGCCTTTTCTCCCCGCGACTCGCGCGGCTCACACACTCAATGTCTCAAGGTATACGCCGCTTCGTCCTGCGCGCAACCAGTGGACCGGCCTCTCGTTTGTGCAACGCAACAGAATTTTGCCGCGCTGCAGTAAGATAGGCCGTGCGGAGCGCCTTGGCCACCGCACCCGGTCTTCCGTCGCCGATTTTCTGGCCGTCGATCGCAACCACGGCGGTGACATGGGCCGAAGCTGACGTCACGAAGGCCTCCTTCGCCGCCAGCGCCTCGTCCCGGGTGAAAGCCCGTTCCTCGACGCGGAGTTTCTCGCCGCTTGCGGCCTCGATCACCGCCAGGCGGGTGATCCCGTTCAGGATGGAATTCGATGCCGCACGCGTGACCAGCACATTGTCCGGGGTCAGGATCCAGGCGTTGGACGACGAACCCTCGGTGATCGTGCCATCCGGATCGATCAGCCAGGCCTCGCCCGCGCCGGTCTCCTTGGCGGCCTGCTTGGCGAGTGCGTTGGGCAGCAGGGACACCGTCTTGATGTCCCGCCGTCCCCACCGGATGTCCGGCAGGGTGATGACGCTGATCCCCTTCTCCGCCCTGGCCTCCGCGGTCTTCATGTCGGTCCGCTTGGCGGTGACGATGACGGTCGGACTGACCGCGGGTGACGGGAAGGCATGGTCGCGCGGGGCCACGCCGCGTGAGACCTGCAGGTAGACCAGACCGTCGCGAAGACGGTTGCGGCGCACGATCTCGTGCAGGACGAGCGTCAGCGCGTCGTCGCTCATCGGAACCGCGATGTGCAATTCGCCGAGCGAGCGGCGCAGGCGCTTCAGATGCCCGGGCGTATCGAGCAAGCCCCCTGCCCTCACTGCCCAGACCTCGTAAACGGCATCGGCGAACTGGTTGCCGCGATCCTCGATGTGAACCGCCGCATCGGCATGGGGCAGATAGGCACCGTCGACATAGGCAATGCGGGGCATAAGGCGTCAGTCCTTCCTTAGAATGGCGAGAAGCGCGGCCGCGCCGGCCATGATTTCCAGTCGTCCGAGCACCATCACGACGATGAAGAGAATCTGGTTCGGCGTCGAGAACACCGCCCAGCTTTGCCCGCCTTCAGCGCGGTCGAACAGCGGGCCGGCATTGGCGATCGCCGCCATGGAAGCCGTCCAGCCCTGCTCGAAGCCGTCGCCGAGCGCCGAACCGATGACGGTCGAGATCGTGACCGTCGCGATGAAGGCGAGCACGGTCGTCCAGAGCGCCGTAAAGCCGCCGCTTCGCGCATCCTTGTTTCGGTAGCGCATGTTGAGCACGCTCGACGGGTGCGGCAGGCGGCCGAGATCGGTGAAGATCTGTCGCCAGAGCAGGACAAAGCGCGAGACCTTGATCCCGCCCGTCGTCGAGGCCGCTGAACCCCCGACCAGTGCCACGAACAGGGCGGCAACCGGCAGGAAGCCGCTGTCCGCGCTCGCCGTGAATCCGGCCGTGGTGATGGCAAAGATGGCCTCGGCGAGGGTCGACAGTGGCTGTGCGGCATCGACCGAAACCATCGAGATGCCCCACAGCGCGAACAGCAGGCCGAAAAAGCCGATCATTTCGGGATCGGGCCGCCAGTCATGGCCGCGATTGAGCGTCCACAGCACCGCGATGTTGATCGAGGCGATCAGGCAGGCGCCGCACAGGATGACCGTCGCCATTGCCGGGTAGTGCAGGGTCAACGGACCGCTCACCGGGCTGTAGCCTCCGGTGGAGAGTGCCGATAGAGACAGGCAGATCGCGTCAAAGGCCGGTACGCCGGTGATCAGGAGCAGTGTGAAGCAGATCAGCATCAACAGGGCGTAGACGACGAATATTCGCTGCGCGGCGATATGCAGGTGCGAGAAGACGTTGTCCTGATCGACGGTAAGCAGAATCGTCTTGCGAAGCTGTTGAGCGCCGCGATCGAGCACAGCCAGCAAGCCCGCCGCGAAGACCAGCGTACCGAACCCGCCGGCAAAGCTCATCACGGAACGCCACAGGACCACTTCCCGCCCTGCCTCGGCTGGCGGAACGAGGATCGCTCCGGTCGTGGTGAGCGCGGAATAGGCTTCGAACACCGAGTCCATGGCCGTGAATTCCGGAACCAGCAGAGCAAAGGCGGGGGCCGCGAACACGGGCGAGATCGCCCAGGCCAGCGCAACAAAGGCCGACACGTCCGCGCCGCGGGTTCGGGTTCCGGACTGGCTGGTGGCCAAGGCCACAACTCCGCCGACCAACAGCGGCAGAAGCGCCGTCACGGCATAGGCCACCGCCGCCGCCATCAGCGAAAAGGCAAGCGCGAGGAGGCTTGCGGCGATCATGAAACTGCCGAGAGCGATCCAGCTGAGCCCCAGGGGCCGGAGGAAAGCGAGGCTGTCCACGCCAGCGCGTCAGAAGTATTCGAGACTGACCCGGAAAAGCTGCTCGACCTTGGTCACGAGCGCTGTTTCCGCGAACAGGAGGACACGGTCGTTTTCCCGGACGGTTTCCCCGTCACCGGGCATGAGCACCTTGTCACCGCGCACCACCGCGCCGAGCGTGACGCCGTCGGGCAGATCCATGTCGTCGATCGCCTTGCCAACGAGCGGCGAGGTTGCGAGCGCCACGCCTTCGAGCGCTTCTGCCTTGCCGCCACCAAGCGATTGCAGACCTGTGATCCGGCCACGGCGGATATGCTGGAGGATGGTCGAAACGGTCGTGGACCGCGGATCGATGAAGGCGTCGATGTCGAGCGGCTCACGCAAATCGGCGAAAGCCTGCTCATTGACGAGGCAGATGGTACGCGCCGCCCCTTCCCGCTTGGCCATGACGGCGCTCATCAGATTGACCTTGTCGTCATTGGTCACGCAGACGACGAGTTCGGCCCGATCGGCCGCCGCCTCACGCAGCAGGCCGGGCGACAAGCCGTCACCGTGAAGCACGACCGTCTTGCGCAACTGGTCAGCCGCGGCCTCGGCCTTCTTCTTGTCGGCCTCGATCAGGCGGACTTTCAGGCCACCGAGACGTTCCAGTGACCGGGCGACATAGACGCCGATATTGCCCGCGCCAACGATCACGACGCGGCGAACCTTCTGGCTGGCGCGGCCGAAGATGTCGAGTACGCGGTCGAGCCGCGCCGGCTCGATCACCAGATAGGCCTCGTCTCCGGCCAGAAGCGGATCCGACCGGTCCGGAATGAACATCTTTCCGTCGCGGTCGATGCCGACGAGGGTCAGGCGAAGGTCGGGGAAGAGTTCACGCAGTTGGTCGGGCGAAGACCCGGCAACAGGCGAATTCTCGTCGACCTGCAAGCCGAGCAACTGGATCCGTCCGCCTGCGAACAGCGCGGTGGTGAAGGCGCCCGGCGTCTCCACGCGCTGCAGGATGGCACGGCCGACTTCCAGTTCGGGCGAGATCACCACGTCGATCGGGAGGTGTCCTGTCGTGAAAAGGTCACGCCAGGCCGGTTCGAGATAGCTTTGCGCCCGGACGCGCGCGATCCGCATCGGTGTGTTGAACAGCGAATGCGCCACCTGACAGGCGATCATGTTGGTTTCGTCGGAATAGGTGACGGCGACCAGCAATTCCGCGTCAGCCGCGCCAGCGCGTTCCAGCGCATCCGGGTGGGATCCGTGCCCGACCACGCCGCGGACATCGAGATCGGTCGTGATCTTGTTGATCAGCTCCGGCGACCAGTCGACGACCGTCACCGAATTGCCTTCTCGCGAGAGCGCGCGGGCGATCCCGTATCCGACACGGCCTGCACCGCAGACGACAGCTTTCATGTGAAATCTCCCGCGATCTCTATTCGATCATATCGTCGAGATCGGCGCGTGCCGAGGCAGGCGTCACACCCAGTGATTTGAGCTTCCGATGGAGCGCCGAACGCTCCATGCCGATAAAAGCCGCCGTGCGTGAGATATTCCCGCCGAACCGGCTGATCTGGGCCTTCAGGTATTCGCGCTCGAAATTCTCGCGTGCCTCGCGCAGCGGCAGCGCGATCATCCGTTCGGCGTCGAACCCGGCCTCGCTGGTTTCGCGTCCCGCGACTTCCGACGGCAGGGAATCGAGTGTGATCGGCTGATCATCGTCGCCGGAAGCGAGGATCAGCAGACGCTCCACATTGTTGCGGAGCTGGCGGACATTGCCCGGCCAGTCGTGGGCCTGCAGCGCGGCCATCGCGTCCTCGCCGATCTGACGGCGGCTGAGGCCGGACATGGACGTGATCCGGGTGATGAAGTGATCGACGAGCAGCGGAATGTCCTCGCGCCGGTCGGCCAGGGCCGGGATCTGGACCGGAACCACGGCCAGCCGGTGATAGAGATCCTCCCGGAAACGCCCCTGCCCGATCAGGTCGCGCAGATCCTTGGATGAACTGGACACGACGCGGACATTGACCTGAACGTCCGTCGTGCCGCCCAGGCGGTGGAAGCGCTGGTCGATCAGCATGCGCAGCAGCTTGTTCTGCGAAGCCGTCGGCATGTCGCCGATCTCGTCGAGGAAGAGCGTACCGCCATGTGCGCGCTCCAGAAGACCCACCCGCGTGACGGTGCCGTCATCAGCCTCGTGGCCGAACAATTCCTCTTCGACCATGTCCGGCGCCATACCGGCCGCGTTCACCGCGATAAAGCCGGCGTCGGCGCGGGGCGAGCTGGCATGGATCAGGCGCGCGACGAGTTCCTTGCCGCAGCCCGCCGGGCCGGAAATCAGCACGCGTGAATTGGTCGGCGCGACCCGGTCAATCAGGTGGCGAAGCTGGGCGATCAGCGGCGACTTGCCGACCAGTTCGGTCTCGAGATCGACCTTGGTGCGCAGCTCGGCATTCTCGCGGCGCAGGCGCGAGGTCTCAAGCGCACGCTCGACGGTAACGAGCAGTTTGTCGCTCTTGAACGGCTTTTCGAGGAAGTCGTAAGCGCCCTTCCGGATCGCGGCGACGGCAGTCTCGATCGTGCCATGGCCGGAGATCACGATCACCGGCAGGTCCGGGTCGGTCTTGCGGATCACGTCGAGGAGTTCGATCCCGTCGAGACGGCTGCCCTGCAGCCAGACATCGAGAACGATCAGCGACGGCTTGCGCGAGCGGATCGCCTGCAGCGCCCCGTCTGCATCTGCCGCTTCGCGCGCCTGATAGCCTTCGTCTTCAAGAAGGCCCGAGATGAGGTCGCGGATATCGTCCTCGTCATCGACGATCAGGATATCTTTCGCCATGACGCTTTACGCTCCTGTTGCAGTCGTTACGGCCGCCGGGTCGACCGAGTCGGCCAGCGGGAAGAAAAGACGGACAATCGCGCCGGAACCGGAGTCGGGCACGTCCAGTTCGAGGCGGCCCTGATGGTCCTCCATGACGCGCTTCACGATCGCAAGACCGAGGCCAGTGCCCTTCTCGCGGGTCGTCATATAAGGCTCGGTCAGGCGTTCGCGGTCCGCTGTCGGCCAGCCCAGCCCGTTGTCGCACACCTCGATCGCGGCGAATCCGCGTTCGGTGGTCAAGGTGACGGCGATCCGGCCCTGGAGCGCCTTCCCGCCATCGCGATCGCAGCGCGCGGTCACGCTTTCAGCCGCATTCTTCAGGATGTTCGCCAGCGCCTGAACCGCGAGGCGCTCATCGCAGAGCGCACGGACCGGGTCGGCCGGTGCGGTGAATTCCACCTTCAGATCAGGGCTGGCCACGCGCTGCGCGAAGACCGCGCTCTGCACCATCGAGGTCACATCCGCCGGCGCGACCTTCGGGGTCGGCATGCGGGCGAAGGACGAGAATTCATCGACCATGCGGCCGATATCGCTGACCTGACGGACGATCGTGTCGGTGCAGCGGTCGAAAGTCTCGACGTCGTGATCCTCGACATGCTTGCGGTATTTCCGGCGCAGCCGCTCGGCCGAGAGTTGAATCGGCGTCAGCGGGTTCTTGATTTCGTGCGCGATACGGCGCGCCACGTCGCGCCAGGCGGCGTTCCTCTGCGCGGCGACGAGGCGGGAGATGTCGTCGAAGGTCAGAACGAGGCCGGCATCGGACGTGACGGCGGCGCGGACGTTCAGCGAGAGGGCCGCTTCGTCGGAGGATTCGATTTCGGTCTGCAGTTCCGCGACTTCACCGGGACGTTTTCGCGCCGCCTCGACCGCAGCCAGCAGCGACGGTGCGACCTCTCCGATCGGATGGCCGACAAGCTGGTCCTCGTCGCGCTCGAGCAGCGCACAGGCCGAGCGATTGACCAGGGTGACGCAATTGTCCTCGTCGAGGCCGATAATGCCTGCCGTCACGCCGGCCAGCACGGCCTCGGTGAAGGCGCGGCGGCGTTCGGATTGCGCATGGGACGCAACCAGCTCACGCCGCTGTCCACGCAGCTGGCGCGTCATGCGGTTGAAGGCGAGGCCGAGCGTGGCGATCTCGTCGTCCTCGCGCTTCACTTCGACGCGCGCATCTAGATCGCCGCGACGGACGCGTTCGGCGGCGCCAACGAGGTTGGAAACCGGCCGGACGATCCGGGTCGCAGCGCCAAGCGCCAGCGAGATTGCCGCCAGCACGATCAGCAAGGCCGTCTCGAGATAGACGAGGATGTAGATCGGGCCGAGCTGGGCTTCGCGCTGACCCGCGTTTCTGAGCTCGACGATCGCCGTTTCGGCGCGTTGCAGGACCGACAGGTCGATATTCAGGAAGACATAGAGATAGGCGTCTTCATAGGCCGTCATCTGCATCAGGGCTCGCATCGACGCGTCGCCGGCACTCGCCTGTTCCGGCGTCGACACACCGATGTCGCCGTCGCGCGCGAGCTCGAAAAGGCGTGGCGAGGGCGGGATGAAGGCCGGGCTGTCGGGCGTCTCCGCACGCGCCAGAACGGTGCCCTGCCCATCCACGATGTAGGAGGCCTGAAAACCGCGCACGATCGTCTGCTGACGCAAATACTGTGTGTACTGGATCCGGGCGTTGGAGAATGCCGTGACCGCATCGGCCTGACTGAGATCGAGCGACATCAGACGCATCTGTTCCGACGCTTCGCCGGCCTCGCGTTCCACGACCTCACGCGCAGCACTGGCGGCGCCTTCCACCACCGCGCTGACGCGTTCGCCGAACCAGTATTCGACGCCGCGAGTCAAAACCCCGCCGAGGAAGACGGCGACGAGGATGGTCGGGATCGCCGCCGCGATCGTGAACATCGCGATGAAGCGAAGGTGCAGGCGCGGCGCGGGCTCACCAAAACGCCGGCCCGTCAGGCGGCGCGCCACGCGCCAGCCGACCACGACGGCCAGTCCGGCGATGATGACGATGTTGATGTAGAGCAGAACCCGAAGCGGCGATGATCCGCCCGAACCCGCCTCATTGCCGAGGATCAGCTGGAAAGCCGCCGCCGCGAGAATGACGATAGCGATGGCAAAACCGCCGCCCACCAGGCTCGAATACAAGCTTGGCGGGCTGATTGCGCGCCGTAAGGCACGGGAAGTCGGAGCGGATTTCGCGGTCACATTGAGAGACTAAACCCGCCTGTTGCCGACAATCAACAGCGATGTGTTGTTCCGGCAACAGCGGATCAGGCCGCGACTTTCCCCGAAGCCAAGGTCAGGCAGTTCTCCAGCGCATGCAGGGCTTCGGCCTCTGTCTGGGCCCGGCACAGCGCAGACCGCAGGAGAGGTTGATCGGCTTCCGGCATCTCCGCCTCGACAAATGAGGCGAAGTGTTTGCGCATCATCCGGATGCCGATGTGATCCTCATAGAGCGCGATCGAGTCGCGGAGCTGGTGTGCGAGGGCCTCGAACTTGCGGTCCAGCGGAACCTGAAACGCCCTGCCCTCCAGCTCGGCGGCGATCTGGCCCGGTAGCCAGGGCAGGCCTTGCGCGGCGCGGCCAACCATCACCATGTCGGCGCCGGATCTCTCGAGCGCCTCGCGCGCCTGTTCGACCGTTCCGATATCGCCATTGACCACGAGCGGAATGGTGATGGCTTCCCGAACGGCGCGAACGGCGGACCAGTCCGCACGCCCCTTGTAGAATTGCTGTCGCGTGCGGCCGTGCACGGTAACCATCTGCACCCCGGCAACCTGCGCCCGCCGGGCGAGTTCGGGGGCGTTGATCGTGTCGTGATCCCAGCCGAGCCGCATTTTCAGCGTTACCGGCACGGTGACCGCGCCGACGGTCGCCTCGACCAGTGTCATGGCGTGATCGAGGTCGCGCATGAGCGCCGATCCCGACAGGCCGCGCGTCACCTGCTTCGCCGGGCAGCCCATATTGATGTCGATGATGTCCGCCCCGGCCTCTGCGGCGAGTTCTGCGCCGATCGCCATCCATTTTGCCTCGCGCCCGGCAAGCTGGACGATGTGCGGGCCGCCACCGGTATCGTCGCGGGCCATGCGGCGGATCACATCATCTCGCCCCTGCGCCAGGCTTTCACTGGCGACCATTTCGCTGAAGACCAGGCCGGCGCCGAACGCCCAGGCCTGCCGCCGGAAGGGCAGATCGGTGACGCCCGACATCGGCGCCAGCAGCACGGGCGCGCGCACGGCATGATTTCCGATCTTCACCGTCATGGGCTGGACTTTGGGCCGTTCCTGTCTGAAATCGGCGCGGACCCTAGTGAAACCTGACTGGAGCCGCAATGCCTCGCACCGCCGCCATCATCGTTGCCGCTGGACGCGGCCTGCGCGCGGGTGGCGGGGTTCCGAAACAATACCGGATGCTGGGCGGTGTCCCCGTCCTTCGTCGCACGGCCGAAGCGTTCGACCGGCATCCCGATGTCGAAACGCTCGTGGTCGTGATCCATCCGGGCGATGCGCGGCTCGCGCACGACGCCCTCGGCGGGATCGAAGCTGATCTCGTGCCGGGCGGAGAGACGCGTACCGCGTCTGTTCGGGCCGGACTGGCCGCCCTGCCCGCGGGAACGGATCATGTCCTGATCCACGATGCGGCTCGGCCATTGGTGTCTCGCGAGGTGATCGATCGGGTGATGGCAGCGTTGAAGGATTCAGACGGCGCCCTGCCCGTCCTTCCGATCGCTGACGCGCTCTGGCGCGGGGCGGACGGGCTGGCCGTAGATGCCATCGATCGTTCAAAGCTCTATCGGGCGCAGACACCGCAAGGGTTCCGCCTGCAGGCGCTGAAGGCGGCCTATGACCGCCTGCCCGAGAATGCTGCGATGGCGGACGATGCCGAAGTCGCGCGTGCGGCAGGTCTTGCCGTGACCCTGGTGGAGGGCGCGGAAGAGAATTTCAAACTGACACTCACGAGTGATTTCGAACGCGCGGAGCAGATCTTGACCAGCGGCGATTGCGTGACGGGAAGCGGGTTCGACGTTCACCGGCTGGAGCCAGCGAACCACATGATGCTGTGCGGGGTCCGCGTCGAGGAGGGTCTGGGCCTCGTCGGTCATTCGGATGCCGATGCCGGCCTGCACGCGATCACGGATGCCCTGCTCGGTGCGATCGCCGCCGGTGATATCGGTCAGCACTTCCCGCCCAGTGATCCGCAATGGCGCGGCGCTTCCTCCGACCGTTTCCTCGAGCACGCCGCCGGACTGGCGCGATCGGCCGGCGCGGATGTCCGGCATGTCGATGTGACGCTGATTTGCGAACGGCCCAAGGTCTCGAAATACCGTGACGCCATGCGGACACGGATCGCCGAGATACTCGATGTCCCGGTGGCCCGGGTCAGCGTCAAGGCAACCACCACTGAAGGATTGGGCTTCACCGGACGACGGGAAGGCCTGGCGGCGCAGGCGAGCGTTACAGTCAGACGCGGTGCGGGTGCCCTGCCCGCGCCGTCATTGCGCGAGCTGGCGAACGAGGTGCTGGAGCGCGCGCGAAAAGCGGGCGTGAAACTCGCCACGGCGGAGAGCTGCACCGGCGGTCTGATTGCGGTCAGCCTGACCGAGATCGCGGGAAGCTCTGACGTCGTCGATCGCGGTTTCATCACGTATTCCAACGCCGCGAAACACGACATGCTCGGCGTCCCGATGGATCTTTTCGAGTATCCCGGCCCGGGCGCGGTATCCGAAGAGGTGGCTCGCGCCATGGCGGCCGGTGCGAAAGCCAATTCCAACGCGCAATTTGCGGTCGCCGTGACGGGTGTCGCAGGTCCGGGAGCGTCAGAGAACAAGCCTGAAGGCCTTGTCTGGTTCGCACTGGCGGGGCCGGAAGGGGTGTCGGCTCACAAGAAGGAATTCGGCGCGCTCGGGCGTTCGAATGTGCGCACGGAGACGGTGCGGTTCGCGCTTCAGTTATTGCGCGACGCGATCCGCTGACCAGTCGTAGTCTTCAGCGCCGACCGTCTCGTAGCGCTTGTCCGCCTCGCTGCGGAAGGCATCGATGATGAAGTGCACGGCGCGTTCCTTGTTCGCGGCCAGCAGCATCTGAAGCAGCGGATTGGAGAATTCGAAGTCGATCATGAAATCGACGAGGGTCGAACCGTCATCGAGGCGATGGAACACCCAGGAATTCTTCAGCGTGTTGAACGGCCCCTCGATCAGGGAGACCTCGACCCCCAGCACGTCACGATCGAGCGTTACGGCGGTTGTGAAACGTTCGGTCACGAAGCGATAGCGGGCCACCGCCTCGGCTTCAAGCCAGGTTACGGAGCCTTCGACGCTTTCCTTGCGCACCCGCAAGGCACTCAGATACTTGATGAATTGCGGGTAACGGCGGACATCCGAGACGAGTTCGAAAACGTCCTCCGGCCGGTGCCGGATCCGCATGCGTTCGTCCAGGCGACTGCTCACGCCTTCGCGAGCTCCGCCTCGCGCGCGGCGCGGAGCCGCTTGAAATCGTCGCCGGCGTGATAGCTCGACCGGGTCAGCGGTGTGGCGGAGACCATGAGGAAACCCTTGGCCCGGGCGATCGTCTCATAGGCCCGGAATTCCTCGGGCGTGACGAAACGGTCGACCGGCGCATGCTTGCGCGTCGGCTGCAGATACTGGCCGATGGTCAGGAAGTCGATGCCGGCGGACCGCATGTCGTCCATCACCTGCATGACCTCTTCCTTCGTCTCGCCGAGGCCGACCATGATGCCGGACTTGGTGAACTGGGAGGGGTCACGTTCCTTCACCCGCTCCAGAAGGCGCAGGGAGTGGTAGTAGCGCGCGCCCGGCCGGATCGAGAGATAGAGCCGCGGCACGGTTTCCAGATTATGGTTGAACACGTCGGCGCGTGCATCGACGACCTGTTCGAGCGCCCCGGCCTTGCGCAGGAAGTCCGGCGTCAGGATCTCGATCGTCGTTTTCGGAGAGGCACTGCGGATCGCGTTGATCACGTCCTCGAAATGCTGGGCGCCGCCATCGTCAAGATCGTCGCGGTCGACCGAGGTGATCACGACGTGCTCAAGTCCCATCGTCACGACGGCCTCGCCGATCCGGCGCGCCTCGTCGTGATCGACCGGCGCGGGCATGCCCGTCTTCACATTGCAGAAGCTGCAGGCGCGGGTGCAGGTGTCGCCCAGGATCATGAAAGTCGCGTGCTTCTGCGACCAGCATTCCCCGATATTCGGGCAGCCGGCCTCCTCGCACACGGTCACGAGACCGTTTTCCTTCACGAGTTTCTTGGTCTCGGAGAAGACCTCGCCCATCGGCGCGCGGACGCGGATCCAGTCCGGCTTGCGCTGGATGGGTGAATCCGGACGCTTCTGCTTTTCCGGGTGACGGGCAGCGCGCGCCTTGGCGGCTTCGGAGAGATTATCGATCAGGGTCGCCATAACGCGGCGGAAAATGGCGCTGTTACGCCGACACTTCAAGCCGGGTCAGCGGTCGGGGAAGTCGACGGTCCCGGTTCCGCGCCGTCCCGGTATCTGGAGAATGGTCCGCACAACGTCGCCGCAGATCACATTCGTCATGTTGGCCTGGTCAGGAAAGGCCTCGATCAGCAAGCGATTATCTATGCTTACGCGATCATATTCATCCGGCATGGGGGCCACGAAATAGATCCAGGCAAACTGGCCATCCACCTCCGCTCCGACATAGTCGAGTTGCAGGGTCGCCCCGGCCACGCCGATGTCGAATCGATCCCGGGCATAGGTTTCCGCCGCGGCGAGCCAGATTTCACCGAGCGGCGGCGTATCGTCATCCATGCCGGATTCGATCAGCGCCACTTCCAGGTCGTGAAAGAAGACACGGTGCGCGATCTCCAGCTCGCCCGTGTTCTCGTTCGGGCGGACTTCGGTGAGCGCGGAGTGAATGCGGTGCGCCCAGGCAGACGGTGCGGCGGCGAGCGCGAGGCCCGCCGCCAGACCGATTGCGAGAGCGCGGAACCCGGTCACTCGTCGTCGCCGCCGCGTTCCGGACGCGTATCGAGGCTGTCATTCGACACGGTCAGATCCATGTCCTGCATCATGTTGGTCGATTGCGAGGATCGGTAGAGTTCGATCCGCGAGCGGCGGATTTCCGGCGGGAAGACATTGTCCGACCGGTCGGCATCCGCGATCTCGTGCAGCGGGTCGATTTCCAGCCGGACGAGTTCCCGGTCGGTTGCATACTGCCAGGTTACCTCGTTGGCGTTTCGGCGCCAGATCTGCGCCGGGATACGGACATGTTCCGTCGTCCCGTCGGAGAAGCTGAGATCGAGGATGATCGGCATCACCACGCCGCCATCATTGCGGAAGGTCATCAGATAGATGTTCGTGCCGCTTTCGAGAAATTCGCGCTCCCAGTCCTCCAGTCCTTCCAGATAGCGTTCATAGGTGCGCCGTTGGGCGTTGGTGACGATGTGCTCGTCGTTGAGGCTGTAGAAGTCGACGACTTCGGGATTGCGCTGGGCATAGGTCTGGATACCGGCCTCACGATTGTTCCGCTGGGTCAGCGACTCGGGAAGCGCGTCCTCTTCCTCGCGCGCCAGCGCGTTCTCGATTTCCGGATTGCCGGTATCGACCTGCGCGAGGACGATCGATTCGAGGCCGATATCCACGTGTTCGGTCGAATAGAACCAGCCACGCCAGAACCAGTCGAGATCGTGACCGGACACCTCTTCCATCGTGCGGAAGAAGTCGTAGGGCGTCGGGCGCTTGAAGCGCCAGCGGCGGGCATAGGTCCCGAAGGCCTCGTCGAACAGTTCGCGGCCGAGGATGGTCTCGCGCAGGATGACCAGCGCGGTCGCTGGCTTGGAATAGGCGTTCGGGCCAAGCGCCGTCACCGCGTCCGACTGGGTCATGATCGGCTGTTGGTTGGACGAGGTCATGTAGCCGATGATGCTGTCGGGCTCGGCCTCATTGGTCGGGTAGTCCTCCTCCCAGAGACGCTGGGTCATGAAGTCGAGGAAGGAATTGATCCCCTCGTCCATCCAGGTCCATTGGCGCTCGTCGGAATTGACCGTCATCGGGAAGTAGATGTGGCCGATCTCGTGCGCCACGACACCGATCAGGAAGCGTTTCGTGCCCCGCGAATAGGTGATGTTGCCGTCTTCGTCGCGGACCGTGCGCGGGCCGTTGAAGGTGATCATCGGGTATTCCATCCCGCCAACCGGCCCGGAAACCGACTGCGCCGTCGGATAGGGATAGGGGAAGGAGAAGCTGGAATAGACATCCAGCGTGTGCTCGATCACCCGGGTGGAATAGGCCGACCAGATCGGCTCGTTCTCGTTCGGATAGAAGGACATGGCCAGCACGGTGTCGGGATACTCCCCTTCCCCGTCCTGCTGCACGCCGAGCGCGTCCCAGATGAACTTGCGCGAACCCGCCCAGGCAAAGTCGCGGACATTCTCGGCGCGGAACTGCCAGGTGGCGGTTTCATCCGTGCCTTCGCGTTCGTTGGCGAGGGCTTCCTCGCGCGTCACGACGAAGACCGGCTCCTCTGACGTCATCGCCTGCTCCAGGCGGTCGCGCTGGGCCTGCGTCAGCACGTTTTCCGGGTTCTGCAGCTCGCCGGTCGCGGACACGATGAAGTCAGCCGGGACGGTGATCGCGACTTCGTAATTGCCGAACTCCAGCGTGAATTCACCGCTGCCGAGGAAGGGCAGGTTGTGCCAGCCCTCATAGTCGGTGAAGGCAGCCGCGCGCGGGAACCATTGCGCCACGAGATAGATGCAGTCGCCGTTCTCGGTCTCTTCCTCGAAGCATTCATAGCCGGCACGCGCGCCGACCACGTTCTCCTCGGGCAGATTGTATTCCCACGAGATGGTGAAGGAGACCTCCTCGCCGGGCTGAAGGACTTCGGGCAGGTCGATCCGCATCAGCGTGTCGACGAGACGGGTTTCGAGCGCCCGGCCCTCGGAATCGGTCACGGTGCCGACATCGAAGCCGCCTTCCCATTCCTGCATGCGCATCATGCGGCGGGCAGCCCCGGAAGAAATCTGGTCGGTGCTTGTAACGGTTCTGGTGAGATTGTCCCAGCTGTCCCGGCGGAAGCGGTTCTGGTCCATCAGGAACCAGAGATAGTCGAGCGCAAAGGGCGAGTTGTTGTGATAGGTGATCTCGGCGATGCCGCTGATGCGCTTGGCATCCTCGTCAAGCCGCACATCGATCCAGTAATCGACCTGCTGCTGCCAGTATTCCGGTCCGGGCGCGCCGTGCGCCGGGCGGATTTCGTTCGGCGTCGGCCAGTCCTCGTTCTCGAGCTGGCGGAAGGCGTCACGATAATCGCTGACGGTCTGACGGATGGTCTGGGCTTCGGCAGTGGCCGAAATCGTCATCATGGCCATAGCGGCCAGAAGCAGGTGTCTCACAGCAGTCTCCCCCGGAGGCGACCCATGCCTCCGGGGGAAAGGTATACGGCGGTCGTTTCAGGTCGTCACGCGGCAGGCTGCGTTACAACGGGTTCACGTTTGCCGAGGGCGAACAGCCAGGCCCCGAGGCCGATCCAGGTCAGGACACACCAGCCGATCACTCCGAGGATGGGCTGGACCCACAGGGCCGCAGCGAGGACGAGAACGCCGAGCGTGGTGAGAAGCCGCATCCCGAGACCGAGGCCGGCCCCCTTGCGATTGAAGACGAGGTCTCCGATCGCGGCTGCGCCGAACGGATAGGACAGCGACAGGACGAAGAAGATCATCAGGACCCAGAACGGGATCAACAGCACCCCGACGATCGTGATCGCAAGCAGAATGACCCCAACTGCCAGGATGACGGGCCAGAACGCCCAGGTCACGAAGCCGATCAGCGGCGCCACGACCGGACGCGAGCGGAACTCCCCGACCATCCGGGTCACGCCATTGGGCATGAGGGCAGACGCGAGCAGGAAGAAGAGGAAGTAGAAGCCGACGAAGAAGGCGCCGACGACCGGACCCGGCGGGGCGAAATCAAGGTCGAGATCGATCCCGTCGAAATCGAGTTCGTCGATATAAACCGCATTGGTGTAATCGACGCCGCCGCCGATCGTCGCGCCGGTTCCGACATCAGGCTCATTCGGGCCGCGGTGACGCAGTTCGCCCGTAATGGATGCGCCTGGCGCGATGCGGACATAATCGGCGAAGGTCTCGACATCACCGTCGATCGTTCCCTCGATCGTGATTTCGTCACCCGAGAGATCGGCATCGCCGGCGACAGTCCCGCGGATGACGATCTGTTCCGCGACAAGATCAACGCCGTCCCCGCCGCTGAAATTGCGGTCGAGTTCGATGAAACCGCCTGCGGCGCTCAGGCGCCCCGACACGGGCGCGTTCACATGGATGACACCGCCCGCGAGATCGGCCGTACCTGAGACCACGGTTTCGATATCAAGTTCGCCGCCAGCGACGCTGAGATCGCCGCCGACCGAGCCGCGGACGCTGATATCGCCACCGGCGAGATTGGCATCGCCGCCGATCTGCGCATCGACATTCATGTCGCCGCCGATGGCCCGCAATTCGCCGCCAATCCGGCCGCGGACATCGACCTCGCCGGCAAAGATGGTGAGGTCGCCATCACGGTCGACATCCATGTCAACCTCACCGCCAATGACCTGAGCCACGGCGGGCGATGCCAGGGCAACAGCGAGCCCTGCAGCGAGGATGAGTCTCTTCAGAAACATCGGTAACTCCCTTCGCCCCCCGGCGTGACGGGACCAGATGATACGGGGTTCATTCAACGCCGATCGAGATCGTCGAAGATGTCGTCGCAGTCGCGGCCGTCCCGGGCTTCAAACGAAACCGGGCCGAGTGAAGCTGCGGCGGCAATCTCGGGTTCGGAATCGGCCCAGACATGGACCGGTCCGGCAACGCTTGCATTGCGCAGGAAGTTCACGCGTCGCGCACAGACATGGAGCACGTCGCCAAATTCACCACTGATCTCGACGAGGCCGTTGGTGCTGCCCGCACGCGCGCCGTCTTCGTCGATTTCGGCGCGCCAGCCGCGGCGGCCCTCATGCGGGTCGGCCATCAACCAGGCTTCGCCGCCGACTTCGCCGCCCATCTGGATGAAGGCAGCCGCCGCTTCGAGCGTGCCGTCGATCTGTCCATCCATCTCGAATTCCGCAGCGGCGATCTCGGCGTTGCCGCGAATGTGGGAACCACGAGTGACCACCATTTCGCCGCTGGCCGCTTCGAGGTCACCTCCGATCGCGGCGTCGATCGTCAGATCGCCACCAGCGATTTCGAGGTCCTCGGCCACGTCGGCGCGCCACTGGATATCACCGCCGGCGATCGAAGCGCCCTCGCCGATCGAGCCATCAGCTTCCATATTGCCGCCGGCAACCGAAAGCTCGCCGCCGATCTGGAGATCGAGGTCGATATTGCCGCCAACGAGGCTGACATCGCCGCCGACGCGGCCGCGGAGATCCATATTGCCGCCGATCAGCGACAGATCGCCGTCCTGATCGAGTGTGCGGGTCATGTTCCCGCCGATCGCAATGCCGGAGCCTTGCGCATCGGTGCCGTGGGCAATGGCCGCATTCGTGCAACCCGCCGCGCCGATCAGAGCCAGCACGGCTGCGCCCAGAGAAAGGGTCTTCATAAAACCGTCTCCAGTCGTGAACCGCGTTGCGGTTCCACGCTCCCCAGCGTTGATTCATGGCTACCATATCGAATTTCGATATGAAAGAGATTTTTCGTTTTTCGATAAATTTTTTGCAGTGAACCAGACTCCTGTTTCCGCCCTTTCATCCAAGCGCGCGCCCGAATAACCTGTGTGATCAGAGGTCCGGCAAACAGGACCACACGGGAGACACACATGAATGAAGGTACGGCATCGGCGTTCGCGCCGGAGGGTGTGGCTGTGGATGGCCCGCTCGATCCCATGAACGCTCCGGATACGGCCCTCACCCGGGTTTCGGGCGCAGACTTTCCGCGCAACCGCTACAATCGTTCGATCTTCGACGCCTTGCTGCGCTCCCGTTCGAAAGCCGGCGGTTCGAAAATCTGCATCATTGATGCCGACGGCCGCGAGCTGACCTACGACCAGCTGGTCCAGGGTGCGTTTGCGCTCGGAAATGCGCTGAAGGCCCACGCCCGCAAGGGCGAGAAAGTCGCCATCCTGCTGCCGACCGGTGCCGGCGCCGCGATCGCCTTCTTCGCGCTGCAGGCCTATGGCCGCATTCCGGCGATGCTCAATTTCACCGCCGGCCCGCGCGCGCTGAAAGCCGCGTGCAAGGCCGCGGAAGCCAAGACGATCATCACGGCGCGGAAATTCATCGAGCTGGGCGGTCTCGATTCGCTCGCCGAATCCCTGGGAGAAACGCTGAACCTCGTCTATCTCGAAGACGTGCGGGACAATCTGACCTGGCAAGACAAGGCGATGGCTGCCGCCGGGTCCTACCTGCCCTTCCTCGTCGCATCGCATCCCAATCCCGATGATACCGCTGTCGTGCTGTTCACGTCAGGCACCGAGGGCGATCCAAAGGGCGTCGCACTCAGCCACATCAATCTGGTGTCGAACTGCGAGCAGGCCGCTGCGCATGTCGACATCTTCGAGACCGATATCTGTTTCAATCCGCTGCCGACCTTCCACTGTTTCGGCCTGACGGGCGGGCTGCTGCTGCCGCTGCTGGCCGGCATCCCGGCGGTGCTTCACCCCTCGCCGCTGCAGGCAAAGACAATCGCGAAACGGGTCGGCGAGACGAAGTCGACCATCCTTTTCGCCACTGACACCTTCCTCAACCAGTATGCCCGCAATGCGGACCCGGACGATCTGAAGTCGCTGCGCTTCGCCGTGTGCGGCGCGGAGCGTGTGAAGGACGAGACGCGCGCCCTGGTGCGCAAGATGTTCTCGCTCGACATTCTCGAGGGCTATGGCGCGACGGAGGCCTCTCCCGTGATCGCGGTGAACCAGCCGGGCCGCAACCGGCCGGGAACGGTCGGCACGCTGCTGCCGGGCATGGAAGGCAAGCTGGAACCGGTCGAGGGCATCACCGGCGCGGGCCGGCTGTGGGTGCGCGGACCGAACATCATGTCGGGCTATATCTACACCACCGATCCGGGGAAGGTCGTCGAGCCGGCCGGCGGCTGGCACGACACCGGCGATATCTGTTCGATCGACGAGGACGGCTTCATCGCGATTCGCGGCCGCATGAAGCGCTTCGCGAAGATCGGCGGCGAGATGGTCTCGCTCGCGGTGGTCGAAAACTGCGCCACCTCGATCTGGCCGGACGATCTGCATGCAGCGGTGACCCTCCCCGATGCCCGCAAGGGTGAACAGATCATCCTGTTGACGGCGTGCAAAGCTGCGGACCGTGCGGAGTTCGTCGCCTTCACGCGCAATCACGGCGTGGCGGAACTGTCCATCCCGAAGAAGATCGTCGCGGTCGAGGAAATCCCGGTGCTGGGCACCGGCAAGATCGACTATGTTGCGGTCGAGAAAATGGCCAAGGAGGCCATTGGCGGATAAGCGAAAGGGCGGCTGCCAGTGACAGCCGCCCTTCCCGTTTCAGACTGGCGGAATGGTGCCTAGCGGCACTCTTCCCCGTCGCGCTCGACGAAGCGGACATTCGAACTGTCGAAACCCGACGGGTAGTCCGGGGCTTCGTCGGCCGTCACGGTCAGCGTGCCGCTGACGGACGCGCCGCTCTCGAAGATCACCTCATGGGCGCAGACCGTGCCGCCCGCCTCGATTTGGCCGGCGATGGTCACTTCGCTGCGGTCGCGGCGGTTGAACATGCCGCGGCGGCGTTCGGCGTTTATCTCGATCGGACCCATGGCCACGCCGTCGAATTCGGCATCGCCGACTTCGGCCGTCAGGCGGCCTTCCACGCGCCCGGAAAAGTCGAGCGCGCCGGCCGCGATCTCCACATCACCGGCGAAGGTCGATCCGCGTCGGATGTCCGCGGCCCCGGCGTTGATCTCGACATTGGCGCCGAAGTCACCCTCGATCTCGACGGCCCCGGCGTTGAACTCGGCTTCGCCGGTCACCGAACCTTCGAAGTCGATCGCACCGCCGTCGGCGGTCAGGCGGCCGCCCACAACGGCGCGGGCATCCATCGCCGCGCCGGACAGGATCAGATTGCCGCCGAACGTGCCGTTGACGTCGATGGCGGCGGCGGAAAACTCGCCATTGCCTTCAACGTCGCCGGACCAGTCGACGACGATGCCGGACATGTCCACCGAGCGGGATTGTGCGAAAGCGGTTTCACCGACGAGCGCGGTCAGCGCGGCGGCGGTCATCAGAACGTATTTCATTTGCCAGCTCCTCCTGAGCACAGAAAAGGAGCCCCTTCCGGGGATCCATCGTCCCCATCGGGATGCATTTGGCAAGAGGTTTGGATGCAGCGGGTGCGGTTACTCGGATACCGTGGAACGAGGCATGCGCACGGCGTGAACTGTTCCCAAGGGCAGCATTATTCCCATTAACTTGACGATCAGGGCCATCACAACGGATCCAATCGCGCTAAAAATGCCACCGACGACGAGCGAAATTACAAGTCCCAGTGCAAATCCGGGCAATCCCGTCACATGCCCACCATTCCAGGAAACAGTCTCGAATCCCAACAGGGCGAGCACGGCAATCAGAATGCCGAATGCAAACCAGAACAGAATTGAAGCCCCGAAGAATATCTTGAAGAGCGTCCCGAATGTCAGCTGATTCGGTCTGATCCCTGTATCGTGCGCCATTGTGCCCTCCCCCTTTTTAAGCCCGTCAAATGTGAATGACCCGTCCGTAGGCGTCCAGCACGCTTTCGTGCATGGCTTCGGACACGGTCGGATGCGGGAAGACGGTGTGCATCAGCTCGGCTTCCGTTGTCTCCAGCTGGCGGCCGATAACATAGCCCTGGATCATCTCGGTGACTTCCGGGCCAACCATGTGGGCGCCCAGAAGTTCGCCGGTCTTCGCGTCGAACACGGTCTTGATCAGGCCCTGGTCGTCGCCCATCGCGATCGCCTTGCCATTGCCGACGAGCGGGAAGCGGCCGACCTTGACGGCGTGACCGGCTTCCTTCGCCTTGGCTTCGGTCAGACCGACCGAGGCCACCTGCGGGTGACAGTAGGTGCAGCCGGGGATGTTGGACTTGTCGAAGGCGTGCGGCTTCTGCCCCGCGATTGCCTCGACGCAGATAATGCCCTCATGGCTGGCCTTGTGCGCCAGCCAGGGCGCGCCGGCGACGTCGCCGATGGCGTAGAGGCCCTTCACATTCGTCCTGCCATAGCCGTCATTGACGACATGGCCGCGGTCCATTTTCACGCCGAGGGCGTCGAGGCCCATGCCCTCGGTATTGGCGACGATGCCGATGGCGAGGATGACGCGTTCGGCCTCGATGACCTCCGTCTTGCCGGCCTTGGTCTTGACGTGGACCTTCACCGATTTCGCGCCCTTGTCGAGCTTCTCGACCTGCGCGCCGGTGTGGATCGTCATGCCCTGCTTCCTGAAGGCCTTCTCGGCGAATTTCGAGATGTCCTCGTCCTCGACCGGCAGGACGCGGTCCATCATCTCGACCACCGTCACGTCCGCGCCGAAGGTGCGGTAGACGCTGGCGAATTCAATTCCGATCGCGCCCGACCCGATGACGACGACCGATTTCGGCATGCTCTCCGGCACCATCGCCTCGCGATAGGTCCACACGAGCTTGCCATCGGGTTCGAGACCGGCCTGCGGCACGGTGCGGGCCCGCGCGCCGGTCGCGAGGATGACGTGTTTCGCGCCATAGGCCGCGTCCTTGCCGTCCTTGCCCTTGACGATCACTTTCGGGGCGTCACCGCCCTTTTCGAGGCGGGCCGTGCCCTCGATCACGGTGATCTTGTTCTTCTTCATCAGCATGCCGACACCGCCCGACAGGCGTTCGGCGACCTTGCGCGAGCGCTGGACGATGGCCTTGGTGTCGAAGCCGATCTTTTCCGCGCTGAGGCCGAAATCGGCGGCATGCTGCATCAGGTGATAGACCTCGGCGGAGCGCAGCAGCGCCTTGGTCGGGATGCAGCCCCAGTTGAGGCAGATACCGCCCAGCTTGTCGCGTTCGACGACGGCGGTCTTCATGCCGAGTTGCGCAGCGCGGATTGCGGCGACATAGCCGCCCGGTCCGCCGCCGATCACGATCACGTCGAATTGGTCCGCCATGGCGCGCATCCTCTCAAGGGATTTCCGTCGAAACGGTGATGGACGGGGGGCGCGGCAAAATCAACTACAACGCCGCAGAGGCGATATTCGCGATTGCAAGCTTGGGCCGCGGCGGCAATCGCGCCATGCTGCGCGGAACGATTGAGGGAGAGACGGATGATCGACGCGCTGCGCACGCCGGAAGACCGCTTCAAGGGGCTGCCGGACTGGGACTATGAACCTCACTATATCGACGACCTCAAAGGTTATGAGGGACTGCGCGTCCACTATGTCGACGAGGGACCGAAGGACGGGCCGGTCTTCCTCTGCCTGCATGGCGAGCCGAGCTGGGCCTATCTCTACCGCAAGATGATCCCGGTCTTCCTGAAGGCCGGCGGACGGGTGATCGCGCCGGACTTTCTCGGCTTCGGGCGGTCGGACAAGCCGGTCGACGACGCGGTCTACACCTTCCATTTCCACCGCAATTTCCTGAAGGCCTTCCTCGACCGGATGGACCTTCATGACATCTGCCTCGTCTGCCAGGACTGGGGCGGCCTGCTCGGCCTGACCCTCCCGATGGATTATCCGGATCGCTTCACGCGGCTGATCGTGATGAATACCGGCATTGGCGTGGGCATGGACCCGGGCCCCGGCTTCATGGCCTGGCGCGACTATGTCGCGACCAATCCCGAATTCAATGTCGGCGATCTGATGAAACGCGCGACGCCGATCCTCACCGAAGCGGAAGTCGCGGCCTATCAGGCGCCCTTCCCCGATCCGCGCTATATGGGCGGCGTTCGGCGATTCCCGGCGCTGGTCCCGATCAACCCGTCGATGGAGGGTGTCGACACCGGCATGGCTGCGGCAAAGTTCTGGAGCCAGGACTGGAGCGGCGACAGCTTCATGGCGATCGGCATGCAGGACCCGGTGCTCGGCCCTCCGGCAATGCGCGCGCTGCATAAGCTGATCCGGAACTGCCCGGAGCCGATGGAAATCGCCGATGGCGGCCATTTCGTGCAGGAATGGGGTGAGCCCATCGCCGAAGCGGCGTGCAAGAAGTTCGGGATGTTATAAGGCTTTCTGGACGTTCCCCGGACGGCGAAGCCGGTCCGGGGGCCACGTGACAATGATCCGGACCCCGGTCTTCGCTTCGCGAAACCGGGGAACGTCGGAGATCAGATATCCTCAACCACCGCGGTCAAATCGCCGCCCGCATCGCCGGTGTTCACCACGCCTGCCCGCTCCAGAAGCAGCATGTGGACCGGCCCCTCCTCGACCACGGGGCGGTGGCGGACGCCTTTCGGGATCACCGTCATGTCGCCGGGGCCGAGAATCGCCGGGTTGGCATTCTCGATCTCGATCCGCAGGCGCCCCTTCGTGACGAGGAAAAGCTCGTCCTCCTGCTCGTGATGGTGCCAGACGAATTCGCCCTCGGCCTTGGCCAGCTTCACCTCGTAGTCGTCCAGCCGCGCGATGCGCTTCGGCGACCAGGTCTCGGTGAATGCCGCGTGCTTGTCCGCGAGGTTGAGAACGGGCGGGGTTTTCATTCGGAAAGACTAGCACTCCGGGGTTCCCGCGAAAGCGGGAATCCGAAACGGGGTGCAGCCCTCAGGTCCCGGTTTTTACGGGGACCCCATGTTGAACCCCATATCGACGTTCCCCGGACGGCGGAGCCGGTCCGGGGTCCATACTGAGCATCGAAGGATTTGGACCCCGGTCTTCGCTACGCGAAACCGGGGAGCGTCAAGAAGTACGTCCGCCCCCACCGGCGCGAGGATCACATCAACAGTGTCATCGGGTCTTCGACGAAGCCCTTGAAGGCCGCGATCCAGCGCGCACCGGTCGCGCCGTCGACGACGCGGTGATCGCAAGTCAGCGTCACCGTCATGACGGTCGCCTTGGCCAGCGCGCCCTCGGTGATGACGGGGCGTTCCTCGCCCGCGCCGACCGACAGGATCATGCCCTGCGGCGGGTTGAGGATCGAGGCGAAGGACTTGATCCCCATCATGCCGAGATTGGAGAGGCTGAACGTGCCGCCCTGGAATTCCTCGGGCTTCAGCTTGCGCTCGCGGGCGCGGCTGGCGAGGTCCTTCATCTCCTTCGAGATCTGGACGAGCCCCTTCGCGTCGGCGTAGCGGATGATCGGCGTGATCAGACCGCCCTCGATCGCCACGGCGACCGAGACATCGGCATGCTTGTGGCGGGCGATGCGGCCATCCTCGATCCAGCTGGAATTGGCTTCCGGCACCTGTTTCAGGGCGACGCCGGACGCCTTGATCAGGATGTCGTTGACCGAGACCTTCACGCCATCCGGCGCCTTGTCGTTGATCTGCTTGCGGAAAGCCAGCAGCGCGTCGAGACGGATGTCGACCGAGAGCGGGAAGTGCGGCACGTCGCGGAAGGACTCCGTCAGGCGCTTCGCCGACACCTTGGTGATGTTGTCGGCCTTCTCGATCTCGTAGCGGTCGCGCGCAATCCCGGCTTTCGCCAGCGGATCGTCGGCGTCCACTGGAGCGGTTTGCGGCGCGTCCTTCGCGGCGGGCCTTTCGGCGGCGGCGGGTTTGGCGGTGTCGGCGTCGAAGCCCTCGATGTCGCGCTTCACGATGCGGCCGTTCGGGCCGCTGCCCTTGACCGAGGACAGGTCGATGCCCGCTTGTTCCGCCATGCGCTTGGCGAGCGGCGAGGCCTTGATGCGGCTGCCGGAGTCTTCAGATTTCGCGGCTGGTGCAGGCTTCGACTGCCCCCCACCCTGGCCCTCCCCCGAGGGGGGAGGGTTCTGCGTCGGCGTCTTGTCTCCCTCCCCTTGAGGGGAGGGTTGGGGTGGGGTGGGCGCACCCTCGGGCTCATATCCCTCAAGCGCGTCCTTGCCCTCGCCCTCTTCGAGCAGAAGCGCGATGACTGCGTTGACCTTCACGCCCTCGCTGCCTTCCTCGACGAGGAGTTTGCCGACCGTGCCTTCGTCAACGGCCTCGACTTCCATCGTGGCCTTGTCGGTCTCGATCTCGGCGATCACGTCACCGGAGGAGACGGTGTCGCCCTCCTTCACATGCCATTTCGAGAGCGTGCCCTCCTCCATCGTGGGAGACAGGGCGGGCATGAGGACTTCAATCGGCATTGCGGCGTTCCTCGGAAGCGGCTTTATCCTCGCCGAGCAGGTTTTCCCAGCGATGGAAGAAGGTGAGATAGACAAGAGCGAGATAGGTGGCGGCGGACCCCAGCCACATGACGGTGCGGACCTTGGCGTTCAGCCCCGAACGCGCGCTGTCGAGCGCGGTCTGTCCGGCCGGCGTGAGACCCGGGTCGATCTCCCATTGCGCGAGCGTTTCCACGAGGCCGCGCTGGAAGACGCCGGCGCCGTAATTGAACTGCATCAGGAAGAAGAAGATCAGCGTGAAAAAGAGGAAGGAGACGAGTTTCAGCGCCCAGTGGGCGCGGATCAGGAAGGCGTAGAGCCCGACGACATAGGCCGACACGATGGTAAAATAGACGGATATCCCGGCCATCAGGACATTCATGAATTCCACCAGATTGGTGATGACTTCGCCTTCGGTCATGCCTGCCCCATCTGCGGGTTGATGGACGCGATGCTGGCTTCCCAGTTCGCGCCGTCGAACGGTTCGATCCGGCCCGACAGGCCCTGATCGGCGTCGAAACAGCGCAGATTCACCGACCAGGCATCGGGATGCGAGCGCGGCCGGTAGAAGCTCTTCACCCCGCACGTCTTGCAGAACAGGTGCTGCGCCGTGCCGGTGTTGAAGCGGTAGTCGGTCAGATTGTCCTGCCCGCTTTCGAAGTGGAAGTCCGCCTCCGGCACGATGACGTGGATGAAACCCGTCATGGCGCAGATCGAGCAGTTGCACGACAGCGCCGCGACCTGATCAGGCAGGTCGGCAGTGAAGCGCACCGCGCCGCAATGACAGCCTCCGTGGCGGGATTTGGTTTCGAGGGTCATTTGTTATCGCGATCCGATCCATCCTCAATGGCGTCCGTCACCTGCTTCCCGATCGAAAACACACTCGGCCCATCGTTGCGAGCCCTCGCCTCCGCCACAATCCGAAGAATCTCTTTCGACTCATTCAGCGCCGGTTCCGCGTTTTCAGCAGCCTTACCAAATGCATATCCAATGTCGGGCAGCAAAGATAAGAACGAATCCATTCTCGTTCCGTCTCGGTCTACCTCGTTCGCTAGTTTTGCAATTCGATCGTAAATGGCATTTTTCTTCCTCAAAGAAATTGTTGATTTATCTACCAAACCCTTTATAATATCAAGATGATCTCTTATGTTTTGCTTTTCTATACTTGTTAGCTTAAATAACCCAAAAACATTGCGATACCGCGATGCGAAATCCCCCTTCACATCAGATATAACCGCTTCTAATTGTTTCTCTTTCGTTTTTTCACGAATCCACGTAATCGTATCGACCGTCAAGGGAAGATCAGGTGGCGACTCGCCATAGACCACGTCAAAGAGAGTCAGAAATGCAGCGCAATATAATTTATCTTCTACGTCACTTGTCCTCTGAAAATTCAATTGATCGGTCAAGTCAACAAGCTCAAATAATGCCTGCGCCGGATCATCCGGGAGGCCGTCAAGAATACGCTTTATCTCCTCAACCTTCATAGCAAACCTCTTTGGCCGCCTTCACGATGTCGTCCTTGCCCGGCAGGGACAGGGCTTCAAGATTGGCGGCGTAGGGCAAAGGCACGTCCTTCTGGAAGACGCGGGCGGGCGGCGCGTCGAGATAGTCGAACGCCTCGGCCACGACGCGCGCGGCGATTTCCGCGCCGACTCCGTGCTGGCCCCAGCCCTCTTCGGCGCAGACGATGCGGTTCGTCTTCTTGACGCTTTCGATGATGGTGTCGGTGTCGAGCGGGCGCAGCGTTCTGAGGTCGATCACCTCGGCCTCGATGCCCTGCTCCGCCAATTCCTCGGCGGCTTTCAGCGCGAAGCCGACCATGCGCGAATGCGCGGTGATGGTGACGTCGCTGCCGGTGCGGCGGATCTTCGCCTTGCCGATCGGCAGGACCCAGTCCTCCATGTCCGGCACGTCGAAGGTCTCGCCATACATCAGCTCGTGTTCGAGGAAGACGACCGGGTTCGGGTCTCGGATCGCGGCCTTGAGGAGGCCCTTGGCATCGGCGGCGTCCCAGGGCGCGATCACTTTCAGGCCCGGCACCTGCGCATACCAGGCGGAATAGTCCTGGCTGTGCTGTGCGCCGACGCGGCTGGCCGCGCCGTTCGGGCCGCGGAACACCATCGGACAGCCCATCTGGCCGCCGGACATGTAGAGCGTCTTGGCCGCGGAATTGATGATGTGGTCGATCGCCTGCATGGCGAAGTTGAAGGTCATGAATTCGACGATCGGCTTCAGACCGCCGAAGGCCGCGCCGACGCCGAGGCCGGCAAAGCCGTGCTCGGTGATCGGCGTGTCGACGACGCGCTTCGAGCCGAATTCCTGCAGCAGGTTTCGGGTGACCTTGTAGGCGCCCTGGTATTCGGCGACTTCCTCGCCCATCACGAAAACGGTCTCGTCGCGGCGCATCTCCTCGGCCATCGCGTCGCGCAGCGCGTCGCGCACGGTCGTGGGGACCATGTCGGTGCCTTCCGGAATTTCGGGGTCATTCCCCCCTCCGGCCGCTGCGCGGCCACCTCCCCCGTGAACGGGGGAGGAAACCGGTTCGGCGCTGTCTTTTCCTCCCCCGCTTGCGGGGGAGGTGTCGGCGTCGTCAGACGACGACGGAGGGGGGGATGCCCCCTCCGGTTCGTAATTCTCCAGATCGCCCTTGTCCTCGCCTTCTTCGAGCAGAAGCGCGATGGGGGAATTGACCTTCACCCCTTCGGTGCCTTCTTCGACGAGCAGCTTGCCGACCTTGCCCTCCTCGACGGCCTCGACCTCCATCGTGGCCTTGTCGGTCTCGATCTCGGCGATGACGTCGCCGGAGGAGACGGTGTCACCTTCCTTGACCAGCCATTTGGCCAGCGTGCCCTCTTCCATCGTCGGAGACAGGGCGGGCATCAGGACTTCGATAGGCATCAGGCGGTTTCCTTCTTGAAGGCGAGCGCGTGGTCGCGCATCCGGCCCGCGAATTCGATCAGCGTGTTGAGGGGGCGCATCAGGACTTCGATCCGTACCATGCGGCCGTCCGGCCCGAGCGTGATCTTGTCGATCCCGACAAGGCCCTTGCCGTCCACCGTGCCGGTGAATTCCAGGATGATGTCATTGCCGTCGACCCATTCCTGGCGATAGGTGAAGCCTTCAACCGTATCGATCACGCCCTGCAGGATGTGGATCAGATAGGCCTTGTCGGCAGTCGGCTTCCAGACAACGGGCGAATTGAGCTCGCAGCCCTCGGCGATGATGGAGTCCATCAGCGAGGCGTCGCGCTTGTCGACGGCCTCATGCCATTTCGAGAGGAATTCGGCGGTCGTCACGGCTCAGCTCTCCACCAGCACGTCGGTGTAAAGCTCGGACGGATCGGGCTCCGGGCTCTCCTTGGAGAAGTCGGCCGATGCGTTGACGATCTCCTTGATCTCCTTGTCGATCTTTTTCAGATCTTCTTCGGAGGCATGCTTGCCCTCGGCGATCCACTTCTTCACGCCCTCGATCGGGTCGTGGTGCGAGCGAATGTCGTCGACCTCTTCCCGCGTGCGGTATTTCGCCGGGTCGGACATGGAGTGGCCGCGATAGCGGTAGGTCTTCATCTCCAGGATGAAGGGGCCGTTGCCTTCGGCGGCGTGCTTGCGGGCCTCGGCAGCAGCTTCGCGCACCGCGATCACATCCATGCCGTCGACCTCGCGGCCCGGAATGCCGAAGGACGCGCCGCGCTTGTGCAGATGGGTTTCCGAGGACGCGCGCTTCACGCTCGTGCCCATGGCGTACTGGTTGTTCTCGATGATGTAGAGAACGGGCAGGTTCCAGAGCTTCGCCATGTTGAAGCTCTCATAGACCTGGCCCTGGTTGGCCGCGCCGTCGCCGAAATAGGTCGCGCAGATCTTGCCGTTATTCTTGTAGAGGTTCGAGAAGCCGAGGCCGGTGCCGATCGACACCTGCGCACCGACGATGCCGTGGCCGCCGAAGAATTGCTTCTCGCGGCTGAACATGTGCATCGAGCCGCCCTTGCCCTTGGAATAGCCGCCGGCACGGCCGGTCAGCTCGGCCATCACCCCGTTCGGGTCCATGCCGCAGGCCAGCATGTGGCCGTGGTCGCGGTAGCCGGTGATGACCTGGTCGCCCTCTTCCAGCGCCGCCTGGACACCGACAACAACCGCTTCCTGGCCGATATAGAGGTGACAGAAGCCCGCGATCAGACCCATGCCGTAAAGCTGGCCGGCCTTCTCCTCGAAACGCCGGATCAGCAGCATGTCGCGAAAATAGGTGAGCAGCTGGTCCTTGGTGACCTTGGCTTTCGGCCCGACTGCCGGTTTCGTTGCGGTTGTCGCGGTACGGCCGGTCTTGCCAGCCGAAGCCTTCTTCGTCGCCATCATTTCACACGCGAAGTATTTCCTTCGCGCTCCCTTGCACGTTGATCGGGCCTTATCAGACCTCGCACTGCAACAGCAAGGGATTGATGCCGGATTCTAGCGTTCGGCGGGGGTGTCGAGGCGGACGATGAAGTCGCGCGGATGGGCAACATTCAGGATGCTGCGCGCACGCTCCTCGACATAGTCGAGATCGAGAGAGTCGGACCGCAGACGCAGCGCGGTGGCTTCCAGCGCCTCGCGTTCGGCGACCGTCGCAGCCAGTTCGGCTTCGGTCTCGGCGATGCGGTTCTTCACGACGATCCAGTTCAATATGCCCTGCTCGCCATTCATCGCGTGATAGCCGAAATAGGTGATCAGGCCTGCGAAGAGGACGGTCGGCACAAGTCGCTTCAGGAAGTCCATCGTGATCTCACCCCATCCATGCCGCGCCTGTTTTCAGGTCTTCGGCTTCGATGGGGTGAGTAAAAACGATCAGCGTGAATCAAGGGTTACCGCGCCGGCATCCTTCGAGGGCTTCTTCGAAGCCACCTCAGGATGAGGGACGCATTTTATCCTCATCCTGAGGTGCCGCCGACAGGCGGCCTCGAAGGGCGAGGATAAAATAAAGCGGGCGGCGAATGTCCACACCCTACCCGCTGCGCGGGACTTCCCGCAGGGTCTCGACTTCAAGCGTCGCCTCGCCCTGCTGACAGTAGGAAATGTCGGCATATTGACCTTCCACCATGACGTATTCGCCCGTGGTCAAGGGAATGTCGTCACTGACGATCGAATAGACCGAGCCATTATCGGTATGCAGCGTGTGGCATTCCACGCCCTGGCGGACTTCCCCCTGCAACGCGACTTCGCCGCCGCGATTGCGGTCGTCACGATGGTCCCGGGGCATTTCGCGGATCTCGTTGACCGCAATCGTGGTCTGGCCCTGCTGACAGAAGGAGGCACTGACACGGTCGCCGCGAATGCGGACATGTTCGCCATTGGTGAAGCGGATGTCGTCGCTGACGAGCGAATAGACGTCGCCGTCACGCGTCGTCAGGACGTGGCACTCCGTGCCCATCGAGACTTCGCCGGTCAGCGTCATCCAGTCGTCGCGGCGATCCTCGCGCTGGCGATCATCCCACCGGGTGTGGTCGTCATCACGATCACCCCGGTCATCCCGCCAACGATCGTAGCGATCGACGACATCGAACACGTCCGATTTCAGCGTCCGGCCGCGGTCGGTATCGACGAGAAAGATCAGATCGTCGCCCGGATCGGACCAGGACGGCACGCGCACGGAGGTGTCGAGCTGGCCATTTTCGTCGGTCTGGATCTGGCGGACCGGTTCCCATTCCGAAGCCTGCGGGCCGACGCCGATCGTGACCCAGTCATTGGGCCTCAGATTGCGGGCACTGATCTCGATGACGTCTCCGGGCGAGCCGGTGTGGGGCTCGATCGAAAACGCGCCGCGAATGTCGTCGCGGCCCGGCACATCGATGCGGTCGCCGGGCTGCAGGTTGAACGGGTCGATATCCTCGTTCGCGGCGATCAGTTCAAACAGCGAGAGGCCGAGGCGGGTGGCAATCGCCGAGAAATTATCGCCCTGCTGAACCCGGTACTCGCCGGGCCCGGTATTGCGGCGGTCTTCATAGCCGGTGCCGGCTTCGGTGCTCAGACGGATACGCTGACCGATTTCCATCGCGCGCGGATCGAGTCGCGGGTTGAGATTCATGATGCGCGAGACCGGCACGCGGCATTGTTGGGCGATCTCATAGAGCGTGTCGCCGGAGCGAACCGTGTAGTCCGCGCCGCAGCGGGTCTGCGCCTCTGCCGGCGCGGCGATCGCGGCCAGGGCCAGCGTCGCGCTGCCGAGCAGAACGGTTTTGAGCGGTGTCATGGGGGGGCCTCCTCTTGAAGTGGCTCATGCCACTGCAACGAAGCCCCCCGGGGGTGTGGTTCCGGCTTGCCCCTAGACCGCCAGGCCGTCGCGGCCGGCATAGCGTGCCTGGTCGCCGAGTTCGGCTTCGATACGCAGGAGCTGATTGTACTTCGCCGTCCGGTCGGACCGGGCCAGCGAACCGGTCTTGATCTGTCCGCAATTCGTGGCGACGGCGAGGTCGGCGATGGTCGCGTCCTCGGTCTCGCCGGAGCGGTGGCTCATCACCGCGCCATAGCCGGAGCGCAGCGCCAGATCGACGGCTTCCAGCGTCTCGGTCAGCGTGCCGATCTGGTTGACTTTGATCAGGATGGCGTTGGCGGCCGCCTCCTCGATCCCGCGCGCGAGGCGCTTCGGGTGGGTCACGAAGAGATCGTCGCCGACCAGCTGGCAGGTGTCGCCGACCGTTTCGGTCAGGGTCGTCCAGCCGGCCCAGTCGTCTTCGGCCATGCCGTCCTCGATCGACAGGATCGGATAGGTATCAACCAGCTTGCCAAGATAGGCGGCGAAGGCATCCGCGTCATAGGTCTGGCCCGCGCCTTCGCAGACATATTTGCCGCCCTTGAAGAATTCGGTCGAGGCGACGTCGAGCGCCAGCGCGACATCGTCGCCCGGCTTGTAACCGGCGGCCTCGATCGACTTCATGATGACGTCGAGCGCCTCTTCCGGGCTTTTCAGGTTCGGAGCGAAACCGCCCTCGTCGCCGACATTGGTGTTGTGGCCCGCCTTCTTCAGCGCGGCTTTCAGCGCGTGAAAGATTTCCGCCCCGCAGCGCAGCGCTTCGGAGAAGCTGTCCATGCCGATCGGCATGACCATGAATTCCTGGAAATCGATCGGATTGTCGGCATGGGCCCCACCATTGATGATGTTCATCATCGGGGTCGGCAGGACACGGGCATTGATGCCGCCGACATAGCGGTAGAGCGGCAAACCACGCGACTGCGCCGCTGCCTTGGCGGTCGCCAGCGACACACCGAGCAGCGCATTGGCGCCGAGCCGCGACTTGTTCTCCGTGCCGTCGAGCGCGATCAGCGTGTCGTCGAGATGGCGCTGGTCTTCGGCATCGAGCCCGCCGAGCGCGTCGAGGATCTCGCCTTCGACCGCATCGACCGCCTCGCGCACGCCCTTGCCGCCATAGCGCGAACCGCCGTCGCGCTTCTCGACCGCTTCATGCGCGCCGGTGGAGGCGCCGGACGGAACCGCGGCGCGGCCGAACGAGCCGTCTTCCAGCACCACGTCGACCTCGACCGTCGGGTTGCCCCGGCTGTCGAGAATTTCACGGGCAATGATGTCGACAATGGCGGTCATGGAGGGCGCTCCCGGACAGGATTGGAATTTTCGCGCCCGTCATAGCCGAGAGTCGCGCGGGCGCAAGTCCGGGGTCCGGACCACAGGCGAAATCGGGCATGCGAAAACGCCCCGCTCGAAGCCGAACAGGGCGCTTCAATACGTCAGCCGGAAAAGACCGGGATCAGTCGTCCTTCGGCGTCAGAACCTGCTTGCCGCGATACATGCCCGTCTTCAGGTCGATGTGGTGCGGACGGCGCAGCTCGCCGGAGTCCTTGTCTTCGATGTAGGCCGGGGCATCCAGCTTGTCGTGGGCGCGGCGCATGCCACGCTTGGACGGGGTCGTTTTTCGCTTCGGGACCGCCATGGGTCTCTCCCGTAATCTCGTCAGAATCCTGGACGCGGCATGCAAGGCATGTCGCAGAGCCGCGCCGTATAACCGCTCCCCTGCCCGCGCGCAACCGGACTTTCCGCTCTCGCCGTGACGATTTCAGCGAAAAGGTGTATGGTCCGGTTTCGCGGTCCCGCCGGGGACCAGACGGCATCGCGTCCGAAGAGAGCTAGCCAAAGGCCGTAACGGATCACCGGCGGAGACCGCTTTTCTCCTTCAGGTCAGCGCTAAACCAGACGGCTCTGCTCGACCGCCGCCGCGATGAAGCTGGCGAAGAGCGGATGCGGCTCGAACGGGCGCGACTTGTATTCCGGGTGGAATTGCACGCCGATGAACCAGGGATGGTCCTCCAGCTCGACGATTTCCGGCAGCACGCCATCGGGTGACAGGCCGGAGAATTTCAGACCCGCCGCTTCAAGCCGCTCGCGATAGGCGATATTCACTTCATAGCGGTGACGGTGGCGTTCCTCGATATTCCGGGTGCCGTAGATTTCGCGTACGCGGCTGCCGTCCGCGAGGATGGCCGGATAGGCGCCGAGCCGCATCGTGCCGCCGAGGTCGGATTTTTCGTCGCGGGTCTCGACCCGGTTGCCGCGCATCCATTCCGTCATCAGACCGATGATCGGCTCGGACGGCTTGGAGAACTCGCTCGATCCCGCACCGGTGATTCCTGCGAGATTTCGCGCCGCCTCGATCACCGCCATCTGCATGCCGAAGCAGATGCCGAAATACGGCACCTTGCGTTCCCGCGCGAAACGCACCGCGGCGATCTTGCCTTCCGCGCCGCGTTCGCCGAAACCACCCGGTACCAGGATGCCGTGCACGTCTTCCAGAGGGCTGGTCTCGCCATCGTCCTCGAACTGGCTCGATTCCAGCCATTTCAGACGGACCTTGACGTTGTTCGCGATGCCGCCGTGATTGAGCGCCTCGATCAGCGATTTATAGGCATCGAGCAGGCTTGTGTACTTGCCGACCACGCCGATCGTGACCTCGCCATCGGGCTCGTTCACCGCCTTGGAGATGGCGTTCCAGCGTGACAGGTCCGGCTCCGGCGCATCGTCGATGCGGAAGCGTTTCAGCACTTCGGTGTCGAGTCCGCGCGCGTGGTATTCCAGCGGCACGTCGTAGAGCGAGGACGCGTCCCTTCCCTCGATCACGGCGGATTCCGGCACATTGCAGAATAGCGCAATCTTGCGCCGGTCGCCCTCCGCGATGGGGATCTCGCAGCGGCACAGCAGGATGTCGGGCTGAATGCCGATCGACAGCAATTCCTTGACGGAGTGCTGGGTCGGTTTGGTCTTCATCTCGCCGGCGGCCTTGATGTAGGGCAGCAGGGTGACGTGCAGGAAAAGGGCGTTGTCGCGGCCGAGTTCCTGACCCAGCTGACGCAGCGATTCGAAGAAGGGCAGGCCCTCGATATCACCGACCGTGCCACCGACCTCGCACAGGACGAAATCGACATCACCGGCATCCGACAGGACGAATTCCTTGATCTGGTCGGTGACGTGCGGAATCACCTGCACGGTCGCGCCCAGATAATCGCCGCGGCGTTCCCGGTCGATGATCGTCTGGTAGATGCGTCCGGTCGTGATGTTGTCGGACTGTTTCGCCGCAACGCCGGTGAAGCGTTCGTAGTGGCCGAGGTCGAGGTCGGTCTCCGCCCCGTCGTCGGTCACATACACTTCGCCGTGCTGGTAGGGCGACATCGTGCCCGGGTCGACATTCAGATACGGGTCGAGCTTGCGCAGGCGGACCTTGTACCCACGGGCCTGGAGCAGGGCTCCGAGAGCGGCTGAAGCGAGGCCTTTTCCCAGCGAGGAGACCACGCCGCCGGTGATGAAGATATATCGCGGCATGGGAAGCCTGAATAACGCAGATTCTCCGGCGCCGGAAGCGCCGGATCACCCGTTGCTGACAAAAGGGCTCTTAATCGTCGGTCGGAACGGCCGGTTCGTCCGGCGTCTCCTCCTGCGGAACGGGCATTTCGATCGCCGCGTCATCGAGCTGGTCGAACACGCTGGAAGACCGGTTTTCCGATCCCAGCATCAGGGCGAGGACGATCGGCATGATGAAGAAGGCACCGCCGAGAATCATCGTCGTGCGGGTCAGGATATTCGCCGCGCCGCGGCCGCTCATCATGCCACCGGGACCGCCGCCAATGCCAAGCGCGCCGCCTTCGGAACGCTGCATCAGTACGACGCCGACCAGCGCCACCGTAATGAGCAGGTAAATGACCAGAAGAACCGTCGTCATGTGAGTATCCGCCGAATGCCTGTCTTGGAGCCCCGATCGGGGCGGCAGGCGTCAGCCCGCTGCGGCGGTATGTAGCGTAGCACCGGGTGCAACGCCACCACCCAGTCCATCGCGTGACAGTAGGCGCTTGCGCAGGGTCGCGACGGTCTTGCCGATCTCGTCCTGGGACCGCTCGATCGACTCGCCATTGGCGTAGGCCGCATAGGCCCCGACGGCGAGTTCCTTTGCGAGCTTGAAATTGCTCGCCGTGCATTCGTCCTTGCGCTTGAAGGCCCGGACCTGTTCCAGCAGGGCTTCGGCGACCTGCATGGCCTCAAGGCGGGCCGCGCCTTCCAGCGTCTCGCGCAGTTCGCGCGCCGTGCGGATCACATCGGCCAGATCCATGGCGGCGTTCCGGGCCGTCGCGGGATCGGCCTGCAATTCCATCGCGACCACGATCCGCATGGCCAGTCGGCGCACGCGTTCTGATTCAACCGTCTTGCGGGCTTCATTGATCCAGCCCTTGGCGCGCGCCAGGGCTTCCTCATCGCCTTCAACGGTGGCCTGCAGCGTGTTGGGAACCCGCACGACGGGGGCGTCGGAGGGGCGTTTGGAATCCTCCCGGCGGTCCGGGCCGATATAGTCGCTGGTCACGACGAAGGGTTTGCGGCTCTTGATCAGGGTCCGGATCCGGTCCTCGGCAAACGCCGTGGAGAAAGGCCGGACGATCACATCATCCGCACCGCTGGAAATGGCGCGCCGGACATGGGCGCCATCCCGGATCCAGCTGGTCAGGATCAGCGTCACGAAGGGGTTCGGCATCGCCTTGCCCTGCCGGATGTTGCGGATGAGCGGCAAGATATCGACGCCGGGCGACGCGGATTCGGCCACGATCAGCGCCGGGCTGTTCTCCCGGATCGCCTTCTCGAAATCCTTCAGATTGGAATGGGAATCGATCTCGCGGAAGCCGATTTCGTGCAAGGCATAGCGCGTCGTCCGCAGGTTCACGTGAACCGGGTCGAACAGGCAAACACTTGCCTTCGTGTAATCGACTTCAGCCATGCAGGACCGGCCCCCGGACGCTTGCGAACTGTCTCAGCGGGTCACTCTGCCCGTTAATCCTTGCCAAGCGCTTACGTGGACCGTTCGGATTTGTCCGGATCAGGCAGATTTTGCAATTGCGGCGAAACTTTCTGCCTGGAGGCTGGCACCGCCAACCAGCGCGCCGTCGACATCATGCAGGGCAAGTATCTCTTGCGCATTCTCCGGTTTGACCGAGCCGCCATAGAGAATGCGGACCTGCTCGCCGTCCGGGACGGACGACCGGATGAAGGCATGCATTGCGGCGATGTCGCCGGTTGACGCGGTGCGGCCGGTGCCGATCGCCCAGACGGGTTCGTAGGCGATGACGTAACCGGTGGGCGCCAATCCGGCCGGGATCGACCCGGCGAGTTGCCGGCCGACAACGTCTTCTTCCCGGCCTGCCTCCCTGTCCGCAACGGTTTCGCCGACGCAAATGATCGGCGTGAGGCCCGCCCTACCCGCGGCTTCCGCTTTCGCCCGAACGAGATCGTCCGCTTCGCCATGATCGGCGCGGCGTTCCGAATGCCCGACGATCACGTAATCCGCGCCCGCATCGCGCAGCATTTCAGCGCTGATATCGCCGGTGTGCGCACCGGCGGATTCGGTGTGGCAATCCTGCCCGCCAATGCGAAAGCCGTGTTTGTGCGCCGCCTGAACCGTCGCAGCCAGAAGCGTCGCAGGCGGGCAGACGAGGATTTCGCGCCCTTCCGAAACCGCACCGGACGCGGCCAGCTCATCGAAGAAGCCGAGCGCGTCCTTCAGCCCGTGCATTTTCCAGTTTCCGGCGATCAGCGGCATTCTCGGCATGAATGTTCCTGACGAAAGGTCTGCGCGCGACTGCGCTGGAAGGGTCTGCGACAATGCAGGCGCGCTTGCCGCGTGTAAACGCCTTGGGTAGGGTCCGCCCGCTTCAATTCCAACCGTAAAAGTTGCTCCATGCTCTCTGCCATTCGCGCCCTCGCCCGCAACCCGATCGCGATCGCCCTGATCCTCGGCCCGATCATCCTCGGCTTCATGATCTTCGGCGTCAGCGACGTGTTCGTTCAAAGCGGAAGTTCCGTTGCCCGGGTTCAGGACGAACGCGTGTCGGCGATGGATTTTGCGGAGTCGTGGGAATACCGCCTGCGCGAGGTGCAGCAGGAGCAGCCGACGATGACCGCCGATCAGGCGCGCGAGCTCGGGCTGTCGGACGCCGTTCTGAACCAGCTGATCATCCAGGCGCAGCTTCGCGCTGTATCGCGGAATATGGGGCTGGAGGTTTCCAACCGTCAGGTGGCCAACGAGATCGCGGGCTACGGCGCCTTCATCGACCCGGTGACCGGGCGTTTCGATCAGGATTCCTACCGGCAATTCCTCGCCGAACAGCGAATGAGCGAAACGCGGTTCGAGGCAAATGTTCAGCGCGATCTGCTGTCGCGACAGCTGATCGACGCGCTGTTTGCCGGGATCGACGTACCGGACGCCTTCGCGCAGCTGCTTTACCAGTACAGCTATGAGGAGCGCGTCATTCGCGGCCTCGTCATCCCGCCCGAAGCCGCCGGCGATATCGACGACCCGACCGACGAACAATTGCAGGCGGTGATCGACGACACGCTGAACGACGAAACACCGCAGAACGATTTCTTCTTCCAGAACCCGGAGCGCCGCGGCTTCACGCTGGTGCGCTTCCGTGTCGCCGATTTCACGCGCAATGTCGAAGTGTCCGAAGAGGATATCCGCGCGCAATACGACTACGAGGTCGAAGGCGGCGAACTGGGCGAGCCGGCGCTGCGCAGCTATGTGCAGATCCGCGTCGAGGATCAGGAAACCGCCGAAGCCGCGGCCGAGCGGCTCGCGGCGGGCGAAGATCCCGACGCCGTGGCCGAGGCCATTGGCGGCGACACGCCGTTCGCGGAAACCGGGCGCCAGTCCTACCAGATCCCGGACGACGCCCTTGCCGACGCCCTGTTTACGATGGAGACGGGCGAAGCCCGCGCCGTGGAAGGTGCGTTTGGCTGGTTCGCCGTTGCCGTGACCGACGGCCGCGAAGCCACGATCCCGACCTTCGAGGAGCGCGAGTCCGAGATCCGCGAACTGCTCGCCCGCGCCGAAGCGGAAAACGCCATGTACGAGGCGATGGGCCTGTTCGAGGAAGCCCGCGGTGGCGGCGCGACGCTGGAAGAAGCGTCGGTGCTGGCGGAAACCTTCTACGAGGCCTTCCAGCCGATCACCCGGAATGCACGCAACGCCGAAGGCATGCCGGCCGGCACGCTGCTGAACGAGGACGATCAGGCCGCGCAGTATTTCTCCTTCTTCCTCGATACCGAGGTGCAGCCGGAGATTCTCGAAGCGGTGTTCGAGCAGCTGGTCGGCTATGCCACCGAGCTTCAGCCCTATGGCGAAAGCGATTATTTCGCGATCCGTGTCGACGAGGTTCTGCCGTCCGAAGTCATGCCGCTCGATGAAGTCCGCGAGGATGCCGAGGCACTGTGGCGCATCCAGTCGGTCGACGAACGCCTCAACGCGCTTGCTGAAACCGCGCTCGACCGGGCCCGCGCCGGGGAATCGCTCGATGCCATCGCTGCGGACATCCCGGGTGCCCGGGTCGAAACGACGACGGTCACGCGCGGCGAAAGCGCCGCCCCGTTCGGCCGCGAGACGATCAGCGTGGCGTTCCAGATCGATCCCGGCACGTTCGAACATGCCGGTTCCGCCGACCGCCGCTCGCACATCATCCTGACCGTGGATGATGTCATCGCACCCGAAACGGTGGTGGAGGCCGATCTGGCCGCTCTGACCGAGCAGTCCGATACGCGCTACAGCCAGGACATCGACGCGGCCTTCGTCTCCGCGCTCTCGGAGCGTTACCCGGCGACGATCAACACCCAGCTGCGCGATCAGGTCCTCGGTATCGCCGATCCGAACGCGACGCGGTGATCGAGCGGTTTCCGTCCCGGGAGGATTTCGCCAGGGCGTTCGAACGCGGCGAAACCATACTGGCCGGGGCAAGGCGCATTGACGACCTTCTGACGCCGGTTGGTGCCTTCATGGCGCTCGCGAAGGGGCGGCCTGACGCCTTCCTTCTGGAATCGGTCGAGGGCGGGGCATGGCGCGGCCGGTTTTCCGCCATCGGCCTCGATCCCGATTTCCGGTGGGAATTGCGCGGCGGGATTCCCTACGTCCAGATCGGCGACGACGAACCCGTTCAGGACGAGGAGGATCCCCTTGCCTCGCTGCGCCGCGCGATCGCGGACATGCGGATCGGCCTGCCCGAGGGCACGCCGCCGATCGCCGCCGGCCTGTTCGGCTATCTCGGTTACGACCTGATCCGCGCCGTCGAACGCCTGCCCGGCAATGCGCCCGACCCGCTCGGCCTGCCGGATGGTGTGCTGATCCGTCCGCGTGTGGTCGTGGTGTTCGATGCGCTTTACCAGCAGATCACGGCCTATACGCCGGTTCGCCCCGGTGAGGCCGAAGACGCAGATGCGGCCTGGCTCGACGCGCAGGACCGGCTGGACCGGGTGATGGCCGCACTCGATGCGGGTGTTCCCGGACAGGCGGCGTCAACAGCTTCCGACACTCCCGGAGAGCCCCAGGCATCGATGGAGCCGGCGGCGTTTTACGCCATGGTCGACCGGATCAAGCAGCACATCCGCGCCGGCGATGTATTCCAAGGCGTGGCGAGCCAGCGTTTCACCCTGCCCTTCAACCATGATCCGCTCGCCTTCTACCGCTCGCTGCGGCGGCTGAACCCCTCGCCCTTCCTTTTCCTGTTCCAGTTCGACGGCTTTGCCATTGCCGGATCGAGCCCGGAAATCCTCGTCCGCCTGCGCGACGGAACCGTCACCGTCCGCCCGATCGCGGGCACCCGGAAACGAGGCGCAAACCCGGCCGAAGACGATGCCCTCGAAGCCGATTTGCTGGCCGATCCCAAGGAGCGCGCCGAGCATCTGATGCTGCTCGACCTTGGCCGCAACGATGTCGGCCGCGTCGCAAAAGCGGGCAGCGTGCGCATCACCGACCGCGAAGTCGTCGAGCGCTACAGCCACGTCATGCACATCGTCTCGAATGTCGAAGGCGATCTCGCGGAGGGCGAGGATGCAGTCTCCGCCCTGCTGGCGGGTTTCCCAGCCGGAACCGTTTCGGGGGCGCCCAAGGTGCGGGCGATGGAAATCCTCGACAATCTCGAGCCGCACCGGCGCGGCGTCTATGCCGGTGCAGTCGGCTATTTCAGTGCCAATGGCGACATGGACACGTGCATCGCCCTTCGAACCGGTGTCCTGAAAGACGGCCAGCTGCACATTCAGGCCGGGGCCGGCGTGGTGCTCGATTCCGATCCGGAGTCGGAACGTCAGGAAACCGAGAACAAGGCGCGGGCGCTAGTCCGAGCCGCCGGGGAAGCCTGGCGCTTCGCCTGACGCGGCAAGCCGGACCGGATCGTTCCGGCTGTCGAGCCAGTCACCGAGCGCGACGAAGCGATAGCCGCGCGCCTCAGCCTCCGGGATCCAGGCTGCGAGCGCATCGAGCGTCAGTTCGCGCGGATGACCGATGGCGATGACGTGACCGTCCTGATCCGCCTGATACTCGATCACGCGCAGCTGGGCCTCGATGGCCTCGATATTATTGATGTGATCGATGAAGATATCACGGGAAGCTGCTTCAATACCGTTATTATTGGCGATTCTGGCTGCAATCGACCGGGGCGCTGTTACCGAATCGAGGAAATAGAGATCGAACGCCCGGGCTTCGGAGAAAAGCGTCGTCATCGCCGCTTCGTCGAGCGTCAGGGCGCTGCCCATATGGTTGTTGAAGCCGCGTGCGCCGGGCACCTGAGCCATCGCCCATTGCAGCGTGTCACGGACAGTGTCGGCGGATTGCCCTGCGGCCAGAGCGTTCGGCCCCGGATCCCCCTCACCGGCCGGCTGCATCGGCAGATGGATTAGGGTTTCATGTCCCCGCCCCCGCGCCGCGACGGCGAATTCCGGTGCCAGTTCCGTATTCGGCAGGATGGCGAAATTGATTTCTGCGGGAAGGTCGAGCGCGCGCATGGACAGCGCTTCGTCCGCGCCGATATCGTCGATCACGAGGATGATCGCGGGGCCGCTGACCGAAGCCGGTCCACGATCCCGTGGCGGCTCCGGGATCTGCGTATAGCGTGAGGGGGCCTCGCGCTCGAACGATTCACGCGTCGGCAGGCCGGTGAAGGTTTCCGCTTCCACCCGCTCTGCTTCAACGACGTTGACAGCCAGAGTCAGGCCCCGGCGATAGCCCGCATCATGCGCGATCGCACCCATTGCAAACGCCATCGCGGCAATCGAGCCGGCGAGGATCGGCATGGCGGAGTTGATGGCGCGGCGGGGCATTAAGGTCCGGGAATCAGCAATGATCGTTGCGCGATTGCCGCCCGCGCGCGGTAAATGCGGCGTTAACCCTGTCCCGGCTGCAAGTGCGCTGGACTTGAGACCCCCTTCCCTTAATTTCCGGCCTTCGACGGAATGGCCGGATGCAATGCTGCTGATCATCGACAACTACGACAGCTTCACCTTCAACCTCGTGCACTACTTTCAGGAGCTCGGGGCGGAGACGCGTGTCGTGCGCAATGATGCGATGAGCGCGGCCGAGGCGATTTCCAGCGGAGCTGCCGGCATCGTGATTTCGCCCGGACCCGGCCGGCCCGCCGATGCCGGGATCTGTCCAGAACTGATCAAAACGATCCCGGCCGATCTGCCCCTGCTCGGCGTCTGCCTCGGACATCAGGGGATCGGCGAGGCGTTCGGCGGCAAGATCGTGCAAGCCAAATCGATCATGCACGGCAAGACCAGCGCGATCACACATGACGGCAGCGGCGTCTTTGCCGGACTGCCCTCACCCTTCGAGGTGACCCGCTATCACAGCCTGGCCGTCGACGAGGCGAGCCTGTCTGACGAAATCGTCGTGAATGCCCGTGCCGAGGATGGCGAGATCATGGGGCTACGCCACCGCGAGCGCCCGATCCACGGCGTGCAATTCCATCCCGAATCCATCGCCTCGCAATATGGTCACGAGGTTCTGGCGAACTTCCTGTCGCTCTGCGGCGTACGTCCGAAGGTGGCGGCATGAGCGCGCTTCTGAACTGCATCCAGGCCTTCACACATGGCGAGCGCCCGTCCGCCGAGGACATCGAAGGCGCGTTCGGCGTGTTGATGGAGGGCGAAGCGGGCGATGCCGAGATCGGCGGTTTTCTCGTTGGCCTCGCGGCCCTGGGTGAAAAGCCCGAGGATCTCGCTGCCGGGGCCCGCGCGCTGCGGGCGCGCATGTCCGGGCTGACCGCACCGGCGGGCGCGATCGACACGTGCGGCACCGGCGGCGACGCCAAAGGCACGTACAATATCTCGACCGCTGCGGCGCTGGTCGCCGCGGGCGCGGGCGCGACGGTCGCCAAGCACGGCAATCGCGCCGCGTCCTCGAAATCGGGTTCCGCCGAAGTGCTGGCCGCGCTTGGCGTTGCGCTCGATGCGACGCCGGACCGGGTCGAACGCGCACTGACCGAGGCCCGCGTCGGTTTCCTCTTCGCGCCGGCCCACCATTCCGCCGTCCGCCACGTCGCCGGTGCGCGCAAAGCGCTGCGCGCACGGACGGTGTTCAACCTGCTTGGCCCGCTCGCCAATCCGGCAGGGGCCAAACGCCAGCTGCTCGGCGTGTTTGCGGAACGGTGGATAGAACCGGTCGCGTTCGCGCTGCGCGATCTCGGCGCGGAGCGGGCCTGGGTGGTGCGGGGCCGCGATGGTCTCGACGAATTGTCGATCTCCGGTCCGTCCGACGTCGCCGAGTTGACCGATGGCGAGGTCCGCCGCTTCACCGTCTCGCCGGCCGATGCCGGACTGCCGGAACACGACATCGAAGCCATCATCGGCGGCACGCCGGACGAGAACGCCGTCGCGCTGCGCGCCGTCCTCGCCGGAGAGACAGGCGCCTATCGCGACATCGTCATCCTGAACGCCGCCGCGGCGCTCGTGATTTCCAGTCTCGCCGGGGACCTCAAGGACGGGGCGGCACAGGCGGCCCGCTCGATCGACAGCGGCGCGGCACGGGCTGCGCTCGACACGATGGCGAAAATCTCGCGGGGCGAAGCGTGAGTGCGCTCGCCCGGATCGAAGCCTACAAGCGCGGCGAGATTGCCAGCCGGAAGGCCGCACTGCCCTTTGCCGATCTCGAAGCGGGAGCGCGCAACGCCTCACCGGTGCGCGGTTTTGCCGATGCGCTGGCCCGCAAGTTCAAGGCGACCGGCACCGCGCTGATCGCGGAAGTGAAGAAGGCGAGCCCGTCGAAAGGCCTGATCCGGGCCGATTTCGACCCACCGGCTCTGGCGAAAGCCTATGAGGACGGCGGGGCGGCTTGCCTGTCGGTCCTGACCGATGCGCCGAGCTTTCAGGGCCATGAGGATTTCCTCAAGACGGCCCGCGCCGCAACGGCCCTGCCCGTCCTGCGCAAGGACTTCATGCTCGATCCCTGGCAGGTCGTCGAGGCGCGCGCGATGGGCGCGGACGCCATTCTCGTCATCATGGCGAGCGTCGATGACGCGCTAGCCGCAGACCTGATCGCCGCCGCGACCCATTGGGGCATGGATTCGCTGATCGAGACGCATGACGCCGAAGAGCTGGAGCGCGCCCTCGCCCTGCCCTCGCCGCTGATCGGCGTGAACAACCGGAACCTCAAGACGTTCGAAACGTCCCTTGAGACCTTCGAGACGCTCGCCCCGATGATCCCTCCGGATCGATTCGCGATTGCCGAAAGCGGAATTGCGGAAGCGGCCGATATTGCCCGGCTCATACGGGCCGGCGCGAAGGGCTATCTCGTTGGCGAAAGTCTGATGCGGCAAGGCGATGTACGCCGGGCGACCGAACGGCTTCTGGACGTTTCCGCGTTTACTTGACGTTTACCCGGAACACTCATAGAACATTTCACAAGTTTCTGATTTGTTCCGTCCGCTCCGGGAGGCCGATCATGCTCACGAAGAAACAGCACGAGCTGCTGCTTTTCATTCACCGCCGCCTGTCCGAGTCGGGCGTGTCGCCCTCATTCGACGAGATGAAGGACGCGCTGAACCTGGCGTCGAAGTCCGGCGTGCACCGCCTGATCACGGCGCTGGAGGAACGCGGCTTCATCCGCCGGCTCGCCCACCGGGCGCGGGCGCTCGAAGTGCTGAAGCTGCCGGATTCGGCGGGCGCAACACCGCCCGCGCGCGATCTCGGCCCCAATGTCGTGCGCGCCGATTTCAATAGCCGCGCCGATGACACGCAGGGTGTCGACATTCCGGTCCTTGGCCGGATCGCCGCCGGTGTGCCGATTGAGGCCATCCAGCACGAGACTGACCGCATCCTTCTGCCGCCAACTCTGGCGGGCGGTTCGGGCGACCATTTCGCCCTCGAGGTCAGCGGCGACTCGATGATCGATGCCGGGATTCTCGATGGCGATATCGTGATCATCGAACGGGCCAACACCGCGCAGACCGGCGATATCGTCGTCGCCTTGGTCGATCGCGAGGAAGCCACGCTGAAGCGGCTGCGCAAGAAGGGCGGGTCGATCGCGCTCGAAGCCGCGAACCCGGCCTATGAAACCCGGATATTCGGCCCCGACCGGGTCGAGGTTCAAGGCAAGCTGGTCGGTCTGATCCGCCGCTACAACTGATCGCCGCGTGCGGTCCACGGGCGCTGCCCCCGGACCGCATCGACGCTCTGCGTGGTCAGCTGGCCCTCTCGACCAAACCACAAGGCCAATGCGCCGTGCTCGCCCAACTGGCGGCCGTCGATCAGGATGGCCGCGCAGTTTGCGCGCTCCGCGCCCCGCACCGGAAAGCGGGTGACGACGAGGTCTGCGGTACGGCAATCGTCGCGCAGGACTTCCGGCGTATCCGGGAAGGCAATGACCTGACCCGACACGTGGCCCGCACACCCCGTCTCGTCACAGATCACGCCGGACGCTGGGCTTTCTCCCCGCTCCTCTCCCGACCGTTCGAGGAAGACACGCGCGGCGAAGCGCGAGCGGCGCGTATTACTGGCGCTCCAGTCCCCGCCATCGCCAAAGCGCGCAATCATCACACCGCCTTCGGTGATCAGCGCATCGGGCTGGTCGCTCATCGCCCAGACGGCAAGCGCCAGCGCCATGCCGGCCGCGCCTGCAAGCCGGACCAGTCCGCGCCCGGCGGCCAGCAGGACGAACCCTGCGGCGTAGATGGCGAGCGCGATCCCGGGAGCCGCCGCAGCCGGCGTCAGAGCGCCGGGCAAGCTTTCGGTGAAGCTGGCGACGGCGATCACCCAGGCGAGCCCCTTGTCCATGACCCAGAGCGCGAGGCCATCGAGACCGATGGGCATCAACAGCAAGGCGAAGGCGCCAGCCGGCATGACGATGAGCGAGAAGACCGGCATGGCGGCGAGGTTCGCGCCGAAGCCATAGGCCGCGAGCCGGTGAAAGTGAAAGGCCGCAAAGCCGCCTGTCGCCGATCCCGCCACGAATGAGGATCCGGCAAGCGCGCCCCAGAAGCCGGCAAATCGAGAGACAATCCCACGTGGTCCCTCCGCGCGCCGCCGGGCCAGATTGAACGCCGCAACAAGCGCGATGGCCGCCGCGAACGACATCTGGAAGCCCGGGGTCACGATGCTTTCCGGCTGAAAGACAAGAACGGCAAGCGCGGCGAGCCCGACCATGTGCATGGAGGCGGCACGCCGTCCCGCAAGAACGCCGAGCAGGACCGCGCCGGTCATCACGAAGGCGCGCTGCGTCGGGATGGCGGCGCCGGACAGGAGGAGATAGCCCGCCGCGGCAAGGAGCGCTGCAATGGCCGCCGGCATGCGCGGATCGATCGCCCGGGCGAGCGGCTCGATACGGGCGATGACCCAGGTCGCGGCAAAGAAGACACCGCCCGCCATTAACGCCATGTGCAGGCCGGAGATTGCGAGGATGTGGCCCAGCCCCGATGCGCGCAGGCTTTCTGCCACGTCCGGGTCGATACCGGACCGATCACCGGTCAGGAGCGCAGCGGCGACACCGCCCGTCCGCTCCGGCATTTGCGCGCGTATGCGCTCGGCGATCGACCAGCGCCAGGCCGCGAAGCCGCGAGAGAGCCGGTCGCCGGACATCTCCACGGCTTCCGGCCGGCTGACGGCGAAGCCGGTACCGCCGATGCCGGAGAACCAGGCCGCGAAGCCGGAATCATAACTGCCAGGAACCGCCGGGCGCGGCGGCGGGCCGAGCACGGCGCGCAATCTGATGCCGTCGCCAGGCACGAATTCGCCGCGCGACGCGCTGACCCGGATGCGCGGCGGCGGAACGTCCATCCCGTCGATGGCCGAAACACGAATGATCAGACGTTCCCGGGAGGTGGAGCGCTGCACATCCTCGATCCACCCCGTCACCGTCCGTGCGCGATCGCTGTCGGTGATTACCGTGTGCGCAACAGCCTGGGTGCGAATATCCGAGCGGGCAAACCCGGCGAGCACCATGGCCACGACCAGAAGCGCGACCGGCCCGACAATGTGCCGCCGCCCGAGCCAGAGCGAAGCCGCAGCGAGAATGGCCGCAAGAAGGACCGCGGGCATCCAGATCCAGGACGGGGGTTCGACCGGCAATGTGTAGTAGATCACCGCGCCGACTCCGAATGCCGCCGGCAGGGCGACGGCAAGCGGTAATCCGCCCCAGCCGACACGCTCGGCCAGCGGTGCGATCCGCCGCATCACGCGGTGCCGCAAACCGTGTGTGGCAACGGAATATCGAAGCGGTGTATCGGTCACGTCCGATACCCTATCCCTGTCCCGGCACGCATGCTATCACGCTGCCGGACACCGCAGCGCAGCATGTCTTTTCGCAGGTGCAATAGTTGAACGATCAGGTCATCACACGCTTCGCCCCCTCGCCCACCGGCTATCTGCATATCGGTGGCGCACGGACGGCGCTGTTCAACTGGCTGTTCGCGCGCGGGCGCGGCGGCAAATTCCTGCTGCGTATTGAGGACACCGACCGCGCGCGCTCCACGCAGGACGCGATCGACGCCATTCTCGACGGGCTCAGCTGGCTTGGTCTCGACTGGGACGGTGAGCCGGTCTCGCAATTTTCCCGCGCCGAACGCCATCGTGAGGCTGTCGACGAGCTTGTGAAGCGCGGCCGCGCCTTCCGCTGCTACTGTACGCCGGAAGAGGTCGAGACGCTCCGTGAGCAGGCCTTCGCCGAAGGCCGTGCGCTGCGCTCACCCTGGCGCGACCGGGATCCGGCGATGGCACCGGCAAATGCCGCCTACACGATCCGGTTCAAGGCAGGCGATGACGACGTGATCGTACGGGACGAAGTCCAGGGCGATGTGAGGTGGGCCGCGAAGGAATTCGACGACCTGATCCTTTTGCGCAGCGACGGCGTGCCGACCTACAATCTCGCCGTCGTGGTCGACGATCACGACATGGGCGTGACGCACATCATTCGCGGCGACGATCATCTGACCAATGCCGCGCGCCAGAGCCAGATCTATGCAGCGCTCGGCTGGGACATTCCGGTCTTCGCGCACATCCCGCTGATCCATGGACCGGACGGCAAGAAGCTGTCGAAACGCCATGGCGCACTCGGTGTCGAGGCCTACCGGGAGATGGGCTATCTGCCCGAAGGTCTTCGGGCCTACCTCCTGCGCCTCGGCTGGGCGCATGGCGATCAGGAGTATTTCACCGATGCCGAGGCCAAGGCCGCTTTCGGATTTGGCGGTCTCGGCAAGGCTCCGGCGCGGCTCGACTTCGACAAGCTGGCGCACATCAACGGCCTGGCCATGCGCGACGCCGACGAGGCGCGCCTCGTCGATCTGCTGACAACCCGGCTGCTTTCAGACACAGCCCCGCCGGCGCTCGGCGAGGCCGAATTGCGCGCGCGTCTTACCGCTGCGATGCCGGCGTTGAAAACGCGGGCTTCCAGCCTCGCCGATCTCGCCGATCAGGCCTATTTCCTCTACGCTGAAAGGCCGTTTCGAATCGAAGGCAAGACGGCGAAAGCGCTCGACGACGATGCGCGGATCCGCCTTGGCCGCCTCGCGACACAGCTTGGCGCCCTGCCTGACTGGAATGATGCCGCGCTCGCCGCGGCATTGAAAGACTTCGCTGAAGCCGAACAGGTCGGTTTCGGCAAAATTGGTCAGCCGCTGCGTGCCGCCCTCACCGGCGGTGCTCCCGCGCCGGACCTTTCCGCCGTGATGGAATTCCTCGGCAAGGAGGAAACGCTGTCGCGCATCAAGGAACAATGTCTGCCGTCCGATACGGCATGACATCGGACACGATTGGGGAATGACGATGGAAAGCAAAGCCAAAGCCGCCGGAAAAGCGACGCTGTCGATTGACGGCAAGACCTACGACCTTCCGGTCTACAAGGGTTCGGTCGGCCCCGACGTGGTCGATATCCGCAGCCTGTACAAGGATGCGGGCGTCTTCACCTATGACCCTGGCTTCACCTCGACCGCCAGCTGCGAGTCTCAGATCACCTATATCGACGGCGACGAGGGCGTCCTTCTGTATCGCGGCTATCCGATCGACGATCTGGCGGACAATTCCAGCTTTATAGAGGTCGCCTACCTGCTGCTGCACGGCGAGCTGCCGAACCCGGCCGAGCTGAAGGAGTTCGACCAGACGATCCGGTATCACACGATGCTGCACGATCAGTTCGACCAGTTCTTCCGCGGCTTCCGCCGCGACGCGCACCCGATGGCGGTGATGGTCGGCACGGTCGGCGCACTGTCGGCCTTCTATCACGACTCCACGGACATCAATGATCCGCGGGCCCGCGTGATCGCCAGCCACCGCATGATCGCGAAAATGCCGACGATCGCGGCGCGCGCCTACAAGTATTCCGTGGGCCAGCCCTTCGTCAGCCCGCGCAACGAGCTCGATTTCGCATCGAACTTCCTGCGCATGTGCTTCGCGGTGCCGGCCGAGGATTATGTGGTCAATCCGATCCTGTCGCGTGCGATGGACCGGATTTTCATCCTGCACGCCGATCACGAACAGAACGCCTCGACCTCGACCGTTCGTCTTGCCGGTTCGTCGGGTGCCAATCCGTTCGCCTGCATCGCGGCGGGCATCGCCTCGCTGTGGGGTCCGGCGCATGGCGGCGCGAATGAAGCCGCGCTCAACATGCTGGAAGAAATCGGCGACGTGTCGCGGATCCCGGAATTCATCGCCCGCGCGAAGGACAAGAATGATCCCTTCCGCCTGATGGGCTTCGGCCACCGCGTCTACAAGAATTACGATCCGCGCGCGAAGGTGATGCGCACGACCTGTCACGAAGTGCTCAACGAGCTCGGCGTGAAGGACGATCCGCTGCTGGCGGTCGCGCTCGAGCTGGAGAAGATCGCGCTCGAGGATCCGTATTTCGTCGAGAAAAAGCTCTATCCGAACATCGACTTCTATTCGGGCATCACGCTGCGCGCGATGGGCTTCCCGACCTCGATGTTCACGGTGCTGTTCGCGCTCGCCCGCACGGTCGGCTGGATCGCGCAGTGGACCGAAATGCTGGAAGATCCGTCGCAGAAGATCGGTCGCCCGCGCCAGCTCTTCACCGGCTCGCCGGAGCGCGACTACATTCCGCGAAACGAGCGCTAGGATCGGATCCCGCCGGCGTCAGTCCGGCAGGTATTCGCAGACGACGGAGGCCGCGCGATGCGCGGCCTTTCCGTTTCCGCGCATGACTTCCGTGGTGGCGATCAGCTTCCGGGAGACCTCGGCGCGGCGCGCCGGATCGTCCAGCCAGGACTGGCATTCACGCGCCAGCTTCGGCCCGGTGGTCTGGGTCTGGACGCGTTCGGCGAACAATTCCTCATCCGCTGCCAGATTGACCAGCGAGATATACTTCGCGCGCAAAAGAAATGCCCGCAGCAGGAACCAGGTCATCCAGCCGAGCCGGTAGCCGATGACCGCCGGGACGCCAAGCGTTGCGAGTTCCGTGGTGACGGTTCCCGAACAGGCCAGTGCCAGATCGGTCGCGGCGAAGGCATCGGACTTTTCGTCCTCGCTGACCACGACAACACCGTCCATACGCGGATCCGCTGACAGGCGCGCACGGGCTGCAGCGTCGATCGGCCCGGCGAGCGGGGTGATCACGGCGAGATCGGGATTGTCGCGGCGCAGGATTTCGACGGCCTGAACGAAGGGTTCGTAAACACCCCTCAACTCTGCCTGGCGGCTGCCGAACAGGACGCTGAGCACGGTCGCACCGGGCGCAATCCCGTGCCGCTCGCGGAAACCATCACCGTCGCCATTCCACTCCCGTTCGAGTGCCGGATTGCCGACAAAGGTGGTCTTCAGGCCGTGTGCCTCGAACATCGGCGCGTCGAAGCTGTGAATGGTCAAAAGCCGGTCGACCGTCGCAGCCAAAGTCTTCGCGCGGCCGGGCCGTGTCGCCCAGACCTGCGGGCCGACATATTTCACGATCGGAAGGTCCGGCAGGCGCTTCCTCAGACGCTGTGCGACGCGCAGGGTAAAACCCCAGGAATCGATCAGGACAGCCACATCGGGGCGAACCTGTTCGGCCAGATCGGCGACATCGTCGGCGCGCTTGACCACATGCGGATAGGCCGACACCGCCTCGAACAGGCCGAGCACGGACAGGTCGGCGATATCAAAGGTGGAAGCGAAGCCTTCCGCCGCCATGGCCCTGCCGCCCGTGCCGAAGAATTCGAGTTCGCGGTCGCCGCAGGCCGCCTTCAGGGCCCGGATCAGGTCGGCCCCGAGACGGTCACCGGAGGATTCCGCCGCGACCAGCAGTATCCGGGCGGGCCGGGTCATTTGGTGTCCGGGTCGAGCGCGATCACGAACAGGCCGGCGGCATCGGCGGCCTTCAGCGTGGCTTCCCGGTCCACCAGCAAGGCACCGCCCGCTTCCACGGCAATCCCGGCCAGACCGGCAGCAGCAGCGCCTTCGACGGTCTTCACGCCGACCACCGGGAGATCGACCCGGCGTTCCTGCACCGGCTTCGGAGCCTTCGCCAGAACGCCCTTGCGCGCGGCGGTATTGCCGCGAATTTCCTCGGGAAGAGACGCGACCCGCAACAGCATGGCATCGGTGCCTTCCTGGGCCTCGACCGCCAGCACGAGACCACGGCAGACGACTGCGCCCTGCCCCACATCCAGCGCGCCGATGGCGTGGGCGATAGAAATCGCCTTGCGCGCATCGGCCAGATCTTCATCGCCTGGTTCGATGCCGCCAAGCGTGCCCGCATCGGGCGTGGCCGCCTGCATCACCTCGTCGGCCCCGACGACCCGGAAACCCTTGTCCTCGAACGAGCCAAGCAGAACGCGCAACAAGGCGTCATCGCCCTGTTTGGCGGCCTTCAGAAATCCCGGCAGCAACATGGCCGAAGTGGCATCGAGGCCGGTCAGGGCCGACAGGTCCGGGCGCTTCACGATGCCGGCGAAGCAGACCGCATCGCATCCAGCCTGTTTCAGCCGCTTCTGTGCCCGGCCGATCGAAGTGACCGGGAAGCTGGCTGTTTCGAAGCCGTCGAAGTTGGCATCGGCAAAGCCGTCGACCTGCAGCACGAAGGGGTCGTGCCCGCCATCGCGTTCGGCTTGTGCGACACTGAGCGGCAGTTGGCCGCCGCCGGCGATCACGCCGAGGCGCGTCCAGCGATGTGCGGTCTCAGGCATGGGGGTGGCAGAGCGGACGGCTGGTTCCGGCATGGATAAAGTCGAGGATCTCGCGCACGGGCGGGAAGTCGGAATACTCGTCCTCGACTCGCTGCAGGCGCGTGGCGAAGACGCCCTCGCCATGGAAAAGCTCGTTATAGGCCGCGCGCATCGCCTTGATGGTCGGACGGTCGAAACCGCGACGCTTGAGACCGATCACGTTGAGCCCGTCGAGATGAGCGTGCGCACCATGCGCGATGGCGTAGGGAATGATGTCGGACACGACCGCGGTGATGCCGCCGATGAAGGCGTGACGTCCGACGCGGGAGTGCTGGTGCACGCCAGCAAGGCCGCCGATCACCGCAAACTCGCCCACGGTCGAATGCCCGCCAAGCGTGGCGTGGTTCGCCATCGTCACCTTGTTGCCGACGATACAGTCATGCGCGATGTGCGCTCCGACCATGAAGAAGCCGTCATCGCCGACCCGGGTCTCGCCGCGGCCGACGCCGGTGCCGGCATGCATCGTCACCTGCTCGCGCAGGATGTTGCGATTGCCGATGCGCAGATGGGTCTTCTCGCCCTTGTACTTGAAGTCCTGCGGCGGACCGCCGAGCACGGCATAGGGGTAGACGAGGCAATCGCTTCCGATCTCGGTATGGCCAAGGACGGTGACATTGTTCATCAACCGCGTGCGGTCGGCGATCACCGCGTCCTTGCCGATATGGCACCAGGCCCCGATCTCGCAATCGTCACCGAGTTGAGCCCCGTCCTCGACGATGGCCGTGGGATGGATGCGGGCGCTCATACGGTGGGGCCTCCCTTGGCCGCGAAATCGAACTCGGCGACGAGGTCATCGCCGACGAATGCCTTACCATGAAACTTGAAAATACCGCGCCGGTTGAAGGTCACCTCGACCGGCATGCGCAGCGTATCGCCCGGCAGGACGGGTCGGCGGAAGCGCACACCGTCAATGCCCATGAAATAGATCGCGGTCTTCGTCGGGTCGGCATCGAGCGTCGCCGACATCAGGAGCGCGCCGGTCTGGGCTACTGCCTCGACGATCAGCACCCCCGGCATGACCGGATTGCCCGGGAAATGCCCCGGGAAGAAGGGTTCGTTCGCCGTGACATTCTTGATGCCGACGACCGACTGGCCGGCGACGTAGTTCTCGGCCCGGTCGATCAGCAGGAAGGGATAGCGATGCGGGAGACGGGCGAGGATTTCCTGCGGGCCGATCTCCTGCCCGGGTGCGTTTTCGGTCACGATTTATCCCTGCGGCGCGGAGTGCGCCGTTTTGCGCCGGACTTCATGCGAAGCCAGGCGATCTGTTTCAAATGCTGCTTGTGCGGGATAGCGGGCGCGCCGCCCCATGTCTCCCCCGCCGGCACATTGGCCAGCACATCGGACCCGGCCGCCAGAACCGCGCCATCGCCGATCGTGGCGTGATCGAGCACCGCGACCCGGCCCCCGAAGACGACATTGTTGCCGACCGTGGTGCTGCCGGCGACGGCGGCATAGGCCGCCATGATCACGCCGTTGCCCATCTTCACATTGTGCGCGATGTGGATCTGGTTATCGAGCTTGCAGTGGTCGCCGATCACTGTGGGGCCGAACATGCCGCGGTCAATGCCGCAGACCGCGCCCAAACGCAGGCCATTGCCGATCTTCACGGAACCGAAATGCGGCATCTCGACGGGCGCGCCGTCGGTCTGCGCAACACCGAAACCGCTCTCGCCGATCACGCTGCAGGAATGCATGTCGAGATCGTCGCCGATATCGGCGCAAACGATGACACAGTTCGCGCCGATCACAGCATTGTCGCCGATCGTCACGCCCGGACCGATCACCGTGCCGGGGCCGATCCGCGCATTGCGGCCGATCCGCGCCTTCGCGCCAACACAAACGCCCGGGCCGAATTGCGCGCCCTCACCGATCTCGGCGTCGGACGCGATGGCTTCCGTGGACCGGGTAAAAGAGCGCAAGCGGAACAGGCCGCGCGCCGCCAAGCCAAAGGCCGCGCGCGGATATTGCGAGACGATCGCGGCGACACCGGCTTCGTTCGCGCGATCCTCGGCGTCGGGCGGAATGATGAAGACCGCGCCTTCAGGCAGCGGCGGCACAGGCCCCGGCGGCAGGCGTTCGATATAGGTCAGCGCCCCGGAACGGGGGGCCGACAGCGGTGCCACACCCTCCACCGGCATGGAAAGAGGCGCGCCCGATGCCGGACGCGCCCCTGCCAACTCTGCCAGTGACTGGAGAGAAACCGGACCCAGCTTCTCGAAGAAGCGCGGATCGAGCACCCCGTCCGTCACCCGACTGATTACTCAGCCGGCTGTTGTTCGCCCTGCGGCAGACGCACGCGGTTCACCGCGGTCGTCGGCAGGCGCTGGTTCAGACGCTCGATCACCGAGTCGGACACGTCGATCGCCGGATCGGCGTACACAACGGCGCTGCGGTCGATCAGGATCTGCGCGCCGCGCTCGGCGACGACTTCCTGCAGGACGGCCTGAAGCGCTTCCAGAACCGGGCGCATGGCCTGACGCTGGGTCGCCTGCAGTTCCTGGGCGAGACGCTGGCGCAGGGCTTCGGCCTGTTGTGCCTGGGCGTTCAGGGCCTGGATGCGCTGCATCAGGTCCGGACGGGCCTGGATCGCTTCCGGCGTCAGGGACGCGGTTTCGGCGTTCAGACGGTCGCTTTCTTCCTGGATCGGCGTCAGCAGAGCCTGAAGCTCGCCGTCCATTTCGGCGCGGATCGCCTGCATGCGGGTCGCGATGTGCTGACCCACCTGGCTTTCGGCAACGATGCGTTCCTCATTCATGATGAGAACATTGGTCTGCGCGTTTGCCGGCGCAGCCATCGCGATGACGGCCGCGGTAAACGCGACGATCAATGCGGGGAGGTGTTGAACTTTCATGTGATCAGAATCCTGTACGTGTGCTGAAGCGGAAGAATTCGGTGCGGTCGTAGTCCTCGTTCACGAGGGCCTCCGCAATGTCGAAGCGGATCGGACCGAAGGGCGAGTCCCAGAAGACGCTGACGCCGGCGGAAACGCGCGGTGCCAGATCGTCAACTGTGAATGCCGCGCCCGGAATTTCGGCGATGCTGCTTTCTTCGTCGAGCAGACCGATCGTACCGAAATCGGTGAAGGCGCTGGCGCTGACCCCGTACTCCTCGGGCAGGCCCAGCGGGAAGGTAACCTCCAGAGTGCCGATCGCATAGAGGCGGCCGCCGAGCGCATCACCTGAACGCAACGCGCCGGTCGTGGCGTCACGCACCACGACACGCGGGCCGACGCCGGCGGTTTCGAAACCGCGGAAGGAGTTGCCGCCCTTGAAGAAGCGGTCGTTGATGCGGACGTCGTCGCCGCCCCATCCGAGAACGAAGCCAGACGAGAAGGTGAATGACGCAACCACATCCTCCCAGATGCCGCGATAGACCGAACCCACAGCCTCCGTGCGGACATAGCGAACATCGCCGCCAAAACCGGCGAAAGATTGTGTGACTTCCGCTCTGAATCCGCGCGTCGGCTGGATCGGGTCATTCGTGCGGTCCCAACGCAGCGTGTAGCTGCCGACCGAGGTGATGCGCTCACCGGCCTGCGACCGCAGCGCGGTGTTGGCACCGGCGAAGACCTGAACGTCGTCATTCCGCAGCGTGTAGGTCAGGCCCAGCTCGGTCGAACGGGTGACGGGGAAGCCGGCGCGCAAGCTGAAACCGGTCGATTCGGTCTGGAAGTTCGCCTCGCGGGCAAAGTCCGACCGGACCTGGAAAAGGTCGAAACCGGCGGCCATGTTCCGGCCCATGAAGCGCGGCTCGGTAAAGCGGACATCGACCTGCTGACGGCGCGAGGACGCGGAAATGCGGAAGCGCAGGAACTGGCCCCGGCCGCGCAGATTGCGTTCGGAAATCGACAGGTCGATCAGGAAGGAGTCGGTCGACGAGAAACCGGCGCCGAAGGCGAGTTCGCCCGTCGGCTGCTCGGTCACCTGAACCGACAGGTTCGCACGATCCGGCGAGTCGCCCTGCGCTTCGACAATCTCGACTTCCTCGAAGAAGCCAAGGCGGCGGATACGGGCGCGCGAGCGGTCGATCAGGACGCGGTTGAAGGCGTCGCCCTCGACCAGCTCCATCTCGCGGCGGATCACATAGTCGAGCGTCCGCGTATTCCCGACCACGTCGATGCGGTCGATATAGACGCGCGGACCTTCGTCGATGACGAATTCGACGTTGACGGTGCGGTTGTCGCGGTCGCGATCGAGGCGCGGACGGATGGTGACGAAGGCGTAACCGGACGATCCGGTCGCGAAGGTCAGCGCATCGACGGCTTCCTCGATCGCATCGGCGCGGTAAAGCTCGCCCGATTGCAGCGGCAGGACGCCTTGCAGGAATTCCTCGGAAATGTCCGGCAACTGGCTGTTCACCGCAATGTCGCCGAAGGTGTAGACGTCGCCCTCATCCACGGTGAAGGTGACGTAGAAGTCTTCCTGGTCCGGGGTCAGCTCGGCGACGGCGGAAACGACGCGGAAGTCGGCATAGCCTTCGTTCTGATAGAACTGGCGCAGCAATTCGCGGTCGTATTCGAGACGATCCGGGTCGTAGTTGTCGTTTGATGAGAAGAAACGCCACCAACGCGATTCCTCGGTGACCAGTTCGCCGCGCAGACGGCGATCCGGGAAACGCTCGTTGCCGATGAAGTTGATACGGCGGATGCCCGTGACCGGGCCTTCGGAGATTTCGAAGATCAGGTCGACGCGGTTCTGCGGCTGTTCGGCGATGCGCGGGGTGACCTGCGCCGCGAAGCGGCCGGACCGGCGATAGACCTCGATGATGCGCTGAACGTCCGCCTGCACGCGGGCGCGCGTGAAAATGGCGCGCGGCTGGGCCTGGATTTCCTCGCTGATGCGTTCGTCATCGAGCGCGTTGTTTCCTTCGAGGATGACGCGGTTGATGATCGGGTTTTCAGCGACATAGACGACGACGATGCCGCCGCGATCCTCGATTCGCACGTCCGAGAACAGGCCGGTGGCAAACAGGGTCTGGATCGACAGATTGATCGATCGCGCATCGGCGACCTGACCCGGCTGGATCAGCAGATAGGAAATGACCGTGTCGGCTTCGACGCGCTGATTGCCCTCGACGAGGATCTGCCGCACCGGCACCTGCTGCTGCACCTGGGGTGCAGGCTGGGCCGCGGGCTCGGCCTGATCCTGGGCCAAGGCCAGCGCGGGGGCCGGAGCCGCCAGCGGAGCGGCCAGCAAAACGGCCATGCATGCATTACGAAGGAAACTCGGTACCATTCGGGGTCCGCCGTCGGATTGGCGCGATCAGAAGAAAACCGTTCGCGCGTAGTTCAGATCATTCCAGGTCGCTACAAGCATCATCCCGAGGACGAGTGCAAGCCCCACACGGAAGCCGATTTCCTGCATCTTTGCACTCATCGGACGCCGCGCGACGGCTTCGTATGCGTAATAGACCAGATGGCCGCCGTCGAGTATCGGGATCGGCAGAAGGTTCACCAATCCCAGTCCGATGGACAGGATTCCGGCGAGACCGATGAGGTTCAAGGTCACATAGCGAAGGCTGTCGGTGGCTGTTTCGCCGGCCTCGATGCTGGAATTGGCCACCTGCCCGGCCGCCGTGAAAATGCCGAGTGGACCGTTCAGCAGCTCTGGCGATGCCCGGAATGTGAGAATCCGGCCGATGTAATTGCCGGTCGAAGCCACGACCTCCCAGACCTGGGAGAGGCCAGCGCCAAGAGCCTCGATCGGTCCATAACGCACATAGATCAGTTCATTGGTGCGCTCCAGGCCGACCTGAGCGATACGGCGTTCGCCGCCATAGCGGTCCGTGACCGTGCGCAAGCGAGACGCCACATCGATTTCGACCGCCCGACCGCCGCGATCCACCAAGAACGTCACTTCCTCACCAGGCCGGTAGAAGAGTTCAGCGGTGATCTCGTTGAAGAAGCGGATCTCCCGGCCGTCGATGCTGACCACGCGGTCACCGGGCTCAAATCCAGCCGCCTCGGCTGGCGACCCTTCCTGCACGCCGGCAACGACTGGCGGGTGTCCGCTGGCTCCAATCGTCATCGCGAGCAGTGTGAAGATCACGATCGCCAGGATGAAATTCGCGATCGGTCCGGCTGCGGTGATGAAGGCGCGTTGCCAGACCGGTTTGAAATGGAAGCAGCGATCCGCGTCCGGCCCGATCTCGGCGCGCAGCTTCGCCAGCGCTTCCTGGTCGGGCGCGCTCGCCGCATTCGCATCGCCGAGGAATTTCACATAGCCGCCGAGCGGCAGGGCGGCGACGCGCCAGATCGTGCCCTTTCGGTCGCGCACGGCAAACAGGGTCGGCCCGAAGCCGAAGGAGAAGACCTCGGCATGCACGCCGCACATGCGGCCGGCATAGAGGTGGCCCAGCTCATGGATGACGATCACCAGCCCGATCACGAAGACGAAGGCGATCACACCAATGGCGCCGAACTGAAAGATTTCCGCCATTCCTGCCCCTATGCGCGCTTCGCGGTCAGACGTTTGACGACCCCGCGCGCCACATCGCGCGTGCGCAGATCGGTCGCGATGGCCTCGTCTATATCCGCAAAGCGTTTGGGAAGCGTTTCCGCCCCGTCCACTTCGTCGAGAGAGTCCGAAACGACCGCAATCATGTCAAGAAAGCCGATGTGACCGTTCAGAAAGGTCTCGACCGCGATCTCGTTCGCGGCATTGAGGGCGGAGGTCATCCCCTCCCCGTGCATCAGCGCCGTGCGTGCCAGCGCGAGTGCCGGGAAGCGTGCCTCGTCCGGCGTCTCGAAATCCAGCTTCGCGATTTTTGCAAGATCGAGTCGCTCGGCCGGTGTTCGCATGCGTCCCGGCCAGGCCAGCGCGGATGCGATCGGAATGCGCATGTCCGGCGAACCGAGCTGGGCCAGTACGCTGCCGTCGGAATACTCGACGAGGCCGTGAATGATCGATTGCGGGTGAACGACGACCTTCACCTGATCGGATCGCAGATCGAACAGGCGGCAAGCCTCGATCACCTCGAGGCCCTTGTTCATCAGCGTCGCGGAATCGATCGAGATCTTTGCGCCCATCGACCAGACCGGATGCGCCAGCGCATCCTCGCGGGTCGCGCGCGCCATCTCGTCCAGCGTCCAGGTCCGGAACGGTCCGCCCGATGCCGTCAGGGTCACGCAATCGACATCGCCGCGATGGGTGTCATCGAGCACCTGGAACAGCGCATTGTGCTCGCTGTCGACCGGCAGGACAGTCGCGCCGACCTGGCGTGCGCGCGACATGAAGAGGTCACCGGAGCAGACGAGACATTCCTTGTTGGCCAGCGCAACCACCCTTCCGGGCGCCAAGGCTGCCAGTGTCGGGGCCAGGCCCGCTGCGCCGACAATCGCCGCCATCACCCAGTCGGCGTCCCGTGACGCGGCCTCGACCAGCGCTTCGGGCCCCGAGGCGCACTCGATCCCGGTTCCGGCCAGCGCGTCCTGCAGCGCGCCCAGTTTCGACGGGTCGGCGATGACGGCCACTTCGGGCCGGTAGCGCCTGGCCAGTTCGGCAAGACCGTCGGCATTCGAATTCGCCGTCAGCGCGACGATGTCATACCGGCCGGCCTCGGCCCGCCCGACGAGATCAAGTGTCGCCAGCCCGACCGAACCGGTTGCGCCCAGGATGGAGATGCGCCGGGCGCTCATGGCCAGATCTCCGGCAGGGCCAGACGCGCCATACCCGCGACGATCACGGCAAGCATCAGCGCATCGACGCGGTCGAGGACGCCGCCGTGTCCGGGAATGATCTGACCGCTGTCCTTCACGCCGAAGCGGCGCTTGAACAACGACATGGCGAGATCACCGCCGACCGAGGCAATGGCCAGAATACCGGCCAGAAGCACGAGCGGCGCGATGACGGTACCGGTTGAAGCGGCGAAGACAGCGCCTGCACCACAGCCGGCCATGATCCCCGCGACGAAGCCGGTCCAGGTTTTGTTCGGACTGGCCTTCGGCCAGAGCTTCGGACCGCCAAGCCAGGTGCCGACAAGATAGGCGGCGATGTCCGCCGCCCAGACGACCGACAGGAGGAAGGCGACGGCCAGAAGCCCGCCGTCCTCATTGCGCAGGATCACCAGCAATCCGGCGGAGGCCGCGACATAAAGGAGACCGAAGGGTCCGCGCCAACGTTTTGCGACGGGCGCGTCGCCGGGAAATGTCAGACCGATCGCACCGGCAATCGGCCAGGCCACCGCCCAGAAGAAATCGCCCTGACCGGCGAACAGGATGGCACCCGCCGCAGACACCGACGCAATTGCATAGCTGCGCGTCGGTGCATCCGGCTGGGCCATGCGCAGCCATTCCCACGCCATCGCAGCGGCAAACGCCGCGACATAGGCGGTGAAGGCCGTCTCGCCGCGCCAGAGCAGGAAGATCGAGATCGGGCCGAGGACCAGCGCCGAGACAATTCGCGGCACCAGAGCCGGATCACGGCGGCGCGGGAGGCGGGGCGGAATGGCCTCAGCGGTCATCGACGCCTCCGAAACGGCGGCGGCGGCGGCGGAATTCGCCGATCGCGGCTTCGAGATGCTCGCGCGCGAAGTCCGGCCACAACACATCGAGGAAGACGAATTCGGCATAGGCGGCCTGCCAGAGGAGGAAGTTCGACAGGCGCTGCTCGCCGCTCGTGCGGATCACCAGGTCGGGGTCCGGCAGATCGGCCGAGTCGAGTTGCGACGCGAACACCCGCTCGTCGATCGCGTCGGGAGGCAGTTTCCCGTCCGCGACGTCGGCCGCGATCTTTCGGACAGCCCGCACGATCTCGTCGCGGCCGCCATAGTTGAAAGCGATGTTGAGGAAGAATTCCGAATTCGTGGCCGTGCGCGTTTCGGCGCGTTCGATGATCTCGACCAGATCATCGCTGAGCCCGTCGCGGCGGCCGAAGATGCGGATCCGCACTCCGTCCCTGGCGAGGCTTTCGAGATCGGCGTCGACGAAACGGCGCAAGAGGCCGAACAGGGCTTCAACCTCCTCGGCCGGGCGGCTCCAGTTTTCCGTGGAGAAACCGAACAGGGTGAGACAGCGGACGCCGAGGTCGGACCCGGACCGGACCACGGCACGCACGGCCTCGACCCCCTGCTGGTGGCCGAAGGCCCGCGGGCGGCCGCGCGCCTTCGCCCACCGGCCATTCCCGTCCATGATGATGGCGATATGGCGGGGGCCGTCCTCTGTCCGACGGGTGTCGGTCACGGGAATCCTCCCCGCATGCGGTCTGTCTAGACCTGCATGATCTCTTCTTGCTTGTGCTTCAGCGCGGCGTCGATCGAGGCAATGGTGTCGTCCGTCATCTTCTGGACGTCGGCAGCCTCTGCCTTGTGTTCGTCCTCACTGATCAGGCCATCCTTCTCGGCCTTCTTCAGCTGTTCCATGCCATCACGGCGCACATTGCGTACGGCGACGCGCGCGTGCTCGGCATAGCCGCCGGCGGCCTTGGCCAGTTCGGCGCGGCGCTCCTCGTTGAGCGGCGGGATCGGAATGCGGATCAGCGTGCCTTCAACGACCGGATTGATGCCGAGCGCGGAATTGCGGATCGCCTTTTCCACGGCCGGGGCAAGCGACTTGTCCCACACCTGGATGGTGACCATGCGCGGCTCGGGCACGGAGACGGTGCCGACCTGGCTGATCGGCGTCGGCGAGCCATAGGCTTCGACACGGATCGGGTCGAGCAGCGCCGCGCTGGCGCGCCCGGTGCGCAGTCCGCCGAATTCCTTCTTCAGTGCGTCCACGGCGCCTTCCATCCGGCGCTTCAGGTCTTTCTTGTCGAACATATCGCCGCTCATCGCGAACCTCCCCGTTCGAAATCTAGCCGGCCGGCTGTTTCGGCCGCTTGCCGATCACCGTCGCGCGGCCCTGTCCGGCCAGAACGCGAGCGAGACCGCCCTTGTCATGAATATTGAAAACCACGATCGGGATGGCGTTTTCACGCATCAGCGTCACCGCTGCGGCGTCCATCACCTTCAGGTCGCGTGACAGAACCTCGAGATAGTCGAGCGTGTCATAGCGTTCGGCGTCGGGGTTCTTGCGCGGATCGTCGGAATACACGCCGTCGACCTGCGTGCCCTTGAACAGGGCATCGCAGCCCATTTCCGCGGCGCGCAGCGCGGCCGCAGTATCGGTCGTGAAGAAGGGATTGCCCGTGCCCGCCGCGAAGATCACCACCCGGCCCTTTTCCATGTGCCGGATCGCCCGGCGGCGGATATAGGGTTCGCAGATCGAGGTCATCGGAATGGCGGACTGTACGCGCGTTGGAACGCCGATACGCTCCAGCGCGGTCTGCATCGCCAGCGCGTTCATCACGGTGGCGAGCATGCCCATATAGTCGGCCGCGGCCCGGTCCATGCCCTTGGCCGCCGCCGACAGGCCGCGGAAGATATTCCCGCCGCCGATGACAAGGCAGACTTCAACACCGGATTTGACGGCTTCGGACACTTCCCGCGCAACGCGCTCGGCGGTGTCCATCTCGATTCCGTATTGCTGGCTGCCCATCAGGGCCTCGCCGGAAATCTTCAAAAGCACCCGCTTGTAGACGGGCTTGGCGACTTCGGGGTCGGATGGGGAGCTGGAATCGGTCACGGCGCTGACACTAGACGAAGCGCGCCGGGGCGGAAACGCCCCGGCGCGGTATCGCTGTGGTTTTACTTCTTGCCGGCCATCGAGGCGACTTCGGAAGCGAAGTCCGCCTCCGGAGCCTTCTCGACACCCTCGCCGAGGGCGAGGCGGACGAAGGCGGTGATCTTCACCGGGCCGCCGACATCACCTTCGGAGTCCTTCAGAAGCTGTTCGATCGTCTGGTCCGGGTTCATGACGAAGGACTGCTTCAGCAGCACGACTTCCTCGTAGAACTTGCGCAGACGGCCTTCGACCATCTTCTCGATGATGTTTTCCGGCTTGCCGGATTCGCGGGCCTGGGCGGCGAAGACTTCGCGTTCCTTGGCGATCGCTTCCGGATCCAGTTCCTCGGTCGAGACCGACAGGGCCGGCGCGGGCGAAGCCGCAGCGACATGCATCGCGATCTTGCGGCCGAGCTCGGACAGCTTGGCCTGGTCGCCCGAGGACTCCAGCGCAACGAGCACGCCGAGACGGCCGACATTGTCGCCCGCCGCATTGTGGATGTAGCTGGCCACAACGCCTTCGGAAACCGACAGGACCGCCGCGCGGCGCAGCGTCATGTTCTCGCCAATCGTCGCAATCAGATTGGTCAGGTGGTCGGAAACGACCGTGCCGTCCTTCGTCTTGGCCGCCTTCAGCGCCTCGACATCACCGCCTTCGGTCAGGGCCAGCTCGGCGAGATCCGCCACGGCCGCCTTGAAGGTGTCGTTACGGGCCACGAAGTCGGTTTCCGAGTTCAGCTCAATCGCCGCGCCGGTCTTGCCGTCGGACGATACCGCCACGCCGACGAGGCCTTCCGAGGCCACGCGGTCGGACTTCTTCGCGGCCTTCGAGAGGCCCTTGGTGCGCAGCCAGTCGATCGCCGCGTCGAGGTCGCCGCCGGTTTCGGTCAGCGCCTTCTTGCAATCCATCATGCCCGCGCCGGTACGCTCGCGCAGTTCCTTGACGAGGGCCGCCGTGATCTCAGCCATCGGTGTTCTCCTGTTTTCTCTGTCTGTGCGGAGGCCACGCCTGCGCCCTGGCAGTCGTGGCCCCGTTGAATCGGTTTGACGTGACGGGCGTTATCGTCCGCCCGTGTGACACTTACGCGTCGGCGTTCTCGGACTTTGCTTCGCCTTCGGCGTCGGCCGGAGCCTCGGCTTCGCCGGCATCCTCGGAGGCAAGCGCCGGCTCGACCGGGTTCTCGGATTCACCGAGGTCCACGCCCATGTCGACCGCGCCCTGCGAGATGCCGTCGAGAACGGCATCGGCCACGAGGTCGCAGTAGAGCGACAGCGCGCGGGCGGCGTCATCATTGCCCGGGATCGGGAAGGTGACGATGTCCGGATCGCAATTGGTATCCACGATCGCGACGACCGGGATGTTCAGCTTGCGCGCTTCCTGAATGGCGATGCCTTCCTTGTTCGTGTCGATCACGAACATCAGGTCGGGAATGCCGCCCATGTCCTTGATGCCGCCGAGCGACAGTTCGAGCTTCTCGCGTTCGCGGGTCAGGTTCAGCAATTCCTTCTTGGTGAAACCCGAAGCTTCCGGGTTGTCGCCGTCGAGGAGCGATTCCAGTTCGCGCAGGCGCGAGATCGAATGGGAAATGGTGCGCCAGTTGGTGAGCGTGCCGCCGAGCCAGCGGTGGTTCACGTAATACTGGGCACAGCGCTTTGCCGCGAGCGCGACCGGCTCCGAAGCCTGACGCTTCGTGCCGACGAACAGGACACGGCCGCCCTTGGCCGCGACTTCGCGGATCTGGACCAGCGCCTGGTGCAGAAGCGGAACGGTCTGCGACAGGTCGATGATGTGAATGCCGGAGCGCTGACCAAAGATGTAGTCGCGCATTTTCGGGTTCCAGCGGTGCGTCTGGTGACCGAAGTGAGCGCCAGCTTCAAGCAGTTGGCGCATGCTGAAATCAGGGAGTGCCATCGTCGTCTTTCCTTCTCCGGTTGGCCTCCGCGGAACAGGGTTCCGGACCGAATGGACCGGAACACCGGAATGGGCGAACGGGATGTCTCCCCGAAACGACCGTGTTCCACGTGCGTGATGAGGCGCGCTTATACGCGCGAATGGTGAAAAGGCAAGCCTGACGCGGCTCCCCGGCGCAGTCACCGGGTTTGGCACGCGTCCGTGACGCGCCGATCAGACGAGTTCGACGCTTTCCACGCCGCGCACGGCCTTGAGTGCCGCCTGAACGACCGCATCGCAGGGCATGCGCTTGGGGAGTTTCAGTTCCGCTTCGCGGCCATGGGCAACCGGAAGGATGAGATGGACCTCCCCGCCCTCCCCGTTGGCGCGGGCCGCCGCGCGTTCCAGGCGGATGCGGACCCCTTCGACCGCTTCGGGCAGCAGCCGGATGCGCATCCCCGCCGCCATGGGCGCCGCGTCGAGCGTCTCGACGCTGTCGGCAAAGAAGCGGAGCTCCTCGTCGCGGCCATCGACCCGCGTCGTCACGATGATGGACGCCCCCGCTTCGAGCGCATCGCGCGAATTGCGCAGCGTTTCGGGCGGGACGAGGATTTCGAACTCGCCGGTGGGATCGGACAGGGTCACGAAGGCGAAGCGCTCGCCGGACTTGCTCGACACCCGCTCCTGACGCCGGCGGACGACCCCGGCCATGCGCAGCGCGGACGCGCCTTCGGACACACGGGCCTGCGCATCAGCGTAGAGCACGACGCCGCGCGCGGCGAGCGCGTCGGTCTGGTCGTCGAGCGGGTGGCCCGACAGGAAGAAGCCGACCGCTGCCAGCTCGTTATCGAGCCGCTCGGTCGCAATCCAGGGCTCGCACTCCGGGAATGGCGGGTGCGCCAGACCGCCATCGCTGGGCGCTGCGCCGCCAAACAGGCTCGATTGTGCGCTTTCGCGCTGTTCGAGCATCGCATTCGAGAGCGACATCAGGACGGGCGCGGCAGCGAAGGCTTTCGCCCGGTCCGGTTCGAGGCTGTCGAACGCGCCAGCGCGGGCGAGGTTTTCCATCGTGCGCTTGTTGACGAGTTTGGGATCGACCCGCTCGGCGAAATCGTAGAGGTCCTTGAACGGTCCGCCGGAGGTGCGCACCTCCACCAGGTGCTCCATCGCCGCCATCGAGACATTGCGGATCGCGCCGAGCGCATAGCGTACCGAATTGTCCTCGACCGAGAAGTCGGCCTGGCTCGCATTCACGTCGGGCGGCAGGACGGTGACGCCGATCTTGCGCGCCTCCTGGAAGAAGAGCGCGAGCTTGTCGAAATTGTTGCGGTCGAGGCTCATCAGCGCGGCGAGGAATTCGACCGGGCGATGGGTTTTCAGCCAGGCGGTCCGGTACGCGATGGCGGCATAGGCCGCGGCGTGGGACTTGTTGAAACCGTAACCGGCGAACTCGTTGACGAGTTCGAAGATGTGGGCGGCCTTGCCCTCGCTGACCTCGCGTTCGACGGCACCCTCGATGAAGCGCACCCGCTGGCGGTCCATCTCCTCCTTCTTCTTCTTGCCCATGGCCCGGCGCAACAGGTCGGCTTCGCCGAGCGAATAGCCGGACAGGATCTGCGCGATCTGCATCACCTGTTCCTGGTAGATGATCACGCCATAGGTCTCGGAGAGGACGTCCTTCAACTTGGGATGGAGGTAGTCGACCTGGGCCCGGCCGAATTTCCGGTCGACATAGACGTCGATATTCTTCATCGGGCCCGGCCGGTAGAGCGAGATGAGCGCTATCAGATCCTCGATCTGGTCGGGCTTCATCTTCTTCAGCGTGTCACGCATGCCGGTGGATTCCAGCTGGAACACGCCGATCGACGCACCGGTGCCGAGCATCTCGTAGACTTTCGGATCGGCAAAGCCGTCCGCGTCGAGATCCGGCACTTCCTCGCCCTGAAGCGCGATATATTTCAGTGCGCGGGCAATCACGGTCAGAGTCTTGAGGCCGAGAAAGTCGAACTTCACGAGGCCCGCCGGCTCGACCCATTTCATGTTGAACTGGGTGGCCGGAATGTCGGAGCGCGGATCGCGGTAGAGCGGCGTCAGTTCGACGAGGCTGCGGTCCCCGATCACCACGCCGGCGGCGTGGGTCGAGGCGTTGCGGTAGAGCCCCTCAAGCTTGAGCGCGGTTTCCAGCAGTTTCGCAACCGCCGGATCATCGTCGCGCATCTGCTGAAGCTTGGGTTCGCCCTCGATCGCCTGCGACAGCGTCACCGGATTGGCCGGGTTTGCGGGCACGAGTTTGGCGATGCGGTCGACAAGGCCGAGCGGCAGCTGCAGTACCCGGCCGACATCGCGCACGACGGCGCGCGCCTGGAGCGTACCGAAGGTGATGATCTGGGCGACATGGTCGGAGCCGTAGCGCTCCTGCACATAGCGGATCACCTCGCCGCGGCGCTCCTGACAGAAATCGATGTCGAAGTCCGGCATCGAGACGCGTTCGGGATTGAGGAAGCGCTCGAACAGCAGGCCGAAGCGCAGCGGGTCGAGGTCGGTGATGGTCAGCGCCCAGGCGACCACGGAGCCGGCGCCGGACCCCCGGCCCGGCCCTACGGGAATGTCGCGCGCCTTCGCCCACTGGATGAAGTCCGACACGATCAGGAAGTAGCCCGGGAAGCCCATCTGGCGGATGACGCCGATCTCGTAGTCGAGACGCTCGCGATATTCGGCTTCCGGCGCAGCGGGTTCGATCGTCTTCAGCCGATGGGTCAGCCCGTCATGAGCGCGTGCGGCCAGCTCGTCGGCCTCGTCGCGGCCGTCGGCGGTCTCGAAACGCGGCAGGAGCGGCGGCGAGGTCACAGGCCGGAAGGCGCAGCGCCGGGCAATCTCGATCGTGTTTTCAAGCGCCTCGGGCAAATCCTCGAAGCGCGAGGCCATTTCGTCGGCGGTGGCGAAATGGTGATCGGGCGTCACCCGGCGGCGGTCCTCGACGGACAGATAGCTGCCCTCGGAGATGCACAGGAGCGCGTCATGCGCGGCATGCATGGACGGATCCGGGAAATAGGCTTCGTTGGTCGCGACGAGCGGCAGGTCGCGGGCGTAGGCCTGTTCGACCAGCCAGTGTTCGGCCTCGAGTTCCTCGCGGCGGCCATGGCGCTGCAATTCGACATAGAGCCGGTCGCCGAAAATCTCCTGAAGTGTCGACAGCCAATGGCCGGCATCGCCGGTGCGGCCATTGACGATGAGCCGGTTCAGCACGCCGTCCGGACCGCCTGTCAGCGCGATCAGGCCTTCACCATGAAGCTTCAGCCGTTCGACGGTGATGTGGGGCATGTCGGTCGGGCCGACATCAAGGAAGGCGGCGCTCGATAGCGCCATCAGATTCCGGTAGCCGGCCTCGCTCTGGGCGAGCAGGACAATCGTCCCGTCCGGCTCGATCCGGTCGCCCGGCCGGCCTTCGAAGACCGAGACCGAAAGCGTGCAGCCAACGATGGGCTGGATGCCCGACCCGGCCAGGGTCTCGGAGAATTCCAGTGCGCCGAAGAGATTGTTGGTGTCGGTCAGCGCCACGGCCGGCATGGCGTATTCGGCGCAGAGCGAGGCCATGTCCTTGATCTTGATCGCCCCCTCCAGCAGCGAATACGGCGAGCGCGTTCGCAGATGGATGAAGCGGGGCTGACCGGTGGTGAACATGGCGTGGTGGGGGCCTCTCTCCGCGCGGGCGGAGGCGCGGCGTTCGGCGCACCTCCGAGTCAGCCGTCAGACTAGACGATGGCGGGCGCGGACAGAACCGATCCCCACACCAGAACGACGTAGGAAAAACCCACAAGGGCGATGGCGGCGGAAATGTCGGCGATCGTGCGGCGCATGGTGAACTCCCCCGTTCTGACAATGTGTTTCGCAGTTCGTGTTTTGTTCTTTTCACGTTTTGTTCTGCATGTCAAACAGAAATCGAATCAGCCGGGCCGATGCCCGTCAGCAAAGAAAACCGTGGATATCAGGCGGCGGGGTGTTCGATCCCGGTCCAGGGAATGACACGGCCTTCGCGCAGCGTGATGGCGCGGTCCATCCGGTCGGCCAGCGCAAGATTATGCGTAGCCACGAGCGCCGCCACCCCCTCTTCCCGCGCCGCGCGGAAGAAGGCCTCGAACACCGCGTCCGAAGTCTTCGGATCGAGATTGCCGGTCGGTTCGTCGGCCAGGATGATGCGGGGCTTGTTGGCGAAGGCGCGGGCGATGGCGACACGCTGTTGTTCGCCGCCGGACAGGGCCGCCGGGCGGTGGTCGGCGCGCTCGCTGAGACCCATGAGGCCCAGGAGACGATCGGCCTCGGCGATCGCCGACTTGCGCGACTTTCCGGCGATCAGCTGCGGCAGGACGATATTCTCCCGCGCGTCGAATTCCGGCAGCAGGTGGTGGAACTGGTAGACGAAGCCGATCATGGACCGGCGCAGTGCCGTGCGCTCGGAATCCTTCTTGGTCAGCCCGTCATGCCCGGCGACCGTCACGGTTCCCGCCTGGGGCTCTTCGAGCAGGCCGGCGACATGCAGCAGCGATGATTTGCCCGAGCCCGACGGACCGACGAGGCCCACGACCTCGCCCGGCACGAGATGGACGGTCGCATCCTTCAGGACGGTCAGCGGCTTGGCGCCTTCATAGGTGCGCTCGATACCCTGAAGCGAGAGAACGGCCTCACTCATAGCGCAGCGCCTCCACCGGATCGAGGCTGGCCGCGCGCCAGGCCGGCGGGATCGCCGCGAGGAAGGCCGCGCCCAGGCCGAAAACGGCCGCGAACAGCACTTCCGACATGTCGAGCCGGGCCGGCATGTTCACGAGGAAATAGACTTCCGGGTTCCAGACATTCGTGCCGGTCACGAGCGAGACGAAGGCCTGAACCGCGTCGATGTTCAACACGAGGATGATGCCGAGCAGGATGCCGCCCACGGCCCCGACCCCGCCGATCATCAGCCCGATCAGCATGAAGACCCGCATGACACTGGCCTGCGTCGAGCCCATCGTGCGCAGAATGGCGATGTCGCGGCCCTTGTTCTTCACCAGCATGATCAGGCCGGTGACGATGTTCAGCGCCGCGATGAGGATGACGACAGCCATGATCAGGCGCATCGCGACGCGTTCGACCTGCAGCGCCTCGTAGAAGCTGCGGCTCCGTTCGCGCCAGTCCGAGATGATGCCGCGACCGGCGACTGTTTCGGTGATCGCGGCGCGCACGGCATCGAGATCGTCGGGGTTCTCGACGCGAACCTCGATGGTTTCCGGCCCGTCGAGCGCGAAGAAGAGTTGTGCCTGCTCAAGGGGCATGAAGACGTGAATCTGGTCGAACTCGTAGATGCCGACCGAGAAGACGCCACCGACCTCGTAAGCCTTGCGGATATTGACCATTCCGGTCGGCGTGACGCGCCCGGCGGACGAGATGAAGGGCACGGTATCGCCGGGGATCACGCGCAGCGCGCGGGCCATCTGCTGACCCATCAGGATGATGTCGCCGCCATTCCGTCCCTCGCCGAAGCCGTCCATGCTGCCAAGCTGAAGACCGGTATCGTCACCTGGCTCAGGCATGCCGGAGACGCGTTGGATCGAGAGCAATTCTTCCCGGGTCAGACCGATCACCCGGGCGGGCGCGGCATTGCCGTCCACATTCAGCAAGGCTTCACCGACAATGCGCTGACCGGCGCTGACCACGCCCGGGATCTCGCGGATCTGCTCGGTCAGTATGTCGAGCTCGTCCTGGCTCAGCGCTTCCTGATTGCCGTAGAGCTGGGGCCGGACATCGACATAGATGTGCGACTGCACGCCGAGCAGCTGGCTCATCAGCTCGTAGCGGAAGCCGTTCATGATCGACATGATGGTGATCAGGGCCGCCACGCCGAGCGTGATACCGAGGAAGGAAATGATCGCAATGAGGGCGATGCCGCCATCCTTGCGGCGGGCGCCGAGATAGCGCAGGGCGAGCGTGAACTCGTAGGGGCTGAACGGGTGCGCCCCCTTGTCGAGCTTCGCCTCAGCCATGCGAGAAGGCTCCTTCGGCGAGGCGTGCGATTGCGTCGTCCAGCGCCAGTTCGTGGCGTTCACCGGTCTTGCGAACCTTGACCTCGGCCTTGCCCTCTTTCAGGCCGCGCGGCCCGATGACCAGCTGATACGGCAGGCCGATCAGATCCATCGTCGCGAACTTGCCGCCCGGGCGTTCATTCGTGTCATCGAGCAGCGGCTCCCTGCCGGCCGCGGTCAATGCGGCATAGGCCTTGTCACAGGCGGCGTCCGTGTCGGCGTCGCCGGCCTTCAGATTGACGATTCCGACGCCGAAGGGCGCGACCGATTCCGGCCAGATGATGCCGTTCTCGTCGTGGCTCGCCTCGATGATGCCGCCGACCAGGCGCGACACGCCGATGCCGTAACTGCCCATGTGGACGGGCTTCGACGATCCATCCGGGTGGGTCACTTCCGCCTTCATGGCATCGGAATATTTGGTGCCGAAATAGAAGATGTGGCCGACCTCGATGCCGCGGGCGGACAGGCGCTTGGCTTCCGGCACTTCGGCCTCGAAGCGCGCGGCCTCGTGCATTTCCTCGGTCGCGGCGTAGAGCGCGGTGCGCTGGTCGACGAGGTGCTGCAGATCGCCGTCGAAATCGACATCGCCGGGTGCCGGCATCTCGACCAGATCGGAGTGGCAGAAGACTTCGCTTTCGCCGGTTTCGGCCAGGATGATGAATTCGTGGCTCAGATCGCCGCCGATTGGGCCGGTGTCGGCGCGCATCGGAACGGCTTTCAGGCCCAGGCGAGCAAAGGTGTTCAGATAGGCGATGAACATCTTGTTGTAAGCCGCTCTGGCGCCTGCCTCATCCAGATCGAAGGAATAGGTGTCCTTCATCAGGAATTCACGGCCCCGCATCACGCCGAAGCGAGGGCGGATCTCGTCCCGGAACTTCCACTGGATGTGGTAGAGCAGTTTCGGCACGTCCTTGTAGGAGCGGCAATAGGCCCGGAAGATCTCGGTGATCATCTCCTCGTTCGTCGGCCCGTAGAGCATCTCCCGGTCATGCCGGTCGGTGATGCGCAGCATCTCCTTGCCGTAGGCGTCGTAGCGATTGCTCTCGCGCCACAGATCGGCGGACTGGATGGTCGGCATCAGCAGTTCGACGGCCCCGGCCCGGTCCTGTTCCTCGCGCACGATCTGGGAAATCTTCTGCAGCACGCGGTGGCCGAGCGGCAGCCAGGCGTAAATGCCCGCCGATTCCTGGCGCATCATCCCGGCGCGCAGCATCAGCCGGTGCGAGGCGATCTGCGCATCGGCAGGGGTTTCCTTCAGGACAGGCAGGAAATAGCGGGACAGGCGCATGGGAGGGGAAACCGTCGTGAATTGTTGCGTTGCACCAGCATTAGACGGCAGCGCGGGGCGGAGCAAGGCAAGCGTCATGTGCTAGGCTGGAACCTTGGCAGAACCGCAGCGGTTGCGCCCCCGATGACGACGAAGAACACCCCTCTCACCCTCGCCCAGCTGATCGGCGGCATGGCGACGTTCGGCTCGGCGACGCCGGTGTCGAAAATCGTGACGCAGGCCATGCCGGTCTTCGTGGGGTCATTCCTGCGCGTCGGGATCGGCGCGCTGGCGCTGGCCCCGCTGGCCTGGAGCAAGCTGGGCGCGATCCGGGCGATGTCGCGCGGCGACTGGGGGCGTATCGCCGTCATCGCGCTTTTCGGCATGTTCGGGTTTTCCGCCCTGATGCTCTACGGGATGAGTATGGTGTCCGGCGTGGCCGGAGCCATCGTGATGAGCACCGCCCCGGCAGTGACGGCCGCAGCCTCCATGCTGTTTCTCGGCGACCATCCGACCTGGCGGAAGCTGACGGCGATCGCGCTGGCGGTCGGCGGCGTGCTGGTCCTGCATCTGGGCGGTGGATCAAGCGGCGAAGCCGGCGGAAACCTCCTGCTCGGAACGATCCTGGTCTTCGCGGCGGTCTGCTGCGAGAGCGTCTACACGCTGGTCGGCAAGACCGCGTCGGAGCGGGTCGATCCGGTGCTGGTGGCCTTCCTCGCGGCGGTGATCGCCCTGCCCGTCTTCCTGCCCTTCGCGATCTGGCAATGGCTCAGCTTTGACGTTTCACAGGTCGAGCCGGGCGCCTGGATGGCGCTCGTCTGGTACGGCGCGGGCACGCTCGCACTCGGCAGCTGGCTCTGGTATGCGGGCGTGAAGAAGGCCGAAGGCGCGGTCGCCGCCGCCTTCATGGGCGTGATGCCCGCTTCGGCCCTCATTCTCAGCTATGTGCTGCTCGGCGAACCCTTCCGCTTCGTCCACCTCGCCGGATTCGCCATCGTCTTTGCCGGCGTGCTCGTCATGTCATGGGAGCATGCGCGGATGAGCCAGGAGGCGGACGATCAGTAGCGGTCGAAACCTTCCGGGTCCGGCAGGAAGGGAATGGCGTCGAGCGGGATGGGCTGGAACTCGATGAGCACGAACAGGGCGAGCCAGACATAGCTGGCGATCACCGTGGTCAGCCAGGCCTTGCGCTTCAGGTCCGGCAGGACGGGAGCGCCGGGATCTGTCCCTTCGACCATCTCGCCGTGTTCGGCCTGGCTGCGCACGCCGAGCGGCAGCGTCATGAACAGCACGATCCACCAGGTGATCAGGAAGACGACGAGGCCGGTGACGAAACCGATACCGCGATCCGGCAGGAAGAGTTGCGCCACCCAGAGCGCGAAGGTCAGGGCGACGACGAGATAGCCGATAATGCGTCCCATCGCTTCAGTGCTCCGGCTTGGCCATCAGCTCGACGAGAACGCCGTGCGTGTCCTTGGGGTGAACGAAGATGACCGGCACGCCGTGCGCACCGATATAGGGCTCTCCGGTGCCGAGGACGGTCGCGCCGCGTTCGCGCATCGCGTCGCGGGCGGCAATGATGTCGTCGACCTCGAAACACATGTGGTGCTGGCCGCCCCTGGGGTTCTTTTCCAGAAACTTGTTGACCGGGCTGTCCGGTCCGAGCGGCTGCAAGAGTTCCAGCTCGGTATTCTCGATCGACACGAAGCAGACCTTCACGCCCAGCTTCGGAAAATCCTTCACCGGCGTCGCGGCATCCGCACCGTAGAGCGCGGCATAGGTGTCCCGTGTCGCCTCGATGTCGGGCGTGGCGATGCCGATGTGATTGAGACGGCCGATCTTCATGTTCAGACCTCCAGCACGGTGACGTCGACGATGGGCTTCTTGCCCCAGATTTTCGCGGCTTCGCGGCGGACGGCGCGGCGCACCGCTTCCTCGATCATGTCCGGGTCGCGGCGATCGCGCTTGCCGAGGCGGTCAAAGGCCTGTTCGGCGGCGTCAGCCAACCCGTCGAGGAAGTCCTCCATCGCGTATTCGCGGTCTTCCGGCAGGCCGGCTGTGCGCACGTCCGGACCCGAGATCAACTTGCCGGAGCCCTCGACAGCCAGCGCCACACCGATATAGCCGGCGAAGGACATCTTGCGGCGTTCTCGCATCGCCTCGCCATCGGCCGGCGTGATGAAGCTGCCATCGACATGCAGTCGGCCGGCGGGAACTTCGTCGACGACCTCGACACCCTCCCGGGTAATGCGGATCAGATCGCCATTGCGCGGCGCGATGCCATGCGGCACCTGCATCGATTTCGCGAAACGCGCATGCTCGATCAGGTGACGGCGTTCGCCATGGACCGGGATGGCGATGCGCGGCCGCGCCCAGTTGTACATGGCGCGCAGCTCTTCCCGGCACGGATGGCCGGAGACGTGGATGTCGCGGTCACTGTCGGTGATGACGTGGACGCCCATGTCCGCCAGCTTGTTCTGAAGCTCGAAGATGCCGAGCTCGTTGCCGGGGATGACGCGCGAGGAAAAGATCACCGTATCGCCCTGCCCGAGCGTGACATTGCGGTGCGTGCCCTCGGCAATGCGCGACAGGGCGGCGCGCGGCTCGCCCTGGCTGCCGGTGCAGAGATAGAGGATTTTCTCCGCCGGGAAGTAGGCCGCCTCCTCCTCGTCGATGAAAGGTTTGACGTCCTGCAACAGGCCGACCGCCTTGGCCGCATTGGTCATGCGGTGCATCGACCGGCCGACCAGGCAGACGCGCCGGTCATTGGCCTCGGCGGCGCGGATCGCGGTCTCGATGCGCGCGACGTTCGAAGCGAAGGCGGCGATGGCGACCTTACCGGTCCTGTGTTCGCCGACCAGTTCGATCAGATGCTTGCGGACCTCGCCTTCGGAGCCGGACGTGCCCTCGGAAAACACGTTGGTGGAATCGCAGACGATGGCGAGCACGCCCTCGTCGCCAAGCCGGTTCATCGCCTCGACATCGATCGTCTCGCCGATCAGCGGATCGGGGTCGATCTTCCAGTCACCGGTGTGAAGGATCAGGCCCTCCGGCGTTCGGATGGCGAGCGCGTTCGGCTCCGGAATGGAGTGGGTCAGCGTCACGAGTTCGATGTCGAACGGGCCGAGTGTCAGACGACCGCCGAGCGGGATTTCATGCAGCTCGACCTCGTCGAGCAGGCCCTTCTCCTTCAACCGGTCGCGAACCAGCCAGGCGGTGAAGGGCGTGGCATAGACCGGGCAGCGGAAGCGCTCCCAGAGATGGGCGAGTGCGCCCATATGGTCTTCATGGGCATGGGTCAGAACGATGCCGAGCAGGTCCTGCGCGCGTTCCTCGATATAGGCCGGGTCCGGCATGATGATGTCGACGCCGGGCGTCGTCAGATCGCCGAACGTCACGCCGAGATCGACCATGATCCATTTGCGCCCCTCTTCCGGCCCATAGCCGTAGAGGTTCAGATTCATCCCGATCTCGCCGGAACCGCCGAGCGGAAGGAAGTAGAGGCCGTTGTCTGCCGGGTTCACGCCTGCTTGCCCTCGTTCCGCTTCCAGACCTCCAGCAGGCCGCGAATGGTCAGGTCGGCATCGAAATGCTGGATTTCGGACGATGCCCGTTCGAACAGCGAGGCGACACCGCCGGTGGCGATCGCGGTCAGCGGTTCGCCATACTCCTGGCGCACGCGGCGGATCAGCCCGTCGATCAGTTCGATATAGCCCCAGTATACGCCCGCCTGCATCGCGCCGACCGTGTTGCGGCCGATCACACGCTCCGGGCGCTGGATGGCGATGCGCGGCAACTGCGCCGCGGCGGTGTGCAGCGCCTGCATGGACAGGTTGATGCCCGGGGCGATGATACCGCCCTTGAACACGCCGTCGGCGGAGATGACGTCGAACGTCGTCGCCGTGCCGCTGTCGATAATCAGGAGCGCACCGTCATAGGCGACCCGTCCGCCGAGCGCGTTGACGAGACGGTCGGCCCCGGCTTCCTGCGGGCGTTCGATATCGACGCCGATGCCGAGATCCATGCCCGCATCGCCGATGACGAGCGGTTCGACCTTCAGATAACGACGCGCCAGATTGCGCAGGTTGAACAGGGATTGCGGCACCACGGTGGAAACGATGCAGGCGGTCAGATCCTCGAATTTGAGGCCCTGCAGCGACAGGAGCTGGGTCAGCCAGACGGCGTGTTCGTCGGCGGTTCGGGTGGCATGGGTGGCGGTGCGCCACTGGGCGCGCCAGTCCGTCCCGTCATGGACGGCGAACAGCGTGTTCGTGTTGCCGCAATCGATCGCGAGAAGCATGGGCCAGCCTTTACCCCGGAATGCCGGGAAAGAATACGTCGCCCGCTGAGATAAGGCGGCGCTGGCCGTTCGCCATATCAAGCCGCAGCGAACCGTCCGGCATCAGGTCGGCGAAGATGCCCTCGACCGTCTCGTCCTGCAGGCGCGCGGTGCAGCGTTCACCAATGCCCCAGGCGCGGGCGAGCCAGGCATCGCGCAGCGGGCCGAAGCCGTGCGTGCGCCAGCGTTCAAGCCAGGCCGAAAAACTGGTGGCGATACGCTCGAGCGCAGCGTCCTGCGTCAGCGCACCGCCCTCCTCCGCGATGTCCGTCGCCGGACGTTCGACATCGCGCGGGTGGCTGGCGAGGTTCAGGCCTATCCCGACGGCCAGCCAGAGTCCGCCGCCCGGTGCGCTGCCGGATTCCAAGAGCACGCCGCAGACCTTCTTACCGCCGATCAGGACGTCATTCGGCCATTTCAGGCGGACGCGCTCGCGGTCGATGACCGCCTCGCAGGCTTCCGCCGCCGCGAGTGCCGCCGCGAAGGAGAGCTGCGCCGCCTCGCCCGGCTTCGCGTCGAGCACGTAAAGCCCGGTCGTGTAGAGATTGCCGGTCAGGTCCGCCCATTGGCGGCCACGCCGGCCCCGGCCCGCGCTCTGGCGCCGGGCTGCAATCCAAACCGGACCGCGCTCACCGGCCAGGGCGAGGCGGCGGGCCTCCTCATTCGTGGAGTCGGTTTCGGCCAGCCATTCCGTGCGGACACCGCCCGGCATGACGTCAGATCAGACCGATCGACGCTCCGCGCGCCCACATGAAGACGATCGCCGCGAGCGGCACGAGCAGCACGGTCGCGAGACCGGAGAGGTTCGCCACCAGGCCGACGGGGGTCGGCGCAGCGACGAATTTGTGCGCCGGTTCGTTGAACCAGATCACCCGGACGATGCGCAGATAGTAGGCCGCGGCCACGACGCTCGCGAGCGCAGCAATGACAACGAGCCAGATCAGACCGGCCTGCACCGCGGCGTAGAAGATGAAGAGCTTGCCGAAGAAGCCGACAAGGAAGGGCAGACCGCCGATCGAGAACATGATGCCGGTCATCGACCAGGCCAGGCCCGGGCGCGTCTGCGACAGGCCGGAGAGGTCGTCGACCTCTTCCACCATGCCTTCCGGCGTACGCATGGCGAGGATGACGCCGAACGCGCCGATCACACCGACCATGTAGAGGATCATGAAGGCGAGCAGCGCCCACAGGCCCGTCTCACTGGCCGCCGCAACGGCAACGAGCGCGTAGCCCATATTGCCGATCGAGGAATAGGCCATCAGGCGCTTGATGTTGTTCTGCGTCAGCGCGCCGAAGGCCCCGACCGCCATCGACAGTGCCGCGATCACCCAGATCACCTGCTGCCAGCTGTCCACGGCATTGCCGAACGGCTCGTAAAGCAGGCGTGCGAGGAGGATCATCGCGGCCATTTTCGGCGCCGTCGCGAAGAAGGCCGTCACCGGGGTCGGTGCGCCTTCGTAGACGTCGGGCGTCCACATGTGGAAGGGCGCGGCGGAGACCTTGAAGGCCAGGCCGCAGATCAGGAAGACGAGGCCGAAGACAAGGCCGACGGACGGATTGTCGCCCACGGCCGCCGCGATGGCGTCGAAACCGGTTGCACCGGAGAAGCCGTAAACCAGCGAGGCGCCGTAGAGCAGCAGGCCGGACGACAGCGCACCGAGCACGAAATACTTCAGGCCGGCTTCCGAAGCGCGCAGGCTGTCGCGGTTGAACGCGGCGAGCACGTAGAGCGCCAGCGACTGAAGCTCGACGCCCATGTAGAGCGAGATGAGGTCGTTCGCCGACACCATCATCGCCATGCCGAGGACGGCGAGCGCAACGAGGACCGAGAATTCGAACCGCGCCAGGCGTTCGGCCTTCAGATACGGGCCGGCGAGGAAAAGCGCGAGCGCCGCCGCGCCGCAGATCGCGACCTTGGAGAACAGGGCGAAGGGGTCGAAGACGAAGGCACCGCTGAACGCCAGCCCGCCCGCGCCCGGCACGAGGAAGAGCGCCGCGGCACCGGCTGCGACCAGAAGACCGATCGTCAGGAGAGAGACCCATTTCGCGGCCGTCTCGTCCTTCTTGATGAAGACGCCGAGCATCAGCAGTGCCATCGCGCCGATGGCGAGCATGAGCTCCGGCGTGAGCAGCAAGAGGTCGGTGGCGAGAATGTCGTAGGTCACCGTCCGGTCCCCGTCAGTTGGCCACAGCGGCGGTGGCCGCGGTGAAATCGGAAATCAGCTGGTTCACGGACGCGGCGGTCACGTCCGTTACCGGCGTTGAGAAGAAGCCGAGGAAGATCGTACCGGCAATCAGCGGGATGAAGATGATCCACTCGCGCGCATTGATGTCGGTGATGGCTTCCAGCTTCGGATTGGTCAGCTCCCCGAACACGACATTGCGGTAGAGGGTCAGCATGTAGACCGCCGAGAAGATCACGCCGAGCGCGGCGCCCATTGCCGCCCAGGTGTTCACCTGGAAGGTGCCGGCCATGGTCATGATCTCGCCGATGAAGCCCGACGTCCCCGGCAGGCCGACATTGGCCATCGAGAACAGGGCGAGGATGGCGGCATAGACCGGCATGCGGTGCACAAGGCCGCCATAGAAGGCGATCTCGCGGGTGTGCATGCGGTCATAGATCACGCCGACGCAGAGGAAGAGCGCGCCCGAGATCAGGCCGTGGGACAGCATCTGGAAGATGGCACCCTGCACGCCCAGCTCCGTCATCGCGAAGATACCGAGCGTCACGAAGCCCATGTGGGCAACGGAGGAATAGGCGATCAGCTTCTTGATGTCGGTCTGCCGGAAGGCCACGAGCGAGGTGTAGACGATGGCGATCACCGACAGGGTGAAGACCAGCGGCTGGAACATTACGCTCGCGTCCGGGAACATCGGAATCGAGAAGCGCAGGAAGCCGTATCCGCCGAGCTTCAGGAGGACGCCGGCCAGGATGACCGAACCCGCCGTCGGGGCTTCCACGTGCGCGTCCGGCAACCAGGTGTGGACCGGCCACATCGGCATCTTCACCGCGAAGGAGGCGAAGAAGGCAAGCCACAGCCAGGTCTGCAGGTTGGCCGCGAAATCGGTCTCCAGGAGCACGGTGATGTCCGTCGTGCCCGCCTGCAGGAACATGGCGACCATCGCGACCAGCATCAGCACCGAGCCGAGCAGCGTGTAGAGGTAGAATTTCATCGAAGCGTAGAAGCGGTTCGCTCCGCCCCAGACACCGATGATGATGAACATCGGGATCAGGCCGCCTTCGAAGAAAATGTAGAACAGCACCAGATCCAGCGCGCAGAACACGCCAACCATCATCGTCTGCAGGATCAGGAAGGCGATCATGTAGTCGGTGACGCGCTTCTTGATGTTCCAGCTGGCCAGGATGCAGATCGGCATCAGGAAGTTGGTCAGCAGGATGAAGAGGATGGAGATTCCATCCACGCCCATCCGGTAGCCGAGGCCGAACTCCGCGAACCACGGGACTTCCTGGTAGAACTGGAAGTCCGGGTTCGACGGGTCGAAGCCCATCACCAGAACGATGGTCAGGAAAAGCACGGCCAGCGTCGTCATCAGCGAGACGCCGCGCGCATTGCGGTCGAGCCAGGTCGAATCCTCGGCGCGCATCATGAACTTCATCGCCGCCAGGAAGGCCGCGACGGCCGCCGGGATGAAGGTGATCGCCGTCAGGATCGGGAGGGATTGGAAGATCGCGGTCATCTATTGCCCCCCGGCACCGGCAACGACCCACAGGGTCAGAAGAACAACGCCGATCAGCATGATGAAGGCGTAGTGATAGAGGTATCCCGACTGGATCTTGGACAGGCGGCGGGCCGCATTCATCGCCGCGCCGGCAAAGCCGTTCGGACCGAAACCGTCGATGATGCGCCGGTCCCCGACCTTCCAGAACAGATCGCCCAGCTTCTCCGAGCCGCGCACGAAGATGAAGCGATAGGCCTCGTCGAAATACCACTTGTTGTACAGGAAGGCGTGGAGCGGACCGCCGCGCGCGGCGATACGGGCCGGCAGGCCTTCGTGACGAATGTAGAACAGCCAGGCCACGATGAAGCCGGTCACGGTCGCCACGAAGGGCGCGAACAGGACCCACATCGGCGGGTGGTGGCCACCGCCATGGTCGCCCTCACCGTGCTCGCCGGCTTCGGTGCCATACTCTTCGGTGGCCGCGCCATGATCGTCTGCAGCCGGAGCCGCGTGATCGTCAGCCGGAGTGGCATGATCGCCCGCGGCCTCTGCGCCGTGATCGGCCCCGTCTGCCGTCACCTCGTCATAGGGCGAGGCATGTTGCTGGTCGCCATAGTTGGCGATCGCGTACGGCCCCGGCGTCAGGGAGTCGCCCCAGAAGGCAAAGGAGTCCTTGCCGACGAAGCTGTCCTTGAACGCCGCGCCGGCGAACACGGCGCCGACCGCGAGAAGGATCAGCGGGATCAGCATGACGGGCGGGCTGTCGTGGGCGTGGTCGAGCACTTCCTTCTTGCCGCGGTACTTGCCGTGGAAGGTGAAGAAGATCAGGCGCCAGGAATAGAAGGACGTCAGGAGCGCGGCGAAACAGCCGATCCAGAAGGCGATCATGCCGAAGGGCGCGCCTTCCTGTCCGGCCATGAAGGCCCCCTCGATGATCATGTCCTTCGAGAAGAAGCCGGCAAAGCCCCAGCCCAGAAGCGGGATGCCCACCCCGGTCAGCGCCAGCGTGCCGATGATCATCAGCATCCATGTCCAGGGCAGCGCGTGGCGCGTGCCGCCCATGTTCCGCATGTCCTGCTCGTCGTGCAGGCCATGGATCACCGAACCCGCGCCGAGGAAGAGCAGCGCCTTGAAGAAGGCGTGCGTGAACAGGTGGAACATCGCCGCGTCATAGAGGCCGAGGCCGGCAGCGAAGAACATGTAGCCGAGCTGCGAACAGGTCGAATAGGCGATGACGCGCTTGATGTCGTTCTGCACGACGCCGATCGTCGCGGCGAACAGCGCGGTGATCGCGCCGATCACCGTCACCACGGTCGAGGTGTTCGGCGCGAGGTCGAACAGCGGCCAGCAGCGGCAGACGAGGAAGACGCCAGCCGTCACCATGGTCGCGGCGTGGATCAGCGCGGACACCGGCGTCGGGCCTTCCATCGCGTCCGGCAGCCAGACGTGGAGGAAGAACTGGGCCGACTTGCCCATCGCGCCGATGAACAAGAGGAAGGCAACGAGCTCGAGCGCCTGGAAGCTGGCCGGGCCGAAGGTCCAGACCGTGTCGACCATGGACGGCGCCAGGGCGAAGACTTCGTCGAACTGGATCGTGCCGAAGATGGCGAAGACCGCCATGATGCCGAGCGCGAAGCCGAAATCGCCGACGCGGTTGGTCACGAAGGCCTTGATGGCCGCGTCATTGGCCGACTTCTTCTTGTACCAGAAGCCGATCAGGAGATACGAGGCCAGTCCCACGCCTTCCCAACCGAAGAAGAGTTGCAGGAAGTCGTTCGCGCTGACCAGCGACAGCATCGCGAAGGTGAAGAGCGACAGGTAGGCGAAGAAACGCGACCGGTGCGGGTCGTGGGACATGTAGCCCCAGGAATAGACGTGAACGAGCGAGGACACGCTGGTCACGACGACGAACATCACCGCCGTCAGCGTGTCGAGCCGGATCGACCAGGTCGCCTCGAATTCGCCGATCCGCATCCAGGTGGCGAGCTCGATCAGGCGTTCATTGTTCTGGAAGGCCACGTCGTAGAAGACGAAGACCGACAGGATGGCCGACAGGATCAGCAGACCCGTCGTGATCGTCATCGCCGCGCGGTCGCCGATGAAGCGCCCGAACAGACCGGCAATGATCGCGCCGACCAGAGGTCCGAATACGATAATAAGCGGCATCGTTCGGTCAGCCCTTCATCATGTTGACGTCTTCCACGGCGATATCGCCGCGGTTGCGGAAGAAGACGACGAGGATGGCGAGTCCGATCGCGGCCTCGGCGGCGGCGACGGTCAGGACGAACATGGCGAAGACCTGTCCGGCGAGGTCGCCGAGATAGGAGGAGAACGCCACGAGGTTGATGTTCACCGCGAGCAGCAGAAGCTCGATCGACATCATCAGGATGATGACGTTCTTGCGGTTCACGAAGATCCCGAACACGCCGATCGTGAACAGGAGCGCCGCGACGCCAAGATAATGGGCGAGACCGATCTCAAGCATTAGCCAATCCCCTCGCCCGGCTTGATGTCCTGCAGCTCGACCGCGGTCTTGCGGTCACGGCCGACCTGGATGTGCGCCTGCTGTCGCTTCACATGCGGGCGGTGGCGCAGCGTCAGGACGATGGCACCGATCATCGCGACCAGCAGCACCATGCCGGCGGCCTGGAAGAAGTAGACGTATTCATCATAGAGCAGATGGCCGAGCGCCTGGACGTTGTTCATGTTCGCCGGCATCGCCGTAACATCCGAGGCCGCAGGCGTATGCGTCTCCGCCCAGAAGGTGCCGACCATGATGGCCTCGCCCGCCAGGATCAGCGCCACGAGACCGCCGAGCGGCAGATAGCTGAGGAAGCCCTGCTTCAGCGAGGCGAAGTCGACGTCGAGCATCATCACGACGAACAGGAACAGCACCGCTACCGCGCCGACATAGACGACGACCAGCAGCATGGCGAGGAACTCGGCCCCGAGCAGCACGAACAGGCCGGCCGACGAGAAGAAGGCCGTGATGAGCCACATCACCGAGTGGACCGGGTTGCGCGCAGCCACGACGAGAAAGGCGGACAAGACCGCCACCGTCGCCAGCGCATAAAAGGCAATCACCTGCAGCATGGTTTCGCCTGTTCCTTACGTCCCCGCGCCCGCGCTTAGCGGTAAGGCGCGTCCAGTTCCAGATTGCGGGCGATCTCGCGTTCCCACCGATCGCCATTCTCAAGGAGTTTCGCCTTGTCGTAGTAGAGTTCCTCGCGGGTCTCGGTCGCGAACTCGAAGTTCGGACCTTCCACGATGGCATCGACCGGGCACGCCTCCTGGCAATAGCCGCAATAGATGCACTTCACCATGTCGATGTCGTAGCGCGTGGTGCGGCGCGAGCCGTCGGCGCGCGGTTCGGATTCGATCGTGATCGCCTGCGCCGGGCAGACCGCCTCGCAGAGCTTGCAGGCGATGCAGCGCTCTTCGCCATTGGCATAGCGGCGCAGCGCGTGCTGGCCACGGAAGCGCGGGCTGAGCGGACCCTTCTCGAAGGGATAGTTCACCGTCGGCTTCGGGCGGAAGAAATACCGCATGCCGAGCACGAAAGCGCCCCAGAAATCGAGGAGCAGCGCGCCGCGGATGGTCTGTTCGATACGTCCCATCTCAGTTGGCTCCGTAAGCGATGTAGGCCCCGACGAGGACGACAGCACCGAGCGAGGTCGGCAGGAAGATTTTCCAGCCCAGACGCATCAGCTGGTCGTAGCGGTACCGGGGAACGAGGGCCTTCACCATGGCGAACATGAAGAAGAAGAACACCACCTTGATCGCGAACCAGAAGACCGGCGGGATCCAGGTGAAGGGCGCGATTTCGATCGGGGGCAGCCAGCCGCCGAAGAAGAGGATGGTCGTCATCGCGCACATCAGCACGATGTTGAGGTATTCCCCGATCATGAAGAGCAGGTAGGGCGTCGAGGAGTACTCGACCTGGTAGCCCGCGACGAGTTCGGATTCCGCTTCCGGCAGGTCGAAGGGCGGACGGTTGGTTTCCGCCAGCGCCGAGATGAAGAAGACGCCCGTCATCGGGATCATCACCAGGAACATCGGCCAAGGCAGCGTGTGCGCGGCCAGGAGGTTCCAGTTCCAGAACCCGCCCGCCTGCATGCTCACGATGTCACTGAGATTCATCGACCCTGCGAACAGGAGGACGGTGACGATCACGAAGCCGATCGAGACTTCGTAGGACACCATCTGTGCCGCAGAGCGCAGCGAGCCCATGAAGGGGTATTTCGAGTTCGAGGCCCAGCCGCCGATGATAATGCCGTAGACGCCGAGCGAGGAGATCGCGAGCAGGTAGAGGATGCCGACATTGAGGTCGGCGATCACCCAGCCCGGCGCGACCGGAACCACCGCCCAGCCGATGAAGGCAAGGATAAAGGTGATCAGCGGCGCAAGCAGGAAGAGAACGCGGTCCGCGCCCGCCGGGACGATGATTTCCTTGAACACGAATTTCAGGAAGTCGGCGAAGGACTGAAGCAGGCCGAAGGCGCCGACCACGTTCGGGCCCTTGCGCATCTGCACCGCCGCCCAGACCTTCCGGTCCATCAGGAGGAGGAAGGCCAGCGACAGGAGCAGCACGATCATGAAGGCGAGAATCGCCGACAGCGTATCGGCGATCCAGAAGCCGGCGCCGGGATTCTCGGGGTTGAGCCAGTAGGTCCACATGTCGTCAGTTCCTGTCCCCGCCGGTGTCTGATCCTGCGTTCGAACCCGAGTCTGAATCGCTGTTGCCCGCGTCATCGCGCCCGGCCTGCGAGAATGCAACGCCAAAGGCCACACCCATGGCGGCACCGATGGCGACGCCCATGGCGATATTGCCCATTGCGACACCGATTGCGGTTCCGACGCCGACGCCTAGGGCGATGCCTGCGCCCATCCCTTGCGAGGTGACTTTTGGTTTGCCGGCCATGCCCTACTCCGCTGCCTGCGCCGCGGGGGCGTTCTTCAGCGCCGAGCATTCGGCCATCGTCTTCGAGGCGCGCGCCACGGCGTTCGTCAGGTAGAAGTCCTTGACCGGCGACACGAAGGGCTTGTCGGTGACCTCGCCCGCCTCGCCGATCTTCGCGACGTCGAACGCCCCCGCGCTGGCGGAACCCGGCGCATGGTCGAGACCGCCCAGAACCGGGTGGTCGGCGATCATCTTGGCGCGCAGCTGGTCGAGATTGTCATAGGGCAGCGTGCGGCCGAGCTTGGCGGACAGGGCGCGGAAGATGGCCCAGTCTTCTTTCGCCTCGCCCTTCGGGAAGAGCGCGCGGTCATTCATCTGAACCCGACCCTCGGTATTGACCCACATGCCGTATTTCTCGGTCCAGGCCGGAGCCGGCAGGATCAGGTCGGCGCGGTGCGCCCCGGCGTCGCCATGATGGCCGATATAGATGACGAAGCTCTCGCCGAGCGAGGCGGTGTCGATCTCGTCCGCGCCCAGAAGCACGACGGTGTCCATCTCGCCCTTATTGGCGGCCTTGAGGATGCCGGCCGTGTCCTTGCCGCCCTTGCCCGGCAGGAAGCCGAGATCGAGCGCACCGACACGCGATGCCGCCGTGTGCAGCACGTTGAAACCGTTCCAGCCCTCGACAACCGCACCGACCTTGGCGGCCAGTTCGCCCGCCGCGCGCAGCACCTTGCCGCCATCGGCGCGGGTGAGCGCGCCCATGCCGAGGACGATCATCGGCTTCTTCGCGTCTTTCAGCGTCTTGATGAAGCCGGAGCGCTTGCCGCCCAGCTCCACCAGCGCCTTGCCGCCCGCGCCGAGATGCTCGTAGGGATAGGTCAGGTCGGCATTCTCGCCGATCACGCCAACCTTCACGCCGCGTTCCAGCCAGGCGCGGCGGATGCGCGCGTTCAGCACCGGCGCTTCGAGGCGCGGATTGGTGCCGACCAGCAGGATGGCGTCGGCCTCGTCAATGCCGGCGATGGTCGAGTTGAACAGGTATGCCTCGCGCGCGCCGCCGCCGATCTTCGCGCCGTCCTGACGGCCGTCGATCGAGGTCACGCCGAGCGAGGTGAAAAGGTCTTTCGCGGCCTTCAGGTCTTCGAGCGCGCAGAGATCGCCGGCGATGACGCCGATCTTCTTCGCATCGCCCGACAGCTTGTCGGCGGCGATTTTCAGGGCTTCGTCCCAGCCGATGGCCGACAGCTTGCCCTTCACGCGGGCGTAGGGCTTGTCGAGGCGCTGGCGCTGCAGCCCGTCCCACACGAAGCGGGACTTGTCGGACAGCCACTCCTCGTTGATGTCGTCATTGACGCGCGGAAGGATGCGCAGAACCGCCGTGCCGCGCACGTCAACGCGCGTCCAGGCACCCATCGCGTCCATCACGTCGATGGTCTCGGTCTTCTTCAGCTCCCACGGACGGGCGTTGTAGGCGTAGGGCTTCGAGGTCAGCGCGCCGACCGGGCAGAGGTCGATGACATTGCCCGACAGTTCCGACCCGACCGCGCTTTCCAGATAGGTCGTGATCTCGGCATCCTCGCCGCGATTGATCATGCCGATTTCCGGCGAGCCGGCGACTTCGGTCACGAAGCGGACGCAGCGCGTGCACTGGATGCAGCGGGTCATGATCGTGTTGATCAGCGGGCCCATATACTTGTCTTCGACGGCGCGCTTGTTCTCGGCGAAGCGGGTCTGCGGGCGGCCATACATCAGGGACTGGTCCTGCAGGTCGCATTCGCCGCCCTGGTCGCAGATCGGGCAGTCGAGCGGGTGGTTGATCAGGAGGAACTCCATCACCCCTTCCCGCGCCTTCTTCACCATCGGCGACAGCGTGTTCATGGCCGGCGGCTCGCCATTCGGCCCGCCGCGCATGTCGCGCACATTCATGGCGCAGGACGCAGCCGGTTTCGGCGCCCCGACCAGCTCGACCAGGCACATGCGGCAATTGCCGGCGACGGACAGGCGCTCGTGATAGCAGAAGCGCGGGATTTCCCGGCCCGCCGCCTCGGCGGCCTGCAACAGCGTGTAGGAGTTCGGAACCTCGATCTCCTCGCCATCGACGATGATTTTGCGAAGGTCTTCGCTCATGCCAAATGCTCCGAATTGGCAGGGTCGTGCAACAGAAAGCGTATATCAGTCAGAGGGATGGTGCCGTCGTGTGCGACGTTTCCATAAATGACATCGTCAAATCCCAGATCCGCTTCTGTCCGAACGCTACCTGAAAGTTTTTCATCCGCGACACGAGCGACAATTCGGATCGAGAGATCACGTGAGCTAGACAATGCGATCTTGGCAAATTCCAACATCGTTTGCTGATCGGCCTCGCTAAGTCCGACCACTACGCCCGCTTTGTCCCACCAACCTTCGGTATCCGAATCGTCAAAATCATTCGACGCGCAAAGAGCCCGAAATTCACGCGTTTCTCGATTGTACACTTCTATCGCATTGCAGGTTTCAGGTAGCTCAGTGTCCTGCAAAAATGGCATCGAAGCAGGCCAATCGAACTCCATCGCTCCGCAAACGTTTCCCGCTTGTCCAATCGAAGGGAAGCGCATCTCAACTTTGATGATCATCCCCTACTCCGCTGCCACGGCCGAAACGGCGACCGGCTTGCCGGCGCGATAGGCGTTGATGCGATCCTCGATCTCGTGGCGGAAATGCCGGATCAGGCCCTGGACCGGCCAGGCCGCCGCGTCGCCGAGCGCGCAGATGGTGTGACCTTCAACCTGGCTTGCCACGTCGAGAAGGAGGTCGATCTCTTCCGTCGAGCTTTCGCCGCGCGCCATCCGCTCCAGAACGCGCCACATCCAGCCCGTGCCCTCACGGCAGGGCGTGCACTGGCCACAGCTCTCGTGCTTGTAGAAATAGCTGATCCGGGCGATCGCCTTCACCACGTCAGTGGACTTGTCCATGACGATGACGGCGGCGGTGCCGAGGCCGGATTTCACGTCGCGCAGCGCGTCGAAATCCATCAGCACGTCGTCGCAGATGTCCTTCGGGATCAGCGGCACCGACGAACCGCCGGGGATGATGGCCTTGAGATTGTCCCAGCCGCCGCGCACGCCGCCCGCATGGGTCTCGATCAGCGTCTTCAGCGGGATCGACATCGCCTCCTCGACATTGCACGGCTTGTTCACATGGCCGGAGATCGAGAAGATTTTCGTGCCGGTATTGCCCTTGCGGCCAAAGCCCGCGAACCACTCCGCGCCGCGGCGCAGAATGGTCGGCGCGACCGCGATCGATTCGACATTGTTCACCGTCGTCGGGCAGCCATAAAGGCCGGCATTGGCCGGGAATGGCGGCTTCAGGCGCGGCTGGCCCTTCTTGCCTTCAAGGCTTTCGAGAAGCGCGGTTTCCTCGCCGCAGATATAGGCCCCGGCGCCGTGATGGACGTAGAGGTCGAAATCCCAGCCGTGGACATTGTCCTTGCCGATCAGCTTGGCCTCATAGGCCTGCTTGATCGCGGCTTCGAGGCGGTTGCGCTCGTGGACGTACTCGCCGCGGATATAGATGTAGCAGGCGTGCGCCTGCATCGCGAAGGAGGCGATCAGGCAGCCTTCGATCAGGAGGTGCGGGTCGTTCCGCATGATCTCCCGATCCTTGCAGGTACCCGGCTCGGATTCGTCGGCGTTCACAACGAGATAGTGCGGACGCGCGCCGACTTCCTTCGGCATGAAGGACCATTTCAGGCCGGTCGGGAAACCCGCACCGCCGCGGCCGCGCAGGCCGGAGGCCTTCACGTTCTCGATGATCCAGTCGCGGCCCTGGTCCAGCATGTCCTTCGTGCCGTTCCACGCGCCGCGCTGCTTCGCGCCTTCCAGGCCGAAATCATGCCGGCCATAGAGGTTGGTGAAGATGCGGTCCTTGTCCTGCAGAAGCTGGGTCATTCGGGCGTCTTCCCTGAGGATTTACCAACGCGCGGCAGGACGATTCCGCCGAAGATCGCGGTCACCATCGTCGCCATCGCGAGAAGGACTTCCGGGGTTCCGGTGGTGATGAACTCGTAGAGCCAGTAGCCGGCTAGTCCGAGCGAGGCGAGCAGGACGACGGGCTGGAGGATCCGCATGACTACGCCTCCGCCTTGGCCGTATTCGGCAGCTTGAGCTTCTTCGCCGCCGAGCCGTCATAGAGCGACTTCTCGGTCAGTGTCTTCGCCTCGCCTTCCGGCGCGGAACAGTCGCGGCCATTCTGCGGTCCGGGTGTGATCGCCTTGCCCGCTTCGAGATTGTCGAGGAGCGCGGTCAGGCTTTCCGCCGTCAGATCCTCGTAATATTCGTCGCCGTCCTTATTCGAGATCTGGACCATCGGCGCATTGGCGCACGCGCCGAGGCATTCGACCTCGTTCCAGGAGAACTTCCCATCCTTCGAGACGACGCCCTTCTTGCCGATGCGCTTCTCGCAGACCTTCTTCAGGTCGTCCGCACCGCGCAGCCAGCACGGCGTCGTGCCGCAGACCTGGATGAAGTGCTCCCCCGCCGGAGCGAGGTTGAACATGGTGTAGAAGGTCGCGACCTCGTAGACGCGGATGCGCGGCATGTTCAGGCGTTCGGCGATGTGCTGGATGGCCGGCTCCGAGACCCAGCCCTCCTGCTTCTGCGCGATCCACAGCATCGGGATTACCGCAGACGCCTTCTTGGCTTCCGGGTATTTGTTCAACCAGAATGTCACCAGCTTTTCGCTCGCCTTCGTGAAGGTGAAGCTGTCGGGCTGCTGGTCGGCAAGGCGGCGCACACTCATTGCGCGGCTCCATTCTCAGAATTGCCGGACGCGGGGACCGGCTGGATGACATGCATGGTCCGGATGAGGCCATCCTCGACCGTGTAGATCGCGACCAGTTCGACACAAGGGTTGTCGCGTCCGTCGAGGCAAAGCTGCTCCTCGTCAATCACGCGGTTGCCGATCACCGTGCGGTGCGTGATGTCGGCGACGAGGTCCGGGCGCTCGGCGAAGCGCGCGCCCCAGATTTCCGCAACCGTCTCGCGGCCCTCGACCAGCACCTGGCCGTCCAGCGACAGGAAGGTGACGTCTTCGGCCATCGTCGCGAGGAAGGCGTCGAGATCGTGCGCATTGTGCGCATCGAGCGCGGCCTGCACGACCGCCTCGGGGGACGGCGGAACGCCGTCGTCCGGACTCACAAGGAGCGTTATGGCCGCGAGGAATTCGATCACCGGTCGATTTCCCCGAACACGATGTCGAGCGAGCCGAGGATCGCCGAGACGTCGGCGAGCATGTGGCCGCGATTGAGATGGTCCATCGCCGCGAGGTGCGGGAAGCCCGGCGCGCGGATCTTCACCCGGTACGGCTTGTTGGTGCCGTCGGAGATCAGATAGACGCCGAATTCGCCCTTCGGCGCTTCGACGGCGGCATAGGTCTCGCCTTCCGGCACGTGGAAGCCCTCGGTGTAGAGCTTGAAGTGGTGGATCAGCGCTTCCATCGAGCGCTTCATCTCACCGCGGCGCGGCGGCGCGAACTTGGAATTCTCCGGCAGGACCGGGCCGGCATTTTCCGGCTTGGCGAGCCATTCGACGCATTGCTTCATGATCTTGCAGGACTCGCGCATCTCTTCCATGCGGCAGAGATAACGGTCCCAGCAATCGCCATTCTTGCCGACCGGGATCTTGAATTCGAGCTCGTCATAGACGTCGTAGGGCTGGGCGCGGCGCAGATCCCAGGCCATGCCCGAGCCGCGCACCATCACGCCGGAGAAGCCCCAGGCGAGCGCGTCTTCTTTCGACACCACGCCGATATCGACATTGCGCTGCTTGAAGATGCGGTTTTCCGTCAGAAGCGTGTCGATGTCGTCCAGCGCCTTCGGGAAGTTGTCGCACCACGTACCGATGTCCTCGATCAGCTGCGGCGGCAGGTCCTGGTGAACGCCGCCGGGCCGGTAATAGTGCGCGTGCATGCGCGAACCGGAGGCGCGTTCGTAGAAGATCATCAGCTTCTCGCGCTCCTCGAACCCCCACAACGGCGGGGTCAGCGCGCCGACGTCCATCGCCTGGGTCGTCACGTTGAGGAGGTGGGAGAGAATGCGGCCGATCTCGTTGTAGAGCGTGCGGATATATTGCGCGCGCTTCGGAACCGGGATGCCCGCCAGGCGCTCGATCGCCATGCAGAAGGCATGCTCCTGGTTCATCGGCGCGACATAGTCGAGGCGGTCGAAATAGCCGATGCCTTGGAGATAGGTCTTGTGCTCGAGCAGCTTTTCGGTGCCCCGGTGCAGAAGGCCGATATGCGGATCGACGCGCTCGACGATCTCGCCATCCAGCTCCAGCACGAGGCGCAAAACACCGTGCGCGGCCGGGTGCTGCGGGCCGAAATTGATCGTGAACTTGCGATCTTCGGGGGTTTCGGTCACGGCCATCTACGCGCCCTCGCCCTTGGATTTCTCATCACCCGGCAGCACGTATTTCGCGCCTTCCCACGGGCTCATGAAGTCGAAATCGCGATAGTCCTGGACCAGCTCGACCGGTTCGTAGACGACGCGCTTCTGTTCCTCGTCCCACCGCACCTCGACATAGCCGGAGAGCGGGAAGTCCTTGCGCAGCGGATGACCTTCGAAACCGTAGTCGGTGAGGAGACGGCGCAGGTCCGGATTGCCGTCAAAGGCGATGCCGAACATGTCAAACGCCTCGCGCTCGAACCAGCCGGCGACCGGGAAGACCTCGACGACGCTGTCGACCGGCGTGTCCTCGTCGGTCGACAGCTTCACCCGGATGCGGTGGTTCAAATGCATCGACAGGAGGTGATAGACGACCTCGAAGCGCTCGGCGTCGCCCGGCCAGTCGACGCCGCAGATATCGATCAGCGTGGTGAAACGGCAGGTCGGGTCGTCGCGCAGGAAGCGGAGCATGTCGACGATCCGGTCGCGGTGGATGGTGATCGTCAGCTCGCCATGCGCAACCACGGTGTCGCGCACCGCGGTCTCCTGCACGGCGGCAATGTGATCGCCGAGATCCTTCAGGGCCGCACTCATCGTTCGATGCTCCCTTCCCGGCGGATTTTCTTCTGCAGCTGCAGGATGCCGTAGACCAGCGCTTCGGCGGTCGGCGGGCAGCCCGGCACGTAGACATCGACCGGCACGATCCGGTCGCAGCCGCGCACCACCGCATAGGAATAATGGTAATAGCCGCCGCCATTGGCGCAGCTGCCCATCGAGATGACGTAGCGCGGCTCCGGCATCTGGTCGTAGACCTTGCGCAGCGCCGGAGCCATCTTGTTGGTGAGCGTGCCGGCGACGATCATCACGTCGGACTGACGCGGCGAGGCGCGCGGCGCAAAACCGAAGCGCTCGACGTCGTAGCGCGGCATGGACGCCTGCATCATCTCGACCGCGCAGCAGGCGAGACCGAAGGTCATCCACATCAGCGAGCCGGTGCGCGCCCAGGTGATCAGGTCATCGACCCCGGCGACGACGAAGCCCTTGTCGGCCAGCGCGTCTGACACGCCGTCGAAGAACGGGTCGTGCTTCTTGGGGTCGTAGTGCGGCGTCGCGGCGCGGGCGCCAGCGAGCGCGGGTATCCGGGATGTGTCAGCCATATTGCCTACTCCCACTCCAGCGCGCCTTTTTTCCACTCGTAGACAAAGCCCACGGTGAGAACGCCAAGGAAAACCATCATCGACCAGAAGGCGAAGACCCCGGTCTCGCCGAGCGTCACCGCCCAGGGGAAGAGGAAAGCCACTTCAAGGTCGAAGATGATGAACAGGATCGCGACCAGATAGAATCGCACGTCGAATTTCATGCGGGCATCGTCGAACGCGTTGAAACCGCATTCGTAGGTCGAGACTTTTTCGGGGTCCGGATCGGACGGGGCGAACACGAAGGCCGCCAGCATGAACCCGATCCCCATCGCGGCCGCAATGCCGAGAAAGATCAGGATGGGCAGGTATTCCAGAAGCAATGCGTCCATCGCTCGGGAGTCCTCGTCAGGAGTGGCCGAACCGGTTTGTGACGGAAAAGCTGTGCCGGGAAGCGAATCCCGCGACCAGCCCCCGCTCAGTCGGGCCGGAAGCTAGAGCGATGACTCCCGCGCCGCAAGGCGCAATGACGGCTTTTTAAGCAGCCATTCAGACGCCAAGTCCTTGTTCTGCGAACCATTCTTAACTGAACCGGTTTTGCTTGCCCTCGGGCCTTCCGTCTGCTGACACTCCCACCCTCAATCCAAGGGGAGTTACACCATGTCCGACAAGACGCCCGAAGCGGCGCCTGCCGAACATCAGAAGGGAATTCTGGGTCTGATCGAGCGCGCGGGGAACCGCCTGCCCGACCCGGTCTTCATTTTCTTCTATCTGATCATAGCGATGGCAATCATCTCGGTGGTTGCCGACCTGGCCAATCTGGCCGTGGATCACCCGACCCGTCTCGACGAGTCCGGTAATCCGGCGGTCGTGGATGCGATCAGCGTATTCAGTCCCGATTCGATCCGGCACCTGCTTGTCGAGATGCCGGAAATCTTCACCGGCTTCCATCCGCTGGGCTATGTGCTCGTCGTGATGCTGGGTGCCGGTGTCGCGGAACGCGCAGGCCTGTTCGGCACCGCGATGCGGGCCGCCGTCCGCGACGTTCCGAAATTCCTGCTGACGCCGGCCGTCGCGCTGGTCGCCATGATGGGCAATCTCGCCGCGGACGCGGCCTATGTGGTGCTGATCCCGCTGGCCGCGGTGATCTTCGCCGCCGCGGGCCGCCACCCGATCGCCGGAATCACCGCCGCCTTCGCGGGCGTGTCGGGCGGCTTCTCGGCCAACCTCCTGCCCGGCCAGCTCGACGCCCTGCTCTTCGGCATCACCGAGGAAGCCGTGCTGGCGCTCGACCCGACCTGGGTGATGAACATCGCCGGCAACTGGTATTTCATCGCGGCGATGACGATCCTCTTCACCCCGGTTATCTGGTTTGTGACCGACAAGATCATCGAACCGCGCCTCGGCAAGTGGAAGGGCGGCGCGGTCGTCGGATCGACCAATCCGGACGACGATGCCAGCGCCGACCTGACACCGGGGCAGAAAAAGGGCCTCGCCCACGCCGGGATTGCGGTTCTGATCATCTCGCTGATCTGGATTTTCATGACCGTCGACGTGCTGGCGCTGGTGACGGGCGGGTCCGCCTCTCTCTATGGCGGCAATGCCCCGTTGTTCAGCCCGGACACCGACCTCAGCGCCACGCAGCGCCTGGTGCCCTTCTTCTCGTCGCTGGTGGCGGGCTTCATGCTGCTCTTCATCTTCGCGGGCATCGCCTATGGCCGTGCCGCGGGGACGATCAACAACCACCGCGACATCGTCGACATGATGGCCGGCGCCATGAAGGACATGGGCTATTACCTCGTCCTCGCCTTCTTCGCCGCGTATTTCGTCGAACTGTTCAACCAGTCGCAGCTCGGGCTGATCTTCGCGGTCAACGGGGCCAACGGGATCGAGAATTCCGGCCTGCCCCTGCCGATCGTGCTGGGTCTGATCGTGCTGTTCGCGGCAATCCTGAACCTGTTCGTTGGCTCGGCGAGCGCGAAATGGGCGCTTCTGGCTCCCGTCCTCGTCCCGATGCTGATGCTGCTCGGCGTCAGCCCGGAAATGGCGACGGCGGCCTACCGCGTTGGCGACAGCGGCACCAACATCATCACGCCGCTGATGGTGTATTTCCCGCTGATCCTCGTCTTCGCGCAGCGCTGGGTGCCGAGCTTCGGCCTCGGATCGCTGACGGCGTCGATGATCCCCTACTCCATCTGGCTGCTGATCACCGGCATCGCCATGACGGTGCTGTGGGTGTTCCTCAACCTGCCGCTGGGGCCGGGTGCGACGGTGCAATACGTCCTGCCCGGTGCTGGCTAGCAGAACGAGCCAAGCCTGAACTGCGAGCGGCCGCCCTTCGGGGCGGCCGTTTCGTTTGCGGGAGCATTCACGTCGCGCCAGCCGGGTTTCTGGCATATCGTGCCCGCCGAGACAGGGAGTTTACCCATGCCGACCCGCCGCCAGATCCTTACCGCACTCGCCATGACCGCCGTGGCACCGGCCGCCTTCGCGCAGTTCGACAATGCCGCCGGGATACGCCAGATGCTGATCGCCGGAACGCGCGCCGCGACGACGCGGCTCGGCCGGCGCGACGGTTTCTTCGGCGACTCGCTGGTTCGCATCCCCCTGCCCGGCATTCTGCGCACCACGCAGCAACGCCTGCGCCCGATCGGCCTGTCCGGGCCGCTCGACGATGTCGAACTGCGGATGAACCGCGCTGCGGAAAGCGTGATGCCTCAGGCACGCGATCTGGTCGTGAACGCGATCAACAATCTCACCCTGTCGGACGGGCTCGGCATCCTGACCGGCGGCGATACGGCCGCGACGGATTATCTCGAGCGCGAGACCTCCACTCCCCTCGCCCGTGTCCTGCGCCCGCCGATGCAGCAAACGCTGACGCAGTCCGGGGCCTATTCCGCACTCGACAGCGCCGCGTCAGCCATCGACCGGTCGGGATCAGGCTCCGGTCTTGGGCAATTCCTCGGACGCGGCCGCGGCCAGACCGCCTCCGCCAGCCTGCGCGACGAAGTCACCGACTTCGCCGTGACCAAGGCCCTCGACGGCGTGTTTCACTATGTCGGCGAGGAAGAGCGCAGCTTCCGGCGCGATCCGCTCAATCGCGGCGGCGACGTGCTGCGCGGCATTCTCGGCGGACGCGGCTCGGGCGGGATTTGAGGGGCGCTACCAGGTGAAGTGAAACGTCAAACCGGCCTCGCTCTGCCTGACACTCATCCCCGATGCCTCATGCTGAGCGCGTGTTGGCAAAATCATTCAGCAAGTCTCACCCCGCCCGGTATTTCTTTACATCGCACCGGCCCGCGAATAAAATCCTTGGTTGTGCTATGGGCAATTCAGGGGGGATCCGATGATCCGCACAATCCTGTTTGCACTCGCAACCGTCACGATTCCGGCAGGCGCCTTCGCTCAAGGTGTTGGAATGCGCGAATTTCCGGAGCAGCCCCGGATTGGCGCACCCGAGCAACGCGCTTCCGTTGAACGTCTGCGTGTCGTTGACGTGTTCGCGCCGGGAACCGGACTCGTTCAACTCGTCATCCGTGGAAACGAGGTGATCACCGGAGCGTTCATCCCGATCTCGCAGATGTCGCAAAGCGAGATACTGCAGAGCCAGTACGCTTCTGACGGCGGCATTCCAAATTCAACCGTTGTCATCGACAACGAGACGATCACCGTGATCCAGCTGACGTTTCCTGACGGTAGCGTGGTCTTTGTGGTTATTCACAAGGAAAGCGGCACAATGACCGTGATCGAGGACCCCGAGGGTCCATAGGGTTCTGTCTTGCTTCAGTCGCGGTGGACACGCGAGGGAATTCGTCGCGCCGATCCGATTTGGGGTCGGAGCGGTACGCAAAGGCGCCGCCAAACATCTGATTTCAGGGAAGGGAATGGCGCGAGTGACGGGACTTGAACCCGCGGCCTCCGGCGTGACAGGCCGGCGCTCTAACCAACTGAGCTACACCCGCTAGGGCCATTCGTGGTCCGTTCTTCGAACGGAGCACGGTGTCTAAGGGAGGCGGCGGGGCCGGTCAAGCGGGTTTGCACCGCTTTGCAGCGCCTCTTGCACTTCGCGGGCAGGCGTTACCCAATAGGCGTAGGGAGGCCGCCGCCATGATCCGTATCCTGAGCCTTTGTGCCGCGCTCATTCTCGCTGCCTGCACCGGGGATTCGCCCGAGCGCACCGTCACCGCCGTGATCGCCACCGAGGCGGGTGACATCACGGTGAAGCTCTACCCGGACCGGGCACCGCTGACGGTGGCGAATTTCATCGCCCATGCCGAGGCCGGGCATTTCGACGGCGGGCGCTTCTACCGCACCGTCCGGGCGGACAATGACCGGCCCGAGGCGCGGATCGACGTGATCCAGGGTGGGGTCGATTTTGACGGCTTGCCCGGTGCGGAGCCGATCGCACATGAGCGTACGGACGAAACCGGCCTCACCCACCGGCGCGGCGCGATCTCGATGGCACGCGATGAGCCGGGCACGGCCTCGACCGAATTCTTCATCGTCATAAACGACAGCTTCATCCTCGATGCCGGGCTCGATGGCCGCCACCCGGACGGGGAAGGCTTCGCGGTTTTCGGCTATGTGACGGAGGGCATGGACGTCGCCGAGGCGATCTGGTCCGCCCCGGCGGGCGACGCGGACGCGCCCGAGGGCTTCATCGCGCAATGGCTGAACCCGGCGGTGCGGATTACGGGGGTGGAGGTGGAGCGCTAACCGAACCGTCCGGCATTCGCCGCGCCGGGATTGCCGTCCGTGTCATAGTTGTTCTGGTAGAGCGCATTGCCCGTGCCGTCCGTCTCGGCGATCACGCTGCCGCGCTCGTCACTGTGCACAAAGCGGCGGTCACCGTCTGGCGATCAGCCAAAGCTCGCCATGCTCAGCCAAGCCCGATTGCTTGTCAGGATTATTGTCGTAACGGCGACGATCAGAATGGCGATCAGGAGTCCGATCACGACCCCTTCCCGACGCTTGAATATCTGGGTGAGCACCGACAACGCCACGATCAGCACACCACCCAACAGCAAGGAGCCAAAACGCTCCTTCGGGACGCTGAACATCATCACAGCCGACGCTATAAAACAGGCCACCGAAAGGGTGTAGGAGACAAGCTTGGCGACGGACGCTCCGCCCTCCTCCGCTGTTTTTTCCGCCCTCACGTCTTCACCTTCCACTCGATCGCCGCGCTCAATGAATCACCGAATTCCGGCAGGTCGAACTCGCCGGGACGATCATCCTGGTAAAGCCTGAGCTGACCGTCGCCCTTCTCGTTCTCGTGTCTGAGGGTCGAACCGAGGAATTTGAGTGCCAGCTGCAGCGCCTGGAGCGCATCGACACCATGAACCTTGCGGCGGTTGAAATTCTGGTTCGGTCCAGTCAGGGAAAGCTCGCAAACCCAGTCGCTATCCGGATTTTCCACATCTCGCACATAGGGCATGAAGACCGACAGCTCGTAGACCGTCCGGCCGAGCTGATCGACGATGGTGCGCGAACCGATGAGCGGGGCGGGTGTCATTGCGCGAGCATCGTCCTAGACGCGTTTCAGGATCATGGGAGCGGTGGCGAGATAGGAAAACAGGACCAGAAAAATGGTCCCCGCCACACTCAGATCCGAGCGAAGTGTGTAGGCAGCCCAGCCGATGCCTGAGTAGACCGCGAGCAAAAGAGCGCCATATCCCAGCGGCCGTAAAATCATAGCGTCAAAACTCCAACACGGCTCAGCGTTTGGTGCGAGAGTTTAGCGCGATTTCAACCGGAGCGGGAAGGCAAACCCGGACGTGCCGAAACGGTCCGCCTTCGCTGAAGCTACGGCGGGACAGCCTACGCTCAAGTACAGGCGTCGGCTCGCCTGGCCGAAGCTCGCATCTGCGAGCGAAGGCTGGTGGGCGGTGAGGGGTTCGAACCCCCGACCCTCTCGGTGTAAACGAGATGCTCTCCCAGCTGAGCTAACCGCCCGTCCCGCTTCGTTTAGCGCGCGGCCTCCGCTTCGTGAAGCACCGATGTCGGCGCCAGCCGGTCGGCGCCGTAGCAGCCCAGCACGCGCAGGCGCCGGGCGTGGCCTTCGATCGCTTGGAGAGCCCGGAGACAGGCCGGACTGGACTGGTGGCCTTCGAGATCGAGGAAGAACATCTCCTCCCACGGCGCGCGGCGCACCGGCCGGCTTTCAAGCCGGGCGAGATTGATCCCCTCGTCGCGGAAGGCGGCGAGCACATCGACCAGCGCGCCGGGCCGGTGGGCAGTGGCGAACACGATTGAGGTCTTGCACGGCAGGTTCGGCGCGGGCGCCACGGCTTCGCGCGCCAGGGCGACGAAGCGGGTGTAGTTCTCCGCACTGTCGGCGACATCCTCCTCGGCAATCACGTTGAGGCCGAACAGGCGCGCGGCGTCGGCTCCGGCGATGGCGCCAACGGACGGCCCCTCCTCCATCGCGTGCTCCAGCGCGCGGGTGGAGGACGAGGCGAAGCGCTGGGTCACGCCGGGCATTTTCGCCAGGAAGCGGCGGCACTGCGCCAAAGCCTGCGGGTGGCCGTAGACGGTTGTGACCGTGTCGGGGTTCGCCGCACGCCCGACGAGGCAGTGACGCACACGGTAGTGGTGCTCGCCCACCAGCGTCAGCGCGGTGTCGAGCAGCAGGTCGTAAACCTCATTGATACTGCCCGTCGTCGTGTTCTCGATCGGCAGGAAGGCGTAGTCCGCCTCGCCCTCCTCCACCGCCTTCACGATGGAGCTGAAATCGCGCTTCACGACCGGGGCGACGGCGGAATGGCGGCCGGCGAAATGGGTCTGCGCGGCGAAATGGGAATAGCTACCCGGCCCGCCGAGATAGGCGACGCTTGCCTCCCCGCCCGTCCCCACGGCGCGGGCATCGAGCTCGGCGCGCTGACCCTTTAGCGAGAGGTCGATCAGCGTCTGGTAGAGGCGTTCGACCGCCGAACCGTCGAGCCCGATCGCCTCGCCCGCCTCGATCGCGGCTTTCAGCACCTGGCGTTCCCGCACCGGGTCGCGCACCGGCTCTCCCGCCTCGGCCTTGGCCCGGGCAATCCGGCTGCCGAGCGCGGCACGATGCGCGCCGAGACGCAATATCTCGCGGTCCGTCGCGTCGATATCGGCGCGCAGCGCCTCGATGCTCTGCCTGTCCATGTTCGTCCCCTTTCAGGCCATAAAAAAACCCCCGGGGCTTCCGGGGGCTTTCAGTCGTCGTTGGCAGATTTCCTAGCGCAACGCGAATGAGCCGCCCCCGTCAGGGACGCCAAAAAACGCGTAATAGAAAAAGGCCGCCGAAGTGATCATGCGGTGCAGCATGAGGTTCGGCGGCCTTGGGGTCAATCGGCGAATGCCGCGGTCAGTGCGCGACCGGCTGGCCCTCGCCCGCGGGGCGTTCGGAAATCGCGGCGAGCGCGGCTTCGTCGGCCTCGGTCCATTCGATCGCCTCGACCGGCTTCGAGAGCGCGTTCTTCAGCACGTCCTCGACCGTGGAGACGGGGATGATCTTCAGCCCCTCCTTCACATTGTCGGGGATTTCCTGAAGGTCCTTCTCGTTCTCCGACGGGATCAGGACGGTCTTCACGCCGCCGCGCAGGGCCGCGAGCAGTTTTTCCTTCAGTCCCCCGATCGGCAGGACACGGCCGCGCAGCGTGATCTCGCCGGTCATGGCGACATCCTTGCGCACCGGGTTCTGCGTCAGCACCGAGACGATGGCGGTCATCATCGCCACGCCGGCGGACGGGCCGTCCTTCGGCGTCGCGCCCTCCGGCACGTGGACGTGGATGTCCGTGGCGCGGAACACGGTCGGCTTCACGCCGAGCGAGGGGGCCCGGGCCTGAACGAAGCTGTTCGCCGCGGAGATGGATTCCTTCATCACGTCGCGCAGATTGCCCGTCACGGTCATCTTGCCGCGACCGGCCATCTTCACGGCCTCGATGGTGAGAAGATCGCCGCCAACCTCGGTCCAGGCCAGGCCGGTGACGACACCGATCTTGTCCTCGCCCTCGGTCTCGCCGAAACGGTATTTCTTCACGCCGGCGAAATCATTGAGATTGTCGCCGGTGATGGTGACGGATTTCGTCTCGCCGCTCTCGATCTTGCGGACCGATTTGCGGGCCAGATTGGCGATCTCGCGTTCCAGGTTCCGCACGCCCGCCTCGCGGGTGTAGTAGCGGATCAGGCCGCGAATGGCGCTTTCCTCGACCGTCCACTCCTCATCCTTCAGCACATGGTCCTTGCGCTGTTTCGGGATCAGGTGGCGCTTGGCGATCTCGACCTTCTCGTCCTCGGTGTAGCCCGCGATCCGGATGATCTCCATCCGGTCGAGGAGCGGCTGAGGCATGTTGAGCGTGTTCGCCGTGGTGACGAACATGATCGAGGAAAGGTCGTAATCCAGCTCCAGATAGTGGTCGGCGAAGGTGGAGTTCTGCTCCGGGTCGAGCACTTCCAGGAGCGCCGAGGACGGGTCGCCGCGATAGTCCGCGCCGAGCTTGTCGATCTCGTCGAGCAGGAAGAGCGGATTGGCCGACTTGGCTTTCTTCAGCGACTGGATGATGCGGCCCGGCATGGAGCCGATATAGGTCCGGCGGTGGCCGCGGATCTCGGCCTCGTCACGCACGCCGCCGAGCGACATGCGCACGAATTCACGGCCCGTGGAGCGCGCGATCGAACGGCCGAGCGAGGTCTTGCCGACACCCGGCGGGCCGACAAGGCACAGGATCGGGCCCTTCAGCTTCTTCGAGCGCGACTGGACCGCGAGGTATTCGAGAATGCGTTCCTTGACCTTCTCGAGGCCGTAATGGTCCTCGTCGAGGATCTCTTCGGCCGCCTTCAGGTCGGACTTCAGGCGCTTCTTCTTGTTCCAGGGCAGCGCCAGGATCCAGTCGAGATAATTCCGCACGACCGTGGCTTCGGCCGACATCGGGCTCATCTGCTTGAGTTTCTTGAACTCGGCGTCGACCTTGGCGCGCGCCTCCTTCGGCAGCTTGGCGTCGGCGATACGGCGCTCGAGTTCGGCGACTTCCTCGCGCGACTCCTCGCCCTCGCCCAGCTCGCGCTGGATCGCCTTCATCTGCTCGTTGAGGTAATATTCGCGCTGGGTCTTCTCCATCTGGCGCTTCACGCGCGATCGGATCTTGCGCTCGACCTGGAGGACGGAAATCTCGCCCTCCATCAGGCCCAGAATGCGCTCCAGGCGGCGCGCGACGCTCAACTCTTCCAGCAATTCCTGCTTCTCGCCGATCTTCACGGCGAGGTGCGCGGAAATGGAATCGGCCAGCTTGGCCGGTTCGGTGATCTGGCCGATCGCGGTCTGCGCCTCGGGCGGCACTTTCTTGTTCAGCTTGACGTAGTCGTCGAATTTCTCCGACGCGGCGCGCATCAGCGCCTCGGTCTCGGCGCTGTCGCCGGTGTCGTCGGCGAGGATTTCCGCCTCGGCCTCGAAATAGGCCTCGGCCTCGGTGAAACGGACCAGCTTCACGCGGCGGCCGCCTTCGACCAGCACCTTGACCGTACCGTCCGGCAGTTTCAGCAGCTGCAGCACGGAGGCGATCACGCCGGTTTCGTGGATGGCGTCGGTCCTGGGGTCGTCATCGCCCGCATTCTTCTGGGTCGCGAGCAGGATCTGCTTGTCGCCCCGCATCACTTCTTCCAGCGCGCGGACGGATTTCTCGCGGCCGACGAAGAGCGGCACGATCATGTGGGGGAAAACCACGATGTCGCGCAGCGGCAGGACAGGAAGCGTCTTGGTTTCTGACATGGTCTCTTTCGTCTCCATGGCCGCCGCGGGGCCGGCACAAGGCCGGATCGCCGAACATCACACTGACGCGATTCGAGGCGCCGGGGCGGTCATCCATTGCAGGGGCGGCAGGTCCGCCCGTCGAGGAGTCAGTTGGATACGCAAACGGCGCGCGTCAAGGCGCGCGCCGCTGCGAATTGCTGCCTGCGATCAGGCCGGAAGCGCGCGTCAGGCGCCCTTCTTGGCGCTGGCGGCCTCTTCGGTGTTCTTGCGCTCGGCATAGATGTAGAGCGGCTTGGCCTTGCCTTCGACGACCTCGGCATTGACCACGACCTCTTCCACACCCTCCATGCCCGGCAGGTCGAACATGGTGTCGAGCAGAATGCCCTCCATGATCGAGCGCAGGCCGCGCGCGCCGGTCTTGCGGGTGATCGCCTTGCGGGCGACGGCCGCCATGGCGTCGTCGGTAAAGGTCAGGCCGACGCCTTCCATGTCGAACAGGCGCTGATACTGCTTCACGAGCGCGTTTTTCGGCTCGGTCAGGATTTCGATCAGCGCCGACTCGTCGAGATCCTCTAGCGTGGCGATGACCGGCAGACGGCCGATGAATTCCGGGATCAGGCCGAAGCGGACGAGATCGTCCGGCTCGACTTCGCGCAGGACGTCGCCCGTGCGGCGGTCGTCGATCTCGCGCACATCGGCACCAAAGCCCATGGCCGAGCCCTTGCCGCGCTGGGAGATGATCCGCTCGAGGCCGGCGAAGGCGCCGCCGACGATGAACAGGATGTTGGTCGTATCCACCTGCAGGAATTCCTGCTGGGGATGCTTGCGGCCGCCCTGGGGCGGGACGGAAGCGACCGTGCCTTCCATGATCTTCAGAAGCGCCTGCTGGACGCCCTCGCCCGAAACGTCGCGGGTGATGGACGGGTTGTCCGACTTGCGCGAAATCTTGTCGACCTCGTCGATATAGACGATGCCGCGCTGGGCGCGCTCGACATTGTAGTCGGCGGCCTGCAGCAGTTTCAGGATGATGTTCTCGACGTCCTCACCGACATAACCGGCTTCGGTCAGCGTCGTGGCGTCGGCCATCGTGAAGGGCACGTCGATGATGCGCGCCAGCGTCTGGGCCAGCAGCGTCTTGCCGCAACCGGTCGGACCGACCAGCAGGATGTTCGACTTCGAAAGCTCGACATCGCCGTTCTGGTTGCCGTGGTTCAGGCGCTTGTAGTGGTTGTGCACCGCGACCGACAGCACGCGCTTGGCTTGTTCCTGGCCAATCACGTAGTCGTTAAGGACGGCGAAGATTTCCTGCGGGGTCGGCACGCCTTCCTTGGACTTCACCAGCGAGGTCTTGTTCTCTTCGCGGATGATGTCCATGCACAGCTCGACGCATTCATCGCAGATGAAGACCGTCGGGCCCGCAATCAGCTTGCGAACCTCGTGCTGGCTCTTGCCGCAAAACGAGCAATAGAGCGTGTTTTTCGCGTCGCTGCCGCCGCCGCTCGATGTCTTGCTCATGACCGCTCCCGTCCGTGCCCGTCAGGGTGGGCACCTGCTTCGCTGCTACCGTCCGATCTCGCAAGATCGGTGCCGAAGGTTGGCGAAAGGTTTCCGCAGCACACTTATTCGATCACATCGTGTCCGGGGCAATCAAGCACGCAGCACCGCTGGGTGCTGTTAGTCCTTGCTGTCCTCGGACGCGTCACGCCGCGTGAACACGTCGTCGATCAGGCCCCATTCCTTGGCTTCCTCGGCCGACATGAAGGTATCCCGGTCGAGCTTGCGCTCCACCTCTTCATAGGTCTGGCCGGTGTGATGCACGTAGATTTCGTTCAGCCGGCGCTTGGTCTTGATGATGTCCTCGGCGTGACGCTCGATGTCCGAGGCCTGACCGCGGAAGCCGCCTGACGGCTGGTGCACCATGATGCGCGCATTCGGCAGCGCGATGCGCCGGCCGGACGCACCGGCGGTGAGAATCACCGAACCCATCGACGCCGCCATGCCCATGCAGACCGTCGACACAGGGCTGCGGATGTATTGCATCGTGTCGTAGATCGCGAGGCCGGAATGGACGTGGCCACCCGGCGAGTTGATGTACATCGAGATCTCTTTTTTCGGGTTCTCCGACTCCAGGAAGAGGAGCTGGGCGCAGATCAGCGACGCCATGCCATCCTCGAACGGACCGGTCAGGAAGATGATCCGCTCCTTCAGCAGGCGGGAGAAAATGTCGTAGGCGCGCTCGCCGCGGCTCGACTGCTCGACCACCATCGGCACGAGGTTCATCATCACATCCTGAGGATCACGCATCGAAAGTCTCCCGGCTGAACGCTGGCGAATCTGCACGGCGGAGGACCCGCCAGACCGATTCACTTGGAAAGGCGTCGCCAATATCGCGAGGCGTTTCCGAAGGCGCAAGGCATGCGCGGCTCTGTTAACCAGTAAGGCAAATCCACCGGAGGTCATGGCCGGAATCGAAACGGGGCGGCCACTGGCCGCCCCGCTCGTGAATTCGCGCTGTCCCGAAAGAGATCAGGACTTCTTCTTCGCCGCCGCCTTCTTGGCTGGAGCCTTCTTGGCAGCAGGCTTCTTCGCCGGCTTCGCGGGAGCGTCGTCCTCGTCGTCAAAGAGGGCCTCGCGGCTCACCTTCTTCTCGGAGACGTCAGCCAGTTCCAGAATGTAGTCGACGACCTTCTCTTCATAGATCGGCGCGCGGATCTGAGCGACGGCGTTCGGGTTCTTCTGGAAGAACTCGACAACCTGGCGCTCCTGGCCCGGATATTTCTGGGCTTCCTGGTTGATCGCGCGAGAGACTTCCTCCTGCGTGACCTGGACGTTGGCGCCCTGACCGATCTTGGCGAGGACGAGGCCGAGGCGGACGCGGCGCTCCGCGATCGCCCGGTATTCTTCCTTCAGCTGGTCTTCGGACTTGTCCTTGTCCTCGTCTTCCAGGTGACCGTGCTCGATCGCGTGGGAGACTTCCTGCCAGATGGTGGCGAATTCCTGCTCGACCATGGAGGGCGGCAGGTCGAAGGTGTGGGCCGCGTCGAGCTGGTCCAGCAGGTCGCGCTTGGCGCGCAGACGGGACTGGGCGTTGTGCTCGCGCTCGAAACGCTTCTTCAGCGCGTCCTTCAGGGCGGCGAGGTCTTCGAGACCGAAATTCTTCGCCAGCTCGTCGTCGATCTTGGTTTCGGCCGGGGCTTCGATCGACTTCACGGTCGTCTCGAAGACGGCTTCCTTTCCGGCGAGGTGCTTGGCCCCGTATTCCTTCGGGAAGGTGACTTTCAGCTCGCGCTCTTCGCCGGCCTTGGCGCCGGTCAGCTGCTCTTCGAAGCCCGGGATGAAGGCACCGTCGCCGATCACGACGCGGGCGTCGGTCGCGGAACCGCCTTCAAAGGCTTCGCCGTCGATCTTGCCGACGAAATCGATGACGACGAGGTCGCCCTCTTCCGCCTTGGCGGTCTTGGCGGTCTTCGGCTTGAACGACTTGTTCTGGGAGGCGAGCTCTCCGAGCGCCTCCTCGACCTGCGCGTCCGCGATCTCGGCGACCGGGCGCGTGACCTTCATCTTCGCCGGGTCGGCCGGTTCGAAGGCCGGCATCACCTCGACGGAGACTTCGAATTCGAAATCCTTGCCGCCCTTGCGCACTTCGGCCGGGTCGGACTTGACCTCGATCTTCGGCTGGGTGGCCAGTTCCAGGCCACGCTCCTGCATCGTGTCCTGAACCGCCTTCGGCATCATTTCCTCGAGCACGTCGCCGAGGATGGAATCGCCGAACACCTTCTTGATGTGGCTGGAGGGCACCTTGCCCGGGCGGAAACCCTTCAGGCGGACCTGCGGGCGGATTTCTTCGATCTTGGCGTCCAGGCGAGCCTGCAGGTCCTTTGCGGGGACCACGATCTCGAACGTGCGGCTCAAGCCTTCGGAAGACGTCTCGGTAACGTTCATCAGTCGGTATCCGGTCAAGCGTTGGCGGGGGCGGCGCGCCGCCCCGGGCGTCAGGAAGCGCGCGTTATGTCACGCGTCCTGCCCGCGCGCAACGGCATCAGCAGGTGCGGCGCAGTGCGCGGCGAAGCCGGTGCGAATCTCCGAAGGTCGCCAGCCCGATGAGCGCTTCGACGATGACGGTGACGAATCCGGTGAAACCCTTTGCCGACTGGCAGTTCGGGTTATAGCCCGCTTCGCCCTCATTCATGTGGGCGGCCTCTTCAATCCGGATCTCACGGATCACGTCCGTAAGCGCATCGTCGCGGTCGGCCAGGAATTCGATCTGTTCGTCCAGATGTCCGTGGACGGCTCGCTCGACCGCCGCTGTGCAAGCATAGACACCGCGCTTGCCGCCGCAAACACTGACCAGTCCGAGGATGTAACCGCCGGCAACCCAAAGCGCCGTCCCGGGACACGGCGACACGCCGCGTTCGCGCATGGCACGGCGAAAACGGTCCCGGTGACCGATCTCGTGCTCTTCCGCTTCGGCAAGAAACCCGTTCAGGTCTTCATCCCAGAGAGAAGAAAACCAGCGCTGAGCGCGGTAAATCGCGATCGCGCCGCACTCTCCGGCGTGATTGACCTTCAGAATGCGGCGGCGCGTCCGCACAAGCGGAAATTCGGCATCGAGACTGGCGTCGGTCATGAACGCCTCGCGAAGTCTGGTGCGGATGAGAGGACTCGAACCTCCACGGATTGCTCCACTGGAACCTAAATCCAGCGCGTCTACCAGTTCCGCCACATCCGCATCATGTGGGATGGCCAGGCGCTTGGCCGGACCGGACCGGGGTGATAGCAGTCCTTTTCCCGCGCGCGAAGGGTGAAAGGACGCTGACCATGGCCGAGCTGGAAGAAGAACGCAGCGGCGTCGACTGGGAGGCGCGCTTCGCCGATAACGACGCGCCGTGGGAGCGTGGCCAGATGCACCCGGCCTTCCTGCACTGGAAAGAGTCGGGCGCCTTCAACGACATCGAGAGCATCGTGGTGCCGGGCTGCGGCCGCGCGCCGGAAGTGGCCGGTTTCGCGGAAATGGGCCTCAAGACCCATGCCGCCGATCTGTCGGAAACCGCGATCAACTGGCAGCGCAAGCATCTCGACGAATGCAATCTGACCGCCGTGCTGTTCACCGGCGACATCCTCGACTGGACGCCTTCCGAGCCGGTCGACGCGGTCTATGAGCAGACCTTCCTTTGCGCCATCCATCCGCGCCTGCGCGAAACCTACGAAGCCGCCCTGCTGCGCTGGCTCCGCCCCGGCGGCCAGTTGTTCGCGCTGTTCATGCAGAAGGAAGAGCGCGGCGGCCCGCCCTATGGCTGTCCGCCCGGCGTGATGCACACGCTGTTTCCGGAAAACCGCTGGATCTGGCCCGAGGGCGATCTCAAGCCCTGGCCACATCCCTCGCTGGGCGGCAAGGCAGAACTCGGCGCTATTCTGACGCGGCGCTGACCGGTTCGGCGGCAGGCGCGGCCCGGCGGGCCCGGCCCGCCTTGGCCGTCATCGGCGCGCGGGTCAGCGTGTAGGCTGCCGTGCCGAGACCGGAGACGATATTGGCCAGCGCCATGCCGGCGATGACGCCGAGCGGGCCGCCGGCGATCCAGGCCCCCGCAATCGCGAACACGACGACCATGACCGCGCGGCTCGACGTGATCATCACGCCGTAGGAGGGCCGTCCGAGCCCGTTGAACCCGGCACTGGCGGCAATCGTGATGCCGTATCCGGCGACGGTCAGCGTCACCAGCATCCAGTAGAGACGCGCGACGCCCTGCCCCGCCTCGCTCGGCAGGAAGGCGGCCGCCAGCGGACTGGAGAAGACATTGAGGACCAGCGCCACGCCCAGACCCCAGGCGAGGCAGAAGGCGAAACTGGTCAGGAAGGCGCGGCGCACGCGCTCGGTGATTTCCGCGCCGCCATTCTGGCCCGTCACCGCGCCGATCGAGGCGGATAGCGCGAAAAGCGGCACGATGCCGAAGGCTTCCAGTCGCCCGCCGACGCCAACGCCGGCGACCGCCGGGTCGCCGAATTGCGCCATGCCCAGACCGCCCATCACGATGACCAGCGACAGCGGGTTGAAGGTATTGGACGCGGCTGCCGGCAGACCGACGCGCGCGATCTCGCCCCAATGGTGCCAGACCTCGCCGAAGCCGGGCCAGGAAAAGTCGATCAGCTTTTCCCGGAAGGCGAGATACCAGCCGACGAGGAGGAAGGTGAAGGCATTCGCCGCCACCGTCGCCAGCGCCGCGCCGGACACGCCCCAGCCGAGGCCCGTCAGACCGATGAAAGGGATTTCGGCGAAGATGAAGAAGGGGTCGAGGATCATGTTCACGACCGCCGCCAGGATCATCATGAGCGCCGGGACGGTCGCATTGCCGATGGCGCGCAGCACATTGCTGGCAACCATCGGGCCGACGATCAGCACGATGCCGGCAAACCAGGTCGTCATGTAGTCGGTGACGTGCGGCATCATCGTTTCGGTCGCGCCGATCAGGCGGAACATCGGCTCGACCAGCAGAATCCCGACGATCGACACCGCCCCGACCATCAGGATGGCGAGGGTCAGTGCGTCGGTGGCGATGCGCCGGACCTGCGAGAAATCCTTCTTCCCCGCCGCGCGGGAGACGGCAGACACCGCACCCGCGCCAAGGCCGATGGCGACGCTCATCACCAGCATGGAGACCGGGAAGCTCATCTGCACCGCCGCCTGCTGCGGCGTACCCAGCATGCCGACCCAGTAGGCGTCGACGATGCCGGTCAGCATCATGGCGACGATGCCGAAACTCATCGGGATGACCATGCGCAGGATGTGTCCGAAGACCGGGCCTTCGGTCATGTCCCGGCTTGAGCGTCCTGCCATGTTCATCCCTCGCGTGTCAGACTCGACCATATAGGCCCGTTCGCTCACGCGCGCATCACGTTGCGGTCAGACGCTGGGGAATGGCGGGTATGCGGGGGTTTTTCTTCATCGCCGGCTTGCCTTCCCTCCCCTCGAAGGGGAGGGACGCGAGCGGCTTGCGATAGCAAGACGGGAGCGGGGTGGGGTGAGCGTTCCCTCACTCTCTCTGGGGTTCCCGCGAAAGCGGGAATCCGAAACCAGGTACGTGCTTCGGGTCCCCATTTTCATGGGGACCCCGGTAAAACCCCAACCGACGTTTCCCGGACGGCGAAGCCGATCCGGGATCCATGTCTGATAGTGTCTGGACCCCGGTCTTCGCTCCGCGAAACCGGGGAGCGTCAACATCCTTGAAGCATCCTGTCCCGGCCTTGTGCCGGGACCTGTCCAGATCGCGGTCAACCCGGAAACCAGGACAGGCCCCGGAATAAATCCGGGGCAGACGAGCTTGTTTGCCTAAAGTTCCGCCGCGCCGGGCACAAAGGCGGCGAGGCCGGCGAGACGACTACATTCTGTCGCGTCCAAACCAGAAACACACGACTGCCAAAAGAATCGTCGCGATCGGATAGACGGAGAGATGAAGAATATCCGCCAGCGAGACTTGGTGTTGATAGGCGTTGAGCGCGATCAGCCCTGTGACCATCAGGAACAACACGACGGGCAGAAGCACGAATGTTAAGAGCAATCCGATCCCGATGAAGATAAACTGACGCAAAGATTCCCTCTTTGCCTAAAGCGCCGCCGCTGACGGATCGAAGGCGGCGAGGCCGGCGAGGTTCACAATGTCGGATACCGAGGACCCGAGGCGGGCGATCTGGACCGGCTTTTCGAGGCCCACGATGACCGGGCCGATCACGGTTGCAGCCCCGGCGGCCTTCAGAAGTCGCGTGGCGATCGAGGCGGAATGCACCGCCGGCATGACCAGCACGTTGGCCGGCTCGGTCAGGCGCGAGAAGGGGTAGAGTTCGTGATGGTCGGGATTGAGCGCCACGTCGGCGGCCATCTCGCCCTCGTATTCGAAATCGACCCCGCGCGCGTCCAGGATTTTCACCGCACCGGCCATCTTCTCGGTCCGTTCGCCCGGCGGATTGCCGAATGAGGAGTAGGACAGGAAGGCGACGCGCGGGGTCAGGCCGAAGCGGCGGGCGGTCGCGGCCATTTCCACCGCGATGTCGGCCAGTTCCGCCGAGGTGGGGAATTCCGCGCCGAGCACATCGCCAATCAGCAGCGTCCGGCCGCGGGAAATCGCCGTGTTGATGCCGACCAGCCGGCCGCCCTCGACCGGGTCGATCACGAGGCGGACATCGGTCAGGGCGACATTGGTGTGCCGGGTCACGCCGGTGATCATGCCGTCGGCGTGGCCGAGCTTGACCATGCAGGCGGAGAAGACATTCCGGTTGGTGTTCACCAGGCGCTGGACGTCGCGCTTGAGATAGCCCTTCCGCTGCAGCCGCTCGTAGAGGAATTTGGCGTAGTCGTAATTGTGGTCCGACAGCCGCGCATTGACGATTTCAAGCTCGCCCGACGGAAGACCGAGTTCCTTCATGTTGGCTTCGGCAATGTCTTCACGCGCGACGAGGATGGCCTTGCCCAGCCCCTGGCTCTGGAAAGCGTGCGCGGCTCGGATCACCGAGGGGGCCTCGCCCTCGGCGAAGACGATCGTCTTCTGCGCCCCGCGCAGCACCGAGGCGACGCGCTGCTGCAGCGCCGCGGTCGGATCGACGCGGCGGGCCAGCGACTGGCGATAGCTTTCCGTGTCCTGCGGCACGATGCGGGCGACGCCCGACTCCACCGCCGCCTTGGCGACATAGGGCGGCACGCGCGAGATCAGGCGCGGGTCGAAGGGGGTCGGGATGATGTATTCCGGGCCGAACTGCAGCCGCGAGCCGGTATAGGCGTCGGAGACCTCGTCCGGCACATCCTCGCGGGCGAGATCGGCCAGCGCCCGGGCGCAGGCGATCTTCATCTCCTCGTTGATGGTGCGGGCGCGCACGTCGAGCGCGCCGCGGAAGATGTAAGGAAAGCCGAGGACGTTGTTGACCTGGTTGGGATAATCCGACCGCCCGGTGGCGACGATGGCATCGCCGCGCACCTCCTTGATCAGCTCGGGCAGGATTTCCGGGGTCGGGTTCGCCATGGCGAAGATGATCGGGTCCGGAGCCATGGACTGGACCATGGACTGGGTGACGATGCCGCCGGCCGACAGGCCGATCAGGCAGTCCGCCCCCCTCACCGCCTCTTCCAGCGTGCGCATCTGGGTCTTCACAGCCTGATTGCGCAAGCGCTCGAAGAGATCATTGCGGCCGGTGTGGACCACGCCCTCCTTGTCGACGACCACCGTCTTGTCCTTGTCGACGCCCATCGACTGCAGCAGTTCGATCACCGACAGGCCCGCGGCACCCGCGCCAACCAGAACGACGTTGAGGTCGGACAGCTTCTTGCCGGAAATCTCGCAGGCATTGATCAGGCCGGCCGCGGCGATGATCGCCGTGCCGTGCTGGTCGTCATGGAAGACCGGGATATCGAGCATCTCACGCAGGCGGCGCTCGATCTCGAAGCATTCCGGGCTCTTGATGTCTTCGAGATTGATGCCGCCGAAGGTCGCGCCGAACCCCGCGACGCATTCCACGAACTGGTCGGGGTCGGTGTATTTCACCTCGATGTCGAAGGCGTCGATATCGGCGAAGCGCTTGAACAGCACCGCCTTGCCTTCCATCACCGGCTTCGAGGCCATCGCGCCGAGATTGCCAAGGCCGAGGATCGCCGTGCCGTTCGACACGACGGCGACCATATTGCCCTTCGACGTGTAGTCGTAGGCGGCGTCCTCATTCTCCGCGATCGCCTTCACCGGCACCGCGACGCCCGGCGAGTAGGCCAGCGACAGGTCGCGCTGGGTCGCCATCGGCTTGGTCGGCGCGAGCGACAGCTTGCCCGGCGTTGGCAGACGGTGGAAATCGAGCGCGTCCTGCTCAAAAGGCGTCAGTTTGGGGGGCTTGTCGCTCATCGGGCTTTCCGCGCTGTGGTCGGGAACCGGATTGGCACGCCCTCACCCGTCGATCAAGGCGGCACGCGCGGCTGCGATGCGGCGGCGGCGCGTCAGGTCCTGAACCACGGCGGGCATGGCATCGGCCAGCTCGCCCGCGACCAGTCCGGGCCCGAGCCGAAGTCCCGCCTCGCCGTGCAGCCAGACCGCCGCCGAAGCGGCGTCAAAAGCCGGCGCGCCCTGCGCCAGCAGTCCGCCGATCAGGCCCGCGAGCGTGTCGCCCGTCCCGGCCGTCGCCAGTGCCGGCGAGGCGTGGGTGTTTATCCTCGGGATTTCACCGGGGACAGCGATGACGCTATCCGCCCCCTTGTAGACGACGACGCACCCGGCCTTGTCGGCGGCGGAACGCGCGGCTTCGATCTTGTTGAGCGAGCTGCCGGTCAGACCGGGAAACAGACACTCGAACTCGCCGGCGTGGGGCGTGATGACGTCATGATGACGAAGATGCCCCAGAAGATGACCAGGATCGTCTTCGAACACCGACAGGGCATCTCCGTCGAGTACGACGGGAAGCGGCCGCGACAGCGCCGCGATGACGATCTGTTTCAGCGCGTCCGTCATGCCCGCCGCCGGGCCAAGCACCGCGGCGGTGGCCCGGATCGCGTCCAGTCCGGTCAGGAAATCCTCAACATCCTTGAACGACCGGATCATCACCTCGGTCAGATGGCTGGCATTGACCAGGGCCGCGCCCGGCGGCGTCAGCAGGGTCACGAGCCCGGCCCCGGCGCGAAGCCCCGCTTCCGCGGCCATCCGGGCTGCGCCTGTGGCCTTCGCCGGACCGGACAGGACAGCCAGCCTTCCCCTGCGATGCTTGTGGGTATCGGGCATGCCGGAGTGGGGCCAGGCCGGCCAGAGAGCGGGATGGTTCCAGCGCGCGACGATGTCGCCTTCGGGCGGCGCGTGCGCCGGGATGCCGATGTCGGCACGGACGACCTCGCCGCAGAATTGCCGTGACGGTTGAAGGAGATGCGCCGGACGCAGGCGGTGGAAGGTCACCGTCAGATCGGCCTCGACCGCCACGCCTTCGGGCCCGGCCCGGTCGCCGTTCAGGCCGCTGGGGATATCGACCGCAACGACCGGGACGCCGCTCGAATTGATTGCTTCGATCAGGTTTGCCGCCGGCCCTTCAGGCGGGCGGGTCAGCCCGGTTCCGAAAATCGCGTCGACGATCAGTTCCGCGCCGATGAGCGAATCGCGTGTGGCAGGGGATAGAGGACCCGCCCAATGCTGCGCCGCAACATCCGCATCGCCTGTCCATTCCCTTTCGGAAAAAACGCGTTCGACGCGCACCGGCCAGCCGGCTTCGGACAGGCGGCTTGCGATCACGAGACCGTCCCCGCCATTGTTGCCGGGCCCGGCAAAAATCACGGTCTGGCGCGGACTCCAGCGACGGCGTACCTCATCGGCAACGGCAGCACCCGCGGCCTGCATCAGCGCCCAGCCTGACCGTCCGTGTCCGGATGCATACGCATCAGCACGGCACACGCCATCCATAGAAAAAATTTCTTCAGAGCCGGGTGTCATTCGTCAGGAAATCTGTATAAATGCTGCAACTGCGTCATGGCCCTTCGGATCGTGCGTCCGTTGATGCCCTGGCGTCAAACGCTGCCGCGCGGGGCCGATGAAAAAGATCGAAGCCATTATAAAGCCGTTCAAGCTGGATGACGTCAGAGACGCACTCCAGGAGATCGGCGTCCAGGGCATGACGATCGTCGAGGCCAAGGGATTTGGCCGCCAGAAAGGTCATTCCGAGCTTTACCGCGGTGCCGAATACGTCATCGACTTCCTACCCAAGATCAAGATCGAACTGGTCGCGCCCGATGCGCGTGTCGATGCGATCGTGGAAGCCATCCAGACCGCTGCGCACACCGGCCGCATCGGCGACGGAAAGATTTTCGTGACGCCGGTCGAAACCGCCATTCGCATCCGGACGGGCGAGTCCGGCGAAAACGCGCTGTAGCAACCATGCTACCCGGCGCGCGTTCCGTTATGACACGCCCGCCCACCCGACAGTCCACCCACCCCTAGACCCCACCCGGAGCCCGTAAAACATGGCTGACGACATTCTCAAACGTATCAAGGACGAGGAAATCGAACTCGTCGATCTGCGCTTCACCGATACCCGGGGCAAGCTGCAGCACGTCACCTTCGATGCGACGATGATCGACGAGGACTTCCTCGAAGACGGCACGATGTTCGACGGCTCCTCGATTTCCGGCTGGAAGGCGATCAATGAGTCCGACATGACGCTGATGCCGGACACGTCCTACGCGCCGGTCGACCCCTTCTTCCAGAACAAGACCATGTTCATGTTCTGCGACGTGCTCGATCCGATGTCCGGCGAAAGCTACAATCGCGACCCGCGCACGACCGCCAAGAAGGCCGAGGCCTATCTCAAGGCCTCAGGCGCCGGCGATACGGTCTATATCGGACCGGAAGCCGAATTCTTCGTGTTCGACGACGTTCGCTGGAAGACTGGCCAGAACGCGACCGGCTACGAGATCGATTCCGAAGAAGGCCCGTGGAATTCCGGAACGATGTTCGAAGGCGGCAATCTGGGTCACCGCCCGGGTCCGAAGGGCGGCTATTTCCCGGTTCCCCCGATCGACAGCGGTCAGGACATGCGCTCGGAAATGCTGGCCGTGATGACCGAACTCGGTCTGATGCCGGAAAAGCATCACCACGAGGTGGCACCCGCCCAGCACGAACTCGGGATGCGCTTCGCGACGCTGACGACGATGGCCGACCGGATGCAGGTCTATAAGTACATCGTGCACCAGGTCGCCCACGCCTACGGCAAGACCGCGACCTTCATGGCCAAGCCGCTGTGGAACGACAACGGCACCGGCATGCATGTGCACCAATCGATCTGGAAGGATGGCGACAACACCTTCTCCGGCGACCGCTATGCCGGCCTGTCGGAAACCTGCCTCTACTATATCGGCGGCATCATCAAGCACGCCCGCGCAATCAACGCCTTCGCGAACTCGACGACCAACAGCTACAAGCGCCTGGTTCCGGGTTTCGAAGCGCCGGTCCTGCTGGCCTATTCGGCCCGCAACCGTTCGGCCTCGATCCGCATCCCGTTCGGTGCCGGCCCGAAGGCCAAGCGTATCGAGACGCGTTTCCCGGACCCGGCGGGCAATCCGTACCTGACTTATGCCGCGCTCTTGATGGCCGGTCTCGACGGTATCGAGAACCGCATCCATCCGGGCGATGCGATGGACAAGGACCTCTACGACCTGCCGCCGGAAGAGCTGAAGGACATCCCGACGGTCTGCCGCACGCTGCGTGAGGCCATGGAATCGCTCGATGCCGACCGCGCCTTCCTCAAGAAAGGCAATGTCATGGATGACGACCAGATCGACGCCTATATCGAGCTGAAGATGGAAGAGATCCAGCGCTACGAGATGCATCCGCATCCCGTCGAGTTCGATATGTATTACAAGAGCTGATCCCGGTATCAGTGGAAATCGGAAATGGCCCGGCTGCATGCCGGGCCGTTTTCATATGTTCCCAACCTCGACGCGAACGGCTCTGTCGGCTAGACAGCAGCCTCGAGATTGTGTGTTCTTCCGCCGATTTATGTTCAAGTGAGGCGTTATGCGGAATCGTTTGTTGCTGACCAGCGCGCTGGGCGCGTCCTTCCTGGCCGCCACCAGTGCCGCCTTCGCGGACACGACGGTTGATGACGAGCGCACTGATCCGATCCGTACATCGACGGTAAACGGCGGAAATGCCGACAATATCGTGATCGGCACCAACGGCCGGGTCACGCTTGCCGACGGACAAGGCGGACCGGCCGTCATCCTGGATTCCGACAACACGATCACGAACAATGGCCGGATCAACATTTCCAATGCCGACAATGCGGTTGGCATCCTCGTCGAAGGCGGCCGCACGGGCACGCTGACCAACGCCGGCGGCATCAATCTGACCGAAGAGTCGGTCGCCGTAGATGTCGATGGCGACGGTGATGTCGATGGTCCGCTCGCGTCCGGAACGAACCGCGTCGGCATTCTCGTTGACGGCAATTCCCCCTTCAACGGCGATGTGATCAACACGTCCGCGGGCGGCATCACCGTCGTTGGCAATCAGTCCGCCGGCATCCGGAACCTCGCGGGCATCAACGGCGATCTGGTCAGTAACGGCCGGATCACGATGACGGGTGATTTCTCCTACGGCATCGAATCGCGGGCCCGCGTGACCGGAGACCTTCTGACCGACGGCAATATGGTCATCAATGGTGAAGGCTCGGTCGGCGTCCACGTCGGCGAAGTCGTCGACGGCCTTTTCCTGATCCGCGGCAACATCAACGCGTCGGGCTATCGCGTCGCCAACCGTCCGGGCGAGAACGTCATCCTGGATGACGACGACACGCTCCAGGGCGGTTCGGCGATCCAGATCGGCTCCAGCATCGGCGGCGGCGTCTATCTCGGCGGCGGCGATGTGCTGACAGGTGACGCCGAAGCGACGGTCACGACCCGGGGCGAAGCGCCGGCGATCTGGATTTCCGGCCGGCATGGCGAAAATCCCAGCAATATCGTGCTCAGTGCGGTCACTGTCTCGGCCGGGCTTCTCAATGAAGACGACACCGACGATCTGACCTTCAACTTCGGGTTCGTGAACGACGGCACGATCTCTTCCTTTGGCCTGTTCGAAGGCGTGGATGCCCAATCCGTTCGGATCGAAGGATATGACGACGGCAACCAGCTGTTCACGACGACGCTCGAAGGCGGCCTTCTGAACACCGGCACGATCCGGTCGAGCGCCTATCGCGCCGTTGCCACCGCACTCGTGCTCGGCAACGGTTCCATGGTCGCGCTGGTTGAAAACCAGTCGCAGATGAACGCGAGTGTCGAGGGCCGGGATGCGACGGCCCGTATCGTGCTGATCGAGGCGGGCGCCAACACGCCGACCCTGCGCAACTCCGGCACGATGCTGGCGCAGGCCACCGGCGGCGGCAGTTCGATCGCGATCACCGACCAGTCGGATACGCTGCGCCTGATCGAGAACACCGGCGCGATCTCGGCTCTGCTCCGTTCCGTCGACGGATCCATTATTCCCAATGTCGACCGGAACGACTCGCCCGAAGAAGTTGTCCAGGCGATCGCAATCGACGTTTCCGGGGCCACCCAGTCGGTCACTTTCCGTCAGATGCTCGCCGAAGGTGAAACCGACGAAAGCGATCTCGGCGTTCGCGGCGACATTCTACTGGGTTCGGCCGACGACCTGATCGACATTTCGGCAGGCTTCATTCGCGGCGATCTCTATTTCGGAACCGGTTCGGACGAACTTCGCATCTCTGGTACCGGAGCTGTATCCAGCTCGCTGAACGATGCAGACAACGACCTCGTCATCAACGCGACGGGCGGCTCGCTCGAGGTTCTGAACCGCGAAACCGCCAACATCCGCGAAGCCACGTTTGCCGATGGTTCGCGTTTGATCTTCCGGGTCGATACCGCGCCGACCAATCAACCACTGCTGGATGCCAGCGGCACCGTGACCTTCCAGTCCGGTTCTCGCGTGACCGCATCGCTGAGCAATCTGATCGGTGAAGGCGCAACCTATGTTGTCCTGCGCGCCAACAGCCTGGTGATCGACGAGGCGCTGTCCTCGCTCGAGAATACCGATGCACCGTATCTCTACGCGTCGACGCTGACGCGCGATTCGAACGATCCCAACACGCTGATCCTGACGATGCGCCGCAAGACGGCCGACGAGCTCGGGATGCATGGCAACCAGGCCGTCGCCTACAACACGGCGTTCCAGACCTGGTCGGATCGTGCCGCATTGGGCGCTGCCTTTGCTGCGCTCACGACGGCGACGGATTTCTACAACGCCTACAACCAGCTGATGCCGGAATACTCGGCCAGCGCGTTGCAGTTCGCGATGGCGAGCAATGACAGCGCGCTTGGCGCCGTCTCCGGCCGTCTCGACGCCGCCCGTCGCAGCCCGCGCAATACGGGTGGCATCTGGGCGCAGGAATTCGCCTACTTCGCCGATCGTGCAGCCAATGCCTTCGGCCCGGGCTATCGCGGTCACGGCTTCGGTCTCGCCATGGGCGTGGATCGTCCGGCAGGCCCGTTCTACGCCCTCGGCGTGAACATGGCCGGTGCGGCGAGCGACATTTCCGAATCCGACGGCTTCGACCAGCCGATGACCGCCCTCACCGCCCAGCTGGGTGCCTATGGCGGTATCGACTTCGGACCGTTCGGCGGCGAGTTCTACACCAGCGCCGGCGTGAACCGGTTCGAGGCTGAGCGGCGCGTCCTGATCGGCACGTTCGACGAAACCGCGACCGCGGAATGGACCGGCTGGCACTGGTCGGCCTCGGCCCGCTTCGGCCGCGACTTCATGATGGGCGACTGGTATGCGCGCCCGGCCGTCTCGGTCGACTATCTGACCATTTTCGAAGAAGCCTACACCGAGACCGGTGGCGGCGCGGGCATCGACCTCGCCGTCGAGGACCGCACAAGCACGACGTTCGCTTCCACAGCCAGCTTCACGGTCGGACGCCGCTTCGGTGGCGGCGACAGCTGGTGGGAGCCGCAATTCCGCGTCGGCTACCGCAATGATTTCGGCGGTGTCGAATCCGAAACCACGGCGTCCTTCGTGGGCTACAACAATCCCTTCACCTTCCGTGCGGCGGATCTGCCGGGCACCGGTGCGGTGGTCGGTTTCGCTCTGAATGCCGGTTCGGACTATTCGACGTTCACGCTCGACTACGACGCCGACCTGCGCGACTCGTTCACGCGTCACACGATCCGGTTGCTGTTCCGCCTCGTCTTCTAGGGCGCTTACCGGCGATTAACCGTGTTCAGACTAGAGGCAGGACATGCGCAAAGCTGTCCTGCCTCTTCTGTTTGTGGCGACGCTTGTATCGGCCTGCGGGCATTACCGGCCTGAACAGGTCACCGATGCCTGCCTGATCCTTGAAGACAACCGGTCCTGGTGGCGCGATTTGCGCCGCAGCGAACGGCGCTGGGGTATCCCGCCGGCGATTCAGCTGGCGATCCTGAAACGCGAGTCGAGCTTCAACGCCCATGCCCGCCCGGCCCGCACCCGCCTTCTAGGGATCATTCCCGGCCCGCGGCCGAGTTCGGCCTATGGCTACGCCCAGGCGCTCGATGGCACGTGGGACTGGTACCGGGACGAGACGGGCAATCGCGGTGCGGACCGCGACGATTTCGGCGATGCCGTCGACTTCATCGGCTGGTATGGCCAGATGAGCGGCCGACTGTCGAACATCCGGCACGACGATGCCCGCGCCCTCTACCTCGCCTATCACGAGGGCCATACGGGCTATAATCGCGGTACCTATCGCAGCAAGGGCTGGCTGATGCGGGCCGCCGACGAGGTCGCCCGCGATGCGGCGCGGTATCAGGGCCAGCTCGACGGGTGTGAACGCCGGCTCAATCGCGGCCGCTTCTGGCTGCTCTAAGGCTGCACAGACCCCTTCGATTCTGGCATGACTCGGGGCATGAGCCGCCCCGAATCGCAATCCGATCTGTTCTCCGCGCCCGCCTCGCCGAAACCGCGAGAGGAGGCACCGAAGCCTGCGTCGGCGAAGCCCGCCGCTACGGAGGATGTGAAGCCGGCTGCCGCGGCGCCCTCGGCTCCCTCCGGATTCGGCGGAGGTTATGACGCATCGCAGATCGAAGTGCTTGAAGGCCTCGAAGCCGTCCGACGCCGCCCCGGCATGTATATCGGCGGCACCGACGAACGCGCCCTGCATCATCTCTTTGCCGAAATCCTCGACAACTCGATGGACGAGGCTGTCGCGGGCTGGGCGGACCGGATCGAGATCCGGCTTGATTCCGAGGGATCGGTGACGGTCGTCGATAACGGCCGGGGCATCCCGGTCGATCCGCATCCGAAATTCCCGAACAAGTCGGCGCTTGAGGTCGTGCTGACGACGCTGCACGCGGGCGGCAAGTTCTCCGACAAGGCCTACAAGACGTCCGGCGGCCTCCATGGCGTGGGTATCTCGGTGGTGAACGCCCTCGCCTCGGAGCTTGATGTCGAAGTGGCGCGTGATCGGACGCTCTACGCCCAGAAATATTCACGCGGGCTGCCGCTCGGTCCGCTGGAGACGGTCGGTCCGACGCCGAACCGGCGCGGCACCTCGATCCGATTCGTGCCGGACACGCAGATCTTCGGCGAACGCGCACATTTCCGCCCGGCCCGCCTGTTCCAGATGGCGCGGTCGAAGGCCTATCTGCGCCGAGGCGTCGAGATTCGCTGGAAGTGCGCGCCGGAGCTCGTCGAAGGCACGGAAACGCCGCCTGAGGCCGTGTTCTCCTTCCCGGGTGGTCTTGCCGACCGGCTGGCGGAGATCGTCGCCAAGAAAGCGCTCGTCACGACCGACCGCTTTACCGGCAAGATCGAACGCGAGGAAGGCCATGGCGGGGTCGAATGGGCGATCGCCTGGTCGGCGAACGGTTTCGGGGAGGCCGACGGTTTCATCGATTCCTACTGCAATACCGTCCCGACTCCGCAAGGCGGTACGCATGAACAGGGTCTGCGGAATGCGCTGACCAAAGGGCTTCGCGCCTATGCCGAACTGTCCGGCGTCAAGAAGGGCGGGCTGATCACGCCGGACGACGTGATGGGCACGGCCGGCGCGCTCGTCTCCGTCTTCGTCCACGACCCGGAATTCCAGGGCCAGACCAAGGACCGGCTGGCGACACCGGAAGCGACGCGCATGGTCGAGACGGCCGTGCGCGACCGGTTCGATCACTGGCTCGCCGGATCACCGAAAGAGGCCGAGCGCCTGCTCGCCTGGTGTATCGAGCAGGCCGAGGATCGCCTGAAGCGGCGCAAGGAAAAGCAGGTCAAACGCCAGACGGCGTCGCGCAAGCTGCGCCTGCCCGGCAAGCTCGCCGACTGCAGCCGTGCGGGGTCGGACAATACCGAGATTTTCCTCGTCGAGGGCGACTCGGCCGGCGGCTCCGCGAAACAGGCCCGCGATCGACAGACGCAGGCCATCCTGCCGCTGCGCGGCAAGATCCTGAACGTCGCGTCGGCCAGTCTCGACAAGATCGCCGCCAATCAGGAAATCCAGGACCTGACGCTGGCGCTCGGCTGCGGCACCGGGGCCCGCTTCAATATCGACGATCTGCGCTATGAGCGCGTCGTGATCATGACCGACGCCGATGTCGACGGGGCGCATATCGCCGCGCTGCTGATCACCTTCTTCTACCGTTCCATGCCCGACCTGATCCGGTCCGGGCGCCTGTTCATGGCGCAGCCGCCGCTCTACCGCCTGAGCCAGGGCGGCAAGACCGTCTACGCCAAGGACGACGCGCACCGCGAACAACTGACCCGGGAGGTCTTCAAGAGCGGGAAGGTCGAGATCGGCCGCTTCAAGGGCCTCGGCGAGATGACGCCGCCGCAGCTGAAATCGACGACGATGGACCCGTCCACGCGCCAACTCGCCCGCATCACGTTCGACGACGCCGCACGCCCCTCTTTCGAGGCGCTGGTCGAGACGCTGATGGGCCGCAAGCCCGAACTGCGCTTCGAATACATCCAGACCCACGCGCCGGATTTCGGGGCCTCGATCGACGTTTGACGTAGACCCGCCGTCATGTGTTGAATGCCGTGGCGCCGACACTTGGCGCGGACGCAATTCTTGGGGTGGGAGCAACATGATTTCCGACATGACGCGATGGGCAGCCATTCTGGCTGCAACGGTCGCGCTGGCATCGTGCGACCGGGGCGGAGAGACGCCTTCAGGCAGCGATGACGGCGACGCGGCCGCGACCGGCAGTACCAACACAGACGAGAGCGGCGACAGCGATATCGTCCGGATCAATCTCGATCCTTATCCGTCGACCTATGCGCCGCTGCCGAGCGGCACGACGCTGATCACCAACGCCACGATCTTCGACGGTGTGGGCGGCCGGATCGAAAACGGCAGCGTGCTGATCGTCGACGGACGCATTTCCGCGATCGGAACCGATATCGAAGCACCGGAGGACGCGACCGTCATCGATGCGTCTGGCCGCTTCGTGACGCCGGGCGTTATCGACATCCACTCCCACCTCGGCGTCTATCCCTCACCGAGCGTTTCCGCGCATTCGGACGGCAATGAGCTTACCCAGCCGAATACGGCCGAAGTCTGGGCCGAGCACAGCGTCTGGCCGCAGGATCCGGGCTTTGCCCGCGCGCTCGCCGGCGGCGTGACCACGCTTCACGTCCTGCCCGGTTCGGGCAATCTGTTCGGCGGCCGCGGTGTGACCCTGCGCAATGTGCCGTCACGTACGGTCCAGGGCATGAAGTTCCCTGACGCGCCCTACACGCTGAAGATGGCGTGCGGCGAAAACCCGTCGCGCGTCTATGGCAATCGCGGCTCCTCGCCTGCGACGGACATGGGCAATATGGCCGGTTACCGGGCGTCCTGGATCCGCGCGCGCGACTATCGCGACAGCTGGCACGAATACTGGGAAGACGCGGAAGCAGGCGAAGAAGCCACACCGCCAACCCGGGACCTCGAGCTCGACACGCTGATGGGCGTGCTCGACGGTGAAATCCTCGTGCAGATGCATTGCTACCGCGACGATCAGATGGCCCAGGTCATCGATATGATGCACGAGTTCGACTACCAGGTGACGACGTTCCACCACGCGGTGGAAGGCTATCAGGTCGCCGACCTCTTGCGCGACAACGACATCTGCGCAGCGGTCTGGGCCGATTGGGGCGGCTTCAAGATGGAAGCCTATGACCCGATCCGTGAAAACCTCGCCCTGATCCACGCGGCGGGTGCCTGCGCGATGATTCACTCCGACGACGGGCTCGGCATCCAGCGGCTCAATCAGGAGGTCGCCAAGGCGCTTTCCGATGGCCGGCGGCTGGGCCTCGACATCTCCGAGGAAGAGGCGTTTGCCTGGCTCACGTCCAACCCGGCGCGCGCGCTTGGTATTTTCGACGAGACCGGATCTCTTGAAGCCGGCAAGCGCGGCGACGTCGTGATCTGGTCCGCCAATCCCTACTCGACCTATGCGGTCGCCGATCAGGTCTTCATCGACGGCGCCCTGATGTATGACCGCAGCGACCCCGACCGCCAGCCGGTGAGCGATTTCGAACTCGGCCAACCCGGTGAAGGAGACGACTGATGCAACGCCTTCTTTCTCTTCTCGCCCTTGGCCTCGCAGCCACCGGCCCTGCCCTCGCGCAGGAAATCGCCGTCACCAATGGCCGTGTCATCACGAACACCGATCAGGGTGTGATCGAAAACGGGACCGTTCTGATCCGTGACGGCGTCGTCGTCGCGGTCGGCGGCGATGTCGCCATTCCCGAAGGCGCGCGTACGGTCGACGCCGAAGGCGGATGGATCACCCCGGGCATTTTCGCCCCCTTCACCCAGCTTGGCCTGATCGAGGTCGCGCTGGAAGATTCGGCCAATGATGCGTCGGCATCGGAAACCGGTTTCTCCGTGGCGATCGACGTGTCGGATGCGTTCAATCCGCGCAATTCCTACATCGCGTCGAACCGGATCGAAGGTTTGACCCGCTTTGCCGTCTTCCCTTCGACGGGTGAGGAATTGTTCGCGGGCCAGGGCGCGCTCGGCAATACCTCCGGCCGGAACGATTCCCTGTTTGAATTCGGCAGCTTCGTTTTTGCCGACCTCAGCCAATCGGGTGCGGCAACCGCGGGCGGGTCCCGCGAAGCGGCCTGGCTTTTCCTTGAGGCGGCTTTCGACGATGCCCGGGCCTATCCCGGCCGGTATAGCGGCGGATCGGAGGGCAATGTACTCAGCCGTCTGGATGCCGCAGCGCTGGTCGATGTCACGCGGGGCCGTGTGCCGCTGGTGATGTCTGTCGACCGTGCTTCCGACATACTGCGGGCGATCCGCTTCGCAGAGGAACACGCTCCGGTCCGCCTCATCATTCAAGGCGGCGCGGAAGCGTGGATGGTGGCGAGCGAGCTGGCCGAAGCGGACATCCCGGTCCTGATCGACCCCGTGCGCAACCTGCCCTTCTCGTTCGACTCGCTCGGTTCGACGCTGGAAGCCCCGGCGCGCCTTGATGCCGCCGGTGTCACGGTCGCCTATACGACCGAGACGGCGGACGGGTATTTCAATGCCCGCCTGCTGCCACAGCACGCCGGTAATGCCGTCGCGCACGGTGTGCCGTGGGACGACGCCTTCCGGGCGATCACCCTGACTCCAGCGGAAGTCTATGGCGTGGGTGACCAGTATGGCGCTCTGGCGCCGGGCTATGTCGCGGACGTTGTCGTCTGGGACGGGGACCCGCTCGAAGTGATGAGCGCACCGACCCATGTTTTCATCGATGGCCAGGAAACCGAGATGGAGTCGCGGCAGACCCGTCTGGCGGAACGCTATCGCGACATCGAAGACACAACGCCGTTCGGCTATCGCCATTAGGCAGGCCTGTGCGTTGACTCAATAAGCGCGCCGATTATGGTGCGCGCGACCTCGCGGGCGGCCGCTCCATTCTGGGGCGGCCGTTCCCGTTTGACGCATCAAGTCAGGTAGGAATGAGTTTCAAAGACCTGGGGCTGAGCCCCGCGCTTCTCAACGCGCTCGACGCGGCCGGATACACAGAACCCACGCCCATTCAGGCGGGAGCCATTCCGATTGCGCTATCGGGACGCGACGTGCTGGGCATCGCCCAGACGGGAACGGGCAAGACCGCTTCCTTCACTCTGCCCCTGATCGAACGCCTGTCGAAAGGCCGCGCCAAGGCGCGCATGCCGCGCTCGCTGATCATCACGCCGACGCGCGAACTCGCGGCGCAGGTCGCGGAGAATTTCGAAAAATACGCCGTCAATACCAAGCTGACGATGGCGCTGCTGATCGGTGGCGTGGCGCTCGGACCGCAGGAGCAGGTGCTCAATCGCGGCGCTGACGTGGTCGTTGCGACCCCGGGCCGGCTGCTGGACCTGTTCGAACGCGGCAAGGTCCTGCTCGCGGATGTCCAGATCATGGTGGTCGATGAAGCCGACCGCATGCTCGACATGGGTTTCATCCCCGACATTGAGCGGATTTTCTCGCTGGTGCCGCCGAAGCGGCAGACGCTTTTTTTCTCGGCGACCATGCCGAAGGAGATTCAGCGGCTTGTCGATCGCTTCCTGAAGGATCCCGAGCGGGTCGAAGTCTCGCGCCCGGCCTCGACTGCGACGACCGTCCGGCAAACGCTGATCCGAGTGAAAGATCGCACGCCCGGCGCGAAGCGCGACGCGCTGCGCACCGCCCTCGATCGGGACGGCGTGAAGAACGGGATCATCTTCTGCAACCGCAAGCGCGACGTCGATGTCGTGGCCCGGTCGCTGCAAAAGCACGGTTTCTCGGCCGCACCGATTCACGGCGACCTCGACCAGTCGACCCGTACGGCAACGCTGGACAAGTTCAAGTCCGGTGAAGTCCGCTTCCTGGTCGCCAGCGACGTTGCTGCCCGTGGCCTCGACATTCCCGCCGTCAGCCACGTCTTCAACTACGACATTCCCCATCATGCCGACGACTATGTCCACCGCATCGGCAGAACCGGCCGGGCGGGACTTCTGGGCGAAGCGGTGTCACTCGCCGGTCCTGAGGATGGCAAGAATCTCGCCGCGGTCGAGGCCCTGATCGGATCGAAGATCGAACTGGCGGATTTTGCGAAAACAAAATCGAAGTCCGGGCCGGATACGAAGTCCGAGCCGGCTGAGCAGGACGAACCGGCCGAACAGAGGGCGGCTCAGCCGTCCGTTGAAAAGGCCCCGGAAGGCCGGTCCGAGGAGAACAAGGGCCGCCGCAAGCGCGGCGGACGTGGCCGCAAGACCCAATCTGACGCGACCGAAGCGGACTCAAGGCCCGCACGCGGAGATAAATCTTCGCGGAATGATCGCGATGGCGGGAAAATTCTCGGCTTTGGTAACGACGTTCCGGCCTTCTTTCGCAATTCCTGACCGATTCAGGCCGGCCGTTTACCTGATCTTTTCTCTTCGCCGCTAGCGTTCCACATCAACGGGGCGGCCTGCAAGGGTCGATGCGGAGAGAAGGACGGCACCGTGAGTGGACGTTTGCAGAACCGGGCAGAAGGCTGGGCACTGGCACGTAAAGCGCTGGATTATATGGAGGAATTCAACATTCCTCCGTCAGCGGAAAACTACGCGATCTGGTCTTCCTACGCCTGCGATCACAACAATGAGCTGTGTGACGCGATCGACAAGCACATCGATGAAGGCCGGGCATTCGACCAGCCCTTTCTCGACACGCTCTACGAAAAATATTTCAGCCTGAAGCGTCTTCAGGACGCGGTGATGGCCAGCTCCGGGCAGATGTCCAAGGAATTGGGCGAAGTGCGCGAATCTCTCCGCGCCGCCCATCGCGACCAGATCGATTATGGCAAGACGCTGCAGGGCGCGACCGGCGATCTGGACGGCGAGACCGACCCCGAGGCGCTGCGCCAGATGGTGCAGACGCTGATTGATGCCACGGCGAAGATGCAGGAACGCTCTCGCAATCTCGAACGCCGGCTGCACGAAACATCGAGCGAGGTGACTCAGCTTCGCAGCAATCTGGAACGCGTGCGCGAAGAAGCGATGACCGATGCCCTCACCGGCATCGCCAACCGCAAGCGATTCGACGAGATGCTGCGCAAAGGCCGCCGCGAGACCGAAGCCGACGGTCAGCCCCTGTGCCTGCTTCTTTGCGATATCGACCACTTCAAGCGCTTCAACGACACCTGGGGCCACCAGACGGGCGACCAGATCATCCGCTTCGTCGCTGGCTGCATGACCCGTCACGCAGAGGAACACCAGACCGTCGCCCGCTATGGCGGCGAGGAATTCGGCATCGTTCTGCCGAGGACCAAGCTGGCCGACGCCGCGGCGATCGCGGAGAAGATCCGCAAGACGGTCGAATCCAAGAAGCTGATGCGCAAGTCGACCAATGAGGACCTGGGCAATATCACCATTTCCATGGGGGTCGCCCAGTTCCGCGCCGGAGAGTCCGTCGAATCGCTGATCGAGCGTGCCGACAGCAATCTCTACAAGTCCAAACAGAATGGCCGGAACCGGGTCACGACCGAAGATCCGGCCGACGTCGCCAACGCTGCCTAGACGTCTCTCGACCAGACCGGGAAAGACTGCTTCACTCCCCCGCAAGGGGGAGTGACTCGTTTTGGACACGGATCACACGCTGAAACGCAGTTTGCGCGGAGAGCGCTTCTTCCGGTGGCGGGGCCGCGACGTCACGCGCCTCGAAAACCTCTCGGACATCGTCTTCGCATTATCGCTGACGTTGATCGTCGCCTCCGCCGTACCGGCCAGCTTTGCCGAATTGCAGGCGCTTTGGCGCGAGGTGATCGCGGTCGGCATGTGTTTCGCGCTGGTTCTGTTGATCTGGTCGAAGCACCACGCCTTCTTTCGCCGCTACGATCTTGAGGACGGGATCACACTCTTCCTGAACTCGGCCGTGCTCTTCCTGATCATGGTTTTTGCCTATCCGTTGAAATTCCTTGCGACTTTCCTCGTGACCTTCTTCACGCGCGGTTACGCTTCCGGACATGAAATCGGAGCCGTAATGACGTTTGAACAGACCGGCATGATGGTGACGATCTATGCCGCCGGCTACGCCGCCGTATTCGGTCTTTTCGCGCTGCTCTACGCCCATGCGCTACACCGGGCGGACGTTCTGGAACTGTCGGATGCGGAAAAGGAAATGACCCGGCTGGAAGTTCGGCAAGGCATCGCTTCCGTCGCCATATCGCTGTGCGCCATTGCCTTGGCCTTGGCGCTGCCGGCCAGGTTCACGCCGTTCGCCGGCAGCGTCTATTTCTTCATTGGTCCGGTGATGGCCTGGCTGTCGAGCCGGGCGCGCAAGCGGGCTGAGGCCTACGAGGCCAGCGGCGGCGCGGTTTCCTGAAAGGACGGCCGCTCCGACCAGCGGTCAAAGAGCGCGGTAAGGCCAGGCCGCCCAGTGCGCCAGTGGCTCTCCGGATAGCGGAAATCGAGATATCCAAGCGCGACGGCGATCGCCACGGCCCCGAGATCGACCGCACCGCCGAATTTGTCGGATTCGGACTCGAGCTGATCCAGGGCACGGCGGACACCATTTTCCTGGCGCTCGATCCAGAATTTGGACGGTTCGGCATCCGGCTTGGTCAGCTCGACCCGCCGCGCGACGGTCAGGTCGATCATGCCGTCTGCGAGCGCCTCGAAGCGCAGAACCCGCCAACGGGCCGGGCCGGATTTGGGGATCCAGCGCGGATCGGACTGCGCATCGATGAAGTCGCAGATCAGCGGCGAATTGACGAGCGTCGTCGCGCCTTCGCGGGTCAGGGCCGGCACCTTGCCGAGCGGGTTGTTCTCCAGAAGCTCGGCGCCATTGTCGAACGGGTGCGCAACGATCTCCTCGATCCGAGAGGTCAAGCCCTTCTCACGCAGCAGCACGCGGCATTTGCGGGCGTAGGGCGAGGTTTCGGAGATGTAGAGCTTCATGGCCGGTCCCTTGAGGCGCGCGGCGCGCCTGACGGACACAGATAGTCCCGTGCCCTTCGAAAGGGAATCCGGCAGTCAGCGAATAACTGAGGAAAAGTGTCAGCTATCCAGCTTTGCCGGAACCAGCGTGACGCTTTCGCCGCACCCGCAAGCATCGGTCTCGTTCGGATTGCGGAACACGAATTTCGAATGCAGCGTCGTGGTCTCGTAATCGATAACGGAACCGAGCAGGAAAAGCAGCGACTTGCCGTCGACCACGATGGAGACGCCCTTGTCATCGACGCGTTCGTCGAGTGCGTCAGGCTCCGTGACATAATCCATAACGTATTCCATGCCGGCGCAGCCGCCATTCTTCACGCCGACGCGGAGATAACCGGCATCACGGCCGGCCATGAGTTCCTTGACGCGGTCAGCGGCCGAGTCGGTCAGGCTGAGGGCTTTGGGGCGTTCGCGGGTCATGGTGTCGCCTAGAGCATGTTGAGTTGGAGCCTGGCCTCGTCCGTCATGCGGTCCGGGGTCCAGGGGGGATCGAAGACAAGGTTCACATCGGCGCGGGTGACGCCTTCGACCGTTTCGGCGGCGTCCTTCACCCATCCCGGCATTTCGCCGGCGACCGGACATCCGGGCGCGGTCAGGGTCATCTCGATCTTCAGCGAATAATCGTCGTCCAGATCGACCTTGTAGATCAGACCGAGCTCGTAGATATCGACCGGGATTTCCGGGTCGAAGACGGTTTTCAGCGCCGCGACGACTTCGGTGGTGATCCGTTCGATTTCCTCGGGCGGGATGGCCGAAACGCTGCCCACGGTCATCTCGTCAGCGGGCACAGGCTCGCTGCCGCCGCTCGAAGGCGGAGAGGACAGGTCGATCACGTCGCGTTTCACTGTATCGGTCATGGCACTCATCTAGGTGAGAAACTCGCGCGCCTTGTTCAAGGCGCTGAGAAAGGCGTCAACATCTTCAGGGGTGTTGTAGACAGCGAAGCTGGCGCGCGCGCTGGCGCTGACGCCCATGCGCCGCATCAGCGGCTGGGCGCAGTGGTGGCCCGCCCTCACCGCCACGCCGTAGCGATCGAGGATCTGCGCGATGTCATGCGGGTGCGCCCAGTCGGCCGCGAAAGACAGGATCGCTCCCTTTTCCTGTGCCGTGCCGAGGATGCGAACACCGTCCATCGCGGACAGTCCCTGCGTCGCGCGATCGAGCAGCGCCTTCTCGTGCTCCATCACCGCCGTGCGGTCGAGGCCGGTCATCCAGTCGATGGCCGCGCCTAGGCCGATGACATCGGCGATGGAAGGCGTTCCCGCCTCGAACTTGTGCGGCACGTCGGCAAAGGTCACGCCGTCCTCGAACACATCGGCGATCATCTCGCCGCCGCCGAGGAAGGGCGGCAACCGGTCGAGCCAGTCGCCTGACGCGTAGAGCGCCCCGGCCCCGGTCGGGCCATAAAGCTTGTGACCGGTCAGGGCGAAGAAATCGCAGCCGATCTCCGACACGTCGACGGCCATGTGAACCGCTGATTGGGAGCCATCGATCAGAACAGCCGCGCCCCTGGCGTGCGCCAGTTCCGTTATGCGGCTGGCGTCGGTGGCCGTGCCGAGCACGTTCGACATGTGGGTGATGGCGACGAGTTTCGTCTTCGGCCCGATCAGCGCCTCAAGCGCGGCGTAGTCGAGTTCGCCCGCATCGGTGACCGGAGCCCATTTCACTTCGACGCCCGCGCGCTCCTTGAGGAGGAGCCAGGGCACGATGTTGGAATGGTGCTCCATCTGGCTGAGGACGATCTCGTCTCCGGGCTTCAGCGTGCTGCCGAAGCTGTAGGCGACGAGATTGATCGCCTCGGTCGTGCCGCGAGTCAGCACGATCTGCTCGGGCCGGTCCGCACCGATGAAGCGCGCGACCTTCTCTCGGGCCCCCTCGAAGGCCGCCGTCGCCTCGTTGGCGAGCGTATGCAGCCCCCGATGCACATTGGCGTAGCTATGCTCGTAGACACCGCTGACCGCATCGATCACCGCGCGCGGCTTCTGGGCCGAGGCGGCGCTGTCGAGATAGACGAGCGGCTGGCCGTTCACTTCGCGCTTCAGGATCGGGAATTGCTCCCGGATCGCGGCGACATCGAGGGTGGGAACTTTGACGGGCGCGTTCATTGGAATGCCCCCCACCCCAACCCTCCCCCGACGGGGGAGGGAGAAGACACGCCATACCCATTCCCTCCCCTTAAGGGGAGGGTCAGGGTGGGGTGAAGGATCAAAGAGCTGTTCACGACAGCGCCTCCAGACCCGTCACCAGGTCTTCAAGCAGCGAGTCACGGATCTGCGGATCGCGAATCCGATCAAGGGGTTCGGCAAGGAAGCTGCGGATCAGAATCGCCCGGGCCTGTGCCTCGGGCAGGCCACGCTGGCGCATGTAGAACAGCGCCGTCTCGTCGATCGCACCGAGCGCGTTGCCGTGCGCGCACTGCACGTCATCGGCGTAGATTTCGAGCTCGGGCTTGGCGTCAATTTCGGCGCGATCACCCAGCATGAGGGCCCGGTGCGTCATGCGCGCGTCGGTGCGCTGCGCCTCGCGTTCGACATGGATCTTGCCCTGAAAGACGCCGTGGCCGTGCGAGGCCACCGCGCCCTTGGTCAGTTGGGACAGGTTTCCTTCCGGACCGGAGATAGTGGCTGTCGTCGTCAGGTCGGCATGGCGGTTCGGCGCCAGCAGATAGACTGCGTCCATCACCGCCTCGGCCTTGGCGCCGGGATGGGCGAGATGGGTTTCGAGACGCACCAGCTTGCCGCCGAAGGTCAGTGTCGTCTGGCGCAGGGACGCGCCCTCACCCAGATCGACCCCGCTGGAGACGGCCAGGATTCCCGGGCAATCGCCTATCGAGACGATACGATCCAGCGAGGCGCCCTCACCGATCCGGTAGAGCACCGCGATATTGGCGAAACCGCCGTCCGCGACGCTCAGTCGTTCACGCACCTGCGCCGAGACACCCGTCGGCACTTCGACCACGTAGATGGCGTGACCAACGCCGACAGATGCTGTCACTTCGAGCGACAGGCTTTCGCCCTCGCTCAGTGTGTAGATGCGGGCCTCACCGCCGAGCGCGCCGGCAAGACGCGGCAGAATATCGGTTGGGGCATGTCTGATCGGCAGCTTCGCATCGGGTTCACGCGTTCCGGTGATCGCGATCGTGCCTGCCTCGGTGATGTTGCCGGTCAGGCGGCGCAGATCGGTCCATTTCCAGGCTTCGTCGCGCTTGTTCGGCAGACCGCGGTTTTCCAGCGCGGCGCGCGTGGCCGCACGCCAGCCGGTCGCGCCGTCGAGCGCGTCCAGCAGGGCCGTTTCGGCGGGTGTGAGTTTCAACGGGAGAGTCATACGAATACCCCCCACCCCAACCCTCCCCCGCGAGGGGAGGGAGAAGAAACGCCGAGGCCATTCCCTCCCCTTGAGGGGAGGGTCAGGGTGGGGTGACTGTCGAAAACTGAAGTCACGCCGCCCTCACATATTTGTCGTAGCCCTCGGCCTCGAGCTCCTTGGCGAGTTCCGGACCGCCAGAAGCCACGATGCGGCCTGCGCTCATCACATGCACCTTGTCCGGCGCGATATAGTCGAGCAGGCGCTGATAGTGGGTGATGACCAGCATGGCGCGGTCCGGCGAGCGTAGCGCATTGACGCCTTCGGACACGACTTTCAGCGCGTCGATGTCGAGGCCGGAGTCGGTTTCGTCGAGGATCAGGAAGCGCGGTTCGAGCACCAGCGCCTGCAGGATTTCCATCCGCTTCTTCTCGCCGCCGGAGAAGCCGACATTCACAGGCCGCTTCAACATATCCATGGAAACGTTAAGTATCGCTGCCTTTTCACGGATCAGGCGCATGAAGTCCGGGGCCGAAACCTCCTCCTCGCCGCGCGCCTTGCGCTGGGCATTCAACGACTCGCGAATGAAGGTGAGGGTCGGCACGCCGGGGATTTCGACCGGATACTGGAAAGACAGGTAGAGGCCGCGCGCGGCGCGCTCTTCCGGTTCGAGATCGCCGATATCCTCGCCCTCGAAGCTGACCTTGCCCTCTGTGACGTCGTAACCGTCGCGGCCGGTCAGGACGTAGGACAGGGTCGACTTGCCCGAGCCGTTCGGGCCCATGATGGCGTGCACCTCGCCCTTCGGGACGGACAGGTCCAGACCCTTCAGGATGGGCTTTGCGCCATTATCGACGGAAGCGTGGAGATTCGAAATTTCAAGCATCGGCATGGGGAGGTCTTTCCGGGCGGTCTGTGCGCCTCTTATTCGATTGAATCCGCTTGGTTCATCACGGCAGCGCAATAGAAGTCCACGCCGCGGCCGACCGCGCCGGTCGCAAGCGTACAGGTCGCCGACTCGTCGCTGTCGAACGTGATCGAGACGGCCGCTTCGAGGTCGAGCGCCTCGCCATCCCAGGCGTAGAAGCTGGCATAGTGCTCGATCGCGCTGGACCGTGCCTGAACGACGAACAGGCCGGGCGCGACGGCCTCGAAGGTGTGACCGCTGATTTCGCGGCTGGCGACGGTATAGCCGCGCTCGCCGCCCATGATCAGCAGCATTTCGGTGTTCACATTACCGGTGATCAGCGGGACCAGAATGTCGTCGAACCCGTTGCCGTCGAGGTCTTCAAGGCGAGGATAGAAGAAGCTCTCGGTCTCGAACTCATCGGTCCACAGGCAGTCACCTTCGGCGTTCGTAACGATCAGGATACCGCTCTCGCCCCACTCGCCAGGCTCGAAGGTGAAGGTCGCGGTCGCGCCATCGGCTGTGGTCAGCACACAATCCTGATGCGTGCCTCCGTATTCCAGATCGGCGCAGGACGGCAGGGAAGCGGTTTGAAGCACCAGCGCGGCGAAAATGGAAATCATGACCCTGCCCTTCCCCTGTAATCCGCGAGCGAACGCTCCGGATCGACCTTGTCACGCACGCTCAGAATGAAAGCGCCGATGCCCATGAGGACGCCGGCAGCGATGCCGACGAATTGCATCAGTGGCGAACCGCCCGCGTCGAGCACGATCACCACGAACATCGCGAGCGCAGCGGCCAGCGCGAAGGTGACGATCCAGCCAGCCGCCGCGATCGGCGCGAAGGCGCTGTTCGTCTTCGCCGGGTCGAGGCGGGCGAACCAGTAGGTCATCACCCGACACTCCCCTCGAGGCTGACGGCGAGGAGTTTCTGGGCCTCGACCGCAAACTCCATCGGCAGTTCCTGAAGCACTTCGCGCACGAAGCCGTTCACGAGGAGCGCGGTCGCCGCCTCTTCGTCGAGACCGCGCTGGCGGGCGTAAAAGAGCTGGTCTTCTGACAGCTTGGTCGTCGTCGCCTCGTGCTCCAGCACCGCCTTGGGCGTCTTGCACTCGACATAAGGAACCGTGTGAGCGCCGCAGCGGTCGCCGATCAGCAGGCTGTCGCACTGGGTGAAGTTGCGCGCGCCTTCCGCCTTGGCGTGGACCGAGACGAGGCCGCGATAGGTGTTGTCCGACCTACCCGCCGAAATGCCCTTGGAGATGATGCGCGAGCGCGTATTGCGTCCCAGATGGATCATCTTGGTGCCGGTATCGGCTTGCTGCGCGCCATTGGTGACGGCGATGGAGTAGAACTCACCCACAGAATTGTCGCCGCGCAGGATGCAGGACGGGTATTTCCAGGTGATCGCCGAGCCGGTCTCGACCTGGGTCCAGGAGATCTTGGAATTGCGGCCGCGGCAATCGCCGCGCTTGGTCACGAAATTGTAGACTCCGCCCTTGCCGTTCTCGTCGCCCGGCCACCAATTCTGGACGGTGGAGTACTTGATCTCCGCGTCGTCGAGCGCGACCAGTTCCACGATGGCGGCGTGCAGCTGGTTCTCGTCGCGCATCGGCGCGGTACAGCCCTCGAGATAGGAGACGTAGCTGCCCTCGTCCGCGATGATCAGCGTGCGCTCGAACTGGCCCGTGCCTTCGGCATTCATCCGGAAATAGGTCGACAGCTCCATCGGGCAGCGGACGCCCTTCGGGACGTAGACAAAGGTGCCGTCGGAGAAGACGGCGCTGTTCAGCGTCGCGAAGAAATTGTCGCTCTGCGGCACGACGCTGCCGAGATATTTCCGGACGAGTTCCGGGTGCTCCCGGATCGCCTCGGAGATCGACATGAAGATGACGCCGGCCTTCGCCAGTTCCTTCTTGAACGTCGTGGCGACCGAGACGCTGTCGAACACGGCATCGACCGCGACTTTCGGCGTCTCACGGGCATCCGCAGCGGTCTCCGCCGCGCCCTTCACGCCGAGAAGCACTTCCTGCTCGCGCAGCGGAATGCCGAGCTTCTCGAAGTCGGCGAGGATTTCCGGCGGTACGTCGTCGATCGACTCGTATTTCGTGCCCGACTTCGGCCCGGCGTAATAATAGATGTCGTCGTAATCGACCGGCGTGTAGCGGACCTTCGCCCAGGTCGGCTCCTCCATCTGCAGCCAGCGGCGATAGGCGGCGAGACGCCAGTCCAGCATCCACTCCGGCTCTTCCTTCTTGGCCGAAATGAAGCGGATCACCTCTTCGCTCAGCCCTTTGGGCGCACGTTCCTGCTCGATGTCCGTGGTGAAGCCGTATTTGTACTTCGAGGATTCGAGCGCCTCGACGTCGCGGACGGTTTCCCGGGCGATGGAGTCCTTGACCTGAACCATCAGGCAATCTCCTTCAGCCTGGGCGCGACCCGCGCATATTCGCGCGTCCACGCCTTGATGAATTGATCGATGTCGGCCTCGGTCGTGCTCCAACCGAGACTGACGCGAATGCCGCAGCGCGCGAGGTCTTCGCCGACGATCGCTGTCCAGGGGCGGGGCGCGGTCGATTTGCCGGACGAGCACGCGGAGCCCGCGCTGATGCAAATCCCGGCGAGGTCCAGCGCGATCACCTGCATGCCGCCATCCCAGCCGGGAATGGCGATCGCCAGACAGTTGGGCGTACGCGGCACATCGCCGCCGATGACGACCGCATGCGGTGCGGCGGCACGGATGGCGATTTCCGCCTTGTCCCGCAACGCGGCGAGCCCGGTGTATTGTTCCTCGTCACGTACAGCGGCCTCGACCGCAGCGGCGAAGCCGCAGGCGCCCGGAACGTTCTCTGTGCCGGAACGGCGGCCCTTCTCCTGACCCCCGCCGCGGCGCGGCAGGTCGCATGGTGCATCACACGACACGATCAGCGCGCCGACGCCCTGCGGGCCGCCGACCTTGTGCGCCGAGATCGAGGCGTAATGCGCGCCGGAGCGACCGAAATGGAAGCCGGTCTTGCCGAGCGTCTGCACGGCATCGACCAAAAGCAGGCCTTCGGCGGCGCGGATCATTGCGCCGGCCTCGTCGATCGGCTGGATGACGCCGGTTTCGCTGGTGACGGCCTGCAGGCAGGCGAAGGGACGGCCCTCGGTATCGCGATCCCAGTTCGTCAGCCGCTGTTCGAGCCAGCGCAAATCGATCTGGCCGTTCGGAAGGGCCGGAACGATTTCGACCGGATAGCCGGTCGCGTGTGCGCCCATCCAGGCCGCGTCATGCTCCAGCACCGAAACGAGAATGCGCTTTACGTCCGGGCAGGTCAGCGCCGCGGCAATCGCCAGATTGTTCGATTCCGTGCCGCCGGAGGTGAAGGTCAGATCTTGAGACCGCGTGCCGATCGCCTTTGCAATCGCCGAGCGCGCGTTTTCCAGCAGGGTGCGCGCACAGCGCCCGGCCCCGTGAACGGAAGACGGATTTCCGCCGATCGCCATCGCCTTCAGCATGGCGTCCCGGGCCTCGGGCCGGATGGGCGAGGTTGCGTTATGATCGAGATAGACGGGCAAAATCTACTCCGCAGCCATGCCTGCGACGGAAGCTTTCGAGGGTTTCGGCATGCGCGGATCGCTGAACGCCATGCTCGCGGCGCCCATGACGCGATGCTCAACCACGTCTTCCAGCGTGATCGAATTGAAGAACAGGAAGATGTGACGGCCCAGCTCGTCCCAGACGTCGTGCGTGATGCACCGCATGCCGGTCTTCATGCAACCCTTCGGATTGCCGGCGCAGCGGCGCGGATCGATGTCTTCCTCGACCGCCTTGATGACGTCCGACAGCCGGATTTCATTGGCAGGACGCGCCAGGCTGTAGCCGCCGCCGGGGCCGCGGGCCGACGCCACGACATTGCCGCGGCGCAGCTTGGCGAACAATTGTTCAAGATAGGAAAGCGAGATTGCCTGGCGCGAGGCAATGTCGGCCAGCGTGACCGGACCTTCGGCATCGCGAGAGGCCAGATCGGCCATCGCCATCACCGCATAACGGCCCTTGGTGCTCAACTTCATGACATTCCTCCCCTAAAGGCTCGCATCGCCCGGGTCGCCTGTGCTATCAGGCCCGCCATCTCAACCAGCGTTCCGCTGGCTTCATCGCAGGAACTAATTATCTGACCATTGGAGTCAAGAATTAACGCGGCAGATTAGCGCACCTTGGCGCAGTGAATGAGCCGCTTACCTGACTGGAATGGTAGGGTATCACAGATCGGACCTTTTGCAGCATGCCTGACGTCATCATTCCCGGCCCGGCCGGCCGCATCGAAGGCAAGTACAGCCCCGGCAAGGGCGAGACCCCGCCGATCGCGCTGATTCTCCATGCTCACCCTCTGGGTGGCGGGCATATGGAGAATGTCTCCTCGCTGATGATGTACGACATCTTCCGCAAGCGCGGCTTCGCGACGCTGCGGTTCAATTTCCGCGGCGTAGGACGCAGCGAAGGCACCTATGATCAGGGCCTCGGCGAATTGTCCGACGCGGCGACCGCGCTCGACTGGATCCAGACCTATAACGGCAATGCACCCTTCTCCTGGGTCGCGGGGCATTCCTTCGGCGCATGGATCGGCATGCAGCTTCTGATGCGCCGCCCGGAAGTGGCCGGCTTCATCTCGGTCGCGCCGCCGACCAACATGTACGACTTCACCTTCCTCGCGCCCTGCCCGGCCTCCGGCCTGATCGTCCACGGCAGCGACGACCGCATCGTCCCGGCCGACGACATGGAGCGCGTGATGAGCAAGGTGCGCGCCCAGAAGGGCATCGACATCCGCCGCCAGATCGAACCCGGCGCGGGGCACATGTTCACCAATCACATGGAGCAGCTGGAAAAGCGGATCGAGGACTATCTCGACGAGCGCCTGCCCATCGTGTTCCGGGAACGCGCCACGGAGTAGCTCAGGCCCGCGCGATCTCGCCGCCGGTCATCGGCTCCGGCACGCCGGTGGTCGTCGGGATCGACAATGGCACGCCGCGCACAGAGCGGACGGCAAGCCAGGCGAAGGCCTGCGCCTCCATCAGATCCCCGTTCCATCCCGCCGCCTCGACCGGTTCGACCGGGCAGCCCGCAGCGTTTGCGATTGCCTCCATCATCGCCGGGTTCTTGCGGCCGCCGCCTGTCGCCAGAACGCGGCGCGGCGTTCCCATTGAGCGGATCGCATCGCCAACCGTTTTCGCGGTGAAAGCGGTCAGTGTGGCCGCGCCATCCGTGGGAGAGAGGCCTTCGACCGGCTGCAGCGAGAAATCCCACCGGTCGAGCGATTTGGGCGGCGTCTTTGCGAAGAAGGGGTGCTCCATCAGCGCAGAGAGCGCCTTGGTATCCACCGTCCCTGCGCGCGCCAGTCGGCCGTCGCGGTCGAAATTCTCGTCTGTGTGCCGGGCGCACCAGGCATCGAGGAGGCCGCTGGCCGGACCCGTGTCGAAGGCGACGGGCGGTGCATCCGCCATCAGCCAGGTGACGTTGGCAACGCCTCCGAGATTGAGCACGGCGAGCGGCAGGTCCTGCCCGTCCCGCTCGGCGAGCGCGGCGTGGTAGAGCGGCGCGAGCGGCGCACCCTGGCCACCGGCCTCCACATCCATTGTCCTGAAATCGTAGACCACATCGATCCCGAGCCGGCGCGCGAGCGCCTCGCCATCGCCGAGTTGCCGCGTCGCTCCGGGCACGTCGCCGGCCGGCGCGCGGTGCAGCACGGTCTGACCGTGAAAGCCGATCAGGTCGATATCGTCGGGGTGCAGGCCATTCTCCCGGATCAGGCGCTGCACGGCATGGGCGTGCGCGTCGATCAGGACGTGGTTAGCGGCTTCGAATTCTTCCGGGTCGTCGCCCTCGAATTTCCATTTGAGCGCGGCATCGACTGCCGCCTGCAGCAGGGCACGCTCTTTCGGGGAGTAGGGCTGTTCGAGACCGGGGCCGAAATCGACCACGGACTCGCCGTCGGTCTCGATCAGGGCGGCGTCGACCCCATCGAGCGACGTCCCGCTCATCAATCCGATGACGCGGTACATATCTCCCCTTTCCGTTTCGGCGCGCACGCCGCTAAAAGACGCAACTCAACCGACCAGTCCGGGAATGCCGAAGATGAGCCAGCACCGATCCGATCTCGTCCGTATCCTTGTCGAGCGCGGCTATCTTTATCAAGCCACCGATATCGATGGAATTGACGAAGCGGCCGCCAAGGGCGGTCTGACCGGCTATATCGGCTTCGACGCGACGGCGGATTCCCTGCATGTCGGCTCGCTGGTGCAGATCATGATGCTGCGCCGGATGCAGCAGGCCGGCTGCAAGCCGATCATCCTTATGGGCGGCGGCACGACGAAGATCGGCGACCCGTCCGGCAAGGACAAGTCGCGCTCCATGCTGACCAACGAGCAGATCGCTGCGAATGTGAAGGGTATTCTGAAGCCCTTCTCGAAACTCGTCGCGATCGGCGATGGTCCGACCGACGCCATCGTCGTCGACAATGATGACTGGCTGTCGGGCTTCGGCTATCTCGAATTCCTGCGCGAATATGGGCCGCACTTCACGATCAACCGCATGCTGACCTTCGATTCCGTCAAGCTGCGGCTGGAGCGGGAACAGCCCCTCACCTTCCTCGAATTCAACTACATGCTCTTGCAGGCGGTCGACTTCCTGGAACTGAACCGCCGTACGGGCTGCCGTCTGCAGCTTGGCGGAGCGGACCAGTGGGGCAATATCGTCAATGGTGTCGAGCTGTGCCGGCGGGTCGACGGCAAGGAAGTCTTCGGCTTCACCACGCCGCTGATCACCACGGCGTCCGGCGCGAAGATGGGCAAGACGGCGGAAGGCGCGGTCTGGCTCAACGCGGACCAGCTCGCGCCCTATGGCTACTGGCAGTTCTGGCGCAACACGGAAGACGCCGATGTCGGCAAATTCCTGAAACTCTTCACCGATCTGCCGATGGACGAAATCGCGCGCCTCGAAGCGCTGCAGGGCGCGGAAATCAACGACGCGAAGGTTGCGCTGGCAAACGCGGCGACGGCGTTGCTGCACGGCGAGGCCGCTGCACAGGATGTAGAGGCGACGGCGAAATCGACCTTCGGCAGCGGCGGCGTGGGCGATGCCCTGCCGACCTTCACCGTGCCGTTGTCTGCACTGAAGGACGGATCGATGGTGATGCCGGCGGCGCTGGAGCTGGCACAGCTGACCGGGTCGCGGGGCGAAGCTCGCCGCAAGATCCAGGAAGGTGCGGTGAAGGTGAACGACGCGGCCGTGACGGACGTGCACCACGCCCTCAGCGAGGCCGATCTTCGCGATGGCGCGATCAAGCTGTCCCTCGGCAAGAAGAAGCACGCCCTGTTGCGCGCCGAAGGATAGTCATTCCGGCTCGGCCGGGGTCTCCGCCGGAGGCGGAGCATCCTCTGCGGGCGGATCCGACGCTGACGGTTCTTCGGGTGTTTCCCGTTCGGCGTTCAACGCATCGCGTTCCGCCTGCTGTTCGGCCCGGGCGCGCGCGGCGCGCTCGGCCGCCGTGCCTTCGAACATCCGGCGCAGCACACCCGGCACCAGTGCTGACAGCGGATTGGCAAAGACGGTCGGCTGGTCGAACGGGCCGGACACCGAGAAAGTGATCCCGATCACGCCTTCGCCCTCACGGGAGACCAGAAGCCCCCCGACGAGCGGCAGGTTTCCGAACAGGGAATTGAGCCCGTAGGAGGGCGCGATCACGCCGTCGAGACCCATGGTTTCCTCGTCGAGGTCGACACTGCCATCGACGGTCACGCCGAGGGCCGGACCTGCCGCGCGGGCATTGGCGATGCCGAGCACGCCGTCGCGCAGGGTCAGGTCGGCTTCGAGTGTCTCGAACGGAATGCCTCCGCCATTCAGCAAGGCGGACAGGCCCTCGAGCGACCCTGCTGCGAGAATGCGGGCCAGAACCGGCATTCGCACCAGAGTGAAGTTTCCGGCCTCGACGCGAAGATTGGTCGTGCCGTCTTCTCCGGGCGGCGGAAGCGCGCCCTCGAGCCGCAGCACGCCACCATCGACATTTTCGTAGAGGCCGAAGATCTGCAGCATGCGCCCGAAATTCGGGGCCTCGATCCAGAAGCGGCGCATTTCACCCAGGCCCGTCCCCGTCATCTGGGCCGTGAATTGCCCCTCCGGCGCCTCACCGGTCACGATCAGGCTGTCATTGCCAGCGCCATCCGAGCGCCAGGCCAGTGAGACCTCCTCGTAAACACTGGTTTCGGTGGTGTTCACCCGGTCGAGCCGAAGGTCGATCGACAGCGGCGGTGCCGCGCCGCCCTCTCCCGTCGTGTCCAGCACATCAACGAACAGTCCAGCCGCGTTGAAATACTGCCCGTCAGCCACCAACGTCAGCCGTCCATCCTCGCCCTGCCGGGACACGTCCAGACCGGTTTCCAGAAAGCCATCGACAAAAAGGCGGGGCACAGTCGCGGACAACAGCCGGCCATCGGCTTCGAAACGCGCGCTGGCCTCGACTTCGAGGCCATCGCCTTCGAGCCGGAAGGATTCGACAATACGTTCTCCGCCCTCGCCGACCCGGAATGTCAGCTCGGCGGTCGCGGGCTCGCCCGCCTCCTTGGTCCAGTACTCGCCGGGGGCCTCGATCACCGCGTCCGTGAGGTCGGACGTCAGCCGGATCTGCGAGAATTCGAGACCGTTACCGACCGTCTCGGCGACCACTGCCACCGGTCCGTCCACGAAACGGCGTAGGGGAAGTCCGAAATCGTCGAAGCTGCGCGAGTCGAGCGTCGATCTCAGCTGTACCCGGGTCGAAGGCTCGCCTGCCTCCATCGTCAGGTCTTCCGTCCAGACGATCTGCGCCGGTGAGGCACCGATGTCCGCATTGCCTTCAGCAAACAGCGTCGTGTTATTGGCCGTCAGGCGCAGTGTGCCGTTGTTCAGTGCCGTGTTGCCGACGCCCGTCGGCATGGAAATGTTCTCGAAGTCCGCCTCGATGTTGAAGATCACGTCCTCGACCGGCACTTCGCTCAGCATCGAGCGGCGGATTTCGAATCGGACCGTGCCCTGCCCCGTCACGCTCGCCGGATCGAGGCCGTAATCGCTCGGGATGTGCAGCGGTTCCTCGTCGATCAGGGCCAGTACGTCGCCAGCCTCAGCGCGACCCGCCCCGCCGAAGCGCGCCACCGCCCCCTTCGGATTGAGGCGCGGAATGTCGACGAAACCCTCGGTCATGACCATGTCGCCGATCCGGCCTTGCTCGAGCGTCAGGTCGAAAGCATTGCCATGGAGGACGGCCGATCCGCTCGCCCCGGTCATCGGGGTCATCGTCGTGATGTAGTGGAAGGAGGCGTTGGAGAAATCGAAGGTCAGCGAGAGGCTGTCATTCGGAAGCATGCCCGCGGTCAGCGACTCCGCCTCGATATCGAGATCGAGCTGCGCATTTCGCAATTGTCCCGATATCACGTGTTCATCGACCCAGACCCGCGCGCCATCGGCCAGGTCGATCGGCCAGTATGCCAGCACTTCGCGCGGCCCGATCCGCCCTCCGATGGGGCCCTGCAGGCGAATATCGGGCAGCCATCGTCCGTCCTCCAGTTCACGCAAGGCGACTCTGCCGTTGAGCCGGGCCGAGATATTCCCAATCTCCAGTTCGAAGGCATCAAAATCCGTGGTGAGCGCTTCGGCATCGGCCGACCCCGAAAGCGCGATGCGCTGCCATTCAGGGGGCGCGTCGAATACGCCTGGCAGGTCCGTGCGGCCGTCCGTCAACGCGATCTCGTAGCGCCAGCGCCGCGGCAATGCGTCGGTGAAACCGCGCATCTCGTAGACGCGGCCCGAGAAGCCCGTTGTCAACGCTTCGGAAGCAAGCGTGCCTTCGCTTAGTGTGATTTCGCCAAGTTCGGGATCGTAGCCGAGACGCAGGCGCGCGCCTTCGAAGCCGATCGTCTCTTCTCCAAAGCGGATGCTGCCGGCGCCGGCTTCAAGGGTCATCTCGGCGGCGCGCACACCTTCGGTTCGCGCAGCACTGGCGAACAGATCGACCGAAAGCGGCGCATCCAGAGCGCCGAGACCGGCATAGGGACCGCTGAACGGGGCGACCGCGCGCGGAAACAGGTTCCGGGCCCGCAGTTCGAGGATCAATGTCTCGAGATCGGCGCCGGCCTCGATGCGCGCCTCGACCGGCGCGAGACCGGCGGTGGTCACGAACTCCCCGTTCAACCACGCGGCGAGACGGGCATCACTGCGTTCGATGCGCAGACCTGCATCCTGGATCAGCCAGGAAAAGCCGTTGACGGCATCCTGCACGTGAACGGACGTGTTCTCGATCGAAAGGTGGCGAAGGCGCCCGAGGAGCGGAGACCGGGCCGGATCGCGCAGCAGCTCCAGCACGGCGTCCGTATTCAGCGCAGACCCGGTTGGCCGGGCCGACGCGGCGACGATTTCCGGCGGCCCCAGACCCGCACCGACCGCCCCGTCCGCGCGGCGCACGAGCGAGACCACGCCGCCTTCCACGTGAACCGTGACCGGCTGCACCTGGCCGAAAATCAGGGCATCGAGTGCCAGACCCGCTTCAATCACCGGTGCGCGGGCAATCACCACGCCGCCGGTTTCGGCTACCGTGATGTCCGTGGCACGGATCAGAATCAGGCCTTCATCCGCATTGTAGCGCGCTTCGAGCCGGCCAAGGGAGACCAGATCCCCTTCGAACATCTCGGCAAGTGCCGACTGTGCATCTTCCCGGAACACGTCGAGAGGCACCGGGCCACGCGACAACCGCCAGAGCGCCGCACCGCCTGCGAAAATCGCGATCAGCAGCACCAGGGCGAGCGCCTCTGCGATGTAGATCAGCGTCCAACGGAGCGAACGGCGGATCATGCCGGCGTGCTCCCCCTAACGGCGAGGCTTGCCCCGCAGCGCGATTGCGCCATGTTGGCGCGCAGCGCCAAACGAGGGAGAGGACGAGTGATGAGTGAACTGGCGACCGGACAGAAAGCCCCGGAATTCAACCTGCCGACCGATGAGGGCGGTGAAATCAGCCTGTCGAAGCTCAAGGGCAAGATCGTCGTTCTCTACTTCTACCCGAAGGATGACACGCCGGGATGCACGACCGAGGCCATAGATTTCTCGTCCCGGATTTCCGACTTCGAGGCTGCCGGCGCGGTGGTCGTCGGCGTTTCGAAGGATAGCGTCAAAAAACACCAGAATTTCAAGGCCAAGCATGACCTCAAAGTCATTCTCGCCTCCGACCCCGAAGGCGAGATGATCGAACGCTATGGCGTCTGGGTAGAAAAGGCCATGTACGGCCGCACCTATATGGGAATCGAACGCGCGACCTTTTTGATCGGCCCGGACGGGACGATCCGTCACATCTGGCGCAAGGTGAAGGTGAAGAACCATGCCGACGAGGTGCTCGCGGCAGTACAGGCCCTGAAATAATCGGGGTTTACCCTCTCTAAAGCGAATCCCCTTGCACTCGCGTCATCATCGTGTAGCGAAGTCGCGCTGTAATTCGGCACGCGGCGTGCATAACGGAATGTTGATATTGTCACATTTTTTGTGTCACATCCCCGCGCGGGAGCACCAGGGGCAGGCGACGGACACGACCGTATGATCTCACGCGTATTTCAATCCGGCTGGGAAATCGCTCAGCGCTGGTTCCCGGATCGGCAGATCTACCATCGCAGCGATGGGCAGGTCCGCTATTTCGAGATCAAGACCGAGTACCAGCTGGGTGCCCTGCTCGCCGCGACCGTTCTGACCGGCTGGCTCTGCTTCGCGACCGTCAGCGTTGCCTTCCAGGGGCATCGCATCGCCAGCCGCATGGCCGAGGTCGAAACGATCCGGCTTGAAGCCAACCGCATGGTCAACGAGGCCCGGGCCTCGGAACTGGCCGCCACGAACTTCCTCGATGCCCAGATGCGCGAATTCGACCGGACCGCGGTCGAATTCCAGGCGCGACATGAGACCCTCCGCCAGCTGATCGACCTTGCCGAGCAGATGGAAGGCTCCAGCTTGTCCTCGTCTCCGGCGCTGGGTGAAGGCCGCATCCTGATGGCGGCCACCCCGGCCGACCCCTCGCAGCGCGAAGCCCGCGATGCGATCACGCTTACGGCCTACGACCCGGATGATCCCGAAGCGCGGATCGAAGCGCTGATCGCGCAACAGGACGCGGTTCTGTCGGAAGCTGAAGACGCCTCCGAGGCCCGTCTCGAAAACCTTCGCGCCGTGCTTCGCCTTACCGGCCTGCGTCTCGACGATGTGCTCGAGGAAGGCCGCGGCTCGGAAACCGGCGGTCCCTTCCTGGCCATGGCCGAAGCCGGACCGTTCGCCCGCGCGGCGATGAACCCGAACGATGCCTTCTCTTCGCGGATCGCCCGTATTGCGGCGCGCATGGTCGAGGCCGAGGAACTTGAAGCCGCGGTTCTTTCGCTCCCGTTGGGCGAGCCGGTCGGCGTCGCCTTCCGCGAGACCAGCCCGTTCGGTTATCGCATTGACCCGTTCACCGGCCGGCCGGCCTTCCATTCCGGTCAGGATTTCGTCGCCTATCCGCGCGCGCCGATCGTGGCCACCGGACCGGGCCGCGTCATTTACGCCGGCTGGCGCTCCGGTTATGGTCGTACCGTAGAAATCGACCATGGCTACGGGTTCGTGACCCGCTATGGTCACATGACTTCGATCGATGTGCGGCGGGGCGACCAGGTCGAGCGCGGACAGCGCGTCGGCGCCATGGGTTCAACCGGCCGCAGTACCGCCACACATCTGCATTACGAAGTCATCTTCCGTAATGATCAAACCGATCCCGAACGCTTCCTGAGAGCCGGACAATATGTTCAACAACAAGGGTAAAGACGCCCCCGCCTCCCCCGATTTCCCCGCAGCCCCCGCTGCGGCCCCCGCGAAAAGGTCCGCCATGAAATCCAAAGCCCCCTCCATCCTCAGCAGCGATCTGGTGCTGAACGGTTCCATCGTTGCCGAAGGCGAAGTCCAGCTGGACGGTTCGGTCGAGGGTGATGTCCGCGCCGGGTCCCTGACCATTGGCGAGGAAGCATCGGTGAATGGCGAAGTGATTGCCGACACCGTCGTGATCCGCGGCCGCGTGACCGGTTCGATCCGCGCCCGTCAGGTGCAGCTGGCGTCGACCGCGCGCATCGAAGGCGACATCGTCCACTCGGCCCTGTCGGTGGAAAGCGGCGCCTTCTTCGACGGTCACTGCCGTCACGCGTCCGACCCGCTGAGCGACAGAACTTCCTCTCCGGCGAAATCGTCGGGCGCGCCGTCGCAGTCGACCAGCCCGGCTCCGGCCCGCCCGGCGGCCCCGACGAGCAGCCCGTCCTCCTCGAGCTCGACGACGTCTCAATCGCCGCTCGACATGCCGACAGCGAAGTCCGCCAATTAGGCTGACACGTATTGGATTTGAAGACGCCGGCGGGTTCTCCCGCCGGCGTTTTTCTTTGCCCTATCAGTCGTCTGAAATGTCCGAATCGCCGTCGAGACGCGCGGCCAGAGACGCTGCCATGAAGGCATCGAGATCACCGTCCAGAACACCTTGCGTATCGGAGGTTTCGACGTTCGTGCGCAGGTCCTTGACCATCTGGTAGGGCTGGAGGACGTAAGAGCGGATCTGGTGTCCCCAGCCGATATCGGTCTTGGAATCGGCTTCGGCCTGGGCCGCTTCCTCGCGCTTGCGCAATTCCAGCTCATACAGGCGGGCGCGCAGCATGTTCCACGCCGTGGCGCGGTTCTTGTGCTGCGATCGGTCGGCCTGGCAGGCCACGACGATACCTGTTGGCTCGTGCGTCAGGCGGACCGCGGAGTCGGTCTTGTTGACGTGCTGGCCGCCGGAACCGGAGGCGCGGAAGGTGTCGGTCCGGACATCCTTTTCGAGGATTTCCACCTCGATCTGGTCGTCGACCAGCGGATAGGGCCAGACGCTGGCGAAGCTGGTGTGGCGCCGCGCGGCGGAATCGTAGGGCGAGATACGCACCAGCCTGTGCACCCCTGCCTCGGTCTTCAGCCAGCCATAGGCATTCTCGCCCTTCACCAGCAAAGTCACGGACTTGATGCCCGCCTCCTCGCCCGGCTGTTCCTCGATCACCTCGACCTTGTACCCGTGGGCATTGGCCCAACGCGAATACATCCGCGCCAGCATGGACGCCCAGTCCTGGGACTCGGTTCCGCCCGCTCCCGGGTGGATTTCCAGATAGGAATCATTGGCATCGGCCTCGCCGGACAGGAGCGCTTCAAGTTCGGCCCTTGCGGCCTTGTCCTGCAGGCGTTTCAGAACGCCGGCGGCTTCCTCGGTGAGGTCGTCATCGCCTTCGGCCTCGGCCATTTCGGCGAGTTCGAGCGTGTCCGCAAGTTCCTGTTCTATCTCGTGAATCGCCGTCATGGCGGCGTCGAGACGATTGCGTTCGCGCATCAGGGACTGGGCTTTCTGGGGGTCGTTCCAGAAATCCGGGTCTTCAGCGCGTGCGTTCAGCTCGTCGAGGCGTTTCTGGGCAGTATCCCAGTCAAAGACGCCTCCTCAGCAGTCCCACCGACCGCTTGATGTCTTCGGAAAGATTGATGAAATCGGCCCGCATGAGAGGCTTCGCGCTCCGCTTCGAATTGACGTTGAACCGGGGATAGCCGCGCCGGGACGCGGCATCAAGCCGGTGTGTTCAGATGATCAGTAAAGACCACCGAGGTCGTCTTCCTCGTCATCGCGGTCATCATCGTCATCATCGGCGTCATCACCGGTGACGGCCCCCTGCCCGAAGCTCAATCCGCTGCCGCGCTGATCGCCGCTGCGGGTCGGTTCGGTGCCCGGCTGGAAGGCTTCGAGAATGGTGCCGGGACGCCCGAGAACGGACGGGTCGCCGGTGCGGTAGTCGATCGGGACCAGACGCACGCCTTCCGGCACGCGGAAGGGCGCGACGGGGTAGTTGTCGAGCGCGGTTCCGAGGAATTCGGCCACGACCGGTGCGGCGACGCGGCCGCCGGCTTCGCCGGAACCCATTTCGCGCGGCGTGTCGAAACCGACATAGACGCCGACAACGAGGTCGGGGCTGAAGCCGACGAACCAGGCATCGCGGAAATCGTTGGTGGTGCCGGTCTTGCCGGCCAGCGGACGGCCGAGCGAGCGCAGCGCCGTGCCGGTACCGCGTTCGACCGCGCCTTCAAGGATGTGCACGATCTGGTAGGCGGTAACAGGGCTGATCACTTCCTCGCCGAGGTCCGGCAGTTCCGGCTCGGCCATGCCCGGCGTCCATTCCTCGGCATTGCAGCCGTCGCAGGGGCGCGGATCGTGGACGTAGACGGTTTCGCCGCGGCGGTCCTGTATCCGGTCGAGAATGGTCGGTTCGACCCGGACGCCGCCATTCACCAGCGCGCCATAGGCCCCGACCAGACGCCAGAGGGTTGTCTCGCCCGCGCCAAGCGACATGGCCAGCACCGGTTCGAGATCGTCATAGATGCCGAAGCGCTCGCCGATTTCGGAAACGGGCTCCATGCCCATCTCCTGGGCGAGGCGCACGGTCATGACATTCCGCGAATATTCGAGGCCGAGACGCAGGGTCGAGAGACCGTAGAATTGCTCGGAATAGTTCTGAGGGCGGTAGAAGCGCAGGTCTGGTCCGCCCGAGGCCACGAAGGGCGCGTCGAGGATCATCGACACCGGCGTATAGCCGTTGTCGAGCGCGGCGGCATAGACGAAGGGCTTGAAGGAAGAGCCCGGCTGACGGCGCGCCTGGGTCGCGCGGTTGAACTGGCTCTGCGAGAAGCTGTAGCCGCCGACCATGGCGAGCACCCGGCCGGTATGCGGGTCGAGCGCGAGAATGGCGCCGTTCACCTGCGGGATCTGGCGCAGGCCATAGACATTTCCGCTGTCGGATTCGACCGCCTCGACATAGATCACATCGCCCGGCGACAGCACCTGATTGGCGCGCTCCACGCGCGGACCAAGCGCGCCGTTCGACAGGCCTTCGCGGGCCCATTCCAGTTCGGACATCGGGATGACGCCCTCGCGGGTCTGGCGAACGGCCTCCTCATCGTCGCCATCGGCGTCTTCGGGCAGATCTTCTTCCGGCAGGAGATAGGCGATGCGCGCATTATCGGCGCCAGCGGCGAGCACAACGGCAACGCGCCAGTTGTCGTCGAGGTCGGACGGCGTGTCGATCGCTTCGAGCTGGGCGACGAGATCGCCCTCGATGTCGATCGAACCGATCCCGCCGCGCCAGCCATGGCGGCGGTCGTATTCCTCGAGGCCGTTGCGCAGTGCGCCCCGCGCGGCGACCTGCATCGTCGTGTCGAGCGTGGTGCGGATCGAGAGGCCGCCATCATAGAGTTCTTCATCGCCATAGAGTTCGGCGACCTGGCGGCGGACTTCCTCGTTGAAATACTCGGCGGCGTAGTCCTGGTCGCCGTAGAGACGGTCGGTCACGACAAGCGGCTCTTCCATCGCGGCGCGCGCGGCTTCCTCGGTCACATAGCCATTGGTGGCCATGCGCGAGAGCACCCAGTTGCGGCGATCGAGCGCGGCTTCGGGATGGCGTGTCGGGTGAAACAGCGCCGGCCCGTTCACCACGGCAGCGAGATAGGCCGTTTCGGCCAGCGTCAACTCGTCCAGCGATTTGCCAAAATAGTTCAGCGAGGCAGCAGCCACGCCGTAGGAGCGGCGGCCGAAATAGATCTCGTTGAGGTAAAGTTCGAGGATCTGGTCCTTGGTGAAGGCGCGCTCAATCCGGCGCGCCAGCACCATTTCCTGCACCTTGCGCGACAGGCGTTGCTCGGACGTCAGCAGGAAATTCTTGGCGACCTGCTGCGTGATCGTCGAGGCCCCCTCGAGATTCTCGTCGCGCAGGATGTGGCCGATATTCGCGAAAGTCGCCCGGATGATGCCGCGGAAATCGAGACCGCCATGGTCGTAGAAATTGCGGTCCTCGGCGGCGAGGAAGGCGTGGATCAGTTCAGGCGGAATGGTCTCGATCGGCACGAAGATGCGGCGCTCGCGGGCGTATTCCGCGATCAGCCGCCCGTCGCCGGCATGGATTCGGCTGGTGATCGGTGGCTCGTACTCGGCGAGCTGCTGGTAATCCGGCAGGTCTTCGGTGACGCGCACGACATAGATCGCCGCAGCGATTACCGCCGCAATGCCGAGCACCACCGCCGCGATCGTGCCCCAGATGAGCACGCGCAGCGCGTTACCCCAGGTAAAAATACGCATAGCCATTCCCTGATACGCTGTCCCGGTCTGCCGATCGCGTCGGGCGGCATTATGGCGAGACTCGCGTCCCTTTAAAGGCATTTCACCCGTACGGATAAGTTTATCGGGTCAAAGGTTTCGAGAGGTGAAACCCGCCAGACGTCTTTCCCGCGATCTTGTTGTCCGTCATTCCCGCGAAGGCGGGAATCCAGTCCGAACAACACCGGGTTCCTGCGATCCCCGCCTCTGCGGGGACAGGCCTTGCGAATCCGAAGCCGGGTGACTGCTTCGGGTCCCCATTTTCATGGGGACCCCAGGTCTTCTGGATCCCCTGAGTTCCCAAACGAAGTGCAACACCTTCCTCTTTGCCGATTAACCGTCATTCCCGCGAAGGCAGGAATCCAGTTTTCATCCAATCCGATACAACCCAAACACGCCTAACGCTCGCCGCACCGTCTTTCTGGAGTCCCGCCTACGCGGGAATGACGAAGAGAGGGCGGGAATGACGTCGGTTGGTCAGCGCGCGCGGGTCGTCAGCGCGGCCTGGCGGACGGGTGCGTCCGGGGCGTCCTCGCGGGCGAAATAGGCGTCGATGGCGTGTAGGACAGACGTCATCTGGCGGGCCCGGAAGGTTTCGGACTGCATGTTGGCGAGGTCCGTGGCATTGGTCATGAAGCCCATTTCCAGAAGCACGGCCGGCACCCGCGGGTCGAGCAGCACGAAGAGGTTGGCTTCCCGGTGCGGGTTCTGCAGCAGCGGCCCGGCTTGTGAGAGATGCTCCAGCATCACTTCGGCAAAGGCCGTCGACTGGTTGCGCTTCTCGCGCAGTTCCAGCTCGACAAGGATGTTGTTCACATCGGCCCGCGCGGTGTGGTTGGCGCCCTGGCGGGCCCTTTGGCGCGCCCGGTTCTCGGCGCGGTCGTTGAGTGTGTAGACGGCGGCGCCGCGCGTCCCCGGATTCGGCGAGGAATCGGCGTGGATCGACAGGAAGAGGTCGGCGCGCTGCAGCGCCATAACACCCACGCGCTCTTCCCACGACGGGTAGATGTCGCTGTTGCGCGTCATGTAGACGACATAGCGCCCGGTGGCTTCGAGCTGGCGCTGAAGCTCGCGCGCCGCGGCCAGTGTCACATCGGCCTCCTGCGCCCCGCCCGCACCAAGCGAACCGGGATCATGGCCGCCGTGACCGGCATCAAGCACGATGACGCGGCGTTCCCGCGGCGGCGGCACATAGATCGCCTCCACGCGTTCCGCGATCAGTGCGTCGAGGCCGCTGGCCGGGAATTCGGCGGCCGCAACGAGTTCTTCTTCCTCGGCGCGGCGGATGTCGATGACCATGCGGTGATTGCCGCTACCGTTCGGATCGAGCGCGAATTGCGACACGATCACGGCCGGACCGCCAAGCGCGAAAACGAGGCGCGACGTGTCTCCCGATGCGTCGAAGAAGCGGAAGGTCGAAACGAGGCCATGTCCCCGCCCCTCGCCAGTGTCGAGCCCGGCCACGGACCAGGCCGAAGCCGGGATTTCGAGGACCAGGCGCGCGGCCGGATCGGTCAGGGTGAAGGCGTCGAATTCCATTGGCTCGCTGGTTTCGACGACGATACGCGTCGTGTCGCCGTTCTCGCCGAAGCGCACCTGACGGATTTCGCTATCACGCGCGTCGGCCGTGCCTGCCGTCACCAGCAGGCCCGCAGCAAGCATCAGCGCGCTGAAGGACCGGAGCATCACCATCAAACCACCATCGCAGAAACCGCGATTCCATTCACGGCTTTTGTCGATGAATAACAGCGGCGCCTTGACGTTTGGTTGATGACGCGACGTTTTTTGATTTGCGCGGTATCGGCTGCTTCCCATGGTCAAACTTATAGGGCATGGTGCATTCCGTTCCGAGAGGCGAAGCGCTTGAGCCGCCGCCACTTTCACGGAGCGCGCCGAGGTCGGCGGAAACGCCCGGCCGAATCGCAAATTCTCCGCCGCGCGCGCACTTATCCGCCGCCGGCGACCCGATCGCATCGGCCGGGGAATTCGGTTTCCGAACTCCGGCTTTTTGGAAGAACAATGCGCCGCACGCCCCTCAACATCGCTGGAACCGAGCTTACGCTCTCCGCGTGCGTTGCGCCGCCGCGCCCCGACCGGGCGCGCGCAGGAGCCCTATTACATGCCCAAGAAAATGCTGATCGACGCGGGGCATCGCGAAGAGACCCGCGTCGTCGTGATCGAAGGAAACAAGGTCGAGGAGTTTGATTTCGAGGCCGCGGCCCGCAAACCGATCCGCGGCAACATCTATCTGGCGAAAGTGACCCGCGTGGAGCCGTCGCTCCAGGCGGCCTTCGTGGAGTATGGCGGCAACCGCCACGGCTTCCTCGCCTTCAACGAAATCCACCCCGACTACTACCAGATCCCGCACGAAGACCGCGTCGCCCTCCAGAAGGAAGAGGAGGAAGCCGCACGCGCCGACGATTCCGACGAGGATGAAGACGGCGACGACGAGGATTCCGGCGAAAGCCGCCGCCGCCGCAATGTCATGCGGCGCTACAAGATCCAGGAAGTGATCAAGCGCCGGCAGATTCTGCTGGTTCAGGTCGCCAAGGAAGAGCGCGGCAACAAGGGCGCGGCCCTGACGACCTATCTGTCGTTGGCCGGCCGCTATTGCGTGCTGATGCCGAACACGCCGCGCGGCGGCGGGATTTCCCGCAAGATCGCCAATGCGAAGGACCGCAAGCGCCTGAAGGACGTGGTGTCCGGCCTCGACCTGTCGAAGGGCATGGGCCTGATCATCCGCACCGCAGGCGCGGCCCGGACCAAGGCGGAAATCCGCCGCGACTACGACTATCTGCGCCGCCTGTGGGACAATATCCGCGAGAAGACGCTGACCTCGGTTGCGCCCGCGCTGATCTATGAGGAAGGCGATCTCGTCAAACGCGCCATCCGCGACCTGTATGACAAGGACATCGAGACCGTCCTCGTCCAGGGCGAAGAAGCCTACAAGGACGCGAAATCCTTCATCCGCATGCTGATGCCCAGCCATGCGTCGAAGGTTCAGGCCTATCGCGGCGACATTCCGCTGTTCCAGGAGCATCGCGCCGAAGGCCAACTGGAAGCGATCTATGACAGCCAGGTCCAGCTGAAATCAGGTGGTTACCTGGTCATCCACCAGACCGAGGCGCTGGTCGCAATCGACGTCAATTCGGGCCGGTCGACGCGCGAGCGCAATATCGAGGCGACCGCGCTGAAGACGAATATCGAGGCCGCCGACGAGGCCGCGCGTCAGATGCGTTTGCGCGACCTGGCCGGGCTGATCGTCATCGACTTCATCGACATGGAAGAGTCGAAGAATGTCCGCGTAATCGAAAAGCGGATGAAGGACGCGTTGAAGCGCGACCGCGCCCGTCTGCAGATGGGCAAGATCTCGCAATTCGGCCTGATGGAGATCTCGCGCCAGCGCCGCCGCACCTCGCTGCTGGAAGGCTCGACCAAGGTCTGCCCGACCTGCAAGGGCGCGGGTTTCGTGCGGTCGACCGAATCCGCCGCGCTGGTCGCCCTGCGCGCGCTGGAAGAGGAAGGCGCGAAGGATCGTGCCGACCGCGTGCGCCTGACGGTGCCGACCGAGGTCGCGCTCTACCTGCTCAACGAGAAGCGCGACAATGTGCTGGCCATCGAGGCCCGCTCGGCCATGCGCGTCGTCATCGGGGCCGACCCGGAAATGACGCCGCCGGAGTGCAAGGTGGAGATGCTCGAGGCCAAGGGCGCGGATTCGCCGCGCCGTCCGGAACCGGCTGTCGTCACACCCGATGCCGAACCGGAAGAGGATTTCGTCGACATCCCGGACGAGGACGAAGACGACGACGAAACCGAAAACGAAGCCCCCGCGCGCGACGAAGTCGAAAGCGAAAGCGGTGGTGGCCGCCGCCGCCGTCGCCGCCGTCGGGGTGGCCGCGGCCAGAATGGCGATCGCGAGCCCGCGCCGCGCCCGGATGCCGACTCCACCGGTGACGACGACAGCGATGACAGCGAGTCCGACGGCGCTTCGTCATCCGACCAATCCGATAGCGATGACGACGGTCAGCCGAAGAAGCGCCGCCGCCGCGGACGCCGGGGCGGACGGGGCCGCCGCCGCCGGGGCCAGGGTGGCGAATCGGGCAATGAACAGGGTGACGCCCAGTCCTCGAACGACGAGTCGGGCGAGGATGAGCAGGCCGCGGCCGCAGCGGCGGACGGCAGCGATGCGCTGAGTGTTGTCGAGCCGACCGCCGAAGACCTGCCGAAGTCCGAGGCCGAGCCGAAAAAGCGGACGCGCCCATCCCGGCGCAAGAAGGCCGAGGCCGAAGCTGACGCTCAGCCCGAGGCTCAGGCCGAATCCGCTCC
>NZ_JAKKUV010000003.1 GCF_021864465.1 Hyphobacterium sp. SN044
CATCATTCCCGCCGCCGCCGCGGGCACCACCGCCGCCCCGGCCATCGCCGCGGCCTCGGCCGTCCCGATATTCCACACCCGGACCTTCGTTCGGGGTGCGCGGTGTCGCTCCACGTTCGCCGTGGCGGCCTCGGCCTCCAGGTTCTTCCTGCAGCGCAACGATGGTTGAAATCTCTTCGTCCAAAATCGGCGCAGCGAGTGCCGACGGAGCCGTAAAGGCTCCGAATCCTGCAGAGAGAACAGCGGACGAGAGAGCGGCCAGCAATGTCCGGGAGGACAGCTTCATGGCAAGGTCTCCTTCGTTATCTCGCCGCAGTAATCGACGAGCTTGCGGAAGGGTTAACGCGTCCGCCATGAGCGCAGGATGAACGGTTCAGTCAGGTTTGTTCACAACGCGGACTGACCGGCATGTCTAAGCCAATGATCGGCCAACACAATCGCCATCATGGCTTCGCCGACAGGGACGGCGCGAATTCCGACGCACGGGTCATGGCGCCCGCGTGTGGAAATGGTTGTCTCCTCGAAATCCCGGTTCAGCGTCTTGCGCTCGATCCGGATCGAGGAAGTCGGCTTGATGGCGAAGCGCACGACGAGGTCCTGAGCGGTGGAGATGCCGCCCAGCACTCCGCCATTGTGGTTGGAGGTGAAGACCGGACCGGCTTCGCTCATGCGCATTTCGTCGGCCGCGTCTTCCCCGCGCATCCGCGCGGTTTCGAAACCCGAACCGATTTCCACGCCCTTGACCGCCGGGATCGACATCATCGCACCGGCCAGGTCGGCGTCGAGCTTGCCATAGACCGGTGCCCCCAGGCCGGCCGGCACGCCGCTGGCGACGATCTCGACAATTGCGCCGGTCGAAGAGCCGTCCGTGCGCAGAGAATCGAGAAGCGCTTCCCATTCGGGGACGACTGCCGGATCCGGCGAGAAAAACGGGTTCTCAAGTGTCGCGTCCCAGCTCCACCGTGCACGGTCGACGGGCTTTCCGCCCATTTCGACCAGCGCGCCGCGGACGGACACGCCGTCGCCGATGATTTTCCGGGCGATCGCACCGGCGGCGACCCGCGCGGCGGTTTCACGGGCTGAGGACCGGCCGCCACCGCGATAGTCGCGCACGCCATATTTGGCGTCGTAGGTGTAGTCGGCATGGCCCGGCCGCCAGAGATCGCGGATCGCGTCATAGTCCTTCGAGCGCACATCCGTGTTCTCGATCATCAGGGAAATCGGCGCGCCGGTCGTGACCGGACCGCCGGTGCGGTCGTCCTCGAACGTGCCGGACAGGATGCGTACACGGTCGGCTTCCTGGCGCGGGGTGACGTGGCGGCTGGTGCCCGGCCTGCGGCGGTCGAGCCAAGGCTGGATGTCATCCTCCGTCAGGGGTATGCCGGCCGGACAGCCATCGACGACGACGCCGAGTGCCGGGCCGTGACTTTCGCCCCAGGTGGTGATGCGGAAGAGGTGTCCAAACGTGTTGTGCGACATGGGTTTCTGCCCCGTGCGGGCTTCCGGGCGATCAATCGGGGCGGACGATAGTGCGATGAGGGCCGGGCGTCACGCGGCGCTGCGCGGCGTGCGGGCCCAACGCGCAAACCGGGCGGCGGGCGAGGGGGCGGCGAAGTCGGCGATGAAGCGTTGAATGGCATCCGTATCGGGCAGATCGGCGGTCCAGTCTCCAGCCTCTTCCCGGTAACGGATCGTGATGCGCGCCGAAGGATCGCCGATTGCCGGAATGACGGTGCCGTCTGTGGTCCCCGGGGGAATGCGAACGAATTCGCGGCGGAACCCCACGGATACCAAGCGCGTGACGCCGGTCCAGCCCTGCTCCGGTGAAATCCAGACTTCGGCCTCAAACAGTCCGGCCGACTCGATGAGACGCATTGCGGCAATGGCATTCGAAAGTGCGGCGAGCGAGGCTTCGGTCGGTGCGCTGCGGTCAGGGTGAAGCGTCTTCACCCGGTCCCGGAACGCCTTTTTGGCATCGGCAAGCGTCGCGCCCGGCGCGAGGCCAAGCGTGCGGAATGCGTCTGCCAGTTGGTTCGGATCCGCTCTCATGCCGGCACGCTAGTGCGCTGACCCTTCCGGAATGGTTGACGAAATCCGGCGCGTGCTAGATTCCCGCCCGGAAACGTCCTGGAAGGAAAGAATGCCGTGGCGAAAAAAGACCTGATCCCGCCCAGCCCGTCTGCCGAGGACTATGAAACCGCGAGCGCGGCCAATGCGGCCGAGATCTTCGACCGCGACGAGCCCTTCGCCCTGTTCGCCGAATGGCTGGAGGACGCCAAGGCGAAAGAGGTGAACGACGCGAACGCGATGGCGCTCGCCACCGCCGACGCAAGTGGTCTGCCGGATGTGCGCATGGTCCTGCTGAAAGGCGTCGATGCGCGCGGCTTCGTTTTCTACACCAACACGGAAAGCGCGAAGGGCACGCAGCTGGGCGTCAATGCGCAGGCCGCGATCTGCTTTCACTGGAAGTCGCTACGCCGCCAGGTGCGCATTCGTGGTGCCGTGGAAACCGTGAGTCCTGACGAGGCCGATGCCTATTTCGCGAGCCGCGCCCGCGACAGCCGAATCGGGGCCTGGGCTTCGAAACAGTCGCGACCGCTGGAAAGCCGGTTCGCGCTGGAAAAGGCGGTCGCGAAAGAGGCAGCGCGCTTCGGTCTCGGCGAAGTGCCGCGTCCGCCGCACTGGAGCGGATACCGTGTGGTGCCGACGCAGATGGAGTTTTGGCGCGACCGTCCATTCCGGCTGCATGACCGGCTTCAGCTGACCCGCGAAAACGAAGATTCGCTCTGGAGGCGCACAAGACTGTATCCTTAACGGAGTATCCGTCGCGGCAAACCGGGGGGATTGCCGAATATGGGACCAGGACAGCACCGCCTTTACGACACCGCATCGATGGTCTGTTTCGTCGGGCTGATCGGCCTGCCGATCTGGTTCGCGGTGTGCGCGCTGGGCCCGAAACTGGGCCTTGCCGAGGGCAATTATGCGCTCGAGCGGCTGACCCTGTTCTGGGGCGTCATTCTGGCCGGGTTCTTTCTCGTCACTGGTTTGGCCGCGCTGACGCTTCTTATTGTGTACCGCCGGTCGAGCCGCGAACTGCCTCCAGGTAGCTGGGTCCCGGTCTGCGGGCAAACGGTCGCGGCGATCGCGTTCACCGTGAGTTTGACCGCAGCTTTTATCTACAACGCTCAGCCCGCCGTGACCGAAGTCACCACTGACGGGCAGGATCCGCCGGCCTTCACAGAGGCCCTCACGCTTCGCCGGGGCGTCAAGGCGAATACGCTGGACTTCGCCGATGGCTATCGCCCCGAAGCGGTGATCGAGCCTGTGCGCTTCACCGCGCCGCCTGATGCCGTCTTCGACGCCCTGCTTGAAACGGCGCGCGACCGGCGCTGGCGCGTGGGTTCGGTTTCGCGCCGGCGCGGCATGGTCGAACTGACCATTGAAAGCTTCTGGTATGCGCAAACCGATGACATCGTGATCCGGCTATCGACAACTGAAGCTGGCGAAGCACTGCTGGATTATCGCGCGGCGGCGCGGACCGGCAGCCGGGACGGCGGGCGGAATGCGCGCCGGCTGACTGTCATCGAGCGGGAAATACGCGACCGGCTGGACTAGTCCGGCTTGCCGGCCATCTGGCGCAACATCAGCGCGACGCGCTTGGTGGCGTTCAGCTTGTCGCGGAGCGGCAGGGCGATCGGGGGATCGATATTCGTCTTGTTCACGTCGACCACATAAATGCGGCCGTCATTGCGATCGCGCAGCACGTCGAGCGCGCCCCAGTCGAGACTCATGGCGCTGGCAAAGGCTTCGAGTTTTTCCAGTTCGCCCGGCAGCAACCAGTCCTGGTTCTCGGCCAGCCGGACTTCGCAATTGAAGTTCATGAAGCGGCGGTCGACCGGCCGGCGCTTCAGGAAGCCGAACGGGATTCTCCCGCCGACGACCAGGCAGCGGAAATCCTCGACCCGGTCGGCATCTATGCGGTTATCGATCAGGCGCTGATAGACGCAACCGGGCAGGGGTTCGCACGGGGCCTGCCGCACCCGGCCATCGTGAGCGCCATTGGTTTCGGACTTCTCGACAACCAGTTCCGACGCCGTGAGCGGGTCGATCCGGAGCGGATAGCCAAACACCTGTTCGAACACCGTGTTCACGCGCGACTTGGTCACGTCGGTGCAGGCAAAATTCAGGGTCAGCCGGGCTTCGGGGCGATCATGCGCCTTCGCGGCAGTCGCGTCCTCGAAATAAATGACGATGTCGGCCTGTCCGGGATCGGAAACGATGCGGCCACCGGCGGCATGCAGGGCCGGCCAGATGAAATACCAGGGCCTGGGGCGGCCCGGCATGAAGGCGACGCGGGGCCCGCGGCGTGCGATGGAGCCGGCGCGCCAGGCTTCCATGCAGAGGTAGTAGATGAACCAGTTGAAGCAGACCCAGAGAAACCGGCCTTTGACGGGCAGCTTCTGTCCGGTGCTGCGCACAGAGACGATGCCGTCCTGATAGTCCCAGTCGGTCCACCACAGCGTGTTCGAATTCATCGAAGGCTTCCGTCCTCGCCTGTCCACATCCGCGACGCCCCCACGTCACGGACCCATGCCCCTTTACCGGTCCGGGCCTTGCTAGGGAAGCCCCGAACACTTCGGGAGCGTGTCATGCCAGCCTGGATTCGTATCGTGAATTTTGTCTCGGCCCGTATTCGAAGGGCCGTCTGGCTGGTCCTCGCTGTTGCCGCACTTCAGGCGGTAACCGCTTATTCTGAAACGACAAACCCTGTTGTGCGCGCGCCCTTGCCGGTCGCTGCGAATGCAACCGCGCTGCAACCCGCCCTTGATTGACGAGTCCCGCGCCAGCATGAAACTGTAGCAAAACAGGGCAGGACTCCCGGCATGTTCGGCTACATCCTTCGGCGGCTTCTCGTCGCCATACCGACCATCCTGATCATTATTACCGTGGCCTTCTTTATGATGAGGGCCGCGCCGGGCAGTCCGTTCGACACCGAACGGCCCATGCCGGAAGAGGTGCGCCGCAATGTCGAGGCGCATTTCGGCATCGACCGGCCGCTGCACGAACAATATTTCAACTACATGCGCGATCTCGCGCAGTTCGACTTCGGACCGTCTCTGAAATTCCGCGACAAGACGGTGTCGGAAATCATCGCCGAGGGCTTCCCCGTCAGCGCGACGATCGGCGCGCTGTCGATCGCGCTCGCGATTTTCATGGGGTCGATACTGGGGTCTCTCGCCGCCTTGAGACAGAACAGGCCCGCCGACTTCGGGGTAATGGGCCTCGCCATGGTGGGGATAACCATCCCGCCCTTTGTGATGGGGCCCGTGCTGGCGTTGACGCTCGGCCTCTATCTCGGCTGGCTGCCGACAGGCGGACTCGATCCGCGGCTCGGCATGACGCCCGACCGATTGATCCTGCCGGTCGTGACGCTGGCGTTGCCGCAGATTGCGATTATCTCCCGCCTGATGCGGGCGAGCATGATCGAAGTGCTGCGTTCCAATTATATCCGCACCGCGCACGCCAAGGGCCTGCCGTCGCGCGTGGTCATCACGCGGCACGCCCTGCGCGCCGCCGTCCTGCCGCTGGTCAGCTATCTCGGCCCGGCCTCGGCCGCGCTGGTGACGGGCTCGATCGTGATCGAACAGGTCTTCCAGCTGCCCGGGATCGGACGTCAGTTCGTGACCGCGGCGCTGCAGCGTGACTACACCGTCGTGATGGGTGTCGTGATCCTCTATGCAACGCTGATCATCACGCTGAACCTTCTCGCGGACCTGCTCTACGGCGTCCTCAATCCGAAGGTGAGGTACGAGTAATGGCCCCCCAGAACGCACATCCGAACGCGGAGCTGCTCGAGCAGAGCGCGATCAAGGGCCGCTCGCTGTGGGACGACGCGCGCGCGCGCCTGATGCGCAACCGTGCTGCTGTGACCTCGATGGTTATTCTCGGCCTGCTGGTCCTCCTGGCAATCGTCGGCCCCTATGTCTGGCCGCACAATCACGCGACCATCTACCGGGATGCGGTGTGGCTGCCGCCGACCTTCGAGAACCTCCACATCTTCGGCACCGATGCGCAGGGCCGGGACCTGTTCGCGCGGGTGCTGATCGGGCTTCGCATGTCGCTGGCGGTGGGCGTGGTCGCGACCAGCGTGTCGCTGGCCATCGGCGTTCTCTGGGGGGCGACGGCGGGCTTCGTCGGCGGCCGGCTCGACCAGTTCATGATGCGGATCGTGGACATCCTGTATTCGCTGCCCTTCATCTTCTTTGTGATCATCCTGATGGTGGTGTTCGGGCGGAACATCATCCTCATCTTCGTCGCCATCGGCGCGGTCGAATGGCTGACCATGGCGCGCATCGTGCGCGGCCAGACCATCGCGCTCCGGGGGATGGAGTTCGTCGAGGCGGCGGAAGCGGCGGGCGTGTCGCGCCTGTCGATCATCCAGCGGCATATCGTGCCGAACGTGCTCGGCCCGGTCGTGGTCTATGCCACGCTGACCATTCCGGTCGTGATCCTGGCGGAAAGCTTCCTCAGCTTCCTCGGCCTCGGTGTTCAGGAACCGCTGACTTCGCTCGGCCGCCTGATCGCCTATGGCGCGCAGGACATGGAAGTGGCGTGGTGGACGCTCATCTGGCCCGGTGCGACGATGATGCTGACGCTGTTCTGCTTCAACTTCATCGGCGACGGCCTCAGGGACGCGATCGACCCGAAGGACCGGTAGGGGAGGCGATGCGGCCGGTTCTGATTGCAGGACTGTTCGCGTGCTCGGTTTTGCTACTTGGGTTCGCAGTCGTCGGCAGCGTGATCACACTATCCGGTAGTGTCGCGGGTTCGACGCGCGGGTCGTTTGTCGAATGCCTTGGTCAGTTCGTCCGAATTGCGATGGCGTTCCAAATCCCTGTTTTGTCGATCGCGTTTTGGGCGGGTTTCGTCTCGGTGATCGCTGCAGTGGTATCGCTTCGGCTTGCGAGTGACTTGCCCTACAAAAATTGATTTCGTCGTACAAATTCAGCTGAAACTAAAAAAGCCGCCGGACGCCCAGCGGCTTTTTCTTTGGCGGTGTGTGCGGACTACTCCTCGCGGATCACGCGGATCGCGGTGCCGCGATCGTTGATCAGCATGAGATAGCTGCCCATGGCCGCGCGGCGGATTACTGCGGTGTTCTCGCTGTTGCGGTTGAGGCGGACGCGTTCGGTATCGACCTGACGCCAGACCTGACCGTTCTCCATATAGAAGCGGTACTGGTTGTAATTGTATTCGCGGGCCCGCTCGATCACCATCGAGATCTCCTCGATGGAGCCGTCATCGTCGCGGCGCACAATCGTTACGCCTTCGTCTTCCGCCGGGGCGGCGGCCGGTTCAGCCGGGCGCGGCGCGGGCGGACGTGTAGCGGCCGGCGAGCCGGGCTCGGCCGCGGGCAGGGCAGCAATGCGCTCTTCGGCTTCCGCGGCAATGGCCTCCGGATCGAGGGCATTGGTTTCGCCGCGGCCGAACAGCGACATGGAAATGCGGGGCAGGGACGGCAGATCGAAGCCGAAACCGTCGCGTTCGACCGCGACGATGTCGGAGCGGCTGACTGTCACGAGTTCGCCGGAGACCCGCGCGTCAGCGAGATCGCCGGACGAGTTGTCGAAACAGGCCAGGCGCGCGGCCGGGTCGGCGATCGACCGGCAGGCGATAACGGCGTCGACCGGGTCGGTTTCCTGCGCGAATGCGGGTGCTGCGAAGCCGGTGAATGCCGTACCGGCGACAAGAAGCACGCGAAGTGACGTAAGGCGGGACATGATTTGCTCCTGACCGGATTAGCGGATGCGGACCGCACGGAACCAGCGGTTCTGCTCGTCGATGCGCATCAGGTGCGAGCCGAGCGCGCCGCTCCGAATATCCGCGGTGTGGCCCTCGATATTGCGGGGCACGTAAACGCGGGTCGAGTCTTCCTGCTGCCAGATCTGGCCGTTGGCGAGTTCGAAGACATAGCGCCCTTGGGCACCCGTGCGGACCGCGACGATCGGCTGTCCGATAACCTGATCGATGCGACCGTCGGAATCCCTGAAAATGCGTGCCCCGGTATCGGTTTCGGTGACGGTGGCTTCGCCCTCGCCTTCGCCGCGGCCAAAGCCCAGTCGGGGCAAGGAGGGAAGCGAAAAATTCGGGATCGACAGGCCGTAAGAAGCTTCTTCGGCTTCCTCGATCTCGCGGCGGGACACCGCGACCAGTTGGCCTTCGTCTTCCGAGGCGCGCAAGGCGGCAACCTCCCGGTCAAGGCAGGCAAGGCGTTCGGCATCGCCCGCGATGTCCTGACAGGCGAACAGCGGACGCAAGGGCGATTGCTCGGCATCTTGCGCTTGTGCTGCCGTTGACAGTACCAAGGCTGGCGTGAGCAGGGTGATTGCAGCTAATGGTAATCGCACGTTCATAGACACTCGTTCATGATCGCTTCGATCAAGGACTATGCGTGAGCGGCGAGAGGCTGTCGACCGCTTCACGCCGTTCGGCGTCTGGATGCCAGGCGTTCGGGAAATACAGGGGAGATCCGCGACCATGATTCGCAATCGTTCGGTGCTTGCCGCTCTGGCCCTCGGGGCCTCCGCATTCGCTCTTGCTGCCTGCGGTGGCGGCGGTGGTGAAGTCGATTCCGATACTGTTGTCATTCACCGGGGCAATTCCGGCGAACCGCTGACGCTCGATCCGCACAAGGCGAGTGGTACGTGGGAGAACAACATCATCGGCGACATGTTCATCGGCCTGACGACCGAGGACATCAACGCGGAACCCATTCCGGGCATGGCGGAAAGCTGGGACATCAGCGAAGACGGTCTGACCTGGACTTTCCATCTGCGCGACGCGCAATGGTCGGACGGCGAGCCGGTGACGGCAGGCGATTTCGAATTCGCCTTCCAGCGGATCCTGAACCCGGAAACGCTGTCGCAATACGCGTCGCTGCTCTACCCGATCGTGAACGCCCAGGAAGTGAACACGGGCGCGCTGCCGCCGTCGGAAGTTGGCGTGCGCGCGATAGACGACCGCACTCTGGAAATCCGCCTGAACTATCCGGCCCCGTATCTTCCGGGTCTCCTGACCCACTATACGACCTTCCCCGTGCCGCGGCACGTGGTCGAGGAGTATGGCGATCAGTGGATCCAGCCGCGCAATATCGTGGTCAACGGGCCGTACCGCCTCGTCGAGTGGGCAACGAACAACTTCGTGCACCTCGAGCGCAACGAGACCTTCTACGGCAATGACGACGTCTGCATCGACGAAGTCTTCTACTATCCGACGATCGACAGCTCGGCCGCCGTGCGCCGCGTCCTGAACAACGAGCTCGACCTGAACAACGAATTCCCGGGTCAGCACATCGACCGCCTGCGCCAGGAAGCGCCGGAATTTGTTCGCGTCGCCCCGTATATGGGCACCGTCTATTACGCGCTGAACCTCGAAGACCCGACTTTCCAGGATGCCCGCGTGCGTAACGCGCTCGGCATGTCGATCGACCGCGATTTCCTCGCCGAGGAAATCTACCGCGCCGGTCAGCAGCCGGCCTATTCGCTGGTTCCGCCGGGGGTCGCGAACTACACGAACGATGCCCGCGTGAGCTGGGCCGACGAGCCGATCGAGGCGCGCCGCGAACGCGCCCGCGAATTGCTGATGGAGGCCGGCTTCGGCCCCGACAATCCGCTGGAGTTCGAATACACTTACCGTTCCTCCGCCGATAACCCGCGCATCGCGCCGGTCGTGCAACAGGACTGGGAGAGCATCGCGGACTGGGTGAATGTCTCGATCACGCAGATCGAACTGCAGATCCACTACGAAAATCTCCGCGCCGCTGACTTCCAGGTCGGTGACGGCGGCTGGATCGCGGACTTCAACGACGCGTACAGCTTCCTTTATCTGGGCGAGACCAACTCGATCCCGATGAATTATTCGCGCTACCGCAACCCGGCCTATGACGAATTGGTCGCGCGCGGCAACCGCGAACAGGATATGGAAGTCCGCGCCGGAATCCTGGCGGAAGCCGAGCAGATGCTGCTCGACGACATGCCGCTGATCCCGATCGTGTTCTACGTCAACAAGGCGCTGGTGAACCCGAACGTGACCGGCTGGACGGACAATATCCTGCGTATCAACCGGACGCGCTGGCTGTGCTTCGCCGACGTCAATTCCGACGTCGAGCCGGCCGGCACCGAAGACGCCGCGGAATAATCCGCCGCACGCTTCCCTTGTTCCTTCCCCCCGACCGGCGGTAGATTCCGCGGCCGGGGGGAAGTTTCATGTCAGGTTCGGATCTTATCGATAACGCGGTCACCGACGCGGTTGCCGCCGACGCCATCTTTTCCGGAAATGAACGCCGCAAGTCGGCCTTTCCGTCCGCCGGCGATGAGGGGCATTGCTCGAATTGCGGTACGGCCCTCAAGGGTCCGATCTGTCACAGTTGCGGGCAGGACGCCGATACCTTTCACCGGCCGGTGTGGTCGCTCGTGCTGGAAGTCCTCGACGGCTTCTTCTCGTTCGACGGCCGGTTCTGGCGCACCATCCCGGCCCTGATGTTCCGGCCGGGCCGGATCACGCGCCATTATCTGAGCGGCGTGCGCGCGCGTTACGTCCAGCCCTTCCGCCTCTTCATCGTGGCGAGCCTGGCCTTCTTCCTGGTGTTCTCGATCGACAGCACCATGTTCGACGGTTCGAATTCCGATGGCGAGCAGCTGGCCGAAGCCGAACGCGCACTGGCGCAGGCCGAAGAAGACAATCCCGAGATCGCTGCGCAACTTGCGCAACTCCGCGAACAGGTGGGCGAAGCCGAGGAGGCTCAGCGCGATATCGAGGCGGATCCGCTTGTTCAGCGCGCGCAGGAACAGCAGCGCCGCGACGAGATGGAACGGGCGATACGCGAAGCGCTTCTGCCTGAGGACTATCCCGATGCCGTGCAAGACGACACGGGCGTGCCCGTCTCTCGCGAACTGGCGGACGGGACGACATTGACCGTCGAGGCTGATGGGGCAGACTGGCTGCCTTATTCAGCGCGTTCTTACCTGGCCGACCGTCTGGGCCATGCGATCCAGGACCCTGACAGCTGGTGGCGGGCCGTTCAGGAATGGACGCCCAGGCTGATCTTCGTGCTGTTGCCGATCTATGCCCTGTTGCTGGCGCTCATGCATTTCTGGAGGCGGGGTATTTTCCTGTACGACCATCTGGTCGTTTCCCTTCACTTCCATTCCTTCCTGTTTTTCCTGATGACCGCACTCATCCTCGCCAGCCCGCTGATCGGGGGATGGGGCGTGCTGGTCTTCATGCTGTGGAGCAATTTCTACCTCTACCGGCTCCACAGGCGCGTTTATCTGAACGGCCGTTTCAAGTCGCTCGTCCGCGTGGTCCTGCTCGATCTGATCTACCTGATCGTGCTGACTGTCGCATTTCTGCTGCTCTTGGCCGTGGGACTGTTCCTTGCCTGACGGCTAGTTCGGCTGCTGGGCCGGCGTGCGCAGCTCATTGCCCCGGCCGGACATGCCGCGGGCCTCGAGGGCAGCACGCACTTCCGGCAACTCCATGAGGGCGTTGAGTTGGGCCAGCGTTTCGGCGGACTCTGCCGTGACGCCGAACATCGCCTGGAAGGCTTCGAACGGTGTCGGGCGGGCCGGGTAGCGTCGCAGATTGACCCGAGCGCCAGCCTCGATGTCGGCCAGCGAGCGGGCAGCCGCAACAGCTTCGCGCATGCCGCCGATCTCGTCGACCAGGCCCAGTTCGAGCGCCTGCGCGCCGGTCCAGACGCGGCCGCGAGCGATCTCGAGCACGCGTTCGATCGGGATGACACGGCCTTCGGACACCCGCTCGGTGAAGTCGGCATAGATATCGCCGAGCATGGATTCGAGTTCGGCGCGCTGGGCGTCGGTCCAGTCGGTCTGGCCGGAATAGGCGTCGGTGAATTCACCACCGACCGAGATCGGTTCGATGTTGACACCGACCAGGCCGAGCGTGTCGTGCAGATTGATCTTGCCGCCATAGACACCGATCGAGCCGGTGATCGTGGTGGCGTTGGAGACGATGTAGTCGGCCGGCGCAGCGATGTAGTAGCCGCCGGACGCGGCCGCCCCGCCCATCGATACGACGACCGGCTTGCCCGCTTCGCGGGCGCGGCGCACAGCGTCCCACACCTGGTCGGAGGCAATCGACGAGCCGCCGGGTGAGTCGATACGCAGGACGATGGCCCGGACATTCGGGTCTCGCGCGGCGTTGAGGATGGATTCCGACATCAGATCGCTGCCGATCATCTCGTCACCGCCAAACAGGCCCGGCAGGGCGTTGCCCGTGACGATCGCGCCCTGACCCTCGATCAGTGCGATGACCGGTCCGCTCTGATGCATCAGGGCCGAGTCGGCGTAGTCGTAAATGTCGGTCAGCTGGCGGGCACCGGCGCGGTCGAGTGCCGCCTGGCGCGCATCAACGACCTGGCCGAGCTGGTCGACGAGGCCCGCCTCCAGCGCCTGTTCGGCGGAATAGGGAGCATCCTCGATCAGGGTGCGCATCGCTTCGGGCGTCTGGCCGCGATCGGCCGCGGCGGTCTCGATGATGGTGTCGAAGATGCCGTTGAAATAGCCGAGCGTGGCTTCCCGGTGTTCATCGGTGAAGCCGGATTCGGTGTAGCTGTTCGGCGCGTTCTTGTAGTCCTCGAACTGGATGAATTCGGCGCGGCCCTCGAACCGTTCGAGGAGGCCGCCGAAGAAGGGCACTTCGCCGTAAAGGCCGGAGGCGGAGAAAGTCGCGGTATCCTGCAGCCAGATCTCGTCGGCACCGGAAACAGCGAAGTAGTTGGTCGCCGACGTCCCTTCGAAACCCTGTGCATGGACGATCACGAAACGGCCCGACGCGCGGAAGGCGGCGATGGCGCGGTGGATCTCCTCGGCCTGAGCCGGGGGCAGGCCGTATTCGTTTGCGCGGATGAACAGGCCGGACACGCGCGAATCGCCCTCGGCGCGTTCAAGCGCCCGGACGAGATCGACGGTCGACAGCGGGTCGGCGAAGGCGAAGGGCGAACGGCTTGGCTGGTCGCTGCGCGCCTCGCGCAAGTCGAGGGACAGGACCACGTTGGCCGACGGGATCACCGGGGCGGGGTCGGACGACTGTGCCGCGGAGGCGATCAGCCCCACGATGAGGAAGACGCCCAACACCATCGTGATCACGGATCCGACGATGACGCCGAAGATCGATCCGAAGAAGGTGACCCAGAACTGTTTCATGACCCGCTACCACTCGCCGTTTCCGTTTGAACTGGAATCTATAGAGGTGGTGCATGGCACGGTCGAGGGGACGCGCATGTCAGGAGTCCCGGGCGAGCCGGATTCGCGCGACAGCGGACGTTTTCTGAGGGGGCGGGAAAGAATGGTCGGAGTAGCAAGATTCGAACTTGCGACCCCCGCCTCCCGAAGACGGTGCTCTACCAGGCTGAGCTATACTCCGAACCGAGGCCGCGGCTTATAGCGGCAGATTCAGGGGTGTGCAACGCATACCGCGCAGCCCCGTTGCATCCATCGCAGCTTGCCGCTATCTACCCCGCTCACGCGGTCCGGACGGACCACGGATTGGGGCGTCGCCAAGCGGTAAGGCAGCGGTTTTTGGTACCGCCATTCCCAGGTTCGAATCCTGGCGCCCCAGCCACCCTTCCTGAAAATCCGATGCGTTCATCCGGGCGATTTCTACCGCCCGGAACAGCGTTTGCACGACCACACGCAAATTTGATCTCGCATTCTTCATAGAAATGTAATATCATAACGGAACTTGCGGATTGGCTGCAGCGTTTCGCCCACGGGGCGAGCATCATCGCGTGTCTCGCCCGCCAAAGGAGAAAGTCGTCCCGGAATCGATGTCCATCGCAGCAGGATATGGGAAGGGTGTATTGATCGGCGCGCAACAGGACGCTAGCGTGACCGGCGGTGAATGGCGCGAAGCGTCTTGGACGATACGTCGGCGGATCAACCGCCGCAGGGGAAGGGGTTCACAGCACTGTCTCCAACGTCGTTTAGGGATTCGCGTAACCGGAAGTGTTTTCCGGATTCAGGACCGCTGTTTCAGTGGTCATCTAACTGGGGCTTTTTCCGGCGGTTGGCGCCGGTTTGACAACCGAGGGGAAATTCCAGGGCGGAGGCTGCATGCCCCGTCCGGATCATTGTGAGGCGAGACATGGCGAAGATGAGGTATTGGCTCAGCGCGTCCGTTGCGGCGGCTCTCTTGACCGGAGTGGCCGGCGGCGCAGCTCAGGCCCAGATCAACGATGTGATCCGTACCGCTCAGCAGGCGACGCAAGACGCGGCGGCGGCTCAGCGGCAGATCGACGACCTGGACGATGCGGCAACCGATGACGAGCTGCAGTTCCGCGCGCTCCAGCAGCAGATCGAATCGCAGCGGCTCTATATCGAGCAGCAGCGGGTCTTCCTGCAGGCGCAACAAAACGAAATCGCGTCGCTCGAGCAGCAGATCGGCCGCGTCGACAATGTCGGCGTCGAAATCCTGCCGATGATGCGCGACATGGTTCAGAACCTCGAAAACTTCGTGAACCTGGACCTGCCGTTCAACGTCGAGAACCGTCAGGAGCGCATCGCGAACCTGTACGAAGACCTCGACAACCCGGAAATTTCCGCGGCCGAGCGCTATCGTCTGATCCTGAACGCCTACGACATCGAGGCGTCCTATGGCCGCCAGATCGACTCTTATGAAGAGACGATCGACATCGACGGCGTCCCGACGAACGTCACCACGCTCCGCATCGGCCGTGTCGCCCTGATCCGCGACATGCCGAACGGCGACCTGATGGCGAGAACCCAGTACAATAGTGACTGGGAGCGCGTGACGGGCGCGAGCGACGCCGCTGTGACCAGCGCATTCCGTATCGCGCAGGAAGTCACCACGCCTGACCTCTTCACCGCGCCGATTCCGGGCTCGGAAGACGCTCAGTAGGCCTCGAGAGACGGAGATTCACGCGATGAACAAGTCCTTCAAGATTTTCGCTGCCGCCCTCTCGATGGGTGCAGCGCTCGCCGGAAGCGCCATGGCTCAGACCGAGCCGGCTTCCTCCATCAGCGAACTGCTCAACCGCGTCCGTTCGGACTCGCGGGAAATGAGCGCAGAAAACCAGCGCCGCCTGCAGGAATTCCGCGAAGCCCGCGGCCAGCAGTCGGCTCTCCTTGCCCAGGCCCGCTCGCAGCTGAGCGCGCTGGAAGGCCAGGCTGCCGGCATCCGTGCGCAGTACGACGAAAACGAAGCCCGCATCGACGAACTGGGTGGCCAGCTTCGTGAAGCGCAGGGTGAATTCGGCGAACTGTTCGGTGCGGCCCGCCAGACGGCCGGCGAATTCGCATCGATCATCGACGCCTCGATCATTTCCGCGCAGGTGCCGAACCGTACCGCAACGCTGGTCGAACTGTCCGAAAGCCGTGCGCTTCCGGGCACCGAGCAGCTGAGCCAGATCCACCGCCGCATGACCGAAGAGATGATCCTGCAAGGTCAGGTCGTCACCTTCGATCGCGTGGTCAATGGTCTGGGCAGCGGTCAGCCGGTTTCCGTGACCCGCGTCGGTCCGTTCATCGCCTGGGCGAATGACGGCGGCGTGACCTTCGTCCAGTGGAACGAAGGCGAGAACGGCAATTACGACCTGTCGCCGCTGGAGCGTCAGCCCCCGGCCGACATCGTCAACGCGGCAAGCCGCGTCACGAATGCGACGTCCGATGAAATCGTGATGGGTCCGGTTGACCCGTCCCGCGGCGGCCTGCTGGCCATCTACCGCGACGTGCCGAACCTGCAGGAGCGTATCGCCCAGGGCCGGACCGTCGGTTACATCATCCTCGGCCTGCTCGCGATCTCGGTCGCCTTCGGCCTGCTGCGCCTGGTCCAGCTGATGCTGGAATCGGCGGCGGTCGCTGCGCAAAAGCGCCGTTCGACCCCGTCCCGCGGTAATTCGCTGGGCCGTGTCATGGGCGTGTACGAGGAGTACAAGGACCGCGACATCGAAACGATCGAGCTGAAGCTCGACGAAGCCATCCTGCGGGAGACGCCGAAGCTCGAATTCGGTCTGAACTTCCTCAAGCTGGCGGCTGGTATCGCGCCGCTGCTCGGCCTGCTGGGTACCGTTACGGGCATGATCCGTACCTTCACCCAGATCACCCTGTTCGGTACCGGCGATCCGAAGATCATGGCCGGCGGTATCTCGGAAGCCCTCGTGACCACGGTGCTCGGTCTCGTGTCGGCCATCCCGCTCCTCTTCATCCACAGCTTCGCTGCCAGCTTCGCTCGCGGTGTCCAGCAGGTGCTTGAAGAACAGGCTGCCGGCATGGTTGCGCGTTCCGCCGAAGAACGTCGTCCGTCCTAAGGGGCTACTGAAGGAGGCACGCACATGGATGCGGCTATCACAGGCCTTCAGGAGTTTCTCGAGCGGGGAGGCCCCGTGCTCGTGGTGATCATGATCGCTACGTTTGTCATGTGGGCCTTCATCCTCGAACGGCTGGTGTATTTCGGTCTCGCCGAGAAGGGACATTCCAAGCGCGCCGTCCGCGAATGGTCGGCACGCGAGGATCACAAGTCCTGGCATGCTCACGCGATCCGCGACCAGCTGATCTCCGAGGTGAAACAACGCAATTACCAGAATGTCGAACTGATCAAGACTCTCGTCGCCATCGCCCCGCTGCTCGGGCTGCTGGGCACGGTGACGGGCATGGTCTCGGTGTTCGACACGATGGCCATCCTGGGATCGTCCGATGCCCGCGCCATGTCGGCCGGTGTGTCGCGTGCGACGATCCCGACCATGGCCGGCATGGTTGCTGCGCTCTCGGGACTTCTGTTCTCCAACCAGATCGAACGCATGGCGCAGCATCGTACCGCTGCGCTGGCCGACGATCTCGAACTGGGGCTGTAATCAGATGAGACGCAGAAAAAACAGGGCGAACGACCAGGCCGAGGTCAACATGACCCCGATGCTGGATATCGTTTTCATCCTGCTGATCTTCTTCATCGTGACGGCAACCTTCCTGCAGGAAGAGGGCCTGAACATGCAGCCGCCGCCGCAGTCGGAAGACACGCCGACGGATCCGGCACCGGTCATCCTGGTCGACGTGAACGACCAGGGCCGGGTGTTCGTGAACCAGCAGCAGACCGATCCGGAACGCGTGCTGGCCGCGGTCTCGCGTTTCCGCGCCGAGAACCCGCGCAGCGCCGTTCTGATCGCACCGCAATACGAGGCCGATCACGGCATCGTGGTGCTGATCTGGGACGACATGCAGGCGAACGGTATCCCGGTTTCGGTCCAACCTGCTCAGCGTACGCAGCAGTGATGGGCGGCCGCGCGAAAGAAATGGAGTAAGTCATGGCTCGCAGAGCTAGCCGTGTGAATACCGAAGAGGAAGAGATCGAGCTGAACATGACGCCGATGCTGGACGTCGTGTTCATCCTGCTGATCTTCTTCATCGTGACCTCGGTGTTCGTGAAGGAGCCCGGCGTGGACGTGACCCGTCCCGACGCGGCCACGACCGAGCGCCAGCGCCCGTCGATCCTGATCGCCGTCACCGCGGCAGACGAGGTGTGGATCAACCGCCGCGTCTACGACATCAACGGCGTTCGGGGCGCGATCGAGCAGCTGATCGAGGAAAACCCGCGTGCCGAGGCGATGATCCAGGGCGATGCGGGGGCCAGCAGCGGTCTTGTCTTCGAGGTCCAGGATATCCTCGGGGACATGGGCGTGCCCGTGAACATTTCGACGCGGAACAACTAGGAGGCCGTCATGCCAGGACTTCTGAGACTGATCATCGGCATTCCGATCGCGGCGATTGTTACCTTCGCGCTGTTCATGCTGATGCGGGCCCTGATCTTCACCGACAGCCAGATCGAGGAAGAGGCGCGCGAGGAAATCCAGATCGACATCCGCCCGGAAGTCGAGGAACTGGCGCGCCAGCGAAACGTCGACATCCGCGACGTGGATCAGGTCCAGCCGCCGCCCCCGCCGCCGCAAATCGAGCGTCAGCGGGCGCAGCAGCCGACCGAAGGCCTGTCGACCATCGTGGGTGAAATCCCGCGGTTCGAAGCGCCGCAGCTGAACTCGAACAGCGTCAACTTCTCGGTCTCCGACCGTGACGCCCAGCCTCTGGTGCGGATCGAACCGCAGTATCCGCCGCGCGCCGCCGAGCGGGGCGTGGAGGGGACCTGCAATGTCCGCTTCGACGTGACGCCGGACGGTACGCCGACGAATATCAACGTCTATCAGTGCTCCAGCTCGTTGTTCGAAAGTGCGGCCCGCCGCGCGGTCGAACGCTGGCGCTACAATCCGAAGATCGTTGATGGCGTTCCGGTGTCGCGTTCCGGTGTGGAAACCCAGTTCGTCTTCCAGCTCAACGACTAGAGCCGGACAGATCTGACGGCCGCCTCTGGCGGCGAGAATAGGCCCAGGGCCTGAAGTTGGCGCCGGTTACCGGCGCGCAGGAGAGCGTGAATGATGCTGTCTACGAAAGCCCAGAACCTGTCCCGCTTCCGGCTGATGCTGTCGGCGGTCTTCGTGGCGGGCGCGATCGGTTTCGCCGCGCCGGACGCCTCGGCCCTGCGCATGGTCGTGCAGGAAGAGGAAGAAGCGCAGAACCGCTCCTTCTCGGCGGAAATCGGTGAAATCGTTCTGCGGGCGCAGGAGCTTCAGTCCAACGACCAGTGGCAGGAATCGATCACCCAGCTGGATCGCGCACTCGCCCGTTCGGGGATCACGCCCTATGAGCGGATGATTTCGCTGCAGCTTCGCGGCCGGGCCTATTACGAGACCGAACGCCTGAACCAGGCCATCACGGACTGGCGCGCGGCGATCGCGACCGGGATCATGACGACGGAAGAAACGGTCGGACTGCGGATCAATATCGGTCAGCTGCTGATCGCGTCCGAACGGTATAATGAAGGCATCGATGAAATCCTGGCCGCGGCGCGTGCCGGCGGCGAGATCAACGAACGCCTCGCCATGATGCTGGCCCAGGCCTATGCCCAGGCGGACCGCTTCCAGGAAGGCCTGCGCTATGCGGAGCAGGCGTTCGAGGGGGCGAATCCGCGCGAGCGCCGGCACTTCAACCTGGTGCTGTACTACTACCAGTCGCTGGACCGCACCGCCGACCAGATGCGGATCATCGGCGAGATGGCCGCCCGCTGGCCGACCGAGAAGAATATCTGGACGTCCTACGCATCGCTTCTGGCGCAGAATGGCCGAGAGGAAGAGGCGTTCGAAGTCAACAAGATCATGTATATCAACGGGATGCTGACCGAGGGTCGCGAAATCGTTCGCGTCGCCCAGTATTACAGCTTCTACGATGTTCCCTATCGCGGCGCGTCCATCCTCGAGCGCGAGATGAATGCCGGCCGCGTCGAGCGGAATACCGATAACGTCGAACTGCTCGCCAATATGTGGCGTCAGGCGCGCGAGTGGGACCGAGCCATCCCGGTGCTGCGTCAGCTCGCCCAGATGACCAATACCGGCGAGAACTATCTGAAGCTCGGTGAAGCCCTCTACCAGCAGGGCGAACTGGCGGCTGCGACCGAGGCAATCGAGCAGGCGCTGAACCGCGGCGGTCTCCGCCAGACGGGCAACGCCTGGGTTCTCCTCGGCAATATCCGCTACGAGCTGAACAACCGCCAGGGCGCCATCGAGGCGTTCGACCGCGGTGCGCAATTCGGCGAATCCCGCCGGACTGCGGAAGGCTGGGCCCGGTTCGTGCGCGAGGAAATCCGCTTCGAACAGGAACGCCCCCGGATCCTGGAACAGCTTCAGCGCGACTCCTGCCGCTTCTCGGTCGAAGACCAGCGCGACACCTCGGTGCTGCTGGGCCGCGTCGATCCGGAAACCGGCCGCCTTCTGCTCGACCTGCCGGAAGAGTGCGAGCGCTACTACAACCAGTTCGGTGATCCGATCGGCGACCAGGCCGAGCAGGACCCGTCAGGTGCGGCGAATGCCAATGCGGAAACGCAGGAAGGCTAAACGCTTTCCAATCCCGAAATGATCAAGGCCCCGGTTCGCCGGGGCCTTTTTCTTTGCCGTTTCGGCCGCAGTGCGTCGAAATCCGGCCCGCTTGCCCCGATCATGACACAATCGCAATGTTATCTTGTAACTGTTATCGGGTAACGGCATCTATCCGAAGCAGGGGCAGAGGAGCCGTGCCCGGCAAACAAGCCAGGGGAGGCTTCACATGCGCATTGCACGCCTTGCGGCCGGTATGCCCGCCGCCGCGACTGTCACCTTCTTCCTGTTTCTCGGCATGATGACACTCATCACGGTCGAGTATCGCCAGGAAGCACCTATTCCCGATTATGACATCGACATCTTCCCGACGGTCGAGCCGCTTCCGCCCCCGGAAGTCCGGCCCGAACTGCCGACGACTCAGATCGATCCACCACCGCCGCCGATCCGTCTTGAGGTGACCCGCGCAGCGGTTGATGCCGCGCCAGAGGCGGTCGATATCGGAACCTTGCCGACAATCGAACCGCCGACGGTCCAGCAGCAGGGTATCTATGTCGCGGCGAACCGCGAAGAAACGCCTCTTGTCCGCTTTGATCCCGTTTATCCGGACAGTCTGCTCTCACGCAGGATCGAAGGCAGCTGCCTCGTTGTTTACGACATCGCTGCCGATGGCACGCCGTTCAACATTTCGGCGAATTGCTCCAACTCGGGCTTTGTCCGGAATGCCGAACGGGCCGTTCAGCGATGGCGCTTCAATCCACGGCGGGAAGACGGTCAGGATGTGATCCGCCGCTCACGTCAAACCAATCTCGACTTCCGCATCGCGGACTGAACGAAAAAGGGCGGCACCATCTGGTGCCGCCCTTCTTCATTCCGGATTGCCTCCGCGCCTATTCCTGCGCTTCGAGTTCCAACTGGTGGACTTCGGTGTCGGCGAGGCCGGTCACCATCAGGGCAAAGGCCCAGTTCTCCGCCGTCTCGCGCAAGCTGTCGAAACGGCCCGACGCGCCGCCATGACCGGCACCCATATTGGTGCGCATCAGGGTCAGGCCGTCATCGGTCCGCGTGGCGCGCAGACGCGCTGTCCATTTCGCCGGTTCCCAATAGGTCACGCGCGGGTCGGTCAGACCGGCGGTGGCCAGAACATGCGGATAGTCCTGCGCCGTCACCTGGTCGTAGGGCGAGTAGGCGAGGATGGTGTCGTAATCCGCTTCGCTGGTCAGCGGGTTGCCCCATTCCGGCCATTCCGGCGGGGTCAGCGGCAGGGTCTCGTCGCTCATCGTGTTGAGCACGTCGACGAAGGGCACGGCCGCGATGGCACCGGCGAACAGGTCCGGCTCCATGTTGATCGCCGCACCGACCAGCAGGCCGCCGGCCGAACCGCCATAGGCGACAAGGTTGCCGCGCGTGGTGAAGCCGTCCTCGACGAGGGCATTCCCGGCCGAGACGAAGTCGCGGAAGGTGTTCTCCTTCAGCGCCAGCTTGCCGTCGAGATACCACTGGTAGCCGTTGGCCATGCCGCCGCGGATGTGGGCGATGGCGTAGATCATGCCGCGGTCGACCAGCGAGAGCGGCGTCACCCGGAAGCCGGCCGGGATGGTGATGCCGTAGCTGCCGTAGCCGTAGAGCATCAGCGGCGCGGATCCGTCGAGCGGTGTGTCGCGGTGATAAAGGACGGTGACCGGGATCTGCACCCCGTCATGCCCCGGAGCCATGATGCGGCGGACGACATAATCCTCCGGATCGTGACCGGACGGGATTTCCTGTCGCTTCATCAGCGTGCGCTCGCGGCTCGCCATGTCGTAGTCGTAGGTCTCCTGCGGCGTCGTCGGGGACTCGTAGGAGAAGCGCATCGTGTCGGTGAAGTATTCGTAGCCGCTGTCGATGCCGAGGGCGTAGGCCTCTTCCTCGAAGGCGATCTCGTGCTCCGCGCCGTCTTCCAGATTGCGCACGACGATGCGGGGCAGGGCGTTCTCGCGTTCCAGACGAACCAGCCAGTTGCGGAAGCCCATCAGGCCCGTCACGAGGACGCCCGGCCGGTGTTCGAGGACGTCTTCCCAATTGGCGCGCTGCGGCGCATCGAGCGGGGCCGACATGACCTTGAAGTCCACCGCGCCGCCGAGATTGGTCAGGATGTAGAACTGGCCGCCGACCTCGGTCAGCGAATACTCGACATCGGTTTCCCGCTCGGACACCAGGATGGCATCGGCGGTCGGGTTGTTGGCGTCGATCAGGCGCACTTCCGACGTGGTGTGGCCCGAGGCATTGATCACGATGTAGCTGTCGCCATCGGTCTTGCCGACATTCACGAAGAAGCCGTCGTCGGCCTCTTCGTAGACGAGGGTCGAGGCAACCTCGCCGCGCACCTGGCGGTAGACGCGCTTGGAGCGGCCATTGTCGTCGCGCCACACCCAGAAGAGGGTGGTCGAATCATTGGCCCAGACGAAATCGCCGGTGCTCTCGTCGGTCAGCGTGGCCACGATGTCGCCCGTGGCAAGGTCGATGATGCGGACCTCATAGTATTCCGAGCCGCGCGTATCGACGCCATAGGCCAGCCAGCGGTGGTCGGGCGAATGCTCGACATCGCCGAAGTCGAGATATTCGACACCCTCGGCCAGTGCATCGCCGTCGAGCAGGATTTCCTCCTCGCCGACAGGCTCGCGGGTTTCGGGGTCGATCGGCCGGCGGGCAAAGACCGGATACTGACCGCCTTCGCGGAAGCGGGTGTAGTATTCGAAGTCGCCATCGGTATCCGGCACGGAGGAATCGTCCTCGCGGATGCGGCCGCGCATCTCCTGGTACAGGCGTTCCTGAAGAGCTTCGGTCGGCTGCATCACCGCGTTGTAATAGGTGTTCTCTGCCTCGAGGTGATCGCGGATGTCCTGACGCAGGACGGACGGATCGCGCATCACTTCCTGCCAGTTGTCGTCGCGGATCCAGGCGTATTCGTCGGTGCGGGTGCGGCCCAGCTGTTCGATCTCGACCGGGCGCTGCTCGGTGACGGGAGCTTCGATGGCGCGCGCGCGGTCGATCAGCGATTGCGCGTTGGCAGTGGTCTCGGTGCCGGTGTCTTCTGTGGTGGCGGCCTGTTGGCTCATCGTCGTCTCCTCGCCGCATGCGGCAACAGTCAGGGCGGCGGCGACCGCCGAGACCAGAAGGCCCAGCCGGCGGAACGCAACGCGGTTGTCTGTCATCGAATGATCTCTCCCCATGGTGGATTCGGCGTCACTTTTCGCCGTCACCGGGCCGGAAGTCCAGCACGGTGCCGTTGACGCAAAAGCGCTTGCCGGTGGGCTGCGGGCCATCGTCGAAGACATGGCCCAGATGCGCGCCGCAAATGGCGCAGTGAATTTCCTTTCGCGGCGCGATCAGCTTGAAGTCCCACTTCGTTTCGATCGCGTCGGGATCGAGTGCTTCGTAGAAGGACGGCCAGCCCGAGCCGGAATCGTATTTCGCGTCCGATTTGAACAGGCCGTTCCCGCAAACCTTGCAGCGGAATTCGCCATCGCGCTTCTCCACGTTCAGCGGATGAGAGTGCGGCGGTTCGGTGCCTTCGCCGAAAGCGATCGCCTGTTCCTCGGGCGACAACTTTTCGCGCAGGGTCTTGATCTCGTCCTGGGTCAGTCGGGGCATGTCCGTCTCCTTTGCGGGGGCAGAGGAAGAGATAGGGTCAGGTGAGGCGATTTGCAGCCCGGCCGACCTTCAGGAGCGGCGTGGCCGTTGCGAGCCAGACGAGGAAAAGTCCCAGCCCGGCCATCGGGATCAGCGCCGAGGTGTGCGGACCGAGCCCGGCGACAATGAAGCCCATCAGCGCGGCCCCGATCGGCATGCCGCCGAACAGGCCGAGCTGATACACCGACATGACCCGCGCGACCATGCCGGAGGGGGCGTTCTCCTGCACCACGGCGCGGCTGAGCGAGATCGCGACGCCCGCGCCAAGCCCCCAGCCGAGATCGAGCACGTAAAGCCCCCAGAAAGGCAGGTGCAGCGCCATCAGGCCGAGACTGGCGACGGTGACCATCTGGGCGACGACGATGACGAGGCCGGGCCGTTCGATCGCACCGAAGCGGGCGAGGACGAGATTGGCCAGCAGGGCGCCGATCCAGAACACGACCAGCAGGCTGGAAAGCTCGGAATATCCGCCGCCATAGATGTCGCGGACGAGGACCGGGATGATGACGAAAAATCCGCCGCCGACGACGAAGAATCCCACGGCGATCATCAGCCAGGTCATGGGGCCGAGAACGGGCGAGGTGAAGACCGCCTTCACGCCATCGACCAGGTCGCGAAGCACGTGCGGCTTGTCGCGCCGCCGCGTGCGCAGGCGGGGCAGTTGGAAGGCGGCGGCCATGCCGAGTGCGAAACCGCCCGATTGCACCGCGAACATGATGGCCGGCCCGGTCCAGCGCGTGGCATAGCCCGCGGCCATGCCGGCGATCTGGGCGCCGAACTGGGCGATGGTCGTCAGGATGACTGCCTTTTGCAGCGTGATCGGGTGACCGGTCCGGTTTGCCAGTTCGACCACGGGATTGATCGCGGAATCGCGCGCCGGCAGCACGAAGGCGCCGCAGGACCCGACCCCAAGCGCGTAAAGGATCAACAGCGGATAGGAGAGCGAGCCGGTTGCAAGCAGCGCAGCAAGTGTGACCGCTGCGGCGGCGGCCAAGCCGTAGAAGATGATGAGCAATTTCCGCCGCCCCCGGCGTTCCGCGAGCACACCCGCCGCGGGCAGAAGCAGAAGCATGGGCAGCGTCAGTGCCATTTGCGCCAGGCCCAACCGTTCCGGACTTTCGCCGAGCGTGAAATAGACCACGCCCGGATAGAGCGTCGTTTGAAGGCCGAAGCTGAAGAACCACCCCGCCACAATGGCGAGATAGGCCGCAAACGGACGAGAACTGGACGAGGTGATCATCGCGCCCCGGCAATGACGACAGGCAGGACTTGCAAACTGCGTTGTGCAGCCGGGAAGGGCAAGGCGGCGAATCCGCACGGTTGCAGCCACGCTTCCTTAACGGGCGCGCGGGCAAGGTGCGCCGAGACAGACGCAGAATCGCCATGGCCTATCCGGAAACCATCGATCTTCAGCCGCAACAGGCACTCTCTGGACGCACACGGACCGTCATCGCGCGGCGGCTGGCGGACATCGTCTGCCTGCCCTCGAGCCGGATCGGCCCGCAGGAGCGCTGGATTGTCGGCGATCTGCTGCACGAGATTCTGAAGTACAGCGACACCACGTTGCGCCGCCGCGTGGCCGTTCGCCTTGCCGAGATTGCCGATGCGCCCTCCGGACTGGTGCGGTCGCTTGCCATCGACACATTCGAAGTTGCCGAGCCGCTGCTGCAAAATTCCGAAACGCTGACCGATTTCGATCTGCTCGAGATCATCAAGGCCGGAAATCTCGAACACCGTATCGCGATCGCGAAACGCGACCGGGTTTCGGAAGTCGTCACAGCCACCCTGGTTTCGGGCGGCGAGTACAATGTCCTGACGACACTCCTGAAAAACCACGGGGCACATCTGGCGCCTCCGACCATCGATCATCTTGTCGCTGCAGCCTCGGAAGAGGCGGCCTACGTGCCCTTGCTGCTGAAGCGGCCGGAATTGCGTCCGCGCGCGGCCATGCGGCTCTTCTGGTCGGCGCGGCATGCCGAGCGCCTGCAGATTCTCGAACGGTTCGGCGTCGACCGGACCCTGATGATCGAGGCGGTGGACGACGTGTTTGCCATGGCGGCGAGGGAGACCGATCCCGATCCGCTGGTCGTCCGGGCCCTGGTCTTCGTCGACCGCCGCCAGCGTGACCGCGAGGCGATGGCGCGCAGCCCCTATGGCACGCTGGAGAATGTGTTCGACAAGATGGCGCGCGAAGGCGCGACGCCCGAACTGCTCGACGCGGCCAGCCAGATCGCCAGCATCAGCCGGCCGCTGCTGGCGCGGATGTTCGACGATCCGGGCGGCGAGGCACTCTCTGTCCTGGTCAAGGCGACCGGCGCGGATCGGGTCTATCTCTCCCAACTCTGGCGCGCGCTCGGGCGTTCGGAGACGCTTCCCTCCTTCAACGAGGCCATGATCGTTCACGACTCGCTGTCGGTCGAACGGGCGCAGACGATCCTGCGCTATTGGGACTGGGCCAATCTCGGCAAAGGTATGCGCCGGGGCTGAGTTTCCGTGCAACTGCACCTGTCCACGCCTTTTGTACCGGTATCGCTGGTCAAGGCCGCCACCCCCCGTTAAATACCGCCCCAATCGGTCGGAACGCCGACCGGGATCCGAAGGGGAGGCCGCATGATCTACGGCACCGGTCTGGCCGTCGTGCTCGCCGTCATCTGGTGGGTGCTGTCTGGATACGACAAGACGCTGCTGCTCTCTTTGGGGGCGGCAAGCGTTGTCGTGACGATGCTGCTCGCGATCCGGATGCGAATCATCGATCGCGAAACCGTACCCTTTTTCCGATTGGCGACGTTGATCCCCTTTTACACGTGGCTCGGCGGCGAGATCGCCAAGTCGAATGTCGCCGTGCTGAAAGCGGCTCTGAAGCCCGAAATCGACGTGACGCCGCGCCTTGTGCGTGTGCCCGTCGATGCGCAATCGGACCTCAGCCGCTGCATCTTCGCCAATTCGATCACGCTGACGCCGGGAACGGTGACGGTCGAGGTCGAGGAGGACGCCTTTCTCGTGCATGCGCTGACGCCTGACTTCACCGGCGCGGACGGCTTTGCGGAAATGAATGCGCGCGCCGACCGGGCGACCGACGGGCGGAGAAAATCCTCATGATGGTCTGGGTCAATCTGATCGCCGCCCTGTGCATGGCCGGGGCGATGGCGCTGATGCTGTCGCGCCTGTTCATCGGGCCGACGCTCTATGACCGCGTGCTCGCGGCCAACAGTTTCGGCACCAAGACGGTGCTGCTCCTGTTGATTTTCAGCCTGATGGTCGGGCGCAGCGACGGCGTCGACATCGCCCTGCTCTATGCGCTGATCAACTTCATCGCCACGATCGCGATCCTGAAATTCTTCCGCTACCGCTCGCTCGAAATCGCGCTGGCGCAGATGTCCCTGCGCCGCGCCATCGGGGGAGACGACGAATGACCGTGACAGAGATCATCCTCCTGATCCGCGACATCGCCAGCATTGCGCTGATGGCGACGGGTCTCGTCTTCGTGCTGGCTGGTGCGCTGGGCGTGCTGCGCCTGCCGGACTTCTTCACGCGCATGCATGCGGCCGGCGTGACCGATACGCTGGGTGCGGAACTGATCGTGTTCAGCCTGATCCTGCAGGCCGGATTCACGCTTCTGGCGGCCAAGCTTCTGCTCGTCGGGTTCATCCTGTTCCTGACCAGCCCGACGGCGACCCATGCCGTCGCGAACGCCGCGCACCGGGCCGGTGAAAAGCCGTTGCTCTCGCGCTTCCACCCCAAGCATCCCCGCGACCGTGAGGGAGACGCCTGATGGAAAGCTTCGACTGGACCCAGCTGCTCGATTACGCGCTGATGGCGATGCTGCTTGCCGTCGGCGTGGCGATCGTGCGCCTGCGCAACCTGTTCGCCGCCGTGATGCTGATGGGCGTCTACAGCCTTCTGTCGGCCGCCTGGTTCGTGTCGCTCGACGCGGTTGATGTGGCCTTTACCGAAGCCGCCGTGGGCGCAGGCATTTCCACGGTTCTGATGCTCGGCGCGATGCTGCTGACGGCGCGCGAGGCCGAACCGGTGAAGGCCGGGCGGCACTGGGCGGCGCTGGCGGTCGTTCTGGCGACCGGGGCGGCGCTGTTCTTCGCGATCGGCGACATGCCGGCCTATGGCGACCCGAATGCACCCGCGAATGCCTATGTCGGGCTCGACTACATTATCCGTACACCGCAGGAAATCGCGGTGCCGAACGTCGTGACGGCGGTCCTGGCCAGCTACCGGGGTTTCGACACGTTCGGCGAGACGGTGGTGATTTTCGCCGCCGGTCTCGGCGTCATGTTGCTGCTGGGTTTCGGCGGCAAGAAGCCGAAGAAGGAGGGCGGTGAATGAACCCGCATCTGGTCCTCCGCGTCGTTTCGAAGCTTCTGATCCCGATCATCGTAATCTTCGGATTTTACGTCCATTTTCACGGCGACTACAGCCCGGGCGGCGGCTTCCAGGCCGGTGTGATCATCGCCTCTGCGGTGATCCTCTATGCGCTGATTTTCGGTATGGGCGCGGCGCGGGAGGCGGTTCCCGCCTGGTTCGTGCGCGCCGGCAGCGCGGTCGGCGTACTGATCTATGGCGGCACGGGTTTCGTGACCTGGCTCCTGGGCGGCAACTTCCTCAGCTATGACATGCTGGACCCGGAATCGACGCACCATGCCGGCCAGCATCTTGGCATCATCCTGGTCGAACTCGGGGTTCTGACCACGGTGTTTTCCGTCATGGTCGTGATCTTCTACACCTTTGCCAGCCGCGCCCCGGATATTCCGGAGGAGGAGTGGTGATGATCGAGCTCCTCGCAGAACGCTTCAACTTCATAATCGTCATCATCCTGATGATGACCGGGCTTTATGCCGTCATCGCGACCGGGAATCTGGTCAAGCGTCTGGTCGGCCTGTCGCTGTTCCAGACCTCGGTCTTCCTGCTCTACATCACCATGGGCAAGGTGTTCGGCGGCCAGCCGCCGATCCTGCCGGAATATGGCGGCGGGCACGGTGAGGGATATGGCGATGAGGGCGCGCATGGAACGGGCGACGCGGCGCATGCCGCCGCTGGCGATGCCGCGCACGCCGCTGAAGGCGTGCTGCAGCAGGCCGCCGATGCGCTGACCGATCCGGTGGCCAGCACCCAGGCCCATGCCGTGCTGGATGGCGCGGACGGGGTCGGGCAGGCGATCTATTCCAATCCGCTGCCGCATGTCCTGATTCTCACGGCCATCGTGGTGGGCGTGGCGACCTTGTCGGTCGGTCTGGCGCTCGTCGTGCGTATCCGCGAGAGCTACGGCACGATCGAGGACGAGGCGATCAACAGCGCCGACTATGCCGTCGACCGCGGGGAGGCCGGACGGTGATTGAAACGCTGACCTCTTTCCTGCCGCCGCTTCTGACCGAGCACGCGGTAATCCTGGCGGTGGTCATTCCGCTGACGCTGGCGCCGGTTGCGGCGATCATGCCGAATGGCCGTCTCGGCTGGCTCGTGGCGCTTCTGGGCATGGTGACGGCCGCCGTCCTGACGCTGGTGATTGCCGGCGACGTCGCGCAGAACGGCATCATCAGCTACGCGCTGGGCGACTGGGCGCCGCCGCACGGTATCGAGTTCCGGGTCGACGCGCTGAACGCGGCCGTCCTCATCCTGGTGTCCGTGCTGGGCCTGCTTGGCGTCGTTTACGCCCTGCCGAGCGTGGCCGACGAGATCGCGCGGGACAAGCAATCGCTGTTCTACTCGGCCTTCCTCGTCTGCTTTGCCGGCCTGATGGGCGTGGCGAGCACGGGCGATGCCTTCAACATGTTCGTCTTCCTCGAGATCTCCTCGATCTCGACCTACACGCTGGTCGGCATGGGAGCGGGCAATGACCGCCGGGCGCTGACCGCGGCGTACAACTATCTGATCCTCGGCACGATCGGCGCGACCTTCTTCGTGATCGGTGTGGGCTTCCTCTACATGGCGACCGGCACGCTCAACATGGCCGATATCGCCGACCGGCTTCCCGCGATACAGGACAGCCGGGTGGTGCAGGCGGCCTTTGCCTTCATCATCGTCGGCCTCGGCCTGAAAGCGGCGATGTTCCCGCTGCATCTCTGGCTGCCGAATGCCTATGCCTTCGCGCCGAATTTCGTGACGGTCTTCCTCGCCTCGACGGCGACGAAGGTGGCCTTCTACACGCTGATCCGCTTCGTTTTCGACATCTTCCCCTCGGATGCGCCCTTTGTGCAGGTTTCCTTCCTTTGGGTGTTCGCGGTCCTCGGCGTGATCGGCATGATCGCCGGGTCGATCCAGGCGATCTTCCAGAACGACGCCCGGCGCCTGCTGGCCTATTCGTCGGTGGCGCAGGTCGGCTACATGATGCTCGGCCTCGGGATCGGCACGATGGCGGGCATTTCCGCCGGTATGCTCCACCTGATCAATCACGCGATGATGAAGGGCGCGCTGTTCATGGCGCTCGGCATTTTCGCGCTGCGTTTCGGCGTGCGCCAGATCAGCGATCTTTCGGGCCTTGCCCGGTCGATGCCGGCCACGTCCGTGGCCTTCACCGCCGGCGCGCTGAGCCTTGTCGGCGTACCGATGACGGTCGGTTTCTGGTCGAAATGGTATCTCGTCGGCGCGGCACTCGATGCCGGCTGGTGGTGGGCCGCCGCGGCGGTGATCATCTCCTCGCTTCTGGCGCTCGCCTATGTCGCGCGCCTGCTGGCGGCGATCTGGGTCGGCAAGGTTCCGGTCCATCGCGGCGAGGAAGTCCGCAGCCGCGCGCCGCTGACCATGGCGGTGCCGCTGTGGATTCTCGCGGCGGCGAATATCGTCTTCTTCTTTGACCTGTCGCCGGTGCTCGAACTGGCGCGTGCGGCGGCTGAAGCTGCCTTTGCGGGAGGCATCCGATGACCCCGGAACTCGCGCTCGCGCTCGCCATCGCCCTGCCGGCGCTGGGCGCGGTGATGATCGGCCTGCTGGGCCGGTGGCCGAATGTACGCGAAGGCGCCACGCTGGTGACCGCCATCGTCCTGGCGCTGAACGTCGCCTATCTCTTCTCGATCGCGCATGAGGGCGCGGAACTGACGCTGCTCGGCATCGATGACGGGCTGTCGCTCAGCTTCCGGCTGGAGCCGCTGGGTGCGCTCTTCGCCGCCGTGGCGAGCGGGCTGTGGATCGTCAACTCGCTTTATTCCATCGGCTATATGCGGGGGAATGAGGAGAAGAACCAGACGCGCTTCTACGTCTGTTTCGCGATCGCGCTGGCCAGTGCGATGGGCGTCGCCCTGTCGGCGAACCTCGTCACCATGTTCCTGTTCTACGAAGCGCTGACGCTGTCGACCTATCCGCTGGTCGCGCACAAGGGCGACGAGAAGGCGCGCAAGGGCGCGGCGATCTATCTCGGCATTCTGCTCGGCACCTCGATCGGCCTCCTGCTGCCGGCGATCATCGCGACGCAGTATTTTGCGGGCACGACCGAATTCACGCGCGGCGGCATCCTGGGTGATGTCGCGCCGATGATCTCCGGCGTGCTGCTGGTGATGTATGCTTTCGGGATCGGGAAGGCAGCGTTGATGCCGGTCCACCCCTGGCTGCCGAACGCAATGGTGGCTCCGACGCCGGTTTCCGCGCTTCTGCACGCGGTGGCCGTCGTGAAGGCGGGCGTGTTCGCGATCCTGAAGGTCGCGACCTATGTCTTCGGACCGGCGACGATTGCGGCGGCCCCGACCTCCGGCCCGCTGGCCTGGATTGCGGCCGGTTCCATCGTGCTGGCCTCGGTGATCGCGCTGACCAAGGACAATCTGAAGGCCCGGCTGGCGTTCTCGACCGTGTCGCAGCTGTCCTATGTGACGCTGGGCGCGATGCTGGCCTCGCCGCTCGCCCTGATGGGCGCAGCGCTGCAGATCGTCATGCACGCCTGGGGCAAGATCACCCTCTTCATGTGTGCCGGGGCGATCTACACCGCGACGAAGAAGACCGAGATTTCCCAGATGCGCGGCCTCGGCAAGCTGATGCCGTGGACGTTCGGCGCCTTTGCCGTCGGGTCGTTCTCGATCATCGGCCTGCCGCCCTTCGGCGGCACCTGGCCGAAATTCTTCCTGATGGAGGGCTCGCTGCAATCCGGGCATATCGCCCTGATCGCCGCGCTGATCGCCTCGTCCATCCTGAATATCGCCTATCTGATGCCGATCCCGGGGCGCGGCTTCTTCGGCTATGAGCCGGATGCGCCGTTGAAGAAGAAAACACCGATGTTAGCCGTGCTGCCGCCGGTAATCACCGCGGCGGGCACGCTGGTGCTGTTCTTCCTGATCGGCCCCCTGACCGACTTCCTGTCGCCCGTGTTCGAAACGGGAGCGGACCTGCCATGACCAACGAAACGCCGAAGCCCAAGACGCCGCCGAAGAAGAAGACGGAAACGGCCAAGCCGGAGACCGATCACGGCATCCATCCGCTGGCCCGTCCCTTCCTGTGGCTCGATTCCAAATGGGCGCGCCGCGCGCCGTTCTGGATTTTCCTCAGCGCCGCCCTTGGGCTGCTGGCGTGGGAATTCTTCCATCCCCGTCACGGCTATTCGAAGTGGGAAGAGATTTTCGGCTTCTACGAAATCGAAGGCTTCTTCGGCTTCTGCCTGGCCGTGCTGGCGGGCTGGCCGCTGAGAAAGCTCTTGTGGCGCAGCGAAGACTATTACGACCGCGAGGGCAGCGATGATTGACCTCTTGTCCGGCCTGTCGCCGGCCTGGCCGGTTCTGATCGCGGGCGTGCTCTGCGCGGTGATGCCGTGGCATTATGCGCGCAAGGCGCTGATGATCCTCGCCCCGCTGGCCGCCGGCCTGTTCTGGTTTCTGACGCCGCAGACCGGCGTGTTCGGCGTGTTCGAGGCCGCGGGTTTCACCTTCGAGACCTATCGCTTCGACCCGCTGTCGCGGATCTGGGGCCTTGTCTTCATCCTCGCCGCCTTCCTCAACGGGCTTTATGCGCTGCACGAACGCGACCGGATGTCGGACACGGCGGCGCTGCTCTACACCGGGGCCGGTATCGGCGCGGTGTTCGCCGGCGACTTCCTGACGCTGTTCTTCTTCTGGGAGCTGACCGCGATTACTTCGGTCTTCCTGGTGTGGGCGGGCCGCAATCCGTCGGCCTTCCGCGCCGGACACCGCTATCTGGCGATCCATGTGCTGTCGGGTGTTCTGCTGCTGGGCGGTGCGATCCTCTACGCCAACCACTCCGGCAGCTGGCAGTTCAACGCCGTCGACGTGAATGCGCCGGGCGGCCTCCTGATCCTGCTCGCCTTCGGCATCAAGGCGGCTTTCCCGCTGTTGCACAACTGGCTGCAGGACGCCTATCCCAAATCGACCGCGGTCGGCGCGGTGGTGCTCTCGGCCTTCACGACCAAGCTGGCGATCTATGCGCTGGCGCGCGGCTTTGCCGGTCTCGAACCGCTGATCTGGGTCGGCGCGATCATGACCGCCTTCCCGGTCTTCTATGCGGTGATCGAGAACGACCTGCGCAAGGTCCTGGCCTATTCGCTGAACAACCAGCTCGGTTTCATGGTCGCGGGTATCGGCGTCGGTACGGCGCTCGGACTCAACGGCGCGGCGGCGCATGCCTTTGTGCACATCATCTACAAGGGCCTGTTGTTCATGACGATGGGTGCCGTGCTGATGCGGACCGGCTCGACCAAGGCGACCGATCTCGGCGGCCTCTACAAATCGATGCCGCTCACGGCGCTGTTCTGCCTGATCGGGGCGGGGGCGATCTCGGCCTTCCCGCTGATGTCCGGCTTCGTGGCCAAGGCGTTGACGATTTCCGCCGTGGCGCAGTCGGGGCAGACGATCCCCTTCCTGATCCTCGTGTTCGCTTCGGCGGGCGTGCTGGAACACTCCGGCATCAAGATTCCGTACTTCGCCTTCTTCGCGCACGACGCCAAGAAGCGCGTCAAGGAAGCCCCGGCAAACATGCTGCTCGCCATGGGTCTGGCCGCCTTCCTGTGCATCTATCTCGGCGTGAATTACGGGGCGCTTTATGACCTCCTGCCGTTCAGCATGGAGGCGTATCAGCCGTATTCGCTCGACCACATCGTGGGGCAGATGCAGCTTTTGCTGGCCGCGCTCTTCGCCTTCACCTTCTTGGTGCGGTTCAAGCTTTACCCGGCCGAAGTGCCCGGCGTGAATCTCGACACGGACTGGTTCTACCGGAAGGCGGGGAACAATTTCGTGCGGTGGAGCTGGAAGATGTTCGACCGGATGATGGGCGCGCTCGGCCATGTCCGCGGCCGTATTCGCGCGCGGCTCGGTGACCGGCTGTTCAACGTGTTCAGCCCTGCGGGGGCGTTCAGCCGGGATATCCCGAGCGGGCTTCTGGCGATCTGGACGAGCGTTCTGCTCGGCATTGTTCTGCTGATCGCCTATCTCGCCTGATCCCTGCTTTTGCGCAGGTGTTTCAACGGCCGGGCTATGCCCGGCCGTTTCCGTTGCAATTCCAAGGTGTGAATTGGGCTGACACGCGAGAATAGGAAAGTTATCCTCTGATCTGCTTTTGTTCCTATCGTCGGGGGCAGGACGGAGACAGAGAGATGAGAGCGATCAATCCCCAAAGGCTGGACGAGGCCCGCGCGCGGCTGACACGGGAGGCCGTGGCCTTCAGCTTCGGTATCGAACCTGACGCGATCGAAGGCCCGACACGCGGAGCAAGCCATATCGCATTGGCGCGGCAGGTGGCGATGTATCTGACCCATATCTCGTTCGAGTTGAGCCTGTCGCGCGTTGCCGCCGCATTCGGCCGCGACCGGACCACGGCGTCGCACGCCTGCCACGTGATCGAGGACAGGCGCGACGATCCGGATTTCGATGCGCAACTGGACCAGCTGGAAGCCTTTCTGAGATCCGCTCCGCTGCCGACGGAGGCCGGGCCATGCCGGCATTAGGGGCGCGCTGGCTGAAGCGGCTGGCCGCGCCGGGCGCGGTGCTGCTGCGCGAAGGCGAGCAGGGCTATGCGGTCTTCCCCAGAGGGGACCGCCGCCGCCGGCCGGTGGCCCGCACCACGGCCGAACAATTCCGCCAGGCGCGGGCCCAGGGCTGGCTTGAGGCCGAAGGAGACGGATACCGGCTGAGCGCGGGTTTCGTCCGGGCCGGGGTGCGCAGCGCGCAGGGAGAGGCCGGTTTCCTGGCGCAGCATGGCGGGCTGGAGTCCGCGGAGATCATCCTGCCGGATGGCGGGATCGAGCGGGTCCGGCGTCGTAGGGAATCGTCGCCGCTCGATCGCTGGTGCCGGCCGGGCCAGGATGGCAGCGCCCCTCTGCTGGATCGCGCGGAATACGAGGCCGGGGAACGCCTGCGCGCCGATCATGCGCGATCGACGATGAGCCAGCGTCTGACCGCGGACTGGACCTCTCCGCCGCGCTCGAAATCCGGTCGCGGCCCGACCTCACCGGAGGACGCGCCGGTCTCCGCGCTCGACGCCAGGACACGGGTGATGGATGCGCTCGAAGCGATCGGCCCGGGGCTCGACCGGGTCGTGTTCGCCGTGTGTATCCGTGAGGCGGGGCTGGGTGATGTCGAGCGCGGAGAGGGCTGGCCGAGGCGGTCGGGCAAGATCGCCCTGAAGCTCGGCCTGAACCGGCTGGCGATCCATTACGGCATGAAGCCGCGTCAGGCGCCGCCCGCTTCGCCCTGAATCCGCGCAATCATGGAATTGAGACCGTTCGATCGCTGCGGCGAGAGATGCTCGGCGAGGCCGATGCGGGCCAGCACGTCGCGTGCGTCGACCGAGCGGATCTCTTCCGCCGTGCGGCCGGAATAGAGCCGGATCAGCAGGGCGGCGAGACCGCGCACGATGTGGGCATCGGAATCGGCTTCGAAGACAAGGCGGTCACCGTCGCGGCGCGTGACCAGCCAGACCTGGCTGACGCAGCCCTTCACGCGGTGGGCATCATCGCGGGCATCTTCGGGGAAGGGCGGCAGAGCCTTGCCCATGTCGATGAGATAGCGGTAGCGCTGTTCCCAGTCGCCCAACAGGTCGAACTCGTCGACGAGGATTTCGATATCGTGCTGAACGCTCATGCCCTGCAACTAGGCAGGGCAAGGGCCGGAGGCAAGTGCGGAGAACGGTGGATCGGATCAGGCGTCGGTATCGGCGCCTGCCTCGGCCTGGGCTTCGAGCCAGCGATTGACGCCTTCGGCGGTCGCGTCGGTGAGCCCTCCAAGAAGAACGCCGGCTTCGCGGCCCGCTTCACAGACCGCCGGCATGTCGGCGCAGAACTGCATCACGTCCTGTCCGGCGGCAATGACCTGTTCGAGCGAACGGTCGTCCCCCTCATGCGCTTGCGCACCCGTCAGGGCGGCGGGCGCAAAGGCTGCCACGACAGCAATCCAGAACGCTGCGCGAAACAGAAACATCATGGGCGATCGGCCTTTCCTTGCGGGTCAGTCACGTCCCTGCAAGTCTCACGCTATGCGATCACCTCAGTCATTTCCAGAAAAACGCCAATTGATAAGAAATGAAGAGAAAACACTTCTCGAAAAAATCTAATAAATAAATTTTTGATTGCCCCGTTAAGGGGCAGTTTACCATGTGCCGCGTTGATACATGTTTCGTTAACGTTTGGCGTCAGCGTTCGCCCTGTCCGGCCTGGAGACAGTCGCTGACATCGATCAGCAGGTGCTGGGCGATGCAGAAGCTGTCCTCGTACTTGAAATGGCCGGCGGCGATGCATTGGGCCATGTTGACCCGGGCCCAGGACAGGCAGCGGCGCGCGAGCGGGTCGGACAGAAGCTGTGCGACGGCCTGGTCGGTATAGGCGCTGTCGTCGTCGATGGCGCGCAGCGCGGCGATCGACAGGATGCGGCCGATGCGGACGCGGTCCGGCTCGTAGGGCAGGTCGGCTTCCAGCGAGAGGTTTGTCGTCGGTTGCGGCAGGCGCGGCGGACCGCTGACGGCGGCGAGGCTCTGGATTTCGGACGATGCGGCGCCGAGGCCGTCTTCACCACCGACGAAGGAGGTGTTGAACACTTCCATCGACAGCGGAAGCGGGCGGTCGCCGGACTGGCTCAGCGAGGCGAGGCGCGCCTCGCGGTCGCGGGCCACGCGCTGGGCCCAGGCGGCGCGTTGCAGATCGTAGGCGGCCTGGCGGTATTGTTCGCCGAGAATGCGGATCTCGCCGGAATCCTCGTCGATCACGTCGAGCACGGTCTCGCTGGCATCGTCGGCGTGACGGAAGGCAGTGGCATAGGCCGGGTCGTTCAGGAGGCCGGAGATGGCGGCCGCGGTGCCATAGTAGTCGGCCACTTCGCGCACATCATCGAGATATTGCGGGTTCTGCTCCGCCACCAGCGAGGCATAGGCCAGCCAGGCGCGGGCAAGGCGTTCGTCGGCGAGGTAGGAGGACAGGCTGTCCATCGCCATGTCGAGATCGTCGCCGGACTCGATCGGGGAGTTGCGCAGGTCGCCGATCACGCGGTGGTAGCCGACATACTGGCCGGCGGACTGCAGGACGATGTCGTCGGAGGCGGCCGGGCGCTCGACCGTGTCGAGGCGCAGGACCGGCGCGGCGGCCGGCGCCTGTTCGGCGTCGGGCGTTGTCTGATCGGCGTCCTGGACGAAAAGCGCTGCGGCGAAGGCGAAGGTCGCGATGAACACGGAACCACTCCCGGTGACGGCTTTGTAATGTCCATCTTGCCGTGAGAACGAAGTCTTCACCAGAGGGTGCGTACAGCGGAGGGCAGGAATTCGACGTGATTCGTTAAGGCGCAACCTCTGCGATTCACACCTTGTTAAGAAACCGGGCAAAGAGTCGCCATGGCTCACTCCCCGAGTCGGAAAATCAACCGGTAAGGCCTTGATCGAACGGTTGCCCATACTCTCCCGCCGCACCGGCGCGCTGATCGCAGGCCTGATCTGGCTTGCCGGTCTGGCGGTGACCGCGACGAGCGTGATCCATGCCGCCGCGGTGACGCCGCTGGTGGCGGGCGTGTGCATTGCCATCGCCGCGATCCCGGCGCTGGCGCTGATCATCCTGCGCAAGCGCACCGACCAGGACCTGCCGCGGCTTACACTTTCCCTTCTCTGGACGGCGCTGGCCGCATCCACCGCTGCGGCCTGTGGCGGCGTGACGGGGCTGGCCTCCATCGCCTTCCTGCTGCCGCCCGCGGCCGCGGCGGCCGGCGGACGGCGCGGGCATGTGATCGAGGCGGCGGCGCTGTCGGGCTTCAGCGCGCTGGCGATCGGTGCCTTGCAGTTCGGCGGCCTGCTCGTGGCCCCACCGGGCGCCGCCATGGTGTTCGCGCCGGTCTTCCCGGTCGCGGCCGCGTTTATCGCAGGCGGGTTTGCCCTGTCCTCGCTGCGCTCGGTCGCCGCCCACGACAAGGCCGACCGCGCCGCGCGCACCTACCGGGTGAAGAGCGCGGCCTTCGACGCGACGTCGGCGCCGCTGGCTGTTGTCGACGGTGACGAGATCATTGCCGGATCGGCGGGCCTGCGCCGCCTGATCCCCGGCCTGCCGCGTACGATCGAAGGCCTGCCCTTCGCGGCGCTGGCGCATGACGACGAAGAGCGCGAAGAACTGGCCAAGGCGATGAGCCGGCTGGGGAATGGCTCGACGCAGACCCATGTACGCGGCGCGGGCGGACGGGCCGCGGCGGTCACCATCGAAGGGGCCAGCACGGCAGACAACACGCTGGTGACCAGCTTCGTGCGCGAGAATGCCGACAGCGATCTCTTGCGCCGCGAGCGCGACGAAGCGCTTTCGGACGCAGCCGCGAAGACCGAATACCTCGCCTCGGTCAGCCACGAGATCCGCACGCCGCTCAATGCGATCATCGGCTTTTCCGAAGTGATGAAGGCGCGGCTCTTCGGCCCGCTGCCGGCGCGCTATGCCGAATATGCCGACCTGATCCATGAAAGCGGCCGTCACCTGCTTGACCTGATTGGCGACGTGCTCGACATGTCGAAGATCGAGGCGGAACGTTACGAGCTGACGATGGACCGGTTCGATGCCGGCGAAGTGGTCGGCATCTGCACCAAGCTGCTGCGACAGCGCGCGGAAGATGCCGGGGTCACGCTGGAAACCGATGTGCCGGACGGCGCGATCGCGGTCGAGGCTGACCGCAAGGCGCTGCGCCAGATCCTGCTGAACCTGTTGTCGAACGCGATCAAGTTCACGCCTCCGGGCGGGGCGGTTGTCGCGATGGCGCGGCGCGAAGGCGCGGACCTCATCATCGCCGTGGGCGACAGCGGTGTCGGCATCGCGCCGGAGGAAGTCCGCGACCTGGGCCAGCGCTTCCACCAGGCATCGAATTCGTCGGAGAGCAATGAGCGTGGCTCGGGGCTCGGCCTGTCACTGGTCCGGTCTCTGGCGGAACTGCATGGCGGCACGATGCAGATCGAGAGCCGGATCAAGGAGGGCACGACCGTCACGGTGCGCCTGCCGGTGATCGACATGACGGCTTCGGAAGCCGAGCGGGAGACGCTGGAAGTCCACGATCGGATCCGGCGCGCTCAGGAAGCGGGCAGCTCGCTCAGCGGTCCGCCAGTGTCAGCCGCCGGTACCGCCTGATCCCATTCCGTCGCCGGCTGCCAGGAAGGCTGCACCGGCCGTGAAATCCCCGACTTCGATAAAGAGCGTCTCGACCACCCGGCCATGGGAGTCGAGCGCTTCTATCCGCACGGCTTCGCGAGGATCGAGCTCACCCAGAGCCGCGATGGCGCGGTCCGGGAAGACAAAGCGAATCTGATCGCCATCGAGCACACGGCCGGAGGCCCAGATCGTCGTTTCGGCATGGGCGGGCGGTGCGTGGCGGACCCAGTCCGGCCGGCCGCTGACCCGCAACAGGCCGCCGAGGCTGGGATCGGTCAGCCCGGTTTCGCGCGCGACGTCGCGCATCACGATCCGGGCCGTCGACAGGCCGGATGCTGCGGGCAGGCCCAGGGCCAGCGCGCTCTCGCCGTCCTGATGAAAGACGCCGAACACGCGGGCCGGATCTCCGGACACGGGATATTGCGACAGCGACCAGGCCGGATAATCGGGATAGGGGCGGGCGGCGAACCAGACGCGCTCGCTGCCCGGAAAGTCCATTTCGCGCACGCGCTGCCAGTTCGAAAACGCCGCGGCCACGTCGAGGGCGATCGATTGCGCATCCGCGCTGTCGCATGGCATCGGCTGGGCGCGGCGGGCGAAGCCGGCGGCGCGCGCCGTCAATGCATCCGGATCGGCCCCGGCACGGATCAGCGTGCCGCGCGCCTGCAGCCATGCGGCGTCGAGGGCGGCGCGCTCGGGCGCGTCATAGAGGCTGCAGCGATCGTCGAGCGCGCGCGCCAGCGAGCGGCCATCGAAAGCCGTCAGGGCGTCCTGCGCCAGCGCAGGCGCGGTCGTCGCAAGGAAGGCGGCCAAAGCCGCGGCAGCACGCATGTAGAGTCCCGGCCTCCAGAAATCTGAAGGGGAGACTAGCGCGAAGCCTTTGACATCGCGTGAACGCGGCGGCGGCGGCGAAGCCACATGCCGCGCATCACGAAGAGCAGGGCGAGGGTGAAGAAAGCCATCGCGAATTCGCGCGGGTAAAAGTTCAACTCGCCCGCGCGCTCACGCAGCGATGGTGCCGGGGCCGGTGTGAAGTCGAACGGCGTGATCCCGGCGGCGGTCCAGAAGGCGGCACGGCCCTGCAGCGACAGCCAGAGATCTGAGCGGGCCAGCGTGGCGGCGGCGTCTGCGAAGGAGGTGTTGTCCGGTGCCGTGAAAGCCGCGATCCAGCGGCCGGCCTCGGACGGGTCCTCGAACACGGCGGCGACGCCGGAAGGATCGCCTTGCTCGGCCTGGTCGGTCTCCGCTTCGGCGTAAGCCGAGGCGGCCAGGCGGAAGCCCGAGCGGCGGCCGACCGCGCGGTCGGCGGCGCGCAGCGCGGCACGCATCTCGTCCGGCACGCGGTCCATGAAGGCGCGGTCTTCGGTGATGTCCGGACCGATCACGACCAGGTGCTGGTCGTCATGTACGGCCCGGCTGTCCTCGCGATAGGCGGCATAGATCCAGGCTTCACCCGTGGTGAGGGCGGCGCGGGACAGGATGGAGAAGGCGGCCAGGCGCGTATCGCCTTCGAATTCGTCGAGCACGACGGCGGTGCGGGCGCCGCGGTCGGCCCCGAAGGGATGGCTTTCACGGACGAAGCGGGACAGGCCCGTGCCGTCACTGTCCGCACTGACAAGCGCGGTGCGGCTCAGACGCGGTGCGGCGAGTGCCTCGGCAATGGTGAAGCGCGGACCGAGCCCTTCGAAGGAGCGGGCGGCGAACAGGCGGGCGGCGGCTTCGGTCTCGGTGGTATTGCGTCCGCGGATACGGATCTGGAGGCCGTGGTCGTCGGCGAGGCTGACTTCGGGGCCGGTGAGTTCGGCGTTCGGTGCGCTCTCGAACACGACGACCAGATCGGCATTGGCGCGGTCGTGCGTGAAAAGCGGGACGCGCCCGGCGCGCAGCGCGATGGCCTGGGCCGACAGGACCTCAACGGCGCGCGGGCCGCGCGTGTCCTCGATGGCGATACGGCGCAGGCCCCCGAAATCGGCTGCCAGCGCAAGCTCGAGATCGGCGAGCGTTTCCGGCTGCCCCAGATCGGCGAATTGCAATTGCAGGCGTGAGCGGCGGCCATCGACCAGCCAGTCGCCATCGCCTGACGGGGCCGTGACGGCAATCGTATTGGAACCGGCCCGCAGCAGGCTGCCGTCGATTTCGAAGAGGGTATTGTCGATGGCGTTGACGGTCAGCTGAGCGGCGCGGCGACCATTGACGACAAGGGTCAGCTCCCCTTCGCCCTGGGCAGCGCCGCGCACGGCGAGCGCCAGACGGGCGGCGGCCGGTGAAGCATTCGGGGCGATGTCAAAGGTCAGGAGATCGGCGCTGGAACCGGCCTCGATCAGCCGGGAATTCGTGGTTGGGTCAAGATCGTACAGTGTGCGAAGCTCGGACGCTGGCGCGGCCGCGTCTTGTGAATGCGCGGCAAAGCCGCACAAAAACAACAGGATGCCCCCGAGAACTCCACTCGAAACACGTACAAACATGATGCGCTCCCCACCGCCTTTACACTTTATTAAGCAATTGGGCTGCCATCAACGGGAATGAACGAAATTCGCGCAGAAATCTGGGTCCAGGCCCTGTTGCGCCGGGCTCAAGCGGGCGGCGCCATGGGCATGGTGCTGCGCCGCGGCGACCGGGATGCCGGGGCGGTCTGGGTCAAATTGATGCGCCTTGACGGGACGTGCGAGCTGTTCGTGCCGGTGCGGAATTCCGAGGGCGAACGCATCTGGACCCGGCCCCTCGGGATCACGAGCGAGACCGATGCCGATGACCGCGCCCGCAAGGCCATCGAGCGCGATCCTGATCTCTGGCTCGTCGAAATCGAGGACCGGCAGGGCCGGCATTTCCTGACCGAACCGGTCGAGGATGCCTCCAAGCGGGAGTAGGGCGCTTGCACGCCCGCGCCTGAGCGGCTACCCCGCGCGGCAAACATCGATCAGGCAAACGACATGACGACCGACAATGCGGGCGAGTGGGCCCGCCGCCGCACTTTCGCGATCATCTCGCATCCGGACGCCGGTAAAACGACGCTGACGGAAAATATCCTGCTGGCCTCGGGCGCGATCCACCTCGCCGGCCAGGTGCGCGCGCGCGGCGAGAACCGCCGTACGCGGTCGGACTGGATGAAGATCGAACGCGACCGCGGCATCTCGGTCTCGGCCTCGGTGATGACGTTCGAGCACAGCGGGCTGCGCTTCAACCTGCTGGATACGCCGGGTCACGAGGACTTCTCCGAAGACACCTACCGGACGCTGACCGCCGCCGACAGCGCGGTGATGGTGCTGGATGCGGCGCGCGGCGTGGAGCCGCGGACGCTGAAGCTCGTCGAAGTCTGCCGCCTGCGCGACATTCCGATCCTGACCTTCATCAACAAGATGGACCGGGAGGCGATGGAGCCCGAAGCGCTGCTGGACGACATCCAGGACAAGCTGGCACTGGACGTGTCCCCGATGCAGTGGCCGTCGGGTTCGGGCCGTCGGTTCAAGGGCGTGATGGACGTCCGCAGCAATGAATTCCTGGTCTATCCGGGCGTGGAAGGCATCGAGCCGGGCAAGGCGGCGAAGCGCATCGCGCTCGACGACAAGCAGATCGGCTCTGTTCTGCCGGACGACGAAATGGCCGAACTGATGGAGGGGGCGGAGATGGCGCGCGAAGTCTGCCCGCCCTTCAACGACCAATCCTATCGCGAAGGTCATCTGACGCCGGTCTATTTCGGATCGGCCCTGCGCCGTTACGGGGTGCGCGAACTGATCGATGCGCTCGCCGAGTTCGCGCCCGGTCCGCAGCCCGAGCCGGCTCTGATCAAGGGCAGTGAGGCGGCGGTCGACCCGGCGTCGAAGGAAGTGTCCGGCTTCATCTTCAAGGTCCAGGCAAACATGGACCCGAACCATCGCGACCGGATCGCCTTCCTCCGCCTGGCGTCGGGCGAGTTCAAGCGTGGCATGAAGCTGAAGGCGGAAACGGGCAAGGCGATCACGATCTCGTCTCCGGTGATGTTCTTCGCGCAGGACCGCGAGATCGCCGACGAGGCCTATGCCGGTGACGTGATCGGCGTGCCGAACCACGGCGTGCTGCGCGTTGGCGACAGCCTGTCGGAAAGCGGAAATATCCGTTTCTCCGGCTTCCCGAATTTCGCGCCGGAAATGCTGCGCCGGGCGCGGCTGAAGGACCCGCTGAAAGCCAAGCACCTGAAGAAGGCACTGGAATCGCTGGCCGAGGAAGGCGTGACACAGCTCTTCCGTCCGGTCATCGGCGGCGACTTCATCGTCGGTGCGGTCGGTCAGCTTCAGTTCGAAGTGATGCAGGAGCGGGTGTCGGCCGAGTACGGTCTCGACGTGACGTTCGAGCCGGCGCCGTACGAGACCGCGCGATGGCTGTCCGGGACCGAGGCCGATATCGAGGCCTTCGGCGACCGCCACAAGAGTGCTATCGCCGAGGATATCGACGGCGATCCGGTCTTCCTGGCGAAGAGCCAGTGGGAGGTTGGATACTCCGAGGAGAAATGGCCCAAGGTGAAATTTCACCGGACGAAGGAGCGGGGACAGGGATTGTGACGGCGAATACGATGCAGACGGTCGAGCAGGGCGCGGGAGAACTCTGGGGGCAGGTGCTCGAGGTCTGGCAGACCAGCTTCCTCGGGGCGAGCGTGGGGGAAGGGGTTTCCGCACTCCTGGTGCTGATTGTCGCCCTGACGCTTCGCGGTCTGATCGCGCGCTGGATCATCGGTGCCCTGAAGAAGCTCGCCGACAAGACCAAGACCAATCTCGACAATGCCGTGCTTGATGCACTGTCCGGTCCGCTGAAGCTGATCCCGGTCGTCGTTGGCCTGTTCGTGGCGATCCAGATTCTCGACGTGTCCGGCGAGTTCATGGCCGGTGCGCGGACCATCCAGTCACTGATCGCCGTCATCATCTTCTGGGCGCTGCACAACGCCGTCACGCCGGTGATGAAATCGCTGTCGGGCCTGCGCCGCGTGCTGTCGAGCGTCATGGTCGACTGGATCGAGAAGGCCCTGCGGGTGATTTTCGTGATCGTCGGTGCGGCCGCGGTTCTGCAGATCTGGGACATTCCCGTCGGCCCGATCATCGCCGGTCTCGGCCTGTTCGGGGTTGCGGTCGGCCTCGGCGCACAGGACCTGTTCCGCAATCTGATCGCGGGCATATTGATCCTGACCGAGCGCCGCTTCCTGCCGGGCGACTGGATCAAGGTCGACGGTGTGGTCGAGGGCACGGTGGAGCGGATCAATTTCCGCTCGACCGTTGTGCGCCGCTTCGACAAGGGCCCGGTCTACGTGCCGAATGCCGATCTGTCGGACAATGCGGTGACCAATTTCTCGCGCATGTCGCACCGCCGGATCTACTGGATGATCGGGGTCGAGTACAAAACCACCGCTGAACAGCTGCGCCATATCTGCGAGCAGATCCGCGCCTATCTGACCGAAAACGAGGAATTCGCCAGCCCGCCCGACGTGCCGCAATTCGTGCGCGTGGACAGTTTCGGGCCGTCCTCGATCGACATCATGCTGTATTGCTTCACCATTACCCGAGACTGGGGCGAATGGCTGCGGATCAAGGAAGAGCTGGCCTACCGGATCAAGGAAATCGTCGAAGGCGCGGGCACCGGTTTCGCCTTCCCGTCGCAGACCATCTATCTCGACGATGGCGCGGAAGCCTTCCTGCCGCCATCGCTGAAGGCCAAGCCCGGAAAGGGACCGCAGCAGCCGGCCCTGCCGGGCGCACGCGGCGAGGACGGCGGCGAAGCGACCTAGGCCGCGTTACGGCGCAGCATCATGAAGCGCAGGGCGCGCTGGGCGTCGCGGTCGGTGATCGAGTCGTAGATGCGGCCGAATTCCTTCGCGTCGCGCAGTGCGTCGTGCGAGGTCGAGCGGCCGGCATTGCGCAGTACGGCCAGCGTCACGAAGAGCGATCGATCGAGATCGCCGGCCTTGCAGATCAGGCAGAGCGGATCGATCGAGTCGTGGTCGATCGCCTGGCGTGCCGAGCGGTAGTCGACGGCGGCCATGTCGGCGAGGCCGGCGGCGAGCTTGGTGAATTCCTTTTCGCGCATCAGGCGGGCGAGCAGCGCGCCGTCGAACTGGCGGCGCACCTTCATCGAGGCGATGTAGCGCTGGGCGGCGTCGATGTCGGCGTCGGCGGCCATGCGCGCCGACAGACGCGCGTGCGAGGCCTGCATCGCCTCCTCGAGCACGGCCGGGTCGACGGCCTCGAAGCGCCTCTGGATTTCGTCGCGCAACTGGTTCTCGACCACGGCGACGAGGTCCTGAAGCAGGTCCACCGGAGTCTCGCTTCGCCGGATCAGCGGCGCGGCCAGCTCGGCGCTCTTCTCGGCGCGTTCGGTCACTTCCTCATAGGTCTGACGCGACAGACGGGCACCATCGTTGGAGATCAGGCGGGCCACGGTCTTGTCGTCGCCGCGCCGGACAATGGCGGCGGACACGCTTTCCGGGACGCTTTCGCGGACGGAAATCTCGCGCAGGTGGGACTGGCCCATTTCCTCGGCGAGGATGGACAGGTCGGCCTCGCTCAGCGAGGTCGATTTGCGCAGGATCGGCGCGGCGACCTCGATCGCGTCGCGCGCGAGCTGCATGACAAGGCCCTTGGGGGCCAGCGGGGCGTCGGCAAAGCGGCGGGACAATTCCTCACGCGCTTCCTGCGCCGTCTGCGCGGCGAGGCGCGACAGGACGGTGTCGAATTCGGCGTGTTCGCTGGTGTCGCGGTCGGGCGTGGATTCGAAGAAAAGGTCGGTCACTTCGCGCAGCAGGTCGCGGCGCCGGTCGCTCGACTTTTCCTTCGCCAGGTCGACCAGATTGTGAAGCTTGGAAATCACCGCCATTTGAACGCCGTCCCGACCTGACCCGATATCTGACGTCCCAACTAGCTGACGTGCGTAAAGAAACGGTGGCCAATCGCGGTTAACGGGATGCTGAGAGCGTTGCGCGATTCACTGCGGAACGATACGAGATGCGCGCGGGGAGGAGAGCCAGATGACGGACAGCGCAAAACCGGGTTGGCGCGACCGGCTGGTCGCTCTCGTCGAGCATCCGGTCTTCCTGAATTTCGTGACCGGGCTGATCCTGTTCAACGCCGTCACGCTGGGTCTGGAGACCTACCCGATCCACGCAGGCTGGTTTGACGCCGCCCTGCCGGTGTTCGACGCGATCATCGTCACCATTTTCGTGATCGAACTGCTGCTGAAGATGGTCGCCTACGGGCCGCGCTTCTTCAAGTCGGGCTGGAACTGGTTCGACGTGATCGTGGTCGGGATTTCGCTTGCCCCGGCTGCGGGTGCGTTCACCGTCTTGCGGGCGCTCCGGATCCTGCGGGTCTTCCGCCTGTTCTCGGTCATGCCGGAAATGCGCAAGGTGGTCGAAGCACTGATGCGCGCCATCCCCGGCATGGGGGCGATTATCGCCGTGCTGGGTCTGACCTTCTACGTTTCGGCGGTGATGGCGACCAAGCTTTTCGGCGAGTCGAGCCCGGACCTGTTCGGCACGCTCGGCGGGTCTGCCTTTACCCTGTTCCAGGTGATGACGCTGGAAGGCTGGGCGATGGAGGTGGCACGGCCGGTGATGGCCGAAGTCAGCTTTGCCTGGATCTTCTTCCTGGTGTTCATCGTCCTGACCAGCTTCGCCATCCTCAACCTGTTCATCGCGGTGATCGTCGACTCGCTCCAGTCGAAGCATTTCGACGACGAGGAAGCGCGCGAGGAAAAGGAAGCCGCCGAGGCGCACGCCGACCGGGCCATCCTGCGGGAGGAACTGGCCGCGTTACGGGCGGATATTGCCGCCCTGCGCAGTGAAGTCGCTCAGGGGATGCGTTCGGCCTCGGCCTCGAAGGCGCGCGACAGCGACGAATAGTACGCAATCTGGCGTTCTTCGCGCTCGGTGCGTTCGCGCGGCGGCGGGGCGTTGAGCGGCCGGACCGGCAGGCCTTCGCTGGCCGAGGTCATGTAGCGGTTCCAGATCCGCGCCGGCAGGCTGCCGCCGGTGACGTCCGCGGTCGGCGTGTCGTCGTCATTGCCGACCCAGACGCCGGTCACGAAATCGGCCGTATAGCCCACGAACCAGGCGTCGCGGAAGGACTGGCTGGTGCCGGTCTTGCCCGCCACCGGGCGTTCGCCCATGCGCGCAGCCGTGCCGGTGCCTGCGAGCACGACGTCCTGCAGGAGCGAGGTCATCGTCTGGGCCACTTCGGCCTCGATGGCGCGTTCGCCCTCACCGTCTTCATGTTCGTAAAGGGTGTGCCCGCGTGTGTCCGTCACCCGCAGGATCAGGAAGGGTTCGCGCCGGACACCGTCATTGGCGAAGGTGGCGTAGGCTCCCGCAAGTTCCAGAAGCGTGACCTCCGCCGTTCCGAGCGAGACCGCCGGCAATTCCGGCAATTCGCTTTCGATGCCGAGACGGCGACCCATATCGACCACGCGGTCGATGCCGATCTCGTCGGCAATCTGCGCCGCGACCGTGTTGATCGAACGGCGCAGCGCTTCGCGCATCGTGACGCGGCCGCGATAGGTGCCGCCGAAATTGCGCGGCGACCAGCCGTCGAGGTCGATCGGTTCGTCCGTGTACGCGGTGAAGGGTGACAGGCCGGCTTCGATCGCGGCGGCAAAGACGATGGGCTTGAAGCTGGACCCGGGCTGGCGGCGGGCCTGGACGGCACGATTGAACTGGCTGTCGCCATAGTCGCGCCCGCCGACCATGGCGCGGATCGCGCCGTCCGGCGTCAAGGAGACGAGCGCGGCCTGTCCGGCGCGTTCGGCCTCGCCCTCGGCCTCGAGCAGCGCGTGAACCGCGCTTTGCGCGTCCGCCTGGAGCTCCGGGTCGATCGTCGTCTGGATCACCAGATCGTTCGGCGCGCCGGGCAATTCCTCCTGTACCAGTTGCAGCGCGTAGTCGAAGACATAGCCGAAGATTTCCGGGCTCGGCGCGTTCTCGTCTCTTGTGCGGACGGGGGTAGCGGGTTCGAGGAGCGCGGCGTGGCGCTGGGTTTCGGTGATGAAGCCGGCCGCCTCCATCGCGAACAGGACTTCTGCGGCGCGGTCGCGGGCGGCGGGCAGATTGCCGAGCGGGTCGAGCCGGCTGGGTGCCTGCGGCAGGCCGGCGATCATCGCGGCCTCGGCCAAGTTCAGATCGGCGGCGGACTTGTCGAAATAGCGCCGCGCAGCGGCTTCGAGCCCGTAGGCGCCGGCGCCGAGATAGATCCGGTTCAGATAAAGCTCGAGGATTTCGGTCTTCGTCAGCTGACGCTCCAGCGCCCAGGCGAGGCGCATCTCCTGCACCTTTCGGCGGATCGAGCGTTCCGGCGTGAGGAGCAGATTCTTCACCAGCTGCATGGTGATGGTCGAGCCGCCCTGGACCGAGCCACCGGCACGCATATTGGCCAGCACGGCGCGGACCGTGGCGCGCAGATCGACACCGTGGTGGCGGAAGAAGCGGCGGTCCTCGATGGCGAGGAAGGCCTGAATGACGTGCGGCGGCAGTTCGTCGGCCCGCACGGGCGGGGCGTAGCGCGGCCCGCGGATGTCGAGGATCTCGCCATTGCGGTCGAGGAGGGTGATCGAAGCCTCGCGCCGGGCCGACCACAGCGCAGCCGGGTCTTCGGGCAGGACAGGCAGGTCATGAAAGGCCCAACGCCAGAACACGCCGGTCAGAACGCCGATCAGGATCAGCGCTGCCGCGATGCCGCCCGTGATGTACCAGGCGCGGCGGTCGCGGTGTTCAGCGTCACGCTGCAGCAGGTCGGCACGGAATGGCGGCATTGGTTTCCTTCCCCGTCCGCCTTATCACGCATGGAAGGCGGCGAGATTCAGGCGATGACAGACAAAAAACCCTTCTGGAAGCTGAAATCTCTGAAAGAGATGAGCCAGAAAGAGTGGGAATCGCTGTGCGATCACTGCGGCAAATGCTGTCTCGTTCAGCTGGAGGACGAGGACGGCCACCGCGAATTCACCGATGTCGCCTGCCGTCTCTATGACGTGTGCGAAGGCGGGTGCCGCAATTACGCGCATCGCTCGCGGGAGGTTCCCGACTGTGTGCGGCTGACGCCGGGCAATATCGGCGAGCTGCATTTCATGCCGATGACCTGTGCCTATCGCCTGCTCAACGAAGGCAAGGAATTGCCGGACTGGCATCCGCTGGTTTCCGGCGATCCGGACAGCGTGCGCGAGGCCGGCATGAGTGTGGTGGGGCAGGTCGTGCCGGAAGCCGACGTGCCGGACTGGCGTCTGGAACACCACATCCGCCTGTGGCCGGGCGAAAGCGGGGATTGATCCGCGCCTGTCCCCGCGGCGGCCAGGCCGATTGGCGCTTGGGGCCGTGATTTCCTGAAAAAATGCAGCCCTTTATCCGGCCGACCCGGTTCTGCGACCAATATGTGCCATGGCCGGAAAGAAGGGCCGGGGCAAACGCACCCCTGAAATCTGGGATGCGCTCTACCGGCGTCACATCACGGGCGAGAGCGTCGAAGCGATCGCGGCCGACACCGGGCTCACCGCCCAATGGGTTCGCGTCAAACTGAACCGGATGAAGCGGGCGGCGGGCGAGGCGGCTCCCAAAGGATATATCGACCCGGTCAACCGGGCATTGGCGCGGGCCGAAACCGCGCTCGACGAGGGCCGCCATGACGACGCGATGCGGGATATCCGCGCCGCGGCGGCGATATCGAGACTGCGCAAGGAGACGGGCATGGTGACAGCAACGAAGAGACCGGCCGGCAAGGCTGGCGGACAGAAAGGGCTCACGCTTGAAGAAGCCCGGCGCATCCTCAAGGACCGAATGGCAAAAGAGCGTCGCGCTCGCGGATCAGGTGGGGAACGAGAAGGCGATTGAGGCATTCATCCGAGCGGTCGGACGGGCTGAGGCCAAACGGATAGCTCTGGACGAATGGGACGCTTCGGCGCGGCCCGCACAACTCCCGCCCGAGGGCGACTGGCGCGTCTGGCTGTTCATGGGCGGGCGCGGCGCGGGCAAGACCCGCGCCGGGGCGGAATGGGTGCGCGCGCGCATCGCGGCGGGCGCGCGGCGGATCGCGCTGATCGCACCGGCGCTGAACGATGCCCGCGAAGTCATGATTGACGGCGAGTCCGGTCTGGCCGGGCTCGGTCCCGAAGCAGACAGGCCGTCCTACGAAACCTCGCGCCGTCGGCTGGTCTGGCCGTGCGGCGCGGTGGCTTATGTGTTTTCCGCCGAGGACCGGGATTCGCTGCGCGGGCCGCAATTCGACACCGCCTGGGCGGACGAGTTCGCGGCCTGGCCCGACCCGCAGGGCGTGCTCGACACGCTGCGCCCGGCGCTTCGGCTCGGTGACGATCCGCGCCTGATGGTGACGACCACGCCGCGCCCGATCCCGGCGCTGAAGCGCCTGATCGCTGCGGAGGGCACGGCGGTGACGCATTCGGCGAGCGCGGAAAACGCTGCCAACCTCGCGCCCGGCTTCATCGCCGCGATGGAGGCGGCCTATGGCGCCTCGCGCCTGGGGCGGCAGGAATTGGGCGGGGAACTGATCGAGGATCCGCCGGGCGCGCTGTGGACACGGGACGGGGTCGAAGCCGCCTTCGCGGCGCGGCCCGTAGACTTCGACCGCATCGTGGTCGCGGTCGATCCGCCGGCAAGCGCCAACGCGACTTCGGACGAGTGCGGGATCGTGGTCGCCGGAGCAGCGGGCGAGGGGGCGGCGCGAACCGCCTTCATCCTCGCTGACCGCAGCTTCGGCCCGGCCAGCCCCTCGGCCTGGGCGGGCGTGGTGGCGAGCGCGTTTGAAAGTTTCGAGGCCGACGCGGTGATCGCCGAGGCCAATCAGGGCGGCGACATGGTGGCCAGCGTTTTGAAAGCCGCCGCGCCCGACCTGCCGGTCACGCTGGTGCGCGCGTCCAGGGGCAAGCGGACGCGGGCCGAGCCGGTCGCCGCGCTCTATGCCGCGGGCCGTGTGCGCCATGCCGGGCGTTTCCCGGCTCTGGAAGACCAGATGTGCAGTTTCGGCGCGCCCGACGGGCCGCGCACCAGCCCCGACCGGGTCGATGCGCTGGTCTGGGCGGTATCGTCGCTGCTGCTGAAGTCCGCCGGCACGCCGCGCCTGAGAGCGCTTTGAGGAGAAAACCATGAGCTTTTTGGGTCGCGTCCTCGGGCGCGAAACGAAGACCAGTGCCGCGAAACGGCTGATCGCGCTGTCGCTGGGCAGCCGGGCGGCGTGGACGCCGCGTGACTATGCCGCGCTGGCGCGGGAGGGTTTCGCGCGCAATCCGGTGGCGCATCGCTGTGTCCGCCTGATCGCCGAGGCCGCCGCCGCCGCGCCGCTGAAGGTTCTGCGCGGGGGGCAGGTGCGCGAGGACGATCCGGCGGCGATGCTGCTGGCCCGGCCCAATCCCGACCAGTCGGGGGCGGAGCTTCTGGAGGACCATTACGGCTATCTCCAGGTCGCCGGGAATGCCTATCTCGAACTCGCCGCGCTCGACGGGGAGCCGCGCGAACTGTTTTCGCTGCGCCCTGACCGGATGCGGGTTCTGCCCGGGCCGCGCGGCTGGCCGGACGGCTGGGAATACACCGTCGGCGGACGCAGCGTGCGTTTCGCCCGCGACCGGGCGAGCGGGCAGAGCCCGATCCTGCATGCACGGCTGTTTCACCCCTCCGACGATCATTACGGCCTGTCGCCGCTGGAGGCCGCCGCCGCGGCGGTCGATGTGCACAATGCCGGCGGGGCGTGGGCCAAGGCGCTGCTCGACAATGCGGCGCGCCCGTCCGGCGCCCTCGTCGTGACGGCGAAGGAGGGCGAGGGGCGGCTGACCGACGACCAGTATGAGCGCCTCAAGGCCGAGCTGGCCGATGCGCATGCCGGGCCGGCCAATGCCGGGCGGCCGATGCTGCTGGAAGGCGGGCTCGACTGGAAGCCGATGGCGCTGACCCCGGCCGACATGGATTTCAGCGGCGCGCGGCGCGAGGCGGCGCGGGAAATCGCGCTGGCCTTCGGCGTGCCGCCCATGCTGCTGGGCCTGCCGGGTGATAATACGTATGCGAACTACCGCGAAGCCAATCTGGCTTTCTGGCGCCACACCGTGCTGCCGCTGGCGCGCAAGACGGCGGCGAGCCTGACCGGCTGGCTGCAGCCCTGGTTCGGTGCCGACCTGTCCGTGAGTGTGGAAGAGGACCGCCTGCCGGCGCTGGCCGAGGAGCGCGCTGCGCGCTGGGCGCAAATCGGTGCGGCGGACTTCCTGAGCGCCGACGAGAAGCGCGCCCTGCTGGGCGTCGGGGGTGAGGCATGAATGACCCCGTGAACAGCTGGCGGATCGAACGCTCGGTGACGCTGGGCGTCATCGTCGCGCTGGCGCTGCAGACCGGCGGGGCGCTGATCTGGGCCGGGGCGGCGGGCGAACGGCTCGACCGGCTGGAGGCACAGGGTGCGGCCCTGACGACGGCCGGGGAGCGCCTGGCGCGCCTCGAAGAACAGATCGGCCAGGCCCGCGAAAGCCTCGCCCGCATCGAGCGCAGGCTCGAAGACTAGTCATTTCACAGAATTGGAGACCTGCATGGAGCCGGACGCTTTCGCGCCCGATGGCGGAGCCTTGCCGATCGAAGGTTATGCCAGCCTGTTCAACATCCCGGACCTGAATGGCGATGTGGTGCGCCCCGGCGCGTTCGCGCGGAGCCTGAAACGCCAGGGCGCGCGCGGTGTGCGCATGCTGTTCCAGCACGAGGCGGGCGAGCCCGTCGGTGTGTGGGACGAGATGCGCGAGGACGCGACCGGGCTCTTTGTCCGCGGCCGGGTCCTGAAGGCCGCGCCGCGCGGACGCGCGACGGCCAGCCTGATCGCGCAGGGCGCCGTTGACGGCCTGTCCATCGGCTTCCGCACGATCCGCTTCGCGCCGCTGAAGGCCGGCGGGCGCGAACTCATCGAACTCGATCTCTGGGAAGTGTCGGTCGTGACCTTCCCGATGCTGCCGCAGGCGCGCCTTCGCGTCGCGGAACCGGCCGCCGTCGCGGCGTGACCGGCCCCCGTCTCAACAAACCAGGAAAACCCATGAGCAAAGAAACCAAGATGGCGGCGCCGTCGGCGGAAACGCGCGCGGCGCTGGGCGAAGTGCTGTGCGCCTTCGAAGCCTTCAAGGACGCCAATGACAGGCGCCTGAACGAGATCGAGGCGAAGTCCTCCGCCGATCCGCTGCTGACCGAGAAGGTGGCACGGATCGACACCGCACTGACCGAGGCGAAGTCGCGGCTCGACCGCCTGTCGCTCGACGCGGCGCGGCCGGGCCTTGAAGCCGGGCGTCCGTCCAGCGAACGCAAGGCGGCGTGGGAGGGATATATGCGTACCGGCCAGCTCCAGTCCGGCATCGAGGGCAAGGCGCTGTCGGCGGGATCGAACCCCGATGGCGGCTATGTCGCCCCGGCGGAAACCCAGGCGCTGATCGACCGGCTGATGGCCGATGTCTCGCCGATCCGCGCGATTGCCAGCGTGCGCCAGACGACGGCGAACGTGTTCAAGAAGCCGGTGTCGCTGGGCGGCGCGGCGACGGGCTGGGTCGCGGAAACCGCCGGCCGTCCGGAGACCGACACGCCGACGCTGGACCTGCTCGATTTCCCGGTGGCCGAGCTCTACGCCATGCCGGCGGCGACCACCGCGCTGCTCGACGATGCGCTGACCGATCTCGATCTGTGGCTGGCCGAGGAGGTGCGCGACGTGTTCGCGGCGCAGGAAGGCGCGGCCTTCATTTCCGGCAATGGCACGAACAAGCCGAAGGGTTTCCTCAGCTACACGATGGTGGCCGAGGCGAGCCATGCCTGGGACACGATCGGCTATCTGGCGACGGGCGTGGACGGCGATTTCGCCGCCTCCGATCCGGCCGACGATCTGATCGATCTGATCTATGCGCCCAAGGCGGCGTATCGCGCCCATGGCCGCTTCGTGATGAACCGCCGCACGGTGTCCGCAGTCCGAAAGTTCAAGGACTCCAACGGCGATTATATCTGGCAGCCCTCGTTCAATGCCGGGGGCGAAGCGACGCTGCTCGGCTATCCCGTCACCGAGGCCGAGGACATGCCGGACATCGGCTCGGACGCCTTCGCGATCGCGTTTGGCGATTTCGAGAAGGGCTATCTGATTGTCGACCGGCAGGGCATCCAGGTGCTGCGCGACCCGTATTCGGCCAAGCCCTACGTGCTTTTCTACACCACCAAGCGCGTCGGCGGCGGGGTGCAGAATTTCGACGCCATCAAGCTCCTCAAGTTCGGCGTGTCGTAAAGCGCGCCGGAGGTTGCCCGGCCGGGTGCGCCCCTCCGCCCGGCCGGGTGACCGCATTCATTCCATCTGTGAATTCTTATGATTGAGGATCGACATGACCCTCCAACTCGTCACGCCGCCGGCGGCCGAGCCGGTGACGCTCGCCCAGGCGAAAGCCTATCTGCGCGCCGGTTACGACGCCGAGGATGAGCTGATCATACAACTTGTCCGCGCCGCGCGCGAGCGGGTCGAGGCGGAAACCGGCCGGGCGCTGATCACGCGCACATACCGGGAGGTGCTGGACGACTGGGCGGTGCCGGGGCGGTTCGCGCCCCCGGGCCAGCTGCGCCTGCCGATGCCGCCGCTGATCGCGGTCAGCGGGATCGTCTTCCTCGACGAGGAGGACGCCGAGACGGCATGGCCGGCGGACCAGTATTTCGTCGACACGGACGCCGATCCGGGCCGGATCGCGGTGCGCGGGCGCTCGACCTTTCCCCGCCCGCCGCGCGCCGTCGCGGGGATCCGCATCACCTTCGATGCCGGCTATGGCACCGGCCCCGATGACGTGCCCTCGGCCCTGCGCGATGCGGTGCTGCGCCTGACGGCGGAGGGGTATGCGCGGCGCGAAGCCATCGGCAGCTCGCCGCTTCCGATGTCGGTCCAAGCGCTGCTCGCGCCCTACCGCCGGGTGCGGATATGAGCGCCGAAGCCGCATTCCAGGACGCGCTGACCCAGCACCTGTCGGCCGATGCGGGCGTGATCGCCCTGCTGGGTGATCCGCCGCGCGTGTTCGACGAGGAGCCGGCCGGGGCGGCCTACCCGTATGTCACCATCGGGCGCGGGGTGAGCGAGGACGCGGACGCATCGGGCACCCGCGTGATCGAACACCGGCTGACCCTGCATGTCTGGGTGCGCCATGGCGGGCGGCGCGAGGCGAAGACCATCGTCGATGCCATGCGCACCGCCGGGCACGAGGCGGCGCTATCGCTTGCGGGCGGGTGGCGCTGTGTCTTCTGCCGCTCGGTCTATGCCGACGCCTTCCGCACCGCCGACAGCCGCATCGCCCACGGCGTGATCCGCTTCCGGGCGCTGCTGGAGGAGGTGGCGTAGGGCGAGCCAGGGGGCTTGCAGGACGGCGAGGTAGAGGAAGAAGCGGGCAAAGCCCGACACATCCGACCAGAGCGCCGCGGAGGCGGCGATCCAGACCAGTGCCATGCCGACAGGAAAGAGCGGTTCGGACGCAAAACGTCGGCGCAGCCGGTCGCCGGTTCCGGCTTCCCGGAAGGGGATGGACACGAGGGCGACGAAGACCGGAATGACGACGATCGCACCGATGCGCGCCGCCAGGATCAGGATTTCGGACTCGCCTTCGTACTGTGGTCGCATCGCGATCGACTCGATCCCGGCGAATGCGGCTGGTAGGCCGATCGCGACAATCAGGGCGACGTAGGCGTTGAACCAGATTGCGGCGAAACGGGTCATTCTGGATCGTTCCGCCGGGAATAGTAGTGCGAGCCCATGAGGTAGACGAGCGACGGCCAGAGCATCACGCCGGCCAGCTCGATTGCACGTTGATCCGACGGCAAGAAGTGCGTCTTCACCGTCAGGGCGATGCCCGTGATCGCGATGAGCACCGCAAACGCCATGCTGAGCCCGGCGACGAAGACACCATCGCGCCGGAAGGGCCATGTGTTCGCACCGGTATTTATGCTTCGCCAGATCGACCGGCGCATCAGCCGCTCGATCACAGCGAAGGCTGCGGCCAGGGCGAAGCCGATGGCGAGCGCAATCAGAATGCCGAGCGTGGGGTAGAAATGTCCGTCGGAGATCTGACGGTCGATCTCACCGCCGGGCGGAAACAGCCGGGTCGCAATGAAGAGCGAGGTCGAAACCAGCGCCAGAAGACCGAGGAAGAAGACGAACGATCTCAATGCCGTGTCTCCGGCGGCGGGGGGCCGGGTTCGTCGTCGTCCTCATCGTCCAGCGGATCGATCATCGGGTCATCGCCCTCCACGGGCGGTTCGTCGCCGATGCCGAAGGCAAGCCAGTCGAGATTGGCGTGGCCGGGGTGGATGTGTTCGTAGAAGCGCACCGAGGCAGCCAGAATGGCAAGCGGGCTGAGATAGGCGAAGATCAGGATCGGGACGATGAAAACCGGCCGCGTGCCGCCCGGATCGAAGCCGGCAATGGCCGTCAGGATGCCGGTGCCGACCAGCCAGGCGATGCTGACGAAGAGCGACAGAGCGAGGATCCAGCGCGGCGACTTCGCGGCGCGGGTGACGTCGATGAAGTTCTCGAAGCCGAGCCGCAGCAGGGTCACGAAGGACGCGCCAAGCCCGGCGACAAGCGCGAGGAGTGGGACGACCCAGGGGTAGTCGAAGTTGAATTCCTGCCAGGCCGGAATGCTCTCGAGATAGAGAAAGCCGAAATACAACCCGAAGGGTGCAATCGCGAGCAGCCCCCAGAGCAGGCCGCGCAGAAGCGAGTCGCGAAACAGATTATCGGTGTTCTTCAGCCTCACCGCCGCCACCGCCAGCCTCGGGCGCGGAGGGTTTCGAGCATCAGCAATCCAATGACGTTGCCAAAAAAGAGCGGAAGAAAGATGGGTCGCCAGAACGGATAGCCATTCAACACAGACGTCACCCCGTAATAGATCGAACGTCCGAGGCTAAGTGTGAACATCGCGATGACCAGCAAAGTCCAAATGGACCATGGGCGGAGGGGCTGGGTCAGACCCATCGGGCGATAGCCGAAGTGCAAAACGACAATGGTGATCGCCCAGGGCAAACCGACCAGGAGTGAAACCCCGACGAACGCTGCATAGGCGCCGAGCGTGTTCGGCTCTACCGGCCACCGAGCCGACAGGAACTCCGCAGCGATCCAGGTGAGGATGCCGACCACCAGAAAGGCCGGCCATTTGATCCACGGATTGGTGCGCGCGGCCTCCAGCCGCCCTGAGAACAGGCGGGCGCGTTCGGTTTGAGGTTCGGCCGCGTCAGTCATTTGATGGCTTCTCCGTCCACCACCGCCAGCCGCGGGCGCTCAACACTTCGAGCGTGAAGTAGCCGATAGCGAGGCCTGTCAACCAGGCCATCACGGGGGTCGACATTTCGGGGCGCGAACCCTCTGCGATCCTGACGATCAGGTAGGTCGTCGGCCAGCTGATCAGAAGAAAGGCGTGAACCACGGTCAGGATGCGGTCCGACCGCAATCTGCCGCGCTCGTGCTCATTGACCGGAGGCCGAGTCTGATAGGGCCGCGCGAAACCGTAGTTCGCAAAGATATAGGCCGCTGCCGCAGGCAGGCTGCCGAGCGTGCCGACGGTCAGAACCACAGCATCGGAAACGATCGTTGGCGGGAGCGTGACGTACCAGAATTCCAGAAACAGAGCGCAGGTCGTGGCGGCGAAAATCCCGAGCCACACCAGGATGAATCTTGCCAGCCAGTGCCGCCGCACGGACTCGACTGGTTCGGGCAGCAAGGCCGCGCGATTGCCCGGCCACACGGATAAATCCGTCATTCCCGCGTCCTTTCAGATATCTACACGCCCAAGTGGAGGACTATTCCATGACCGCGCAGAGCGGAAAAGACCTGCTGTTGAAAATCGGCGACGGGGGAGACCCGGAAAGCTTCGCGACTGTCGCGGGGCTGCGCGCCAAGACGATCACGCTGAATGCCCGCACGGTGGATGCCACGAACGCCGACAGTCCGGGGGCCTGGCGCGAGCTGCTGTCCGGGGCGGGGATGAAATCCTGTGCCATTTCCGGCAGCGGTATCTTCGTCGATGCGGCCGCCGACGAGACCGTGCGCGCGGCCTTCTTCGCGCAGAGCGCGGAGACCTGGCGCATCGTGGTGCCGGATTTCGGCACGATCGAAGGGGCTTTTCTGGTTACCGGCCTGGAATATTCCGGCCGGCATGACGGCGAGGCGGCCTATGCCCTCTCGCTCGCCTCGGCCGGGGCGCTGGGCTTCACCGCGGCATGAGCAATCCCGCACGAGGCGAGGTGACGCTCGAAGCGGGCGGCGAGACGCATACGCTCTGCCTGACGCTGGGCGCACTCGCCGAGATCGAGGCGGCCTTAAGCGTCTCCGGTTTCGCGGCGATGGCCGATCGCTTGAAGACGCTGTCGGCGGCGGATCTGGCGCTGGTGTTGGCGGCGCTGTTGCGCGGCGGAGGGGCGGTCGTGGACGTATCGGCCATCGATCCGGTGCGGGCGGTGCGGGCCGTGGCCGACTGTTTCGAGCGAGCGCTGTGACCGGCATCCCCTTCGATGCCTGGCTGCGCCTGGCGGTGCGTATGGGGATTTCGCCGCGCGACTTCTGGCAGCTTTCGCTGAGGGAGTGGCGGATGCTGACCGCACCCGCCGGTCGCGCTCCGTTGGGGCGGGCGGAGCTGGACGCGTTGAGGGCAAGGTTTCCTGATGCCCCCCACCCCAACCCTCCCCCGGTGGGGGAGGGAGGGCACCCGCCTAGCTGAGCCACCTCGCTCCCAACCTATTCGGGGGAGGACGAGCACCTACCTGACTCCCTCCCCTTGAAGGGGAGGGCCGGGGTGGGGCAAGGCGCGGTTTCCGGACAAGGCCTTGTTCGAATACCCGAATAGACCCTGGGGTCCCCGTGAAAACGGGGACCCGACGTGAGCGCGACATTCAGGTCCCCACTTTCGTGAGGACCCCATGTGATCTGGATCCCGGACCGCGCTTCGCGCGTCCGGGAAACGTCGAATTCGAGGACAAGACATGACCACCGACACAAACCCGGTCGCCGAAGAGGCGGAGCGGGCGGGCGACGCCCTGCGTGCGCTGGCCGAGGGGCCGGGCCGCGACGCCGCCGACAGCCTCGCCGACGCGTTCGAGCGCGCCGGGTCGAGCATCGAGGCGGCGCTGACCCGCGCCGCGCGCACCGGCGAGCTGAGCTTCGCCAGCATGGCGGAATCGATATTGCGCGACCTGTCGCGGCTGGGCGCGGAACGCTTCGTCTCGGGCCCGATCGAGACGCTGCTCGGCGGGCTGACCGGCGCGGCCAAGCCCGACACGGCAGGGGCGCCGCCGGTGACGATCAATCTGACCCTGCCGCCGGGCGCGGACGCGTCCGCGATCAGGCGGTCGGAAACGCAGATCGCCAGCGCGTTGGCGCGGGCGGTGCGGAAAGGCGCGGGGCGGTTATGAGCGGATTTCACGAGGTCAGCTTCCCCTTCTCCGTCGCGCTGGGCGCGCGCGGCGGACCGGTCCGCCGCACCGAGATCGTGACGCTCGGTTCGGGGCGGGAAGAACGTAACACGCCGCACGCGCATTCACGGCGGCTCTGGAATGCCGGGCCGGGCGTGAAGACGCTCGACGACCTTCACGCGCTGACAGCCTTCTTCGAAGCGCGGCGCGGGCGGCAGCACGGCTTCCGGTTCCGCGATCCGCTCGATCACAAATCCTGCGCGCCGTCGGCGAGCCTGTCCGCGACCGACCAGCTGCTCGCGACCAGCGATGGCGCCATGACAGAATATTCGCTTGTGAAGCATTATCCGAGCGGCGGCGAGAGCTATGTCCGCCCGATCGCGAAACCCGTAGCCGGGAGCGTGCGTATCGCGGTGGACGGCGTGGAGCTGGACGGGGCCGATTTCGCCTTAGACCCGGTGACGGGGCTGGTCAGCCTCGTGACGCCGCCGGGGGCCGGGCTGGCCGTGACGGCGGGATTCGAATTCGATTGTCCGGTGCGGTTCGACACGGACGCGCTCGACATCTCGCTCGACGCCTTCGGGGCGGGCGAGGCGGCGGACGTGCCGCTGATCGAGCTGAGACTGTAAGCCATGCTGACACTACCGGAAGACTTGCAGACCCGGCTGGACAGCGGGGTGACGACGCTCGCCTGGTGTTGGCGCGTGACGCGCCGCGACGGGCAGGTGTTCGGCTTCACCGAACATGATCGCGATCTGGTCGTCGATGGCCTGACCTGCCGTGCCGCCAGCGGTTTTGCGCCCGGCGAACGCGACGGACGGGCCGATCTCGGCGCCGACCAGGCGAGCGTGTTCGGCGCGCTCGATGACGCCGCGATTACCGAGGCGGACCTCGCCAACGGGCTGTGGGACGGCGCGCGGGTCGATGTGCTGCGCGCGGACTGGCAGGACCCGGCCATCTTCGCCCATGTCTGGACCGGTGAGATCGGCGAGACAAGACGCGGCAAAACCGCCTTCGAGGCCGAGTTGCGCGGCCTGTCGGTGCGGCTCGAACGCGTGACCGGCAGGGTCTATTCGCGGCAGTGCGATGCCGAGATCGGGGATGCGCGCTGCGGCGTCGATCTCGAGAATCCTGCTTTCCGGGGCGAGGGGAGTGCCGCCAGCGTTTCGGGCGGTGACCTCTTCGTGGCGGACGGGCTCGGCGGCTTTGACGCCGGGTTGTTCTCGGGCGGCCTTCTGACCTGGACCAGCGGCGGGAATGCCGGCGCGATCTGCCTCGTCGAGGCGCATCGGGTGTCGGGCGGTGTGGTGACGTTGCAGCTGACCAAGGCGCCCGCGCAGCCCATCGCGCAGGGCGATGCGTTCACCGTCACCGCAGGCTGCGACAAGCGGCATGGAACCTGCCGCGACCGGTTTTCGAACATCGTGAACTTCCGGGGCCATCCCTTCCTGCCGGGTAACGACGTGCTGATCGCCGGACCGGCCGGTGACACGTTGCGCGACGGGACGAGTCGGGGCGGGGCACGGTGAGCGTTCGCGAGGCGGCGCTGATCGAAGCGCGGCGCTGGATCGGGACGCCCTATCGCCATCAGGCGAGCGTATGCGGGGCGGGAGCCGATTGCCTTGGGCTGATCCGCGGTGTGTGGCGCGCCCTGCACGGGGCCGAACCGCAAGCCCTGCCGCCCTATCCGGCGCGCTGGGATGCAGGCGGCGATGATTTGTTGCTGCAAGCAGCCGGACGCTGGCTGATCCCGGTGACCGAGGCGCTGCCGGGCGATGTCATCCTGTTCCGGCTGAAACCCGGCCTGCCGGCACGGCATTGCGGCATCCTCTCCACATGCGACACGCTGATCCACGCCTATTGGGGCCGCGCGGTCAGCGAGACCGCGCTGACGCAATGGTGGCGGCGGCGGATCGCCGGCGTTTTCCAGTTTCCTTCACAAGTGAAATAACATGGCGCAACTTCTTCTCGGTGCGGCAGGCTCGGCCGTTGGCGGTTCGATCCTGCCCGGCAGTGTGTCGCTGTTCGGTTCGGCGATTTCCGGTGCCGCGATCGGCGGATTTATCGGCGCGCAGTTGGGCGCGGTCGCCGACCGGGCGCTGCTTGGGGGGCTGGGACCGGACCGGGAGGGGCCACGACTGCCCGATCTGCGTCTGCAGGCGTCGACCGAGGGGGCGCCGATCCCGCGCCTCTACGGCCGCGCGCGGATCGCCGGGCAGGTGATCTGGGCGGCGCGCTATACCGAGACGGCGACCAGGGACCGGGCCGGCAACAAGGGCGGGCCGAGCGTCACCGCCTATTCCTACACGGTCAGTTTCGCGGTCGGCCTGACCGAGGGCGTGATCGACGGTATCGGCCGGGTGTGGGCCAATGGCGCGCCGCTCGACCTGTCGCAGACCGACATGCGTATCCATCGCGGCACTGAGGACCAGCTCCCCGACGCCCTGATCCAGGCGGTCGAGGGTGCGGAGAATGCGCCGGCCTTCCGCGGCCTTGGCTATGCGGTGTTCGAGGACTTCCCGCTCGACGAATATGGCGCGCGAATTCCCAATTTTAGTTTTGAGGTGTTTCGTCCGGCCCCGGTGGCCTATCCCGGCCAGCCGCGCCTGGAGGAGATGATCCGCGGCGTCGACCTGATCCCGGCATCGGGCGAGTTCGCCTACGCCGCCGAACCGATCATGCGGCAGATCGGGCCGGGCAAGGAAGAGCCGGAGAATGTCCATAACGGGCGCGGCGTGACGGATTTCGTTGCGGCGATCGACGATCTCGAGGCGCGGTTGCCGAATTGCCGGTCCGTCCTGATCGTGTCGGCCTGGTTTGGAACCGACCTTCGCTGCGGGGACTGCGAGATCCGTCCGGGCGTCGAGACCCGCGACAAGGTCACACGGCCAAGCGCATGGCAGGTCGCTGGCGAGAGCCGGACCACGGCCTGGCTGGTCACGCAGGAAGACGAGCGGCCGGTCTATGGCGGTACGCCGGACGATGCCTCGCTGATCGCCGCGATCCGGGAACTCAAGGCGCGCGGTTTCACCGTGTCGCTCTACCCCTTCATCCTGATGGATATTCCCTCCGGGAACGGATTGCCGGACCCGTATGGCGGGGCCGAGCAGGCCGCCTTCCCCTGGCGTGGGCGCATCACCTGCCACCCTGCCGCCGCACAGGCGGGTTCATCCGACAAGAGCGGGGCGGCGGGCGCGCAGGTGGCCGACTTTTTCGGCGCGGCGTCCGCTTCGGACTTTCCGATTTCGGGGGACGCCGTCAGCTATGCCGGACCGGCGGAATGGCGGTTCAACCGCTTCATCCTGCACCATGCCGTGCTGGCCAAGATCGCCGGGGCAGACGGTTTCCTGATCGGCTCGGAAATGGTCGGGCTGACGACGATCCGCGACAGCGCGGACCACTATCCGGCGGTGGATGCGCTGTGCGAACTCGTGGCAGAAGTCCGGACGATCGTCGGGCCCGGCCTGCGGCTGTCCTATGCCGCGGACTGGAGCGAATATTCCGGCCACCGCCCGGCCGACGGGTCCGGCGATGTCTTCTTGCACCTCGATCCGCTGTGGAGCCATCCGGCGATCGATGCGGTCGCGATCGACTGGTATGTGCCGCTGGCCGACTGGCGGGACGGCACCGATCACGCCGACGCGTCCCTGTCGCGAACCGGGCACGACCTGACCTATCTGTCGGCCAATGCCGAAGGCGGGGAGGGGTATGACTGGTACTATGCCAGCGACGCGGACCGGCTGGCGCAGGTCCGCACGCCGATTTCCGATACGGCACACGGGGAAGACTGGGTCTTCCGTTTCAAGGACATTCGTGGATGGTGGTCCAATGCGCACCACGACCGGCCGGGCGGTGTGCGCGCCGCGTCGCCGACGGGCTGGGTGCCGCAATCCAAGCCCGTCTGGCTGACCGAGACCGGCTGTCCGGCGGTCGACAAGGGGGCGAACCAGCCGAACGTGTTCGTCGATCCCAAGAGTGCGGAAAGCGCGCTGCCGCATTTCTCGGCCGGGACGCGCGACGATCTGATCCAGCGCCGCTATCTGGAGGCGATGATCCGGCATTGGGCGGCGGACGAAACCGTGTCTCCCGTTTATGCCGGACCGATGATCGATCCGGCCGATATCCATGTCTGGACCTGGGACGCGCGGCCCTTCCCCGACTTCCCCGCCCGGAACGAGGTCTGGGGTGATGGGGCGAACTGGCGGCTGGGTCATTGGCTCACCGGGCGGATGGGACTGGCTCCGCTGGGCGATGTGGTCCTCGATCTGTGCGTGTCGGCCGAACTCGATCCGGACGTGTCGGAGCTTGATGGCCTCGTGTCCGGTTATCTCGTCGAACGACCCATGGCTGTCCGGGACGCGCTATCGCCACTGGCCGTATTGTTCGGCTTCACGGCGACGGACACGGCGGGCGGTATCCGCTTCGGGCGGCCTGGGAGCACGACCCATGAGCGATCGAGTGATGCGCTGGTGCTGACCGAGCCCGGTGAAACGCTGCGCTGCGAACGGCAGGACTTCGCCGCGATGCCGGCCGATGTGCGCGTGCATTTCATCGCCGATGAAGACGACTATGCGCGATCCGCCGCGCTGGCGAGACACCGGCTCGGCGCGGCCCGCGGCGTGGCCGATCTGCCGGTTCCGCTCCTCGCCGATTCCGGGCAGGCGGAAGGCTGGGCAAAACAAGCGCTGCGCCGGCTGGAGGCCGAAGGCGAGCGCTTCGCCTTCACGCTTCCGCCATCCTCCCTGGCCGTCGAGCCCGGAGACCGGATCCGGGTCACAACTGACACGAATACCATCGACCTGACGATCTCGGAATTGTCCGGTGAGACGGCGCGGCACGCGTCGGGATCGCATTCTCATGATGTCCCGCCGGCGCTTGCCGGAACAAATCCAGGCGCGCCGCGCGGGTCCGTGCGGCCTCCGTCGCAGGCTGATCTGTTCATCCTCGATCTGCCGCTGTCCGGAAGTGACTCCGAACGCAGCGGGCCCCTCGCAGCCGTCGCGGCCGAGCCCTGGTACGGGATCGCCGCGGTGCATGCCGGCGAGGGTCTGGATCGTCGGGCGCTGGTCGAGCGTCCCTGCCTTTCCGGCCAGTTGCTCGCGCCGCTCGCTCCGGCGCCGTCGGGGCGGATCGTCGAACAAGCCCCCACCCTTGTGCTCGATCGCGGCGGGCTGGAAAGCGTGACCGAAGCCGCCTTGCTCGCCGGGGCAAATCGTCTGGCGATCGAGACCGGTGAAGCGTGGGAAATCGTGCAGTTCCGCGATGCCATCCTGATCGGTGATGGAATCTGGCAGATCGCCGGTTTACTGCGCGGTCAAAACGGCAGCGAGACGAACGCGGACATTCCGGCAGGCAGCCGGTTCGTCCTGCTCGACACCGCGCCAGTGACATTTCCGGTCGAGGACCAGGAGTGGAATGTGCCAATCGAGGTGCGGGCTGGTCCGGCGCGGCGTGTGCCGGAGGATACCTCCTACGCGCACGAAACTGTCACGATCGAGCGAGCGGATCTGCGTCCACTTTCTCCCGTCCATCTGAAGGCCAGTAGGGAAGACGGCATGCTGAAGGTGTGCTGGGTCCGCCGTACGCGCATTGGCGGCGACAGCTGGGGTGTCGGTGATGCGCCGCTCGGCGAAGTGTTCGAACGCTATCAGATCACGGTCGGAGCGCCCGGCGGGAGTGCCGAGACTTTCGAGAGCGACCTGCCAGAATGGTCGTTGGATGGCGGTGACGAAGCCGCGCTTTTTGGCGGCTTGCTCGACGAGGTCGAGATCGCCGTGCGTCAGGTCTCCGAACGCTACGGGCCCGGCCGCGCCGCGACCGGCGTATTCATCCTCTGACGCGGGTTGGCGTTTTCGGAGAAACCCGCCTACATCTCGGCGGCATGTTTCGTGAACGCACCGCCGCATGACCGATCCCTATTCCATCCTGGGTGTCCCGAAATCCGCCGATGCGGACGAGATCCGGCGTGCCTACCGCAAGCTGGCCAAGGAACTGCACCCGGATGCCAATCCCGGCGACAAGGCCGCCGAGGACCGGTTCAAGAAGGTCAGCGCGGCATTCAAACTCCTGTCCAACGCCGAGACGCGTGCGCGGTACGACCGCGGCGAGATCGACGGCGATGGCAATGAACGCGCAGCCTTTCACCCGGGCTATGCCGGGGCCGGCGCGGCGCGCGGCCAGACCCGCGCGGGCGGGTTCGAGGATATCAGCGACATCTTCTCCGACCTGTTCACCGATTTCAGGCCGCGCTCGCGCGCCCGGAAGGGGGCCGATCTGCGCTTCCGGCTCGATCTCGACTTTCTTGACGCAGCAAAGGGCGCGACCAAGCGCGTGACCCTGCCGGCGGGCCGGACTCTGGATGTGCGGACCCCGCCAGGCGTGACCGATGGCCAGACGCTGCGTCTCGCCGGACAGGGCGAACCGGGTGCGGCGGGCGGCCCGCCGGGCGACGCGCTGGTCGAACTGCATGTCCGTCCGCACAGGTATTTCTCGCGCGATGGCGACGATGTGCGCCTTGACCTGCCCGTCTCCTTTGCCGAGGCGGTGAAGGGGGCGAAGGTCCGCGCTCCGACGATCGACGGCGCTGTCGAAGTGCAGGTTCCGGCCGGGTCGAGCTCGGGCACGCTGCTTCGGCTGCGCGGCAAGGGCTTCCCGACCAAGGGCGGCAAGCGCGGCGACCAGATCATTCGCGTGCTGATCGACCTGCCGGCCGACGATGCGGCCCTGAAATCCTTCGCGGCGGACTGGCAACCGCCGAAGGGGTATGATCCGCGCATGAAGCTGCGCTAGACTCTCCGTTCAGAAGCGGTTCAGCGAGCTTTCGCCAGTATGCCCGGCATGATGAAGACCCTGATCACCTCCGCGGCCCTTATTGCCGGTCTTTCGCTGGGCGCAGCAGCCGATGCGATGCAGTACGCGCAATCGCGGGACGACATGCGCAACCGTTACACGGCCGATGAAGCGCGCAACGAGGTTCAGTCTGGCCGCGTCCTGCCCGCATTGCAGGTCATCCGCACCGTGCGGCAGCGCTATACCCATGCCGACGTGATCGACGCCGAGCTCGAACAGGGTGCGCGCCCCCGTTACATCATCAAGATTCTCACTGAAGATGGCCGCCGGGTTGATGTCGTCGTCGACGCCCAGACCGGCAACATCCTCTACGAACGCTAGGAGAGGGACGATGCGCGTCCTCGTGATTGAAGACGATCCGGATCTGAACCGGCAATTGTCCCGTGCCCTCGGCGATGCCGGCTACGCGGTGGATTCCGCAACCGATGGCGAGGAAGGCCACTTCCTCGGTGAAACCGAACCCTATGACGTGATCGTTCTCGATCTCGGCCTGCCGAAGCTCGATGGCGTGACCGTCCTGGAACGCTGGCGCCGCGACAACAATGCGACGCCGGTCCTGATCCTGACGGCGCGTGATCGCTGGAGCGAGAAGGTCGCGGGCTTTGACGCGGGTGCGGACGATTACCTGACCAAGCCCTTCCACACCGAGGAATTGCTGGCCCGCCTGCGGGCGCTGACCCGCCGTGCGGCCGGACATGCCACCTCCACGATCGATTGCGGCAATCTGTCGGTCGATACGCGCGGTGCCCGCGTCTTCATCGATGGCGCGCCGGTGAAGCTGACCTCTCATGAATTCCGCATGCTCAGCTATCTGGCCCATCACCAGGACCGCGTGATTTCGCGGTCCGAACTGGTCGAGCACATCTACGATCAGGATTTCGACCGCGATTCCAACACGATCGAGGTGTTTGTCGGCCGGCTGCGCAAGAAGATCGGGTCCGACCGGATCGAAACGGTCCGGGGGCTGGGCTACCGGCTGACCGATCCTGACGCCCGGTCCGCGTGACACCCAGACGCCATTCGCTTGTTCTCAGGCTGATCGCCACCGGGGCGATCTGGGCCGCGGCGCTTCTCGTCGCCGGCGGCATTGCCCTGACCAGTCTCTACGAGCGCTCCGTACTCGGGGCGCTCGAAAGCCGGTTGCAGTCGACGGTGAACGCTCTTGTGGCGGCATCGGAAACGAGTGACGCTGGAGAGGTCACGCTGGCGCGTGAGCCGACCGATCCCGAATACAGTCTCGTCTTTTCGGGCCGCTACTGGCAGATCGCCGACTGGCGGACCGAGGATCGTTTGCGGGTCATCGCGCGCTCGCGGTCCCTGTGGGATGAACGTCTGCGCCCGCCTGATCGTTTGATGGAAGCGGCGGCCGCACAGCCTGGCACGCCCATCACGATGAAAATCGTCGGCCCGGACGACGAACCGCTCCGGGTGATCGCGCAGGCAGTGATCCTTTCCGGGCGTCCCGACATGGTCGTGGTGCTGGCGGCCGAGGATCAACGCCCGGCTGACCGTGAAGTGCGCCGTTTCGGCCTGATTTCACTCGGTCTCATCGCCTTCTTCGCCATCGCGCTTGTGGCGGGCCTTGTGCTGCAGGTCCGGTTCGGTCTCGCGCCGCTATTCCGCATGCGCCAGGCCGTGGCGGCCGTCCGCGAAGGACAGGCCGAGCGCGTCGAGGGACAGTTCCCGAGCGAGCTTCAACCGCTCGGCGATGAGCTCAACTCCCTGATCGTGCATTCCCGCGAAGTGGTCGAGCGCGCGCGCACGCATGTCGGCAATCTCGCGCACGCGCTGAAAACGCCGATCGCCGTCCTGCTCAATGAGAGCCGGAGCGAGAAGGGCGGTTTCGCCGAGCTGGTCGAACGCCAGGCCGACACGATGTCGCGCCAGGTCGACCACCATCTGCGACGCGCCCGTGCGGCGGCCCACGCGAAGGCTGTGGGAGCGAAAACCGATGTCTGCACCACGCTGGACGACCTGACCCGGACGCTGCAGCGCATCTATGGCCGGCAAGGAATCACGATCGGTTTCGAATGTGAAGGCGACATCTATTTCCGGGGCGAGCGTCAGGACCTCGAGGAAATGGCGGGCAATCTGCTCGACAATGCCTGCAAATGGTCGGGCGGCGAGGTGAAGGCGACGGCCCGCCTCGCGGACGAAGGCAAGCTTGAAGTGATCGTCGAAGACGACGGCCCCGGCATGGACGCAGAGCGCCGGGAGCAGGCCCTGCAGCGCGGTGTCCGCCTCGATGAAAGCACGCCGGGCAGCGGGCTCGGCCTGTCGATTGTCGGCGATCTGGCCGCGGTCTACGGCGGCCAGCTGACACTCGGAGAGTCCGAACTTGGCGGCCTTCTCGCACGGCTCGAATTGCCCTCAAGGAAGCGCTAAAGCGGCGTTAACCGTGCCGCGTGCAAAATCTTCCCGTCATGACTTCAACCGGCGCATCGCGATGACAGGTCTCAGCGCGAAGAATATCGAGAAACTTGGCGCGTTCTGGAGCTCGCTCGCTCCGGAGATGCGCAAGCGTGTTCTCGCGTCGGCGAACGCCGCGGCCGGCCGCGATCCTGCGCAGGCGGGCGTCGCGCAATTGCTCGAGAAACTCGATGCGCTTGCCGCTCCGGATGAAGGCGCGCTTCAGCGCAAGCGGCTGTTCGCTCCGCTCGACCCCCTGACGGGCAATCCCGAGACCGATCCACCGTCTCGCGCCTATTTTTCTCCCGGGTTTCTGTCTGGCCTGTGGGCGTGGTTCGAAGACGCCGACCAGTCGGGGTTTTCCGGCGCGTTTCCGGCGAGCGGCGCTACGACCGAGAACTGGCAAGCCATCCGCGTTCGCGCCGGAGAGGCGTTGAAGGCGTTTCTGGAAAGCGCCAGGGATGACCGGAAGCTCGAGAGCCGGATTGCCACCCTGTGGGGCGCGGGCGGGCGCGAAACCGCGGATCTGGCGGCAACCCTGCTGATCCACGATACGGTTCTGAAGGACGCGCTGAGAGGCATTCCCGAAGAGATCACCGATTTCGATCCTGATCTCTGTACGCATGTGCGGGACGTTTATGACGACGTGTCGGAGCGCGCACCCGATGCCGGCGTCTGGATGCTGCTCTTGCTGATGACGCGGCTGACCAAGACGGCGCAGATTTTCCGTGCGGTCGAGAAGATCGGGCGCCGCAGCGACGACCAGCTGATCTCGAAAACAGACCTTGCCGCAGTTGGCGATGCCGTGCTGAAGGATGCGGAATTCTACGCGACGCGATTCCGCCGTGCACCCACGTCCATCGAGGAAGCCGACGAGGCCATCGCCGGGCTGGCCTGCTTCGTGACGGTGACGGTGGGCATGACCCGCGAGTTTGGCATCCGGAAGGATGGTCAGTGGGGCAAGACGCTTTTCGCACTGCGGGCGCAGGCGTCGGCCGATCTCGAAAAGCTGCTGACCGGCACGCAGAAGGCGCTCGATGCAGCCTTGCCGGAGCCGAAGAAGGGCAAGGGCGGGGTGTATGTCCCCGTGCCGTGTCCTGACGAGGCGGTGATCGTCCGGGCCGAGGCGCAACTGCGCTTTCTTGGCGGGGCCGGCGAATGGGCGTCGCAGGCGGCGACCGGCAGCGTACAGAAGAAGGCCGAAGATGCGGCGATCGCCGCGCTCGAGGAATGCTGCGGTCATCTGATCAACGTGCTGCAGCATTCCGACGGAGAAACGCAGCAACTTGCCTCAGCCGGCCTCGATGTCATCGCGCGTCTGCAAGAGGCTCTGGGGCAGGTGGAAAGCGCCAGCCTGACCCGGCGGCGCAACGCTGCAGCCATGGCGGCGTGACGATCTGACGCTTGCGCGCACGCGGGGCAGGACGTAATTCGCCCCCATGTCACCGGAAAACACATCCCCCGTTATCGCTCTGGAAGATCGCACGCGCGATGCCGCGAAGCTCTATTCGCCGAGCGCTGCGCGCAATCGCGAGCCGGTTCGCGCGGTTCTGGCCGAACGCCTGCCCAAGCAGGCGCGCGTGCTGGAGATCGGCTCCGGCACGGGCGAGCATGGTGAAGCCTGCTGTGCCGCGCGGCCCGACATTTCCTGGCAGTTGACCGAGATCGACCCGGACTCGCTTGCCAGCTGCGCAGCACGCGCCGAGGAGAGTGAGGGGCTTCTCGCCCCGCTCTCGCTCGACGCCGGTGCGCCAGACTGGACCAGCGGTCTCGCGCCCGTGGATGTGCTGGCCTGTCTCAACGTCATCCACATCGCACCGTGGTCCGTGGCCGAAGGCCTCGCGGCCGGGGCCGCCAAGCTTATCGCGCGGCAAGGCTTCGTCTTTCTCTACGGACCCTTCCTGGAAGGGGAGAAGACGGCCCCGTCCAATCGCGAATTCGATGCCAGTCTGAAGAGCCGGAATGCCGAGTGGGGCGTGCGCCCGATCGACGCCGTGACCGCACTGTTCGCCGGTCATGGGCTTTCGCTCGCCGAGCGGATCGAGATGCCGGCCAACAATCTGTCACTGATCTTCCGGAGGGCGTCATGATGGTCTTTGCCGCCATCGCGGCGCTGATCGGGGCAGCCGTCGCGATCTTTGTCTTCGCACCCTTTCGCGGCGCCGGTGTGCCGCGCTGGATGGGTCCGGCGTCGGCGGCGGTCCTGCTGGTCCTCGCGGGCGCGGTCTACTGGGTTGGCGGTGCGCCGAACCAGCCCGGCGCCCCTTATGCCCGCCAAGCGGCCGAGCGCCGCGCGGCCGACCCTGCCGAACTCACACTCGACGCCCGCATCGAACGCCTGCGCGACATCGTTCGCGAAGATGATGGCAACGCGGAAGCCTGGGCCATGCTCGGCCGTGAACTCGCCCGCGCGGAACGGGAGATGGAAGCGATCAATGCCTTCCAGCGCTCGCTTTCGATCGACGCCCAGGCGCGCACCTTCTCCGACCTTGGTCAGACGGTCATCAATCTCAACGAAGGCGATGTGACGCCGGACGCGCAGGCCGCGTTCGAGGCGGCCTACCGGCTCGATCCGGCCCTGCCGGAGGCGGGCTTCTTCCTCGGGCTGGGCGCCTATCAGGACGGTGATCGGGCTGGCGCGACGCAATACTGGACAGACACGCTGTCGCGTCTGGAGCCAGGCGATCCCTACAAGACGATCATCGCGCGGCAGGCAGCGGAATTCCTGTCGCGCCCGGATGTCGACGCAGGAAGTGTGGCGGCGGCGCAGGTCGAGGACGCGCCGGAGATGTCGCCGCAAGAACGGATCGCCGGTATGGTCGGACGTCTGACCGAGCGGGTCAGCAGCGGCGAAGGGTCGCTGTCGGACTGGCTGGTCCTGATCCGCGTTCGCGCCATGATGGACGATATGAGCGGAGCGCGCGAAGCGCTCACCGAGGCTGAAGCGGCCCATGCCGATGACGCGGGTGCCAGCGCCATTCTGGCCGTTGCGCGTCAGGCGATCGGCAGCGACGCCGGAGAGGAATGATGCGCAAGAGCCGTCAGAGATTGTGGATGGTTGGCGGAGCCGGAGTGATCCTCGCAGCCGCACTGGGGCTGATGCTGCTCGCCTTCGGCGACGCGCTCGTCCTGTTCTACAGCCCGTCGGAAGTCGCTGCGGCACCGCCACCGGCTGGTGAGCGGGTGCGTGTGGGCGGTCTGGTCGAGGCGGGAAGCGTCGTGCGTCCCGATCAGGGCGGCGCACTGTTCACGCTCACCGACACCGTTGCGACGATCCGCGTCAGCTATGACGGATCGTTGCCCGACCTGTTCCGCGAAGGGCAGGGCATCGTGGCCGAGGGGCATTTCGATCATGACGGCCTGTTCCAGGCATCGAACGTGCTGGCCAAGCATGACGAGACCTACATGCCGCCCGAAGTCGCCGAAGCGCTGCGCGCGCAGGGCGTCTGGCAGGGCAATGAGGCCACGGCCGAGGCCGGCGAATGATTGCGGAGATCGGCCGGTTTCTTGCCGCCATTGCCCTGGTCCTGTCTCTGGTCCAGCTGATGGCTGGGTGGCGCGCCGCCACCGCCCCCGAAAGCGGTCTGGCGAAGGTGAGCGCGCGCGCGGCGCAGACGGCGACCGCGACGCTGGCCATCGCCTTCGGCCTCCTGATTTATCTCTTCATCGTTTCGGATTTTTCGGTCGCCTACGTCGCCGGGCATAGCCATGTCGACAAGCCGCTCTTCTACAAGGTCGCGGCGGCATGGGGCGGGCATGAAGGCTCGATGCTGCTCTGGTGCACGCTGATGACGGCAGTGGGGGCCGGGCTCGCGGCCTTCGGTCCGAAGGCCGATCCGGGCCTGCGCCTGCGCGCGGTCGCGATACAGGGCGGGCTGCAGATTCTCTTCCTCGCCTTCCTCGTCTTCACCTCGAACCCGTTCGACCGGATCCCGTTCGCCGACATTCCGGTGCAGGGCGCAGATCTCAATCCGATCCTTCAGGACCCGGCGCTCGCACTGCATCCTCCCACGCTCTATCTCGGCTATGTCGGGATATCCGCGGCCTATTCCCTGGCTCTTGCAGGCCTGATCGAGGGGCGGGGCGGACGGCTGGTCGCGGCAGCGATACGGCCCTGGGCGATCGGCGCGTGGACGGCGCTCACCGCCGGCATCGCACTCGGCGCCTGGTGGGCCTATTACGAGCTCGGCTGGGGCGGCTGGTGGTTCTGGGATCCGGTCGAGAATGCCAGCTTCATGCCCTGGCTGATTGCCGCGGCGCTCATTCACTCCGCCATCGCGACGCAGCGGACCGGAGCCTTCCCGGGCTGGACGGCGCTGCTCGGGCTTCTGGCCTTCTCGCTTTCGGCGCTCGGGGCCTTCCTCGTACGCTCGGGCGTCCTGACCTCGGTTCATGCCTTCGCGCTCGATCCTGAACGCGGCATGTGGATTCTCGGCATTCTGGCCGTCCTCGCAGGCGGTGGCCTGGCCGTGTTCGGTCTGCGCGCCGGCAAGCTGGGCGAAGGGGACGGGTTCGAGCCGACCAGCCGGGAAGCCTTCATCGGCATCAACAATCTCTTCCTGGCGGTCACCGCCGGGATCGTGCTGTGCGGGACGATCTACCCGCTGATCGCCGACGCGCTCGGGCTGCGATCCGTGTCGGTCGGCGCGCCCTATTTCAATCGGACCGCCACCCCGATGATGGCGGCCCTGCTGATCCTTCTGCCCTTCGCGCCCTATCTGCCCTGGCGATCGGGCGGCATGAAGCGTGCGGCATTCAGCTGGCGTCCGTTGGTCTGGACAATTCCCGGGGCCGCGGCCGGTATTGCCGTCCTGATGATGGGGGGCAGCGTGCTCGCCATTGCGGGCGCAGTCCTTGGCGGCTGGGCCATTGCCGGTGCCGTGACCGACCTGATCGACAGCCGGGTGCTCGCACACCTGCCGGCGAAAGTGTCAGCCTATGGACGGGGCCTGGCGCATGCCGGTGTCGGACTGATCGCGCTCGGCGCGGCAGCGGATTCGACCGGCGCTCCCGAAGTCGTCCGCGCCCTGGCGGAGGGCGAGACGATGGTGATTGGCGAGCGCACGATCGCTCTGGCCGATCTGCGCCGCGCCGACGGGTCGAACTATCTCGCCGACCAGGCGCAGCTCGTCGTCACGGAGAATGGCCGCCGGACGGGCGTCCTGACCCCGGAACGCCGCTTCTATGTCGCGGCGGAGCAGAATACGCGCGAAGTCGACATCCAGACGACGTGGAGCGGTGACCTCTATGCCGTGCTTGGCGAGCCGCGGCAGCGCGAAGACGGCAGCATCGCCTTCGAAGTCCGGATGAGTTTCAATCCAATGACGTGGCTGCTGGGCTTCGGGGCCCTGATGATCACGCTGGGCGGGCTGACGGCGCTGACCGGGATGGCGCTCGGCCGCCGCCGGGAGGAGATGGCATGACGGCGCTGCTGATTGCCCTGGCCCTGCTTCAGTCCGTCGAGTTGTCCCCTGCGCAGGAAGACCAGGCGCACGCGATCATGCAGGAAATCAACTGCGTGGTGTGTTCGGGCCAATCGATCGCCGATTCCGATGCCGCACTCGCGCAGGACATGCGCGAATTCATTCGTACGCGTGTCGCGGCGGGTGACCGGTCCAGCGAGGTTCGGGCGGCTCTGGCCTCGCATTATGGCGACGAGGTGCTGATGCGCCCGCCCTTTGCCTGGCATACGGCGCTCCTCTGGGGCCTTCCCCTCCTGTTGCTGGTCGGCGGAGGCGCTATGCTGGTGTCGGCATCGAGGAAAAAGACACCGGCGGGCTGACGCCGGCAGGAGGCGGGCGTGGCACGATCGGAACGAGTCGAGTTCGAAGGGGCCTTCGGCGATACGCTGGCGGCCCGGCTCGAACGCCCTTCCGGTGTTCCGCGCGCCTATGCGCTGTTCGCGCACTGTTTTTCCTGTTCGAAGGACATTCTCGCCGCGACCCGCATTTCACAGCGGCTGTCGCGCCAGGGCATTGCAGTTCTGCGCTTCGACTTCACCGGCCTCGGCCACTCCGAAGGTGAATTCGCGAACACCAACTTCTCCTCGAACATCGAGGATCTGATCCAGGCCGCAGCCTTCCTCGAACGCGACCATGAAGCACCGTCATTGCTGATCGGGCATTCGCTTGGCGGAGCAGCGGTGATCGCCGCGGCCCGCCGGATCGCGTCGACCCGCGCGGTCGTCACGATCAATGCGCCTGCCGATGCCGATCATGTCCGCAAGCAGTTCACCGAACAGGTGCCGGAAATCGAGGCCAAGGGCGAAGCGCAGGTTCACCTCGCGGGGCGCCCCTTCCGCATCAAGAAGCAGTTTCTCGACGACATCGAGGGGCGATCGCTGGAGGAGGCCGCCAGCGCGCTGAAGCTGCCGCTTCTCATCGCGCATTCGCCCATCGACGAAACCGTCAGCATCGATAACGCCACGCGCCTGTTCGTGGCTGCGAAACACCCGAAGAGCTTCCTGAGTCTCGACCACGCCAATCACCTTCTGAGCGGCAAGGATGATGCGCGGTTCGTCTCCGACGTCATCGCCGCCTGGGCCAACCGCTACGCGGCAGCGGAACGGCTGCCCGACCCCCCCTCGGCTGTGCCTCAGGGTGTCGTGGTCCAGGAGACCGGCCAGGGCAAGTTCCAGAACTGGGTGGTCGACGCCGATGCGACGACGCTGACCGATGAACCGGAGAGCTATGGCGGCATGGGGTCGGGGCCGACGCCCTATGGCCTCCTGAGCGCCTCGCTGGGCGCCTGCACGTCCATGACGATCCGCATGTATGCCAATCGCAAGGGATGGCCGCTCGACCGCGTCACGGTCACGGTGAGGCACAACAAGGACCATGCGGACGATTGCGAGCATTGCGGCGAAGAGCACAGCAAGGTCGACATCTTCGAACGCAGTATCCGCCTTGAAGGCGACCTTGATACCGCTCAGCTCGACCGGCTGATGGAGATCGCCGACCGCTGTCCGGTTCACCGGACGCTGCATGAACCCGTCGTCGTGCGGACACGCCGCGAGCCTTGATCCTGCCGCAAGGCGCCCTCATGTAATGTTTTCGTAAGACTCGAGCCACGCTCGCGTTACGTCGCGGGCGGCATGGATTGTGCGACAGGTTGGGTCAGTTCAGTTGCAGGGAATGATCGACACATGATTTCGACACCTCGTATCCGCCAGCTTCTCGGAGTTTCTCTGGTCGCGCTGTCCGCCTTCGCGGGCGGAGCGGCGGTAACCGGCAGCATGCCGGCCGCCATGGCGCAGGAAGTGCAGACCCAAAGCGTGGCCGTACCGCAGGGCGCGTCGCTCGCGGACCTGATCGAGCGCGTCAGCCCGGCGGTGGTTTCCATCAATGTCCGCGTTCAGGCTCCCGTTGCGGGCATGCCCGGCATGCAGGGGGCTCCCAACCTTGAACAGCTTCCGCCGCAGTTCCGCGAATGGCTGGAGCGCGAATTCGGCGGCCAGCCGGCGCCGCAAATGCGCGAAGGCCTGTCGCTCGGTTCGGGCTTCTTCATTTCCGAAGACGGATATGTCGTTACCAACAACCACGTCATCGAGGACGCGACGGAAATCACCGTCGTGATGTCCGATGGCGAGGAATTCAACGCGACCGTGGTGGGCGCGGACCCGCTGACCGATATCGCGCTGCTGGAAATCGAGAACCCGGATGACCGCAGCTTCCCCTTCGTCCGGCTCGACACGGATCCCTCGCTGCGCGTGGGTGACTGGGTCGTGGCGGTCGGCAACCCGTTCGGCCTCGGCGGCACGGCGACTTTCGGCATCATCTCCGCGCTCGGCCGCGAAAGCCGGCTCGCGAACTACAATGAATTCATTCAGATCGATGCCCCGATCAATCGCGGCAATTCCGGCGGCCCGACCTTCGACATGGAAGGCAATGTGATCGGCGTGAACTCGCAGATCCTGTCGCCGACCGGCGGTAATATCGGCATCGGTTTTGCGATCCCGTCCGACGTCGCCTCAGAGATCGTAAGCCAGCTGATCGAAACCGGACGCGTCTCGCGCGGCTGGCTCGGCGTCCAGATCCAGGACGTGACCGAGGACATCGCCGACAGCGTCGGCCTCGAGTCTCAGTCCGGTGCGATCGTGTCCTCTCTGGTGTCCGGCGGACCGGCTGCTGCTGCGGGCCTGCGCCGCGGGGACGTGATCCTCGCGATGAATGGCGATGACGTCGAAAACGCGAACGGCCTGACGCGCCGCGTCGGTGCGGCCCGTGCCAACGAGGAAGTCCGCTTCACCGTGCTGCGCGATGGCCGCGAGCAGACGATTCGGGTCCGCCTCGGTGACCGGCCGTCAGAGCAGGCGCTGAATCAGACGCCGAGTGTCGGTGAACCTGAACAACCGCAGACCTATTTCGGCATGACCGTTTCGCCGGCCGGCGAGAGCGATGTCGCCGGTCTGCTGGTCGAAAATGTCGAGCCGCGGAGTGAAGCCGCCCAGAAGGGACTTCGCCCGGGAGACATTATCGTCGAAGCCGGCGGGGCAACGATCCAGTCGGTATCCGATCTGACCGAGGCCGTGGAAGATGCACGCGGGGAGGGGCGTCCGGCCATCCTCCTGCTCGTCCAGAATGGTGGAACGCAGCGTTATATCGCGCTTCAGCTCGACGGCTTCTGATCCGTAACTCAAGACCAAGGACGGGGACGGGAATGCGTATTCTGATCATCGAGGATGATCGCGAGGCGGCGGGCTATATCCGCAAGGGCCTCCGGGAGTCCGGGCATGTCGTCGACCACGCGGCCGACGGCGAGGAAGCCCTCGAAATGGCGCGAGCCTCCGAATACGACATTCTCGTCGTCGACCGGATGCTGCCGAAGATGGACGGTCTGACCGTCATCGAAACGCTGCGTTCGGAGAATGACCGCACACCGGCGCTGATCCTCTCGGCGCTGGGGGAAGTCGATCACCGGGTCGAGGGCCTGAAGGCCGGCGGCGACGACTATCTGGTCAAGCCCTATGCCTTCGCCGAGCTTCTGGCACGCGTCGAGGCGCTGGCCCGCCGCCGCGATCCGGAAACGGTCAAGACCAAGCTGGTGGTCGGCGATCTGGAGATGGACCTTCTGGCCCGCACCGTGGTGCGAGGCGACGAGGAAATCATCCTGCAGCCGCGGGAGTTCCGCCTGCTCGAATTCCTCATGAAGCATGCCGGTCAGGTCGTGACGCGGACCATGCTTCTGGAAAAGGTCTGGGACTATCATTTCGACCCTCAGACCAATGTCATCGATGTGCACATTTCGCGCCTGCGTTCGAAGATCGACAAACCCTTCGACCAGCCGATCCTGCACACGGTGAGGGGCGCGGGTTACCGCCTGCAGGCGTAACGCCATGGCCCGCCGGCTGCCGGCCTTTCTCAACACCACCGCCTTCCGGGTGACGATGCTCTCGGCAGCGCTTCTGGCGCTGTCGAGTCTCGTCATTCTGACCTTCGTCTATTTCGCGTCCGTGGGGGCTTCGCTGCGCCGGACGGACGCGACAGTGGAAGAGGAAATCGCGGTGATCGAGAACCGCGTGCGAAATGGCGGGATCGACGCGGTGAACCGCTATATCCTGCAGCGCAGCGTCGGCGGCAGCGACTTTCTCTACCTCCTCGTCCACCCGACCGGCCGGCGCGTGTCCGGCAATCTCTCCGGCCTGCCTGACGAGGAAGCCGACGAGGAAGGCCGTCTGCAATTCTCCTATCGCCGCCCGCCGGCGGGCGAGGAGGAGAGCGAGAAGGACGAACGCCTCGCGCGTGGCCGTCTCGCGCCCTTGCCCGGCGGATATGCGGTTTTCGTCGGCCTCGACGTCGAGGACGAGGAGCGGCTGGTCGGCGGGCTCTTGCGCGCCGTTCTGGCGGCTTCCGCGCTGGCGCTGGCGCTCGGCATGGCGTCGGGCATCTTTATCAGCCGCCGTTTCGCGCGCCGCCTCGACGCGATCAACAATGTCGCGCGCCAGGTTCGCGCCGGTGACCTGAAACAGCGCACGCCACGTACCATGACCGGTGACGAACTCGACGAGCTGTCGGCGAATTTCAACGGCATGCTCGACCGTATCGAAGAGCTGATGCACCGCATGAAGAATGTCGGCGACTCCATCGCGCACGATCTACGCTCGCCACTGACGCGGATGCGAAACCGGCTCGACGAGGCGCTGCGCGACGAGAGCACCGACCGCGAAGCCACCGTCGCGCAGGCGATTTCCGACGCTGATGAACTCCTGCGCGTATTCAACGCCATCCTGTCGATTTCGCGCCTGGAATCCGGCGACCGCCGGCAAGTGCTCGAACCCATCGATCCGCATGCGATCGCGGAGGATCTCGCCGAGCTTTACGACCCTGTGTGCGAAGACGCCGGGATCAGCTTCTCCGCCGAAATTGCCGAAGGCTGCCGGATCGCCGGGGAGCGTGATCTGGTGTCACAGGCCATCGCGAACCTGCTCGACAATGCGGTGAAATATACGCCCGAAGGCGGGGCGGTCGCGCTGCGCCTCCGCTGCCGGGCGAATGGCGAAGTGGAGTTCTCCGTGACCGATACCGGGCCGGGCATCCCCGGCGCCGATCGCCTCCGCGTGATCCAGCGCTTCGTGCGGCTCGACAATTCGCGGTCGAAACCGGGGTCCGGCCTCGGCCTCAGCCTCGTCAAGGCGATCGCAGAGTATCACGGCGCGCGGCTGGAGCTCGACGACGGCCCCGGCACCGGCCCGCACGGTCCGGGTCTTCGCGCCGCGCTGGTTTTTCCGGCGCCCAAGTAACGGACGGGGCTTTTCACGAGGCCCGCAGCACGCCAGTTTCGGCCCATGGCTGACACCGGCACGCTCCTTTCCCAACGCACAAACGACCTGCCCGAATTCAGTGATCCGCGCGGCGCCGAGGTGGTGGAACGCATTTCCGCGTCTGGCGTGACCATGAGCGATGCGGATTGCGGTTTCCTGACGACCGTCTTCTCCGCCGCGCCCTATCTGGGCCGGATCGCGACCCGCCGCACGAACGAGGCGGCACGCATCCTCACGCAATCGCCGGACACGGTGTTTGCGGACATCCTCGCCTCCGTCCGGTCCGCAGGTGCTGAAGCGGAGGATATTGCCGCGCTGGGACGCAGCCTTCGGCAGGCGAAGGCGGACATGCACCTCCTCACGGCGCTGTGCGATCTCGCCGGCATCTGGGCGCTCGACGAAGCGACCTCGCGTCTGTCCCGTTTCGCCGACGCCTGCGTCGCTTCCGGGCTTCACGGGCTGGTGCGCGAAGGCGTCGAGAAGGGACGGTTTCTTCCTCCGGGCGATCCGGACAATCCCTTGCCGGGCCTGTTCATCCTGGCGCTGGGGAAGATGGGCGCGGAAGAGCTCAACTATTCGAGCGATATCGATCTGGCGATCTATTTCGAGCCGGATCAGGTCGCGCTGGCGGAGGGGCGCGATCTCGAACGCGACCTGCCGCGGCTCGTTCAGGCGCTTGTCCGCCTGCTGCAGGAGCAATCGCCGGACGGTTATGTTTTCCGCACCGACCTGCGGCTTCGGCCCGACCCGTCGGCCACGCCGACAGCGATGTCGTGTGACGCGGCGCTGCGCTATTACGAATCCATCGGCCAGAACTGGGAGCGCGCGGCCTATATCAAGGCCCGGGTCTGCGCGGGCGACACGCAAGCCGGTGCGGCCTTCCTGAAGGCGATGTCGCCCTTCATCTGGCGTCGGTCGCTGGACTATGCCGCCGTCGACGATATCCGTGCGCTCGCCAGGCAGATCCAGTCGGTCGGCGACCGCGCGCAGGTTCGCGCGCCGGGTCACCACCTCAAACTTGGCCGCGGCGGCATTCGGGAGATCGAATTCTTCGCCCAGGTCCCGCAGCTTGTCTTCGGCGGGCGGGAGCCGTCGCTTCGCACCCGGAGCCCGGTCAAGGCGCTCGAACGCCTGTCGGCGATGGACAAGGTTCCGTCCGACCGGGCCGCCACGCTGATCGAGGCCTATGGCTTCTTCCGGTCGGCCGAGCATCGCATCCAGATGCTGGAGGACGAAGCCACGCAGATCCTGCCCGAAGCCGACGATTTGCGCTGGCGGGTCGGATTGCTGTGCGGCTTTCCGGACCTTTCCGAGTTTGACGATGCGGTCCGCTCGCGGCTGACCGCCGTTCACTCCGCTTTTTCCGAGCAATTCGCGCTCGACGAGACGCTTGCCTCGAGATCGGGAAGCCTGGTCTTCTCGGGCGTCGAGCCGACGCCCGATACGCTGGAGACGCTGACGCGGCTCGGCTTTTCCGAACCGGGATCGGTCTGGACGAAGATCAATTCCTGGCTCGGCGGACGGACACGGGCCACGAAGACGCAGCGCGCCCGGGAATTGCTGACGACGCTGGCGCCGCGCCTGCTGGACGCGATGGCCGAGACCGGCGAGCCCGACGCGGCATTTTCGCGTTTCGCGGCCTTTTACGAGAATCTGCCGATGGGGGTTCAACCCCTGTCGCTCCTGCGCAGTGAACCGGAACTGGCGCGCGAACTTGTCGCCATCCTTGGTCTGGCACCGCGGATCGCGCGGACGCTGGCGCAGCGCCCGGTTATTCTGGACGTGATGCTGGATGCGCGCTTCTCGCGCCCGCTGTCGCAGGATCCCCCCGACGATCTGAGGACACGTTTCCTCGACCAGATGGCGGCTTCCGATGACCTCGAAGACGCGATGAACCGGGCGCGGCGGCTGGCGCGCGAAGAACGGTTCCGGATCGGGGCACAAATCCTGGTCGGCCGGGCCGATGCCGGCGCGGCGGGGGCGGCCTATGCGGAACTGGCCGAAGCCGCGATCGAGTCCATGGCTCATGCCGCGCACGCGCGGATGGAAGAAAAGCACGGCCCTATGCCGGGCCGCTATGCGATCCTGGGGCTCGGCAAGCTAGGCGGTCGCGAATTGGCGTCCGACAGCGATCTCGACCTGATGCTTGTCTACGAGGCCCACGGAGACGGGGCCGAGACCTGGTTCACGCGCTTCACGCAGCGTTTTGTCAGTGCGGTGTCCGCGCCGACCGAGGAAGGCGAGCTGTTCGAAGTCGACCTTCAGCTCCGGCCGTCCGGCAAGGCGGGCCCCGTGGCGGTCTCGCTGCCCAGCTTCCTCGCCTATTATGCCAGCGAGGCCTGGACCTGGGAGCGCATGGCCCTGACCCGGGCGCGGGTCGTATGCGGCGATCCGGACCTCTCGCAGCAGGTGGAGGAAGGGATTGAGGGCGCGCTGTCGCAACCGCGAAATCCGGACGTCATCATCGAGGATGCCGTCGCGATGCGCGCGCGCCTGCAGCAGGAAAAGCCGGGCCGGGGTTTGTGGGATCTGAAGCGCAAGCCCGGCGGGCTGGTCGACATCGAATTCCTCGCCCAGACGCTGCAGCTCCTGCAACTTGCCAAGGGGAAGGGGCCGCGCGCGACCTCGACCGTCGCAGCGCTCGATGCGCTCCACCGCGACGGTGCGCTTTCGGATGAGGACGCCGAAGTGCTGAGCGGGGCGGCCCGGCTCTATCTCGACCTTCTCCAGCTGGTCCGCACCGCACACGGGTCCGGCTTCGACCCCACATTGGCCGCGAAAGGCTTTGCTGCCCGTCTGGCCGGTGCCGCCGGGATGAGCTCAGTCTCCGAACTGAACGCCCGCCTTGAAGCGCTTTCCACCGATGTTCGAACCCGGTTCGAAACTTTGCTGGGACCACTGAACTAGGCGCGACGGAAATCCCCTGCCTCCTGCGTTGAAAGATCAGCGAGGGTGAAACAGGAGATTCCTCACCATGAAAAAGTCCCTTCTCGTAATCGCCGGCGCAGCCGGTCTGGCGATGAGCCTGACGGCCGTCGCCGATGCCCAGCACCGCGGCGGAATGCGCGGTCATCATGGCGGCGGTCATGGCATGCACGGGCTGATGATGTTGCGCGCTGCCGATGCCAATGGCGACAACACGATCACGCGCGCCGAAGTCGACCAACTGCAGGCGGAAATGTTCGCCTGGATGGACCGCAATGGCGATGGCGTTCTGTCGTCTGCCGACCGGTCCCCGATGCACCAGCGTCTCGCGGCACTGCGCGACGAACAGGCTTCCGGCGACGAAGGCCGCCGTGGCCGCTGGGGCCGTCACGGCCGCGGTGGTCCGGACGGCGGTCATGCCCGCATGGACGCCAATGGGGACGGGCAGGTGACCCGCGAGGAATTCATGTCGCGTGGCGCGCCGGGCTTCGAACGCCTCGACGCGAACTCCGATGGGTCGGTGACGCCGGACGAGCTCGATGCGGCGATGGAACGCGGCCGCGAGCGCCGGGAAGACCGTGTCTTCTGGTGGCGCGACTAGAGGCAGCATGCCAGACTTGGGCATTCGCGGCGGAGGACTTCGTACAGCATGTCGAAGCCGGCAGGCGGTTTGCCTGACCCCTCCGCTGCCCTGTCCGATCCCGATCTGCCTCTCCTTGTGGCGGTCGGGCGCGGCGATCGGGACGCCGCCCGTCAGCTGATGGCGCGGCGTCTCCCGCGGCTTCTTGCGATTGCCCAACGTCTGTTGTCCGATCCGGTCGAGGCCGAGGATATCGCACAGGAGACGTTCATCCGGGTGTGGAAGGCCGCTTCGCGGTGGCGCAGCGGTGAGGCGAAGGTGGAAACGTGGATGAGCCGTATCGCAATCAATCTCTGCTACGACCGGCTGCGCCGGCGGCGGGAGAGTCTGACCGATACGCTCCCCGAACGGGCCGATGATACGCCCGGACCGGAAGCCGCACTCTCGCTCGGCGATGCGGCACGCCAGGTTCACACAGCGGTGGCCAGCCTGCCCGACCGGCAGCGCCTGGCGCTCGAATTGTGTCACTTTCAGGAAATGACCAATATCGATGCGGCCGAGGCCATGGAAATCAGCGTGGAGGCGCTTGAATCCCTCCTCGCGCGCGGCCGGCGGAAGCTGCGCGCGATCCTGACAGGACAGGAAGACGAGCTATTGGCCGGATTCGGGGATGACATTCCGGCCAGCGAGGGAATGCGATGATGGATATCGATCGTTTCAAAGCCATTCTGGAAGCTCACGGCGCCGATCCGGCGCGTTGGCCCGAAGGCGAACGCGCTGCCGCGGAGAGCTTCCTGCGCACCGATGGAAGGGCGAAGGTGGCTCACGACAGGGCCGCCGAGCTGGATGCCCTGATTGCGCCAGCCGCCATTACGGCGTCACCGAGCGACATGCTCACCGCGCGCTTGCTTCGCGCAATGCCGCAGCCGGAATTCTTTGGCGACTGGAGACGCGTGGCGGCAGCCGCCGCGCTGGCGCTGGTGGTCGGGCTGGGCGGGGGATTTGCCTCTGGCGCGCTGGTGCCCGTTAGCGATGACGAAGCCTATTACGAGATCGCATTCGACGGGCTCGACAGCGACGTTCAGTTCGACTGGGAGGGCGGAGCATGAACCGCGCCACACCCTGGGTGGTCGCTCTCCTGATATCGGTGCTGGCCAATGGCGCGATGCTGGGGCTGACGCTGCACAATGTGTCGGATGGTCCGCGTTTCGATCGCGGTCACGAGCACCGCCCGCCGGCTGGTGTGCGCGGCGACGGGTTCAGCGTTCGGGGTTTCCTCGCGGCCTTGCCGCCGGAGGAACGCGAAGCGGCAGCCGACGGTTTGCGCGAAAGCCGCGACGACGTGATGGCGCGGCTGCGCGAAGTGCGCGATTCGCAGGACGCGGTCGAGGCCGCGCTGCGCCGGGAGCCGTTCGATGCCGAGGCCGTGCGGGCGGCCATGCAGGACTTGCGGGAGGCTCGCGGCGATATGGAGAGCGAGATCGAACGCGCCATCATCGAGATCATCGCCGACCTGCCCCCCGAAGAGCGCATGCAGGCGCTGGAGGCGGGAATGCGCGGCGACCGGGGCCGCCGCGGGCCGCCGAGACATCATCGTCCCGGTGACGGGCCTCCGCCGCACGACGGCTAGCTCAGTTCATCGGGATCAGGCGGCGTCGTCCGACAGGGTGAATCTGTCTGCGACTTCAGCGTCTTCAGCCGGGTCGGCTTCGAACTCCGAGATATCCGCGGCCAGCGGCATGGTGAAGGTCACGGTCGTGCCTTCCCCCAGCTTGGATTCGATCGCCAGCTTGCCGCCATGCATCTCGACGAGGGACTTGGAGAGGGCGAGGCCGAGACCGGAGCCCTGATGGCTCTTGGAATGCTGACTCTCGATCTGTTCGAACGGGCGGGCGAGGCGGGGAATGTCGTCCTGGGCGATGCCGATGCCGGTATCGGAGACCTGGATCGCCACGGACTTCTCGACCGTGAAGGTGCGGATCGTGATCCGGCCGCCTTCGGGCGTGAATTTCACGGCGTTCGAGGCGAGGTTCAGGATCACCTGTTTGAGGGCGCGCGGGTCGGCTTCGATATCCGGCCCGTCGATCATGTCGGCGACGACGCGGATATTCTTCTCCTCGGCACGGCCCCGGATCAGGCGGACGCATTGTTCGATGATATCGCGCGGGCGAACCGGTTCGGTCTGGAGCTGCATCTTGCCCGCTTCGATCTTCGACATGTCGAGAATGTCGTTGATCAGCGCCAGCAGGTGTTCGCCCGACGTGTGGATGTCGTTGACGTAGTCGGCATAGCGGGCGTCGCCGAGCGGGCCGAACATCTCGCGCAGCATGATTTCAGAGAACCCGTTGATGGCATTGAGCGGCGTGCGCAGCTCATGGCTCATATTCGCGAGGAATTCGCTCTTCGAACGGTTGGCTTCCTCGGCACGGATCTTCTCTTCCTCGTATTTCTTCGCGAGTTCCGCGATCCGGCGCTCGTTCCGCTTCACGTCCTCGACCGTACGGCGCAGGGCGGATTCGGACTCTTTCAGCTGGTTTTCCTGGCGCTTGAGATCGGTGATGTCCGCGCCCACGGAGACCAGGCCGCCATCGGCCGTGGTGCGCTCGGAATAGTGCAGCCAGCGGCCATCGCGCAGTTCGATCTCATAGGTTTCGCCGCCATTCTCCGCGCCGTGGACCGCGGCAATCGCGCGCGCCGCCTCCGTCTCGACATCGCCGTAGGGGAGGCCGGGCCGGAGTCCGCTGTCGGTGAAGTCGAAGAAATCGCGGAACTTGCGGTTCCAGAGCACGAGGCGCTGGCGGGAATCCCAAAGGACGAAGCTCTCCGTCATCGACTCGAGCGCGGCGCGAAGGCGGTTTTCGGCGGCCGCGACACGGGCCTGTGCACCCTTGCGTTCCGTGACGTCGATCGCCACGCCGACGATCCGGTCAGTCGCTACGGCGTCGCCCGTGTTCCACAGGCGTCCGCGCAGATGGATCCAGATCGGCAAATTGGAGGCCTGAAGCTCGACATCGATCTCGCCGGCGCGCGCCGATCCGCGGATGGCGGCGGACAGACGCTCACGATCGCGTTTCGAGAACAGGGCGAGGAAGTCCGCGCTCGACATGACCTCGCCTTCCTCGCGGCCGAGAATCCGCGCCATCGAGTCCGTGACGTAGACATTGTCGGTCTTGCGGTTCCAGTCCCACACACCGCAGCGTGCACCTTCAATGGCGACCCGGAAGCGCCGTTCGCTGTCGCCGAGCGCGGCCCGGGCAGCGCGCAGATTGCTCATCTGCATCGACAGCGCCGCGCCGAGGCCCACGGCGAAAATCACCGGTGCGACGAAGAGCAAGGCGTAGAGGATCTGGGTGCGCATCCAGGCGCTGGCATCCATCCGCATCGGACCGATCAGCACGACGCGCATATCCGAGCCGGGCAGTGTGGCGGATGCGAAGGTGACCTCGCCCTGGCCAAGCGGAATGCCGTTCACGGCACCGCCGCCTTCGCGCAGACGGTCCGCCTGCTCCGGGGACAGATCAAACCGGTCGAACAGGCTCTCGGTGAAGACGCCCGCCTGCGGCATTGGCCGGATCGACAGCGGCCGTCCTTCCGGGTCGGCGAGAATGGTGACACGGCCATCATTCCAGTCCGGAAGCAGGGCGAAGGGGTCGAGCCGCAAGACAATGGCACCGACACTGCCGTCAGCCAGAGCGACCGGGTGCGCCATCGAGATCGACCGCGCCGCCGCGTCGATCGCCGTCCCGCTTTCGTCCGTCAGGGCCGCGTCCGCCGCGAGACGAAGAGCGGCGCTGTCGGCGCCGTTGGACAAGATCTGGGTGTCGGCTGTCAGAAGCGCGGCATCGAGCACGCCGGGCATGCGCGCCAGTGAAGAGATGAATTCGCCGCCCTGGGCGGAAACGGTTTCGCTGGGAAGCGCGGAGATCGCCATCACCGCGGAGTCGAGACTGCCGTCGATCCCGGCGAGGCGGGAGGATGTACGTTCGGCGATGAAGGCAGCTTCCCGCGCATAAGACTGGCCGGATTCGGCCAGCATGGCGCTGCGTTCCTGGAACAGCTTGTAGCCGATCACAGCGGCGAACATCACGATGAAGACGAAGACCGAAACGACGATCCAGGCAACGCTACCATTGCCGACAGCCGCAGAGGCACCATCCGCGCGCTTCCGGCGTTTGCCGGGCACGGGTGATTTCCGCCCCCGGGAGCGGGCCGCGTCATCCCCTCGAATCATGTGTGTAAAGTTACGGTGACGGAGGCGTGTCTGTCACCCTTTGCGCGCCTAGGCGACGTTCGGTTTGGCTTCGTCGTCGGAACGGCGTTGAGGGCCGCGGTATTTCGACGGATCATGGCGCCGCCGATCCGGTCCGAAATAGACTTTCGTACGGACAAACGGACGCGGACGATCGATGACCATCGAAATCTTCGCGAACAGATCCTTCGCCGTGACAGGCTTGCAGCAGAACTCGGTCGTACCGGCATCGCGTGCCTCGAAGACACGCGATTTCTCGGAATAGGCCGAGAGCATGATGATCGGCACCAGCGGGTTGGCGACCTTGTTCTGGTCACGCAGCGACTTGATCAGCTCGACGCCGTTCATGCCGTCCATCTGGTAGTCGGTGATGATGATGTCGATCGCTTCGTTGCGTGCGACTTCGAGCGCTTCAAGGGCGCTCGACGCTTCGTAGATGTTCGTCACGCTGAACGCATTGAGGATCGTGCGCACGATCTTCAGCATGTGCGGATTGTCGTCGACGACGAGGAAGCGGAGTGGTCGCAGATCGGCCATGTTCGGTCGCTCACGAAGGTTCAGGCAAGACGCGGGGGACTTTAAACAGGAATGGTTAGAGGCCGATTAAGCGGCCGGACTTTCCCTGCGATCGAGCACCATCGGCTCTTCGGTGGTGGCCCGGATCGCCATGACGATATCGCGGGCATGGCGGCAGAAGCCGAGCAGGTCCTGCGGCAGATCCGGATTGGTCGAGGGCAGGTCGGCCCAGTATTCCGCCAGGGTCAGAAGCGCCGGAGCCTGTTCGATCAGGCGTGCCTGGAACTCGATCTTGTTCGGATCGCGGTCGTATTCCGCACCCGGGACGCGCCAGCCGCCCCAATTCTGCTCGTCCGTCACGACGACCGGATAGGTTCCGGGGAAGGGATGATGCGCGCATTCGGCTTCGGTCTGCCACTTGTTCTTCGCACGCAGGACGCGCCATCCGTCGGGTGAGTGCTCCTCGACCTGCTCGGCGGCAAGATCCGCGGCAGTGAAGTCCCGGCCGAGACCGCAATCGTAGTGAATGCGGACCGGTTCCTCGACATCCTTCACCCATTGCGGCTTGACCTGTTCGATCAGTGCCCACGTGCCAACCGGGCGTACGAAGACCCGCTGGTGCTTGTGAAAGACTGCTTTCGCCATGTCTCACTCCCCGTATCAGGCCGGAGGATAGCAGGCCGGGGGTTAGGACGGCGTAAAGCCGTGAGCCAATTGCCTCAGATATCCCAGTCGGGCCGCTTGCCGTCCTCGTCCTCAAGCGCCTCGAACAAGGCGGTAACCTGTTCGCGCTCGCGCCGGGTCAGTTCCGGTCGCCAGATTTCCCAGAGCAGGATGACCCTTGTCTCGTTCGACCGGTTCCACGCCTCGTGGTTGATCGTGTCGTCGAACGCCCAGGCCTTGCCCATCTCCCATTTTCGCACCTCGTTGCCGACCCGGAACTCGCACCCCTCCGGCAGGATGACCGGCAGGTGGCAGATCAGCCGCGTATTTACCAGACCGCTATGCGGCGGGATGTGCATGCCCGGTTTCATCAGCGAGAAGAGGATTGACGGCGAGCGATGCCGGATCCGCGGGATCGGCGCGTCGGCAAGGGCCGCCATCGTCTTCGGGCAGCGGGCAACATTCTCCTCGATCGGCCGGCCATTCTTCCAGAGATAGAAGGCGCTCCAGGCCGGGTTGTTCAGAAGCTTGTGGACGTCGTTTTCCGGCCGGTCCTTCCGGCCCTCGATATAGGGGGTGAAGGCGGCGTCATCGCGCAGAACCTCGATCAGTTCCGCCCTGATATCGTCGGTGGCGGCTTCGACCCGGTCCATCCAGGGAAAAAGCGACCGATCGTAGAACTGGATCTGCGGAAGTTCCGGGAAATTATAGACTTTCGGTTCCTGGTAATAGATCTGCCGCTTGCCGGTCAGGACGTCGAACGACCGGGAGAAACGGTCGCTCTCCTCACCGAATGTGACGCCTTTCGCGGCGAGCCGATCGGTCAGCTTGTCGGCGTACTCGCTGGCATACTGGCTGCATTTCAGGCGTGCGCGGGCGACGGCTTTCTCAAGGTCCGGGGGAAGCTGCGCCCCGTCCGGGATCATCCGCAGCACGACGTTGTAGTGCGCGGCGGCGGCACGGTCGTTTCCGGCGAGCGCATAGTCGTCGGCCTTGAGGATCAGAAGCCGCGGATTATGCGGCTCGAGTTCGAGGCCCCTGGCAATGGCTTCGATCCGCGCCGTGCGGTCGTCGAGCGCGGTGGCTGCGAGGGCGACGCCATACCAGATGCTGGCGTCTTCACCGCCTGCGGAAAGGATGGCGCGAAACCCGGCCAGTGCGCCTGCAGCGTCGCCGCTGTTGAGCGCGGCTCCGGCCTCTGCGGCACGTTGGCGAAAATCTATCCCGCCTGGATTCATGATGCCTCCCCCTTGTCACCATGCAACCGGGCGAAGGGCGGCGCGTCAATGCGGCGGCGCGGCGCGGGCAGTCGCATTCGGATCGACGAGGCGCTAAAGAGGCGGCGATGACCGACCTCGACCGCAGATTTTCCGTCGCGCCGATGATGGACTGGACCGACCGGCATTGCCGGGCGTTTCACCGCGTCCTGACGCGGCGGGGCTTGCTCTATACCGAGATGGCGACCGCACCGGCGGTGGTGCGCGGCGATCATGCGCGCCTGTTGCGTTTCGACCCGGCGGAGCAGCCGGTCGCGCTGCAGCTTGGCGGTTCCGATCCGGCGGAGCTCGCAGAGGCGGCGAAGATCGGCGCGGCGATGGGCTATGCCGAGATCAATCTCAATGTCGGTTGCCCTTCGGACCGGGTTCAGTCCGGACGGTTCGGCGCTTGCCTGATGCTCGAGCCGAAGCTGGTTGCCGACTGCGTCGGAGCGATGCTGGCTGCGGTCGACGTGCCGGTCACGGTCAAATGCCGGATTGGTGTCGATGACCAGGAGCCGGAAGAGAGTCTGTTCGGCTTCGTGGAGACGGTTGCCGCTGCCGGGTGCCGCAGCTTCACCGTCCATGCTCGCAAAGCCTGGCTCAAAGGACTGAGCCCGAAGGAAAACCGCGACATTCCCCCGCTGGACTACCCGCTCGTGCGGCAGCTGAAGATCGCGCATCCCGAACTCGAAATCATTCTCAATGGCGGGCTGGCGGACCTCGATCACGCGCTCGCGGAGATGACGGGGCTCGATGGCGTCATGCTCGGCCGGGCCGCCTATCATACGCCCTTCGTTCTGTCGGAGGTCGACAGCCGTTTCTTCGGCGAGAGCGATCCGGTGACCAACCGCATCGAAGTTGTCGAGGCTTACCGGCCCTATATCGAACGCGCGCTGGGTGAGGGTACGCGTCTGCACGCCATCACCCGCCACATGCTGGGCTTGTTCCACGGCGAGCCGGGTGCGCGGCAATGGCGGCGCATCCTGTCTGAAAAGGCGAACCGCGACGGTGCGGGGCTCGAGGTCATTGATGAAGCGCTGGGCGCCGTCGATCGCGGGCAGGAAGCCGCGTGAGCCTCACGCCGGAACTTCTGTGGCTGGCCGCCGGTCTGGCGGCGACAGGCGCGTTTGCCGGCTTGATCGCCGGCCTGTTCGGGATTGGCGGCGGCGTCGTGATGGTCCCGGCGCTCTACTTCGCCTTCGGTCTTCTCGGCTATGACGACGGACCTCGCATGCAGGTCGCGGTCGGAACCTCGCTTGCCGTGATCGTCGCGACCTCGCTCAGATCCGTGACCTCCCATGCCAAGCGCGGTGCGGTGGACGGTCAGGTGCTGCGCACCTTCATCCCGTGGATCGTGGCCGGAGCGCTGATTGGCGGTTTTGTCGCCGATATCGTGCCCGGCCGGGCGTTGACCGCGCTGTTCGGCGTGACGGCCCTTTTGCTATCGGCGCAATTCTTCTTCGGGCGGCCGGACTGGAAGCTGGCAGACGATCTGCCGACCGGGCCTGCGCGCGCGGGGCTGGGCGGGCTGATCGGGCTTCTGTCGTCACTGATGGGGATTGGCGGGGGTGTGTTCGGCGTCACGATGATGACGCTGTGCGGCCGGTCGATCCACAAGGCCGTCGGTACGGCCGCCGGTTTCGGCGTCGCGATTGGCGTGCCGGGGGCGCTTGGCTTCATCCTGTGGGGCTGGAACGAGGCGGGGCGTCCGCCGCTGTCGCTCGGCTATGTGAACATGCTGGGTTTCGCCATCCTGGCGGCTTCGGCCTTCTTCCTCGCGCCGGTCGGCGCATCCCTGGCACACAAACTGCCGGCGGCGACGCTGAAACGGCTTTTCGCAATCGGTCTGACGGTGACCGCAATATCGCTGATCCGGGAAGCGTGGGTGGGCGGCTAGACGCCGAACAGGTGCAGCACGAAAGCACCTGCGCCGATCAGGGCCACCCAGATTGCGATGTATCCGATCGTCTGGCCGATATTGCGCCGGATGATGTCCAGATTGGCGGTCAGCAGGAAGGCCAGTAGCAAGACGAGGTAGAAGGCGCGTTCCGGTGGAACGTGTCCGGGCAGGATGTCCCGGCTTGCCGGGACCAGAATGATGACGATCAGGGCGGTGAGGGCGCCGGCCGCCGCGATCAGCAGATAGGATCGCATCATTTCCTCTCCTTTGCCGCCCGATAGGCATCGCGCCTTGCCGGCAAGGCTTCGCCGATCGCCGCGCGTTCATCATCGCTATAGCGCGTCCAGCGCGCCAGTTCTTCCATGGTACGGAAACAACCGACGCAAATCTGGCGTTCGGGGTCGACGAAGCAGACCTGGATGCAAGGGCTCCACATCGCTTCAGTCTCCGCGCTGCGGGAAGAATCGCGAGCGCAGCCAGCCGAAGGTCGAGTTGCCGCGTAGCGCGTCACGATAAGCGCTGTCCATGAAACGGGTGATGTTGCGGACCTCGCCCAGCTGGTCGAGGCGGGTGCGCATGGGCGTTTCAGGATCGAGCATCTTCACGACCTTCGCGGGCGAACCGGCCACGACGGCATAGGCTGGCACATCCTTCGTAACCACGGCGCGCGCTCCGATCACCGCATGATCGCCGATCTTGACGCCCTTGCCGACAAACGCCCCGTCACCGATCCAGACATTGTCGCCGATCGTGACCGGGCGGCCTTCGGGCGCCGGGTCGATCCGGTCGTAAAGGCCATGCCAGTCGCAATCGGTAACCGTCGCGTTCGCGGCGAACATGCAGGCGTGACCAATCGTGACGCGTTTGGCAGCAAGGATGCGCGTCCCGCCGGAGAAGAGACACGCGTCACCGATTTTGATCGCGGCGTCGCGATCATGCGGAGCCCAGACGGTGAAGCGGACGACCGAATCCTTCGACGCGATGACGTGCAAAGACGTCCCGACCGAAATGTTCGGACCGAAGACTTCGACATGCCAGGGCCGCACGATCTTTGCGGCCGGGCCGATGCGCTCGAAATGCGGATGCAGGAAATGCCGCGCCCACGCATTCTCGTAGCGTTCCCAAGCCTGATGCATCCAATAGGGGCGATGATCTCTTCGCATTCGTCCTCTCCCGCGCTAGACGGGTAGCATGAGCCCCGAAACCATCGAAGCCTCCATCCTTCGCCTGACCGAAAAGCGCGGTCCGAGCAAGTCGATCTGCCCGTCCGAAGTCGCCAAGGACATCGAACCGGACAACTGGAACCGGCATATGCGCGCGGTGCGCGCCGCGTCGGTCGGTCTGGCGCGGGCGGGCCGCATCGTGATCCTGCGCAAGGGCAAGCCCGTCGATCCGGACGACTTCCGCGGCGTCTACCGGCTGGCCGCGCCGCCCGCGGACGAATGACGGAAAAGCCCGACTCGCTCGAAGACCTCCTTGCCCGCATTCGCGCATGCCGGATATGCGCCGACCGGCTCGAACCGCGCCCGGTCGTGCGTGGTGCTGCAAGTGCGAAGGTGCGGATCGTCGGCCAGGCGCCGGGCACGCGGGTTCATGCCTCCGGTATGCCGTTCACCGATCCCTCGGGCGACCGGCTCCGCGACTGGCTCGGCATCGACGCCGAGACATTCTACGACGAGCGCCGGATCGCGATCACGCCGATGGGTTTCTGCTTTCCCGGCCTCGACGCCAAAGGGGGTGACAAGCCGCCTGACAGGCGGTGCGCGCCCCTCTGGCAAGGCGAACTCGACGAACAGCTTGACGGTGTCGAACTGACGCTTCTGGTCGGCCGGCATGCGCAGCAATTCCATCTCGGGAAACGGGCGAAATCGACTCTGACCGAGACGGTGCGGAACTGGGGAGAATACACGCCCGACTTCATTCCCCTGCCGCACCCGTCATGGCGCAACAATACGTGGCTGAAAAAGCATCCCTGGTTCGAAACCGAGGTACTTTCAATGCTGCGCCGCCGCATGAAAAAACTGCTCCAATCCTGAGCGCCGCGTTCTTGTGCAAACGGTTTTCAGCGGCTATCCCCGCGCCGCAATTGCCGACCGCCGGTCCGGCGGAAGGCTCCTCCCGCGTCCCATCCAAGGATCGCCACATGAGCGTTTTTGAACACCCGTCCTTCGACAATCACGAGAAGGTCCTCTTCGCCACCGACGAGAAGACCGGCCTGAAGGCCATCATCGGCGTGCACTCCACCGTGCGCGGCCCGGCCGTGGGTGGTTGCCGCATGTGGCGCTATGAGGACTCGGCTGCGGCGCTCAACGACGTGCTGCGCCTGTCGCAGGGCATGAGCTACAAGAACGTGATGGCCGACCTGCCGATCGGTGGCGGCAAGAGCGTGATCATGAAGCCGGACGGCGATTTCAACCGCGAGGAACTCTTCCTGGCCTTCGGCCGTGCGATCGAGGCTCTCAACGGCAACTACATCACCGCCGAGGATGTCGGCGTCAGCCCGGCTGACATGCTGACCGTCCGCAAGGAAACGAAGTGGGTGACCGGCCTGCCGGAAGGCAAGGCCGCTTCGGGCGACCCCTCGCCGGTGACCGCCGAAGGCGTGTTCCGCGGCATCCGCGCCTGCGTGAAGCGGGCGGGCATGAGCGATCTCAACGGCGTTCGCGTCGCCGTCCAGGGCGCTTGCGGCCATGTTGGCCAGTACCTGATCGGCCATCTGGCAAAGGCCGGTGCCGAACTGGTCATCACCGACATCAACGAGGCGGTGCTGAAGGAAGTCGCGGAAAAGTACGGCGCGACGGTCGTCGACAAGGACGCGATCTACGATCAGGACGTCGACGTGTTTGCCCCGTGCGCGCTGGGCGCGATCATCAATCCGGAAACGATCGACCGCCTGAAGGTGAAGATCGTTGCCGGTGCGGCCAACAACCAGCTCGCGACGCGCGACATGGGCGGCCAGCTGCAACAGCGCGGCATCCTTTATGCGCCGGATTACGTCATCAATGCCGGCGGCATCATCAACGTGATGGGCGAGATCCAGGGCGATTTCGATCCGGCGTGGGTTCAGGGCAAGCTCGACGGTCTGGAAAAGACGCTGGGCGAGATTCTCGACCGTGCCGAATCCGAAGGCCGTCCGTCGAACGTCATCGCGGACGAGATGGCGCGCGCCCGGATCGAAGAGGCGCGGGTGAAGGAGGCCGCCTGACCGTCAGTCCCTGACGATCACGACTTCCGAAGGGCTGGCCGAAAGGCCGGCCCTTTCGCTTTCCTGAAGCCGGGCCGGAGATACGCTCGCGCGCCATTCGCTGCCATCGGGCGCGATGGCGACCAGATCCACCAAGCCGCTGCGGAAGGTCCGCCTGACCGTGGTGAAGGGGCCATCGTCCTCGACCTGCAAGTTTTCCGGACGAACGATCAGGTGGGCGGTTTCCCCGTCCTGAAATTGCGGAGCTTCGAAGGTACCGACCGGCGTTTCGATCCGTCCGGCCTTCGCCGCTCCGCTCCAGACATTCGCCGCGCCAAGTAGAAGCGCGGCGGCGCGCGTTCCCGGCGCGGCATAGAGCGTTTCAGGCGTGCCTGATTGCAGAATGTGGCCGTCCTGCATCAGCGCGATGGTTGCGGCCATCTCCATGGCCTCCTCGGCATCATGCGTGACGAGCAGGGCCGAAATGCGCGATGCGGCGAGCAATTGCGTGGTGCGGTGACGTAGATCCGCGCGCAGGGCCCGGTCGAGGCTGGAGAAGGGTTCGTCGAGAAGCACAAGCTTGGGTTTGGGCGCAAGCGCGCGGGCAAGCGCGATGCGCTGCTGCTCTCCACCGGACAATTCGTGCGGATAGGCGTTCGCGCGGTGCGCCAGTCCGACCCGGTCGAGCCAGATCATGGCCTCTTCGCGTCGTGCGTCGCGGGGACGTTGGGTCAGGCCGAAGGCCACATTCTTCAGCGCCGTCATGTGCGGGAAGAGCGCACCGTCCTGAAAGACGAGACCAAAGCCGCGACGGTTCGCGGGAACCCATGCGCCTGGACCATCAAGCTGTGCGGCGGGCGTCGTGATTTCTCCGCCATCAAGGCGCTCGAGGCCTGCGATCGCGCGTAGCAAAGTGGTCTTGCCACTGCCGGAGGGGCCAAGCAGGGCGACCACGCCGCCTTCCGGCAGATCGAGGTCGATCCCGCGAAGAATCTCGCGCTGGCCGCGCAGGAAGCGGGCATTCCGCACGGTGAGGAGCGGGGCCGTCATCGCAGTTCGATACGTCGGGGCGCGACGGCCTGACGCGCTACGACCGCCATGGCGGGCAGGGCGAGCGCGACAAGCACAAGCGCCGGCAGGGCGCTTTGCCCCAGGCGTTCGTCTGACGCGTAATTGTGGGCCACGACCGCGAGGGTGTCGAAATTGAAGGGGCGCAGGATCATCGTGGCCGGAAGTTCCTTCAGGACTTCGACAAAGACAATCAGCGCGGCTGCTAGAATACCGCCGGAGGCGAGCGGCCAGTGCACCTGCCAGAAGCGGCGCACCGGTCCCGCACCGGCGAGCCGCGATGCCTCGTCGAGTGACGGCGGGATGCGTGCCAGCGCGGTCTCGCAGGGACCGATTGCCGCAGCAGCGAAGCGCGTCAGATAAGCGAAAACGAGCGCCAGCACGGTTCCGGTCAGCAAGATCGGGAAAAGGCCGCCCGCCGCGCGATCGAGCCCGCTCTGCACCACGCCAAGCACGGCGAGAACGCCAACCGCCGCGACGGCTCCCGGGGCGGCGTAGCCCAGCATCGCTGTGCGGACCGGTATCGAGGCGAGCCGTCCGCCCGAGCGCAGCGCGTAGGCGCTCGCGAGACCGAAAAGCGCGGCGAGCCCGGCCGTTGCCGCGGCGAGCGAGATCGAATTGAGCGACGAGTTCAGAATGTTCCGTGCCGGTTCGGCGTGCCAGGCATGCCAGACAAGCCGCGCCAAAGGCGCAACAAGCGCCAGCACGATGGGCGAAAGACAGGCCAGTATCGCGAGCGCGCTGCCGACCGGCCCAAGCGTTGTTCTGACCGGCATGTTGCGCTGCCCTGCCGAGCGCGCACGGGACCGTCCCGCCCGTTCGAGTGTGGTCAGGAGGAGGGCGATGCCGACAATCATGACGGCCAGGCGCGCGGCGTCGGCGAGCGATCCTGCGCCCGACCAGGCGCGCAGCACGCCGACAGTCAGGGTCGGGGCGCCGAGATGGATGACCGCGCCATAGTCGGCGAGCGCTTCCATCGCGACGAGGGCCAGACCGGCGGCGATGGCCGGCCGCGCAGCGGGCAGCGCCACGGTCAGGATCGCCGAAGCGTGCGAGCGGCCGAGCGCCAGCGCGGCCTCCTCCAGATGCGGCGGCTGCCGCAGGAAGGCGTCCCGGGTCAGCAGGTAGACGTAGGGGTAGAGCGTGACCGCGAAGATCAGGCCGGTGCCCCACCATCCCCGCACCGTCGGCAAGCCTCCGAGCGGTCCAGCGGCGAGTGTGAGGTCCAGCCAGCCATAGGCGGCGATATAGGCCGGCATGGCGAGGGGTAGCGCCAGGGCCCATTCGAACACGCCCCGCCCCGGAAAGCTCGTGCGCGCGATCAGCCAGCCCAGGCCGGTCCCGATCAGGGCGGCCCCCGAGGCCGCGGTGATGAGCACCAGAGCCGTGTTGACGGCGTAGTCCGGAAGGCGGGTCGATGCGAGATGCTGCAGATAGCCGTCCGCGCCGGTGCCCGTGATGGCAAGCACGACAACGGCCAGCAGCGGAAGTGTTGCCACTCCCGCTGCCACGACAGCCAGAATTACCGGGAATGGCGGCAGAGACAGGCTCCGCCGCCTCGTGCCGATCAGGGCCATTCAGCGCGGTCGAAGATCCGCACGGCGGTTTCGGTATGGTCGCCGAGCTCGCCGAGATTGACCGGGTCGCGATACCAGTTGGCGACCTCGGCCACGCGCGGATTGTCGTACGTCATGCCGGTCCGGGCCGGGATTTCGTTCGTCACTTCGGCATAGACGCGCTGGGCTTCTTCGCTGAGGAGGAAGCGGACGAATTCGCGAGCTTCTTCCGGGTTCGGCGCCCCCGCTGCGATACCCACACCGGATACGTTCACATGTGCGCCGCCATATTCCTGACCCGGTGCGTAGAGCGCGACGGCGTTGGCCACGGCCTGATCTTCCGGAGCGTCGGAATTGGCCAGCCGGACATAGTAGTAATGGTTCACGAAGGACGCGTCGCAGGTCCCCGCTGCGATGGCGCGGATCTGGTCGGTGTCACCGCCGCTCGGCGGAACCGCAAGGTTGGCCGCGATGCCGTTGGCCCATTCTTCCGCCGCGTCTTCGCCCAGCGCGATGATCCGTGAGGCGAGAAGCGACTGATTGTAGGCGTTGTCGGAAGACCGCATGCACAGGCGGTTGTCCCATTCTTCGCTGGCCAAGGCCTCGTAACCGGTCAGAGAGGCCTGATCGACGCGCTCGGTCGAGTAGGCGATGACGCGGGCACGAGCCGTGAAGCCAAGCCAGTAGCCTTCCGGGTCGCGCAATTCGCCGGGGACCATGGCGAGAATGTCCTGATCCTCGATCGGCTGGAACAGGCCGGCCTGCTCGGCGCGATGAAGCCGCGCGGCGTCGACGGTGACAATCACGTCGGCCGGGCTGCGTTCGCCATCGGCGCGGACGCGCTCGATCAACAAGTCGCCATTGGCTTCGACGAGATTGATCTCGATTCCGGTTTCCTCGGTGAAGCGCTCGTAGATGATCCGGTCCGAATCATAGTGGCGGGCGGAATACACATTCACGACCCGGGGCTCGGCTTCAGCGGTGGTGGTGACCCCGGTTTCGGCGGTCGACGCGGTTTCGACGGTCGTATCCGAGCCGCCGCAACCGGCGAGGATCGCACCGGACGCGACAAGCGCGGCGAAAGAAATTTCAAGACGCATGAGACTGGTCTCCCTTCGGTTGGGAACCTTCTGTCAAAAATGCGAATGGTTCGCAACACCCGATCGTGCCGAATTGCTGCGGAATCACGCCAGCGAGCCGGAAAATGCTCTGAAACGGCCGGGGAATGGTGGGCGATAGTGGGATCGAACCACTGACCCCCTCGGTGTGAACGAGGTGCTCTCCCGCTGAGCTAATCGCCCCCGACAGGAAGGCCGGTGCTATACGAGCCGTCCAAGGGGCGGTCAAGCACCCGGGTAAGTGACGAGAAATTCATACTGCGGCGACTTGACGCACGGTCATACTATCGTCACAGAGGCGCGGTCCTTATATGAGGCGCAGCGGTCACGCCGCACTGAGGCGGCGTCACTGCTTTCTTCAAGGGGAGTGCACGTAACGCTGGCCGGGCCAGGTGGTCCTGCCGTTACGGAGGTTTTTGACATGACCAATGACTATTGCACGCCTGAAGGCGCGCGCCGCCTGAAGCAACGTATCGAAGCCTACTGGTCCGAGCGGGGCTACAACGTCTCGGTCGACCTCGTCGATGCCGGCTTCATGCCCGCGATGCGTTCGGCACGTACCGATGTCCGTTCGGACATGGTGAATGGCATGCCCCGCCGCACCATGGCGGCTAATGACCATGGCCCCAGCTCCGCGAATGACTCCGAGCTGGAGCGTCGCTCGGCCTAAGGCCTGAGCGTCAGGACTGCCTCCAGGGCGTCCGGCAAATCCAGGAATGACTCGAGAAGCCGGTCGGCACCCAGTGTGCCGACCGGTATCTCGCTGTAGCCATGGGCCATCAGGATGCAGGGAATTCCTGCAGCCTTGGCGCAGGTTGCGTCCGGCTCCGAGTCGCCGACCAGGACGATCCGCTTCGCGCCCGCATCCACGGACGCGAACAGATGCGCCGCATCCGGTTTCTTGGCCGGGGCGCGTTCCGGTCCGACGATCCGGTCGAAATACCGTTCCATATCCAGTTCGCGCAGCAGAAGGTCGGCGAGTTCCGACGGTTTGTTCGTGCACACCGACAGGCGGGCACCGGCGGACTTGAGACCGTCGAGCGCCTCGATGCAGCCAACGAAGGGTTGGCTGCGGTCGGCAATGCCGCCGCGATAGACCTCGATGAAGCGCCGCACATGCGCATCGACATCATCGCTCTGCAGGTGACGCCCCTGGGCGGCGTAAGCGCGTTCGATCAGGACCCGGGCGCCCCGGCCGACCATGGCGCGGACCTCCGCGACGGGCACCGGCTCCAACCCTTCCGGTTCGACCACCTCATTGAGTGCGCGCACGAGATCCGGGGCGGTGTCGACGAGCGTGCCGTCGAGATCGAACACGATCGAAGCTCCGCTGACATGTTCCGAAAACAAATCTGATCTCCCTGACGCAGATGGCGCTACCGGTGCTGTCGCATCGCGGGCAGCGATGGGCTATAGCCCGACGCAGACTCGCGACTTTCCGGGAGCCCCGCTTATGCCTCAGCCTCGCGCAGCCGTCATCCTCGCCGCCGGTCTCGGCACGCGGATGAAATCCGATCTGCCCAAATGCGCCCATGCTGTCGCCGGGCGTCCGATGGTGCAGTGGGCGATCGACCTGGCGCGGAAATCCGGCGCGGACCGCATCGTCACGGTCCATGGCAGGAAATCGCCCCAGATTGCCGCGCTGGGCGAAGCGGTCGGGACCGAGACAGCGCTTCAGGATCCCCCGCTCGGGACCGGTCATGCCGTCCGCGCAGCGGAAGGCGCGCTCAAAGGCTTCGATGGTGACGTGATCGTGCTTTACGGCGACACGCCGCTGATCACGCCGGAAACCGTCTCGCGCGTGTTTGACGCGCTGCAGGGCGGGGCGTCCGTCGCCGTGCTCGGCTTCGAGCCGGAGGATGCCGCCGCCTATGGCCGGTTGATCGAGAATGCGGCGGGCGAACTGGAGCGCATTGTCGAGTTCAAGGATGCCAATGCCGAGGAACGCGCAGTGCGCCTGTGCAATTCCGGAGTGATGGCGGGCAATGCCAAGCTGATGTTCGAACTGCTTTCCGAAGTCACCAACGACAATGCCAACAAGGAATACTACCTGACGGACGTGGTCGGCCTGGCCCGTGGCCGCGGCCTCAAGGCCGTTGCCGTTCGCGGCGACGAGGCTGAGGTGCTGGGCGTCAATTCGCGCGCCGATCTCGCCGAAGCCGAGGCGGCCTGGCAGGCACGCAAACGCGCCGAGGTGATGAAGGACGGTGCGACGCTGATTGCGCCGGACACGGTCTGGTTCAGCCATGACACCCACATCGGGCGCGACGTGATGATCGAGCCGAACGTGTTTTTCGGTCCCGGCGTGACCGTGGAAGACAATGCGATCATCCACGGATTCTCGCACCTGGAAGGCTGCATCGTGCGCAACGGAGCCCATGTCGGCCCCTTCGTGCGTTTGCGGCCGGCGGCGGATATCGGGCCGAAGGCCAAGGTCGGCAATTTCGTCGAGGTGAAAAAATCAACACTCGGCGAGGGCGCAAAAGCGAGCCACCTCTCCTATATCGGCGATGCCGAGGTCGGCGCGAACGCGAATATCGGAGCCGGAACCATCACCTGCAACTATGACGGCTTCGGGAAGAACAAGACGGTGATCGGCGAGGGTGCGTTTATTGGCTCGAACTCGTCGCTAGTCGCTCCCGTCACCATCGGTGCCGGGGCCTATACCGGGTCCGGCAGTGTGGTGACCGAAGACGTGCCCGCCGACGCACTGGCGCTCGCCCGCGCCAAGCAGGCGAACAAGGAAGGCTGGGCGTCCCGCTTCCGGGCCGCCATGACGAAACGCAAAGGGGAAGGCTGAATGAACCCGCTCGACCGGCTCAAGGACCGCTCATTGTTCCGCACCGAATCCTATATCGGCGGGCGCTGGGAGACGGGGGACAGCCGGTTCAGGGTCCACAATCCCGCCAATCGCGGTGAGCTGGCCGAGGTTCACGATGTCGGCGCCGAGGGCGCGAAGGCGGCGGTCGCGGCTGCTGCCGAGGCGCTGAAATCCTGGCGCAAGACGAGCGTGTTCGAGCGCGGCCGGATTCTTCGCCGCTGGTACGATCTGATCGTCGAGCATCAGCACGATCTGGGCGTTCTGATCACGGCGGAAATGGGCAAGCCGCTTCCCGAAGCGAAGGGCGAGGTGGTCTACGGTGCGGCCTTCGTCGACTGGTCGATCGAGGAAGCCAAGCGCATGCATGGCGAGACCATCGCCGTGCCCATTCCGGGTTCGCGCGGCTGGACGGTGCGCCAGCCGGTCGGGGTCGTGTCCTGCATCACGCCGTGGAATTTCCCCTCCGCCATGGTGACGCGCAAATGCGCGCCGGCGATGGCGGCTGGCTGCACGATCGTTCTGAAGCCGGCACCCGAAACGCCGCTGTCGGCGCTGGCGCTGGCCGAACTGGCGGACCGGGCCGGCATTCCGGCCGGCGTGTTCAACGTGGTGTGCGGCGATGCCGAGGCGATCGGACCGGTGCTGACAGGCTCACCGGACGTGCGCCTCGTCGGCTTCACGGGTTCGACCGAGGTCGGAAAACTCCTGATGCGGCAGGCCGCCGACGGCATCAAGCGCGTGGCACTGGAACTGGGCGGCAATGCCCCCTTCCTGGTGATGGACGACGCCGACATCGAGGAGGCCGCGAACGGCATCGTGCGTGGCAAGTTCCGCGCGGCAGGCCAGACCTGCGTCTCGCCGAACCGCATCATCGTTCAGGAGGCGGTCGCCGACGATCTGATCGCGGCACTGGAAGCGAAGGTGAAGGCGATCAAGGTCGGTGACGGATTTGAAGCCGGGGTCGAGGTCGGTCCGCTGATCCATGACGAGGCGGTCGAACGCGTCTCGGGCCTTGTCGAATCCGCCCGGCGCGAGGGCGCCCGCGTCATCGTCGGCGGTGAAGCGCGGACCGATCTTGGCGGCAGCTTCTTCGCGCCGACACTGATCGAAGGTGGCAGTTTCGCGCTCGATCTGGCGTGCTACGAGATCTTCGGCCCCATCGCCTCGGTCTACCGGGCGAAGGACGAGGCGGAGATGATCGCCGCGGCCAACGACACGCCCTACGGCCTCGCCGCCTATCTCTACACAAGGGATATCGGCCGGGTGCACCGCATGTCGGAGGGCCTCGATTTCGGCATGATCGGTATCAACGCCCCGACCGTCGGCGCGGCTTCGACGCCGTTCGGCGGGATGAAACAGTCCGGCATCGGCCGCGAAGGCGGCAAATGGGGTGTCGAGGAATTCACCGAGCTGAAATACGTCCTCCTTGCAGGAGTGGAATGATGTGCGCCTCGCACCAGAAGACCAGCGCCGCGGTCGCCGCGCTCGAATATGTCCAGGACGGCATGGTGCTGGGGCTCGGCTCCGGATCGACCGCCGAGATTTTCGTGAAGAAGCTGGGCGAGCGCGTCGCTGAAGGCCTCAACGTCAAAGGCGTGCCGACGTCCGAGCGAACCGCCGAAGTGGCCCGCGAAGCCGGCGTCCCGTTGATCCCGGTCGACCAGGCCGATTGCCTCCATGTCGCGATCGACGGAGCCGATGAGGTCGATGGCAAATTCCAGCTGATCAAGGGCGGCGGCGGCTGTCTCCTGCGCGAAAAGATTATCGCCCACGCCAGCGACCTGATGGTCGTGATCATTGACGAGACCAAGCTTGTCGGGGCGCTCGGCGAGTTCCCGTTGCCAGTCGAAGTCGATCCGTTTGCCTTCACGATCACCGCAAAGAAGGTGTTCGACGCGCTGCGCAGCGCTGGCGTGGAACGTCCGGACGTGCAGCTGCGCCGCAAGGGTGACGGGCTGGAGCCTTTCATCAGCGATGGCGGCAACTACATCCTCGATTGCGCCTGCGGCATCATCCCCAATGCCGTCGCAGCCGACCGGGCGCTGAAGGCGATCCCCGGCGTCATGGAACATGGACTGTTCCTGGGCCTCGCCCGCGTCGTGATCGTCGGCGAAGACAGCGGTGCCCGCGTGATGGAACTCTAGGAGACTGCTTTGTCTGAATTCGACTACGACCTCTTCGTCATCGGGGCGGGCAGCGGCGGTGTGCGCGCGGCGCGCATGTCGGCCATTAAGGGCGCGAAAGTGGCCATCGCCGAGGAATACTGGGTCGGCGGAACCTGCGTCGTGCGCGGCTGTGTCCCGAAGAAATTCCTCGTCTACGCCAGTGCCTACGGGAAGGGCTTCACCGCCGCCAAGGGCTATGGCTGGACGGCGAAAGACGTTTCCTTCGACTGGAAGACGCTGATCGATGCGGTCCATGACGAGGTGTCGCGCCTGTCGGGCATCTACTGGAAGAATCTGTCCAACAGCGGTGTGGAGATCATCGAGGACCGGGCGGTGTTCGAGGATGCGAACACGATCCGCCTGGTGAAATCCGACACGACCATCACGGCGAAGCACATCCTGATCGCGGTCGGCGGCACGCCGGCGCGGCTCGACATTCCGGGTGACGATCTGGCGATCACGTCGAATGAAGCCTTCCACCTCGAGAAACTGCCCAAGCATGTCGTGATCAATGGCGGCGGCTATATCGCGTGCGAATTCGCCCAGATATTTGCCGGTCTCGGTAGTGAGGTCTGCCTCGTCTATCGCGGCGACACGGTGCTGCGCGGATTCGACGACGACATCCGCGCCCACATCCACGAAGAGCTGAAGAAGTTCGGCGTCCGGGTCATCACCCATGCCAATACGGTGAAGATCGAGGACAAGGGCGACGGCATGAAAACCGTCCACCTCGACACCGGTGACACGATCGACGCGGACGTTGTGATGCATGCGGTCGGCCGGGTGGCCAAGACCGAAGGGCTTAACCTCGAGGCGGCGGGTGTCGAGACGCGCGAGAACGGATCGGTGAAGGTCGACGAATACTCGAAGACCACTGCCGACCACATCTATGCCGTCGGTGACGTGACCGACCGGATCCAGCTGACCCCGGTGGCGATCCGCGAGGGCGCGGCCTTTGCCGAGACCGTGTTCGGCAACAATCCCACCGCCTTCGATCACGCCGATGTCGCCAGCGCAGTCTTCACCCAGCCGCCCGTCGGGGCGGTCGGCCTGACCGAGCACCAGGCGCGGCAAAAGTACGGGAAGATCGATATCTACAAATCGGTCTTCCGGCCGATGAAGAACGTCCTGTCGGGCAGCGACAGCCGGATGATCATCAAGCTTGTCGTGAAGGCGGACGACCAGCGCGTGGTCGGCGTCCACATGGCCGGCGATGACGCGCCGGAGATCATCCAGGCCGCCGCGATCGCGGTGAAGGCCGGGCTGACGAAGGGACAATTCGACGCAACCTGCGCTGTTCACCCCACGGTCGCGGAAGAAATGGTAACCTTGCGCGAGAAGTGGACCCCGCCCGAACTTGGAGCGAGTTGACGTGACAGCCTGGATACCTGCCTCCTGGCGTTCCCGCCCGGCGCATCAATTGCCGGACTATCCCGATGCGGATGCGCTGACGCGCGTCGAGGCAGAGCTGTCCGCGCGCCCGCCGCTGGTGTTTGCCGGCGAGGCACGGCGGCTGAAGCGACAGTTGGCCGAAGTGGCCGCCGGACGCGCCTTCCTCCTGCAGGGCGGGGATTGCGCCGAGAGCTTCAAGGAGTTTTCCGCCGACGGCGTGCGCGACACCTTCCGGGTGCTGCTGCAGATGGCGGTAGTCCTGACCTTCGCGGCGTCGCGCCCGGTGGTGAAGGTCGGCCGGATCGCCGGCCAGTTCACCAAGCCGCGCTCCAGCGGGACCGAGGTGAAGGACGGCATTGAGCTCCCCAGCTATCGCGGCGACAGCGTCAACGACATGGCGTTCGACGGCGCGGCGCGCGTGCCGGACCCGGCGCGCCTGATCAAGGCCTATGACCAGTCTGCCTCGACGCTGAACCTCCTGCGGGCCTTCGCCTCGGGCGGCTATGCCGACCTCAACAACGTCCACCAGTGGACACTGGAATTCGTCAAGGACAGCCCCGCCACCGAGCGTTACTCGGAGATGGCGGAGCGGATTTCCGAAGCGCTCGATTTCATGCGCGCCTGCGGCGTGTCCGGCGATGCGGCGCGGAGCCTTGAAGGCGTCGATTTCTACACCAGCCACGAGGCACTGCACCTGCCGTTCGAGGAGGCGCTGACGCGCCGCGACCCGGCGACGGGCCAGTGGCTCGCCAGTTCCGCGCACATGCTGTGGATCGGCGAACGGACGCGCCAGCCCGACGGGGCGCATGTCGAATTCATGCGCGGCATCTCCAACCCGATCGGGATGAAGTGCGGCCCGACGATGGAGCCGGACGAGCTTCTGACTTTGATCGACACGCTGAACCCGTCGAATGATCCGGGGCGGCTTGTCCTGATCACGCGTATGGGTGCGGACAAGGTGCGCGACCGTCTGCCGGCGCTGGTCCGTGCGGTCGAACGCGAAGGCCGCAGCGTCGTGTGGTCGTGCGACCCGATGCACGGCAATACTGTGAAGACCCAGAGCGGCTACAAGACTCGCGATTTCGACCGCATCGTGATGGAGCTGGAAGGCTTCATGGACGCGGTGTCGGGCGAGGGCGGCTATCCCGGCGGGGTTCACTTCGAACTGACGGGCCGGAATGTCACCGAATGCGTCGGTGGTGCGCGTGCGGTGACCGAAGCGGATCTGTCTTCGCGCTATCACACGCATTGCGATCCGCGTCTGAATGCCGACCAGGCGATCGACATGGCCTTCCGCATCGCCGAGGCGATGAAGCGGGCGCGCCGCGCGCGATCCGAAGACGCGGCCTGACGCTTTCCCGAAACGGCAAAGAAAAACGCCGCCCCGTTGAGGGCGGCGTTTTCAATTCAACGATCCGTCTGGAGGATCAGATGTCCTTCAGCGAAGCCGCCGGGCGGAAAGCCGCCGACGTCTTGGCCTTCGACATCATGGTCTCACCCGTGCGCGGGTTGCGGACCTGACGGGCATCGCGGTGCTTGGCGTAGAAGGTGCCGAAGCCGGCCAGCTGGACGCTGTCCTTCTTTTTCACGGCGCCGACGATGGCGTTGACGGTCGCGTCGACGGCGTCAGAGGCTTGCGACTTGGACAGGCCAGTGGCGTCGGCAACCGCTTTCGCGAGATCGGATTTGTTCATGGTCAGGGACTCCCCCAAGTGATTGATGGCTGCGCTTCAACCGGACGTTCCCGGGTGAAACGCGATTCCGTTCTACGTGCGCATTGAGGACGGGGGAGGGCTGTATGGCAAGGCGTTTGGGCCGTTCAACCGCATGAATCCGTGCTTTTTTGGTGAAAAACCGCTCAATCGAGGGTTCGGCGTGGTTATTGCGGAGTAAACGGAATGATGTTCCGCGCTGAAACACAGCCCCGCCGCCGGTCCTGGATGCCGGCGATTCGCGCCCTGATCGTGGCGATTCCCGCCGCGATGGCGGTTTACTACGGCCTGCAATGGGTGGGAGCGGCAGCGCCATGGCCGGAACTGGCGGGGGCCATCGCCGGCGGATTTCTGGTCGGCAGGCTTAGCCGCCGTTGATCCGGATCGCGGCGTAGGTGAATCCGATGATCGCCATCACCGCGCCGCCGACGAAGACCAGCAGGATCGTGACGATCGAAAACAGGGCGCCTTTGAGAAGCGCGCCTGTGCGTGTCGTGGCCAGGATGCCCGGCGCGCCGCGGTAGAACGTGAACCCGTACAAAAGCGCGATGATCGGGATCGACCAGTTCAGCCATTCGAGATGACCGGATCCGGCGGTCACGACGAGCAGAAGCAGTCCGACGACCGAGGCGACGGACAGGATTGCGAAGGTGATATTGATCCGCGTCGTCCAGTGAAGCGACTTGTTGAACGCCCCGATCAGAAATGCCGAGAGCCCGGTCATGCCACCCACGATCACGGCATGCAGCAGGTTCGCCACGTCACCATAGTGACCGGCGATCTCCTCGATCGAACCGCCGAACGCGGATTCGAGCATGGCGATCGTCGAGGCATCACCGGCTTGCCATTGCGACAGGATCAGGCCGCCATAGCCGCCCCAGACCACCGAAAAGAGGACCTGAAGACCGATAATGCCCAGCCAGATCCTGAGGCTCGGTGTGTAGGTCTCGCGGTCGCGCTCGGCATAGGCCTGGAAGACGGCGCGCGGCTTCACGAAAAGGGCGTAAATCGTCCGGAAACTGCGGAAGTTGAAGCCGAGGATATCTTCGATGAAGTCCTCGGTGTCCTCGTTCCGCGGTTTCGGACTGGTTGTCACAGCTTGACCAGCATCTTGCCGAGGTTCTCGCCCCGGAACAGCCCAAGGAAGGCGTCCGGCATGGAGGCGATTCCCTCGCGGACCGTTTCGCGGGTCTGGACCTTCCCGGCCATCATCCACTGCGACAGGTCGGTCATGAAACTGCCCATCAGGTCCATGTGGTCGGTCACGATAAAGCCCTGGATGCGCAGCGACTTGGCGACGATGTTGGCGAGATTGTCCGGCAGCGGCTGGGCGCTGGCATCGTTGTAGCGCTGGATCATGCCGCAGGCGGCGATGCGGCCCTTCGGCTTCAGCACTTCCATGGCCGCAGTCCAGTGCGTGCCGCCGACATTCTCGAAATAGGCATCAACGCCGCCACTCGCGGCTTCGCGGACCGCCTTGGCCAGGTTGCCGGCCTCCTTGTAGTCGACCACGGCGTCGGCGCCGATTTCTCGGCAGAAATCGCACTTTTCCTTGCCGCCGGCGGTCGCGACGACTTTCGCGCCCATCGCCTTGGCGAACTGGATACCGGCCGAACCGACCGCGCCGGCGCCGGCCGACATCCACAGCGTCTCGCCTTCCTTCAGGTCGATGACGCGCTTGATACCGACATAGGCGGTCATGCCGGTCAGGCCGGCGATGTGGAGATAGGCCTGCGGCGGCAGGAGGCTGGTGTCGATCTTCTGCAGGCCCTTGCCGTCGCTGACATAGGCTTCGCGCCAGCCCTGCATCGACAACACCCAATCACCCTTGGCGAATTTCGGATTGTTGCTTTCGACGACTTCGCCGACCGCGCCGCCTTCCATGGCCTGCCCGATCTGGAACGGGTCGACATAGGTGCGGATCCCGCTCATCCGGCCGCGCATATAGGGGTCGACCGACAGCCAGCGGTTCTGGACCAGGACCTGGCCGTCCTTTGGCGCGGCGATATCGACCTCGGCGAGTTCGAAATTGTCCGGGCCGGGTTCACCCTTGGGATATGCGGTCAGATGGATTTCACGGGATTTCATGAGGAAGATCTCTCAGCAGCAATCTGGAACAGGTCGATCAGTGAGGTGTCGTGGAAGATGCGCAGCGTCATTTCGGCAATCGCGTACTGGCCAAGCCCGACGATCAGGATGGTCACCGGCAAAAGCAGGAAGATGCCGAGCGTCTTGAAGACGACCCCCGGGATCGTCGTGGCATAATGGGTCGAGAACACGCGGGCCGTGGCAATGAAATAGACGGTCAGTCCGATCACCATCGAAACCACGTACCAGGTGAGGAAGTCGCCGAACACCGACAGGGCGAGGATCGGCAGCATGACCAGGTAGGACGCATTGGTCGTCAGCAGATAGGTCAGCAGATGGCCGTAGAATGAGCGCTTCGGCCGGTAGGCCTTGAACACGAGGAGATAGGGCAGGGCGGCAAGCACCGTCAGAAGCGTGATGGTGAGGCTGGCGGCGCGTTCCAGACTCTGATCGACCGTCGCCTGGTCCAGACCTTCCCGTTCAAGCCAGATCAGAACGTCCTGACCGCCTTCGGGGCTTTGATCCATGAAGATCTCGGTCGTGATGGCGGTCGGCACACCGACAAAGGCCATGATGGCGAACTGCATGCCGAACAGAACGAGGAACATCCGGATGATCGGAATGTAGCGTTCGCGGTCGCCTTCATAGGCAGCCTGCAGAACGCGCGGCGTATGCACGACCGTGTCCCAGATCGTGCGGAAAATCCGCGTATCGACGCCGATCACGGCGTCGGCGACATCGTCTGCGTCGGCGCGCGTCGGCCGTGTGTCGTCGGGTCTGTTCGAATCCGCCATGGAAATCCCTCGCCGCGCGTAATCCTAGGCGCAATGTGCTACGGGGCAAGCCTGCCAGATTGCGCAACAATGATTGATGCAGGCGGTTATTGTGTGGAGGCTGGCCGCATGCGAGGTGCGCTCCACGATGAATAGCAAACCCACATCCCTGAAAGCCGGTGTTTTCGGTGCCGGCGTGTTCGGCGGCCACCATGCCCGCAAATATGCGGCGTCGGACCGGGCGGAGCTCATTGGCGTCTACGACATCAGCCGCGACCGGGCTGAAGCGCTCGCCGCCGATCTGGGCGTTACGGCGTTCGACAGCGCGGAAGCCCTCATCGAAGCCTGCGAAGCGGTGACCGTCGCCAACCCCGCCATCGCCCACTACGACAGCGCGAAGCTGGCGCTCGAAGCCGGCTGTCACGTCCTGTGCGAGAAGCCGCTGGCCGATACCGCGGTGCGCGGACGGGAATTGATCGTGCTCGCCGAAGCGCAGGGGCGTGTGCTGCAGGTCGGGCATCAGGAACGCTTCGTGTTCAAGGCGATGGGCCTGTTCGACATCAACGAGGTGCCGCTGCGCGTGACTGCGCGGCGCATGGGCGTGCCCTCAACGCGCAATCTGGACGTCTCGGTGACGGTCGATCTGATGATCCACGATCTCGATCTGGCGATTGCACTCGCGCATTCGCCGCTCGACCGCATGGAGGCCGAGGCCAGGATCGTGAAGAATGACTCCGCCGATGTGGCGCATGCTGTTCTCACCTTCGCCAATGGCTATGTCGCCGAGCTTACGTCCAGCCGCGTTGCCGACGCGCTCGACCGGGTGATGCGGATCGAATACCGCTCCGGCGTCCTGGAGATCGACTTCGTGAAGAAGACATTCTCCAATACGACCGGCTTCCCGCTCGACCCCAATTTCGGCGAGAACCCGCAGGCCAAGGATTCGCTCGGCGCGAATGTGAACGCCTTCCTCGCCTCCGTGCTGGATGGCGCTCCCGTGGCGGTTCCGGCGGAAGCCGGGCTGGCTGCGCTTCAGGTGGCACGGGATATCGACCGGCTCGCGGTTGCCTGAAACCGCCCCCGGGTCTAAAGGCGCGCGCATGACGACGACGCTCCGCATTGCTTCGGCCCAGCTCAACCCGACCGTCGGTGACGTGGCGGGCAATCTGGAACTGGTGCGCGAATACCGCCGGATGGCGGGCGATGCCGGCGCGGACCTGGTGGTCTTTCCCGAACTGATGCTGATCGGCTATCCGCCCGAAGACCTCGTCCTGAAGCCTGCGGCCGTTCGCGCCTGCGCCGAAGCCCTCGACGATCTGGCGGCGGACCCGGGACCAGCGATCCTCGTCGGTGTGCCGTGGGATGATGACGGCGCGCTGCGCAATGCCGTCGCGCTGATCGACGCGGGCAAGGTGCAGGCGCTTCGTTTCAAGCGCGAACTGCCGAACTATGCGGTGTTCGACGAGAAGCGCGTCTTCGAATCCGGCCCGCTGCCCGAACCGGTCGACTGGCGCGGCGTGAAGCTGGGCCTGCCGATCTGCGAGGATATCTGGTTCGAGCATGCGCCCCGCGCGCTGGCCGAAAAGGGTGCCGAGCTCTTTATCTCGATCAATGGCTCGCCCTGGCGGCGCACGATCGAGGCGGACCGCAGGCGCGCCTTTTCGCGCTGGGGCGATCTGAAAATTCCGCTGATCTTCGTCAACCAGGTCGGCGGCCAGGACGAGTTGGTGTTCGACGGGGCCTCCTTCAGCTGGGATGCCTCCGGCAACGAGGTCCAGCGCCTGAAAGGCTTCGACACCGATCTATCGATCGCCAATTGGGAAAAGGGCGAGGACGGCTGGGTCTGCACGCACGCCGAACGCGCCGATGTGGTGTGCGGGCTTGAAGCGGACTGGCAGGCGATGCGCCTGGCGCTCGCCGATTATGTGAACAAGAACGGCTTTCCCGGCGTGGTGCTGGGCATGTCGGGCGGGATCGACAGCGCGATTTCCGCCGCCATCGCGACCGATGCGCTCGGTCCCGACCGGGTCTGGGCGGTGATGATGCCGTCGAAATATACCTCGCAGGACAGTTTCGATGATGCGAAGGCCTGCGCCGAGGCCCTCGGCGTGCGCTATGACATCATAGATGTCGAACCGGCGATCGCCGCCTTCGGCGCGATGCTGGGGCCGGTTTTCGAAGGCCGGGACGCGGATGCGACGGAGGAGAATATCCAATCGCGCGTGCGCGGCGTGACGCTGATGGCGCTGTCAAACAAGTTCGGGCCGATGGTGCTGTCGACCGGCAACAAGTCGGAGATGGCTGTGGGTTACGCCACGCTCTATGGCGACATGAATGGCGGCTACAACGCGCTGAAGGACGTCTACAAGACCGAGGTCTACGCGCTGGCGCGCTGGCGCAACGACCGCAATGCACCGGTGGGGTTCGGCCCGGCGGGCGAGGTGATCCCGGAACGGATCATCACCAAGGCGCCGAGCGCGGAACTTAAGCCGGATCAGACCGACCAGGACACGCTGCCCGACTACGACGTGCTCGATGCGATGCTGGAATGCCTCGTGGAGCAGGAAGGCGATCCGGCGGCGCTCGTCGAGGCCGGACATGACGCCGCCACTGTCGCGCGGATCGAAAACATGCTCTATCGCGCCGAGTACAAGCGCCGTCAGGCGCCGCCGGGCGTGAAGATCGGGCCGAAGAATTTCGGCCGCGACCGGCGCTATCCCATTACCAACAAGTTCCGCGCCAGCAAGACAAAGCTCTAGAATCCATGTCCGCCAAAGTCCGTTTCGCCCCGAGCCCGACCGGCAAGCTGCATGTCGGCAATATCCGCACCGCGCTGACCAACTTCCTCTACGCGAAGGGGCAGGGCGGTCAGTTCGTGCTGCGGATCGACGATACGGACCTGGAGCGCTCCACGAAGGAATACGAGGACGGGATCAAGGCCGATCTCGACTGGCTGGGCCTTCATTGGGACGAGACGTTCAAGCAGTCCGAGCGTTTCGAGCGCTATAACGCCGTCGCGGACGATCTGCGTGAAAAGGGCCTGCTCTATCCCTGTTACGAGACCGAGGACGAGCTCGACCGGAAGCGCAAGCTGCAGCGCGCGCAGGGCAAGCCGCCGGTGTATGACCGCGCCGCGCTGGACCTGACCGATGCGCAGAAGGCGGCCTATGAGGCCGAGGGCCGCAAGCCGCACTGGCGCTTCAAGCTGTCCGGCCGGACCGTGACGTGGAACGACCTGGTGCGCGGCGAGACGCCGATCGATACGGCGTCGCTGTCCGACCCGATCCTGATCCGCGAGGACGGCAGCTATCTCTACACCTTGCCAAGCGTCATCGACGACATCGACAGCGGCATCACCGCGATCATCCGCGGCGAGGATCACGTCACCAATTCCGGTGCCCAGATCGAGATTTTCGAAGCCATTGCCGGTGCCTCGCCGCAGCTGGGTCATCACCCGCTTCTGGTCGGTCCCGATGGCGGCAAGCTGTCCAAGCGTCTCGGCACGCTGTCGATCTCGGGTCTCCGCGAGGAAGGTATCGAGGCGATGACCATCCTGTCGCTGCTGGCGAAGATCGGTACGTCCGATCCGGTCGAGCCGCGCCTGGAGATCGCCCGCCTGATCGAGGAATTCGACCTGGCGAAATTCTCCCGCGCGCCGGCCCGCTTCGATCCGGAAGAACTGAAGCGCCTCAATGCCCGCCTGCTGCACGAAACGCCGTATGAGAGCGTCCTTCCGCGCCTGCAGGCACTGGGGGCCGATGCCGGTCCGGAATTCTGGGACGCCGCGCGGCCAAACCTCAACCGGCTGGAAGACGCCGTCGATGTCCTGAAGATCGTCGAAGGTCCGGTCACCCCGGTCGTCGAGGAGGCGGACCGCGACTATATCGCCGCGGCGGCCGAAGCCCTGCCGGCAGGCGAGCTGGATGCCGGCTCGTGGTCGGCCTGGACGTCGGACCTGAAGGCGAAGACTGGCCGCAAGGGCCGCGAACTGTTCATGCCGCTGCGTCTGGCGCTGACCGGCGACCGGCACGGCCCGGAAATGGACAAGATGATCGTCCTGATCGGCCGCGAGCGGGTTCTGGAGCGGCTGAAGGGCTGATTGTCCGTTTGCGCCGCTTCAGGTGATGAATCGGGAATCCGGGATTCCTGAATCCTTTGAATCGGTTGGGCGATGGTCCTGGAATTCGGATTCGCCCGCTTCACATCCTGATTCAACCGATTGGCCGGACTTCACAATCCGATTCAACCCGGTGGTTCAGATTCTGATTCAACCCGGCCCTTGAGGCTCACAATCTGATTCAAGTCCGGGCTACGTACGGCGCAATTCGAAGCTCGAATAATTGAATCAATTCATAGTGCTGCGGTGAAAACCGGAATCAGAAATTCACCTTCTCGCTGCTTACGAATTCGCCCTCGCCCCTGTTCAGGGCGTCCATCAGATGACGAACAGCCTTTTCCGGGTCGCTCTCGACCAGAACGCCCTCGGAAAAACCCTGCGGCGTGAAGCCCTCGTCCTCGGTCTTGCGCATCAGCTTGAACAGCGGGTCCCAGAAACCGTCGACATTGAGGAAAGCGACCGGCTTCTTCTGCAGGCCGAGCCGGTTTCGCGACAGGACGTCGAAGATTTCCTCGAGCGTGCCGACGCCGCCCGGCAGAATCAGGAAGCCGTCGGATTCCGCGATCAGGATGTTCTTGCGCGAGGACATCGTGGTGACGATCCGGGTCTCGGCTTTTTCCAGCAGGCCTTCCCGAGAGATCATGAATTCGGGAATCACGCCGAGCACGGGACCGCCTGCATCGAGCGCCGCCATGGCCGAGGCTGCCATCAGGCCGACATCGCCGCCGCCATACACCAGACGCGCGCCCTTGCGTGCAATTGCTTCTCCCGCCTTGCGGGCATTGGCGGCATAGGCGGGGCTGACGCCAGAGGCGGACCCGCAAAACACACCGATGGACCAAATTTTCGCCATTTCGATCAGGCCTTACATATTAGGTTGCGTGATCATCCTATCGGGTGAAGCTTCACGATGGAAAACCGCTTCGTCAGTCGTATGCTCAACGGCAGACTTCAAGGAGGCCTTCATGTCCGCCACACGCTCGATTATCATCGCCGCCGCGCTCGGGACGCTGGCCGCGGGCGTGGCGACGGTCTTCATCCTGACGCGCGTCCCGTCCCAGGATGACGCGACCGGTCCGGGCAACCAGACCGCGCAGACGCAGAGCGGCTCCGGCGACGAGATCGCCATGGTCGCACCTCCCAGCTTCGACGTCGTCCGGGTCGATCCGCGCGGCACGGCCGTGATCGCGGGCCGCGGCGAACCCGGGGCGACAGTCTCGGTGCTGGCGGATGGCGAATCGATTGCGAACATCGCCGTGAACGAGCAGGGCGAGTGGGTGTTGATCGTCGAGGAACCGCTGCCGACCGGTTCGGTCGAGCTTGGCCTTCTGATGACGACACCCTCGGGCCAGGAAATCCGTTCCGAACAGATCGTCGTGGTATCGATCCCGGAATCGCGCGCCGAGACGCCGCTGGTCGTGCTGGGCCGCCCCGGCGAAGCCAGCCGCGTACTGCAAGGACCGTTCGAAGGGCTCGAAACCGGCCCGCTGGCACTGGAGACCGTCGATTATGACGATGCCGGCGGCGTCATCTTCTCCGGCCGCGCGGAACCGGGCAGCCGCGTCCGGGTGATCGCCAATGGCGCGACGGTGGGTGACACGGCAGTCGGTCAGGACGGCCGCTGGACGGTCCGCGCCGGCGATGCACTGGCCCCCGGCGTCTACGATCTGCAGGTCGACATGATCCGGCCTGACGGCACGGTCGCGGCCGTGATCGTTCTGCCGTTCGAACGTGTCGCGCCGGAAGCCCTCAATCTCGGCGAAGGCAGTGTCATCGTTCAGCCGGGCAACAGCCTGTGGCGGATTGCCCGCCGTATCTATGGCGAAGGCATACAGTACACCGTGATCTACGAGGCCAATGCCGACCAGATCCGTGACCCGGACGTGATCTACCCCGGACAGGTTTTTTCCACGCCGCCGCAGGGTGATGGCGGACCGGAAACCGACACGCAGGACGGTGAGTGATCTGGCGCAAGGCCGGCCGGCGTCCTATCTGACGCCCAATGTCTGATACCGAACCGGCGAATACCGCCACTGGCGGGCTGGGTCCCGCCATGTCCCGCCTCGTGTCGCTGCTGACTTCGCCTGAGATGGCGCGGTGGCGGCCGCGCATGGCGTTTGCGCTGGTCCTGACCATTGTCTCGAAATTCTTTGCCGTCGGTGCGCCCGTTGCCTTCGGTGAAGGTGTCAACGCGATCACCGAACACGCGGCGGGCGTGACGGCGATGGCCTTTATCGCCGCCTTTCTGCTCTATGCCGGGGCGCGGTTCGCCAGTGTCGGGGCGCCGCAATGGCGCGACGCGATCTTCGCGCCGGTCAGCCAGGACGCGCAGCGCCTGATTGCCGTGCGCGCTTTCGGCCATGTCCAGCGCCTGTCGCTGAATTTCCACCAGACCAAGCGGACCGGGGCGCTGAACCGGATCATCGACCGCGGTGCGCAGGCGATCGACTTCCTGCTGCGTTTCCTGGTGTTCAATATCGGCCCGACGGTAATCGAGCTTTTGCTGGCTGCGGCGGTGATGGGTGTGGCCTATGGCTGGGAGTTCCCGGTCATCGCGGTGATCACGGTTGCGCTCTATGCCGCCGCAACCTTCTCGGTCACGGAATGGCGAGTGCGGCTGCGCCGGGAAATGAACGACGCCGACAACGAGGCGAGCGCCCGCGCTGTCGATGCGCTGATGAATTTCGAGACGGTCAAAAGCTTCGGCGCGGAAGCTCGCGAGACGGGCCGGTACGACGAGTCGATGCAGCGCTATGCCGACGCGGCCGCGAAATCCCAGAGTTCGCTGGCCCTGCTGAACGGGCTGCAGGCGCTCGTCATGAATCTGGGCCTTCTGGCGATGGCACTTGTCGCGGGCTGGAAGGCCTGGACCGGCGTGCTCCAGGCCGGCGATGTGGCTGCCGTCACCCTGATCCTGATGAATATCTACCAGCCACTGAACATTCTCGGTTGGGCCTACCGCGAAATCAAACAGTCCGCCGTCGACATGGAGCGGCTCTACGACACGCTCGACCTCCAGCCCGACGTGGCCGACGCAGACAACGCGCAGCCCTTGCAGGTGAAGGGCGGCGACGTGGCGTTCGAGAACGTCCATTTCAGTCATGCCGGCCGCGACCGCTCGGTCGACGGGGTCAGTTTCGAGATTCCGGCGGGCAGTTTCGTCGGCGTATGCGGGCCGTCCGGAGCCGGCAAATCGACCATCCTGAAGCTGCTCTTCCGCTTCTACGATCCGGCCGAGGGTGCGATCCGGATCGACGGGCAGGACCTGAAGTCAGTCACGCAGGATTCCATACGCGGCGCGCTCGGCCTGGTGCCCCAGGAAGTGGTCCTGTTCAACGACACGCTGCGGATGAATGTGCTCTACGGCGACCCGTCCGCTGACGAAGCGGCCATCTGGGACGCGCTCGACCGGGCGCATCTGGGCGCCTTCGTGCGCACCCTGCCGGACGGGCTCGACACGATGGTGGGCGAGCGCGGACTGAAACTGTCGGGCGGCGAGAAGCAACGCGTCGGCGTGGCGCGGGCCATCCTGAAGAATCCCGCCATCCTGGTGCTCGACGAGGCAACCTCAGCCCTCGATTCCGAGACCGAGCGCGAGGTCCAGCTGGCGCTCAACGAAGCTGCCAAGGGCCGGACGACGATCGCGGTGGCGCACCGCCTGTCGACGATTGCAGGTGCGGACCGGATCCTTGTCATGGACAAGGGCCGGATCGCCGAGACCGGCACGCATGCCGAGCTGATCGCGCAGGGCGGGATCTATGCCGGCATGTGGAAGCGCCAGATCGAGGCCGGTGAGCGCTATTCCAGCGCGACCGTAGTCACCTCGTCCGAGACGATGGTGACGGGCACTTCACCTCCACGCGCGACGACCCGGTAATCTCCCGTCGGCAAGGTGATCGGGTCGCTACCGGTTACGCCCGTCGCGATGGTCACGCCGTCCTCATCGAGAACCTCAAACCATGTCGCGACCGCGCGGGTCATCGCTTCGCCCAGTCCTTCCGCGTCGGCGGCGCTGAAATAGCGGCCTCCGCCAGCGGTGGCCCAGCTTTCGAAGGTTCGCTCCAGGTCGGCGTCATCAATTGCAAAACCCACGATGTTGACGCGGACGCCCCGCACAACATTGCGCAGCGCCTGGATGGCGGCGGCCGGATCGCCATCGCAGGTCTCCTCGCCATCGGTCAGGACGATCAATACGCGTTGACCGGTAATGCCCTCGAGGTCTGACGGGACTCGTCGGATGGAATCGGCAATCGGTGTGCGGGCCAAATTCATTGCATTGATGCCATCGATGGCGGCCGCCGCAGCGGACGGATCGAGCGGGCCGAGGGGGATTTCAAGATCGGTGCGGCAGGAGTCTGATTCCCTGTGTCCGAAGACGCGCAGGGCAAAGCCGGTGCCTTCCGGGATGGTGTCGGTGACCAGTTCGGTCAGGGTGGCTTTCGCAATCGCGATGCGGCGCTCGCCGCCGAGCCGCTGCAGCATTGAGCCGGACGCGTCGAGGATGATCTCGACGGCATCGCCCGAACCGAGCGCGACGCGGGCCTGCGTGACCACCAGCTGTCCCGGCGGGTTCGGGGCGGGGACGACGGTCAGCGGTTCGCGGTCCATCTCCTGACCGTTCCGGCTCTCATAGACCAGCGTGTAGTCGCCGACCTCGCCGGGGGCTTCGATCTCGACAGTGTCAATCATCGGATCGATGTAGGAATAGTCGTATTCTCTGCCGTCCGGACCGGCGACAAAGATGCGGTCGCCGCTGTTTCCATTGCCGTCCCAATACACGTTGAAGCGAAGCCCGGCCCAGGCTTCGCCCGGCCCGTCGATCTCGACGCTGGCCGCGACAATCTCGATCGGCGCACGGCCTATGATGCCGCCATTCGAGAAATAGATGACATCGAATTCGCCAAGGATTTCAGCGGCGGTCAGGGTGACACTGCCTTCGGTCCCGTCGACATAGACATAGCTGCCGAGATCGCTGCGGCGGTTGCCGTCGCGGTCGGCAAAGGTGATGAGGTCGCCTGAATTGGCCGGACCTTCGAAAGCGACTTCGAACATGCCGCCGGCATGGATGCTGGAGAGGGCATCGAGCGTGGCGGTCACGCTGCCGACGGTAATGGGGTGACGGGCCAGGATGGTGGACCCCGTGACATAGACGATGTCGTAGTCGCCAGCGCCGGCGGGGGCGCGCAGATTGCGGCTGCCCTCGGTATCGGCGCCGACGTAGAAATAGCTGGTGCCGCGGACCAGTTCGCCGCCGCGTTCCGCCCAGGTGATGTTGTCGGAGCGGCTCGCCGGACCGGTCCAGCTGAGCTCGAAGTCCTCGCCGGCTGCAGCGGTGTCCGGAGCGCTCAGGCTCGCTTCGGCCATCATGACGGTGAGCGGCGAGGTCGCCCGGTCCTCGTTTCCGATCGACAGGACGAGGAGATAGCCGCCCGGGGCTTCGGGCGCTTCGATCGTCTGGGGATTGTTCTGGGTGTAGGCATAGCTGGCGCGGCGGCCGCCCGCCTCGGGCCGGATTTCGAGGATCCCGCTCTCGCCTTCGGGCGCGGTCCAGCTGACCTCAACCCCTTGACGGATATGCGCCTCTGACGGTGCGTCGAGCGCGTAGTCCTGCGCGAATGCGACAGGTGCAGCGGCGAATACCGCAGCAATGAAAACAGCCCGCATGGCGATCTCCCCTATTCCCTTTTCTGGAGAATAGGGGAGGTGCCGGGTGTGCCCTAACGTATTCTAATACACTTGAATTTCAGGTTGCCCTTCAACCACTTCGCCGATCACACAAGCCGCATCGTGGCCATGGCGACGGAAGGTTTCGAGGACGGCATCGACCCCCGCAGGCGCAACGGAGACCAGAAGCCCGCCGCTGGTCTGCGGGTCGGTCAGAAGGTCACGTTCATGGTCCGGCAGGTCTGCGGGGAGGCTGACGAAGCTGGACACCGCTTTCCAGTTCCGGCCCGAGGCCCCTGTTTTCACGCCTTTTTCAGCCAGTGCCCGCGCGCCATCGAAGACGGGCAGGGCGGCGCGATCGATCCGGGCGGCGACGCCGCTGGCGGCGCAGATTTCCTTCAGATGGCCCAGCAGGCCGAAGCCCGTGACGTCGGTCAGGGCGTGGACAGAGTCCAGCTCGGCCAGGTCCGGGCCGGGCGTGTTCAGCCGCGTGGTGGAGTCCACCATCTCCTTGTAATCACTGTCGGAAAGCAGGCCGCGTTTCATCGCGGCGGAATAGACGCCGATGCCGAGCGGCTTGCCGAGGACGAGGATATCGCCCGGTTTCGCCATCGCATTGGTGCGGATTTTTTCCGGTGCGGCCAGTCCCAGTGCGACGAGTCCATAGAAGGGTTCGGCGCAGTCGATGGAATGGCCACCCGCGATCGGTGCACCGGCGGTTTCCGCAACGTTTTGACCGCCTTCGAGTATACGCCTGATCTGATCGGCGGGGATGACATCGACCGGCATGCCGAGCAGAGCGAGGCAGAAGATCGGCTTCGCGCCCATGGCATAGACGTCGGAAAGCGCATTGGTTGCGGCGATCCGTCCGAATTCGAACGGGTCGTCGACGACCGGCGCGAAGAAGTCCGTGGTCGCGACCAGCGCGGATTTCCCGTCGATCACCCAGACCGCGGCATCGTCCCGCGTCGAGGCATCGACCAGCAGATTTGCGGGGACAAGCGCCTTCGCACCGGATGTGCCCAGCAACCCGTCCAGCACCGCCGGATCGAGCTTGCAGCCGCAGCCGCCGCCGCGGGCGAGCGAGGTGAGGCGGGGTGGGGATATCGGGTCGGTCATGGGATCACCGTTTGGCGGGCGCGACGGCGCGGCCGGGCTTTGCTATTGAGCGCGCATGGGCCGCTACCAGCACACCGAAGACCTGTCGCCGCAAGGGCTTCAATCCTTTTCCGCCATCATAGATGTGCGCTCCCCGGCTGAATACGCCGAGGACCATCTGCCCGGGGCGATCAATCTCCCGGTCCTCGATGACGGGGAAAGGGCGGAGATCGGGACGATCTACAAACAGGTTTCGCCCTTCGAGGCGCGGCGGCTCGGCGCGGCAATGGTCTCGCGCAACATTGCCCGGCACCTCGAAACCGCGCTGGCCGGCTATCCCCGCGAATTCCGGCCGCTGATCTATTGCTGGCGCGGGGGGATGCGCTCGCGCTCGATGGCGCTTGTCCTCCAGGATGTCGGCTGGCAGTCGACCGTCGTGAAGGGGGGATATCGTCACTGGCGCCAGCAGGTGACGGCTGCATTATCGGATGATGATCGCGATCTTTTCCGCATCATCATCATCGACGGCCAGACCGGCAGCGCGAAGACGCAAGTGCTTCAGGCGATGAGAAAAAAGGGCGCGCAGGCGCTCGATCTGGAAGATCTCGCGAAACATCGTGGTTCGATCTTCGGTGATCTTCCTCATCGTCCCCAACCGAGTCAGAAGCGGTTCGAGTCGCTCCTGTGGGAAAAATTGCGGGATATGGACCCGGATATCCCCGTCTTCGTCGAGGCGGAATCCTCCCGGCTCGGAAACCGGACCATTCCGGTCCGCCTCTGGAATTCGATGAAGGCGGCGCCGCGGATCGTGGTTGCGGCTCCGGCTGCGGTGCGCGCCCGGCATCTGCTCGCGACCTATCCGGACATTGCGGAGAATCGCGATCGCCTGATGGCGGCGATCGACGGGCTCGCGCCCTTCCACCCGAAAACCGACATCGCGCAGTGGCGGGCGTGGGCCGAGGCCGCTGACTTCGAACCGCTCGCCGTCGCCTTGATCGAGGCGCATTACGACCCGGCCTATGACCGGGCGCGTGAGCGCCACGGCCAGGCGCTGATGGCGACGGTCGAGACCGAGCTTCTCGATGCTGCCGCGATCGACGCGCTGGCGGAGCGGGTAATGGCGGCCGGGCGCTGACCTTCGCCTCAGGAGGCGATCTCGATCATCACCTCGTTGCGGCGGAAGGGTGTCGGGACCCAGGGCGGGTCGTAGCGCGCATAGACAGGTTCGCCGACGATTTCGTAGCCCTCACGCGCGAGGAAATCGGTCAGCTCGCCGGTCATCTCCTCGAAGCGGGCCATGTCCGGCCCGCCGGAAAAGCGGATCGCGGCCATGCGGCGCGCCGGCATCTCGCTCAGCGTGACCCGCGGATCGTCGGGCACGGGCAGGCTCTCCATCGTCCATTCCGGCGGCATGACGAAGGCGACTCGCCATTGTCCGCCCTCGCCGCGGGTTTGCGTCACGGGCGTGGTCATGGCGATCTCTTCCGACCGGGTCTGGATGACCGGCGAGGTCATCGCGATCTCGTCGCTGCCCTGCGACTGGCGGCTGGTATTCGCGCCGAAGATATAGCCGGCGAGCGGGCGGAAACCCGAATTGCCCGCCCCGGCCATCGAGCCGGAAACCTCCACCTCGGCGAGGATCATCGGCGCATAGTCGCGGATCTCGATCGGACCTTCGGTGCGGACCACGGTGTGCGGCGGCTCGTCGGCGGCGCGCGCCTCGGAGAACGGGACGAAGGCGGTGAGGGCGGCGGCGAGGGCAAGCGGTCTGACGAAGGGCATGGCGCGGTCTCCTGAACTGAGGAGGTATACGCAAGCGAAGGCCCGCCGGATGTGCGGGCACGGCGGATCGCACAAAGGCAATCGTTCGTTTCCGCCGCATCCGGCTGATTTCGTGCTAGTTTGCCGCCGGGACTTCCAATCACGCACCCAGGAAGCAGAAATGCGTTACGCCATATTGATTTGCGCCTTCTCATTCATTGCCGCGTCAGAGGCATCGGCCCGGTCACAGGATGCGGACGGATGGACCTATCTGGAGTGCAACTGGACGCGCACGGCGTATCAGGATGTCGACGGTGAACGGTCGACTGCGGACGAATTGAGCGGGCGTGTCATCCTCGCCTTCAATGAACGCGCGGTGCATTTTTTCATGCTCGATAACCGTCAATGGTCGCCGGATCTATGCTCACCCCGCACCGCCGATGACACGGCGCGTTGCCTGATCGAAGCGACGGGCGTCCGCGCGGAATGGACGACGCAGGACTGGGCGGAGAGCCGCTACCTCACCGAAATCGATCTGGCGTCGATGCGGTATTCCCATGCGTGGGACTATGCCGACAGTGCGGCCTTCAGCGGGGGCATGCGCTGGGCCGGACCGTGTACGCCCACGACCGACCCCACTCCGGACGAGTGAGCCGCGACATCATCGTGTTGGAAAATGGCTCCCCGGGCCGGACTCGAACCAGCGACCGATCGGTTAACAGCCGATTGCTCTACCAACTGAGCTACCGGGGAACACGGATCCCGAAGCGGCAGCGCGCTCGGGAGCGGGGGCTATAGCAGAGGTAAAAACCGCCTGCCAAGCCTCAAATCACACTTGGCGGCGCAGGCTTGCCCGCAAAGAAAAACGGGGACCCTGAAAAGGGCCCCCGGAAAGGCATTGGGTGGATGGTGGGGTGTCTTCACGAGAAGACACTGGTAAATTGCCCATTAAGGGTAAACATGGCGTTAACGCCCTCCGGGAAATCGGGAAAAGGATTCACCGGTGTTGACGCATCCTTACCTTCAGGGAGGCCAAACCCATGGCAAGACTCGCGAATTACACCGAATTCTGGCCGCACTATCTGCGTGAGCATGCGCGGCCGGCGACGCGCACCTATCACTATATCGGCTCGGTCATTGCGATCGGCGCGCTGATTTTCGCGCTGGCGACGCAGACCTGGTGGGCGCTGATTCTGGTGCCGGTCTCGGGCTATTTCTTCGCCTGGATGAGCCACGCCTTTGTGGAGCGCAACAAGCCGGCGACCTTCACGCATCCCCTGTGGTCGCTGATCAGCGACTACCGCATGCTGTGGTGCGCGATCACCGGGACGCTGCCCGAGGAACTCAAGAAAGCCGGCGTCACGCCGTCCGCCGAGGCGGAAGCGACTCACTCGTCCTGAGGAAGGGGTGGGGTTGGAGGCTCCGCCCGGAATCGAACCGGGGTACAAGGATTTGCAGTCCTCTGCGTCACCACTCCGCCACGGAGCCACCGATGCGGGAGGCGTGTTCTAACGGACGCCGCGCGGCGCTGCAATGCGTCCCCGCATAGCAGCGGACGGAGAGGTTGCGGGCGCGTTCCCGCGGGGTATACAAGCGCCTCGCATTCATTCTTGCGGAGGGCTGAGGCCGTGAACGAATTCGAGCGCGAACGCCGCATGATGGTGGACGGTCAGATCCGCACCGCCGACGTGACGAACCGCCGCCTTCAGGCCGCGCTGCTTACCGTGCCGCGCGAAATCTTCCTGCCGCGCGCCAAGCACGCCCAGGCCTATGCCGACGCCGAGGTGGAGTTTGCGCCGGGCCGCTGGATGATGCGTCCCCGCGATTTCGCGAAACTTGTTCACGCCGCCGACGTGCAGCCCTCCGACCTGGTGCTCGATCTCGCCTGCGGGCGCGGTTATTCCTCCGCCATCCTGTCACGCATGGGCGAGACCGTCGTGGCGATGGAATCGGACGGCGAGATGGTGTCGAAGGCCGAAGAGGCGCTATCGAAGGCCGGGGCCGACAATGTCGCGGTGATCGAGGGCGATCTGAAAACCGGCTCGCAGTCGCAGGGTCCGTTCGACGTGATTTTCGTCAACGGCGCGGTGGAAGAGGTGCCGCGGGCCTGGCTCGACCAGCTGGCCGATGGCGGGCGTCTGGCCGTGGTGGTGCGCAAGGGACCGATCGGGAAGGCGACGATCTTCATCCGCTCCGGTCTGGGCGTCGGCGAGCGCGTCGTGTTCGACTGCACGCCGCACATCCTGCCGGGCTTCGAGCGCGAGGCCGGCTTCGTCTTCTGATCGCTTTCCCCGTGGGAGTGCGACAAAAAGGTGAACGCCGTTCACTTTTTGGCGACGGAGTCCTATATCACCGACGTTTAATGTGTGCGGCCGGTCGCAATCTGCGATAACGGTGTTGGTAGGAATTAGCGGGCGGACGATTTCGATGGGTCTCAAGACTTTCCTGACAGCCGGGGCGATGGCCCTCTCTCTGGCCGGTATTGCCGGTGCGCAGACGCTCGAGGAAACCCTCGCGCTGGCCTATCAGACCAATCCGACGCTGCAGGCGGAGCGGGCCCGCGTCCGCGCCAGTGGCGAAGCGGTCACCCAGGCGCGCGCCGCCTGGCTGCCGAGCATTTCTGCCAGCGCGAGCATCTCCAACACGCGCAATGAAAGCTCCGGCGGCTTCTTCAACCAATCGAACACCGTGACGCCGAAATCCTATCAGATCACGGCCAGCCAGGCGATCTGGCGGTCGGGCCAGATCACGGGCGGGATCGACCAGGCGCAGGCCAACGCCCTGGCCTCTCTGGAAGGGCTGCGCGCGATCGAACAATCGATTCTGTTCGATGCGGCGAACGCCTTCATGAATGTCCGCCGCGACGAGACCATCGTCGACATCCGCCGCAACAATGTCGAGGTCCTGAGCGCGCAGCTGCGCGCCGCCGAGGACCGGTTCGAAGTCGGCGAGATCACCCGCACCGACGTCGCACAGGCCGAGGCGCGCCTGTCGGCCTCGCGCGCCCAGCTGACGGCCGCGCAGGCACAGCTGGCTGCCAGCCGCTCGTCCTATACCCGGCTTGTGGGGCAGGCGCCCGCGACGCTGAGCGAGCCGCCGTCCCTGCCCAGCCTGCCCGAAACGATCGACGAGGCGGAAAGCATCGCGCTCGATTTCTCGCCAACCCTGCGCGCCGCGGCCTTCTCCGAGGAAGCCGCACTGGCAAATGTCCGCGTGGCCCAGGGGGCGATGGGGCCGTCCGTGTCGCTGAGCGGGAATGCCTCGCGCAGCCACGACAGCACCTTCGCCGGCGACGAATCGACCCGCTATTCGCTCGGCGCAACGGTCTCCATGCCGATCTTCACCGGCGGTCTGAACCAGTCGCGTGTGCGCCAGGCCAATTACACAGCCGATGCCGCCCGCCAGCAGGTCGCGGTGTCGCGCCGCCAGACGCTGGAGAATGTTTCCAACGCCTACAACAACCTTCTCGCCGCGCAGTCGGTGATCGTGTCGAGCCGCGAAGCGGTCCGCGCGAACGAGATCGCGCTGGACGGTGTGCAGCAGGAAGCCCAGGTCGGTCTGCGTACGACGCTCGACGTGCTGAATGCCGAACAGGAATTGCTGAACGCCCGCCTGACGCTGGTGTCGGCGGAGCGCGACGCCTATGTCGCGGGCCTTGCCCTGCTTCAGGCGATGGGCCTTCTGACAGCGGAAACGCTTGATCTGCCGGTCGAAACATCCGACCCGCTGGCCGAGCGTCCGCAGGCTAACTTTGACTTAACGCCGTGGAATTAGCGTCACGAATCAGCCCGATGCGCTGGACATAGGCGCTCAGGACAGATTTATTCGCGTAACAGGCGAAAGCGACTCAGCGGGGACTCGCGGTTTCATGGCTCAGGAAGCGACCGAATCCGAACCGACGATGGAAGAAATTCTGGCGTCCATTCGCCGGATCATCGACGAAGACGAACAGCCGGCCGAGGAGGCTGCCGCCGAGGAGGCTCCGGCCGCCGAAGCGGAGCCTGAGCCGGAATCCGAGGCTCCTGCCGACGAGGATGTTCTGGAACTGACCGACCGGGTCGAAGAACCGGCTGGCGGGACCGAGCCGCTCGCGGTCGAGGACGATCTGATGATCGTCGACCGGGACGAGGACGAGGTCGTCGAGGCCCCGGAGCCGGAACCCGTCGCTGAAGCGCCGATGCCGGAACCCGAGCCCGAGCCGGAACCCGAGCCGGTCGCTGCCGCGCCGAAACCCGAGCCTGCGCCGGAGCCCATCGTCGACGAAGATGCCCTGCTCGACCAGACGACGGCGACCGCCGCCGCCGGGGCGTTCAGCGCGCTCAACGAGAACCTCAAGATCGCATCCGGTGACGGCACGACGCTGGAGACGATCGTGCGCGAACTGATGCGTCCGATGCTGAAGCAATGGCTCGATGCCAACCTTCCGCGCATCGTCGAGGAAAAGGTAGAAGCCGAGATCGCCCGCGTCTCCCGCAGACGCTAACCGTCGAACCCTGCAACAAAGAGAAATCGGGCGTCGACGGGATCGTCGGCGCCCTTTACGTATGCGCGCCATGCTCGAGAAAACTTTCAATCCGCAAGAAGCCGAACCGCGCCTGTACCAGGCGTGGGAGGACTCCGGTGCCTTCCAGCCGAAGGACGATCCCAACGCCGAGACGTTTTCGATCGTCATTCCCCCGCCCAACGTCACCGGGCGGCTGCATATCGGCCACGCGCTGAACAACACGCTGCAGGACGTGCTGGTCCGCTATCACCGGATGCTGGGCAAGGCGGTGCTGTGGCAGCCGGGCACCGACCATGCGGGCATCGCCACGCAGATGGTGGTCGAGCGCAAGCTGGCCGAGGAGGGCAACCAGTCCCGCCGCGAAATGGGCCGCGAGGCCTTCATCGATCGCGTCTGGGAATGGAAGGAAGAATCGGGCGGGATGATCCTGCAGCAGCTCCGGCGTCTCGGGGCGTCGTGCGACTGGTCGCGCGAACGCTTCACGATGGACGAGGGGCTGTCGGAAGCCGTCCTGAAAGTCTTTGTCGAACTCTACGAGCAGGGGCTGATCTACCGCGGCAAGCGGCTGGTGAACTGGGACCCGCATTTCGAGACCGCGATTTCCGACCTCGAGGTCGAGAATGTCGAGGTCGACGGCCATATGTGGCACTTCAAATACCCGCTCGCCGATGGCCGGACCTACACCTATGTGGAAAAGGACGCGGACGGGAATGTCGTGCTGGAGGAAGAGCGCGACTATATCTCGATCGCCACGACGCGCCCGGAAACCATGCTGGGCGACGGCGCGGTGGCGGTGCATCCGTCCGACGAACGCTATGCCTCCATCGTCGGCGCGCTGTGCGAGATCCCGGTCGGGCCGAAAGAGCATCGCCGCCTGATCCCGATCATCACCGACGAATACCCGGATCCGGAGTTCGGCTCCGGCGCGGTGAAGATCACCGGCGCGCACGACTTCAACGACTATGACGTCGCCCGGCGCAACAACATCCCGCTCTACCGGCTGATGGACATGCGCGGGGCGCTGCGCACCGATGGCGCGCCGTACGCAATCGAATCGGCGAAGGCGACGGCGCTGGCCAAGTCCGGGGAGTTGCCCGACGAGAACACGGTCGACGCGATCAACCTCGTGCCCGAGGACTATCGCGGGCTCGACCGCTTCGAAGCGCGCGAGAAGATCGTCGCGGCGATCACCGCCGAGGGTCTCGCCGTGACGGTGAAGGACGAGGAGGGGAATGACGTCCCGCTCGTCGAGAACAAGAAAATCCAGCAGCCCTTCGGCGACCGCTCGCATGTGGTGATCGAGCCGATGCTGACCGACCAGTGGTTCGCCGACGCCAAGACGCTGGCCAAGGAAGCCATCGCCGCGGTCGAGGACGGGCGCACCACCTTCCATCCGAAGAATTGGGAAAAGACCTATTTCGAGTGGATGCGCAACATCCAGCCCTGGTGCATTTCGCGCCGGCTGTGGTGGGGCCATCAGATCCCGGCCTGGTATGATGCGGACGGCAATGTCTATGTCGCCGAGAGCGAGGACGCCGCGCGCGAAAAGGCGGGTGGCAAGCCGCTGACGCGCGACGAGGACGTGCTCGACACCTGGTTCTCGTCGGCGCTGTGGCCGTTCTCGACGCTCGGCTGGCCGGAAGAGACCGACGAGCTGAAGCGCTTCTACCCGACCAGCGTGCTCGTCACCGCCTTCGACATCATCTTCTTCTGGGTCGCCCGGATGATGATGCAGGGCCTTCATTTCATGAAGGAGGTCCCGTTCCCCGACGTCTACATCCATGCCCTCGTCCGCGACGAGAAGGGGCAGAAGATGTCGAAGTCGAAGGGCAATGTGATCGACCCGATCGAGCTGGTCGATGAGTTCGGCGCCGATGCGGTGCGCTTCACGCTGGCTGCGCTCGCCGCGCAGGGCCGCGACATCCGCATGTCGAAGGAGCGGGTCGAAGGCTACCGGAATTTCGGCACCAAGCTGTGGAATGCCGCGCGCTTCTGCCTGATGAACGACTGCCGCCCGCGTGCGGATTTCGATCCGTCGGCGGTGAAGGAAACCGTCAATCGCTGGATCGTTCAGGAAGCCTATGCGGCGTCCGACGCCGTCGCGAAGGGGCTGGAGACCTACCGCTTCAACGAGGCGGCCGCAGCAGCCTATCGCTTCGTCTGGAACGTGTTCTGCGACTGGCATCTGGAATTCGCCAAGCCGCTGTTCGCCGGCGAGGACGAGGCCGCCAAGGCCGAGACCCAGGCAACGACCGCGCATGTGCTCGAGATCGCGCTGAAAATCCTGCATCCCTTCATGCCCTTCGTCACCGAAGAGCTGTGGCGGGAGACGGCGGGCGAGGGCGGCCGGGACGGCCTCTTGATCGCCGCGGACTGGCCGCGTGCGGTGCGTCTCGCCGACGGCGAGGCGCAGGGCGAGATGAACTGGGTGATCACGATGATCACCGAGATCCGCAAGCTTCGCGCGGAGATGAACATTCCGCCGAAGTCGAAACTGTCCGCCATCCTCACCGGGGCGTCGGAGCAGACGAAGGCGCGGATCGAGCGTCAGCGCCCACTGCTGATGCGGCTCGCCGGCCTCGAAGCCATTTCCGCCGGGGACACGATTCCGGAAGGCTCGGCCCAGACGGTTGTCGAGGAAGCGACCGTGGCCCTGCCGCTGGAAGGCGTCATCGATTTCGGTGCGGAGAAGGCTCGTCTCGACAAGGAAATCGCGCGCGTTGCGGGCGAGATCGAACGGCTCGACCGCAAGCTCGGCAACGAGAAATTCGTCGCCAATGCGCCGCCCGAAGTCGTCGAGGGCGAGAAGGACAAGCGCGCGGCCTATGCTGCCGAGAAGGATGCGCTCGAAGCCGCGCGGTCGCGCCTCCCCTGAAGTGAGGATTGCGGCAGGGCGTCGGCTGCGGTGAACTCCCCTGCACTGGACAGGGGGATTCGCCATGACTGACGCGGCCGACCGGCTCGGTATCGATACCGAAGCGCTGTGGAATGACCGGCTTTCGCCCTTTCTGGAGGAGCGTGAGGACCAGCGGAAGAAAGCGGTCCGGCGCGTGTGGATCTTCGGGCCGATCGCCGTGATCAGCCTGATCGCGATGCTGGCCGGTGTCGCCACATTCGACTCGCCGGCCTGGATGTTCGCCATGTTCGGCGTGACGGTCGCGATGATCTATCTGGCCGCGGCGCCGATGGTGAAGCTGCATGGCGAGATCAAGGAAGGCCTCCTGACCGCGATCGCGACCGCCGCGGAGATGACCTATTCGAAGAAGCCGGTCCAGCCGGCACGCTTTACCGAATTCTGCGAGCTGGGCCTTTTGCCCACGCACAACCAGCGCAGTTTCGAGGATCATTTCGCCGGTGACCGCCATGGCGCGGCGTTCGAGCTTTACGAGGCGAAGCTGGTCCAGCGCCGCGGCTCGGGGAAGAACACGACCTATGTCACCGTCTTCCAGGGCGTGTGCATCCGCATCGAGTTTCCCCGCACGGTCGAAGGCGTGACCGTCGTCACCCGGGATGCCGGCTGGTTCAACGGGCTGGCCGGCCTGGCGCAGGCGCGGATCAACGGCAAGAAGCTGGAACGCGTCGGCCTCGTCGATCCGAAATTCGAGCAGATTTTCGAAGTCTTCTCCACCGACCAGGTGATGAGCCGCTACCTGCTGACGCCGTCCTTCATGGAGCGGCTGCTGTCGCTGGAAACCTCGCTCAAGGGCAAGCGCGTCCGCGCCGCCTTCGACGAGCGCAATGGCGGCGGCGAATTGCTGATCGCGACGGAGACCGGAAACCTGTTCGAGCCGGGCTCGCTGTTCAAGCCGCTCAACGACCGCTCGCGGTTCGAAAGCCTGATCACCGAGATCGACCTCATTACCGAGATCGTCGACCTGATGGTCCGCCCCGCCTCGCTGGGCGAAGGAAGTGCGGTTTCGTAGGGACGTGGGCCCCGGTCTTCGCTTCGCGAAACCGGGAGACGTCGTTTTGGTTATAGCTGACGTTCCCCGGACGGCGCAGCCGGTCCGGGGTCCAGACGAAGCGTTTATGGATCGGCCCCGGTCTTCGCTTCGCGAAACCGGGGAGCGTCAGTTCCTTCGCCAACGTTGACGTTCTCCGGCCGCCAGCCCTTCGGGACGCGGCTTTGCCGCTCCTCAGGACAGGCCGGCCGGGGGATCCATACCCTCTCCCCGCCTTCGAGGGAGTGCCGGAAGCTCGACCCATTGACTTTATATAAAACATAAAAGAATATGCTCCAAACTATAAGTTATGAAACTTGGATATGGAGCGAATAATGCAGTTCATGAATCAGTCCGCTTCCGCCCTCGCGATCCGCGGTGCGGTCATCGTTATTTTTGGCGGGATCGTGCTCAAAACGGCCATGAACGGGGCGAGCGCGGAGACCTGGATCGTTCTTATCGCGCCGGCTTTCTTCGTGGCGGCGATGTGGGCGCTGTCGAATGTATTCGGCCGGATCGATGACGGCGTGCCATTCGGCGCCGCCATGTTGCGGAGCCTGAAATGGGCCAGCGGCGCGCTGTTGCTGGGCGCTTTCGCGGCCATCATCCTTCAGCCGAGCCTCATATACCTGATGGCGAACGGCTTCACCGAGATGCGCGGCGTGAGACTCGACTGGTCGGCGGCCAACCTGATGCTGGCATCGCTGGGTTTCGCGTTGTTGCTGATCGCGCGGCGCGGTGAGGCACTGAAAGCGCGCCTCGAGGAATTCGTCTGATGCCGGTGAAGGTGACGCTCGACGTGCTGCTCGCGATGCGCAAGCGGAAGGCGCGCGAGGTGGCCGAGGAGATCGGCCTGTCGGAAACCCAGCTGAGCCTGCTCCGCACCGGCAAGGTGAGGGGGATGCGCTTCGATACGCTCGCAAAGCTCTGCTACGTACTGGAGTGCACGCCGGCCGACATTCTGGACTATGAACGGGATGCGGCGGATCTGGGCGGAGAGGTGGCCTCGGATTCGTGAGTGCTGGGACCCCGGTCTTCGCTTCGCGAAACCGGGGAACGTCAGTTGCGGTGCTTTCTTTGACGTTCCCCGGACGGCGTAGCCGGTCCCGGGTCCAGCTTTCAGCCACACTGTATTGTCGTTAAAGTTGCCGCATGGCGATCTACAAGGACGAGGTCGGGGGCTGGGTCTACATTCTGGCGTCCAGGCCGAGAGGCACCCTGTACACCGGATCGACAACCGACCTTGTCCGGCGCGTTTGGGAGCATCGAGCCGGTGTGGTCCCAGGGTTCACTTGAAAATACTCAGTGACCAGGCTGGTATGGTTCGAGCCGCATCCTTTCGTGGGTGCGGCCGCCGTCCGTGAACGCCGGATCAAACGCTGGCGACGCGAGTGGAAATTCAATCTGATCGAAAAGTCCAATCCCGAGTGGGACGATTTGTGGTCGTCTATTGCTGATCCATAGCAATGGACCCCGGTCTTCGCTTCGCGAAACCGGAGAGCGTCAGTCTTTCTAGAACCCGAACGTCCCCACCACCGGCACGTGGTCGGAGGCTTTCTCCTTGCCGCGCACGGGCTTGCAGATCTCGACGCCCTTCAAGGCGTCGGCGGCCTGCGGCGAGAGCAGGAGGTGGTCAATCCGGATGCCGTGATCCTTCTGCCAGGCGCCGCGCTGATAGTCCCAGAAGGTGTATTGGTGGCCCTTGCCGTCAGCCTGCAGGAAGGCGTCGGTGAAACCGAGATTGAGGATTTCGCGGAAGGCGGCGCGGCTCTGCGGCAGGATCAGCGCATCGCCTTCCCAGGCGGCCGGGTCGTGCACGTCGCTGTCCCGCGGGATGATGTTGTAATCGCCGGCGAGGATCAGCCGCTCCTCATAGCCGAGCAGTTCCGCGGCGTGGTGCTTCAGGCGTCGCATCCAGGCGAGCTTGTAGTCGTATTTCGGACCCGGAGCGGGATTGCCGTTCGGCAGGTAGATCGAGGCGACGCGCACCGGGCCGCTGTCGTGGGAAATCACGCATTCGATATAGCGGGCGTGATCGTCCGCATCGTCGCCGGGCAGGCCGCGCAAGGTTTCCTCGATCGGGAATTTCGAGAGCAGGGCGACGCCATTATAGGTCTTCTGGCCGTGCGTCTCGACATTGTAGCCGAGGTCCTCGATGGCCTCGCGCGGGAAGTCCTCGTCGACCGTCTTGATCTCCTGCAGGCAGACCACGTCGGGGGAGGCCTCGCGCAGCCAGTCGGTGACATTGGCGAGGCGGGCCTTGACGGAATTCACGTTCCAGGTGGCGATCTGCATGCGAGTCATCCTGCGGCGTCGGGCCCGGCAGGGTTAGCATGGATCGCGGCGAAGGAAAGCGTCAGACCAGATGGCGTGCCGCGGCGCGGCGGCGGATGTCTTCGCGGGTCAGGATGTGCGGGATGACAGGGTGCGGGAAATCGTCGGCAATGATCGCGCCGGTGAAGTAACGCGCGCCGAGCCGGATCGCGGCCGATATGTCCGCTTCGCGACCGATCCCGGTGAGGCAGGTCGATGCGCGGAGCCCCGCCGCTGCCCGAAGCGCGGCGCGTTCGGGGGCCAGGTCTCGTTGCCGGTCGTCATGCAGCCAGTGCGGTTCGCCGCTGTCGAGCACGAACATCGCGATATTGCAGCCATGGAAGCGGTCGAACGGAGGATGCTCGTTCTCGATCGAGACGATCACGCCCGGGCTGAAGGCGTGGCAGATACCGAGCGTCTCGCGGATCGTGCTTTCCGGCGTACCGGACGTGATACCTTCGACCATCAGGCGGAAATAGCGGCGCATGTCCATCGGGATCGCGGTGAGCGCTTCGAACAGCGCGACGCGCGTCGAGCGCAGGGCCAGCGTGTGTATGCCGACCGGCAGGCACAGGGCGACGGTGCGGCCCTTTCCGAACGCCGTGCGAAAGGCATCCATGGCGGAATGCACGGCGAAGCGGTCGAGTTCGAGATGGTCTCTGGGTTCGGTCCGGCCACGGAGCGTCGCGCGTCCATGGAAGACCTGGCGCGTGCGTTTTTCGGTGAGGCGGGGGATGACGAATTGCGTGGCCACGGCCTGCCGCGTGGAATCCCACACCGGCCGGTAGGCAATCGAGCGTTCGCGGCGGAAGTCGATATCGATCACGCGCCGCGGAGCCGGTGTTTCGCCGGCATCGGCACCGGCGGCGGGGGAGGGCGGTTCGGCTGGGGCCGCGCCGGGCGGCATCGGCTCTGACCCGGTCATCATTCCGCGAAGCTGGCTTGTCTCGAAGCGGCTTGCGCGGGAGCGGATATTCAGCGAGCGCAAAATCTCGTCGCCGAGAAAGAACAGGTTCAGCTCGGTGGAGATGGCGTTGACGCGCTCCTCGGCGGCCGCGGCGTCGAGGGCGTTGAAGACGACCAGAAATCCTTCGTGGCACCGCACCAGCACGTCTTCATCCGCGATGCGTTTCTCGATGAAGTGGGCGCTGACCTCGAGAATCTTCGCCTTCAGCCGCTCCCATTGCTCGCCAGCACCCTCGCGAACCCGATCGAGATTGATGATCTGGAACTGACCCAGATCGGCATGGTCGCAGCCATGCAGCTTCTGCTCCAGGCGATACAGAATGTCGGCGGGGTTCATCGCGAGCATGGGCGCTCTCCCGGACCTGATCGAACTCGCCCCAAGGTGTAATTCGCGGGTGGAAACACCCGGTTCCCGCAATGCTTCGGATTTTAACGAATTCGCCCGTCGGACTGCGATCGGTATGATGGTTGCCGGGAGGGGATGCGATGACGGAAAGAACCCGGCCTGTGTGGCGATCCATCGCAGCGATCCTTGGCGCCATACTCGGGGCGATCGCCAGCGCCGTCGTCTGGGTGATGTCGGCGTTCGGCCTGACCCTGCAGGGCGAAAAGCCCGCCGGCTTTTTCGAAGCCATCGTGGTCGCCTATTACGGTGGTTATGCCGGCCCGGCGGTGATGGCGGTCTGCGCGCTGGCGGGTGTCGTGGCGCTGATCGTGAAGCGGCGCTGGCTGGCGTCGGCGGCGCTGTGGGCCGCGTTTCTCTATATCGGAATGATCGGCGGCGCGCTGTGCTACGCGCTCATCGCTCTGGAGATGGCCGGCGGCTGACTACTGCATGCGGCGGGCGGCCGCGCGCTGGCGAATGTCGGATAATTGATGGGGATAGGCCGAGGCCGGCAATTCTGTCTCATCGGCGATCAGATTGCCCGTGAAGAAGCGGTTGCCACCACTCATCGCGCGCTTGAGTACGCGAAGGGACTGGAGCTCGGCAAAATAGGTCGCGGCTTTCAAGAGCGCCGCGCCGCGCTCGAATCTTTCGATCGTTTCCACGACCGAGGGAGAAATCGCCTCATTGAAACGGTGATCGGGCAGATCGCACCCGATTACCGTGACGCCGCAACCGGCAAATCGCTCGAAATGCCGATAGTTCGCAGGCAGCCTTGCCAGTGTGCTCGCGGCGAAGGGATGCAGGGTTCGGCACATGTCCTGGATCGTGCTCGCCGGTGTACCGGAATCGATGCCGTCGATCCGGATAAAGAAATACCGGCGCAGATACTCGGGAAGCGTCGCCAACAGATTGAAGAATTGCAGACGCGTCGCGCGCGTCAGAAGCGTCCGCGTGTGGACCGGCACGCAAACCGAAAGGTGACGGCCATTGCCGACCCCCTCGGCGAGCTGGCGCAAGCCCTCGTCTGTCGTGCGGCGGTCGAGTTCGAAATAGTCCTGGGACTTGTCACCGCCGCGCAGCGCCTCGTAGCCGAAATAGATTCGGCCGGTGAGCGTTTCGGTCAGGCGCGGCGTTGCGAACTGGGTGGTGACGGCCTGGTGACGGCTGTCCCAGACCGGCCGGAAGACGATCGATTCCTTGAGGCGGAAAGCGTAGTCGATCGGCGTGATGCGTCCGGTCTCACGATTGTGCCGGTTGTCATTGGCCGGCCGTGTCGGTGCCGCCACTTCCGGGCTGTCATGGGCCCCGCGCGCTGCCATGATTTCGGCGAGCCTTGCCGTACTCACGCGTTCCGAGCGTGAGCGGATCCGAAGTGACCGCAAGATTTCATCGCCAAGAAAGAAGCAGTTGAGTTCGGTCGAAATCTGCTCGACCCGTCGGCATGCCGCCTCCAGGTCGAGTTCGGCAAAAACGACGAGAAAGCCTTCACTGCATCTGACCAAAACGTCACCGGAGTCGAGACGTTTTTCGATAAAGTGTTCGCTTATTGAGAAAATTTTGTCGCGTATGGCCGACCAGCGTTCACCGGTCTTCAGCCGCACCAGATCAAGATTGATGATCTGGAACTGGCCGAGATCGATGTGACCGCGGCCTTTCAACCGCTCCTTCAGAGCGGAAATCACTTCGTTCATCTGCCGATGCGCTTGAGCGCGTATCTAGCCCCTACGCGTTCGCTTATCGATTCATATCAATTGATACACAAGTGGGTGCGGCAGTATTTTACTGCTTTTGAAACACCGCGAAGTCGTCCACCTCTGCGCGTTCGCTGCGCAGGCGGTTGACCGGCGCGTCCGGGTCCGGGTGGCCGAGCGCCATGCCGCAATAGACCTGCTCGGTTTCAGCAATGCCGAGCGCAGTACCGACCGTCTTCGAATAGCGCGTCCAGGCCTCCTGCATGCAGGTGCCGAGACCGGCTTCCTCGGCGGCGAGCGCGACGGCGAGCATGAACATGCCGAGATGCGCCCACTGGTTCGGGTTCATCGCTTTCTCGATGACGAAGAAGAGACCGACGGGCGCGTCGAAGAAGTCGAAATTCTTCAGGAGATGGTTCAGCCGCCCCATCTTGTCCTCGCGCGGGATGGCGAGGAGGTCGTACATCTGTTCGCCAAGATCGAAGCGGCGGGTGCGGTAAGGCTCCCACAGCTTTTCCGGATAGACGGGGAAGTCGTTCTCGTCGGCGAAGGGGTCCGTGTTCAGCTTCGCCTTCACCGCGTCGATCACGCGCTGGCGCGCATCGCCGGTGACGACATGAACCTTCCAGGGCTGGAGATTGCCGCCCGACGGGGTCCAACGGGCGGTGTCGAGAATCTGCCGGACCTCGTCCTCGCCGACCGGACGGTCGAGGAAGGCGCGGACCGAAATCCGCGTCTTCAGAGCCTCCGTGACATTCATCAGATCGAGAAGCTGGTGCCGCAGCCGCAGGCCGCGGTGGCGTTCGGATTGTCGATCCTGAAGGACGCGCCGATCAACTCGTCGGCGAAATCGATCTTCGAGTTTTCGAGGAAGGGGATGGAGGCGCTGTCGATGGCGACGCGCGCACCGTCCCGTTCGATCACGAGATCGTCGTCCGTCGTCTCGGTCTCGAGATCGAACTTGTAGGAAAAGCCGGAACAGCCTCCGCCGATGACCGAGATGCGCAAAAGGTCCGCACCGGCCTGTTTGGCGAGGATGGCGTTGATCCGCTTCGCGGCGGATTCGGTCAGCTGGATATTCGGGTCGCTCATCACTGGTTCCGCATTGTCTTCTCGCACGATATATGGAGGCACATGACCCAGCCGAAAAGCCCCCGCGCATGAGCATCGGTGCCACCGACCGCAATCGTGCCCCGTATTCGAACCACCCGGCGCAGTCGCGCGGGCGGTTTCATCCGCAAAATGACAGCGCCAGCCGCAACGCCTTCCAGCGCGACCGCGACCGGATCGTGCATGCCACGGCCTTCCGGCGGCTGAAGGAAAAGACGCAGGTCTTCGTGGCCCACGAGGGCGACCATTACCGCACCCGTCTGACCCATTCGCTTGAAGTGGCGCAGATCGCCCGGACGATCGCCCGGGTGCTGAATGTCGACGAGGACCTGACCGAGGCGCTGGCGCTGGCGCACGATCTCGGCCACCCGCCCTTCGGCCATGCCGGGGAGCGGGCGCTGGCCGAGTGCATGACCGAATTCGGCGGCTTCGATCACAACGCTCACACGCTGCGCGTCATCACCAAGATCGAGACCCGCTATGCCGAGTTCGAAGGCCTCAACCTGACCTGGGAGACGCTGGAAGGCGTCGTGAAGCACAACGGTCCGCTGGTCACGCCGGAACATGGCGAAGACGCTCTGCCCTGGGCGATCAGGGAATATCCCGACTGGCAGGGGCTGGAACTCGACAGTTTCGCCGGGGTCGAGGCGCAGATCGCGGCGCTGGCCGACGACATCGCCTATAACAATCACGACATCGATGACGGGCTGCGCGCCGGCCTTCTGAAGATCGAGGAACTGGCCGAACTGCCGCTGGTCGGAGACGTGCTGCGCGACTGCCGGCGTCGTTTTCCACAGGCGAGTGAGAGCCTGATCATCCTCGAAGCGGTGCGCGACCTGATCGGTCTGATGGTCGACGACGTGCTGAAGGAGACGCGGTCGCGCCTCGATGCCGCCGCGCCCGACAGTGCCGAGGCGGTGCGCCGGGCCGAGCGGGAGATGGTCGCCTTCTCGCCCGACATGCTGGATGCGCTGGCGGGGCTGAGACGCCATCTCTTCGCCAATATGTACAGGCATTACAAGGTGAACCGGGCGATGGCCCAGGCCGAGCGCGTGGTCCGCGAACTGTTCCAGCTCTTTCTCGACGATCCCGGCCTGTTGCCGACCCACTACCGGCGTCAGGCTGGGGAGCCGGGCAGCGAGAAGCAGGCACGGCTCGTCAGCGACTACATCGCCGGCATGACGGACCGGTATGCCGTGGAAGAGCACAAGCGCCTGTTCACTGTGCAAGGGTATTTCTGACCGCCGATTGAGCCTTCAATGGGTGGTATCTTTTCAGCGATGTTCCCGATTCGGTTCCGGGAGCGGGGAAAGGACGTATGACGGATCGCGACACAGACCGCCGTGTCGGGGCCTATGCGCCGCCGACCGATAACGACGACACGTTCGACGCGCGCGAGGATTCGCGCCGCGGGCCGCTGCTGCTGACCGCGGCCTTTGCGGTCTTCGTCCTGTTCATCGGTGTGGTTTGGAGCGCCTATCGCCAGGGCATCCGCGAAGGCGGGCGTGATGCGCCGCCGCGCATCGTCGCCGATTCCGAACCCTATCGCGAGCGTCCCGCCGATCCCGGCGGCGAGGAAGCGCCCGACCAGGATCTGACCGTCTATGATCGGCTGACCGGCGAGACGACGGAGGGTGACGGTACCGACGCCCGTGTCCGTCCCGGCCCGGAAGAGCCGAGCGAGCGACCCGGCCTGCAGATCGAAAGCGTCGATCCGGATGCGGCCGGCAGTGACCGTGTTGCGGAAACGCCGGACATTCGCATCGAAACACCGCCTGCAGATAATCCTCCGGCCGACACTCCGCCGGCGGAAACGCGCGGCCCGGCGCAGATCATCCCTGACGAAGCGCCGGACGACCCGGTTGTCGAAACCCCTGCGGATCCCGATCCGGAGCCGGTCCGTACCGCCGCCGTGTCCGTCCCGGGCGGGGAGTGGGTGGTCCAGATCGGCTCCTTCCGCACCCAGCAGGAAGCCGAAGAGGCCTGGCTGAATTTCGCGACCCGCTATTCCCAGCTGGGCAGCGGCTTCGCACCGGACATCCAGGCGACCGAGATCGAGGGGCGGGGCACCTATCACCGCCTGCGCATTTCGGCCTTTGCCAGCCGCGATACCGCCACCGACTACTGCACGCGCCTGCAGTCGGCCGGCCAGGACTGCTACGTCACGCGGCGATGACGAGCGCGGCGATCTACGGCCTTGCCGGCCTCGAGCTTACGGCCGACGAGAAGGCGTTCTTCCGGGATGCCGACCCTTGGGGCTTCATTCTGTTCGCCCGCAATATCGACCGGCCGAAGCAGGTCTCCAAACTGTGCGTCGCCTTGCGCGATGCCGTCGGCTGGAATGCGCCGATCTTCATCGACCAGGAAGGCGGGCGCGTGCAGCGGCTGAAGCCGCCGACCTGGCGTGCCGCGCCGCCCGCAGACGTCTTCGGCAAGCTGTTCCGCAAGGATGAAGCGGCGGGGCTTGAGGCCGTCCGCCTGAACCACCGCCTGATCGCGCACGAATTGATGGCGCTGGGTATAGACGCGGACTGTGCGCCCTGCATCGACCTGCAGATCGAGGGCGCGGACGCGATCATCGGCGACCGGTCTTACTCGACCGAGCCCGAAATCGTGGCCCGGCTGGGCCGCGCCGCGATCGAGGGGCTTCTCGCGGGCGGCGTTGCGCCGGTGATCAAGCACATTCCCGGGCATGGCCGCGCCGATGCCGACAGTCACCTGGCGCTGCCGCGCGTCGACACGCCCCGGGAGGTGCTCGAAACCACCGATTTCGCGCCGTTCCGCGATCTTGCCGACGCGCCGATGGCGATGACCGCGCATGTCGTCTATGCCGATATCGATGCGGACGATCCGGCGACCCATTCCGAAGCGATGATCGCGGACGTGATCCGTGGATCGATCGGATTTGACGGCCTCCTCATGAGCGACGATCTGTCGATGCAGGCGCTGTCCGGCACTTTGCCCGTCCGCGCGGAACGTGCGCTCGGGGCCGGGTGCGATCTCGTTCTCCATTGCAACGGCCAGATGAAGGAAATGGTCGCGATCGCCCATGCCGTTCCCGCGCTGGGCGGCAAGGCGCTGGCGCGGGCCGATGCGGCGGCGGGCTGCCGCAAGACGCCGGAAGAATTCGACGCCGAAGCCGGTCTCGCCCGCCTCGAAACCCTCTTGAAGATGGGGGCAAAGGCGTGAGCGAGGAATTCCAGGAAGACCTGCATTTCGAGGCCGCCGAGGACGCGGAAGGCGATGCCCTGATCGTCGATGTCGACGGGTTCGAGGGGCCGCTTCACCTGCTTCTGCACCTGGCGCGCAAGAAGAAGGTCGATCTGGCGAAGATCTCGATCCTCGAACTGGCCGAGCAGTATCTCGGCTTCGTCGCCGAGGCGCGGAAGAAGCGCTTCGATCTCGCGGCAGAATATCTCGTCATGGCGAGCTGGCTCGCCTATCTGAAATCGCGGCTGCTGCTGCCGAAACCCGCGAAGAATGAAGATGAGCCCGAGCCGGAAGCGATGGCCGCAGCGCTGGCCTTCCGCCTCCGACGCCTCGAAGCGATGCGGCTGGCCTCGCAGGCGCTGTTCAGGCGCGATCTTCTGAAGCGCGACGTGTTTGATCGCGGCGCGCCGGAAGGCGTGCGCACACTGCGCGCCCACAAATACCAGGCGAGCCTGCACGACCTCCTCAAGGCCTACGCCACACGGCGGCAGGCGCGATACCGCGCGAACTACAAGCCGAACCTTCCGAAGGTGTACGGCCTCGACAGCGCCCGCACGCGCATGGAACGCATCGTGCCGGAGCTGAAGGAATGGCGGGATCTGGAGGAGATTCTTCCGGACATGGGCGAGCTGGGCTTCGACCCGCCGCCGCGCCGCTCGGTGCTCGCCAGTTCGACGCTCGCCGTGCTCGAAGTCACCAAGGACGGCATGGCCGAGCTGCGGCAGGACGCGCCATTCACGCCGATCAAGGTGCGCGGCCGGGCGGAGGACAATCCGCAATGACCCAGGATAGTGATCCGATCGGCGAAGCCATCGCGCGGCTTCGCGAACGCGCGCAGCGGCAGGGCGCGACCGAGACCGGTTCGGACGCGAACGGGCCGCGCCTGGCTGTCGACGCGGAACGCCACCGCCTGCGTCAGCTGGAGGCGCTGCTCTTCGCCGCAGCCGAACCGCTCGACATCGAGACGCTGCAGGCGCGCCTGCCGGCGGAAGCCGAGGTGGAAAAGCTGCTCGCGGCGCTGCAGGCCGATTATGCCGAGCGCGGCGTGCGCCTGGTCGAGGTGGGGGGGCGCTGGCGGTTCGAAACTGCGCCGGATCTCGCCAGTCTCCTCGAAGAGGTGAAGGAAGAGCCGCGCCGCCTTTCGGATGCGGGTCTCGAGACGCTCGCCATCATCGCCTATCACCAGCCGGTCACCCGCGCCGAGATCGAGGAGATCCGCGGCGTGGCCGTGTCGAAGGGCACGATCGATCTGCTGTTCGAGATCGGCTGGATCCGGCTGCGCGGCCGCCGCCGCTCCCCGGGCCGCCCGGTCACCTATGGCACGACCGACGCCTTCCTCGACTATTTCGGCCTCAGCGCGATCGGCGATCTGCCGGGCGTGGCCGACCTCAAGGCCGCAGGTCTCCTCGATTCCCGCCTGCCGCCCGGTTTCGAAGTGCCCGATCCGGGCCTCGGCCTGCGCGGCGAAGGCGAGGACGAGGAGCTCGACTTCGACGGCGAGGACAGCCCCGACTTCCATGTCGATTTCATGGAAGACGAGGAGGGGGAGGGCGATTGATCTCCCTGTTTCCCCTCGCCCCCATTTGGGGGAGAGGGGCCAGGGGTGAGGGGGCGCACGCAGTCTTCAACTACGGAGCAGAACCCCTCATCCGCCCTTCGGGCACCTTCTCCCCTTCAAAGGGGAGAAGGGAAGAGCTGATGCGGTCCCATGGTTGAATCGTTTCCCGGATCGGCTTCGCCGTCCGGGAAACGTCACTGGAGCGTTGGAAAATCCATCTATTCACTGCCCCAAGCCGTTGGACGGGGCAGGGCGCATGGTTTAAGCCTTTCCTCAACGGAATTTCACGGAGGTGAGCATGGCTCCCGGCATGTGGCAGATCATTCTCGTCGTGCTCTTGGCGCTCGTTCTGTTCGGCGGCCGGGGCAAGATTTCCTCGCTGATGGGCGATGTCGCGAAAGGCATCACCAGCTTCCGCAAGGGGCTGAAGGACGAGGACAAGGCCGAGGACGAAACCGGTGAAGACCGGCCGCAATCGGTCGAGCAGAACCCGAACCGCACCGCCGAACCGGCGGCGCAAGAGGAAAAGTCGTCCACGCGCGGCTAGGGGTTCGCCATGAATCCCGGAATCGGGATGCCCGAAATTGCAGTGCTGTTGCTGCTGGCCCTGATTGTCGTGGGTCCGGCGGAATTGCCGAAGATGATGCGTACGATCGGCCGCTTCGTGAACCAGGCGCGCTCGATGGCGAAGGATTTCCAACGCAGTTTCGACGAGATGGGCCGCGAGAGCGAGCTGGCCGATCTGCGCAAGGAAATCGAGAATTTGAAGAACGCCAATCCGGCCAACGAGATCACCGAGGAATTGCGCAAGGCGAAGGAAGAGCTGCGCCACGCCGAGGCGGTCGGGGCCAAGGAAAAGGCGATGAAGCCGCCCGCCGACCCGTCTGGCAAGCCGGTTGGCAAGCCCGACGCCAAATTCATCGAAGACGACGGCAACACGATCGCGCCGCCGCGCGAGAAGCCGAGGCCCGCCCAGCCGATCAAGACGGGTGCGCCGGAAGATGAGTAAGACGAAATCGAAGGACGCGCCGCGCCTCGAGAGCGAGGACGCGGACGACGAGGTCGAAGCCTCGCGCGCGCCGCTGATGGATCACCTTGTCGAGTTGCGTACGCGGCTGATCCGCATCGTGGCCGCGGTGATCATCGGTTTCATCGTATGCTTCATCTTCGCGGAGACGATCTACAACGTCCTCTTGATCCCGTTCGAGGACGCCGCCGCGCGCATTCGCGGGGAAGACCTGCAGCTGGAGCTGATCTTCACCGCGCCGCTGGAATTCTTCTTCGCCAAGGTGAAGCTGGCCCTGTTCGGCGGGCTGATCCTCGCCATCCCGGTCTTCGCCTACGAGATCTATTCCTTCGTCGCGCCGGGCCTCTACAAGAACGAGAAGAAGGCGTTCGCGCCCTTCCTGATCGGTGCGCCGGCCCTGTTCGCGGCGGGCGCGGCGCTGGTCTATTTCTTCGTTCTGCCTTTCGTGATGCGCTTCGCGCTGGGGCAGGAGCAGCCCGCGACCGGCGACGGCCCGTCGATTCAGCTTCTGACGCGGGTCTCGGACTATCTCGACCTCGTCACGACGCTGATCCTCGCCTTCGGGATCAGCTTCCAGCTGCCCATCCTTCTGATGCTGCTGGCGATGGCGGGGATCGTCACCTCGAAGCAGCTGGTGAATTTCTGGAAGTTCGCGCTGGTCGGGATTTTTGGCTTCGCCGCCTTCGTGACACCGCCCGATCCGATCAGCCAGATCATCCTCGGTAGCGTCCTGATGGCGCTCTACGGCCTCGCCATCATCGGCGTGAAATTCGTCGAGCCGAAAGAGTGACCTTCTGTCCCGGCCTTGTACCGGGACCTGTCCACCTCTCAGGAAAACCGGAAATGTGGACAGGCCCCGGAATAATTCCGGGGCAGATGGATGGTGAAGAGTTCAAGGCCATGTTGCCCCATTACCGGACCGGGGATATGCACGGGCGCGATACCGCCCGAAAGAGTCCCATCCCATGCACGACATCCGCTTCATCCGCGACAATCCCGAGGCGTTCGACGCCGGTCTGAAGGCCCGCTTCCTGGCGCCGCAATCGGCCGAGATCCTCGCGCTCGATGCGAAACGCCGCGAGGCGATCACGCGCCAGCAGGAGGCCGAACAGGGCCGCAATGCGCTGTCGAAGCAGATCGGACAGGCCAAGGCGAAGGGCGACGAGGCCGAATTCGAGCGGCTGCGCGGTGAAGTCGACCGGCTGAAGGCGGTGCTGGAAGAGGCGGGTGCCGAAGCGGAAAAGCTGGACGAGGCGCTGAACCAGCATCTCGCCGGCCTGCCGAACCTGCCCGAAGACGGCGTTCCGATCGGCGAGGACGAGGACGCGAACGAGGAAGTCCGCGGCTGGGGCGAGCCGCGCGAATTTTCCTTCACGCCGAAGGATCACAGCGATCTCGGTGAAGGGCTGGGGATGCTGGATTTCGACGCGGCGGCGAAGATTTCCGGCGCGCGTTTTTCGGTGCTGAAGGGCGGTCTGGCGCGGCTTGAACGCGCGCTGGCGCAATTCATGCTCGACCTGCACACGAGCGAGCACGGCTATACCGAGGTCAGCCCGCCCTACATGGTGCGCGACGAGGCGATGTTCGGTACCGGCCAGTTGCCGAAATTCGCCGAGGATCTGTTCAGGACGACAGATGATCGCTGGCTGATCCCGACCGCGGAAGTGCCGCTGACCAATCTGGTGCGCGACGCGATCCACGATGAAGGCCTCTTCCCGCTCAGGATGACGGCGCACACGCCCTGCTTCCGTGCCGAGGCGGGATCGGCGGGCCGCGATACGCGCGGCCTGATCCGCCAGCACCAGTTCCACAAAGTGGAGATGGTCTCGATCACGACGCCGGAGCAATCGGCCGACGAACTTGACCGGATGACGGGCTGCGCGGAAGAAGTGCTGCGCCGTCTCGAACTGCCCTACCGGGTGATGCTGCTGTCGTCGGGCGACATGGGCTTCGGCGCGAAGCGGACCTATGACCTCGAAGTCTGGCTACCGAGCCAGAACACCTACCGGGAAATCTCGTCCTGTTCGAATTGCGGGGATTTCCAGGCGCGGCGCATGAATGCCCGCTTCCGCCGCGAAGGCGAGAAGAAGCCGGACTTCCTGCACACGCTGAACGGCTCGGGCGTGGCGGTCGGTCGCGCCATGCTGGCGGTCATGGAAAACCACCAGAACGAAGACGGCTCGATCAATATCCCGAAGGCGCTGCAACCCTATATGGGCGGTCTCGAAGTGTTGAGGCGCGACTAGCGGGAAACGGTATTGGCGCGAAGCCAGGTGTCGATCTCGTCGAACGACAACCCGTGCCGCTGGTATAGAGGTTCCAGCCAGGCAAGGACGTCCGCCGGTTCAGCCGTAACCTGAATACCGTTGATGTCGAGAAAGACGAGTGTCGCAGCAAAGGCCGTGCGCTTGTTTCCATCAACGAAGGGATGGTTCTGGGAGAGGCTTTCCCAGAGCGCTGCGGCTTCGGCTATCAGATCGTCATAGTATCCCGACTGCGGCCTGTAGAGCGCCGATTCGAGCTGTCCAGCGTCCCGAAGTGAGTGGTCACCGCCCCAAGCTTCGATCTGATCGGAATGGATCGTCAAAACCTCGGCAATGGTGAGGTATTTACGGCTCATTCCGCCAGCTTTTTGAAGACCGAAGCATAGCGCGTTCTCGCCCGCTCATATGCGTCCATTACCTCTTTTCGAGGTTGCTGGTCTCGCCGTTCCGCGATCAGCTTCGACACAGCTTCCTCGACCAGCGACTGGATCTGGCGGCCTTCAGCCTTGGCGAGACCACGCAGGTCAGCGAGGAGGGCACTGTCGAGCTGGGTGGCGAATTTTTCGAGTGGCTTGTTCATCGGGGCACCTCTTCAGGCTATCATGATACATCATGATGGATGTGAAAGCGAATGCGGGGATGGACGCCGGGGCGAATTGTTCTAGAAGCCGAGTCCTGAAATCCAAGCAAAGTGAGTGATGATGACCGGCCCCCGCATCCTTCTGACCAATGACGACGGCATCCGCGCGCGGGGCCTGCAATCGCTGGAAAAGATCGCGCGGGCGATTTCCGACGACATCTGGATCGTTGCGCCGCACGAGGAACAGTCCGGCGCGAGCCGGGCGCTGACGCTGCACGAACCGCTGCGCGTGCGGAAACACGAAGACCGGCGTTATTCGATCACCGGCACGCCGACCGATTGCGTCCTGATGGGGGTGCAGGACCTGATCCCGGGCAAGCGGCCGGACCTGGTCCTGTCGGGCGTCAATCGCGGCGCGAACATCGCCGAGGACGTGACGTTTTCCGGCACGGTGGCCGGGGCGATGCAGGGCATGCAGCTGGGGATCAAGTCGATCGCGTTTTCGCAGGCCTATGCCTGGATGGCGGACAGTCCGATCCATTGGGAAACGGCCGAGACCTTCGGGGCGCCGATCCTGAAAAAGCTGCTGCAGCAGAGTTGGGGCGACCATGTCCTCCTCAACGTCAATTTCCCGGACCGCACGCCGGAGCATGTGAAAGAAGTCGAGGTCACCCGTCAGGGCCGCCGCAATCAGGAAGTCGTCCACGCCGACAAGCGGACCGACCCGCGCGGCGTCGACTATTACTGGATCGGTTTCCGCGGCCTGCCGCAGGAGCCCGAAGAGGGCGACGATCTGCATGCGGTGATGGAAGGGCGGATCTCGATCACGCCGCTGCATGTCGACCTGACGCATATGGAAACGCATCATCGCCTGAAGGGCGTCCTCGGCGGCGCCCCGCCGAAGGAGTAAAGATGCTGCCCGATCCCCGCGTCATTCAGCTGGTCATGACGCTTCGCGGCGCCGGGATTTCCGATTCCCGCGTGCTGGCGGCGATCGAGCGCACGCCGCGCGACCTGTTCGTGCCGCAGGGCTTCGCCGATCACGCCTATGACAACCGGGCGCTGCCGATCGATTGCGGGCAGACGATCAGCCAGCCTTTCGTGGTCGCCGCGATGACCCAGGCGCTTGAGGTCGATGACCGCTGCAAGGTGCTGGAGATCGGCACCGGGTCCGGTTACCAGGCCGCCGTGCTCGCCCGGCTGGCGCGCCGGGTCTACACGGTGGAACGCTATCGCACGCTGTCGAAGACCGCCGAGGCGCGCTTCGCGGAGGTGAAGCTGACCAATGTCGTGACCAAGGTGGCGGACGGGAATGAAGGCTGGCCGGAACAGGCGCCCTTCGACCGGATCATCGTCACCGCCGCGGCGCCGGTGAAGCCGGACTTACTGCTGGACCAGCTGAAGGTCGGCGGGATCGCCGTCGCGCCTGTCGACAAGGGCGAGGGGCTGCAGGCGCTGATGCGCTATGAGCGCACCCATGAGGGCATCGAGGAAGAGGCGTTGTTCGACGTCCGCTTCGTGCCGCTGATCAAGGGCGTTGCCCGGGCGCTCTGATTTCCCCGGCGTTTCGCCTCTAAATCGCCGTACGGGCGAATATCACTAACCGCCGGTTAAGGCTTGCGCGCTTTCCTGTGCGGTGAGTGTGCCTGGAGGGTTTCCGCCGGTGGTTCGCGTGCGCGCATTTTCGGTTCTGACGATCGCCGCTTCGACGGTGCTGGCGGCCTGCGCCAATACCGGGCCGCGAGAGCCTGCGCGTGTCGACTACCGCAGCCCGTCGGGCGGGCCGTCGCGTACCGTATCCACGGGAGCAAGCTGTGCGCCGGGCGGAACCTATACGGTCCAGAGCGGGGATACGCTGTCGCAGATTGCCGAGCGTTGCCGGGTCGAGACCCGCGCGCTGGCGCAGGCCAACGGGCTGAACCCGCCTTACCCGATCCGCGCCGGCCAGGAATTGCGCATGCCGCAGCCGCGTCTGCACACCGTGCAGCGGGGCGAGAATCTCTACCGGATCGGTCTGCGCTACGGCATCGACTACCGGGAGATCGCGTCGATCAACAACATCTACCCGCCGTTCGAGATCGAGGTGGGACAGGAATTGGTGCTGCCGAACGAGGCGGCCTCGACCACGATGGCGTCGAACTCGCCTCCGCCGCGCCAGGCCACGACGACCCCGCCGCCGCGGCAGACGACGACCCCGCCGCCGCGTCAGACCGCTACGACGCCTCCGCCGCAAACCACGACCACGCCACCGCCCGCTGCGAACGCCGCGGTGCGCTTCCAGTGGCCGCTGGAGGGCGAAATCATCTCCGGTTTCGGCGAGACGGACGGCCGCCGCAATGACGGCATCAATATCCGCGCCAATGAGGGCGATTCGGTCCGGGCCGCTGCGGCGGGCACGGTCGTCTATGCCGGCAACGAACTTCAGGGTTATGGCGAGTTGATCCTGATCCGGCACGAGGGCGGATTCGTGACCGCCTATGCCAACAATTCCCGCCTGCGCGTGCGCGAAGGCGAAGCGGTCGAGGCAGGCCAGATCATTGCCGAGGCCGGCTCGACCGGGTCGGTCGATTCCCCGCAACTGCATTTCGAGATCCGGCGCGGCGTGACGCCCGAAGACCCGATGCGGCATTTGCCGAGAAACTGACAGCCCGGCCTTGTTGCAAGCCCGGCGCGCCCCGATATAGTCCCGCGACCTTTCAAAGACCCGCTCTTTAACGCGAGGACCCCCAATGTTTGAGAACATCGCCTATGCCGCCAGCGCCGCTGGCGCCGGAGCCGAAGGCGGACTGGGTTATCTGCTGATCCAGATCTTCCCGTTCATCCTGCTTTTTGCTGTCCTGTACTTCGTGATGATCCGCCCGCAGCAGAAGCGGATGAAGGAACACCGCGAGCTGATCGCCAGCGTGAAGCGCGGCGACCAGATCGTTACGTCGGGTGGCCTGATCGGCAAGGTGACGAAGGTTGAAGAAACCGAAGTCACGGTCGAATTCGCCAAGGACGTCCAGGTCCAGGTGGTGAAGTCGACGATCGCGGAAGTCCGCGGCCGCACGGCGCCGAAGCCGGCCAATGATTCCGGATCGAACGGCGACAAGCCTGCTCCGCGCACGCGGCGCAAGGCGAAGGACAATTCGACCGTCTCCGGAAACTAGACCAGACAGGGGCCGGGGGCCGCCATGCTGTATTTCTCGCCGTGGAAAATCTTCCTCATCCTGGCAGTCGTGCTGCTCGGGATTCTGTTCTCGACGCCGAACCTCGTTCCCGCGAATGAGCGTTTCGAGGTCCGCAACGGGGAAGTGACGTCCGAGCCGCGTGGCATCTGGGCCTTCCCCCTTGTTCCGCATAACAGCGTCAATCTCGGCCTCGATTTGCGCGGCGGTGCCCACCTCGTCTTCGAGGTCGATCTCGAAGAGGTGAAGGAAGACCGCCTGATCAACCTCGCCGAGGAAGCCAGCGTTGCGCTGCGCCAGGCGCCGGTGATCAATGTGCGCCGTCCGTCGGTCGTTGGTGAGGAAGTCGTCGTCCGGGTGGCCCGCGCCGAGGACTTGGACGCGGCCTGGGACCGCCTGCAGGATCTGTCGCAGCCCGTCGGCAACAATGCGCTCGCCCAACAGGGCGGCTTCGGTGCGCAGACCGTGGCCTTCACGCGTGATGACGCCGAGCGGATCATCCGCCTGACGATCACGCCGGAAGCGCTGGACGAGATCCAGACGAGAACCGTGACGCAGTCGATCGAAGTGATCCGCCGCCGGATCGACGAAACCGGCCTGACCGAGCCGACGATCGCCCGCCAGGGCGACAATCGCGTTCTGGTCCAGGTGCCGGGCGAGGCCAATCCGCAGCGTATCATCGACCTGGTGAACACCACCGCGCGGATGACCTTCCACCTCGTGGACTCGACGGTCTCGATCGACGCCAGCGGACAGGGCCGGACCCCGCCGGGCGTGGTGATCTATCCCACCGAGCGGCCGGGCGAACCCTGGCTTGCGATCCAGCGGCGCGCGATGGTCGATGGCGAGAACCTGACCAATGCCTCGGCCACGGCCCAGAACGGCCAGCCGGTGGTTCAGTTCCAGTTCGATACCGCTGGCGCGACGGCCTTTGGCCGGGCGACCAGCCAGAATGTCGGCCGCCGCTTTGCGATCGTGCTCGACGACATGATCATTTCGGCTCCGACGATCCGCAGCCCGATTCTGGGCGGTTCGGGCGTCATCGAAGGCGGCTTCACCTATGAGAGCGCCAACGATCTCGCCATCCTCCTGAATGCCGGTGCGCTGCCCGCCAGCCTGACGCCGGTGGAACAGCGCACGGTGACCGCCGGACTTGGTCAGGACCAGATCCGCGCCGGCACGCTGGCGGTGATCGTCGGCTTCGCGGCTGTCATCATCTTCATGCTGGCGGCCTATGGCGTGTTCGGCATCTTCTCCAATATCGCGCTTCTGGTGAACGTGACCCTGATCCTCGGTGCGCTGTCGGGGCTGCAGGCCTCGCTGACCCTGCCGGGCATTGCGGGCATCATTCTGACGATCGGCATGGCGGTCGACGCCAACGTGCTGATCTATGAGCGAATCCGGGAAGAGGCGCGCGCCGGACGAAGTCCGGCCAATGCGATCGAGACGGGATATTCCCGCGCGCTGAGCGCCATTCTCGACGCCAATATCACCACCTTCATCGCCGCCGCCGTGCTGTTCATGCTCGGTGCGGGTCCGGTCCGCGGCTTCGCCGTGACGCTGGGTATCGGCATCATCACCTCGGTCTTCACCGCCTTCCTGCTGTCGCGCTTTCTGGTCGCGATGTGGTTCAAGGCGTTCAAGCCGCAGAAACTCGGATTCTAGGAGCGGGACATGGCCTTCGGACTTGTCAGCCTCATCCCGAACGACGCCGGTATCCCCTTCATCCGGGGCCGTGTGATCGCCTTCGCTTTCTCGGTGCTGATGATCATCGGGTCGCTGACGGCCTACGCGGTCAACGGGATCAATTTCGGCATCGATTTCACCGGCGGTATCCAGATGGAAATCGATACCGACGGTCCGGCCGATCTCGCGCAGATCCGTGAAATCGCCGGCAGTCTCGATCTCGGTGCGGCGGACGTTCAGGGCTTTGGCGAAGCCGACAAGGTTCTGATCCGCCTTCAGGCGCTGGAAGGCGAGGGACTCGACGTCGAAGCGGCGCAGCAGCAGGCGCGCCAGACGCTTCAGACCGCGCTCGAGGAGCAGATTCCGGGCGTCACCGTGCTGGCTGCCGACGTGCTCGGCGCGAAGGTATCGGGCGAGCTTCAGATCGCCGGTCTGACGGCCGTGCTGGTCGCACTCGGTTTGATGCTGATCTACATCTGGTTCCGTTTCGAATGGCAGTATTCGGTTGGCGCGGTGCTGGCGCTGGTGCACGACGTGATCATCACGATCGGCCTGTTCGCCGTGACGCAGATGGAATTCAACCTGTCGACTGTCGCGGCCATCCTGACGATCGTCGGTTACTCGATGAACGACACCGTCGTCGTCTATGACCGGATCCGCGAGAACCTCCGGAAGTTCAAGAAGAAGGAGATCGGCGAGGTCCTGAACCTGTCGATCAACGACACGCTGTCGCGGACGATCCTGACCTCGTTCACCACGCTGGTGGCGCTGTTCGCCCTGTTCGCGATCGGAGGGCCGACGCTGCAGGGCTTCTCCGCGGCGATGATTTTCGGCATCGTGGTCGGCACGTATTCGTCGATCTTCGTCGCCGCGCCGATCCTGATGATCACCAAGGTCAATCGCGACTCTTCCGAAGACTGAGTGTGACACTCGGATATCGCTGCTAACATCCCTCCCTGCTGCTGAGTCGGGGAGGGATGACATGGCTGCGCTTCTTTCAAATCTTCGCAATACGGTGATCGTGTCTCTGGTGCTCGCGGCGGCGTTCTTCGTCGCTTACGGCATCACGGGCGCTTACGAATTCGGTGGCGGCTTCTGGCAGGCGCTGGCGCGCTGGACCCACGTGGTCGCCGGCATCATGTGGATCGGTCTGCTCTGGTATTTCAACTTCGTGCAGATCCCGACCATGCCGAAAATTCCGGACGAGCTGAAACCGGCAATCGGCAAGCATATCGCGCCGGCGGCGCTGTTCTGGTTCCGCTGGGGCGCGGCCTTCACCGTGCTGACCGGGATCCTCGTCGCCTTCCTGCGCGGCTATCTGGTCGAGGCGCTCAGCTTCGGTCTGCTCGCGCCGTCCTATGCGCCCTACTATTCCTTCCTGGGGATCGGTATGTGGCTGGCGCTGATCATGGCGTTCAATGTCTGGTTCATCATCTGGCCGAACCAGAAGGTCGCGCTGGGCCTGGTCGAGGCCGAGGCGGATGCCAAGCCGAAGGCGGCCCGCACGGCGATGCTGTTCTCGCGCACCAACACGCTGTTGTCGCTGCCGATGCTGGTCACGATGGCCGGGGCGCAGACGCTGTTCGGCTAGACCGACAAAGCCGGAATCAAAAACCCCTCGGCTTTCGGGCCGAGGGGTTTTTTCATGTCTGCTTTGCGGGGCGATCAGACCTTTTTCAGGTTCTCCGCGGCGAAGTCCCAGTTCACCAGGTGATCAAGATAGGCCGCGATGAAGTCGGGGCGCTTGTTCTGGTAATCCAGATAATAGGCGTGCTCCCACACATCGAGCGTCAGCAGCGGCGTCACGCCGGCCTCGGTCAACGGGGTGTGCGCGTTCGGGGTCTTGCGGATTTCCAGCTTGCCGCCCTTGGCGACGAGCCAGGCCCAACCGGAGCCGAACTGGCCGGCCGCGGCGTCGGAGAAGGCCTTGCGGAAGCCGTCATAACCATTCTCGAAGCAGCTCTCGATGCGGTCGGCAATATCGCCGGACGGCTTGCCGCCGCCCTTCGGCGTCATCGAATTCCAGAAGAAGGTGTGGTTCCAGACCTGCGCGGCGTTGTTGAACACGCCGGTCTTCGACGGGTCGTTCTCAGTCGCCTGAATGATCTCTTCCAGCGACTTGTCCGCCAGTTCAGTGCCTTCGATCGCGGCGTTGAGCTTGTCGACATAGGCCGCATGGTGCTTTCCGTAGTGGAAATCGAAGGTCTGCGCCGACATATGCGGCTCAAGGGCGTCTTTCGCGTAGGGCAGGTCGGGGAGTTTGAATGCCATGTCGAACAGTCTCCGTTGTCCGGTCTTCTTGAGGTATCAACGCGTGCCGAAACGCCCGCGTCCCGGCAGGCGATATGGGGTCGCGATTACCTGTGTCCAGTGAAGACAACGCATCCGAAGGCAATGAGTTTCGCGCGAGCGACGGCGAACTGGCGGCACTTTTTGCGCCGGAGGCCGTCCGCGCGGCATTGATCGGGCTTTATCGCTGGCATGAGGAAATCGCAGCCCTGCCATTGCGGATCACCGAACCGATGATCGGCGCGATGCGGATCGAGTGGCATCGCGAGGCTGTCGAGGCGCTGTTCGCGGACCCGGTCATCGTCCGCCGCAATCCGGTGATCGAAGGCCTGTCCCTGGCGGTCCACCATGCCGGAGGACCGCAGCAGGAAGAGCTGAACGCCATCCTCGATGCGCATGGCGCGGATTTCGAGGGACGGCGGTTCGAATCCCTTGCGGACGTTACCGATCATGCAGCCGCCGCTGACGGGCGGATCGCGCGGATCGCGGCGCGCATGCTGGACCCTGGAAACTTCCATCCTGGTGCGGCGTCAGCGGGTTTGCTTTGCGGGAGGGTGCGTCTGCTTCGCCAATTCCCGGTGCGCGCCGGCCGCCAGCTGGCCGTCATTCCTGATGATGCGTTGAGCGAGGCCGGACTGAATGCTGCGCGGCTCGCAACTGGCCGTGAAGCCGATGCGGCGCGCGCCGCACTGGAGCCGGTCTATCTTGCCGCGCACGAAGCCCTCATTGCCGCCCGGGCCGATATGCGTGGTCTGCCGGTCGCCCAGTTTCCTGCGCTCCTGCCGGCGGCGCTGGCGGCGCAATGCCTGAAGCATGTGCGGCGCCAGCGCGATCCCTACCGGCCCTCCGGAGAGCCCGGGCCGATGGCGCGGCAAGTCCGGTTGATCTGGGCCAGCCTGACGGGCCGGATCTGACGTCTCCGATTTCCTCCGGGAACGGAATCGCGGAGCTGCCCGTTACGTCCCTGTGACACCCGGAAAGGGAGGTCGTCATGGACTTCAATGCGCGCGAGTACTCTTTGGGACCGCTGTTCGGCGAAGCCGGAGAGCCCGATCCGCCGCCCTTTCCGGAGAAGCCCGTGCCGACCGAGCCGACGGTCGAACCGCCAAAGCCGGCCCCCGACATCCTGCCGCCGAAGGATCCACCCGGCCGCAATCCGGGCCGCGAAGTGGATTATCCCAGCCCCGACCTGCCGAAACGTCCCGAGGTCATTCCGCCCGCGCGGTGATTACTCCGCCGCGAGCCGATCCGTCCCCAGCCAGACCTGAAGATCGCTGAGCGCGCGCGCTGACATGGCGCGCTTGCGGGCGACGGACTTGTCCTTGCCGCGCAGCCGCTTGCCGTCCTCGGTCTTCAGCGGCGTGTCGATATCCGGGAAGAGGCCGAAATTCACATTCATCGGCTGGAAGGTCGCCTTGCCGGACAAATGACCGCCGGTGACGTGTTCGATCAGTGCGCCGAACGCCGTCGTGGCCGGGGGCGCGCTCAGCGTCTCGCCCTTGCGCTCGGCCGCGGCCAGCCGCCCGGCCATCAGGCCCATCGCGGCCGATTCCACATAGCCTTCGACGCCCGTGACCTGTCCGGCAAAGCGCCAGGCCGGATTGGCCTTCATGCGCAACTGCTTGTCGAGCAGGCGCGGCGAGTTGATGAAGGTGTTGCGGTGGATGCCGCCAAGGCGGGCGAATTCTGCATTCTCCAGCCCCGGGATCATCCGGAAAATCTCTGCCTGCGCTCCGTATTTCAGCTTGGTCTGGAAGCCGACCATGTTGAACAGCGTGCCAAGCGCATTGTCCTGACGCAGCTGGACGACGGCCCAGGGCTTCACATCCGGATTGTGTTTGTTGGTCAGGCCGCGCGGCTTCATCGGGCCATGACGCAGCGTTTCCCGGCCGCGTTCCGCCATCACCTCGATCGGCAGGCAGGCCTCGAAATAGGGCGTGTCCTTTTCCCAGTCCTTGAACTCGGTCTTGGGGGCGGCCATCAGCGCGTCGATGAAGGCTTCGTACTGGGCCTTGTCCATCGGGCAGTTGATGTAGGCGGCCTTGTCGGCCTCGGTCTCGCCCTTGTCGTAGCGCGACTGCATCCACGCCACCTCCATGTCGATGCTCTCGCGGTGGATGATCGGCGCGATGGCGTCAAAGAAGGCGAGGCTGTCTTCTCCCGTGAGGTCGAGGATGGCCTGCGACAGGGCGGGCGAGGTGAGGGGGCCGGTCGCGATGATGACGCTGTCCCACTCCGCGGGGGGCAGGCCGGCGACTTCGCCGCGTTCGATCGTGACCTTCGGGTGGTTCTTCAGCGTTTCAGTCACCGCGTCGGAAAAGGCCACGCGGTCGACGGCGAGCGCGCCGCCGGCGGGCACCTGGTGCTTGTCACCCATCGCCATGATGATGGAGTTGCAGCGCCGCATCTCCTCGTGCAGCAGGCCGACCGCGTTGGTCTCCGCGTCATCGGAACGGAAGGAGTTCGAGCAGACGAGTTCGGCGAGTCCATCGGTCAGGTGGGCCTCGGTGCCGCGCACCGGACGCATTTCGTGGATCACGACGGGCAGGCCGGCCTCGGCGATCTGCCAGGCGGCTTCGGAGCCGGCCATGCCGCCCCCGACGATATGAATGGGTTGTGTCATGCCGGGCGATATACGCGCGACGCCGGATCGCGTGAAGGGGTGGACGGCGCGTGCCGTCATATCGGCTTCACTTGCGCCGCCAAGCAATTGCAACGCATGATGGTCTTCGGATTCAGGGGGAGGCGCGTTCATGGTTCGGTTCTGGCTCATCGCAGCATTTGTGGTTGTGGCGCCTGTGGCGGAGGCCCAGTCCCCCGAACAGGTTGCGTCGATTGATGCGGCGATTGTAGAGGCGGATCGCCAAGCCGACCGGCGTCGCTGGAACAATGCCGAAGAGGCGCTGCGCGGCGCGCGGGCGACCTATCAGGCGCTGGGCGGCGAATACCCGTTGATCGAGGCGCGGATCGAGACCGCCTGGTCGGACTATTACCGCGACCGGGAGCGCTGGGCCGATGCCGTCGCCCACGCCGTGCTGGCCTTCGAACTGACACAGGAGGGCGGCGGCGATGCCGAGGCGATCGGCAATGCGGCCTACGATCTCGGCTATGTCGCTTATCGCAGCGGCGCGAACCGGCAGGCCGAACGGGCGTTCCAGATCGCGGTCGAGCAATACCGCACCGCGCTGCCCGCGGATTCCTCGCGGCGCTGGCGCGCCAATGGCTGGCTCGAACTCGCGCGCTCGGCGATCATTCTCTATCGCGGCGACGTCAATGAAGACTCCCAGCAGCTGAACAACTACCGCTTCCTCAACATGACGGCGGTCGCGGATCCGGACCTTGCCGGCTGGCTGCCGCTTGATGGCTGGGCCGAGCGCATGTCGATCGGCATTCCGTTCACCGCGCATGCCAACGAGATCGACGGCTTCGTCGTCCTGCGCCTGCAGTTCCGGGACGATGGCCGCCCGACCAATCTGGAGATCCTGTCGAGCTATCCCGGCGACGTGTTTGACGATTCCGTCCTGACCGGCGTGGGCAATGGCCGCGCCGACATGTCGGTCGCCGTTCCCGGCACGACCTATGCCGTGATCGTCACCTTCGTTCAGGAGTAGGGCCATGAAACTCGTCGCCGCCGCATTTCTCGCGCTCGCGCTTGCGGCCCCTGTCGCAGCGCAAGGTCTGCCCTCCAGCGTATCGGAGCCCTACCGGGCGTATCAGGCCGCCATGGAGGCGGGTGACGAGGCCGCGGCGCTAGAACCAGCCCATCAGGCCTGGCAGGCGGCCGAAGATGCGGGCATCGATGCGGAGACGACCGGGCTTCTGGCCGACAATTACGCCGCCCTCGCCAGTGCAGCAGGGCAGCACGAACAGGCCGCCGCCGCCTTCGCCCGGTCGGCGGAAATCCTCGCCGACACCGAAGGCGGGACGCTTATCACTGCCGAGACGTGGCGGTTGGCCGCAATGGCGGCGTATCAGGCCGGAGAGGAGAGCACGACCGAACGGTATGCGAGCCGCGCCATCGATATTCTGAGCGCGCTGCCCGCCAGCCGTGAGGTTTCCGCCGCGATCTTCCAGACCGAGACTATCCTGGCCTACCGGCAATTCGACCGGAGCAATATGCGTGCGGCCGGTCGCCATGCCGAACGCGCCATCACCGCCTTGCTCGAGGTCGGGCCGGTCGCGAACATGGATGCCGCCAATATCGCCTTCTTCGCCGGAATCGCGAATGCCAGTGACTACGATCACGAGGAAGCCGCCTTCTATTTCACGATTGCCAGCTACATCTACGGGGCCACGAGCGGCGATGCCGAGACACGCCAGATCGCAGAGGCGTGGGCCTATTATTCGCGCACGACGATTGACGAGGACGACCGGCTGGAACTGGTGCGTCGCCTCGACGCCAGTGGCTATCGCCCTGTCGAATGCGACGATGAGGATGCCGGTTGCGGTGCCGGGGAAACCGGATTGCCGGACTACCCAGAAGGTACGGTCGTCGAGGATGCCTCACCGATACATCGCCGGGAAGTGACCTATCCGTCCCAACTCCTCAGTGCCGGGTATGAAGGCATCGTCCTGATCCGATTTGCGGTCGAGGAAGACGGCGATGTGGATGACATCCAGGTGCTCTATTCGGTTCCGCACCCGGCCTTCGGCGAGGCGGCAGAGCGTGCCGTAAGGCACTGGCGGTACAACCCGCTGCGTGTGGATGGCGTGGCGACACGCCGCGAAGGCGTCGTGACCCAGTTCATCTTCCAGATTACGGAATGATCTCCGCCCTGATCACTTCTGCCGCCCTGTCGGTTGCGGTTCAGTCTGAGCCGGGATGCAGAGATTCCGCACGGGATGCGGCATTTGCGTTCTCGCGTGGCGATGATGCTGCGGCCACCGAATTGCTCGATCGCGAAGCCTGCCACGGCAATGCGGCGGTCGATGCGATGCGAGCGGTGGCGGCGTGGCGGCAGGGCGATTTCGGGGAGGCGGCGGCGCTTGCCGAAGGTGTCGTTATCACCCGGGCCCGAGCCGGTTGCGCGCGGACGCGCGAGGTCGCGCGTCTCGCCTTTATCGCCGGGGCGTCATATCTCGCGGAAGATGAGGAGGCGCTGAGCCGCTATCATTTCTGGGTGGCGCACCGCGTCTCGGATTCAGGCGGCGGACTGACGCGGAATGAACGCGACGTCGCGGAGCATTTTTCCGAGGATATCGGGACGTATCGGTCGGATCATCGAAGGATGATGGACGGTGGATTTCTGGATCCGCTTCCAACTCCCGGCAGCGCTTGCGCAGGCTTTCCCTCGGTGCAGCTCTCCCCAGCTCCGCCGCGAGACGGCGTCCTGTTCCTGGTGGTCGAACTCGGGACCAATGGTGCGGGCCGGGTATCGCGTGTCGAGGAGATGTTCTCCTTTCCCGATGCGCCGCCGCAGGCGTTGATCGATTCGATTGAAGGGCGGCTGGCGTTCGACTCCCGGACTCGTCAGCAGGTGGCCCTTGTCCTGAACCCGTGTGCCGACCAGTTGACGTGGTTCGACCGCGAGCCGGTCTGCCTGCCGGGATATCAACCGGAGGATGGCCAGAGGGAGGCTGAGGCCGAGTGACGCCTTCGCCGCATTGCCGTGACCGCCGGGCCGGGCTATCTCGGCGCGCATGATGCAGACCATCCTGTTCACCCTGGCCGTCTGGCGCGGCGCGCTGACACGGCTTCCGAGCCTGTTGCTGACGGCGGGCGTCGTGCTCGTTCCGGCCGCCCTCGTGGCCGTACCGTTCGCCCTGACGGGGCATGATTTCGGGCCGGAAGCGAACAACCCCTGGGGGGTCTGGTTCGGTTGGCTGGCCCTGCTGATCGCGCTGATCATCCCGGCATCGTCCGCTTTGCTGCGGCAGGGCGCGGGCGCCGGAAGCCGTGAATGGTTCGGGCTGGAGTTCGGGCAGGACGAGCGGAACCTGGCGCTGTCGATGGCGCTGGTCTGCGTGCTCGCCTTCACCGTGATCGGTGTCGCGCTGCTCCTGTTCGTGGCCTTCATGGCGGCGCTCGCGCTGGCGTCGCGCGCTGCTGCCAATGCGCCGGATATCGCCGTCGAGGCGGCGGAACACGCGCCCGAGATCGGGGCCTATTTCGGCATGACCGAATGGGTGGCGGTTTGGATCGCCAGCGCGGCCTTTGCGCTGTTTTCGATCTGGTTCGTCACGCGTTTGCTGGTTGCCTTTCCCGAGACGATCCGGCTTGGCCGGGTGCAGGCGATGGCGTCACTCGCCCTGTCGCGCGGCCGGATGTTCGGCGTCACGCTGAGTGGCGGCGTATTCGCGCTGGCCGCTTCGGGCATGGTGTCGGCGCTGCGGCTGATCCCGCACGGCGACGGTATCGCCGGGATGGCGGTGCTGTTCGGCACGTGCTGGGCCGGCCTGGTCCTCGTCATGGCCCTTTTGACGGCTTTCCTGACCGCTCTGGACGACACGCTCCTCCCGGAACACGCGCCGGGGGAGGGAACGTAGCGCGCCTTCCGCCCGTTATCCGCTTGCCAAGCGAAGATCGGGTCATGTCCACAACAATGGCGCAAACATCCCGGCCCAGCCGTCTGGCCGACCTGTTCGACCAGGCTGCCGAGGCCAGCCCCTCCGACCGGGTCGCGGTCGGGGATGTGCTCGATTCCCTTGCGCACCGCTCCTACGGGCCGCTCCTGCTGCTGCCGGCGCTGATCTCTGTCCTGCCGGGAGTCGGGGCGCTGCCGGGCGTGACCTGGACCACGGCGGCGCTGTGCCTGTTCATCTCGATCCAGTTCCTGTTCCAGCGGCGCTCACTCTGGTTGCCGGGCGGTCTGCGGAAGCTGCACGTCTCGCAATCCGCCTTCGAGAATGGCGTGCATGCCGCGCGTCCGTGGCTGAGGCGGCTGGACGGCTTTACCCACCCGCGCTTTCGCCTCGTCCTGAAGCCGCCGGCGCCGGTCTTCATCGCGCTGATGTGCGTCGCGCTATCGCTCGCGATGTTTGTCTATTCGCTTGTCCCGGGCGGGGTCGTGATCCCGGCGGCGGCGCTGATCCTGATCGCGATCGGACTGACGACACATGACGGGATATTCGTGATCACCGGGACGGTGACCGGCAGCGCTGCCGTCAGCGCCACCGGCTGGCTGATCGCCCGGGTCGCGTCGCATATCGGCTGACCCCGCCCGGGACGGATTCCGGTCGATTCCCCCCTGACGCCGCAGCGGAATGACGGCATCATTGCGCCATGGCCATGTCATGGAGGGACACATGCCGACGCCGAACGCACAATCCTACGATTTCGGAAGCGCATTGCTGCACTTCTTCAAGGTGTTCGGACGCAGGCCGGGCGGAACGCTCTGGGTCGCGTTGTGGAACGGGCTGCTCTACATCGCGCTCGTCTCGCTGGTGATCTGGTCGCTCTGGCCGTTCTACGCACAGCTCATCTCCATGGCGATGGAACAGAGAGAGCCCGAGTTCGAGGACGTCTTCGCGATGATGATGTCGATCTCCGGCGGTGTGCTCCTCGCCATGATCGGAGGCATCGTCGTGGCGCTGATGGCGCAGGGGGCCTGGTTGCGCCTTCTGGCCCGGGATGAAGTCGCGCCGATGATCCCGCTCCGGTTCGGAGGTGACGAATTCCGCCTGCTCGGCGTGAATGTCGTCCTCCTCATCCTGGGGTCCGTGCTCTACATGGTGGCGGTGGGCGTGGTGGCCGGCGTCGTTGTCGCGGCGGCGGCGGCGAATGACAGTGGCGGCGGTGCGGCCGCCGTGGCCGGCGGGCTCGCCGGTTTCGCCCTCATCGTGGTCTTCATCGCGGTTTTCGTCTTCCTGGCGATCAAGTTCGCGCCGGCACCGGGATTGACGGTCCTCGATCGCCGATTCCGCCTGTTCGACGCCTGGCCGGCCACGCAGCGCGTCTTCTGGTGGGCGCTCCTGACCTATGTCGTCATGGCGCTGATGATCCTGGCGATGGCGATGGTTCTCGGCTCGATCGCGCAGATGCTGTTCCTGCCGGCCATATTCCCGGTAATCGGCGAATTCGCCTCCTATACCCAGACCCATGCCGGCGACCCGTCACCGGATGAGGCGTTCGCGATGCTGTGGTCGGGCCTGACCCATCCCGTTGCCATTACCTTCATCGCGCTCGGCACGGTCGTGTCGCTGGTTCTGCAGACGCTCTACGAAGGGATGTGGCACTCCATCGGTGCTTATCTCGCCCGACGCTATCGCGGTCTCGAAGGTGCGGCCGGCGAACCTTCCCCGCCCGCCGCGCCGACCCCGCCGCCAACCCCGGTTTCTCCCGCGGCAAATACGGGTGACGCGGGTGGCGATTCAGGGTCTTCTCCGCACTGATCGGGAATGAGGGGAAGGGACATGAACGCACCGAAACTCGACAGCGGCGCCGCGCTCGGATTCTTCTGGGACGTGTTCAAGGCCCGGCCGACGACCTTCATTGGTCTCGGCGTGTGGACGGCGCTGGTCTTTGCCGCTGTCGGCATCGCGCAGGTTCATGTCTCGGCCGACGAGATGGCCGCCCTGGAAGCCGCCGATCCGGAGGATGTGTCGGCCGTGTTTTCGAGCATGGGCGCCTATCTGGGGGCGATTGCGCCTGTGATGCTGGTCAGCTTTGCCGTCGCCGTTCTGATCGAATCCGCCTGGCTGCGCCTGTTCATGCGCGGTGAGGGCAATCCGGTTCTGCCGTTCCGGTTCGGCGCGGAAGAAGGCAGTTACCTGCTGACCTTCCTTTTGCTCGCGCTGGTCACCTTCGTCGTCTATCTCGCCGGCCTGATCGTGATGCTGGTCTTCACCTTCGTCTTCGCCCTTGGCGGAGCGGCGCTCGGGTCGGTCGGCCTGTTCCTCGGCTCGATGGTCGCGCTCGCCATCCTGATCTTCGTACTCGTGCGGCTGTCGCCCGCGCTGGCGTTCGCCATCAGCCGCAAGCGCGTGTCGCTGGGACTGGCCTGGCGCGGGACGAAGATCATGTTCTGGCCGCTGCTGGGCTGTTACGTGCTCGCCTTCCTGATCTCTATGGTGATCTTCACCGTCACGATGATCGTGTTCCTGTTCCTGCCGTTCGACATGTCGGGTCTCGACGCGTCGCGGCAGGCGGTGGGATGGGAAACCCTGATCCTTCCCTTCCTTTTGCTCAACGCCGCCAATCTGATCCCGCAGGCGCTGTTCCGCGGCATCGCCTGCAAGGCGGCGCTGACGATCGAGGAGGCGAATGCGGCTCCGCCGGCGCCGCCGCAAACGGTCGGCACCGTCTAGCGCGGCGAGACTGATCAACGCCCCGGCAGCAGGTCCTCGAGGAAGAAGGCGGACAATTCGGTGCGGCCGGTCAGGCCCGCCTTGCGGTAGAGCGCGCGGGATTGTTCGCGGACGGTGCGTTCGCTGGTGCCGCGCAGCGCCGCGATTTCCGCGTGGCTGAAACCCTTCATCAGGAAGAGGCCGATCTCGGTCTCGGCCGGCGTGAAGCCCCAGCGGTCGAACTGGCCGGTGATGGCTGCTCCGAGGCCCCGGACAAGGGTCCGGTTCTCGTCCTGCCATCGTAACGCCTCGGCCCGCGCGGCGGCGAGGTCGGTCCGCGTGCGCTGGAAATTGACCAGCAGGGCGAAGGCACCGATGGCCGCCGAGACCAGAGCGACCGATTCCAGGACGAGGTGCAGCCAACCCACGCCTTCGCCGCCATCGGTCACCAGATCGGTGGCAATGAAGATTGCGATCAGCGCGAACAGCACGCCTCCGGCGCGCGTCGTCCAGCGTGAACGGTCTTCCTGCATTGCCCATCCTCCCTTGAAACGGCCGGTTACGTCATATGACAGATGGCGCCCGCGCGCCTGCGGCATGACGTTCCAGCCCACCGAAATGGAGGCATGCCATGAACGCATCGAACGACAATCGTCAACCCGCCGCCACCCGCGACATCAAGGTCTGGGACCCGGTGGTCCGGATCGGTCACTGGGTGATCGTGATCGGGGTTTTCGCCGCCTATTTTTCAGGGGATGACTGGCAGGGCATTCACGTCTGGGCCGGCTATGCCGTCGCCGCCGCGGTGCTTATCCGGATCGCCTGGGGCCTGGTCGGCACGCGGCATGCCCGCTTCGCCAGCTTCGTGCGGGGCCCCGGAGCGGCGGCGGGCTATGTCCGCGGTCTGGTGACGGGCAGGGCCGAGCGCCATGTCGGGCATAACCCCGCCGGCGCGGTGATGATCCTGCTTCTGCTGGCCAGCCTCGCCGGAACGACCGGCACGGGCATGGCGCTCTATGCGGTCGAGGAGGGGCGGGGGCCGCTTGCCGGCATCATCGCCATGGCACCCGAAGACGGGACGCAAGCCAATGCGTCGTCCGAAGCGCCGCGCGGGGCCGATCGCGACGACGATGACGACGAATACGAAGGGCGGGGCGAACACGAAGTGGGCGGAGAAGGCGGCGAGTGGCTGGAGGGCCTGCACAAATTCTTCGTCTACCTGACGCTGACGCTGGCAGGTCTGCACGTGATCGGCGTGATCGCGTCGAGCCTGGCACATGGCGAGAACCTCGTCCGGTCGATGGTGACCGGCCGCAAGCGCGCCGAGTAAGGCCTGGTGGAGAGGCGGGCCGGGCCGGTTGGCCTAGGCCCGCTTCTTCTTCACCTGCCGGGCGCGGTCACGTTCGAGCAGCGGGGCGAGGTAGCGCCCGGTCCAGCTGCGCTCGACCTTCGCCACGTCTTCCGGTGTGCCTACGGCGACGATCTCGCCGCCGCCATCGCCGCCTTCCGGACCGAGATCGATCAGCCAGTCGGCAGTCTTGATGACGTCGAGATTGTGCTCGATCACCACCACCGAATTGCCCTGCTCGACCAGTTCGTGGAGCACTTCGAGCAGCTTCTTCACGTCCTCGAAATGCAGGCCGGTCGTGGGCTCGTCGAGGATGTAGAGCGTCTTGCCGGTCGCCCGCTTCGACAATTCCTTCGACAGTTTCACGCGCTGCGCCTCGCCGCCCGACAGCTGGGTCGCGGGCTGGCCGATCTTCACATAGCCGAGGCCGACACGTTCCAGTGTGACCATCTTGTCGCGGATCGAGGGGACCGCCTTGAAGAAGTCCGCGCCTTCCTCGACCGTCATGTCGAGCACGTCGGCGATCGACTTGCCCTTGAAGGTGACTTCCAGCGTCTCGCGGTTGAAGCGCTTGCCGTGGCAGACATCGCACGGGACGAAGACGTCGGGCAGGAAGTGCATCTCGATCTTCACGACGCCGTCGCCCTGGCAGGCCTCGCAGCGCCCGCCCTTCACATTGAAGCTGAACCGGCCCGGCTTGTAGCCGCGCGCCTGGGATTCCGGCAGGCCGGCGAACCAGTCGCGGATCGGGGTGAAGGCGCCGGTATAGGTCGCCGGGTTGGAGCGCGGGGTGCGGCCGATCGGCGACTGGTCGATGTCGATGATCTTGTCGAGCTGTTCGAGGCCCTCGATCCGGTCGTAATGCGCCGGGACGGTCTGGGTGCCGTTCAGCTGGCGCGTGGCGGCCTTGTAGAGCGTCTCGATCGTCAGGGTCGACTTGCCGCCACCCGACACGCCGGTGATGCAGGTGAAGACGCCAAGCGGGAATTCGGCGGTGACGTTTTTCAGATTGTTGCCGGTGGCGCCGGACACCCGGATCACCCGCTTCTTGTCGATCGGGCGGCGGGCCTTCGGCACGTCGATGACGCGGGCGCCGGACAGGTATTGCCCGGTCAGGCTTTTCGGATTGGCGGCGATTTCCTCCGGCTTGCCGTGGGCGACGATCTCGCCGCCATGCACACCGGCGGCGGGGCCGAGATCGACGACATAGTCGGCGGTCAGGATGGCTTCCTCGTCATGCTCCACGACGATGACGGTGTTGCCGAGATCGCGCAGGCCGCGCAGGGAGTCCAGCAGTCTTGTGTTGTCGCGCTGGTGCAGGCCGATCGACGGTTCGTCGAGCACGTAGAGCACGCCGGTCAGGCCCGAACCGATCTGGCTGGCGAGGCGGATGCGCTGGCTTTCGCCGCCCGACAGCGTGCCGGAGGCGCGGTCGAGGGTGAGGTAGTCGAGGCCGACATCGACGAGGAATTTCAGCCGCTCGCGGATTTCCTTCAAAATGCGTTCGGCGATCGCCTTCTGCTTCGGGGTGAAGCCCTTTTCGAGACTGCCGAACCAGTCCGCCGCATTGCGGATCGACAGCTCGCTGGCCTGGGAAATGTCCTGACCGGCGATCCGAACCGCCAGGGCCTCCGGGCGCAGGCGCTTGCCGTGGCAGGTCTCGCAGGGCTGGGCCGACTGGAAGCGGCCGAGATCCTCGCGCACCCAGCTGGAATCGGTCTCGCGCCAGCGGCGTTCCAGGTTCGGGATCACGCCCTCGAATGACTTGGTCGTCTCGAAGGTGCGAAGCCCGTCCTCGTAGCGGAATCTGATCTTGTCGGGCGTGCCCTGCAGCACGGTCTGGCGGAAGGCCTCGGGCAGTTCGCGCCAGGGCTTGAACATGTCGGCGCCGAAATGCTTGGCCAGCGCGTCGAGCGTCTGCTGGTAGAGTTTCGAGGTCGCCCGGTTCCACGGCGCGATGGCGCCGTCATAGAGGCTTTTCTCACGGTCCGGGACAACGAGGTCCTCGTCGAATTTCAGCGACTGGCCGAGCCCGTCACAAGCCGGGCAGGCGCCGAAGGGATTGTTGAACGAGAACAGGCGCGGCTCGATCTCCGGGATGGTGAAACCGGAGACCGGGCAGGCGAAATTTTCCGAGAAGATCAGCCGGTCGCCCTTCTCGTAGCGCGACTTCTGGCCCCACTGAACGTCCGAAGGCGCGGCGGCCTGTTCCGCCTCGGCATCGGGGGACAGGAAGGCGGCGGGCGCTTCCTTCAAGCCGCCGGCCCCGGCCTGAGCTTCGGGCAGGTCGACCGCATCGGCGAATTCCGCCGCGGCGAGGCCGTCGGCGAGGCGCAGGGCGGCTTCGAGCGATTCCGCGAAGCGCTGTTCCATGCCTTCGCGCACGACGACGCGGTCCACAACCACATCGATGTCGTGCTTGTATTTCTTGTCGAGCGCCGGGGCCTCTTCAAGCGGGTAGAATTCGCCGTCGACCTTCACGCGCTGGAAGCCGGCCTTCAACCACTCGGCGAATTCCTTGCGGTATTCGCCCTTGCGGCCTCGGACGACCGGGGCGAGCAGGTAGAGGCGCGTGCCTTCCGGCAATTCCATCAGCCGGTCGACCATCTGGCTGACGGTCTGGCTTTCAATCGGCAGGCCGGTCGCTGGCGAATAGGGGATGCCGACCCGCGCCCAGAGCAGGCGCATGTAGTCGTAGATCTCGGTGACCGTCGCGACAGTGGAGCGCGGATTCTTCGACGTCGTCTTCTGCTCGATCGAAATTGCCGGGGAGAGGCCCTCGATTGAGTCCACGTCCGGCTTCGACATCAGCTCCAGAAACTGGCGCGCATAGGCCGACAGGCTTTCCACATAGCGGCGCTGACCCTCGGCGTAGATGGTGTCGAAGGCGAGGGAGGACTTGCCCGATCCCGACAGGCCGGTGAACACGATCAGTTCGTCGCGCGGCAGTTCCACCGAGACGTTTTTCAGATTGTGTTCGCGCGCACCCTGCACGCGGATGGATTTCAGCGGTTCGGCCATGTGGACTTCGCTACCCCGGTGGGTTCAACATCGCCCCGACTCGCGGGCGTTTGACCTGCGGAACATTATGTGAACAAATATCGTGCGTCCATCCTGGAAACGCACGCGAGCATGGAGAAGATGGGGTTATGGCCGGAAGCGTCAACAAAGTCATCCTGGTGGGCAATCTGGGCGCCGACCCGGAAATCCGCTCGCTCAATTCGGGCGACAAGGTTGCCAATATCCGCATCGCGACGTCGGAGACGTGGCGCGACAAGAATTCCGGCGAACGCCGCGAAAAGACGGAATGGCACAACGTCGTCATGTTCGACCAGAACCTCGTGAAGGTGGCGGAGAACTATCTGAAGAAGGGCTCCAAGGTTTACGTCGAGGGCCAGCTGCAGACGCGCAAGTGGCAGGATCGCGACGGCAATGACCGCTATACAACGGAAGTCGTCCTGCAACGTTTCCGCGGCGAACTGCACATGCTCGACAGCCGTGGCGGCGGTGGCGGCGGAGGCTATGACTCCGACGACAGCTTCGGCGGCGGCGCTGGCGGCGGTGGCCGTTCCAGCGGAGGCGGCGGCGGTGGCCGCGAAGACTTCCGCAATGACGATCTCGACGACGAAATTCCGTTCTGATCCGAACCTGTCCGGGATTTACTGCAGGCGGGCCGGGCAACCGGCCCGCCTTTTGCTAGACTGAGCCAGACACCAGGACGGAGTTCACCCATGTTGCGTCGTTTCGCCCTTGCCACTGTTGCCGCTGCCAGCCTCGCCGGACCCGCGCTTGCGCAGTCCGATGACGGCACGCGTACGCCGGAGCTGATGCATTCGCAGATCGGCGAGAACGCGGTGAACATCATGATTGTCGGGCAGGACGCGTTCGGTGACGTGTTCATGGAAGTCGCGCTGCTGCACGACCTGCCGCGCGAACGCGATGCCGAGATCGCGTCCCGGATCTGGGAAGAACGCAACAACACCGCGCCGATCTTCCTGATGGAGGCCGCGCGCCGCTATGCGTCCTACGCGCCGGAGCAGGCGCTCTACGCCTATTTCCTCGCCCGCTCGCGAATGATCTATGACGGTCAGCGCTGCGTCGATTCCTCGGCGCTTGAGGCGATCGCGCTGGTCGACCAGTTCGCGCAGGAAGACATCGCGCCGCTGATGGCGGACGCGGAAATGGTCCGGGCGCAACTGTCGGAAGTCTATTCGTCGGGCGAAAGCTTCACGCATACGACCTCGCCCTGGTGGATCTGCTCGTCGGGTGACAGCGCCTTCTACGCTGCGCAGAACGGCGCGACGCTGACGCGGAACGAGTGGCTGAAGCTGCCGAACCAGTGGCCGCCGATCCAGGACACGATCCGCAACAACATGCTGGCGAACATCAACGCGCTGGCGACGGCGATCGCCGAGCAGTAAGCGGCCGGATTCTCGCCCGCTATCTGGCGCGGAAATCGTCTGCACACGGGCGGTCTCCCGCGTTTGCCCCACATGCCCCGAATTGCTAGAAACGAGGCCAGAACAGCGCCGCGCGATTCTGCTTGCGGCGCTCCCGTTTCAGGGCCGGATTTGCGATCCGGCCGCGACCCGGCAAGAGGGCTTCCTTGAGCGACGAGAACGACGATCTGACCCCGGGCGCCATTCCGCCGGGCGGAGACAGCGGACCGAGCATCGCGATCGAAGACGAGATGCGGCGCTCCTATCTCGATTATGCGATGAGCGTGATCGTGAGCCGCGCCATTCCCGATGCGCGCGACGGGCTGAAGCCGGTGCACCGCCGCATCCTGTGGTCGATGCACGAGCAGGGCTATACCCACGACAAGCAGTACCGGAAGTCGGCCCGCGTCGTCGGTGACGTGATCGGTAAATACCACCCGCACGGCGACCAGGCGGTCTATGACGCGCTGGCGCGCATGGCGCAGGACTTCTCGATGGGCCTGACCCTGCTCGACGGTCAGGGCAATTTCGGCTCGGTCGACGGCGATCCGCCCGCCGCGATGCGTTACACCGAAGTGCGCATGGACAAGCCGGCCGAGGCGCTGCTGGCCGACATCGACAAGGCGACGGTCGATTTCACCGAGAACTATGACGGCTCGGAAAAGGAGCCGGTGGTCCTGCCGGCGCGCTATCCGAACCTCCTGGTCAATGGCGGCGGCGGTATCGCCGTCGGCATGGCGACCAACATCCCGCCGCACAATCTGGGCGAAGTCGTCGACGCGGCGCTGGCGCTGCTCGACAATCCCGAACTGACCGATATCGAGCTTCTCGACATCGTCCCGGCCCCGGACTTCCCGACCGGCGCGCAGATCGTCGGCCGCGCGGGTTCGCGCAGTGCGCTGATGACCGGGCGCGGCTCGGTGATAATGCGCGCGAAGACGACGATCGAAACGGTCCGCAAGGAGCGCGAGGCGATCATCGTTCACGCCATCCCCTACCAGGTGAACAAGGCGTCGATGATCGAGAAGATCGCCGATCTCGTGCGCGAGAAGCGCATCGAGGGGATCGCCGATCTGCGTGACGAGAGCGACCGTTCGGGCATGCGCGTCGTGATCGAGATGAAGCGCGACGCCAATCCGGAAGTGATCCTGAACCAGCTCTACCGCTGGTCGCCGATGCAGCAGAGTTTCGGCGTGAACATGCTGTCTCTGGTCGGCGGACGCCCGCAGCTGATGGGGCTTCGGGGCTATCTCGAAACCTTCCTGAAATTCCGCGAACAGGTCGTGGCGCGCCGCGCCAAGTTCGAACTGTCGAAGGCCCGCGACCGCGCCCACGTCCTGATCGGTCTCGCGCTGGCCGTGGCGAATATCGACGAGGTCATCGCGCTTATCCGCGCAGCGCCGAACCCGGCGACGGCGCGCGAACAGCTGATGTCGCGCGACTGGCCGGCGGCCGATGTCGCGCCGCTGGTGAAGCTGGTGGCCGATCCGCGTTCGGTGATCTCGGACGGTCAGACGCTGAAGCTGACCGAGGAACAGGCCAAGGCCATTCTCGACCTGCGCCTGAACCGCCTGACGGGTCTCGGCCGCGAGGAAATCGGCAATGAGGCCGAGGGTCTCGCCGAGCAGATCCGCGACCTGCTCGACATTCTCCGGTCGCGCCCGCGCGTGATCCAGATCATTCGCGACGAGCTGACCGAGGCACGCGAGAAATTCGCCGTCCCGCGGCGGACCGAAATCCTCGATGTCGAGCTGGAGATCGAGGACGAAGACCTGATCGCCCGCGAGGAAATGGTCGTGACGGTGACGCATGGCGGCTACGTCAAGCGCACGCCGCTGACCGAATACAGGGCGCAGCGCCGCGGCGGCAAGGGCCGGTCCGGCATGTCGATGAAGGACGAGGATTTCGTCGCGACGCTGTTCGTCGCCTCGACGCACGCGCCGCTGCTGTTCTTCTCGTCAAACGGCATGGTCTACAAGACCAAGACCTGGCGCCTCCCGCAGGGCGCGCCGAACACGCGCGGCAAGGCGCTGGTCAACATGTTCCCGCTCGACGAGGGCGAGATCATCACCTCGGTGATGGCGCTGCCGGAAGACGAGAGCGAGTGGGACAAGCTGGACGTCATGTTCGCCACGACGGCAGGCACGGTGCGCCGCAACAAGCTGTCCGATTTCGTGCAGGTGAACCGCAACGGCAAGATTGCCATGAAGCTCGACGAGGGCGATGGCGGGATTGTCGGCGTGCGTTTGTGTACCGCCGATCAGGACGTGCTTCTGGTCACCGCCAAGGGCAAGGCGATCCGCTTCCCGGTCGACGATGTCCGCGTCTTCGCCAGCCGCAATTCGACCGGCGTGCGCGGGATCCGGATGGAGAAGGGCGACGCGCTGATCTCGATGGCGATCCTCAACGCGCTCGACGTGTCGCGCGCCGAAGTTCGCGCCTACCTCAAGCAGCGCCGCGCCGAATTGCGCAGCGATGACGAGGATGCCGAGATGATCGACGAGGTCGTCGAGGCCGATGGCGACGAGGGCGAGGACGGCGAGGAGATCACGCTGTCGCCGGTCCGCTACATGGAAATGAAGAGCAATGAGCAGCTCTTGCTGACCGTGGCCCAGTCGGGCCTCGGCAAGCGCGTCATGTCCTACGAATACTTCCGTCAGGGCCGTGGCGGCCAGGGCGTCTGGACGAAGGACAAGCGCTTCCCAGAGCCGCTCGCCGCCTGCTTCATCGTGGGTGAGGGCGACACGGTGATGGCCGTGACCGATGGCGGGCAGCTGATCCGCTTCCCGGTCGATACGGTGCGCATCGCGGCGCGGGCCACCAAGGGCGTTCGCCTGATCCGTCTCAACGAAGGCGAAAACGTCGCCTCGGTGATCCGGATCGAGGAGAGCGAGGACGAGGACGGTGCAGAAGCCGCCGGTGAGGCACCGGAAGGCAATGCGCCGGACGCCGGCGAAACGGGCGGCGAGGAATAGAAGCCCGACCGCCTTGCCGGTTCGCGCCGAGTGCGGCTAGGGTCCGCACCGGCCGGATGCCAGCCTGAAGGAGGCCCGACATGCCCCGCCGCGTCGCGCTCTACCCGGGCACGTTCGACCCGCTGACCAATGGTCATCTCGACATCATGAAGCGGGCCGTGAAGCTGGTCGATCATCTGGTGATTGGCGTTGCGATCAACGAGGGCAAGGGACCGCTCTTCTCGCTCGAGGAACGCGTCGCCATGACCGAGGCCGAAGCGGCGCGCATCCCCGGCGACACCACGATCGAGGTGAAGCCGTTCTCCTCCCTGCTGATGCATTTCGCGGAGGAGGTGGGGGCGCAGATCATCGTGCGCGGCCTCAGGGCCGTGTCGGACTTCGAATACGAATTCCAGATGGTCGGGATGAACCAGCGCCTCAATCCCGACATCGAAACCGTGTTCCTCATGGCCGACCCCCGCCACCAGGCGGTGGCGTCGCGCCTCGTGAAGGAAATTGCCCGCCTCGGCGGGGACACGCGGGCCTTCGTACCGCCCGCCGTGCAAGACAAGCTGATGGAGAAGTTCGCGTGATCAAGACACTCTGGCCGGTCAGCCTGATCGTGCTGTCCATGTCCGCAACCGCCTGCGGTTCGGAAACGACTGAACTGACGGAAGCCGAAGCGGAAAACCCCTCCGCTGCAGCGGAAGCCGATGGCAGCCCGTCCACCCGCATGGCGGCGCTGATGCAGTCGACGCCGACCTATGCGCCGATCAACGAAACCCTGCCGGATTACGATCTGCCGGATGACGCCTGGCGCACGGTCGATCAGGACAACCTGCTCTATATCGACACCGATCATGGCCGGATCATCGTCGAGATGGCCCCGGAATTCGCGCCCAACCATGTCGAGCGGATGCGTGAACTGGCCGATGCGCGCTTTTATGACGGGCTGGTCTTCCACCGGGTGATCGACGGCTTCATGGCGCAGGCCGGCGGCGCGCGGACCAATCCCGCCTGGTCGACCGATCTGCCGGACATGCAGGCCGAATTCACCACCCGCCGCGATCCGAATGCAGAGCCGGTCGTCGAGATCCAGGACCGCATGGTCAATGACCGCTCCGACCGCCGCATCGCCAAGGCCGGCTTCTGGAACGGCTTCCCGATCGGCACCGACCCGTCGGTGCAGGCCGCGATCACCGGTGATGGCCGGGTGAATTCCTGGCTGCTGCACTGCCAGGGCGCGGCCGCGATGGCGCGGACGTCCAATCCCGACAGCGCGGGCAGCCAGTTCTACATCACCCGCGGCAATGCCGAGCATTTGAACGCGCAGTACACTGTCTGGGGCCGGGTGCGCGTGGGCCAGGGCGCGGTCGACGACATCAATGTCGGTACGATGGGCGAAAATCCGGGCTTCCAGCCGGACACGATCCGCATCATTCGCGTCGGCTCCGACCTGCCGGAAGAGCAGCAGGTGACCGTCCAGGTCGCCGACACCAATTCCGCGGCGTTTGCCAGCTGGCTGGACACGCAGCGCGCGTCCAACGGCGAACTGCCCGACATCTGTGAAATCGACATCCCTGTCCGTATCGAGGAGTAAGCCCAGAATGGCTGATGACAACCTGATCTTCACGCTGGAAAGCGGCGACGTCACGATCAAGCTGCGCCCGGATCTGGCGCCGAAGCATGTGGCCCGCATCAAGGAGCTGGCCAATGACGGCTTCTATGACGGCCTGACCTTTCATCGCGTGATCGACGGCTTCGTTGCACAGGGCGGTTGCCCGAACGGGAATGGCATGGGCGGTTCCGGCCAGCACATTCCGGCCGAGTTCAACGAAGGCAAGCATGTGCGCGGCGCGTGTTCGATGGCCCGCGCCAGCGATCCGAATTCCGCCGACAGCCAGTTCTTCATTTGCCTCGACGCGGTGCCCTATCTCGACCGGCAATACACGGTCTGGGGCGAGGTCGTGGACGGCATGGAACATGTCGACGCGCTGCCCAAGGGTGAGCCGCCGCGCTCGCCGGGCAAGATCGTGAAGGCCCGCACGGAAGCGGCCTGAGGCAGTGTTCGGGTTCGGGGGGCTGATCGCGGCGATGGTGTTCCAGATGCCCGAGGGGCTCCCCGCCCATCTCTTGAGCGACCCTGTGGTCGCCGGCACGCATGATTATTGCGAAGAGCCGGTGCCGGACGACGTTCTGGCCCTGGCCCGCGAAGCGCTCACGCGCGACAAGACCGACATCCACCCGCGCGAGCGGGCCGCCGCGGCGCTGGTCACGGCCGGCATGGATATCGCGGCAGCGCAGCCCGAAGGCACGAGTGATTGCTATGCCCTATTCGCCGCGGGCAGCAACTGGCTCGCCGACGCGCTGGAGCCGCACGAGAACCGGCTTCGCCGGGAGTCCCGTTTCCGGGAGTCCCGCGACCCGGACATTGCCCGCATCCAGGTGATGCTGCGCGATCTGTGGGTGACCGACCAGGCCGGCCGGCTGGCCTATCTCCAACTCAACACGGAAGACCGGACGGGTGCGGCCTGGTGGGCCTACCGCCGGGCGACGGCGCATGTCATCGCGAACGACTACAACGCGACCGAGGGCTTGCGCGAGGCGCTCGAGCTTTACGACTGGATCGACCGCGAGCGGTTTGGCCCGCGTACATCCAGTCAGGCCTGGCTGATTGCGCAGCATGCCGATCACGATCCGCACTTCCAGCGCGATGTGCTGACCCGGATGGAGCCCTATCTGGAAAGCGGCGGAGTCCGGCGGCAGGACTATGCCTATCTCTGGGACCGGGTGGCGGTGAATACCGGACAGCTGCAACGCTATGGCACGCAGCCGATGGATGCCTGCAATGCGGACGGGACGCTGGACCTGAAACCGGTCGAAGACCCGGACACGCTCGATGCCCGGCGCGGCACGATGGGGCTCGGTCCCGTCCAGCGCGATCTCGACCAGATGGCGGCGCAGCGCTGCGGCGGCTGATCAGTCGGCGTTCGGGTCCATCATGAGCGTCAATCGCGCCAAGATCGGACGGTGGTCGCTGCCGGAGTCGGGCAGGCGCTCGACCGCGCGGTCCTCGAAGTCCCTGCCGACCAGAATGTGGTCGATCCCCGCCATCATGGTCGGAATTGTCACGGTGCGGCCGGCATAGCCGGCCCACATGCTTTCCGACGGCCAGGTGGACAGAGCGTGCGTGATGCGCCGCAGTCCGAGATCGTCCTCGATGCGGGCGAGGGCGCGTGACGGAGCAGCGGAGTTGAAGTCGCCCATCACGATCAGCCGGTCCTGGGGAAAGGCCTCCAGCATGAGGGCGAGGCCCTCGCGCTGCTCGTTCTGGTGCCGCAGCGGATCAGGCCAGGTGAGGTGAACCGAGGCGACGGTGATCTCGCGTCCATCGAGAAGGCGGATCGTCGCCCAGGCGGCGGGAGGCGCGTGGAAGAAGGGCGTATCCTCTGCCCCTTCACGCGTGATCCACCACCACCAGTCAAGGCATCCGGAGTCCACGATTTCGAAGCGCGTGACCAGCGCCACGGCATAGCGGTCGCAAGCCGCCTGATTGGGATAGTTCTCCTCGAGAAGCGTCGGCAAGCCCCACGCATTCCCCCAGGTCTCCTGGAGCGCGATGATGTCGGCATTCGTGTCGGTGAGCAGGTCGGCCGCCGCTTCGACCGTCGCGTTACGGCCCCAGGCATTGTGGGTCGCCACGGTGAAGGGCGTGCCGGACGCCGGCGTGACCGGAATGTCGAGAACCGGCGTCAGGGTTTCCGGGATCCCCGGTGCCGCGATCAGAGCGGCCAGCAATGGCGCGCCCCAACGCTGGCGCTTCCTGCCGAAGATCACCACGGTGATGGCGGCGAGGATGGACGCCAGCGTCAACGGCGCCCAGAACTGCCGGAACAGGTCGGCGAAATTCCAGACCGGTGCGAGCCAGATCAGGGCGGCGAGCACGCCAAGGCCGAGCGTCGCGGTGAAGGCGAGGAAGCTGCGCACAAACACATCCTTGCGGATAAAAACGGTGGCGGGAAAAATTACACCCGTCCTATGAACAGGATGCTGACACAGAGGCAATACACGGGCCGCAATCTTGCGACTTTCTGATTTCGACTTTCACCTGCCTGACGAGCGCATTGCGCTGCGCCCCGCGCGGCCGCGGGATTCCGCGCGGCTGCTGCACGTCCGCGGCGACGGCAGCCTGTCCGATCACGGCGTGCGGGAATTGCCGAAACTCCTCCGCCCCGGCGATCTTCTGGTGTGCAATGACACGCACGTCCTGCCGGCCGCGCTGACCGGGGAGCGCGATGCCCGCGCGGAGGGCGGGGGCGGACCGGCGAGGATTTCAGTCAATCTCCATACCCGCGACGACGCGAAAAGCTGGCGCGCCTTCGTGAAACCGGCCAAACGGCTGAAAGTCGGCGATGTGATCCGCTTCGGTTCGCTGACCGCGAGCGTCGAAGCCAGGCGCGAGGGCGGCGAGGTGGTGCTGGAGTTTGACCGCGAAGGCGGAGAACTCGATGCCGCCATCGCTATTGCCGGCGCGCCGCCCCTGCCCCCCTATATCGCCTCGAAGCGCGCGCCCGACGAGCAGGACAGGGCGGACTACCAGACGCTGTTCGCCAAGCCGGACAAGACCGGGTCGGTCGCCGCGCCGACAGCGGGGCTGCATTTCACCGACCGGCTGATGGACGCGCTGAAGGCCGCCGATGTCGGCTTCGTCGACGTGACGCTGCATGTCGGCGCGGGAACCTTCCTGCCCGTGAAGTCCGAAGCCATCGCCGAGCACAAGATGCATGCCGAGTGGTATGAGGTCTCCGCAGAAGCCGCAGCCTCCATTTCGCGTGCGAAAGACGAAGGCCGGCGCGTCATCCCGATCGGGACGACCGCGCTGCGCACGCTGGAAAGCGCGGCGAACGAGGACGGACGGATCGGCGCGGAGGTCGGCGAGACGGCAATCTTCATCACGCCGGGCTATGAGTTCCGCATTGCCGACGCGCTGATCACGAACTTCCACCTGCCGAAATCGACGCTGATGATGCTGGTCAGCGCGATGGCCGGGCACGAGACGATCATGCGCGCCTACCGGCACGCGATCGACGCGGAATACCGCTTCTTCTCCTATGGCGATGCCTGTCTGATCGAGAAGGCGGGTTCGTGAGTGCCGAGCTGCAGCTCGACCTGATCCGCGGTGTCCACACCTTCGCCGTCGCGCTGAACGCGCTCGCCATTGTCTACGTCATTTATAGCGGACTGACCGGCCGGATCGGCGTCTGGACTTGGGTTTCGATCGGCTATTCCGCCTTCATTGCGCTGGGGCTTGCGATCAATGGCCGGGTCTGTCCGCTGCAGTCGCTGGCGCAGCATGTCGCCGGGACCGACCGCTGGGTCAGGGACCTGTTCTTCCTCAACGAGGTGGCGCACCTGATCGCACCGGTTCTGGGTACCGGAATGGCGATCGGTTACACGCTGGTGGCGTGGCGGTTGTGGTGGAGGCGCGGGTGAGGGCGCTTGCCTTCGGCGCGGCAATCGGGTTTCACCCCGCGCCATGACCGCTTTTCCCTTCAAACTGGCCGCCACGGATGGCGAGGCCCGCACCGGCATGATCGAAACGCCGCGCGGCACGATCCGTACGCCTGCCTTCATGCCGGTCGGCACGGCCGGCACGGTGAAGGCGCTCTACATGGACCAGGTGAGGGAGGCCGGGGCGGATATCATCCTCGGGAACACCTATCACCTGATGCTGCGCCCGGGCGCGGAGCGGGTCCACAAGCTGGGCGGTCTGCACACATTCTCCGGCTGGTCCGGACCGATGCTGACCGACTCTGGCGGGTTCCAGGTCTGGTCGCTCGCTTCCCTGCGGAAGATGAGTGAGGAAGGTGTTCAATTCTCCAGCCATATCGACGGGTCGCGGCACATGCTGACGCCGGAACGCTCGATCGAGATCCAGGCGGACCTCCTCGGCGCGGACATCTCGATGCAGCTCGATGAATGCACGCCCTTCCCCTGCGAGAAGGATGAGGCGCGCGCCTCGATGGAGCTGTCGCTGCGCTGGGGCAAGCGTTCGAAAGCCGCCTTCGGCGAGCGCGCCGGGCAGAATTTGTTCGGCATCGTGCAGGGCAGTGTCTACGAAGACCTCCGCCGGGAGAGCGCCGAACGCCTGATCGAGACCGGGTTCGACGGTTACGCCGTCGGCGGGCTCGCCGTGGGCGAGGGGTTCGAGACAATGTGTTCGGTTCTGGATGCGGTCGTGCCGCACCTGCCGGGGGAGCGGCCGCGCTATCTGATGGGCGTCGGCAAGCCGATTGATCTCGTCGAGGCCGTGGCGCGCGGGATCGACATGTTCGACTGCGTGATGCCGACGCGCTCGGGCCGGCACGGCCAGGCGTGGAGCGATTTCGGGCCGGTCAATCTGAAGAATGCCCGCTTCGCGGAAGACGTGCAGCCGCTGGACGAGCGCCTCGATTGCCCGGCCAGCCGGGACTATTCCCGTGCCTATCTGCACCACCTCGTGCGCTCGGGCGAATATCTCGCGGCCATGCTCTTGAGCTGGCACAATATCGCCTACTACCAGTCGCTGATGGCGCGGATGCGCGCGGCGATCGCCGAGGGGCGGTTCGCGGAATTCCGCAAGGACTTCAACGCGCGCTGGGAGAGCGGGGCGTTCGAGTGATTGTCCTCGCCCTTCGAGGCCGCCCGCCCTTCGAGACGCCGCCTGCGGCGGCTCCTCAGGACAGGGCGGCTCCTCAGTATGAGGACAATCAATTCAGCCCGTATTCCTCGAACGCTTCCGTGAGGTAGCGTTCCTCGCAACCGAAACCGTCATAGAGGCCGCGCAGATAGGCGCGGCGGCTGTCGGCCATTTCGCGGCGTTCGCGGGCTTCGCGCTCGATCTCGCCGGCACGGCCGACAAAGCGGATCACCGGGCGGGCCGGATTCAGGCCGACGATGGTGGAGTGGTAGAAGTCGCGCGCGCCGCTTGCCAGGGCACCGCCGCCGCGTTCGCTCCACATCTGGGCGCGCTCGCGCCAGTCGCGCTCGTCCGCGGTCTCGTCGTTGCGTTCTTCCGGCACATGCATCTGGTCGGGGCCGAGCACGGCGGTCAGCCGGGCAATGTCGCGCGCGGTCGTCGAGCAGACGCGGCGGGAGCCTTCCCCGCCATAGGGGGTCGGGACGGTGTCGTCGCCCGGGTCGACCATCACCGGGCCCGGGCGGTCGCGCGGCAGGCCGATCGCGTCGGACACGGCCGAGCGGGTTTCGCTCATGCCGATATAGGCGGCCTCCCCGGTCGTGGGGCGCGAACTGGCGCAAGCCGTCACGATGAGGGCAGCCAAGGCGAGGGCGGTGAAGGTTCGAATCCCGATCATGCGCACAAGGCTGGACGCGCAATCTGGCATTTTTCTGACGATGGGAGTGCCGAGAATACGGCCGGGAACGGGGCCGGGAATGGGAACGGGGCGCGGCTCGCGGTTGACCGGGCAGGCGCTTCGCTATAGGCCTCCCCGTCTCCTATGGGAGCCCATAGCTCAGCCGGTAGAGCAACTGACTTTTAATCAGTAGGTCCAGGGTTCGAATCCCTGTGGGCTCACCAAATCTTCCGATGCTCAGTCCCTCCGGGGCTTCGCTCCTCGCTTTCGGCCGGACGAGCCGGCCTCCGCTGCGGTCGCGCGGTCGCGCTTGCGGACCTGATGGTCCGGGGCTCTGATCCTCCGCCGCTCCGCTCCAAGCGCGCGACGGGTGGGTTCAGGCTGCCCGGCATTCTGCGACCGGACGCCCCATCGAAGCGGCCGCCGGGGAGTGTGTGACCTGACAACACGCGGCATGACCAGCGAGGTCATGACCTGAGCGGCATCCGGTCCGTTCGGGTAAATTTCGCTTAGGCACCAGAAAAAAGACGATAAACTTTCCCGAGGGAAGAGGCCGCGCAGCAGCGGACTCGGTCACAGGGGAGTACGTCATGTCTTGCGAAATTGCCTTTCTCCGCGCCGATGCGGAGCTGAAGCGTTGGCCGGTTTCCGGGGCGAAGCACCTGCTTGCCGGGGTCAGTCTGATGACACTGGCACTGGCCCAGACTCCTGCGGTGCTTGCCGACACGGCGGCCGATACCGTGACGGTGGAGGATGAGGCCGATGCCGGGATTGCCGAGAATGGCGGCGAATTCCGCCTGTCGTCCGTCCTGCCGATCTACAGCTGGCTGTTCGAACGTGACGAGGACCGCGATCTGCTGGTCGTGCGCCTCCCGCTGGTCGCCGCATCGGGGGGCGATGTATCGAGCCCGCAAGCCGCAGGAGTCGGCTGTGCAACGGGGGGGGGTGGTAACTCTTCGACCGAATGCGGCGTCAATTCCAACACCGGAACCGCGCAATTCGCGACTGCAGTCGGATCATCTTCAAACGCTACCGCAGACCGGTCCTCGGCCTTCGGGCGGCTGGCGGATGCGACGGCCGCCGATGCGACCGCGCTCGGTCACAACGCGGACGCGATAGCGATCAATACTGTGGCGGTCGGGCAGAGTGCCATCGCGGGCGCCATCAATGCGTCGGCCTTCGGTCAGGCCGCCCAAGCGTCCGGTGAGAGTTCCGTCGCCGTTGGCCGGTCGAGCTCAGCCACTGGCCTCGGCTCCGTGGCGCTTGGCGGTGACGGTATCGATGCTGGCGTGGTCGGTGCCTTGGCAACGGGCACTTATGCCGTGGCCGTCGGGCCGGACGCAACGGCGACCGGGTCCGACACCGTGGCGCTTGGCGCCGGTGCCAATGCCGGAGGAGCCCGGTCGATCGCCATCGGCGGCGATGGTTTGGATGGCGACACGAACGGGGCTCAGGCGACCGGTGACGATACGATCGCGATCGGCAATGATGCTGTCGCATCGGCGGCCGGAGGGACCGCGTTCGGAGGCAGAGCGACAGCCAGCGGTGTGATCTCGACCGCGGTGGGTTACGAGGCGACGGGCAGCGGCCTTTACAGCGTGGCCATGGGCTATCAAAGCGCGGCCTCGAACAATTATTCGATCGCGATCGGCTACAGCACGGTTGCGTCGCAAGCCAATTCCATCGCGATCGGCAACAATTCGACGGCCAGCGGCACACTCGCCATAGCAATGGGTCAGAATGCCGTCGCGTCCGGTGCCAATTCGGTCGCGATTGCCCCTGTGGGTTCGGCGACAGGAGACCGCGCTGTCGGGCTCGGGTTCAGCGCCGATGCCGTTGCCAGTGACGCGGTCGCGATCGGCAACAACGCACAAGGCGCGGCGGCCAACGCCATCGCGATCGGCGATAATGCGAACGGCTCCGGGATCGCGTCCATCGCCATGGGTGACGAGGCGGCCGCATCCGCGAACTACGCGATTGCGCTCGGTTCCAATGCGACCGGTTCCGGGGTCCGATCTGCCGCAATCGGCAATCAGGCCAACGCGTCCGGCACGGACGCCTTTGCCATGGGCCCGAATGCGACCGCCTCTGGCGACTATTCCGCGGCGATCGGGTCCTACGCCATCGCGTCGGGCTATCTCTCCTCGGCGACGGGTCACCGGGCGCAGGCGGTCGGGACGGGCAGCGTGGCGCAGGGCTATTTCGCCTATTCCAGCGGCGCCTATTCGATGGCCAATGGCACGCTGACCTATGCCACCGGCAACCGCTCGGTGGCGATCGGTGGCTGGTATGACAATGACGGCGGCGGCGACACCGATTCCGACGAGTTGACCATCGCCAGCGGCGACCGCTCGCTGGCGCTGGGCGCGATGGCGCAAGCCAATTCCGAAGCGGCTCTCGCGCTGGGCTTCGGGACGCGGGCCTCGGCGGTCAACGCGATTGCGCTGGGGCGCCAAGCGCAGGCGCTGCACACCAATTCGGTCGCGATCGGACCCGGCGCGGTGACCACAGCCACCGAACAGATCATGTTCGGCAACAGCTTCTTCAACTACGCCATGCCGGGCGTGGTCTCGCCCTCGAACCAGGTCGGCAGCGCCGACTATTTCGTGGTCGCGGACTCGGCGGGCAATCTGAAGTCCTACGCCTTTTCCAATCTCGTGGCCTCGGATCGCCCCGACACGGCAACGTCCGTGCGTGACGCCCAGGTCGCCGCCCTGCAGGCGCAGGTCGAGCAGATGCGAGCAGAGATGGCCGCGATCCGGGCGCAGATCTTCGGCGAGCCGCAGATGGAAGCCGGCGGCATTGATGTCGTCGACGGTGGAGGTGATGGCCGTCCGGGTGCCGGGGACGGTACCAATCCGGGAGCGGAAACCGGGGGCGGCGGTGGTTTCCAGACCGTCGGCGGTGGTGGCGGCGGCTATCGCACGACGGGCACGTCGGACACCTATCTCGCCGCGATCACGGCCAATACCGGTGCGATCACGGCGATCCAGGACGATGTCAACGCGCTGCGCACCGATCTGTCGACGCTGCAAACCCAGGTCTGGAGCCAGGCCGATCAGATCGAGGTCAACCGCGACGGCGTCGCCATCGCGCTGGCCATGTCCGGCATGTCTGGGCTGGAGAGCGGGGAGAATTTCTCGCTGTCGGCCAACTGGGGCTTCTATGACGACGCCCACGCGATGGCCTTTTCCGGCGCGGCGCGGATCAATGAGCAATTCACGCTCAATGCCGGCCTGGGCTGGGGCGCGGAGACCGGCGAGGTCGGCGCCCGCGCCGGCGTCCGGTGGGGGTGGTAGCCGCACTGCCAACACAGACTGTTCAAGTGTGATCAGGCCCGCCGGAGCGATCCGGCGGGCCTTGTTGCAGGCGTTTGAGGTTCGCCTTCGCGGGGTCGCCCCGCCAAGGAAGCGCCGATGCCGTTTGCCGGACGCACAGGAAAGGGAGCAGGCGGGAGCCAGGCCGGCGGCCGGATCCGATCCCTGATTCAGAGATATAAAAAGAATCAATTTTCTTATCAAAGCGATATAGAAATAAGTAATAAAAACCCCCTTGTTTGATAAAATCAAAATGTTTGTATGCGCACATATTCGCGCAGGGTGAGGGATTGCGCGGTGAATAGTCTGGGGTCGCCCCGCGCCGCCCCGTTTCCTTTCTACTTCCTTTTGGCGCGGGATGTGCCGTAGGGAGGCTGAATTGAAGATTTCGACATTCACATCCGTGTTTACCCTGGTGATGGCTGCCGGGCTGGCATTCCCCGCTGCTGCCGATGAGCTGCCCTCAAACTCTGGGATTGATGCAATAACCGATGCCGAGCGGGTCGCTGAAAGCTATCTCTTCACCGTGCCGCCGGAGCCATCGGAAGACGAAGACCGCGAGCGGTTCCGCGCTGTAGCGGACGTCGTGCCCAGGGTGGTACGTGTCCAGACCGCAGCGGGTGATGTTTCCCAGCCGGCGGATGCCAATGTCGGCTGCAATACCGCGTCAGGCATCGGCAGCACGGAATGCGGGGAGGGCGCGGATACCGGCACCGCTGACTACACAACCGCGATCGGCAGCAACTCGACTGCCGATGCCATCCGGGCATCCGCCCTGGGCCGGTTTGCCGACGCCGGAGGGGCCAACTCGGTCGCTGTGGGCTATTCGGCCGACGCAACCGGCTCGGGTGCATCGGCGGTGGGTGAGTCCGCCCTTGCCTCCGGCACGGAAACGGTTGCGATCGGGCAATTTGCGTCTGCGACAGCAGACCGCGCAACAGCGCTCGGGCACGATGCCGACGCCAATTTCGTCAACGCAACGGCACTGGGCCACGATGCGTTCGCCGGTGGCATCTCAGCCATCGCGATCGGGCAGAATGCGGCGGCCGAAGATTCCAACGACATTGCGCTCGGCGTCGATACGACGGCATCCGGAGGCGGTGCCATCGCGATCGGCGGCGAGGGCTCGGATCCTGACAGCGTGGGCGCGCAAGCGACGGCTGCGGCGGCTATCGCCCTGGGCCAGGACGCGGTCTCGAGCGGTGTCGCCGGTATCGCCATCGGGCGGCAGGCCGATGCTGGCGCATCTTCGTCAATCGCGATCGGCGACCGCGCCGAAGTCACGACCACGGATTCCCTGGCGTTGGGCACGCAGGCGAGCGCGACGTCCAATCAGAATGTCGCGATTGGCCAGGAGGCTGTGGCGTCGGGTCCTCAGGCTGTTGCGATCGGGGCACTTGCCGATGCCACGGCAGACGATTCCACTGCCGTTGGTGCCCTGTCGAACGCACTGGGCGAGCGCTCCATCGCGCTGGGCTATTTCGCGTCAACAGGTGGAGACGATGCGATCGTGATCGGCGATTCCATCTCGACGAACGCAGATGGTGTCGTCGTGATCGGTGCGCGCGCCGAGACGGCGAGCAACGCCACCGACGCGATCGCCATCGGGCGGATGGCGAATTCCGGCGGGGTTGGCGCCATCTCGATCGGCGGCGACGGCGATGACGGCGACAGCACTGGCGCTCGTGCTGATGCCGAGAATGCGATCGCTCTCGGCGTCGATTCCCTCGCCGATGCGGAAAACGCGATCGCCTTCGGTCTCGACTCGCGTGCGATGGCGTCAGGTGCCACGGCAATCGGTGGCGGCACGACCGCCTCCGGCACGAGCGCCTTCGCGATGGGTCAGGACGCGACTGCGTCGGGCGATTACAGCCTTGCGACCGGAGCATTTGCCAATGCGTCCGGCTATCTCGCCACGGCGACTGGCTATCAGTCGAGTTCGTCGGGCTTTGCCAGCGTGGCCCAGGGTTATTTCTCGCAGGCCAGCGGCACCTACAGCCTGGCCAATGGCGCGCTGACCTATGCCACCGGCAACCGGTCGGTCGCGATCGGCGGCTGGTACGACCTCGATGGAGAGGGCGACACGGATGGCGACGAATTGACCATTGCCAGCGGCGATCGTGCCACTGCGATCGGTGCGACGGCCCAAGCCGATGCCGAAGCTGCTATGGCGCTCGGCCACGCCACCCGCGCCACGGCCACGAATGCCATCGCGCTCGGCCGTCAGGCCCAGGCCAATCATCTCAATTCCGTGGCTATCGGCGCCGGCGCCATGACGACGCTGGAAACGCAGATCATGCTCGGCAATTCGGCCTATTCCTACGCCATGCCGGGCGTCGTCTCGCCGGGCAACCAGGTCGGCAGCGCCGATTATGTGATCGTCTCCGACACGGCCGGGAATCTGAAATCCATGGCGATGTCCAGCTTCAGTGCCGACGATCCCGAGATGGCGGCTAGCCGGAGCGTGGAGAACGCCCAGGTCGCCGCGCTGCGGGCTCAGGTCGAGGCGATGCGTGCCGAGATGCAGGCCATCCGTGCCGAACTCGGCGGTGCCACTTCTGCCGGCGGTGAAGTCGATGTCGCCGACCGCGGCGAGTCGGGGTTGCCTGACGGTCGCAGCCGGACCGGTGAGGGACCCGGACCGTCCACTGGCGGCGGCGGTGAAGTCGCGACCCGCGGCGGCGGGGGCGGATTCCGCTATACGGGCGATCCGTACGAGGGAGCTGTCAGTGCGAACGCCGACGCGATCATGGCGAATGCCGACGGCATCCTGGCGCTGGAGGACGATGTCGCCACGTTGCGGACCGATCTGAGCGATCTGCAGACGGAAGTCTGGCAGCAGGGCGATCAGGTCGAGATCAATCGCGACGGTGTTGCCCTGGCGCTGGCCATGGCCGGAACCGCCGGACTGCAGAGCGGCGAGAATTTCGCCTTGTCCGCGAATTACGGCTTCTATGACGATGCCAATGCGCTGGCCTTCGCCGGTGCGGCCCGGCTGACCGAACGCGTTTCGGTGAATGCGGGCTTCGGCTTCGGTGCGGATACCGGCGAGGTCGGCGCGCGCGCCGGCGTACGCTGGGGCTGGTAGAGCCTAGCCTTCAGGCAGGTTCTCGGTGAAGAAGCGGACGGCATTCTCGCCCATCACGGCGCGAATGTCGTCCGCGCTCATTCCGGTGCCGATCAGGGCGTCGGTAAGGGCGGCCAGTTCCGAGGCGTCGAAGCGCGTCGTGACCGTGCCGTCGAAATCCGAACCGAGGGCAATCGCGTCGACCCCAAGCGTCTCTGCAGCGTATGCGATCGCGCGAGCCACTCCGGCCGGTGTGTCGTAGCAGATGACGTCAGCCCAGAAGCCGATGCCGATCAGGCCGCCGCGATCCGCGATCTGCTGCAGCAATTCATCCGGAATGTTGCGGGGGGACTCGCACAGACTCCTGATTCCCGTGTGCGACACGATCAGCGGCGCGTCCGTCAGTTCCAGAACGTCGCGGACGACGGCCTCGGACGAATGCGCCACGTCGATGATCAGGCCGCGCTCGACCATTGCCGTCACAGCCTCGCGTCCGAAGTCCGTCAGGCCTACCCCGGACGTGCCGTGAAGCGATCCGCCCAGTTCGTTGTCGAAGAAGTGCTGCAGGCCGATAACGCGGTATCCCTCGTCATAAAGGCGCTGGATGTTCGCAAGGTCGCCCTCCAGTGGATGCGCGCCCTCCGTCGCCAATATCCCGACCATGATGCCACTGTCCGTCTCGCGTGCCTCGAGTGCGGAAGCGACGTCACCGGATGTCCGGGCGACGATGAAGCGGCCGTCCGATTCCTCGGCAAGCCGGTTAAGCCGCCGGGCATGAAAACGGGCGCGGTTATAGAGTGATCCCCAGGTGTCGACCGGCCAGCGCTGGGCGATGGCGAGCAGGGTGATGTCGTCCGAATCCGAGGTGTTCTCGTTGTAGTTCAGGTTCGAGGGCGTCTTGGTCACCGACGCGAAAACCTGAAGGAAAACACCGCCTTCTCCCAGGCGCGGGAGGTCGGTATGCCCGCGGTCATGCCGCCGCGCCGGATCGCGGGCCCACAGCAGCGTATCGGCATGAAGGTCGGCGACGGGGATTTCGGCGTGGAGCGCCCGGGCTTCCTCAGAGATCGCGTAAACCGGGTGGTCGACGACCACATTCATCTGGTTGTCGACGCGGGCGGGGAGATAGAAGAAGAATACGGCGGCACCGAGCAGGAGTGCGAGTCCCGCAACGATCAGTCCAAGACGCATCAACTTCATCGCCAGCCCCCCTCGGAGACCACCGTAAGCCCGGTTTGCCCGGCACCGCAACCACCCCGCCGGGTTGTGCCAAACGCATTGTAAATCCAACGGGAATCAGGACCCGCGACAATGTGGCCGGCAGGACACACTCGCGCGGTTTCCATGATCCGGGGCGCGAAACTGACCGGCGAACGGGCAAGGACATCCACGCGAATTCGCACGCTCCGGACGCAGAGACGGCTCGCTACGCTGCATGACCGTTACCGTTTTCCGGTCGGATAATTGACAAAACTGGCAATAAAAACAAGGGGAAACGGGAGATATTGGAGCGCTGTCGAAAACGGCCTCGCCGCGCTGTGCGGCAAGCCATTGCACGCTTGCCACAATTGCGGACCGACCTTCGCGCGCAAGCGCTTTTGGGTGGCACAAGCGTCGAATATCCTGTAGTCAATTCGGCAGAGCACCTGTGCGAGCAGGTGGTCAATGTGCCGTGGCGCAGGGTCACGGCAGCCAAAACACTCACGCGATGGGGGCTTCCGCCTCCAGAGGGGGAATGATGAAGAAACGGTTTCTGACAGCGGCTGCCATTGGTCTTGCCCTGTCGGTTCCGGCCTGGTCGTCGGCGGGTGCCGATGAAGGCTGGTATGTCAGCGCTTCCGTCGGTTACGGCGGCCCTGGCGATTCGGACGTCGATCTGCAAGCCAGCGGCGCCCGTGAAATCAATGGTGAATCCGATTGGCGCCAGGCCCTGGCGTTCGGTTACGACTACGCCAATGGCTGGCGTCTCGAAGCCGAAGCGGCTCACCGCTACAACGACACCGGCGCGATTGGTTCGTTCGAGGATTCCTCGAGCGATTTCCACATCTGGTCGGCGATGCTGAACCTGTACCGCGACTTCAATCCGGACGGCTGGTACCACCCGTACCTCGGTGCCGGTGCCGGTTTCGGTCAGGTCAACGGTTCCATGACGGGCTGGACCACTGGTTCGCGTCCGGTTCCGAATGGCGGCGTTGCTGATACGCGCTACGTCGTGTCGCGTGACGACGACATCGGCTTCATGTGGCAGCTGATCGCCGGCGTGGGCTGGGGTCTGGGCGACAACTGGTATTTCGATACCCAGTATCGCTACTTCTCGACCCTGGACCTCGACTTCGACCCGGGTGTCGACGTCGACGCGCTGCGCGGCCACGAAGTGTGGCTCGGCCTGCGGTACGTGTTCGCGGCTCCGCCGCCTCCGCCGCCGCCCCCGCCGCCGCCGCCCCCGCCGCCTCCGGCGTGTGACGACGTTGGCTTCGTGGTCTACTTCGAGTGGGATCGTTCGAACCTCACCGATCAGGCCCGTGCGGTTATCAACCAGGCTGTCCAGCAGGCTTCGACCTGCGGCGTTGCCGCGGTGCAGATCGACGGTCACGCTGACCGTTCGGGTGCCGCCGCCTACAACGTCGGCCTTTCCGAGCGCCGCGCCCGCGCGGTTCGCGACGAAATGGTTCGCCTGGGCGTGCCGGCTTCCGGCATCTCCCTGCAGGCCTTCGGCGAAAGCCGCCCGGCCGTGCAGACCCCGGACGGCGTGCGTGAGCCGCTCAACCGCCGCGCTGAGGTCCTCATCGACCTGCGCTAAGCGATTGATCGCTCAAGCGACGAAATGGAACGGCCCGGGGTTCGCCCCGGGCCGTTTTCTTTGTGCAAATGCAGCATGAAACGGTCTGGCCGCATGGCTTGACCCTGCCGCATGGCAGGCCCAAAACCCGGACAAGACCTCATTCACGCCCGGACATTCAGGAGCCGACCCATGTCGAAACCCAAGGCGCCGTATCGCAAGACCGAAATCGCCGGCCGCAAGCTGTCGCCGGAAACGATGATGATGAGCTACGGCTATTCGCCCCAGCTCTCGGAATGGTCGATCAAGGCGCCGGTCTTCCTGACCTCGACCTTCGCGTTCGAATCGGCGGAAGCGGGCGCGGCCTTCTTCCGGGTGATGGGCGGACGCCGCCAGGAAGGCGACCCGGAATCGGCGGGACTGATGTATTCGCGGTTCAACAACCCGAATGTCGAAGTCCTGGAAGACCGCCTGACCCTGTTCGACCACGCCGAAGATGCGGCCGTCTTCTCCTCGGGCATGGGCGCGATCTCCACCACGCTGATGGCGCTGGCCCCGGCCGGTTCGGTCGTGTTGCACTCCACACCGCTCTATGGCGGTACCGAGACGCTGATCCGCAAGGTCATGCCGAATTACGGCATCAGGAATGTCGATTTCTTCGCGGCAGCCGAGGAAGACGAAGTCTGGGCCGCCGCTGAAGAGGCGATGAAGCTCGGGCCGGTGACGGTGATCTACACCGAGACGCCGACCAATCCGACGAACGACCTCGTGGATCTCCAGATGATCCGCAAGATCGCGAACCGTATCGGCGAGAAGCAGAATGGCACCGTTCCGGCGGTCGTCGTCGACAACACCTTCCTCGGCCCGGTCAACCAGCAGCCGATCGATCTCGGCGCGGACATTCTGGTCTATTCGCTGACCAAATATGTCGGAGGCCACTCCGACCTCATCGCTGGCGCGGCGATGGGCCGTTCCGATCTGATGGCCAAGATCCGCTCGCTGCGCTCCTCGATCGGCACCAATCTCGATCCGCATACGGCCTGGATGCTGATGCGGTCGCTGGAGACGGTGACGCTGCGGATGAATGCCGCCACCGAGAATGCCAAGAAAGTCGCCGAATTCCTGGCCAAGCACCCGAAGATCGAGCGCGTGCGTTATCTCGGCTTCCTCGAACCCGGTTCGCGCGCGGCAGAGATCCACGCGCGCCAGTCGAAGGCCGCAGGGTCGACATTCGCTTTTGACGTGGCGGGCGGTCAGGCCGGGGCCTTCAAATTCCTCAATTCCCTTCAGGTCGTGAAGCTGGCCGTCAGCCTCGGCGGCACCGAGACGCTGATCTGCCACCCGGGGTCGACGACCCACGCCGCGGTCGATCCGGAGCTGCAAGAGCGCTGCGGCTACACACCGGGCATGGTGCGCATCTCCATCGGTATCGAGGATCCCGACGATCTGATCGCCGATATCGGCCAGGCGCTCGACCAGGTCTGATCCGCACACCCTAAGCAGCAGCCCCTCGCTCCGTCATGGCGAAACCGATCGATATTTCTCCCGGCGAACAGGCCGCGCTCGACTGGATCGATACGCGGGCCGACGGGATGGTCGCGACGCTGAAGGACTGGGTGCGCATCAATTCCGGCAGCCGCAATTCGGATGGGCTGGAGCGGATGCGCGGCGAACTGGAGCGGGTCTTCGCGGAAACCGGGGGACGCATCGAGGCGGTCGAGCTTCCGCCAAGTGAAGCCGTTGCGCCGGACGGCAGCGTCATGCAGCAGGCCTATACGCCGAGCTTTCACCTGTCCGTGCGTCCGGACGCCGAGGTGAAGATCGTTCTGACCGGCCACCATGACACCGTGTTTCCGAAGGAGGACAGCTTCCAGGACTGGAAGATGCTCGACTCGGACACGATGAACGGGCCGGGCGCCGCCGACATGAAGGGCGGCATACTCGTCATGCTGCACGCGCTTCTGGCGCTGGAACGCAGCCCCTACGCCGAGCGCATCGGCTATGACGTGCTGATCAGCCCGGACGAGGAAATCGGGTCGCTCGGCTCCGCCGGGAAAATTCACGAGCTTGGCTCGAAGGCCCATGTCGGCATGACCTATGAGCCCGCGCTGGCGGACGGGTCGCTGGCCGGTGGGCGCAAGGGCTCGGGCAACTGGGCGCTGAAGGTCAGCGGCAAGTCGGCTCATGCGGGGCGCGAGCACCATGTCGGGCGCAATGCGGTGATCGCCGCGGCTGAGTTCGCGACGCGGATCGACGCGCTCAACGGTCAGCGTGAAGGCGTGACCTTCAATCTTTCCCGCATTGATGGCGGTGGGCCGACCAATGTCGTTCCGGCCAGTGCCGTCGCCCGGTTCAATGTGCGCGTGAAGGATGCCGACGACGAACAATGGGTTCTGGGCGAGATTGCGAAGCTTGAAGTCCTGATCAATCAGCGCGACGGGATCACGGCGACGCTGCATGGCGGCTTCACCCGCCCGGCCAAGCCCATGACGCCGGCCAATGCGCGCATGTTCGAGTGGACGAAGACGGCCGGTGCCGCGCTCGGACTCGACATAAGATGGAATGACACGGGCGGGGTGTGCGAAGGCAACAATCTCTGGGCTGCGGGCTGTCCCAATGTGGATACGCTCGGTGTGCGCGGGGCCAACATCCATTCCCATGACGAGATCGCCATCCTGCCGAGCCTGCCCGAACGGGCGCGGTTGTCGGCGCTGATGCTGATGAAGTTCGCCTCCGGCGAGTTCGATGCGCGCGAGGCGCGGTCGCTGGCCGGTTCCTGACGGAGACACGCATGCTGGTAGTGCGCGCGGCGCGCCGCGACGATATCGACGCTTTCGTGGACCTGGCCGCCGGCGCGGGTACGGGCTTTACCAGCCTGGCGCTCAGCCGCGACGACCTGGCGGAACGCCTCGACAAGTCGGCAAACGCCTATGAGAGCGACGCCGAGGAGCCTGGCGAGGAAGTCTATCAGCTGATGCTGGAGGACACCGAAAGCGGCAAGGTGGTCGGCTGCGCAGCGGTGAAGGCCGCCGTGGGCCTGTCGAAACCCTATTACGACTTCAAGATCGTCACCCTGGCGCAATCCTCGCGCGCGGCGCAGCGCCGCTTCGACATGGACGTGATGCTCCTCGTGAACGACTTCGCCGGCTGCAGCGAGGTCGGCTCGCTCTTTGTCAGCGATGCGGCACGCGGCACCGGCGCCGGACGATTGATCGCGCAGACGCGCTATCTCCTGATGGCCGCGGACTATCGCCGCTTCGGCGAGCGCGTGCTGGCAGAATTGCGCGGCGTGGTCCGCGACGACGGATCCTCGCCCTTCTTCGATGCAGTCACGCGGCATTTCTTCCGGATGACGTTCGACGAGGCCGACCGGATGAGCGCGGCGAGCGACAACCAGTTCATTCTCGACCTGATGCCGAAGCATCCGATCTATGTCGACCTGCTGTCGCCCGAGGCGAAGAAGGTGATCGGCGTGACCCACGAGCTGGGTGTCGGCGCACGGCGCCTGCTCGAGTGGGAAGGCTTCACCTATGACCGCTATATCGACATTTTCGATGGCGGGCCGCTGATGTCGGTGCCGACGCGCCAGGCGCGGTCGGCGCGCGAGAGCCGGCAGGTCAAGGTCCGCGCGGCGCGTGCATTCGATGATCCCAAGCGGGTGATCGTGACGACCGACCGGTTCAGCGATTTCCGCTCGATCCAGACCCAGGCCGATGTCAGCGCTGACGGTGTGGCGCTCGGCCCGGACGATCTGCGGGCACTCAATCTCACCGAAGGCGAAAGGGCGCGCATCTGGGTGCGCGAATAGTCATGCAAGGTCAGTGCTTTATTGACGGCGAGTGGCGCAGCGGACGGGGCGGAAGCTTCACCTCCACCGATCCGGCCAGCGGTGAGACGGTCTGGCAGGGCGCGGCCGCCGATGCCGGTGATGTCGATGCGGCCTTCACCGCCGCGCGCAAGGCCTTTCCCGGCTGGGCGCAGACGCCGCTGAAAGAACGTGTCGCTATCGTCGAACGCTTCGGCGCGCTGCTGGCCGCGAACAAGGACAGGCTGGCGGAGCTGATCGCCCGGGAAACCGGCAAGGTGTTGTGGGACAGCCAGGGCGAAGCCGCCGCCATGGCGGGCAAGATCGCCATCTCGGTCAAGGCGTATCACGAAAGGACCGGCGAACAGGCCCATGCGACCGATTTCGGCGAGGCGGTGCTGCGGCACAAGCCGCTTGGCGTGATGTTCGTGCTCGGCCCGTACAACTTCCCGGGACACCTGCCGAACGGGCATATCGTTCCGGCGCTGATCGCGGGCAATACGGCGGTGTTCAAGCCCTCCGAACTGACCCCGGCGGTGGGCCAGTTCATGGTTTCGCTATGGCAGGAGGCGGGCCTGCCGGCGGGCGTGCTCAACTTCGTGCCCGGTGCGCGCGAAACCGGCGCGGCGGCGCTCGATCACGATCAGCTCGACGGCGTGCTGTTCACCGGCTCGCACGCGACGGGGCAGTTCATCCACCGCAAGTTCGCCGGCCGTACGGGTGTTCAGCTGGCACTGGAAATGGGCGGCAACAATCCGCTCGTCGTCTGGGACGCCGAGGATGCCGAGGCTGCGGCGCGGATTGCCGTGCATTCGGCCTATATCACGACCGGCCAGCGCTGCTCCTGCGCGCGCCGTCTGATCCTGCCGGACGGCGCAGCCGGGCAGGCGGTGATCGACGCGATCGCCGACCTTGCCGGGCGACTCACCATCGGGGCGTGGAACGATGCCGAGGAGGCCTTCATGGGACCGCTCGTCTCGGGTCATGCCGCCGGCACGGTGCTGAAGGCGCAGGACAAGCTGATCTCCGGTGGTGGGAAGGCCATTGTCAGCGCGGCGCGGCTTGATCGCGGTGACGCCTTCGTCTCGCCGGCGCTGATCGACGTGACCGGCATGGACACCGGAGACGACGAAGTGTTCGGCCCGATGCTGCAGGTTTGCCGGGTGGCCAGTTTCGACGCGGCAATGACCGAGGCGAACAACACGGCCTATGGCCTATCGGCGGGCCTCGTCAGCGATGACGAGGCGCTGTGGAATCGCTTCTGGACCGAAAGCCGGGCCGGGATCGTGAACCGCAACCGGCCGACGCCCGGCGCCGCCAGTTCGATGCCGTTCGGCGGTCCGGGGCAGTCGGGCAATCTGCGCCCGAGCGCCTACTACGCGGCAGACTATTGCGCCTATCCGGTCGCCAGCCAGAACGCGGCGAAGCCGGAGCGGCTGGCGATCAAGGGGCTGAAGTGAGCGCGGTCGAAGCCAATTTCGACGGCATTGTCGGGCCGACGCACAATTATGGCGGGTTGTCGGAAGGCAATCTGGCCAGCGCGAAGAACCGCAACCTGACGAGCGAGCCACGTGCCGGCGTCCTGCAGGGCCTCGCCAAGATGAAGCGGCTTCACGAGGCCGGCCTGGTGCAGGGCTGGCTGCCGCCGCACGACCGACCCTTCATTCCCTTCCTGCGCGCGGCGGGGTTTTCCGGGTCGGACAAGCAGGTGCTTGAATCGGCGTGGAAAGCTGCCCCGGATCTGGTGCGCAACGCTTACGCCGCGGCGCCGATGTGGGCGGCCAATGCCGCGACCGTTTCCCCCTCGGCGGAGACGCGCGACGGGCGGGTGCATTTCACGCCGGCCAATCTGCTGACCACGCTGCACCGGTCGCTGGAAGGTCCGCAGACGAAGCGGGCGCTCGACTGGGCGTTTGCAGACCACGACCGCTTCTGTGTTCACCCGCTTTTGCCGATGCAGCCCGCCTTTGCCGATGAGGGCGCCGCCAATCATGTCCGCCTCAGCGACGGACAGGGCAGTCCGGGCGTCTCCATCCTGATCTATGGCCGCGAGGCGAGCGAAGCCTGGAGCGCGAAATTTCCCGCGCGCCAGACGAAGGAAGCCTGTGAAGCGATTGCGCGGGCGCACGGGCTCGACCCGAAGCGCACGGTGATTGCGCGGCAGGGACGGGCGGCAATCGAGGCCGGAGCCTTCCACAATGACGTGGTGTGTGTCGGGACGAACAGGACGCTTTTCTTCCACGAGCTGGCGTTCGAGGACCGCGAGGGCACGCTCGATGCGATCCGCCGGGCTGCTGATGGTCTGTTCGAGCCGCAATTCGTCGAGGTGAAGGAAAACGAAGTCCCGATCGCCGATGCGATCACCAGCTATCTCTTCAACTCCCAGCTTCTGGAATGGCCGGGCGAGGACCGTCTTGTCCTGTCCGCGCCGGTGGAGACCGAGGAAACCGAAACCACGCGCGCCTATTGCGCGGCGATGGTGGCAGGAAACGGTCCGATCGGACGGGTCGATTTCGTGGATGTGCGCCAATCGATGCGCAATGGCGGAGGGCCGGCCTGTCTCCGGCTGCGCGTCGTGCTGACGGACGAGGAACGCCAGGCGGTGACGCCGACGGCGCTGTTCAGCGATGCGGTCTACGACCAGCTGATCGCCTGGGCGAAGACGCATTATCGCGAGACGCTGGCCCCCGATGATCTGTGTGATCCGTCCCTGATGGATGAGAGCCGCGCCGCGCTTGATGCGCTGACGCAGATTCTTGAACTCGGTTCAGGCTTCTATCCGTTTCAGCGGGTTTAGTATTTCCTCCCCCGTTTACGGGGGAGGGGGACCACGAAGTGGTGGAGGGGGGAATGCCCCTCTCGCCCCGGACCAGGTCCGGGGCACTCCCCCCGCAAGCGAGGGGAGAAAGCCATTGGATCAAACCGCGATGGCGTGGCCCTTGAGACCGCCGGACATGGCGTATTCCTGCGTGCCCTTCTGATAGATCTTGTCGCCGTCCTGCACGTCGGACGGTTTGAACTCGGGCAGGGTGGGCAGGCGTTCGTAGAGCGGGGCGAAATCGACCGCGGTCGCTTCCATCAACTCTTCATAGCTGTCGATGACGAAATAGGTCTGCTGGTAGTCATCATACCGGTAATCGGTCCGCATGACGCGTTCGAGGTCGAAATGGATCCGGTTCGGCGATCGCGCCTCGAGCGAGAAGATTGACTCGCCCTTCGACGACACGATGCCGGCTCCGTAGATACGCAAGCCTTCATCGGAACGGATCAGGCCGAACTCCACCGTGTACCAGTAGAGCCGGGCCATTCTCTTAATCGCATCGAACTGCAGCGAGCGCAGCCCGCCCTCGCCATAGGCCTGCATGTAGTCGGCGAAGACGGGCTGGGTCAGTAGCGGCACATGGCCGAAGACGTCGTGGAAGATGTCGGGCTCGGGCAGGTAGTCGAGCCGGTCTCCGTCGCGGATGAACCGGCCGGACACGAAGCGGCGGTTGGCCAGGTGGTCGTAGAACTCCTTTTCCGGGATCAGGCCGGGCACGGTCACGACCTGCCAGCCGGTCAGCTTCATCAGCTTCTCGTTGACCCGGCGGAAGTCCGGGATGCCGCCTTCGTTCAGATTCAGGAGTTCCAGCCCGCGGAAATGTTCCGGGGCGGCGCGCCCTTTGAGAACGCCCATCTGGCGCTCATAGAGCGTGTTCCAGATCTCGTGCTCCTCGCGCGAGTACAAATCCCATTTCTGGTCGATCGTCAGATCGGCGCGCGGTGTCTGTTCGGCGACGATGGGGTCATTCACAGGCATGGCTGACCTCCTGAAGGTAGTTTCATTTGTAACTATTATAGACCTGAATCGTTCCGGTTTCGAGGGGCAAACATGCGAACGCCGCCCCGGTTGCCCGAGGCGGCGTCCAAGATGTCAGCCGGGTTTGCCTAGCGCTCGGAAATGCAGAGCACGTTCAGCATCGCCTCGCACCGTCCGGTTCGGCACTCCTGGCCGGAACCGAGGTGAATGGTGCGATAGCGGCGTCCGCGATCAACCGAGAAATAGGCTGCTTCCAGATAGCCCGCTTCCTGACAGATGGCGTCAGCGACCGCCGTGTCGCAGTCGCGGCCACCCGAAGCCATGCAGCGGTCGATCGACCTTCCGTTGATCTCCGGCACCGGGAAGAACATCGTACCGATGCCTTCGATGCCGCCGTCAATGTCGGTGTACCAGTTGCCGCCGGGACCGCCGGGGCCACCCGGACCACCGGGCCAGCCGCCTCCGCCGACGCGGCGGACGGACGAGATCGAGTTGTTGAAATAGCCGTACTGGGCGAGGTCGCGGACATTGTCCGAGAAGACCTGGCACTGGCTGCGGAAGTTGGAGTCGAGACAGACTTCCCAGCTTTCGCCGCGCGCGATCGCGATCGACGAGGCGCGGTCGTTGAAGCCGGTGCGGCTCAGATCGTAGATTTCCGACTGGGTGTCGAAGCGCTGGCCGGTGTAGTTCGGGCCGTCATAGAGGCGGATGCCGCTCAGCGGGCGGTCGACGAAACCGCCGCCACCGCCGCCGGGACCGGTCCCGTTGCGGACAAGCCGCACCGAGGACACCCAGTTGGCCGGAGAGAAACTGGCCACGTCGCCGTTCACGCGGATGCAACGGCCACCATAATTGATGTTCTCGCAGACTTCCCAATCCCCCGCCTCGACCTGGATCGACCAGGTGCGGTCGTTGAAGTTCTGGCGGCGCAGATCGGCCGCGTCATCGCTGAGCGTGACGCGCTGGCCTCCGAAATTGGGCTGCGAATACAGGATGATCTCGGGCGTGCCGGGATAGAATTCCGCGATCGGCGGTTCCTGTGCCTGAAGCGCGCCTGCCGGGGCCAACATAAACAGCGCTCCGCACAACAGGCCGAGCTTTGATTTCAAGGACATGTCTTCTCCTCCCTCTTGGGCATCGAACCTTCAGACTAAACGGTTCGATATTAACCGCGTTAACGCGTCATCTTCAGTTACGGTTCACGTAAATCCTAGCGTCCACCGTCTTCGGGTTGTTCTTCTTCCTGACGATCCCGGTTTCCGCCGAGGCCGAAAAGACCGCGAATGATCTGTTCCTCGGTCGAGGGTTCGTCCTCGCCTTCGCCGTCTCCGGTGGTCTCTCCATCGTCGCGGCCACCCAGGCCGAGCGCATCACCGATCGCGCCGCGGATGGCGTCTTCCGGATCTTCGCCGCTGATCGCACCGGTCACCGCGCCCTGCAGCAGTGCGCGGCTGATCGCTTCGAAATCGATCGAGACGGAGGGGGCGGCAAAGCTGCCGCGAATGCGGATCGGAATCTCGATCCCGCGCAGATCCGTGTCGCCGCCCTGACCCTGCAGCGAGGCGACGGCGCGCGGCCGCAGGCTGTAATCAAGCGTCTGGCCGCCGATATCGACCGTGCCGGAACCGGCCACGCGTACGAGCGGGGAAAGCATCAGGAGGTCATTGTTCGTCGCCACGCCATTGGCCAGCGTGAAAGTGCCGTTGAGCGAGGAAAAGTCCGTTTCCTCCTGCTCGCCGAAGCCTTCCGGCATGGAGCCGGAGGTGATCGCCGTGCGGATATTGCGCAGCACCTGCGCCAGGTTCACGCCGCGGATCGCCCCGTCGGCGAACTGGAAACGGCCATTGCCGCCCAGCCCGTTCATCAGTGCCGCCGTGGTGTTGCCCGTCGTCAGGATGTCGAGGTTGAGCGCACCGGTCCCCGACAGGCGGTCGAAGCCGGCCGCTGCCTCGAGGAAGGGCAGGGCATCGAGCCGGTCGAGATTGGCATTCAGCGAGAAGGACGGCGTGCCCCGTCCGTTGGCGACGAAGTCGATCCGCCCGCGGCCCTCGTAGAGCACGAAATTCGTGATCGCGGCCGCGAGGCGGCTGTTGACGATGTCGAGATCGAGCTGGACCGGGCTGTCGCCGCTCTCAATCACGATATCGCCGAACAGGATGCGCCCGGTCGTCAGCGTGAAGTCGGCATCGACGAAGCCGAGCGGGGACAGGTCGACCGGCGTTTCCGGCCAGGGCTGGATGGTGCCGCCGCCCGTGCTTTCCCCGCCCGCAGGCAGGTAGGGGTTCACGTCGATCTCGGCGATGTTGAGATCGCCCGAGACTGCCGGGCGCGCGCCGCCAAGCGTGAGGATGAAATTGCCCGTCGCATCGAGATCATCGAGCGAGAGGGAGGCGTTCTGCAGCGCGACGCGTTCGAGGCTGCCTGAGATGTCGCCGACGGCTTCGAAGCGGTTGAAGGTGTCACCGTCCGGCATGGGCGAACCGAGAAAATCGGCGAGGTCGCGCAACGAAGGAATGGTCGTGTTCATCGCGCCGGCATAGGCGATGGCTTCGCCCTCCAGCACCGCGCCGTCGAGCGACAGCGTGACGAGGCGGCCGCCGAGCGTCAGGTCGAGCTCTGTCTGCGCGCCCTCGAAGAAGGCGCGCAGCGAGCCGAACGTGATGTCGAAGCTGATGCTCTCGCCCTCGGCGGTCAGAGCGCCTTCGATTTCGACCGGTTCGTCGACGCCCGGCATTCTCAGGCCGAGATCGAGCCCCTCGATCGTGCGGGTCTCGCCGCCGCTTGTGTAGATGATCAGACCGTTCTCGATGCGGACGTCGGAGATGGTGCCATCGAAGGGCAGGGCGCCCGGACCCTGGCGGAAGCCGGTGCCGGACGCGGCCGGTGCATCGGTCTGGTCGCCATAGGGTTCGAACGTCCAGTTGTTGCGTCCACCCTGCTCGGTCAGGCGGATGACCGGATCGATCAGCGCGAATTCGTCAATCTCGACACGGCGATTGATCAGCGGCCACAGCTGGACGGCCAGGCGCATTTCGCCGGCCTCAGCGAAGGCCTCGTCACCGAAGCCTTCCGCATTGCCGATCGTCACATCGTGCGCGCGAATCTCCAGCCGTGGCAGGATGGAGAGCGAGACATCCCCGGCCAGCACGACCTCGCGGCCCAACGTATCGCTGGCGGCGATCTGGGCGCGGTCGCGGTAGACTGATTCCGGGATCAGGAAGGGCAGGGCGATGGCCACCGTCAGAACCAGAACGATCAGGATGCCGAGGATGGTCAGGATGCGGCGCACGGGGAGACCTCCGTTCAGATTCAGGCGTTGCGTCAGGCAGTTCGATCACTCATGGCGACCGGCCTTCGCTCGGGTTAGTATAGCAGGGGTAATGTGACGGGATCAGGGGGAATACGGTCATGTCGAAAAAAATCCTGCTCGACCGGCGTGAACTGGTGATCGGTCTCGCGGCCGGGACCATCGTTCCGCTCGCCGGATGCGCCGACAATGCGGCGCTGGGACGCAACCAGCTGATGCTGGTTTCCCAGGCGGAGATCGAGCGCCTGTCGGCGACGGCGTGGCGCGACACGATCCAGCGCGAGCGGGTTCTGACCGATCCGGCCTATACGCGCCGGCTGGAACGCGTGGGCACGCGCATGGCCGAGACGTCCGGCCTCAGCCATCTCGACTGGGAATTCGTGGTGATCGATTCCGACCTGGTGAACGCCTGGGTGCTGCCGAACGGCAAGGTCGCCTTCTACAAGGGGTTGATGGACCTCGTGGAAACCGACGGGCATGTCGCCACGATCATGGGCCACGAGATGGGCCATGTCGCCGGGCGGCACGCGGCGGAGCGGGCGAGCCAGCAACGCGCCGCGCAGATGGGCATGCAGCTTGTCGGCATGGCGCTGCAGACCCAGGGCGTCGACTACGACGCCGACATGGCCGCGGCGCTGGGCGCGGGCATCCAGTACGGCGTGATCCTGCCCTATTCGCGCGAGCACGAATTCGAGGCCGACCGGCTCGGAATCGACTACATGGTGGGCGCGGGTTATGCCGCGCGCGACGCGATGGATGTCTGGCTCGCCATGTCGACGATGCACCAGGAGCGGGCGCTGGAATTCACCTCGACCCACCCGTCGGACGACGCCCGGATCGCGGCGATGCGCGCGCATATCGACGCGATGGGCTATATCTGACGGGACGCGATTTCGGGGGCGCGGGACGGCACTGCAGCAGGCCTTGCGGGGTGCTTGAAACCCGCGCGGACCGGGTATAGGTTCCGCCGCCTTCCGTGCCGCCTTAGCTCAGTAGGTTAGAGCGCTAGATTGTGGATCTAGAGGTCCCCCGTTCGATCCGGGGAGGCGGTACCATTTTTCCAATCAATCCGAGACGGCTTCGGTTGCGCTCCGCGCGATGAAGGCCGAACGCGTCAGGCCCAGCCGCCGTGCCTGCCAGTCGATGGCTTCCAGCACGCCTTCATCCAGCGTGATGTTGACGCGCTTGACCTGACCGGTCCGGAGTTGCGGCGCGATCTGCACCAGTGCGACAGCATCGGTCCGGTCTTCGAGGAAGGCGGGATCACGCTCGAGTTCTTCGAAAGAGCGCGGGGACGGGATTGCCTCGCCGTCCTCGTGCAGGCCGGCGAGGTGCAAGCGCAGGGCAATGCGTGCCTCGTTCGTCGCGTCCTTGAAACTGTCTCCGAGCGCGACACAGCCCGGCAGGTCGGGGAAGGAGACGCCGAACGCTCCGCTTTCACTGCGATGTATGAACGCAAAATAGGTCACTGACACATTCCTTTGGTGTGTATCCTATACTTACTCACCGCTTTGCTTTCAATCTTTACCGTGGCGGCCAGGTCGAACCGGCCTGCCGAAAGATCGACCGAAGCGTACCGAGCGGGATGTCCTTGCTGGGGTGGCTGATCGTCACGCGGCCAGCGCGATCGGGATGCTTCCACTGCGTGTGCGAACCTGCCTGAGCAATCTGAACCCAGCCTTCCTTGCGAAGTCGTTTGATGAGTTGCGTGAGTTCAAGCCTCGCACCTCCCGGCATGAGGGGTGAACTTATTTAAGGTTGAACGCGAAAGTCTAGAACAACTCGCTCTTCCTCGGCTCGAACAGCTCCGGGCCGCGGCCCTGGCGGGCGACTTCGTAGACCTCGATCGCCGTATCCGGTGCGGCGGTGCAGAGTGGTTCGGGGTCGGCGTCCGGATCGAGCCAGCGTTCACGGCCGGCCTGATCGAGAATGACCGGCATGCGGGTGTGATACTGCCCGGCCTTCTCTCCCGGCGGGCAGGTGAGGATAGTGAAGCTGGTGATGGCTTCGCCCTCGACCGTGACCTGGTCCCATAGCCCCGCGAAGGTGAAGAGCGGACCGTCGGTGGGGCGGAAGCAGAAGCGGCGTTTCGATCCCTTCGGCCCGTTCCATTCGTAATAGCCCTCCGCCACGACGAGGCAGCGGCGCTTCTTCCACGGTTCGCGGAAGCTGGCGGCGCTGGCGGCGGTCTCGCAACGGGCGTTGAAGGTGGAGAATTTCATCTCCTTCAGCGGCTTCTGCCAGAAGAAGGGCACGAGCCCCCACCGCGCCATGCTCATCAGCCGGCCGTCATCGGCGAGGCGGACGATGGGCGCGTCCTGTGTCGGGGCGCAGTCCCAGTTCGGCTGGAGATTGAAGTGCGGCTGCGAGGGGATGAGGCTGAGCCGCTCGTGATATTCACGCCAGCTGAGCGTCAGAATGCCGATGCGTCCGCACATGCGCGCCTCCCTTTCCCGCACAGGGGATCAGGAAAGCGCGCAGGCGGCAATGGCGCGATCAGCCTTCGTTGGTTTCGTCGTAGATGTCGTCGGTGCCGCCGGGAACGTAGCGGTCTTCCTCCTCGACGACGACTTCGCCCTCCGCAGCATTACGCGCTTCGACCAGCGTCCGGGCGGTTTCGAGATCCTCGACTTCCTCGATCGTCTCGATCGGGCAGCGCCAGCCGTCTTCGGACACGAGGTATTCGCCGACCGGCGAACACACCGTGCCGGTGCGCGGCAGGGTCGTGCCGATCTGCATGCCCCAGCGAAGGTCGGGGCAGCGCGAACGGGTCGTGACGAGATAGTGGTGGCGGGTTCCGCCATTGAGGACGACATGGGTGTCGTCGATCACGGTGAAGCCGTGAACATTCGTCATCCGGATGCATTCCGCCGAGGCAGCCGCGCCGGACGCGGCGGCGAGGGCAGAACCGAGGATGACGGTTTTGAGGATTGCAGCGGGTTGCATGACAACGCCTTCTGTCTGGTGGATAGAGTCCTGTCCCGGACGGACCCCTAATTCATCCAACATGAGCATAGCCTGAATGTTCCGCAGTGGTCTCAGCCAAATCCGCGTCGCCATCGTGGGCGGTGGTGCCATCGGCCTTGCGTCGGCGTGGGCGCTGGCGCGCGAGGGGGCGCAGGTCACGGTCCTGGAAGCCGGGCCGGTGGCCGGACAGGGGGCGTTGGCTGCCTCGGGCGGCATGCTGGCGCAGGGCTTTGAGGGCGCGAACGAAGATGCCGGCCGGGCCTTCGTGGCGCTGGCGGAGCGCTCGCTGTCGCTCTGGGACGACTGGGCCGAACGTCTCACCCCGCATGCGACCGCTCCGCTGGGTTATCGTCGAAGCGGGTCGCTGTCGCCGGGCTTCGGCGCGCGCGGCGAGGCCTGGCTCGACCGGCTTGAGGCCAATGCGGCGCTCTACGGTATCGGTTTCGAGCGGCTGGACGCGGCCACCGCCCGCGCCGTCCAGCCCGGTCTCGGCGATGGCCTGGTTGGCGCGATGCGTTTCCCCGGTGACGGCGAGATCGACAACCGTGCGCTCGGCCCGGCGCTCGTCAACGCGATCCGCGCAGAAGGCGGAGACGTGCGCACAAGCTGGCCTGTGACGCGGGTTTCGAGCGGCAGTGGCGGCGTCGTCCTGTCCGGTCCGGCCGGACGGATGGAGGTGGACCGCGTCATCCTCGCGGCCGGCTGGCAGTCACGCGATCTGAGCGAGGACGTGCCCGAGGCCCGCCTCATGGTCCCGGTGAAGGGCCAGATGCTGAGCGTGGCGCCGGTCGCCGCGCTGACCGGCTGCATCAGGGCGGCCGACGCCTATCTCAGCAGCAAGCCGGGGCGGATCGTCATCGGCGCGACCAGCGAGACCGGTGCGAGTGATGACCGGATCGAGCCTGATCTGACAGCGGCCCTGCAAGAGGCCGCCGAAGCCATTCTGCCCGCACTGAAGGACGCGGCAACAGTCGAGGTCTGGACTGGCGTGCGCCCAGGGACATCGGATGGTCTGCCGATACTGGGCCGTTCGGTCGCTGAACATGTGGTGCTGGGGCTCGGTGCGTTCCGGAACGGGGTGCTGCTGGCCCCGGCGATGGCGGAGACGATAAGGGATATTGTCCTGGAACAGGGGAAGGCCGACCCGGCCTTCGCTCCGGACCGCCCGCTGACAGCGTTAACACAAGGTTAGCTCCGAGGCGCGAGTGTCGTCGGGAATCGCCGCCTCGCCCGGCAGGAGCGCCATGACCACGATTGCCCCGGCCTCGGACCGTCCCGAAACCCTGATTGCCCGCGCAGCGCAGGCGACGGGAGCGGATTTCGACTTTCTCGTCCGCACTGCGGAACGGGAGAGCGGCTTTGATGCGCGCGCGCAGGCGCGCACATCGAGCGCGGCGGGCATGTTCCAGTTCCTGGAGCAGACCTGGCTGGGCATGATGCATACGCGGGGCGCGGCGCACGGATTTGCCGGCGAGGCCAATGCGATCGAACGCGGGGCGGACGGGCGTTACACGGTGCGTGACCCGGCGCGGCGCCAGGAAATCCTCGACATGCGTTTCGACGCGCAGACATCCGCACTGATGGCCGGCGAGCTGGCCGCGGCGAATGCCGAAGTGCTGCGTTCGCGGATCGGCCGCGAGCCGACCAGCGGCGAACTTTATGCCGCGCACTTTCTGGGTGCGAGCGGGGCGGCGGATCTGATCCAGACCGTGCGGAGTGAACCCGATACGCCGGCTTCGCAACTCTTCCCGGCGGCGGCATCCGCGAACCGTCCGATCTTCTACGAGAACGGGCGGGCCCGGTCGGCGTCCGAAGTGCTGGCCAACATCACCCGCCTGCCGGGCGAGGTGCGCGCCGCCCCGCATCCGATTGACGACCAGCCGCTGCCACCATCGCGCAGCTGGACGATCCGCGACAGCGATGTGCGGGACACGGGCATCGGGAGTGGTTTTGCCGGGACGTTCGGCGGATCGCAGGGCTTTGCCGCCATTCCGCGCGGCGCGGTCCTGTCTCCCGCCGTGGTCGAGATCCTTGCGTCTCTCGACGCGCCGCGCGGCGCAAATCGCGCTTAATTTCTCAACGCTTCGTTAAAGGCCGCGGGCCGACAGTTAACCCGGACAAACGATTCGATCCGGGAGCGCCTCGATGAGCCTCGTCACAATGCGCGCCAAGTTGACGCAAGACGACATTCGCCGACTGGTGAAGGGCGAAAGCCCCGAAGAGCGGGCGATGGCGGCACGCAAGATCTGTCAGCGTGTAGATGCGCCCGATCTGACCGAAGAAGAACGCGTCGCGGCGAACTCGATCATCGAGATGATCGCTGAGGATGCCGTGGTGCTGGTGCGCCGCGCTCTGGCCGTCACGCTCCGGACGTCTCCGAACTTGCCGAAATCGGTTGCGATGAAACTCGCCGCCGACATCGATTCCATCGCCGTGCCCGTGCTGGCCGGCAGCCCGGTCTTCACCGATGCCGAGCTGGTCGAGATCGTGAAGTCGCAGGGCGAGGCGAAGCAGTCGGCGATCGGCGCACGCCAGTCCGTGTCCGCGGAGGTGGTCGGGGCGATCGTCGAGTTCGGAACCGAGCGGGCGGTGTCGATCACCGCGGCCAATGATGGCGCGCAATTCGGCGAAGCGGCCTACGAGAAAGCCTTCACGCGCTTCTGCGAGTCGAAGATGGTCATGGACTCCTTCGTGTCGCGCTCTGCCTTGCCGCTGGCCTTTACCGAGAAGCTGATTTCCCGGGTGAGCGACGAGGCGCTGGAGCGCCTGGTGAAGCGCCATGCCCTGCCGCCGCAGCTGGCAGTGGAACTGGCCGAGGCGACGCGCGAACGGGCGACGGTGGATCTTGTCGACCAGGCCGGTATCGCCCCCGACATGCGCCATTTCGTGCAGCAATTGCAGATGAATGGCCGGCTGACGCCGTCACTGATCCTGCGCGCGGCCTTCCGCGGACATATCAGCTTCGTGGAACATGCCTTCGCGGAACTTGGCAGCGTGCCGCATGCCAAGGCCTGGCTGCTGATTCACGATGCCGGGCCGCTGGGCATGAAGGCGATCTTCGACCGGACGGGTCTGCCCGCGCGTCTCTTCCCGGCGATCCGCGCCGCGATCGACACGCTTCACACAATCGAGATGGAAGACAGCCCGGAAGGGCGCGCCCGCTTCCGCAAGATCCTCGCCGAGCGGGCGTTCACGCGGTTTCAGGGCGTGCCTGACGAGGACGTGGAATACATCCTCTCGCGGCTCGACGAAGACGAGATCGGGGTTCAGCCCGCGGCGGCGCGTCTCGCCGGCTGATCGGGTTCCCACGGCGCGACGAAGTCGCTGACCTGGGTTTCCAGTTCATGGATCAGCATTGCACCGATCTTGTCGGTGTCCGACTTGATCCCCTGACGCAGTGCCGCGCGAATACCGTGCGCGTGGGCGAGGGCGAGTGCGGCAGGAGCCTCGGCGCGCTTTTCCTCGGTCTCGATCATCCGGCACAGCGACGCGGCCATGCGGGTGATGATCGGGTAGTCGTAGGTCGTGCCGAGGCCGCGCAGATCGTGCGCGCAGCCGAAAAGGGCTTCGCCGGCTTCCCCGTTCACGCCTTCCGACATAACCAGTTTGGCGGCCTTTTCGAGCTTGGTGACCTCATCCTCGAGCCAGAGCTTGAAGTCGTCCTTCATGTCTTCCAGCGCCGCTTCGGCGCGGGCAATGGCCGCCTCGTCGATCGGGCCGACGCGGCCGCCAACCTTCACGCGCAGCATGTTCGGAGGCGTAATGACTTCGATCGGTTGTTCGCGCTTCATCTCGTCTCTCCGGTCAGGCTTCAGCGGTCTTGGCCAGTTCGGCCGGGGATTGTGCGGATTCGGTCGCCTCGCCGGACAGGACGGCCGCCAGGCCCTCCAGCAGCGAGCGGGCGGTAAAGGGCTTGGGCATGAAACAGGTCACGCCGGCACGCATCGCCTCTGCTTGGTAGCGGGCATCCGTGTAGGAGGTCAGCATCACGATCGGAATGTCGCGCGCGGTGGCCGACTTGCCGGCGCGGATGGCGCGTACGAGGGCCAGGCCGTCGAGCGGCTCCATCTTCCAGTCGGTGATCAGGAGGTCGATGCCCTCGCAGGAGAGCGCGCCGAGTGCCTCGCCGGCATCGCCCGCTTCGGTCAGCTGTTCGGCCCCGAGAGAGGACAGGATGGAACGCAGCGCCCCGCGCAGCGCGGCACTGTCGTCGACCAGCATGATCTTGCGGTCGCGCAGCATTTCGCTGGTGTCAAATTGAAGATTGCCCACGGCTCACCCCGGCAGTTTTCCGATCTTCTTGTCCGGGACCATAGAGGAGGATGCTTAACGGGCGGCTAAACCGGAATCAGGTCTGGAACTGCTCGATCAGGATGCGTTCGCCGAGCGGGCGGCCCGGGTCGAACAGCATGGTCAGCGTGTGGTCCTTGTCGGTTTCGACCTCGACCCAAGCGACTTCCCGGAACTCGCGGGAATCCGCGACCGCGGAAACCGGTCGCAGTTCGGCGTCGATCACGTCGAAACGGACCTTGCTGTCATTGCCGATCAAGGCACCGCGCCAGCGCCGGGGGCGGAAGGCGGAAATCGGCGTCAGGGCGAGCACGCTGGAGCTTAGCGGGAGGATCGGTCCGTGGGCGGACGCGTTGTAGGCGGTCGAGCCGGCCGGGGTAGCGACCATCACGCCGTCGGCCGCCAATTCCTCGAGGCGGACGCGCCCGTCCACCGAGATGCGTATCTTGGCGGTGTGCCGCTTCTCCCGGAGGAGAGAGACTTCGTTGATGGCGAGCGCCTCGAAGCTGTGCCCGTCGATCCGTTCGCCGCGCGCCTTCAGCGGATGGATTTGCGCCGGTTCAGCGGCACGCAGGCGCGTCTGGAGGTCGTCCTCGGCGAAATCGTTCATCAGGAAGCCGACCGAGCCGAAATTCATGCCGAAGACCGGCAGGCCGCGCTTCATCGACTTGTGCAGCGCTTCCAGCATCGTCCCGTCACCGCCGAGTGCGACGATCATGTCCGCCTCGGCGAGGTCTGCCTGGCCATAGCGTGCCGTCAGCGTGTCGCACGCGGCCTGCGCGGCCGGGCGCGGGCTGGCGATGAAGGTCAGCTTCAAAGGCTTTTCGGTGCTGGAAGTCATTGTGGCCGCCGTTGACTGGCGGTCATTCAAACGCTGTCGGCGAGACGGCGCAAGGCGTCGTGTGCGCTGCCGACGGTGTAGTTCGCGAACACTTTCGCGGCGCCCGTCATCGCATCCTCGCCGAGTTCGCTCTGGATGCGCCCCGAGCGTTGCAGGCCGCGCAGGATGGTCGGGAAGACGCTGCGGTCGATCCGGGCCGAGCGGCAGGCGAGGGCCGCAGCACGCACCCCGCCGGCGGCGAGCGCCTTGCGCCATTGCGTCGCCGAGATCGTGCAAAGCGAGGCAATCGAATAGTCGAACAGCGCGTCATTGCCTTCGGTCAGGGATCGCAGGGCGAAGGTTCCGTTCAGCGTTCCCGCCGCCACGAGTTTCTCGACCAGTTTGCGTGCGAGCGTGTCGTCATCGTCTGCGATGGCAGAGGCAACCGTGTCGTGCTTCACCGCGTTATCAAGCTGAATGCCATTGCCGAATTCATCGACGAGCTCGTCTTCCAGAGCGTCGGCGATATGGGTGGCAATCTCGCCGGCGAGGATCTCTGGAAGGTCGGGCCGCGTGCTCAGGGTGCGGGCCAGAATGGCGTCAGTCCGTGCGCAGGCCGAGAGCGTCTCGCAGGCCAGTTCGGACAGGGAGGCCGTCGTATTGGCGGCGAGTGCGCGCATGACGACGATCTCGGAATGCCGCGACAGGGCGGAGGTAATGGCGATCGTGATATTCGGCCGGTTCGCGATCAGGACGCGATGGTCGCGCGTGCCTTCATCGGCGAGCCGGACGAGGTCGCCTTCCGTCAACCGGACCGAACGTGCAATGATAGGTTCAGCGACGGCTGGAGCATCGAAAGCGAGAAAGCGAACGACTTCGTGGGGCGCCCAGGCGCAGTCGGCAAGGCGCGCGGCCATCGCCATGCGGACGCGCTGCTCCGCCTTTCGGGCGAGCGTCAGAAGGAGTTCATCGGCAATCGGTTCGGCGCGGCGCGAAAGAGGGGAGGCAGCGCAGATATCAGTCACGCCCAGTGCCAGTTGCGCACGGCTTGCCGGATCCTTGACCCGGGCCAGACTCGATAGCGCAGTCATCATGCCGCTCACGGCAGCCCCCCGAATGAGCCCTTCGTGCGGATACGCACGAATCATTCGTGAATCCTTATGGTTTCTCACTGATTAATGCGACGGCAGGACAGGAAGAATGGCGAAAGATTTCAACGATGCGCGAACGGCCCTGCTGACGGCGTTCGAACGAACGCGGCAGGCGACCGAAGCCCTGTCGGATCCGTTGAGTGCGGAAGACCAGTGCGTACAGACCATGCCCGATGTCAGCCCGACGAAGTGGCACCGGGCGCATACGACTTGGTTCTGGGAGACTTTCCTGCTGGGACCGAACCGGCCGGACTACCGCGTTTTCGACGAGGGTTTTTGCTACCTCTTCAACTCGTACTACGAGCAGGTGGGGGAGCGTCACCCTCGGCCGGAGCGCGGATTTCTGACACGGCCCTCCTGCGCCGAGATCGGCGACTATCGGCGCCATGTCGACCAGGCGGTCGCCGACTTCCTGTCGGCAGCCAATGATCAGGAGATCGCGAAGACAATCGGCATCGTCCAGCTCGGCATCGCGCACGAGCAACAGCACCAGGAATTGCTGGTCACCGACATCAAGCACGTGCTGTCACGTCACCCGTTCGGACCGGCGGCCTATCCGGCCCCTCTGCCGGGATCGGCCGGGATCGCCGAGACGTCCTTCGTCGATTTCGAAGGCGGACTGTTCGAGGTCGGATATGACGGCGCCGAGTTCGCCTTCGACAATGAGGGGCCGCGTCACAAGATCTGGCTCGAACCGTTCGGGCTCGCCGATCATCCCGTAACGAACCGGGAGTATGCCGAATTCATTGCCGATGGCGGTTACGAGACGGCGACCTTGTGGCTGTCGGACGGATGGGCGCGGACCCAGGAAGATCGCCGCCGCGCGCCGCTTTACTGGCGTGAGCAGGACGGGAAATGGTTCGAGTTCACCCTGCACGGCGCGCAGGAGATCGATCCGGACGCCCCGGTCAGCCATCTCGATTTCTACGAGGCGAACGCCTTTGCCGAGTGGACCGGCTACCGTCTGCCGACCGAGGCGGAATGGGAACATGCTGCCAGCAAGGCCGGCCAGCCGGGCCGTTTCCTCGACCCGGGCGTTTCGACGCACCCTGCCGGCGTCGCCGGACCGGGGCTGCGCCAGATGTTCGGCGGCGTCTGGGAGTGGACGCGGTCGGACTATGCGCCCTATCCCGGCTTCCGCGCGCCGGAAGGTGCGGTCGGCGAATACAATGGCAAATTCATGTGCGGTCAGTACGTGTTGCGCGGGGGTAGCTGCGCCACGCCGGAGGGCCATGTCCGGCGGACCTACCGGAATTTCTTCCCACCGAACGCCCGGTGGCAGTTTTCGGGCCTGAGACTGGCGCGCGACGTTTGACGGACCCCGCCCCGATGCGCAATTCTTCACAGTGAACAGCGTTCAGCAAAAACGCGGAACATCCGGGGAGACGGTCATGGACGACCAACAGGCATCGGTGAAATCCCTCGTCACGGAAGAGGAATGGAAGGCGCGCTGCGACCTTGCAGCGCTCTACCGCCTCGTGCGCATGCACGGCTGGGACGATCTGTTCTTCACCCACATCTCGATGCGGGTGCCGGGTCCGGCCGAGCATTTCCTGCTCAATCCGTTCGGCCTGCTCTACGAAGACGTCACGGCATCAAACCTCGTGAAGGTCGATCTGGACGGCAATGTGCTGCCGCCTTCGCGCTACGGCATCAATCCGGCCGGCTTCACCATCCACTCCACGATCCACACGGCGCGGCATGACGTGACGGTCGCCATGCATTTGCACACCGATGCGGGCGTGGCCGTGGCGGCGCAGAAGGGCGGCCTCCTGCCGATCTCCCAGCTCGCCATGAACATCATGAGCGACGTGGCCTATCACGACTATGAGGGGCTCGCGCTGGTCGAGGACGAGAAGCCGCGCATCGTCGCCGATCTCGGCGACAAGCATCTGATGATCCTGCGCAATCACGGTACGCTGTCGGTCGGTGCGCACCCGTTCCAAGCGTATCTCAGAATTTATCTACTTGAACGTGCGTGCAAGATTCAGACAATGGCTCAGTCGGGTGGGGCGGAGCTGATCCATTGGGACAAGGCGATGCAGGACCGCGTCTACAAGCAGGGCGAGGAGGGTATTCTCAACGAATTCTTCCTCGAAATCGCCTGGGCGGCGCTGCTCGACCGAGTTCGCCGCGAGTCTCCGGGCTTCGATACCTAGCTGCTGCCGTTTCCCTTGGTCTGACCGGCGCCCCGGCCTTTGCCGGGGCGTGGCCGCTCGACAAGGGTGAAGGGCTGATCATCACGACCGCGCTGTTCGACCGGGCGACGGCCTGGTTTGACGATACGTCCGACCGCCGGGAGGGCGGCGATTACCGCAAGCGCGAGAGTGCCTTTTTCGTCGAATACGGGCTGACGGACCGGTTCACGCTGGTCGGCCGGGTGGCTTGGCAGGACGTCACAAGAATCGACGCCGGTCTGGTCGACAGCGCGAACGGCTTCGCGTCGAGCGAGGCCGGCGTGCGCTACGCCGCCTGGCGGCGCGGCGGCGGCGTGATCTCGATCCAGGGCGTCGTGCTGCTGCCGGGCGAAGCGGAGAATATCGCCGACCTGCCCCTCGGAGAGGGCGGTTTCGGCGGTGAAATGCGGGTCCTGGCCGGATATTCCGCAAGCCGGAACAGCTTCTTCGACGCGCAGCTTGCGTGTCGCTGGCGCGAAACACCGGACCCCAATGAAGTCAGGCTCGATCTGACCGCGGGATGGCGGCCGAGGCCGCAACTCCTGTTCATGGCGCAATCCTTCTCGACCTGGAGCGTCGGCGAGATCGTCCCGGGACGGCGCGAATTCGCACAGCACAAGCTGCAGATTTCAGCAGCCTGGGAATTTGAAAGCGGTACGCTGCAGGCCGGGCTGATCGCCACGCCAGCGGGACGAAACGCCATTGCCGAGGAGGCGATACTCGTCTCCTGGTGGCGGCGTTTCTGAACCTCGGAAATGCACTTGTTCCTGAAAGGCCTTTGCCGCCGCGCGCCCGAGGTCTAAATGCTGCGGCAATGCGAAGGGTAGATTTCTGATATGCGCAAAGCCGTTTTCCTGATTGTCGCTCTGGCCATCTTCGTGGTGATGGCCGGCGCCGTGGCCGTGCGCGAACTGACGCGAGAGCCCGAACAGAGTTACGCAGGCGGCGGAACCCAGCCTGTCGAGGTGGCCGAGGTCACGACCGCAACGTTTGCCGATACGCTCGAGGCGATCGGAACGGCGCGCGCCAATGAACAGGTCACCATCTCCCCGCAGGTCAGTGAAATCATTGGCCGTATCGCCTTTGAATCCGGCGACCGCGTGACAGCGGGCCAGATTCTCGTGGAGCAGGCGGGCGGCGAAGAATATGCCGCGCTGAACGAGGCGCGTGCGACGGAGCGCGAAGCCCGCCAGGAGCAGGAACGCTTTCAGGATCTGGCGGAGCGCGGCATTGCGCCGACGCAGCGCGTTCAGGAAACCCAGGCGGCGCTCGATCGCGCGACCGCCCGGGTGCGTGCCGTCGAGGCGCGCCTCGCCAACCGGATCATCCGGGCCCCGTTCGACGGTGTGGTCGGCCTGCGCAATGTGTCGGCCGGTGAGCTGGTCGGTCCGGGGGACATCATTGCCACACTCGACGACGTGTCCCGGATCAAGCTCGATTTCACCGTGCCGGAGCGCTTCCTGTCCGTGATGTCGCCCGGGCTGGACGTCGCCGCCCAGTCCGACGCCTTTCCGGGGGCAACCTTCGACGGGGTGATCACCAATGTGGATTCGCGGATTGATCCGGTGACACGGGCCGTCACGGTGCGGGCCGAAATCGACAATGAGGATGGCCGGCTGGTTCCGGGAATGCTGCTGACCATCGAGGTCCGCCGCGATGTGCGCGAACACCCGGCGATTCCGGAAACCGCGGTGATGCGCCGCAGCGAACAGGCCTTCGTCTATGTCGTCCCCGAGGGCGACCCGCCGGTTCTCGAAGCGCGCAATGTCGAATTGGGTGTCCGCTCGGGCGTGTTGATCGAGGTGATTTCGGGCCTCCAGCCCGGTGAGCGTGTCGTTTCTGAAGGCACGCACCGCGTCCGTCCAGGCGCGCCGGTTCAGGTCACGCGCCAGTGGCAGCCCACAGGCGCGATCGCTGTGGGGACTGCGCCATGACGCTTTCCGATATTGCCGTCAAACGCCCGGTTCTGGCCGGGGTGGTCAGTGCACTGATCGTGGTGTTCGGCCTGCTGGGCTATCGCAATCTGCCGCTGCGCGAGCTTCCCGATGTCGACCGCCCGGTCGTTTCGGTGGACGTCCAGTATCCCGGTGCCAATGCGGAAGTCGTCGAGAACCGCGTGACGCAGGTGATCGAAGACCAGCTCTCCGGCATCGAAGGGGTCGAATTGATCACCTCGACGAGCCAGGACGGCGAAGCCGATATCGATGTCACCTTCACGCTCGACCGCGATATCGAGGCCGCCGCCAATGACGTGCGCGACGCCGTCTCCCGTGCACAGGGCCGTCTGCCGCTGGAAATCGATCCGCCGCGGGTGCGCAAGCAGGACGCCGATGCCCGGCCGATCATCTGGTACAGCCTCGCATCCGAACGCCTGTCTGTCGAAGAACTGACCGACTACGCGCAGCGCTATGTCGTCGACCGTTTCTCGGTGCTCGATGGCGTATCGCAGGTGATGATCGGCGGCGATCGCCGCTACGCGATCCGGATCTGGCTCGACCCGCAACAACTCGCCGCGCGCGGCCTGACGGTCGAGGATATCGAGACCGCTCTGCGCGCCCAGAATATCGAATTGCCGGGCGGCTCGCTTGAGGCTGCGGAAGTCGATCTCACGGTTCGCGTCGAACGCAGCTACCAGTCGCCGGAGGATTTCCGCCGCCTGCCGATCGGGGCTTCGGACCAGGGCCACGTCATCCGCCTTGGCGAAGTCGCCGATGTCGAGCTGACGGCGGCCGAAACCCGGTCGCTTTTCCGCGGCAATGGCGTGACCCAGGTCGGTCTCGGCATTGTGCGTCAGAGCCAGGCCAATGACATTGCCGTGGCGGCCGCCGTCCGCGCGGAGGTCGAAGCCCTGACGCCGGGCCTGCCGGAAGGCATGACCATGGTTTCGGCCTTCGATTCCACCGTCTTCATCGAGGAATCGATCGCCGAGGTGTGGCGCACGCTGATCGTTGCCGCCCTGCTGGTGATCGCGGTGATCTATCTTTTCCTGGGGTCGTTCCGCGCGGCGCTGATCCCGGCACTGGTCGTGCCGGTCTGCCTGATCGGGACGTTCGGGATTCTCGCCGCCTTCGGCTTCTCCATCAATACGCTGACCCTGCTCGCCCTGGTTCTGTCGATCGGTCTGGTGGTCGACGACTCCATCGTGGTGCTGGAGAATATCCAGCGGCGCGCCGACCTCGGCGAGCCGCGCCAGCTCGCGGCTCTTCTGGGCGGCCGTCAGGTCTTCTTCGCCGTGATTGCGACGACGGCGGTGGTCGTCTCGGTCTTCGTGCCGCTTATCTTCCTGCCCGGTCTGATCGGCCGGATCTTCGTGGAGCTGGCGATCACGGTCTCGGGCGCGGTGATCCTGTCGAGCTTCGTGGCTCTGACCCTGTCACCGATGATGGCGTCGAAGCTGGTGGTGCCGGCGACCAAGACCAAGGGTATCGCCAAGTGGACCGATGACGCGGTGCAGGCGATGCGCCGCTCCTATCGCAATTCGCTGGGCGTGGTGATGGGCCGGCCGTGGACGGTTCTGCCGATCCTGCTGGTCGCGATTGCCGGGTCCGGATTCTTCCTGACCAAGATCCCGGGTGAGCTTGTCCCGACCGAGGACCGCGGCGCCTTCTTTGCCTTTTTCTCCGGTCCCGAAGGCGCGGGCTTCGATTACACGGCGGAGGAAGCCGCGGAGATCGAGGAAATCCTGCTCGATTATGTCGAGAGCGGCGAAATCACCCGGGCGATGATCCGCGTGCCCGGCTGGGGCGGGGGCGGCTATTCCACCGGGATCATGTTCGCCTCGCTCGCGCCGTGGGACGAACGTGAACGCGACGGCCAGGCGATCGTCGGTGAACTGAACGGCCGGCTGGGCCAGCTGACCGGCGTGCGCGCCTTCGCCTCGATGCGCTCCGCGCTCGGCGGTGGCGGCGGCAATTCCGACATCGAATTCGTGCTCGGCGGCGGCGACTATGAAGAGCTGGCGGCCTGGGCAGAGGACATCATCGCGGCGGCGCGCGAGACCAATCCGAACCTTCTGCGCATGTCGAGCGACTACGAGCCGACCGCGCCGCGCGTTCTGGTCGATATCGACCGCGAACGCGCTGCCGATCTCGGCGTTTCGGTCGCGACGATCGGGAGGACGCTGGAATCGCATCTCGGCTCGCGCCGGGTCGGCTTCTTCGTCGACCGGGGCGAGAATTACGACATCATCCTGCAGAACCGCCGCGAGGCACGATCCGACCGCAGCGATCTCGAGACGCTCTATGTCCGGTCGTCCCGCGGGCAGCTGATCCCGCTGTCGAACCTCGTCAATCTGCGCGAGGCCGGCGAGCCGTCCGAGCGTCCGCGGGTGAACCGCCTGCGGTCGGTCACGATCTCGGCGACGCTTGAGGAAGGCTATACGCTCGGCGAGGCGGTGGAATGGTTCGAGACCTATGCCAGCGACAATCTGCCGGCAAATGTCCAGACCAGCTTCCTCGGCAATGCGCGCGAATTCCTCGACGCCAACCAGGCCGCGCTCTTCGCCTTCGCCATGGCATTGCTGATCGTCTTCCTGGTGCTCGCAGCCCAATTCGAGAGCCTGATCCAACCCTTCGTCATCATGCTGACCGTGCCTCTGGCCATCGCCGGCGGCCTGTTCGGCCTCTACATGGCCGGGTCGTCGCTGAACATCTACAGCCAGATCGGACTGGTCGTGCTCATTGGCCTGGCGGCCAAGAACGGCATCCTCATCGTGGAGTTCGCCAACCAGTTGCGCGACGAAGGGCAGGATATCGCCGAGGCGACGATCAATGCCGCGGAAACGCGTCTGCGTCCGATCCTGATGACCGGCATTTCAACCGCCATCGGGGCTCTGCCGCTGATGCTGGCGAGCGGGGCGGGGGCGGAAAGCCGCGCCACGATCGGCGTGGTGATCTTCACCGGCGTGCTGGTTGCGACGCTCTTCACCCTGTTCATCGTTCCGGCCGTGTACGGCGTCCTCGGGCGTTACACGAAGACGCCGAACTGGGTGGCGAAACAGCTGGAAAGCCAGTCGGGAAAGCAGGTCGGCGCGGCGGACGTGCCCGCCGAATAGGCTATTCGGCGGCCGTCTCGATCATCAGATAGGCGATCACGTCACGGCGATCGTTGGCGTCGCGCAGACCGACGAAGCTCATCCGGTTGCCGGGGATGTAGCCGCGCGGGTCCTGCAGCCAGCTGTCGAGATGTTCCGGCGACCACTCGATGCCCGAGTCGCGAACCGCCGCCGAATAGTTGAAGCCCTCGACCTCGCCGGCATTACGCGAAAACAGGCCGTGCAGGTTCGGCCCGACGAGATTGCGCGCGTCTTCCGCGATCGTGTGACAGGAGGAACAGCGGCGGAACTGGCGCCGGCCATTGGCAAGGTCGGCCTCGCTGTATGGCGCGGGCAGGGCGGCTAGAGCGGCGGTCATGTCGGTCTCGGCTTCGACGGCGGCCGCCTCGATGGCGTCCTCGGTTTCGGTCGGCGTGTCGGTGGTTGCCGGGGCCGGATCCTCTACCGCAGCGGACTGCTGGGCAGGCGCGGCCGCGTTCGACGCAGCCGGTTCGCTGTCGCCGGAGCCGCCACAGGCGGTCAGGGCAAAGGCGGCGGCGGTAAGAAGCAGGATGTGACGCATGGCAAATCTCCCTTGTCCCGGTAATCGCCGCGAAGATTAGAAGGTTCCGGGGCCGAGGCCAGTGGTTCGGATGTCGCAGGCTTTCGTCAATTGACTTTTCGCGAGTCGCGCCACCGGCTGAAAAGGCGCGCGGCGAACCACCATGCGACCGCCCAGGAGGCGCCGAATCCCCACCCGGCCACCACGTCGCTGGGCCAATGGACGCCGAGATAAACCCGGCTGAACCCGACGAGGACGGCGATGAGCAAGGCGCTTGTGATGATGAAGACCCGCGCGCGGCGACGCTCCTGTGCGCTGGCAAGCAGAAGGCCGAGCGTGAGATAGGTTAGCGTCGCCGCCGAGGCATGCCCGCTCGGGAAGCTGGAACTGGTCGCGTGCGTCAGATGCTCGACCAGATCGGGCCGGTCGCGGTCGAAGAACAGCTTGAACAGCGACACCAGGGACGTGCCCGAGATGATCCCGCCCACCATCATGGCCGCCGTTCCGGCGCGCCGCTGCAGGATCAGGTAGAAGGTGCTGAGCACGACGAGGAGCGTCAGCACGGCATAGCCGCCAAGAGCCGTGATGTCGGACACGGCGTATTCGAACCAGGCCGGACCGATCGGGTCATTCGTGCCGGGCTCGCGCAAAGCCAGAAGGATGGCCCCATCGAGCCAATGGCTCTCGCCCTCCATGACTTCGTCGGCAATCGAGGCAAAGACCCACAGTCCGAGACCGATCGCCGCAAAGGCGAGGACGGTTTTCAGCTCGATCCGGTGGAGACCCAGCCTGCGGGCGAATTGCTTTGCGTCGTCGAGTGTCATCGCGCCCTCTGCCAAGCCCCAGAGTGTGCTGTCGGCCGGTCATGGAAACGCGAGGTTATGGTGCCGGCTGAGGGAATCGAACCCCCGACCTTCGGTTTACAAAACCGCTGCTCTACCAGCTGAGCTAAGCCGGCCCTGGTGTCAGGCTGGCGGAATAGACCGAAGGCGCCGCCGCCCGCAAGCGGCAAGCGCCTCCGGCAGGCAATCTAGAACAGCGCGAGAATCGTCGCGGCGAGCAGGAATCCGACGAGCTGATTGCCGAAATGGATCAGCGTCAGGCCCAGCTTCTGGCGTTCATAGATGTAGGCGAGGGCCTGTGTCGTGGCCGAGAAGGCGATCCACAGGACGAAGGCGATGTGCAGGGCTTCGCCGACCGAATCCACGCCCAGCCAATGGAAGACCAGCGCCATGCCGATGGCGGTGATCAGCGCATTGATCACGCCCTGGACGAGGACCGGGGCCATGCTCTGGCCCTTGAAGTCGGCCTCGGTCCAGCCGTGGAGCTTCATCCACGTCTTGCCGAACAGCGGGCCGTACCAGAGAAAGCCGACCACCATGAAGCCGAGCGCGGCGAGCAGCGCGGCAATGATATTGATGCCGTAGAATTCCATATGAATGTTCCCTCCCCAGCCGCGGGCGGGTAAGGAGACGCCCGCATCCTGTCACCGGCGTCACTCGCGCCGGAGGCGAAAGGCTATACCCGACTCAATCCGTGGACGAAGAAAAAACATGGCCCGCTACCTGATCACGAGCGCGTTACCCTACATCAACGGCGTCAAGCATCTCGGCAATCTGGCCGGGTCGATGCTGCCGGCGGATGTCTATGCGCGCTATCTGCGCCTCAGGGGCCACGAGGTGCTCTATATCTGCGCCACGGACGAGCACGGCACGCCAGCCGAACTCGCCGCCGCAGAAGCCGGGCTCGACGTGCGGACCTATTGCGACCGCGAGCACGAGGTCCAGAAGAAGGCGGGCGAGGGCTTCTCGCTGTCCTATGATTATTTCGGCCGCACCTCCTCGCCCCAGAATTACGCGCTGACGCAGCATTTTGCCGAAGTGCTGGAAGCCAACGGTCTGATCGAGGAACGCAGCGACGAGCAGGTTTTCTCCATCGACGACGACCGCTTCCTGCCGGACCGCTATGTCGAGGGGACCTGCCCGCATTGCGGTTTCGAGCGCGCGCGCGGCGACCAGTGCGACAATTGCGGCCGCCTCCTGGAGCCGACCGATCTGAAGGATCCGTATTCGAAGATTTCCGGCAGCCGGAATCTCGAAGTGCGCGAGACCCGGCATCTCTACCTGCTGCAGACGCAGATGGAGGAGAAGCTTCGCGCCTGGGTCGATGCCGCCGAGGGCTGGCCGTCCCTGGCCAAGTCGATCGCCTACAAATGGCTCGACGAGGGACTGCGCGACCGATCGATCACGCGCGACCTGAAATGGGGCGTCCCGGTTACCAAGAACGGCAAGCCGCGCCCGGGCTTCGAAACCAAGGTCTTCTATGTCTGGTTCGACGCGCCGATCGGCTATATCGGCGCGACGGCGGAATGGGCCGAGGCGAATGGCGGCGACTGGGAAAGCTGGTGGAAGACCGGCAAGGGCGCCGATGACGTCACCTATGTCCAGTTCATGGGCAAGGACAATGTCGCCTTCCACACGGTCAGTTTCCCGGCGACCATTCTGGGGTCCGGCGAGGACTGGAAGACGGTCGACCGGCTGAAGGCGTTCAACTGGCTCAACTGGTATGGCGGGAAATTCTCGACCAGCGAAAAGCGCGGCGTCTTCATGGATCAGGCGCTGGACCTGCTGCCGGGCGACTATTGGCGCTGGTATCTGACGGCGAATGCGCCGGAAGGGTCGGACACGCAATTCACCTGGGAGCATTTCCAGTCGACGGTGAACAAGGATCTCGCGGACGTGCTGGGCAATTTCGTGAACCGCCTGCTGCGCTTCACCCATTCCCGCTTCGACGGGCAGGTGCCCGAAGGCGGGGACTGGAGCCAGGCGGAAGACTGGCTGGCGGGCGAGGTCGAAACGCGCCTCAAGGCCATCGCTGCGCACTATGAGGCGATGGACTACCGCAAGGCGGCGGCGGAAACCCGCGCGCTCTGGGCTGCAGGAAATGAGTATCTGACCCGCGCCGAACCGTGGACGCATTTCAAGACCGACCGCGACAAGGCGGCGGTCGGTGTGCGCACCGGCATCGCGCTGGCGGCCATCATGGGCCGTGTGGCGCAGCCGATCATTCCAGAGGCCGCGGCCAAGATTCTCGATGCCGTGGGGGCAACCGAGCGCGACTGGCCGGACGACGAGGCGAAGGCGATGCTGACGGCCTTCGCGTCGGGCCATCCGATCACGCCGCCGGACGTCCTGTTCGCCAAGATCGCCGACGAGCAGGTCGAGGAGTGGTCGGATCGCTTCGGCGGGGCGCCGAAGGACTGACCGCGCCTAGTGCCAGTCCCGCCGGGACAGGTAGAGCACGATCAGGGCCAGCAAGGCCGCTCCGCCCACGCCTCCGAGCATCAGCGCGAATTCGGCGCGTTCCGGTTCGCTCGCCAGCATGTTCACGGGCAGAAGCCACGGGAAGAAGATCCCGTATTTCGACGAGGTCGCCGCGACGGCCACGAAGGTTCCGCCGATGCCGACCGAGACCGGCAGGGCGAAGCTGTTGAAGCGCAGCGCGACGCCGAGCTGGACCGCAATCAGCAGGAATGAGGCGAGATACATCTTGCCGAGCAGCTTAGCCGCGTCCCACCAGGGCGGGCTGCCTTCGAGCGCTTCGGCCGGATTGATCCAGCCCGCCACAAAGCCCGACGCGAAGATCGAGACGTAAATCAGCGCCGTGACGATCGCCATCAGGGCGAGCGCCATCACGACCTTGCCGGTGAAGACCTGCCATTTCGGGACGGGGGTTGCGAGGATTTGCGACCAGGTACCCGGTCCATGCTCCATCTGGGCGAGGAGGGCGGTGAGACCTGTCGCCGTCATCGGCAGCAGGAAATAGGCCCAGATCGCCGAGGTCGACATCATCTGGAAGGCCCAGATACCCGGCGATTCCCCGGACAGCTGGATCAGCACGGTCAGGATGAAGGTCATGACCGGGGCAACGCCCATCACGATGATGGCGAGGGAACGTCTGAGTTTCAGCGCCTCCGCGCGCATTACACCGATCATTGCAGGTCTCCCGTGCCGCCGGTGCGTTCCAGGAAGATGGATTCCAGCGATGGCTTGACCAAGGTCAGGTCGGAGACGGCGAAGCCGGCCTCGACGAGATCGCGGTTGATCGTAGCGCGCTCCGCCGCGGTGAAGCGTCCGGGCAGGCGGATGCCATCTTCGAGTTGCGCCGCGTCCGCATGGCTGGCCCGAACGCGCGCCAGGGCTTCAGCCGGACGGTCGAGCCGGATGGTCAGGCCGCCGGGATGGGCGTCCATGAGGGCGGCGATCGTGTCCTGGAAGAGCAGCTTGCCACGGTGCATCAGGGCGACGTGGTTGGCGGTCTGCTCGATCTCGCCCAGCAGGTGGCTGGACACGAGGACGGTTGCGCCGAAGCGTTCCGGCGCTTCGCGGATCAGGGTGCGCATCTCGTGGATGCCGGACGGGTCGAGGCCATTGGTCGGCTCGTCGAGAATCAGGAGTTTCGGGTTGCCGAGCAGGGCGCGGGCGAGGCCGAGGCGCTGGCGCATGCCGAGCGAATAGCCCTTCACCCGTCTTCTTGCCGCGCCGGCGAGTCCGACGAGATCGAGCACCCGGTCACGCTCCCGTCGGGGCAGGCCGGCCATGTGACAGGCGATGTCGAGATTCTCCGCGCCGGTGAGGTGCGGGTAGTGGGCCGGGGTTTCGACCAGCGATCCGACTCCCGTCAGCGCATTGCGGCGTGCGCTGTGGATGTCGTGACCGCCGAGGCGGATGGACCCGCCTTGCGGCCGTATCAGGCCGAGCAGCATACGAATCGTCGTGGTCTTGCCGGCCCCGTTCGGGCCGAGGAATCCCGCGACCGCGCCTTTCGGCACGTGCAGGTCGAGGCTGTCGACGGCCTGAATGCTGCCAAAGCGGCGGCTGACGCCTTCGGTTTCGATTACCCAATCATTCATGCGGCTATGAGGCATTCGTCCGGCAATTTCTCCTACCGGGAACGTTGCGTAAATCGTCCCTCCCGTTGACGGATGGTTGCGGCTCCTTTCGAATGGCCGAAATCTGTCTGACCGGGAAGGGGCCTTCCGATGCGTATCCGCTATCTCGCCGCCTGTGCGGCGCTTGTCTTTGCCGCGCCGGCATTCGCGCAGGACGATCTGCGCACTTCGATCGCCGAGGATTACGACGCCAATCTCGAAGCGCTCTACCAGCACTTCCACGCCAACCCCGAACTGTCCTTCCGCGAGGTCGAGACGGCGGCGCGACTGGCCGAAGAGCTGCGCGCGCTCGGTTACGAGGTGACGGAGAATGTCGGCCAGACCGGCATCGTGGCCGTGCTGGAGAACGGCGAGGGACCGACGCTGATGCTGCGGGCGGACATGGACGGCCTGCCGGTGGAGGAACAGACCGGGCTCGACTACGCCTCCACCGTCACCGGCACGGATCTGCGCGGCCAGACGTCTCCGGTCATGCATGCCTGCGCGCACGACACCCACATGACGGCGCTGGTCGGTACGGCCCGCCAGATGATGGAGCGGCGCGACAGCTGGTCGGGCACGCTGGTCCTGATCGGCCAGCCGGCCGAAGAGATCGGACTTGGCGCGCAGGCGATGCTGGAAGACGGGCTCTATGAGCGCTTCCCGACGCCGGAGGCGGTGATCGCCTTCCACACCTTCGCAGGGGTGCCGACCGGTCAGATTCATTACGCGCCGGGCTATGCGATGGCGAATGTCGATTCGGTCGATATCATTGTTCACGGCGTCGGCGGACACGGGGCGTATCCGCACACGACGAAGGACCCGGTCTATCTCTCCGCCCAGATCATCATGGCGCTGCAATCGCTGGTGTCGCGGGAAGTCTCGCCGCTCGATCCGGCGGTGATCACGGTCGGGGCGATCCATGGCGGGACCAAGCACAACATCATCTCCGATCAGGTCCATATGCAACTGACCGTCCGGTCCTATTCCGACGATGTGCGGGACCATCTGCTGAACGGCATTCGCCGCATCGCGCACGCGCAGGCCGAATCCTACGGCCTGCCGGAAAACCTGTGGCCGGATGTGAACTGGGAAGAGGAATACACGCCCTCGCTCTACAACGATCCGGGCCTCGCCGAGGAAGCGGCTGCAATGCTGCGCGAGCAGTTCGGTTCCACGGTCGTGCGCGAAGCCAGCCCGGTCATGGGCGGTGAGGACTTCGCCCAGTATCACCGCACGGCGGAGGAGATCCCGGTCTTCATGTTCTGGGTCGGCGGCACCTCGCAGGAGGTGCTGGACAGCTATCGCGAGCGAGGCGAGACGCCGCCCTCGAACCACTCACCCTTTTTCGCCCCGGACGCGGAAGGCTCGATCACGCTGGCGACCGAGGCGATGACGGCACTCGCGCTCGACTATCTCGCTCCGGCCGCTTCCGCGGATGGCGCCGAGTGAGCGACGTCCGGCGCGTCTTCTCCGGCTCGCCCTGGGAAGCCACGGTCGGCTATTGCCGCGCGGTCCGCGCCGGTCCCCATATCTGGGTGACCGGCACGGTCGCGATCAATGAAGACGGCAGCCCGCATGTCCCCGGCGATGCCGGGGCGCAGGCGGAACGGTGTTTCGAGATCATTGCCCGGGCGCTGGGCGAACTTGGCGCCGGCCTTCAGGACATCGTGCGCACCCGCATGTTCGTCACCGACATTGCCCGCTGGGAAGAGATCGGCGCGGTACACGGACGCGTCTTCGCAGCGCACCCGCCGGCAACCACGATGGTCGAGGTGTCACGCTTCATCGGTCCCGACTTTCTCGTCGAGATCGAAGCGGACGCGTTTGTCGCGGAGGGTTAGGCGCCTTCGGGCAAGGCTGCAGGCAGGGTGCCGTATTTTGTGCGGGCTTCGCCCCACATGCCAAGCGGCAGGCGGCATTTCGAGCAATCGATCGGTGTGGTCACCATGATGGCGTTCGACATAACCGAATTGACGGTGCCGCACTCCGGACAAATGATCTTGTGGGTTTCAAAATCGGGTGAAGTCATGGCTACGCCTCCTGATATTTCAGGCGGGAGCAAGGACCTCTCTCTTTGTCTCAAGAAAAAGCGAACTGTCTCTCAGTCGCCGGTCTGCCTCCAGAACTCACCGGCGATGGTCTCATACTAACATCGACGCGCTATTGTTTGGCGTATCATATGATATCTACGCCTAACATTTCCTGTAACCGGATGAATTCCTTGCCGTACAAAAATGAGGAAATTTTGTGATCGCTCAAAAGGAGCGGAAATTATCCCGCTGCTCCGTTTACACTCCTGCTGACCAGAAACCGCCCCGGTCGCGACAAGCTCCGATGAAGGACGAGGATGGATCATGACGTTGACGTCGCATTTGATGGCCCTGCAAATCGCCGTGGCGGTCCCGGCCGGCTCGGTCTGGGAGAACCAGGGCGGGTCGATCCTGCATATCGACGAGATGCGCGAGAACGGCCACTTCCACGGCCGCTATGTCAACAACGCTCAAGGCTATCCGTGCAGCGGGGTGGAATACCGGGTCGTCGGCGATGTCTACCATCCGCTGATCCAGTTCTCCGTCGTCTGGCGGGCGGAGGAAGAAACCTGCCACTCGATCACCGGCTGGACCGGGCGGATCGAGGATGGCGCGCTCGTCACCGAATGGCGGCTTGTTCGCTGGCGTGAGGACGGGTTTTCCGAATTCACCGGCGAGAGCGTCTTCACCCGGATCGGCGATCACGCGGAATAGACCTGCCGTGAACGCGAATCCCGTCTAGTGTCCGTCCGGACACGAGAGGGAGTTCACCATGTTCGGAGACGGCAGCCTCATTCCGGCCGGGAACCATTTCGCCGCCATGGCGGGTCTGTTCGTCATCGCCGCATTAGGCTTTCTGGCGGAGCGGACACGCATCGGCGCACTGGTCACCGGCGCTGTGGTCACCATCCTGCTGGCCATTGTGGCGGCCAATCTGAACATCATTCCCGGTGACGCACCGGCCTACGGCTTCGTCTTCAGCTATTTCGTGCCGATCCTGATCCCGCTCTTCCTGATGAAGGCGGATCTGAGAAAGGTCTTCTTCGAGACCGGACGGCTGACGATGGCCTTCCTGCTTGCGGCCTTTGCGACCGTGGTCGGCGCGATCGTCGCGGTGGGCGTGCTTGATTTTGCCGGACGCGACGCGGAAGTCGCGGGTGTGTTCACCGCGACCTATATCGGCGGCTCGGTCAATTTCGCGGCACTGCTCGACATCACCGGCTTGCGCCAGGATGCGAATTTCGTCTCGACGTCGGTGGCCGCCGACAATCTCGCCAGCGCGCTCTTCCTCGGGCTTCTGGCGATCGTGCCGGGCTGGCGCTGGCTGGCGAACCGTTTCCCGATGCGCGATCACTCCAAAGGCGAGATCGAGGACGAGGCTGGCGGAAAGGCGACCGCGGCAACGCTCGCCTATACGATCACCTTCGCGCTGGTCGTCGTCGCGCTGGGCGACTTCCTGACCGCGCAACTGGGCAATCTCCTGAATGCCATGGGCGTCGCGGATGCGGGCGATCAGGCGCGCAACTGGCGGTATGCCATCATCACCGTGCTTGCGGTGATCCCGGCGACGGCCTTCCCGAAGACGATGGCGAAGCTGCACGGCGGGTACGAGCTGGGCCTCGGTCTGGCCTTTGTCTTCTTCGCGGCCATCGCAGCCGGCGCGGATATCCCGACGCTGATCCAGGAAGCCCCCATTCTGATGGCACTCGTGATCATCCTTCTCACGGTTCACGCCATCGTCCTGTTCGGCCTTGGCTCCCTGTTCCGCTTCTCAATGCCGGAGCTGATCACGGCGTCGAATGCGGCCGTGCTCGGGGCGACCACGGCCCCGGCCCTCGCAGCGGCGAAGGGCTGGAAGGATCTCGTCACGCCGGGCGTGATCGTTGGCGTGTTCGGTTATGCGCTGGGAACGATCGTCGCGACCGGCGTCTATCAGGTCTGGTCTCTGCTCTGACGGACGATGAAGGCGGTGGCGAGATAGGCGACCGCCGCCATCGCGATCGACAGCATGAAGCCGCCGGGGATCACGAAGACCCAGTCGGCGAGGAGGACCGTGACCAGACCGGTCACGAGCGCCGCGAGCGCGGCATACTCACCGCCGAGCCGCAGGTAGAGCCCGGCCAGCACGCAGACCAGAATACCCGCACTGCCGAAGGATGAGGCGATCTCGACGAGGCCGTAAATACTCTCCCCTGAGAGGGCGATGGTCAGTGCGGTCAGACCGGCGATGGCGGTGATCGTCCGGGCGGCGATCAGGCGTTCACGTTCGCCCGACTGCGGCCTCGCGCGGCGGTAGAGGTTCTCGGTGGCCAGCGCCGAAACGGCGAGCAGGGCGGAATCCACCGTCGACAGGACGGCGGAGAAGAGCGCACCGGCGAAGATCACGAAGAGGGCCGAGGGCAATAGCTCCCGCGCCAGCGTCGGCAGGAAGAGATCGCCGTCGCCATGCGGAATGGGCAGGGCCGGAGCGATCAGTCCGAACGCGAGCGGGATCAAACCCACGCCGAGATAGATGCCAGCGGCGAGCAGCCCGCCATTGCGTGCGGTCTTTGCGGATTTCGCGCCGAGGAAGCGGGCGATCGGTTCCTGCGCGACAAGGCTGCCGAGTACCGGAATCATCCAGACATCGATCCGCTCGATCCAGCTTTCGCCCGGACCGACAAGGCGCAGGCGTTCAGGGTCGATGCTCGCCAGCGCAGCCGACGGGCCGCCGAGCGTGGCGACCATCACGACAAGGAGGACGACGAGGCCGATCAGCAGGATGCTGCCCTGGAGCATGTCCGTGATCACGTCGCCCAGGAGGCCGCCCAGAAGCGTGTAGACAATGACCAGCGCCGTCGCGGCGACGAGCATGCACGCGACCGGCAGTCCGGTCACGACCGCCAGCAGGCTGGCCATGGCCAGCAATTGCGCTGCGGCCCAGAGCAGGGAGGTGGGGATCGCTACGAGCGCGGCGAGAAACTCAGCGCGTTTGCCGAAGCGGTCGCGGAAGAAGTCCGCGAGCGTAATGTAGCCGCGTTTGCGAAACTGCCCGGCGATCAGGAGCGCCATGAAGAGCAGGGTGAGGGCGTAGCCGAAGGGCTCGGCCCGCGCGCCGGCCAGGCCTTCCTCGGCGATCGTGGCGGTCGAGCCGAGGACGGTCTCGCCGCCGAACCAGGTCGCGAAGACGGACAGGCCGACCGCGAACACGCCCAGCCGGCGGCCAGCAATCAGGTAGTCGGTGTCGCTGGCGGTGCGCCGCGCGGCCCACCAGGAAATGCCGATCTGGAGCGCGACATAAGCCGCGAGCGCGGCGATCAGCATGGCATCCTGCCGCGATCAGACTTCATCCCCAATGCCCCCGAATTTGAAGAATGACCCAGATTTAATCCGCGGTGATGCATCCAGTCGAGTTAGACTACGCATCGGAAGGGGTAGCCAATTCTGTCACGAAAGGGACCCACTCATGCAGCGTTTCAAGATTGCCGCCTCCGCACTCATTGTCGCGGCGGCGCTCGCCCCGGCCGGTTCGGCCCAATCCTTCGATGCGTCATCGCTGGATATCCGCAACTTCATCGGCCGGATCGAGATCCGCGAGGCCAACGGCCCGGTTCTCGTCAATGTCGAGGGTGGAGCCTCCGATATCGACGCACCCTCGATCAGCGAATCCGGCGGCGTGGTCCGCGTCGATGGCGGTCACACCATGCGCAACATGAATTGCAATACGCGCAACGGGAATATCACCGTGCGCCAGGGCTGGCGCGGCGAGCGCCGTCCGCTGGATGACTACCCGACGCTGGTGATCAGCGCACCGTCGTCGCTCGCGCTGCACATCGAACGCACGCTGTTCGTGGGTGAGGCGGGCGATCTCGGCTCGCTCGACCTCCACTTCGACCATTGCGGCTCCTTCACCGCCGGAGATGTCGCGGGGGATGCCAGCGTCAATATCGACGGGTCGGGCGATGTCCGCATCGGCATGGTCGGCGGCATGGCGGATTTCGGGATCGACGGGTCGGGTGATCTGTACAGTCAGGGCATCAGCGGTTCGGCCGAGCTTGGCATCGACGGGTCGGGCGATATCACCACCGGCGACATCGGCGGTTCGGTCGAGATCGGGATTGACGGCTCGGGCGATATCGAAACCGGCCGCGTGAACGGGGCGGAGATCAATATCGATGGCTCGGGCAATACCGTGCTCGCCGCGGTCGACGGAAGCGTTCGTATCGGCATCGACGGTTCGGGCGATGTCGTGATCGGCGCCGGCCGCGCGCAGCCCTTCCATGTCGAGATCAATGGTTCGGGTGATGTCCGCTTCAATGGCGAGGCGGTCGATTTGCATGTCGAAATCGACGGCTCGGGCGATGTCCGCGTCCAGCAGTCGAGCGGCAGCTATTACTGGCGCGAGCATGGCCGCGTGCGCCAGCACAACAACTAGGCCAGACTAACTCTTCGTGATCCGCGCGCGGTGCGCTTCGTAAAGGGCCACCGCCGCGGCCACGGAGACGTTGAGGCTCTCGACCCGGTCCGTCATCGGAATCCGGGCGAGGGCGTCGCAGCTGTCCGCCACGCGCGGACGCAGTCCCTTGTCTTCCGACCCCATGACGATGACGAGGCCCGGCCCGCCATGCTGCGCGACGAGGTCGTGCAGATCGCCATCGGCTTCGCCCGCCAGACCGATCGCGAAGCGGCCCGCCTCACGCAATTCCAGGATCGTGTCGGCGATGTTGGTGACGCGGATGACCGAGACGGTCTCGGCGGCGCCGACCGCGGCTTTCGCAAGGGCGCCCGACAGCGGCGGGGACTTGCGGTCCTGCATGATCACGGCACGGACGCCGAAAGCGGCGGCCGAACGCAATATGGCACCGGCATTGTGCGGGTCGGTCACCTGGTCGAGGACGAGGAGGAGGCCATGCGTCGGGTCGGCGACGGCGCGCAGCGGTTCGCTGCCGGGCTCGGCGCTCTGAAGCGCGAATCCCTGGTGCACGGCCCCGGCGGGCAGGAGCCGGTCGATGACCGCCGGTTCCTCCATGTCGTGTTTCGTGCCTTCGGGCAGGTCGCGGGCTGCATTGCGCGTGACCACGAGGCGCTCGACCTTCCGGCGCGGATTCGCGATCGCCGCGAGGACCGCGTGACGCCCCCACAGCCAGCCCGGCCCGCCGGCCCCGGATTTGTCCGACTTGCCTTTGGCATAAGGCGATTTGGGGCGGTTGCGCCGCTCATTCTTCATCACTATAGTCCGCGCTCCGTTTCAGGACGGTCTTCCGGATATGACGGGTTGCGAACTGCAACGCAATGCGGCGTGACGGAGAGCTTTTGTTGCAATCGGGTTTTATCCGGGGATAAGACGCGTTTCGCACATCGTGTGGCCCCTGGAGGGGTGGGAGAGTGGTTAAATCCACCAGACTGTAAATCTGGCGCCTCAGGCTACGCTGGTTCGAATCCAGCCCCCTCCACCAGCCTTCCCCCGGACCTGATCCGGGCTACGGCTTGGCAAGCCAACCGATCCTGCAGCAGGATGGCCTTTACGGGTCAGCCCCTTGCAAGGGCGGGTATAGCTCAATGGTAGAGCAGCAGCCTTCCAAGCTGAATATGCGGGTTCGATTCCCGCTACCCGCTCCATTCCCAATTCTCAAGTGATGGACTTCCGCTTGACGGCGTCGGTTTGGCAACGCGGCTGGCGGCGCCCTATCGGGCGGGACCTACCCCGTCACAGACCTCCACTTCACGCGTTTCACGGCTTTCCAAGCTGCATACGGCGGCGCCTTCCAGCGAGCAGCTCCAACCGCTCGCGTTGTCACGGCAATCCGCCACTTCCGTCTCGAGAGACGTGCCGACTTCGCGAAACAGGTCCGACTGGGCCAAACCCGAGCAAAGTTGACGCGCCTGCCGCAGGGCCTGTGCCGCGACCTCTTCGCGCGCGGCGTCTTCAGTTGGCCGTCCCGTCTGCAGGGTGGGCTCATACAGAGGCAGCCGGCGTTCCACCTCTGTCCAATGAGTGACCGTCTCGGTCCGCCGGGCCGAAAGGAGGCGGTCGGCCTCGAACTGCAATACGCCGCCGCGGCCGGATTCGATAAAGGCGCGCAATCCGTCGCAACCTTCCGCTCTCGCCTGTTCAAAGGCCAGTTCGTCTTCCGCGCTGGGCACGCCTCCGATCGAGACGATGGCGCAAAAATCCCGTACCGGCCCATGGCAGATCGCGTTCTGGGCACCGAACAGGTTAAAGACAAAACCGAGCAGCGCCGCGGCGATAACCACCGCCCCGCCGCCCAGAATGCGTCGACGCGCACGCACGCGGGGCGCCTGAGGCTGCGGGATTGGGTCGCCGTCTACCAGCGCCCTGACTGCAAGGACGACGTCACGGAAGCGCGGATCCTGTCGATTGCCGCGCCAGCCCACAAGATCAAGCGCCTGACGCTGGCCGAAGCCCAAAGGCGGATCGACCTTGTCGACGCGCACAGGCAGGAGCGTTCCACGGGACTTCGCGACTGCCGCTTCATCCTGGACGAATTCGCCGGCGCCGGAAATCGAGGCGCTGGACCACACCACAATCACGCAGGCTGCTGAGGTCAGGCGCTGATGGATCGTGTCGCGCCAGCCGCTGGCACCTTCGATATCCCGATCCCACCACACCACGAGGCCTTCCGCCTCGAGGCCAGACACCATCTTGGCGACGATCGCCTCGTCCTCGCGCTTGTAGCTTATGAAGACATCTGCGTGTGTCATGGCGCGCTCTCCGCTTCCCCGGCTCGAGCGAGATCTCTTGCGTGGTCAAGCAAATCCTGATCGCGCGCGCTCATCAGGCCACGATTATCCATCTGTTGGTAAACTTCCACAACGTCGGACCAGCCCACCGGATGATCCGGAAGGGGGGCCAGCCTCGCCAGGCTGCGCGCGAGCGCGCGAAGGCTTTCGGCCGACGCTTCATCCGCTTCGGCAATGCCTCGGTAGAGGGCCAGGCTCTCTTCGTATGCGGTAACCGCATCAGTGAGGTTTTCCTCCGCCAGGCGAACATCGCCGATGCCGGCTAACACAGCGGCGAGACCGTGCCGGTCGAGTGCCGAGCTTCCATCGGCCTCGACGAGCCGGCGGCGGATGGTCAGGCTTTGCTCATAGGCGTTGGCCGCAGCGGAGAGATCTCCCAGTTCCAGCTTAACCGCACCAATGCTGGCCAGGCTATCTGCGAGATCGCGCTGGGTCCGGGCAAAGCTTCCATCAGCTTCCACGAGTTGGCGGCTAATGGCCAGACTTTGTTCATAGGCGACAAGCGCTCCTGCGAAGTCGCCCTGTTCGAAGCGAACATCGCCGATCCTGATCAGGTTGGCGTTTATGTCGCGCTGAACTTCGACCGAGCCTTCATCGTCTTCGGCAAGCCGCCGACGGATTGCCAAGCCCTCCTCATAGACTAAGAGGGCGCCCGCAAGATCGCCTTGATCCCGTCGGACATCACCCACCCTATCCAGGCTGTAGGCATGGTCGCGCTGGGCCAATGCCGAGCTCTCATCGGCAAGCGCCAGACCTTCGCTGATGGCCATCATTTCCTCATAGGCCGCCAAGGCATCCGTGGGATTGCCTTGCCGGTAGAGAACGTCACCAATCTTGCTGAGACTGACGTAAATGTCGCGCTGCGCCCAAGCCGAACCCGGATCGGCCTCGGCGAGGCGGCGGCGGATGGCTAGCCCCTGTTCATAGGCGCTAAGGGCCTCAGACAGATTACCCTGCTCCAGGCGTACATTGCCGATCCTGTTAACGATGACCGTGATATCGCGCTGAGCGCTGGTGGAATTATGATTGGTCTCCGCCAGATGCTGCGCGATTTCGAAGCTTTCCTGATAATGGCCAAGCGCGCCTCCGACATCGCCCTGATCAAGCAGAATGTTGCCCGCATTGTAGAGAGCAAGATACACATCACGCTGGAAGTCGGCCGAGTTCGGATTGCCGCCGGCGAGCCTTCGTGACGTCTCCAGACTTTCTTCAAAAGCCTCGAGGGCGCCGGCCAGATCCCCCTGTTCGCGCCGCGCTCTGCCCACTTCGCCCAGGATGAAGGCCAGATCGGCCTGTGCCTCGACTGAGCCGGGATCGTCTTCTGCCAGACGGCGGCTGATCGCTAGACTCTGCATCAAAATGTCGAGCGCACCCGTTGTATCGCCCTGGAGGAGGGTGAGTTCACCGAGGTGGCTCATGCTGATAGACCGCGCCCGGTCGTCAGAAGCCACCTCCAGCGATTGCGCCGCGGCGCTGGCTGCGTCCTCAAGCCGACCAGCTTCATCGTAAAGGCGCGAGAGGTCGATCCAGTCCGAATGTTGAGTCGGGTCGAGGGCGACAACCGCCTCGAACCTCGCGATCACATCCCCTGTCGTCACATCACCCTGATCACGAGCGTCCAGGGCGAGGTTGGCAATGCCGCGGCGATCGGTTGCCTCAGCGATCGCGGCGGCAGTCTCGCGTGCCCTCGCGCGCGCCTCAGCGAGGTCGTCAAGGATCGATAGGGCGCCCAAGCGGTCGCCAGCGTTATAGCGTGCAAGCGCCGTGGCGCCTTCGGGTGTGGAGGCAATGTCTTCGACGGCTTCGCGGAACACGGCAATCTCGCGGGCGTATTGCCGGTCCCGGAGAGCGAGCTCGGCGACGACCTCATCGCGGGCTCTTGTCAACGCTTCCAGACGTGCCTCGATGCCATCGGCCGCGGCCACCTCCGCCTCGAGCGCTTCAACATGCTCCTGCAGCGCGCGGATCCGCTGATCCGCTTCGCGCTGCGCGGCTGCCTGGGTCGCTGCCGCGTAGTACATCGCGGCGCTTACCTCTGCGCGAGCTTGCGTATCAAGATCTACACCGGGAGATTGTGCGAATGCGCGAGTAATGGACAAGAATACGAAGAAAGCCGAGAGCAAGATCCGCAATTCTTTACCTCCAACGAAAGCCGAACTGGGCGCGCCGAGGTCTAAGCTATCATTCGGCGGGTAAAGATTGAAAGCTAAACAACGCTACAATTCCCGATCTCATCCATATCTATGCCTGCTGCTTTCAGGGCTTCGCGATCTTCGCCCCGTTCGGGAGGGGGAGTGGAAAATCGCGCGCTGCGCATGATGCCGTCCTTGCCTGTCCTCACCCAATCGGCCAGTCGGGCAACGAGCCGGATATCGTAAGCGGCAATGTCGGGCGGAAGCTCGTCGAAGGAGACGAGGTTGGGGTGGGTCCGTTTGAGATCGTCGCGGGTTGGGCCGTAGCGCCATCCGTCAACGAGGCGATCAGCATTCCAGCGTTCATGCTCAAGGCGGGCAATGTTCATGAATTCGGTTGCGTTGCGGAACAGCGTCTCTCCCGTGGCTACAACAGGACGAGTGGTTGCGATCGGCCGATTGCGTATGAGCGGGCTGATGTCGAAGCCGAGGCTGGCAAGTTTCGCGTGAGTGTGAGCGACGGCTCGCCGATTGGAGTTTCGGAAGCGCTCCTTGAGCCGGGGCCATGGCACCGAGGCCTCTCCGGCGGCTTCGAATTTGAGGTAAGTCTCGTGCACCTCCCGAGCAAGCTGGTCCGGTTCCCGGTCCAGAAGACCGCCCGCAGAATTTATTTCTGACCACGATCCGAACGCGGCAAGCTCGCACGGCTGAAAGTCTGCCCCCCCGGGACGTACGGGCAGGCCCGCGCCATCGCGAGCCGCGATGAATATCGGTGCCTCAAACAATCCCTGACGCCGGGCTTGCTCCTGCAGGGCCAGCGCGACCGCCAGAGGGGGCGCTTGTTCGCCCGTGGTTACATAGGCTGCAGTCAACGGAGCCCGTTCAAGCCGCTCCACAAGACGGGTGCATGCCGCTTCATCGACCGCTGCAGCGTCGCATTCGATGAAAGAAATATCATAGTGATCCGCGAGACCGGGATAGCGCAGGGCAAATGTCTTGCTCTTTTTCGGGGCTTGCAGGTCGAGCACCGTGATCATCGGTCGATCGAGAAACGAGACCAGGTTCGTGTGCAGCAAGTCACGCACGAGCGCCTCGCCCAGCCCTCCAAAGCCGGCAATCAGAATGTGTACCCGGCCATGGCCGGCACGTTCCGCGAGGAGGTAGGCGGGATGGCGGTGCAATACCGCCCGTGCCGAGGCGGAGTGCTCGGATACCGTGATGAGCAGGTCGCCTTGCTCGCCAGCCTCGCCCTTATGCTCGATGGCATGATGCACATGTTCGGCGAGCCACGGATCACGAACGATCGCAAAAGTGGGGGTCCCCGGGCGTTGGCGGGCGGCCTCCAAGGCTGTCTCGATGGTGGCGGCCTCGCTGGATTCGGATATCACGATCCTGTCTGCCCAGCGCAGGCTGTTGAGGGTCAATCTCGCGTTCAACCGGGCGTTTCGCGGAAGTGTGAGCACGCCGTCCCACTTATGCTCGGCCTCGTGGGCGTGATGGGTGACGGCGCGCTTGCGAATTGTCGCCCAGTCTTCGGCAAACTTCCGGGCAATCAGGCTGTCACCGAAAACCACGGCATGACCGGCTCGCATGATCGCCTGAACCCGGATCAGGGGCTCCCTGAATACCGTCAGTGCGGCTTTCAGTATTGCACCGAGCGCCACAAACGCCCCGGTCCAGCGGGCGATATGAAGTTGAGACTGAAGGGCTGTCGACGTGCCGTCTGCTTCCGCAATGCCAAGGGCCTGCAGTCCTATTCCTGCGTACTCATCTCCAAACACGAAGGCTCTGAGCGAAAGGTAGGCTGCTTGCGACAAGCGTTCCCAGCCCGTCATCGAATCCGGCAAAAGGGCATTCCAAGCCGAAAAGGCCAGCGCGAACGTAACGATCGTCCCTATGAGAAGCGCGATGCCGATCGAGTGATTACGGATGGTAATTATGAACCGGCGTAGAGCCATCATCCTGCCTCATGGGGACAAAACTTGTCGGACTGCGTGGCGCAGCCCGTGCGCGAAACCATAACGCCGACTTCAGCCATCACTAGCGTTTTGCATTTTGGGGGGCGTTTCGAGGCTATGCGCTCCGACATCCATTCATTGGCAAGGGTGTGCTGCTTGCGGCCAGCTGACACACTCCGGTGATTGCGTGGCCTGCCGTCCAGTTCGGCCCGAGGCACTTCGGGAATCGCATTGAGGCGCATTCCTCGCATCAGTCGTTCGACACTCCCTGCATTCGTAACCTGATCGAGCGCGCCGCAGGGCTTGCCATACGCGCAAGCGGACGCTATCCCGCGCCATCAAAATCCGGACGCTTTCCCGCGTCCTCCCGTTATTGCCTTACGATGAGGACATTGCACGATGGGCAAGGAGAAGTTTGAGCGCACTAAGCCGCACGCGAACGTCGGTACGATTGGTCACGTTGACCACGGCAAGACGACGCTGACGGCTGCGATCACGAAGCAGTTCGGCGAGTTCCGGGCTTACGACCAGATTGACGCGGCGCCGGAAGAGAAGGCGCGCGGCATCACGATCTCGACGGCGCACGTCGAATACGAGACGGAGAACCGTCACTATGCGCACGTCGACTGCCCCGGTCACGCCGACTATGTGAAGAACATGATCACGGGTGCGGCGCAGATGGACGGCGCGATCCTGGTTGTGTCGGCGGCTGACGGCCCGATGCCGCAGACGCGCGAGCACATCCTTCTGGCGCGCCAGGTCGGCGTTCCGGCGCTGGTTGTGTTCCTGAACAAGGTCGACCAGGTGGACGATCCCGAGCTTCTCGAGCTGGTGGAGATGGAAGTCCGCGAACTTCTGTCGTCCTACGACTTCCCGGGCGACGACATTCCGATCATCGCGGGTTCGGCTCTGGCCGCGCTCGAGGGCAACAACCCGGAGATCGGCGAAGAGAAGATCAAGGAACTGATGGCGGCGGTGGACGAGTACATCCCGACGCCGGAACGTCCGATCGACCAGCCCTTCCTGATGCCGATCGAGGATGTGTTCTCGATCTCGGGCCGCGGCACCGTTGTGACGGGCCGTGTGGAACGCGGCATCGTGAAGGTCGGCGAGGAAATCGAGATCGTCGGCATCCGCGACACCGTGAAGACGACCTGCACGGGCGTTGAGATGTTCCGCAAGCTGCTCGACCAGGGCCAGGCGGGCGACAATGTCGGCGTTCTCCTGCGCGGCATCGACCGTACGGGCGTCGAGCGCGGCCAGGTTCTGGCCAAGCCGGGCTCGATCAAGCCGCACGCGAAGTTCGAGGCGGAAGCCTACATCCTGACGAAGGAAGAGGGTGGCCGTCACACGCCGTTCTTCACCAACTACCGCCCGCAGTTCTACTTCCGCACGACGGACGTGACGGGTGTGGTGTCCCTGAAAGAGGGCACCGAGATGGTGATGCCGGGCGACAATGTGGAAATCCATGTCGAGCTGATCACCCCGATCGCCATGGACCAGGGCCTGCGCTTCGCCATCCGTGAAGGCGGCCGCACCGTCGGCGCCGGCGTCGTCGCGAAAATCATCGACTGATCTGATTTTTCTGACGGTATTCGAAAGGCCGCTGGCGCTTGCCAGCGGCCTTTTTCGTGGCCGGCGTCCAGACGAGCATTCCAGAGCGGGGACGGGGCCGCGCATGCGATCCGTACTCCCGGATTCGGGTTGGTGCCGGGGCACTTCATTCGCGTTTCAGGGGTATCCAGGCCGGGTAATCTTGCGGTCAGAGCGAATGGTGCGTCATTCGCGCAACACCGCGATGCCAAATGTCCGGGATCGGGTGCTGTTACAGGACTGTCGCATTGACCCGGGACAGGCCGAGTCACTAGCCTTCGGCGCGCATGGTGTGATGCCCGTGGAACCCTATTGTCTGAAAGCGGCCGTCACAAAGCCAATCACAGTGTGGTGAGGTTCGCCTTATCACCGACCTACTCGGAGGGAATACAGAGTGAGACGCAACACCTTCAAGGCTTGCCTGATGGCAAGCACGCTCATCGGCGGTATCGGTCTTTCGACCGCGTCCGCGATGGCACAGGAAGAGGAAGCCGCCCAGCCGGAAGATCGCGTTGTCGTTACCGGCACCCGGATTCCGTCGGCCAACCTCGTTTCGACCAGCCCGGTGACGCAGATCGACGCCGAAGAGTTCCAGGATCGCGGTGTCATCCGCGTTGAGGACATGGTCAACACCCTGCCGCAAGCGTTCGCGGGTCAGGGCTCGAACATCTCCAACGGCGCGACCGGTACCGCCACCGTCAACCTTCGTGGTATCGGTGCGGCCCGTACGCTGGTCCTCGTCAATGGTCGCCGCCTGCCGTACGGCTCGCCGCGCTCTGTTGCCGCCGACCTCAACCAGATCCCGGGCGCCCTGATCGAGCGCGTGGAAGTCCTGACCGGTGGTGCTTCGGCCGTTTACGGTTCGGATGCGGTCGCCGGCGTCGTGAACTTCTACCTCGACGACAATTTCGAAGGCGTGCGGTTCGACGCTCAATACAGCTTCTACCAGCACACCAACGACAACTCGACGATGGCAACGCTCATCGCCAACAATGCGGCGAACAACCCGTCGCAGTTCCGTCAGCCCGACGACCGGGTGATCGACGGTGCGGCGACCGAATTGTCGGGCATCATGGGTGTGAACACGCCGGACGGCCGCGGTAACGCGACCCTCTACGTGACCTATCGCAACGTGGCTCCGGTCTACCAGGCCAACCGCGATTACTCCGCGTGCGCCTTCGGCACGACCAATGGCGGTACCGAGTTTTCGTGCTCGGGTTCGTCGACCAATGCGGTTGCCAACTTCCTGAACGTCGGTCCGAACAACTATCCGCACGGTGCCTGGTTCCGTACCAACGGTTCCCAGTTCATCGCCCGTGACTTCACGTCGGATACGTTCAACTTCAACCCGTACAACTTCTATCAGCGTCCGGACACCCGCTACGTGCTGGGTGCCAATGCGCATTATGAAGTGAACCGTCACTTTGACGTCTATTCCGAACTGACGGCGATGGATACGCGCTCGCTGGCGCAGATCGCTCCGTCGGGCGTGTTCGGTGGCGGCGTCGCCGGTTCTTCGGGTGGCATCAACTGTAACAACCCGTTCCTGACGGCGCAGCAGGTCAACTTCCTCTGCACCAGCCAGGGTCTGGGCCCGAACGACATCGCGGAAGGCGTGCTCATCCTGCGCCGTAACGTGGAAGGCGGCCCGCGTCAGTCCGACGTCCGTCACACCATGTATCGCGGCGTGTTCGGTACGCGCGGTGACTTCTTCAACACCGGCCTGTCCTACGACATGTACGGTTCGTTCGCGAACGTGCACATGGCGGAAAACTACCGGAACGAAATCTCGGTCCGGAAGTCGTCGCTGGCTCTCAATGCGGTGACCGACGGCGGTGGCAACATCGTCTGCGCCGTGAATGCCGACGCCGATCCGTCGAATGACGATCCGGCTTGCGTGCCCTACAACATCTTCTCGGGCACGCCGTCTCAGGCCTCGATCAACTACATCACCAACCCGCTTCTGCAGGATGGTCAGACCACCCAGCAGATCCTGTCGGGTTCGGTCTTCGGTGACTTCTTCGGCATTCAGTCGCCGGCCGCCGACACGCCGCTGGCGTTCGCGGTGGGTGCTGAATACCGCCGTGACTCCCTGGAGCTGCTGCCGGATGCCAACTACCAGGCCGGTGACGGCTTTGGTCAGGGTGGTCCGACGACGCCGGTCTCCGGTTCGCAGGACGTGTACGAACTCTTCACCGAGCTTCGTGTGCCGATCGTGGAAGGCCGTCCGGGCTTCGAGTTCCTGAATGCGGAATTCGCTTACCGCTTCTCGAGCTATTCCTCGGGCGTGGAAACCGACACCTACAAGGCGGCTCTCGAGTGGAGCCCGGTTCCGGACCTGCGTGCCCGGGCCAGCCTGCAGCGTGCCGTTCGTGCCGCGAACGTGATCGAGCTGTTCTCGACCCAGTCGATTGGTCTGTTTGACCTGTCGTCCGGTCCGAACGGCAACTACGATCCGTGCTCGGGTCCTGTCCCGACGGCGACCCTCGCCCAGTGTGCGAACACCGGCGTGACGGCTGCCCAGTACGGCAACATCGCCGACAACCCGGCCGGTCAGTTCAACCAGCTGACGGGTGGTAACCCGAACCTGGCCCCGGAAACCGCCGATACGATCACGCTCGGTGTGATCTTCTCGCCGGAATTCATCCCGGGCCTGACGGTGTCGGTCGACTACTTCGACATCCAGGTGGACGACCTCGTCGGCACGATCCCGCCGTCGCAGGCGCTCGCCGAGTGTCTGGCCACGGGCGATGCGGCGTTCTGCTCGCTGATCAACCGCGGTAACGGTGGTACGCTCTGGGCCAACCAGACGGGCTACATCATCGCCACGAACATCAACACCGGTTCGCTCTCGACCGACGGTTTCGACATCAATGCGATGTACAGCATGGATCTCGACTTCATCGGCCCGAACGCCGGCTCGCTGGCGTTCGACCTGGTCGGCACCTACCTCAACTCGCTTGAGACGGTGTCCTTCCCGGGCGCGGCTCCGTTCGACTGCGTCGGCTTCTACGGCGGTCAGTGCGGAACGCCGAATCCGGATTGGCGCCACAAGCTGCGTGCCACCTGGACGTCCGCGTACAACTTCGACGCGGCTCTGACCTGGCGTCACTTCGCCTCCGTCAACCAGTTTGGCGGTGGTGCGGCGATCAACCGGACCCTGGATGCCCAGAACTACTTCGACGTTTCGGGCAACTGGTACATGAGCGACGACATGCGTCTGCGCTTCGGCGTCAACAACGTCCTCGACTCCGAGCCGCCGCTCTCGTCGGCGGTCGGTGCGGGCTTCGGTAACGGTAACACGTTCCCGCAGGTCTATGACGCGGTTGGCCGTTACATCTTCGCGGGTATCACGGTCGACTTCTAAGTCGATCTTCCCAGGAAGATAAAAGCCAAAGGCGGCGGGCCCTCCGGGGCCCGCCGCTACTTTTTTCAACTGGACGGTTTTCAAGCGGGAAAGACCCGTGTAGAAGCCTGCGCTCCGATGTGGCGGATGCGGGATCGGCGTGCTAGGAGGCGCGTCCTTCTAGGGGTGTAGCTCAGCTGGTAGAGCAGCGGTCTCCAAAACCGCAGGTCGTGGGTTCGAGTCCCTCCGCCCCTGCCATTGCGTTTTTGGTAAAGGCTGCCTATTTGCACGGCCCAAAGTGATTTGAACGATGACGCGTAACGACAAGACAAAACCGGCTGCGAAGGGTGTGTCTGCCCCGGCGCCGAAAAAGAAACGGGCGAACCCGTTCCAGTTCCTGGCGCAAGTCCGCCAGGAAGCGCGGAAGGTTACCTGGACCACGTGGAAAGAGACGTGGGTGTCGACCATCATGGTTCTGATCATGGTCGCTTTTGCGACTCTCTTCTTCTTCCTTGTCGATCTCGCGATCTCGTTCGGGATCGAGGGCATCTTCAGCCTCGGCGCGTGACGGAGACTCTGATGTCGGCAAAGTGGTACATCGTCCACGCCTATTCGAATTTCGAAAAGAAGGTCGCTGAAGCGATTCGCGCGGAAGCGCGCGCGCAGGGCCTAGAAGAGCGGTTCGAGGAAATCCTCGTGCCGACCGAGGACGTGGTCGAAGTCCGCAAAGGCCGCAAGGTCAATGCGGAACGCAAGTATTTCCCGGGCTATGTCCTGGTGAAGATGGACATGACCGACGCGGCCTATCACCTCGTGAAGAACACGCCGAAGGTCACCGGCTTCCTCGGTTCGGCGAGCAAGCCGATCCCGGTGTCGGAAATCGAAGTGAAGCGGATCCTCGGCCAGATGGAAGAGGATGCGGAACGTCCGCGTCCGACCGTGTCCTACGATATCGGCGAGACGGTGCGCGTGATCGACGGCCACTTCCAGAGCTTCAACGGCGTTGTCGAGGAAGTGGACGACGAGAAGGGCCGCCTGAAGGTGGCGATCAACATTTTCGGCCGGGCGACCCCGGTCGAGCTGGAATACGCGCAGGTCGAAAAAACGGCCTGAGCGTGAAACGGGCGCGGGAGAGGCCGGGAAAGTCCATTCCGGCTTCGCACCGCGCCACCCTTTGAAATGGAGTAAGGGAAATGGCGAAGAAGATCAGCGGCTATATCAAGCTGCAAGTTCCGGCCGGGGCGGCCAATCCGTCCCCGCCGATCGGCCCGGCGCTGGGTCAGCGCGGCGTCAACATCATGGAGTTCTGCAAGGCGTTCAACGCCAAGACGCAAGAGATGGAAAAGGGAATGCCGATTCCCACCATCATCACCGTCTACCAGGACAAATCCTTCACCTTCCAGACGAAGACGCCGCCGGCGAGCTTCTTCCTGAAGAAGGCCGCGAAGATCCAGAAGGGCTCCGGCACGACGGGCCAGTCCGGTCCGGTCGGCAAGGTGACCATGAAGCAGTGCCGCGAGATCGCCGAAGCCAAGATGGCCGATCTCAACGCGAACGATCTTGATCAGGCGACGAAGATCATCGCCGGTTCGGCCCGCTCGATGGGCCTGGAAGTGGTGGAGTAGGTCCGATGGCGAAGAACAAGCGACTGGCGACCGCCTATTCCGGGATCGACCGCGACAAGGCTTACGGCCTGACTGAAGCCGTTTCCCTCGTGAAGTCGAACGCGAAGGCGAAGTTCGACGAGACGATCGAAGTGGCGATCAACCTCAATGTCGACCCGCGTCACGCCGACCAGATGGTTCGCGGTGTGTGCAACCTGCCGAACGGCACCGGCCGTTCCGTGCGCGTGGCGGTGTTTGCCAAGGGCGCGAAGGCTGAGGAAGCCAAGAAGGCGGGTGCCGACGTGGTCGGTGCCGACGATCTGGCCGAAGAGGTCCAGAACGGCCGCATGGATTTCGACAAGGTCATCGCGACGCCGGACATGATGCCGGTGGTCGGCCGTCTCGGTAAGGTGCTGGGTCCGCGCGGCCTGATGCCGAACCCGAAGGTCGGCACGGTGACGATGGACGTCACGAAGGCCGTGGCCGATTCCAAGGGCGGTGCCGTGGAGTTCCGCGTCGAGAAGGCGGGCATCATCCACGCCGGCGTCGGCAAGGCGAGCTTCACCGAGAAGGCGCTCGAGGAAAACCTGCGGGCCTTCCTTGATGCGATCGTCAAGGCGAAGCCGTCGGGTGCCAAAGGCACCTATCTGAAGAAGATCGCTCTCAGCTCGACCATGGGTCCGGGCGTGAAGATCGACACGGCCGAAGCGAGCGCGCCCTCCAGCGCGGCCGCATAAGGCCAGACCATGAGTTTCCGGGGCTTTCGGGCCCCGGATCAGGCCGGCAACGAGGCATCTGCCAGACGAGCCGGCCAGCCTGTCCGAGACCGCAGGGGCGGGAAGGGGAGACCCGGACCGCTTAATCATCTGAGGCCCTGCGCAGACGGGAGTGAGAATTCGAAGGCGTGTCCTTGTGCAGGCTTCCTGTGCGGCGCGGCGACGGTTCAAACCCCGGGACAGGAAAGTCCCCGATCCGGCTTGCCGGTGAGGGGGCTTTTTCAGAGCGGCCGGATGGGCCGGCCGCTTAAAACGGGAGACCGCAATGGAGCGAGCTCAAAAAGCTGAGGCGGTGGAAGCCCTGAAGGGCATCTTCGCCGAATCCGGTGCGGTGGTTGTCAGCCACTATACCGGCCTCACCGTTGCGGAAATGACGTCGCTGCGTGTCAAGCTTCGTGAAGCTGGCGGGCAGTTGAAAGTGGTGAAGAACCGTCTCGCCAAGATCGCCCTGAAGGGGAATGCGGCTGAAAGCGTCGGGGACCTGTTCACGGGTCCGGTTGCGATCGCTTACTCCGTCGACCCCGTCGCGGCGCCGAAGGCAGCCGTCGCGTTCGCCAAGGACAACGACAAGTTCGTCGTCCTCGGCGGCATGATGGGAGAAACGGTTCTCAACGAAGGCGGGGTGAAGTCCCTCGCGAGCCTGCCGTCGCTCGACGAACTGCGCGGCAAGCTGGTGGGTCTCATCCAGGCTCCGGCGACCAAGGTTGCCGGTGTGGTCCAGGCTCCGGCTGCCCAGCTGGCGCGTGTGATCAACGCCTACGCCCAGAAAGCCGCCTGACGTCGTCTCTGCAACGACCAACGCATCAAATCTGTTCAAGGACTGAAACACATGTCGAAGATCGAACAACTGGCCGAAGACCTCTCCGGTCTGACCGTCATGGAAGCCGCCGAACTGGCCAAGCTTCTGGAAGAAAAGTGGGGCGTTTCCGCTGCGGCTCCGGTCGCGATGGCGGCGATGCCGGGCGGTGGCGGCGGCGAAGCTGCTGCGGCCGAAGAGAAGACCGAGTTTGACGTCGTTCTGACCGCCGCTGGCGACAAGAAGATCAACGTCATCAAGGAAGTCCGCGCCATCACCGGCCTCGGACTGAAGGAAGCCAAGGACCTCGTCGAGGGCGCGCCGAAGACCGTCAAGGAAGGCGCTTCCAAGGCCGATGCCGAGGCGATGAAGAAGCAGCTGGAAGAGGCTGGCGCCTCTGTCGAGCTGAAGTAAGCGTCCCTTTCGGGACGTCCAGGGATTTCGACGGGCGTGCGGAGCGATTCCGCGCGCCCGTCGAGCCGTCCCTGAAACCAGCCGGATCCTGCCCGCGTCCTGCCGTGGCAAATCCGGACATCGCGGCCGGACCTGTCCGGCCAGTTGCAGGAAAGGGGCCAAGTATGCGGCCCCCCACGGAATGAAACCGGCGCCGTTCCGGCGCTGTGAAGGGAGCGGACATGGGTCTGTCGTTCACCGGTAAGAAGCGCATTCGCAAGTCTTTCGGCCGTATTCCTGAAACGGTCGCGATGCCGAACCTGATCGAGGTTCAAAAGAGCTCCTATGACCAGTTTCTCCTGAAGGACATGACGGCGGGCGAGCGGCCCGACGACGGTCTTCAGGCTGTTTTCAAGTCGGTCTTCCCGATCAAGGATTTCTCCGAGCGCGCGGTTCTGGACTTCGTGTCCTACGAATTCGAAGCGCCGAAGTATGACACGGAAGAGTGCCAGCAGCGCGACATGACCTATGCCGCGCCGCTGAAGGTGAAGATGCGTCTCGTCGTGTTCGACGTGGACGAGGAAACCGGCGCCCGCTCCGTGAAGGACATCAAGGAGCAGGACGTCTACATGGGCGACATCCCGCTCATGACGGACAAGGGCACGTTCATCGTCAACGGCACCGAGCGCGTCATCGTTTCCCAGATGCACCGTTCGCCGGGCGTGTTCTTCGACCATGACAAGGGCAAGACCCACGCGTCGGGCAAATACCTGTTCGCGGCCCGCATCATTCCCTATCGCGGCTCCTGGCTGGACTTCGAGTTCGATGCCAAGGACGTGCTCCACATGCGTCTAGACCGCCGCCGGAAGCTGCCGGCGACGACGCTGCTCTATGCCCTCGGCATGGACAAGGAAGAGATCCTGGCGACCTTCTATGACCGCGTGTCCTACTCGCGCGGCAAGAAGGGCTGGACGATCCCCTACGTGAAGGAACGCTGGCGCGGCGTGAAGCCGTCGACGGACCTGATCGACGCGAAGTCGGGCGAAGTGATTGCCCCGGCCGGCAAGAAGATCGCCGCCCGTACGGCCAACAAGCTGGCCGAAGACGGCGTGAAGGAGCTGCTCGTCGGTGACGAGGCGCTCTATGGCCGTTTCGTCGCGGAAGACATCGTCAATGTGAAGACCGGTGAAATCTTCGCCGAGGCCGGTGACGAGATCACCGAGGAAAACCTCGCCGAAATGACCGAGGCCGGCATCGGCGACATTGACGTGCTCGACATCGATACCTACGGCAAGGGCCCGTACATGCGGACCACGCTGGCGGCCGACAAGAACGAGAACCGCGAGCAGGCGCTGGTCGACATCTACCGCGTCATGCGTCCGGGCGAGCCGCCGACCGCGGAAACCGCCGAAGCGCTGTTCAACGGCCTGTTCTTCGATTCCGAGCGCTACGATCTGTCCGCGGTCGGCCGCGTGAAGATGAACATGCGCCTCGACCTCGACTGCCCGGACGATGTCCGCGTGCTGCGCAAGGAAGACATCATCGCCGTTCTGCGGACGCTGGTGGATCTGCGCGACGGCAAGGGCGAGATCGACGACATCGACAATCTCGGCAACCGCCGCCTGCGTTCGGTCGGCGAGCTGATGGAAAACCAGTACCGCATCGGTCTTCTGCGCATGGAACGCGCGATCAAGGAGCGGATGAGCTCGGTCGATATCGAGACCGTGATGCCGCACGACCTGGTCAATGCGAAGCCGGCGGCCGCCGCGGTGCGCGAATTCTTCGGCTCCTCGCAGCTGTCGCAGTTCATGGACCAGACGAACCCGCTGTCGGAAGTCACCCACAAGCGCCGCCTGTCGGCACTCGGACCGGGTGGTCTGACGCGTGAACGCGCCGGCTTCGAAGTCCGCGACGTGCACCCGACCCACTATGGCCGGATCTGCCCGATCGAAACGCCGGAAGGCCCGAATATCGGCCTGATCAACTCGCTGTCGACCTATGCCCGCGTGAACAAGTACGGCTTCATCGAAAGCCCGTACCGCAAGGTCGAGAATGGCAAGTTGACCGACAAGGTCGAGTATCTCTCGGCGATGCAGGAAGCCAAGTTCGCGATCGCCCAGGCGAACGCGACCGTCTCCGACAAGGGCGAGCTGGCGAACGAATTCGTCAACTGCCGTGTCGGCGGCGATGTGACGCTCGTCCCCCGGGAAGACGTGGACTATATCGACGTGTCGCCGAAGCAGGTTGTTTCGGTCGCCGCGGCGCTGATCCCCTTCCTGGAAAACGACGACGCCAACCGCGCCCTGATGGGTTCGAACATGCAGCGTCAGGCCGTGCCGCTTCTGCAGGCGGAAGCCCCGCTTGTCGGCACCGGCATGGAATCGGTCGTGGCCCGGGATTCCGGTGCGACGATCGTGGCGCGCCGCGACGGCGTGGTGGAGCAGGTGGATGCGACGCGTATCGTTATCCGCGCCACCAAGGATCTCGATCCGACCAAGTCGGGCGTCGACATCTACCGCCTGGCGAAGTTCCAGCGTTCCAACCAGTCGACCTGCATCAACCAGCGTCCGATCGTGAAGGTCGGCGACGAAGTGGTTGCCGGTGACATCATCGCCGACGGTCCCTCGACCGATCTCGGCGAACTGGCGCTCGGCCGGAACCCGCTCGTCGCGTTCATGCCGTGGAACGGCTACAACTTCGAGGACTCGATCCTGATCTCCGAACGCATCGTCCGTGACGACGTGTTCACTTCGATCCACATCGAGGAATTCGAGGTCATGGCCCGCGACACCAAGCTGGGTCCGGAAGAAATCACGCGCGACATCCCGAATGTCGGCGAGGAAGCCCTGCGCAATCTCGACGAGGCCGGTATCGTGTCGATCGGTGCCGAGGTCGAAGCGGGTGACATCCTGGTCGGCAAGGTGACGCCGAAGGGCGAGAGCCCGATGACGCCGGAAGAAAAGCTTCTGCGCGCCATCTTCGGCGAGAAGGCATCCGACGTGCGCGACACGTCCCTGCGCCTGCCGCCGGGCACGACGGGTACGATCGTGGAAGTCCGCGTTTTCAACCGTCACGGCGTCGACAAGGACGAGCGCGCGATCACGATCGAACGTGAAGAGATCGAACGTCTCGGCAAGGACCGCGACGACGAGCTCGCCATCCTCGAACGCAACATCTTCGGCCGCCTGAAGGACCTGATGATTGGCAAGGAAGCCACGTCCGGCCCGCGCGGGTTCAAGAAGGGCAAGGTCACCGAGGAAACGTTGTCCGACGTGCCGGCCAGCCAGTGGTGGAAGATCAGCCTCGATGACGAGAAGGTCATGGGCGAAGTCGAAGCGCTGAAGAAGCAGTACGACGACTCCAAGGCCCGCCTCGACCGCCGCTTCGAAGACAAGGTCGACAAGCTGCAGCGCGGTGACGAGCTGCCGCCGGGCGTGATGAAGATGGTCAAGGTGTTCGTTGCGGTGAAGCGCAAGCTTCAGCCGGGCGACAAGATGGCCGGCCGTCACGGCAACAAGGGTGTGATCTCGAAGATCGCCCCGGTCGAAGACATGCCGTATCTGGAAGACGGCACCCCGGTCGACGTGGTGCTCAATCCACTCGGCGTGCCATCGCGGATGAATGTCGGCCAGATCCTCGAAACCCACCTCGGTTGGGCGTGCGTCGGTCTCGGCAAGCAGATCGGCCAGGCCTATGAAGCCTATCTGCGAGACGGGAAAATCGATCCGCTGAAGGCGGCCCTCGAAAATGCCTATGGCAAGGACGAGGAAATGCCGGAGACGGACGAGGAACTCGCCGAGCTCGGCCGCAACCTGATGCCGGGTGTTCCGATCGCGACGCCGGTCTTCGATGGTGCCCGCGAGCCGGACATTGTCGAGCATCTGCAGGCGGCGGGTCTCGAAAGCTCGGGCCAGGTGACGCTGCACGACGGCCAGACCGGCGAACAATTCCGCCGCAAGGTCACGGTCGGCATCATGCATATCCTGAAGCTGCACCACCTGGTGGACGACAAGATTCACGCCCGCTCGATCGGACCGTACAGCCTCGTGACCCAGCAGCCGCTGGGCGGCAAGGCGCAGTTCGGCGGTCAGCGCTTCGGCGAGATGGAGGTGTGGGCTCTTGAAGCCTATGGCGCCGCCTACACGCTGCAGGAAATGCTGACGGTGAAGTCGGACGACGTGGCCGGCCGTACGAAGGTCTACGAGGCCATCGTGCGGGGCGACGACACGTTCGAGGCGGGTGTTCCGGAGAGCTTCAACGTGCTCGTCAAGGAAATGCGCTCGCTCGGCCTCAACGTCGAACTGAAGAACAGCTAAGCCCGATCGGATTTTTGCGGAGCGGTCCTGAGGCCGCTCCGCCTACTCCTTCAAGGAGACGGTAATGAACCAAGAGGTCATGAACATCTTCAATCCGGCGGCCGAAGGCCCGACCTTCGACCGGATCCGGATCTCGCTGGCCAGCCCGGAGAAAATCCTCTCCTGGTCGTTCGGCGAAGTGAAGAAGCCCGAGACCATCAACTACCGCACGTTCAAGCCCGAACGTGACGGCCTGTTCTGCGCCCGGATCTTCGGTCCGGTGAAGGACTATGAGTGCCTGTGCGGCAAGTACAAGCGCATCAAGTACAAGGGCATCGTCTGCGAGAAGTGCGGCGTGGAAGTCACCCTCGCGCGCGTCCGCCGCGAGCGTATGGGCCACATCGAACTGGCCGCCCCGGTCGCCCACATCTGGTTCCTGAAGTCGCTGCCGAGCCGCATCGCGATGGTGCTCGACATGGCGCTGAAGGACGTCGAGCGCGTGCTCTATTTCGAGATGTATCTCGTCACCGAGCCGGGCCTGACCCCGCTGCAGCCCTTCCAGCTGCTGACCGAGGAAGAGTACCTCGAAGCCCAGGACGAATACGGCGAGGACGCCTTTACCGCCGGCATCGGCGCGGAATGCATCCGTGACGTCCTGATGGCGATGGACGTCGAGGCGGTGATCGAGCAGATCCGCACCGACATCACCGAGACCGCTTCGGAACTGAAGCTGAAGAAGTATGCCAAGCGCCTGAAGACGCTGGAATCGCTGCTCGCCTCGGGCAACCGCCCGGAGTGGATGATCCTGACCGTCGTGCCGGTCATTCCGCCGGAACTGCGTCCGCTGGTGCCGCTCGATGGCGGCCGCTTCGCGACGTCGGACCTCAACGACCTGTACCGCCGTGTGATCAACCGGAACAACCGCCTGAAGCGCCTGATCGAGCTTCGCGCGCCGGACATCATCATCCGCAACGAAAAGCGGATGCTGCAGGAGGCCGTCGACGCCCTGTTCGACAACGGCCGCCGCGGCCGCGTCATCACGGGTGCCAACAAGCGTCCACTGAAGTCGCTCGCCGACATGCTGAAAGGCAAGCAGGGCCGCTTCCGTCAGAACCTGCTCGGCAAGCGCGTCGACTATTCCGGCCGTTCCGTGATCGTCGTCGGCCCGGAACTGAAGCTGCACGAGTGCGGCCTGCCGAAGAAGATGGCGCTCGAACTGTTCAAGCCCTTCATCTACGCACGTCTCGACGCCAAGGGCCTGTCCGGTACGGTCAAGCAGTCCAAGAAGATGGTCGAGAAAGAGCGCCCGGAAGTCTGGGACATTCTCGACGAGGTGATCCGCGAGCACCCGGTTCTCCTGAACCGTGCGCCGACGCTGCACCGTCTCGGCATCCAGGCCTTCGAACCGAAGCTGATCGAGGGCAAGGCCATCCAGCTGCACCCGCTGGTCTGCGCCGCGTTCAACGCCGACTTCGACGGCGACCAGATGGCCGTGCACGTCCCGCTGTCGCTGGAAGCGCAGCTGGAAGCGCGCGTCCTGATGATGTCGACCAACAACATCCTGTCGCCGGCCAACGGCAAGCCGATCATCGTGCCGTCGCAGGATATCGTGCTCGGCCTCTACTACCTGTCGGTCGACAAGGAAAACGAGCCCGGTGAGGGCACGTCGGTTGCGACGATGGGCGAGCTGGAAGCCGCCCTCGACTCTGGGGCCATCTCGCTGCATTCGAAAATCCACATGCGCTACGAGACCGTCGACGAAGACGGTGAGCCGCTGCGCACGCGGATCGAGACCACGCCTGGCCGTGCGAAAATCATCAGTCTCTTGCCGAAGCACCCGAAGCTTCCGTGGCAGATCGCCAACGAGCTGATGACCAAGAAGCAGATCGGCTTCCTGATCGACGAGGTCTACCGGCACTGCGGCCAGAAGGCGACGGTCATCTTCGCCGACCGGATGATGGCGCTCGGCTTCAAGGAAGCCGCGAAGGCCGGCATCTCCTTCGGCAAGGACGACATGGTCATCCCGGAAGCCAAGGCGGATCTGGTCAACGACACCCGCAAGCTCGTCGCCGAATACGAGCAGCAGTATGTCGACGGCCTGATCACGAAGGGCGAGAAGTACAACAAGGTGGTCGACGCCTGGGCGAAGTGCACCGACCGCGTCGCCGACGCCATGATGGAAGAGGTCTCCAAGCCTTATGCCCTCGGCGAAGGCCGCACGGAGGTGAACTCCATCTACATGATGGCTCACTCCGGCGCACGGGGTTCGAAGAACCAGATGAAGCAGCTCGCCGGCATGCGCGGTCTCATGGCCAAGCCGTCGGGCGAGATCATCGAGACGCCGATCATCTCGAACTTCAAGGAAGGCCTGACCGTTCTCGAGTACTTCAACTCGACCCACGGTGCCCGTAAGGGCCTGGCCGACACCGCACTGAAGACCGCGAACTCGGGTTACCTGACCCGCCGTCTCGTGGACGTGGCGCAGGACTGCATCGTTTCCGAGCCCGATTGCGGCACGTCGGACGGCATCAACCTGACGGCCGTCGTGGACGGTGGTGAGGTCGTGGTGTCACTCGGCCAGCGCATTCTCGGCCGTTCCGCGGCGGAACAGGTCAAGTCGCCGGAAGGCGAGGTGGTCTGTGAAGCCGGCACCTATCTCGACGAGGACATGATCGCCGCCATCGAAGCGGCCGGCGTGCGCGCGGTGAAGGTGCGTTCGCCGCTGACCTGCGAAACCCGCGTCGGCGTGTGCGCCACGTGTTACGGCCGCGACCTGGCCCGTGGCACGAAGGTGAACAACGGCGAAGCGGTCGGCGTCATCGCGGCGCAATCGATCGGTGAGCCGGGCACGCAGCTGACGATGCGGACCTTCCACATCGGCGGTACCGCGCAGGTGTCCGAACAGTCCTTCGTGGAAGCCACGCACGAGGGCAAGATTGCCCTGGTGAACCGCTCGACCGTGAAGAATGCCGACGGCGTCTTCATCGTCATGGCGCGCAACATGCAGGTTCAGGTGGTCGACAAGGACGGGCGTTCGCTCGAATCCTACAAGCTGCCTTACGGTGCCCGCCTGCTCCTCGATGAGGGCAAGACCACGAAGCGCGGTACGCGTCTCGCGGAATGGGACCCGTACACGACCCCGATCGTCACCGAGGCCGGCGGCAAGGTCCGCTTTGTCGACGTGATCGACGGCGTGTCCGTGAAGGAGGAGACCGACGAAGCCACGGGTATCGCCTCAAAGGTGATCATCGACTGGCGCAGCGCGCCGAAGGGCGCCAGCCTGCAGCCGATGGTCGTCGTCGAGGACGAGAAGGGCGAACCGGTCAAGTTCCAGAACGGGTCGACGGCCAGCTACATGCTGGCGGTGGGCGCCATTCTCTCGGTTCAGGATGGCGATGAAGTCCGCCCCGGCGACATCATCTCCCGTATCCCGACCGAAGGCGCGAAGACGCGCGACATCACCGGCGGCCTGCCGCGGGTGGCGGAATTGTTCGAAGCGCGCCGTCCGAAGGACCACGCGGTGATCGCGGAGATCACCGGCCGGGTCGAGTTCGGCCGCGACTACAAGAACAAGCGCCGTATCGCCATCGTGTCGGAAGAGGATGCGGAAGTTCGCGCCGATTACCTGGTGCCCAAGGGCAAGCACCTGACGGTCCAGGAGGGCGACATCATCCAGAAGGGCGAGTACCTTCTGGACGGTCACCCCGCGCCGCACGACATCCTGTCCATCCTGGGTGTCGAGGCGCTGGCCGACTATCTCGTGGCCGAGATCCAGGAGGTCTACCGGCTGCAGGGCGTGCCGATCAACGACAAGCATATCGAAGTGATCGTGCGCCAGATGCTGCAGAAGATGGAGATCACCGATCCGGGCGACTCCGGCTGGCTGGCCGGCGAGCAGGTCGAGAAGCTCGACTTCCTCGAAATGAACGAGAAGCTGGAAGCCGAGAAGGGCAAGAAGCCCGCGACCGGCAAGCCTGTGCTGCTCGGCATCACGAAGGCATCGCTGCAGACGCGTTCCTTCATCTCGGCAGCCTCCTTCCAGGAGACGACCCGCGTCCTCACCGAGGCCGCTGTCCAGGGCAAGGTGGATATGCTCGAAGGCCTGAAGGAGAACGTCATCGTCGGTCGTCTCATCCCGGCGGGTACGGGCGGTCAGATGCGCTCCTACCAGTCGGTCGCGACCGAGCGCGACAATGTCATGCTGGCCGAACGGCAGGCCGAGGTCGAAACCGGCGAGGAAGCACTTCCCGCCGAGATCGCCGAAGCCGCCGAAGCGGAAGCCGCGGAATCGGATTCGGGGAGCAGCGAGAGCTGATCCCTGCATACCGGGTCTGAGTGAAGGACAGGGCCGCCGGTTCGCCGGCGGCCTTTTTCCTGTCCTGGCCGGAGGTGGATTGCCTTGTGCAATGCGCTTCCACGAGGTGCGGGCAGGGGTCCGGGCCCGACCGCAGAAGGCGCATGAAAAAACTATTACGGGCGCTTGACTGGTTCAGGGTCCGAGACTAGGTTCCGCGCCTGTTTTTCGGGGATGAGCCGTAACCACACGTGGTTATACGTCGTCCGGAAACACTGAACATCGATGGTGTCTCGGCGGGCGGGGAAGCGATCTTCTCGCGCGCCGGTCATTTCGCGTCTCGCGACCGTAATGGTGCGTGGGGCGTCACAAACAACGAACGGGTTAGGGCGGTAATGCCGACAATCAACCAGCTCATCCGCAAGCCGCGGAAAGACAAGCCGAAGCGCAACAAGGTGCCGGCCCTGCAGGCCTGTCCGCAGCGCCGCGGTGTGTGCACGCGCGTTTATACCACCACGCCGAAGAAGCCGAACTCGGCGCTTCGTAAAGTCGCGAAGGTTCGCCTGACGAACCAGTACGAAGTGGTGAGCTACATCCCCGGTGAAGGCCACAACCTTCAGGAACACTCTGTCGTGCTTATCCGCGGCGGCCGTGTGAAGGACCTTCCGGGCGTTCGTTATCACATCCTGCGCGGTGTCCTGGATACCCAGGGCGTCAAGGATCGCCGTCAGCGCCGTTCGAAGTACGGCGCGAAGCGTCCGAAGTAAGGAGAGGCTCTTATGTCCCGTCGCCACCGCGCCGAAAAACGCGAGATCCTGCCGGACGCCAAGTATGGCGATCTCGATCTCACGAAGTTCATGAATTACCTGATGTATGACGGCAAGAAATCCGCCGCCGAATCCATCGTCTACGGGGCGCTCGACCTCGTCGAGGAGAAGGCCAAGCGCGAGCCGGTCCGCATCTTCCACGACGCGCTCGACAATGTCGCGCCGGAAGTCGAGGTTCGTTCCCGCCGCGTCGGCGGTGCGACCTATCAGGTCCCCGTCGAAGTGCGTGCCGAGCGCAAGAAGGCCCTGGCCATCCGCTGGCTGGTCGCCGCTGCGCGCGCCCGCAACGAAAACACGATGCGCGAGCGTCTCGCCGCGGAACTGCTGGACGCTTCGTCCAACCGCGGCACGGCTGTGAAGAAGCGTGAAGACACGCACCGCATGGCCGAAGCCAACCGCGCCTTCTCGCACTACCGCTGGTAACCCAAGAAATCCTCCCCAAGGACTGACCGTCATGGCCCGCACGCACAAAATCGAGGACTACCGGAACTTCGGCATCATGGCCCACATCGATGCCGGCAAGACGACGACGACCGAGCGCGTCCTGTTCTACACCGGTAAGAGCCACAAGATCGGCGAAGTCCATGACGGCGCAGCCACCATGGACTGGATGGAGCAGGAGCAGGAGCGCGGCATCACGATCACGTCTGCCGCGACGACCGCTTTCTGGAAAGAAAAGCGCCTGAACATCATCGACACGCCCGGACACGTCGACTTCACGATCGAAGTCGAGCGTTCGCTGCGCGTGCTCGACGGCGCGGTTGCGCTGCTGGACGCCAATGCCGGCGTCGAGCCGCAGACCGAAACCGTGTGGCGCCAGGCCGAGAAGTACAAAGTCCCGCGGATGTTCTTCGTCAACAAGATGGACAAGATCGGCGCCGATTTCGACCGCTGCGTCCAGATGATGAAGGACCGTCTGGGCTGCGTGCCGCTCGTCGTTCAGCTGCCGATCGGTTCGGAAAACGAACTGCGCGGCGTGATCGACCTGCTGCGCATGCGCGCCATTGTGTGGGACGACGAATCCCTCGGCGCGAAGTACACGGTCGAGGATATCCCGGCAGACCTGCTGGACGCTGCGCAGGTCGCGCGCGAAGAAATGATCGAGATCATCGTCGAGCAGGACGATGACGTGATGGAGCAGTTCCTCGAAGGCAACGAGCCGGACGAGGCGACGATGATCCGTCTGATCCGCAAGGGCACGATCAATCTGGACTTCCACCCGGTGCTGTGTGGTTCGGCGTTCAAGAACAAGGGTGTTCAGCCGCTGCTCGACGCCGTTGTCGACTATCTGCCGAGCCCGGTCGAAGTCCCGCCGATCAAGGGCATCGATCCGAAGACGGAAGAAGCCACGACCCGCAAGTCGAGCGATGACGAGCCGCTGTCGATGCTGGCGTTCAAGATCATGAACGACCCGTTCGTCGGCACGCTGACCTTCTGCCGCATCTATTCGGGCAAGCTCGAGACCGGCATCTCCCTCCTGAACACCGTGAAGGAGAAGAAGGAGCGCATCGGCCGCATGCTGCAGATGCACGCCAACTCGCGTGAAGACATCAAGGAAGCCTATGCGGGCGACATTGTCGCGATCGCGGGCCTGAAGGATACCACGACGGGCGACACGCTTTGCGACCCGATGAAGCCGGTCATCCTGGAGCGTATGGAATTCCCGGATCCGGTGATCGAGATCGCCGTCGAGCCGAAGTCGAAGGCCGACCAGGAAAAGCTCGGCATCGGCCTCAACAAGCTGGCGGCCGAAGACCCGTCGTTCCGCGTGAAGACCGACGAAGAATCCGGTCAGACGATCATGGCGGGCATGGGCGAGCTTCACCTCGACATCCTCGTCGACCGCCTGAAGCGAGAATTCAAGGTCGAGGCGAATATCGGTCAGCCGCAGGTGGCTTACCGCGAGACGCTCGGCCGCACGGCGGAACTCACCTACACCCACAAGAAGCAGTCGGGTGGTTCGGGCCAGTTCGCCGAAGTGAAGATGATCTTCGAACCGCTGGAGCCGGGTTCGGGCTTCGTGTTCGAATCCAAGATCGTCGGCGGCAACGTGCCGAAGGAATACATTCCGGGCGTCGAAAAGGGCATCCGGTCGGTCATGGACTCCGGCCTCATTGCCGGCTTCCCGGTGATCGACTTCAAGGCGACGCTGATCGACGGCAAGTACCACGACGTCGACTCCAGCGTGCTGGCGTTCGAAATCGCTGCCCGCGCGGCCTTCCGTGAAGTGAAGGGCAAGGCCGACGTGAAGCTGCTCGAGCCGATCATGAAGGTCGAGGTTGTGACCCCGGACGAGTACACCGGTTCGGTCATCGGCGACCTGAACTCCCGCCGTGGCCAGATCCAGGGCCAGGAGATGCGGGGCGTTGCCACCGTCGTGAATGCGATGGTGCCGCTGGCCAACATGTTCGGTTACGTGAACGCGCTGCGCTCCTCTACGCAGGGCCGCGCCCAGTTCACGATGCAGTTCGACCACTACGAGCCGGTGCCGAGCGCCGTGGCTCAGGAAGTTATCGCGAAGATCGCGTAAGCGATCATCGCCCTAGGACAAACACCAGCCTGGAGATCGAGAGATGGGCAAGGAGAAGTTTGAGCGCACTAAGCCGCACGCGAACGTCGGTACGATTGGTCACGTTGACCACGGCAAGACGACGCTGACGGCTGCGATCACGAAGCAGTTCGGCGAGTTCCGGGCTTACGACCAGATTGACGCGGCGCCGGAAGAGAAGGCGCGCGGCATCACGATCTCGACGGCGCACGTCGAATACGAGACGGAGAACCGTCACTATGCGCACGTCGACTGCCCCGGTCACGCCGACTATGTGAAGAACATGATCACGGGTGCGGCGCAGATGGACGGCGCGATCCTGGTTGTGTCGGCGGCTGACGGCCCGATGCCGCAGACGCGCGAGCACATCCTTCTGGCGCGCCAGGTCGGCGTTCCGGCGCTGGTTGTGTTCCTGAACAAGGTCGACCAGGTGGACGATCCCGAGCTTCTCGAGCTGGTGGAGATGGAAGTCCGCGAACTTCTGTCGTCCTACGACTTCCCGGGCGACGACATTCCGATCATCGCGGGTTCGGCTCTGGCCGCGCTCGAGGGCAACAACCCGGAGATCGGCGAAGAGAAGATCAAGGAACTGATGGCGGCGGTGGACGAGTACATCCCGACGCCGGAACGTCCGATCGACCAGCCCTTCCTGATGCCGATCGAGGATGTGTTCTCGATCTCGGGCCGCGGCACCGTTGTGACGGGCCGTGTGGAACGCGGCATCGTGAAGGTCGGCGAGGAAATCGAGATCGTCGGCATCCGCGACACCGTGAAGACGACCTGCACGGGCGTTGAGATGTTCCGCAAGCTGCTCGACCAGGGCCAGGCGGGCGACAATGTCGGCGTTCTCCTGCGCGGCATCGACCGTACGGGCGTCGAGCGCGGCCAGGTTCTGGCCAAGCCGGGCTCGATCAAGCCGCACGCGAAGTTCGAGGCGGAAGCCTACATCCTGACGAAGGAAGAGGGTGGCCGTCACACGCCGTTCTTCACCAACTACCGCCCGCAGTTCTACTTCCGCACGACGGACGTGACGGGTGTGGTGTCCCTGAAAGAGGGCACCGAGATGGTGATGCCGGGCGACAATGTGGAAATCCATGTCGAGCTGATCACCCCGATCGCCATGGACCAGGGCCTGCGCTTCGCCATCCGTGAAGGCGGCCGCACCGTCGGCGCCGGCGTCGTCGCGAAAATCATCGACTAGGCGGACAAGATCAGGCGAGGGGCGGCGCCGGCCTTAAAATTGGCGCCGCCCTTTCGCATCTGAGGAAAGACCGGGATCGGACTATGGAACAGAGCATTCGCATCCGCCTGAAGGCATTTGATCATCGCGTCCTCGATAATTCGACGCGCGAGATCGTTTCAACGGCGAAGCGTACCGGTGCGACCGTGCGCGGCCCGATTCCGCTGCCGACGCGCATCGAGCGCTTCACGGTGAACCGGTCGCCGCACGTCGACAAGAAGTCGCGTGAGCAATTCGAAATCCGCACTCACAAGCGGATGCTGGATATCGTGGACCCCACCCCGCAGACGGTTGACGCGCTGATGAAGCTCGACCTGTCCGCTGGTGTGGACGTCGAGATCAAGCTGGGAGCGTAGAGCCATGCGCACTGGCATTATTGCAAAGAAGATGGGCATGACCCGCGTGTTCGCCGAAGACGGCGCCCACGTTCCGGTGACCGTGCTCCACATGGACGGCTGTCAGGTCGTCGCTCAGCGTACGCAGGACGTCGACGGTTATGTCGCGCTGCAACTGGGCGCCGGCGCGGCCAAGGCGAAGCGCACCTCCAAGGCGATGCGCGGCCACTTCGCGAAGGCGCAGGTCGCCCCGCGCAAGAAGCTGGTCGAGTTCCGCGTCTCGGAAGACAATCTGATCCCGGCCGGCGCCGAGCTGACCGCGGACCACTTTGTTCCGGGCCAGAAGGTGGACGTCGCCGCGAAGTCGATCGGACGCGGTTTCACCGGCGCCATGAAGCGCTGGAATTTCGGCGGTCTGCGGGCCTCGCACGGCGTGTCGGTCTCGCACCGCTCGCACGGCTCCATCGGTCAGTGCCAGGACCCCGGCAAGGTGTTCAAGGGCAAGAAGATGGCCGGTCACTACGGTGTCGAGCGCGTGACCACGCAGAACCTCGAAATCGTGCGCGTTGATGTCGAGCGCGGCGTGATCCTGGTTCGCGGAGCGGTCCCGGGCCCGAACGGCGGCTGGGTTGAAGTGCGCGACGCGGTCAAGGGTGTGAAGGCGGATGATCTGCCGCTGCCGGGCAAGTTCCGCACGCTCGACGAGAAGAATGCGCCGGCGAAGGAAGCCGCCCCGGAAACCGAAGCCCCGGCGGACGCCGAAGCTCCGGCTGAAGTGGCCGCTGCCGAGGTCCAGGCCGAGGCCGGTGAAGAGGAATCGAAGTCATGAAGGTCGAAGTGAAGACGCTCGCGGCCAAGGCTGCTGGTGATGTCGAGCTGGACGACGCGATCTTCGGGATCGCCGACATCCGGGCCGACCTCCTCCAGCGCGCCGTCCGCTGGCAGCTTGCGCGCCGCCAGCAGGGCACGCACAAGGCCAAGGAGCGCGGTGAGATCAACATCACCAAGAAGAAGTACGGCCGTCAGAAGGGCGGCGGCGGTGCGCGTCACGGTGCGCGCTCGGCCCCGATCTTCGTCGGCGGCGGCAAGGCCCACGGACCGCGCGTGCGCAGCCACGCTCACGAGCTTCCCAAGAAGGTTCGTGCGCTGGCCCTGAAGCACGCCCTGTCGTCGAAGGCCGGTTCGAAGTCGCTCTTCGTGATCGAAGACGCGGCGATGAAGGACGCCAAGACCAAGGCCGCGCGTGACGCGCTCGCCAAGCTTGGCCTGACCAACGCGCTGATCATCGACGGTGACGCGGTCGACGCGAACTTCTCGCTGGCGACCCGCAACGTTCCGCACGTCGACGTGCTGCCCGCGCAGGGCCTGAACGTCTACGACGTCCTGAAGCACGACCAGCTGGTTCTGACAAAGGCCGCGGTCGAGAAGATCCATGCGCGTCTCGGCGCAGGGGAGGCCGCGTAATGGCGACGAAGACGAAAGCGTCGGCGAAGCACTACGACGCCATCCTGGCGCCGGTGATCACCGAGAAGTCGACCCTCCTGTCCGAAGACGGGAAGGTGGTCTTCCACGTTCCGCTCTCGGCCACCAAGACCGAGATCAAGGACGCGATCGAGGCGCTGTTCAATGTCAAGGTGACGGCGGTCAACACGCTCGTGACCAAGGGCAAGACGAAGCGCTTCCGCGGCATCAAGGGCCGCCGGAGCGACGAGAAGAAAGCGGTGATCACCCTCGCCGAGGGCGACTCCATCGACGTGACCACGGGGCTGTAAGACCATGGCGCTCAAGACATTCAAACCGACCTCGCCGGGCCGCCGCGCCCTGGTGCTGGTCGACAGGACGGGCCTTCACAAGGGCGCGCCGGAGAAGAGCCTGACCGAAGGTCTGAACAAGACCGGCGGCCGGAACAACAAGGGCCGTATCACCTCCCGCCGTATGGGCGGCGGTGCCAAGAAGTCGTACCGCAAGATCGACTTCAAGCGCCGCAAGCTCGACGTCGCGGCGACGGTGCTGCGCCTGGAATACGACCCGAACCGCACCGCCTTCATCGCGCTCATCGAGTATGCGGATGGCGAGAAGAGCTACATCCTGGCTCCGCAGCGTCTGGCCGTCGGCGACGAAGTCATTGCGGGCGACCGCGTCGACGTGAAGCCGGGCAATGCCATGATGCTGAAGTCGATGCCGATCGGCACCATCATCCATAACCTGGAGATGAAGCCGGAAAAGGGTGGCCAGATTGCGCGTTCGGCGGGCTCTTATGCCCAGCTGGTCGGCCGCGACGCCGGTATCGCCCAGGTCCGCCTCATGTCGGGTGAGCTTCGTGCGATCCCGGAAAACTGCTTTGCCACGGTCGGTGCGGTGTCCAACCCGGACCACATGAACCAGAATCTCGGCAAGGCCGGTCGTAATCGTCACCTTGGCCGCCGTCCTTCGGTTCGCGGCGTGGTGATGAACCCGATCGACCACCCGCACGGTGGCGGCGAAGGCCGTACCTCGGGTGGCCGCCACCCGGTCACGCCGTGGGGCAAGCCCACCAAGGGCCGCAAGACCCGCCGCAACAAGGCGACCGATAAATTCATCATCCGCTCGCGTCACGAGCGGAAGAAACGGTAGGGAGCGCGAACATGCCGCGTTCAGTCTGGAAAGGTCCGTTCGTAGACGGATACCTCCTGAAGAAGGCCGAGGCGTCGCACGCCGAAGGCCGCAAGAAGCCGATCAAGACCTGGTCGCGCCGCTCGACGATCATGCCGCAATTCGTGGGTCTGACCTTCCAGGTCCACAACGGCAACAAGTTCATTCCCGTGCTCGTGTCCGAAGAAATGGTCGGTCACAAGCTCGGCGAATTCGCGCCGACGCGGACCTATTACGGTCACGCGGCCGACAAGAAGTCGAAGAGGTAGCGAGATGGGCAAGACCGCCAATTCCCGCCGCGTCGCCGACAACGAGGCGCGTGCCAAGCTGACGATGATCCGGATCAGCCCGCAAAAGCTGAACCTGGTCGCCGCCATGATCCGCGGCAAGAAGGTCGAGAAGGCTCTGGCCGAGCTCGAATTCTCACGCAAGCGTATCGCCGGCGATGTCCGCAAGGTGCTGCAGTCCGCGATCGCGAATGCGGAGAACAACCACAACCTCGACATCGACTCGCTGGTCGTTGCCGAGGCCTATGTCGGCAAGAATCTGGTGATGAAGCGCTGGCGCGCCCGCGCCCGTGGCCGCGCCGCCAAGATCATGAAGCCGTTCTCCGAACTCACCATCGTGGTTCGCGAAGTCGAGGAGGCCGCCTGATGGGTCAGAAGGTTAATCCGATCGGGCTTCGGCTCGGCATCAACCGCACCTGGGATTCGCGCTGGTACGCGAACACGGGCGAATACGCCGACCTGCTGCATGAGGATCTGAAGATCCGCAAGCACCTGAAGAAGCGCCTGAAGAACGCCTCGGTCTCGAAGATCATCATCGAGCGCCCGCACAAGAAGTGCACGGTGACCGTTCACACCGCCCGTCCGGGCGTGGTGATCGGCAAGAAGGGCGCCGATATTGAAGTGCTCCGCAAGGAGCTCTCGAAGATCGTTGGCGGAGAGGTCTTCCTCAACCTCGTCGAGGTGCGGAAGCCGGAAATCGACGCCAATCTGGTCGCCGAGTCGATCGCGCAACAGCTCGAGCGCCGCGTGGCTTTCCGCCGTGCGATGAAGCGTTCGATGCAGACCGCGATGCGCATGGGTGCCAAGGGCTGCAAGATCATCTGTGCCGGCCGTCTGGGCGGCGCGGAAATCGCGCGGACCGAGCAGTACAGCGAAGGTTCGGTGCCGCTGCACACGCTGCGCGCCGACATCGACTACGGCACGGCCGAAGCCGAAACGGCGATGGGCATCATCGGTATCAAGGTCTGGATCTACAAGGGTGAGATCCTGGAGCACGATCCGCTGGCCCAGGAACGCCGCCTGCAGGAATCCGGCGAGCAGCGTGCCCGTTCGGGCAGCCGCGCCGCGTAAGGGACGAGACACGTTATGTTGCAGCCGAAGCGCACAAAGTTCCGCAAACAGCACAAGGGCCGGATCCACGGACTGGCCAAGGGTGGCTTTTCGCTGAACTTCGGCTCCTATGGCCTCAAGGCCATGGAACCGGAACGCGTCACCGCCCGCCAGATCGAAGCGGCCCGCCGCGCCGTCACCCGCCACATGAAGCGGGCTGGCCGGGTGTGGATCCGTATCTTCCCGGATGTGCCGGTTTCGAAGAAGCCGACCGAAGTCCGGATGGGTAAGGGCAAGGGTTCGCCCGAGTTCTGGGTGGCCAGGGTCAAGCCGGGCCGGATCATGTTCGAGATCGACGGTGTGCCGGATGCGGTGGCGCGTGAAGCGCTTTCGCTCGGCGCCGCCAAACTGCCGGTCAAGACCAAGATCGTCTCCCGGATCGGCGAGTAAGGAGTGAGTTCGATGAATACCGCCGATATCCGCGGAATGACGGACGATCAGCTGAAGGACGAACTCCTGAAGCTGAAGAAGGAACAGTTCAACCTGCGCTTCCAGGGGGCCTCGGGCCAGCTGGAAAACACGGCGCGGATCCGTCAGGTGCGCCGCACGATTGCGCGCGTCAAGACGGCCCAGACCGAGCGCGCCGCGCAAGCGAAGAAAGGGAGCTAGGCGATGCCGAAGCGAATTCTGCAAGGCGTCGTGGTCAGCGACAAGGGCGACAAGACCGTGGTGGTCCGCATCGAGCGGACCTACCTGCACCCGCTGCTTCGCAAGACGGTGCGCCGGTCCAAGCGCTATCACGCGCACGACGAGAAGAACAATTTCAAGGTGGGCGACCGGGTCCAGATCCAGGAATGCCCCCCGAAGTCGAAGCTCAAGCGGTGGGAGGTCGTCGCCACGGAAGCCTGAGGGCCTTCGTGACGACGCTCCGTAAGGGAGAAACGCAATGATCCAGATGCAATCCAATCTGGACGTGGCCGACAATTCCGGCGCCCGCCGCGTGCAATGCATCAAAGTGCTTGGCGGTGCCAAGCGCCGTTATGCCCACGTCGGCGACACGATTGTCGTGTCCGTCAAGGAAGCGATCCCCCGGGGTCGCGTGAAAAAGGGCGAGGTCCGCAAGGCCATCGTCGTGCGCGTCCGCAAGGACATCAAGCGCAAGGACGGTTCGGTCATCCGCTTCGATTCGAATGCGGCGGTCCTGATCAACAACAATGGCGAGCCGGTCGGCACGCGCATCTTCGGCCCGGTTCCCCGTGAACTGCGCGCCAAGAAGCACATGAAGATCGTCTCGCTGGCTCCGGAGGTTCTGTAGTCATGGCTGCGAAGATCAAGAAGGGCGACAAGGTCGTCGTTCTCACCGGCCGCGACAAGGGCAAGTCCGGTGAAGTCCTGAAGGTGATGACGGCGGAAAACCGCGTCCTCGTCTCCGGGGTGAACATGGTGAAGCGCCACAATCGTCCGACCCAGCAGTCGGCCGGCGGCATTGAAACGAAGGAAGCCCCCATCCACGTCTCCAACGTGGCGCTGACCGACCCCAAGTCGGGTGAGCCCACGCGCGTCGGTTTCACGACGCTGAAGGACGGCAAGAAGGTGCGGGTGGCCCGGAAGTCCGGTGAGGTCATCGATGGCTGACGTCAAGGAATACACGCCGCGTCTGCGCGAGCGCTACAACGCGCAAATCGTCGCCCAGATGAAGGAAAAGTTCGGCTACAAGAACCCGATGGAAGTCCCGCGGGTGACCAAGATCGTCATCAATATGGGTGTCGGTGAGGCCACGCAGGACTCCAAGAAGATCCAGGGTGCGTTCGAAGACCTTCAGCGCATCGCGGGTCAGAAGCCGATCAAGACGATCGCCCGCACGTCCATCGCCGGCTTCAAGCTGCGCGAAGACATGGCGATCGGCGTCAAGGTCACGCTGCGGCAAGACCGCATGTGGGAATTCATGGACCGCCTGGTCACGATCGCGCTGCCGCGCGTTCGCGACTTCCGCGGCCTGAATGCAAAGAGCTTCGACGGCCGTGGCAACTTTGCCATGGGCCTGAAGGAGCACATCGTTTTCCCGGAGATCGACTACGACAAGGTCGAGAAGGTTCGCGGGATGGACATCGTGGTCTGTACGACCGCGAAGACGGACGAAGAAGCGAAGGCCCTGTTGGCCGAGCTCGATTTCCCGTTTTCGAGCTAACGCAACAGGTGGGCGGGTCCGTGGTGGGCCCGCGCGCAGGAGGAATTAAATGGCGAAGACAAGTGCCATCGAACGTAACCGCAAGCGCCAGGCTCTCGCCAAGCGCTACGCGGCGAAGCGTGCCGAACTGAAGGCGATTGCGCGTGATACCGACCGGCCGGTCGAGGAACGCTTTGCGGCCCAGCTGAAGCTGGCCGATCTGCCCCGCAACTCCGCCCCGAACCGGGTGCGGAACCGTTGCGAGGTGACGGGTCGTCCGCGTGCGTTCTATCGCAAGCTGAAGATGTCGCGTATCGCGCTGCGCGAACTGGCCAATAACGGGATGGTTCCCGGCATGGTCAAGTCGAGCTGGTAACCGGGAGAGATTGAGCCATGTCGATGAACGATCCTCTCGGCGATATGCTGACCCGTATCCGCAATGCGCTGATGCGCAACAAGCGGACGGTCACCACGCCGGCGTCGGAACTCCGCCGCCGCGTGCTCGACGTGCTTCAGTCGGAAGGCTACATCCGCGGCTACGCCGCCGTGGAGCATGCCGACGGCAAGCGCGAGTTCGAGATCGAGCTGAAGTATTTCGAAGGTGAGTCCGTGATCGGCGAAATCCGCCGTGTCTCCAAGCCGGGCCGCCGTGTGTATTCCAAGGTGAAGGACCTGCCGCTTGTTGCGAACGGGCTCGGCATCGCCATCGTCTCCACGCCGAAGGGTGTGATGAGCGATGCGACCGCGCGCGAGAACAACGTCGGTGGCGAGATCCTCTGCCACATCAGCTAACGGGAGCCGGATATGTCGCGTATCGGAAAACTGCCGGTTGCCATCCCGTCGGGCGTCGAGGTCAACCTGAACGGACAGGACCTGTCCGTGAAGGGGCCGAAGGGCACGCTCGGTCTGACCCTGGTTGACGATGTCAGCGCCTCCAAGGGCGATGAAGGCATCCAGATCACGCCGAAGGACGAGTCCAAGCGCTCCCGTGCGATGTGGGGCATGAGCCGCGCGCTCGTTGCCAACCTCGTTCACGGTGTGACGGAAGGCTTTACCCGGACGCTCGAACTGGAAGGCGTCGGTTACCGCGCCGCCATGCAGGGCAACGACCTGAAGCTGGCACTCGGTTTCAGCCACGACGTGATCTACAAGGCGCCGCAAGGCATCCAGATCGCCACGCCGAAACCGACGGAAATCATCATTACCGGGGCCGACAAGCAGCAAGTCGGTCAGGTTGCCGCGGAAATCCGCCGGTTCCGTTCGCCGGAGCCCTACAAGGGCAAGGGCGTGCGCTACCAGGGCGAATACATCCGCCGCAAGGAAGGCAAGAAGAAGTAGGCCGGGCCATGAAGAGCACTCACCACCAGCACCTGCGCCGCGAGCAACGCAACCGCTCGCGCCTCCGCAAGGTCGCGAACGGTCGCCCGCGTCTGTCGGTCTTCCGTTCCTCGAAGCACATCTACGCCCAGATCATCGACGATCTGGACGGCAAGACGCTGGCGTCCGCCTCCACCGTGGAGAAGGACAATTCCGCCAAGGGCGCGACGATCGATGGCGCGTCGGAAGTCGGCAAGCGTCTGGCCGAGCGTGCGGTGAAGGCGGGCGTCAAGGACGTCGTCTTCGATCGCGGCGGCTACATCTTTCACGGGCGCGTCAAGGCGCTCGCCGATGCCGCTCGCGAGGGCGGTCTGAATTTCTAGGGAGCGACCAATGGCACGCAATGAAGAAAACCGCGGCCGTGGCGGCCGCAATCGCGGCCGGGATCGCGAGGAGCAGGCCGACGAACTCGTCGACAAGCTAGTCCACATCAACCGCGTCGCGAAGACGGTGAAGGGCGGCCGGAACTTCCAGTTCGCCGCGCTCGTCATCGTCGGTGACCAGAAGGGCCGCGTCGGCTTCGGTCAGGGCAAGGCCCGCGAAGTGCCGGAAGCGATCCGCAAGGCGACCGACGAAGCCAAGAAGTCGATGATCCGCGTTCCGCTGCGCGAAGGCCGTACGCTGCACCTCGACACCCCGGGCCGTCACGGCGCCGGCAAGGTGATCCTGCGCGCTGCCCCTCCGGGCACGGGCGTGATCGCCGGCGGTCCGATGCGCGCCGTTCTCGAAACGCTCGGCGTCCAGGACGTCGTAGCGAAGTCGACCGGCACGTCGAACCCGTACAACATGATCCGGGCCACGTTTGACGCCCTGAAGCGTCAGCGCAGCCCGCGTTCGGTTGCCGCCAAGCGCGGTCTGAAGGTTGGCGACATCGTCGCCCGCCGCAATGACGGTGCTTCGGCTCCGGAAGCGATCGAGGCTCAGTAGGACCATGGCCGCGAAGAAAACCACGATCCGCGTTCGTCAGACGGGAAGCGCCATCCGCCGCCCGGACGTCCAGCGGAAAATCCTCACCGGTCTCGGCCTCGGCCGCATCGGCAAGGAAAAAGAACTCGAAGACACCCCGGCCATCCGCGGCATGATCGCCAAAGTGGCCCACATGGTGACAGTGATCGAAGGATAGGACCCGGTTTCCGGGTCCGCTTCCTTTGGAGGAAAACGATATGCGTCTCAATGATTTGCGCGATAACGAGGGCGCCACGAAGAACCGGATGCGCGTTGGACGCGGCATCGGTTCGGGCAAGGGCAAGACTGGCGGCCGCGGCGTGAAGGGTCAGAAGGCCCGTTCCGGCGTCGCGATCAAGGGCTTCGAGGGCGGTCAGATGCCGCTCCACATGCGCCTGCCGAAGCGCGGCTTCAACAAGCCGAACCGTCTGAAGTTCGCCGAGATCAATCTCGGCCGTCTCCAGAAGGCGATCGACGCCAAGACGATCGACGCCAAGAAGGCGATCGACGCGGCGTCCCTGGTCGAGGCCGGTGTTCTCCGTCGTGCACATGACGGTCTGCGCCTCCTTGCGAAAGGCGAGCTGAAGACCAAAGTCCAGATCACCGTGGCGGGCGCCTCCAAGGCGGCGGTCGAAGCGGTCGAGAAGGCTGGCGGATCGGTGACGATCAACGCGCCGGCGCGGACCGAGGCCGCGGAGTAGGCCAAGGCCGGGTTACTGGGTCGAAGCCGCTTCCTGAGGGGACATCATGGCATCCGCTGCTGAACAGCTTGCGCAGAACATCAATCTCGGATCCTTCGCCAAGGCGAAGGAGCTGCAGAAGCGTATCCTGTTCACCCTGGGTATCCTGGTGGCCTATCGCATCGGCACCTACATCCCGGTGCCGGGCATCGACCCGGTCCAGTACGCGTCCGTCTTCCAGAACCAGCTCGGGGGCAATAACGGCATCCTCGGGATGGTGAACATCTTCGCGGGCGGTGCCGTGGAGCGCATGGCGATCTTCGCGCTCAACGTGATGCCCTACATCTCCGCGTCCATCATCATGCAGCTGATGGCCGCGACGATCCCGTCGCTGGAGAAGCTGAAGAAGGAAGGCGGCGAGGCCGGCCGCAAGCAGATCAACCAGTATTCGCGCTATCTGACGGTCTTCCTGGCAGCGGCGCAGGGGCTGGCGATCGCGCTTTCGATGATCCGTCCGGATCCGTCGACCGGTGCGACGATCGCGCTTGAGCCTGGAATGTTCTTTGTCGTCACGACGGTCACAACCTTCGTCGGCGGCACCATGCTCCTCCTGTGGATGGGCGAGCAGATCACTGCGCGCGGCGTCGGCAATGGCGTGTCGCTGATCATCTTCACCGGCATCATCACCGTGCTGCCGGGCACGCTGTTCGGTCTCCTGCAGCAGGCGGAGCAGGGCGCGATCGGGGCCGGCACGGCCTTCCTGATCCTCGCGCTGATGATCGCCACCGTCATCTTCGTCGTCTTCATCGAGCGTTCGCAGCGCCGGATCCTCGTGCAGTATCCCAAGCGCCAGATGGGCTCGCGCATGGTCGGGGGCGAAACCTCCTTCCTGCCGCTGAAGCTGAACACGGCGGGCGTGATCCCGGCGATCTTCGCGACCTCGCTGCTGCTTCTGCCGGCGACGATTGCGAGCTTTGCCTCGCAGACGAATATCGAATGGCTGCAGACGATGGCGGCGGTGCTCGGCCGTGGTCAGCCGGCCTTCCTCATTCTCTATGCCGCGCTGATCATCTTCTTCACCTTCTTTTACACGTCGATCGTCTTCAATCCGGAAGATACGGCCGACAATCTGCGCAAGTATGGCGGCTTCCTGCCGGGCATCCGTCCGGGCAAGCGGACCGCGGAATATCTCGACTACGTCCTGTCGCGTCTGACCGTGATCGGTGCGATCTACCTGACCATCGTCTGCCTGGTGCCGGAATTCATTCGCGGCCCGGCGTCGGCGGTGACGTTCGCACTCGGCGGCACGTCGATCCTGATCGTGGTGTCGGTGACGCTCGACACGGTCGGCCAGATCCAGTCCCACCTGCTGGCACACCAGTATGAGGGCCTGATCAAGAAGACCAAGCTGCGGGGACGGCGTCGATGAACCTCGTCCTGTTCGGACCTCCGGGCTGCGGCAAGGGCACGCAAGCCAAGCGTATCGTGGCGGAACGGGGCTGGGTCCAGCTCTCGACCGGTGACATGCTGCGCGCGGCCAAGTCGTCCGGATCGGAACTCGGCCAGCGGGTCGCGGGCATCATGGATCGCGGCGAACTTGTTTCCGACGAGATCGTCATCGCGCTGATCGAAGAGCGCCTTCCCGAGGCCGAGGCCGCGGGCGGTGCGATCTTCGACGGCTTCCCGCGCACGGTCGCCCAGGCCGAAGCGCTCGACCGGCTTCTGCAAAGCCGGGGCGCGAAGGTGGATGTGGTCATCCGCCTGACCGTCGATGAGGACGAGCTGGTCCAGCGCGTGGTGCGCCGGGCCGAGCAGGAGAATCGCCCGGACGATACGCCCGAGGTGATCCGTACGCGGCTCGCCGTCTACAACGCACAGACCGCGCCGCTCATCCCCTACTACGAAGAAAAGGGGATTGTGCGCGAGGTCAATGGAATGGGCACGATGGACGAAGTGGCAGGCGCCATTTCCCGCGTGCTGGATAAAGGTTGAAAACTGGCTGTCGTCCCGGTTGACGGGACGAGGGTCGAGACTATAGATAGCGCCCTTCGCGAAACGGGCGGCACGCGGCCGGCTCCCACCAGTGGGAACCGGGCAAGGGCCTGACCCGTGATTGGCGCGACCAAGGTAAGGAGAGCATCGTGGCCCGCATCGCCGGCGTCAATATTCCGACGAACAAGCGCGTGGAAATCGCACTGCGCTATATCCACGGCATTGGTCCCGCCAAAGCGAAAGAGATCTGTGAAAAGGTCGGCATCGCTTCGGACCGCCGTGTCAACGACCTGACGGATGCGGAAGTTCTGCAGATCCGCGAAACCATCGACCGTGACTACATGGTCGAGGGCGATCTGCGCCGTGAAGTCGCGGTCAACATCAAGCGGCTTATGGACCTCGGTAACTACCGTGGTCTGCGTCATCGCCGGGGTCTGCCGGTCCGCGGTCAGCGCACGCACACCAATGCGCGCACCCGCAAGGGCCCGGCGAAACCGATCGCCGGCAAGAAGAAGTAAGGCTGAGGGCTGAGATGGCTAAAGAACCGCAAAAAGTCCGCAAGCGCGAACGGAAGAATATCATTTCCGGCGTCGCGCATGTGAACGCCAGCTTCAACAACACGATGATCACCATTTCGGATGCCCAGGGGAATACGATTTCCTGGTCGTCCGCGGGTGCCAACGGGTTCAAGGGTTCGCGCAAGTCGACCCCGTACGCCGCGCAGATCGCCGCCGAGCAGGCCGGCCGCAAGGCGATGGACCACGGCATGAAGACGCTGGAAGTGAACGTGTCCGGTCCGGGTTCGGGCCGCGAGTCCGCGCTGCGTGCGCTGCAGTCCATCGGGTTCACGCTGACGACGATTCGCGACGTCACGCCGATCCCGCACAATGGCTGCCGTCCGCCGAAGCGCCGCCGCGTCTAGTATCTCCAGGGGACCGCGCCACGCGCGGTCCGTTGGCGACCGGATTACATCGCGCGAGCGGGCAGGGCCCGTCACCGCGCGCGAGAGAGAGGCAAGACCCGTGATCGAGAAGAATTGGCAAGAGCTGATCCGTCCGATGAAGCCCGAAGTGAAGTCGGGCCACAACCCGGAACGGAACGCGACGATCGTCGCGGAACCGCTGGAGCGCGGTTTCGGCATGACGCTCGGTAACGCGCTGCGCCGCGTGCTGCTGTCGTCGCTGCAGGGCGCGGCCGTCACCGCGCTGCAGATCGATGGTGTCGTGCACGAATTCTCGTCGATTCCGGGCGTCCGCGAAGACGTCACGGACATCGTCCTGAATATCAAGCAGGTCGCCCTGCGCATGCATGGCGAAGGCCCGAAGCGCGTCGTTCTGCGCAAGTCGGGTCCGGGCGAAGTGACCGCCGGCGACATCGAAGAGACGGCGGACATCGAAGTGGTCAACAAGGACCACGTGATCTGCACGCTCGACGAGGGTGCCGAAGTCCGCTTCGTGCTGACCGTCAACACCGGCAAGGGCTATGTCCCGGCCGAGCGCAACCGTCCGGAAGACGCGCCGATCGGCCTCATTGCCGTCGACTCGCTCTACAGCCCGGTCAAGCGCGTCGCCTACCGCGTGGAAAACACCCGCGAAGGCCAGGTGCTGGACTATGACAAGCTGATCCTGGACGTCGAAACCAACGGCACGATCAAGCCGGAAGATGCCGTGGCCTATGCCGCGCGCATCCTGCAGGACCAGTTCCAGATCTTCATCAACTTCGAGGAAGCCGTCGAGAAGCGGACCGCCGAGGACGACCGTCCGGAGCTGGACTTCAATCCGGCGCTGCTGAAGAAGGTGGACGAGCTCGAACTGTCGGTCCGTTCGGCCAACTGCCTGAAGAACGACAACATCGTCTATATCGGCGACCTGATCCAGAAGTCCGAGGCGGAAATGCTCCGCACCCCGAACTTCGGCCGCAAGTCGCTCAACGAGATCAAGGAAGTTCTCGCCCAGATGGGTCTCCACCTGGGTATGGAAGCGCCGAACTGGCCGCCGGAGAACATCGAAGAGCTCGCCAAACGTTTTGAGGAACACGTCTGATCCCGCGTCCGCGAGGACCCGGTAGTTCGGACCATCAGGAGTATTCGCCATGCGTCACGGCGTCGCCCATCGCAAGCTCGGCCGCACCACGTCTCACCGTCACGCCATGTTCGCCAACATGGCCGCGTCGCTGATCGAGCACGAGCAGATCGTCACCACCTTGCCGAAGGCCAAGGAACTGAAGCCGATCATGGACAAGCTCATCACGCTCGCGAAGCGCGGTGACCTCCATGCCCGCCGTCAGGCCATTTCCAAGGTTCGCGACACGGCGCAGGTCGCCAAGCTGTTCGAAACGCTTGGCCCGCGCTACGCCGAGCGCAATGGCGGCTATACGCGCGTGCTGAAGGCCGGTTTCCGCCATGGCGACAATGCCGCCCTGGCCGTGATCGAGCTCGTTGACCGCGATCCGGAAGCCCGTGGCGCCGCCGATCGCGCCCGCATGGCCGAAATGGATGCGTCCGCGGACGAATAGTCCGGCGCGACGGACACCGATCGCCGCCCATCGGCGGCCGCAGAACGCCCTTCCCGAAACCGGGGAGGGCGTTTTCGATTCCGGCGGCAAGACGCAGCGGCACCAGCAGCCAGCCTCTTGTCATCTCCATAAATTTCGATATATCGAGAATTATGGAAACATTAAATGCGATCGAGGCGCTTGGCGCTCTCTCACAGGAAACCCGGCTTGAGGCTTTCCGGACGCTTGTCCGGCACGAGCCGGAGGGATTGCCGGCTGGCGAGATCGCCCGCCATCTGTCCGTGCCGCAGAACACGATGTCCACCCACCTCGCCATTCTGGTGAATGCGGGGCTGGCGGTATCGCGCCGCGAAGGGCGGTCGGTCGTCTACCGGGCGCGTCTCGCCACAATGGAAGGGCTTGTCAGCTACCTGTTGAAGGATTGCTGCCAGGGACAGGCCTGTCTCCCCACTATCGAAACCACAAAAGGACAATGCCGATGAAACGCATGCACATGCATCTGTCGGTTCAGGATCTGGAACGCAGCATTGCGTTCTACTCACACCTGTTCGGTTCAGAACCCACCGTCCGGAAGGGCGATTATGCGAAATGGATGCTCGACGACCCGCGGGTGAATTTCGCAATCTCCGTTCACGAGGGTGCGAAGACGGGCATTGAGCATGTCGGGCTTCAGGTCGAGACCGAAGCCGAGCTGTCCGAAGTCTATGGCCGGATCCACGAAGCGGGTCAGCCCTTCCTCGAAGAGGGAAAGACGACCTGTTGCTATGCGAAGTCGGAGAAAGGCTGGGTGGCCGATCCCGACGGTGTGCTGTGGGAAGCGTTTCTGACCACGGGCGAGTCGACCGTTTATGGCGACCGCGTCCAGGTGGCCAACGCGGCCGCGGCGATCCTTGACGACCAGACGCCTCAGGGCGTGTGCTGTCCGCCCAAAACCGAACGCGCTGCCGATGCGCCGTGTTGCGGATAGTCCCATGACCGAGGCGAAGGTACGGAACGTCCTGTTCCTGTGTACCGGAAATTCGGCGCGGTCGGTTCTGGCCGAGGCGATCCTCAACAAGCAGGGGGCGGGCCGGTTCAAGGCGTATAGCGCCGGCAGCCAGCCGAAGGGTGAGGTTCATCCCCTCACGCTTGATACGCTTCGCGCGCTGAAATTCCCGGCCGCGGAATACCGTTCGAAGAGCTGGGACGAGTTCGCCGGCCTGGATGGCCCCGAATTCGATTTCGTCTTTACGGTCTGTGACAGCGCGGCCGCGGAATCCTGTCCCGTCTGGCCGGGCCAGCCCATGACCGCGCATTGGGGTGTGCCCGATCCGGCCGCCGCGACGGGCAGCGAAGCGGAACGCCGCGCGGCCTTCCTTGAAGCCTTCCGTCAATTGAACAACCGGATCTCGATCTTCCTGTCGCTGCCGATGGAAAGCATCGACCGGATGAGCCTGCAGCACCGTCTCGATGAAATCGGCCGGACCGGAGCGGCATCATGACGGCCGGCCCCGCTCAGTCTGCGGCGGCGTCGCCGCTTGGTCCGTTCGAGAAATGGCTGTCGGTCTGGGTCGGCCTGTCGATCCTGTCCGGCGTGGTTCTCGGCAATGTCTTTCCCGGCTTGTTCCGATCCATCGCGGGCGTCGAATACGCCTCGGTGAACCTCGTCGTCGCGGTCCTGATCTGGGCGATGATCTATCCGATGATGGTCGCCGTCGATTTCGGCAGCCTTCGCCAGGTCGGCGCGAAACCCAAGGGTCTCATCCTCACCATCGCCGTGAACTGGCTGGTCAAGCCCTTCACTATGGCCGCGCTCGGCGTGCTGTTCTTCGAATATGTGTTCGCGCCCTTCATCGCCCCTGCCGACGCCCAGCAATATATTGCGGGCCTGATCCTGCTCGGTGCCGCGCCATGCACCGCAATGGTGTTCGTCTGGTCGCAGATGACCAAGGGCGATCCGGCCTACACGCTCGTCCAGGTGTCGGTGAACGACGTCATCATGGTGTTCGCCTTTGCGCCGATCGTGGCCTTGCTGCTGGGCGTGACCGAGATCGCGGTGCCATGGGAAACGCTGCTCCTGTCGGTCGGGCTCTATGTCGTCGTTCCGCTCGTGGCCGGAGGGATCACGCGGGCAATGCTTCTGCGCGGTTCGGCCGGGACGTTGGCGGTGGACCGCTTCACGGCGCGGCTTAAGCCGGCGTCGGTACTCGGTCTGTTGCTGACCGTCGTTCTGCTGTTCGGCTTCCAGGCCGAAACCATCGTATCGCGTCCGGTCCTGATCGCCCTCATCGCGGTGCCGATCATCGTCCAGAGCTATGGCATCTTCGCCGTCGCATACGGCGCGGCCTGGCTCTGGCGGGTGCCGCACAAGGTTGCCGCGCCGTGCGCGCTGATCGGCACGTCGAACTTCTTCGAACTGGCCGTGGCGGTGGCGATCAGCCTGTTCGGACTGGGCAGCGGGGCGGCATTGGCGACCGTCGTCGGCGTGCTGGTCGAGGTGCCGGTCATGCTGTCGCTCGTCGCCATCGCAAACCGGACGCGCGGACGGTTCGCGGGATAGTCAAATCGGTCATACGCAACCTGTTTCCCATTCGAGCCAGACCATCCGGTCGAGAAACCAGAGCTTGAAGACCATCCCCGAAAGGTAACCCAGCAAGGTCAGCCACGGGTCGAGCGCAAGCACTCCGCACAGCAGGACCAGATGACCGAGTGCCGATGTTATGGCCAGCAGTCGTGGCACGATGCGGTGCTGACGAGGGAGGTCGCGCCTGCGGGTCTGCAACCAGATACGCTCGCCGAGCGTGGCCCTCGCTCCCCAATTGTCCAATGATCGCGGCCGGGGCGTCAGGCGCGGATTGATCCAGAGGAAGGCGATAGCCGCTGCCAGCGCGAGCAGCCACCAGTGTCCGATCCAGATGCGCGACCATCCGGCCATGATCAGCAGAGGCAGCCCCAAAAGGATGCGCGACCAGACACTCAGGGGGTGGGCGTGCCGCGCCCATACCGCTTCATTTCCGCCTGCGATCATCGGTCGTGAGCGCGGCCTGTCGAGCAACGACGACGCTCCGCTCGGGCGCCGATGGGTTGTATTTTCATTGCGGGACGGCATGTCTATTGACCTTCGATTTCATTGCCGTCCGAGCAGCCGGGATGACGCGAGCGGATCGCCAGTTCGGTTATGGTCTGCAGCGCGTCGCGGCTCATCTGCCGGACAATGTCGCCCGCAGTCTGCAGCGTCCGGATCTTTCCGGCGCTTTGCCCTGCGGTCAGGCAGAGCTGGTCGAGATCACCCGCTACATCGCGCGTCGGGAGGTAGGCCGAGAAGCGCGGCAGAGGCATGTCTCCGCCGGGCGTTCGCAGGATGCCGGCCGTCTGCCCCGCTGTGACGGCGAGGGCTTCATCCACCCGGTCCGCCCATTCGTCGGTCGCGGCATTCCGGATGACGCGCATCGGCTGGTGCGGCATTTCCGGACCAAACAGGGTGGTCGAAATCGTGTCTTCGACGCCAGCCTCAAGCACGCGCGCCTTGTAGCCGTCGTGCGCGTCGGCCTCATGGCTTGCGAGGAACCGCGTCCCGCACCACACCGCTTCCGCTCCGAGCGCGAGCGCGGCAGCCATGCTGCGGCCATCGCAGATGCCGCCTGCGGCGATCACCGGTATCGGCGCAACCGCATCCCGGATTACCGGAAGCAGGTTGAATGTTGTTGCGACCGAGCGGTTGTGACCGCCGGCTTCAAGGCCCTGGACGATGATCGCCTCAGCGCCGAGCGCCTGAGCGTCGCGCGCCTCGTCGACGGAACCAACCTGCATCCAGAAGGCCGTGCCGCCATCCTTTATGCGCGCCACCTGTTCTGAAGTTGGATTGCCCCAGAAGACGACGCAAAGGGCGACCGATTCCTCCGCGAGAACATCAAGGTGAGCGTCCGTGATCATTGGTGCCAGAAGGTCGACACCGAAAGGCCGCGATGTGCGTGCCTTGACGGCGCGTACCATGGCCCGGAGCGCGTCGGCCGGTGCGATGTCGGCTCCCAGCATGCCGAGGCCTCCCGCATTCGACACGGCTGCGGCGAGATCGGGGCGGGCGACCATGGCCATCCCCGCATTCAGAATTGGTGTTGAAAGGCCAAAGCGGCGCGTGATTTCGGTTTCGATCATGGTGTCTTTTCCTGTGAGAGGGCGCGAACAAGGGCGCCCGCCGGCACATTTGCCGGGCCGGGGAATTTCCTTGTTTGAAAGTTGGTTGAGTGCTGCCGAGTCAGGCCTGGCCAGGGATTTCACACGGGTTCGGCTTCACCGCGCATCAGCTTCCAGCCCGCGATGCCGATCAGGAGGAAGCTCACATTTCCTGCGAAATCGAGCAGCATCCAGGACGTGAACATTTCCGAGACCCATACGAACCAGGCGTTGAAGACGAAGAACGGGATCGATGCGAGAAGTCCGAAGCCGAGGAAGGTTGCAGCGGTGAAGCGGGACAGCAGCATCAGTGCGCCACAGAGGATCGCCTGCGCGCCGAAGCAACCCAGGAGGAGGGCAGTCGTCGCGCTCAGATGCTGATACTCGGGACGGAGCGAGAGCGTCTCCACCATGTGGGGTGTCATAAGGCACCAGCCGCCCAATCCAATGAACACCGCTGCCTGAAGGTGCTTCAACAGGCGAGCGGTGCGTCGTCGATCGGCGCGAAAATCCGTGAATTCCGAAATCTGTTTGCCCGGCATGGCATCACCTCGTGTCTGCGGCGGATACAGCGTCTGTTCCGGATCGCCGCGAATGCCTGATGCCTCTGACGTACTCCCCGGACGCTACGGGGACTATGACAACGACCCTTCAGATTCTGCCAAAGTGCTGCCGGGGCGCCTCACCATTGCCCTCAGTTCGACGGGCGACTTACCAAAGACCCGGCGGAGCGCGCGACGCAGGCCTTGTTCGTTGCGCAGTCCGGATCGTTCGGCGATCCGGACCAGCGGCAACTGAGTTGTTTCCATCAACTGCCGGGCGCGCTCCGCCCTGAGTGTCTCGACGAATCTTGCCGGAGTGCTTCCTGTACGTTCGACAAACCGGCGGGCGAAATTTCGCGGACTCATTCCCGCGAGGTCCGATAGCTCGGTAACCGAAATCTGGACATGCAAATTCTCCGAGAGCCATTGAAGCATGCCGTCGAAACGGTCGCTCGCCTCCATTTGCATGACGAGCGCCGCCGAAAGCCGGCTCTGGCTCGCGCCGCGGCGCATGGGGAGCAGCCCGGCCTTGGCGATGGCGAACGACATGGCGCGACCGCATTCGCGCTCGATCACTTCGAGCGTAAATTCTACGGCGGGCATCGAACCCGCCGTGGTCACGATAGGACCGTCCTCGACCCAAAGCGGATCAGCCTCGAACTCGATCTCCGGGTAGGCATCCCGGAAGGCGTCTGCGGCTACTGAGTGGACGGTGGCGCGACGTCCATCGAGAAGACCCAGATCTGCGAAGATCATTGCGGCCGAACCGACCGCGACGAGCCGGCAGCCGGACGCGGCGATGGCGCACATCGCGCTGCGAAACTCCGTATCAGCGAGGAGACGTTTTTGCAGTTCCGGCATCGCACTGCCGACATATATCAGGTCGAGACTGGTCCTGATTTCGGACAAGCTGCGTTCGGCAAAAATCGAATAACCCGACCAGGTAGCGACCGGCCCTCTCTTCAGCCCGATCATCACCGTCTCGAATTCCGGACATGCCAGGCCTTCAGCTTGGGCGATGACGGGAGCAAGACGGAACATGTCGACCTCCCAGAGGATGTCGCTTGCCGCCATACCCTCATACAGGAAAAAGCCGATCCGCCGGACTACCGGCCGCCCGCCGACGACCGTCATGTTTCCCGTCCCGGATCAATTACCCGGATTTGATGATCGCCCATCCGCACCTCTCGTTTCGAAAGAATGACGCAATTCATACGATACGTCGAACCATGTCCCCCCTTTCGCAGCCGTAACGGGCGCGTCATATTGAATTCATGGGAGAGGCGGCTTTCTTGGACAGGAAGCCGCCTTTTTCCTATTTGAAACCGGTATCCGTCCGAAGGGGAGCTGACGTGATGAACCGCATCGCCATTCTTGCCATTGCCGCCGTTCTGACCACCGCCGCCTGCGGTGCGCAGGAACCGGTCGACGAGGCGCTGACCGGCGCACCGCAGAGCGAAACCCTGGCCGATGCCGATTTCCGCGAAGTCCCGGCGAGCCAGGGGCAGATGATGCTGTCCTTCGCGCCGATCGTGCGCGAAGCGGCCCCGGCCGTGGTGAATGTCTATTCCACGCGCGTCACGCAGCGGCGCATGGATCCCTTCTTCGAACGCTTCTTCGGGCCGCAGGGACCGCAAAGCGATGTCCAGCAATCGCTCGGTTCGGGCGTGATCGTCGATCCCTCCGGCATCATTGTCACCAACAACCACGTCGTCGAACAGGCGACCGAATTGCGCGTCGTGCTCAACGACCGCCGCGAGTTCGAGGCCGAAATCCTGCTGGCTGACGACCGCACGGACCTTGCCGTGCTGCGCGTCATCACCGACGAGCCGCTGCCGACCTTGCCCTATGCCCAGCCCGGCGCGGCGCAGATCGGCGATATCGTGCTGGCGATCGGCAACCCGTTCGGCGTGGGTCAGACCGTGACGTCCGGCATCGTGTCCGCGCTGGCGCGCACCGAGGTCGGGGTGACGGATTTTGCCTTCTTCATCCAGACCGATGCGGCGATCAATCCGGGCAATTCTGGCGGCGCACTTGTGAACATGGACGGTCAGCTGATCGGCGTGAACTCGGCGATCTATTCCCGCTCGGGCGGATCGAACGGGATCGGATTCGCCATTCCGATCGAAATGGTCCGCCGGGTGGTCGATGCCGCGATGACCGATGGCGAGCTGATCCAGCCCTGGCTGGGTGCGCGCCTGCAGACGGTGACGGGCACGATCGCCGACAGCCTCGGTCTTGACCGGCCGCAGGGCGCGCTCGTGGCCGACCTCTATCCGGGCTCCGCTGCGGCGACCGCCGGGCTGGAGCAGGGCGATATCGTCCTCGCCATCGACGGGGTCGATGTGAATGACGAGGCCGGGGCCAATTTCCGCTACGCGACCCGCGCAATCGGCGAGGAGGCCGCCTTCAGCGTGATGCGCGATGGCCGCCGGATCGATGTCACCATTCCTGTGCGCGTCGCGCCGGCCGATCCCGATCCGGACCGGCAGGTGATTGGCGGACGCAACCCGCTCGCCGGGGCCGAGTTGGCCAATTTGTCGCCGGCCTTCAATGACGAGCTGGGCATCGATCCGTTCGCGCGCGGCGTGATCGTTCTGGCAGTTCAGCGGGGCAGCGCGGCGGACTATTTCGGCCTCAGGCCCGGCGATCGGGTCCTGATGCTGCAGGACCGCCGGATCGACCGCGTCGAGGATGTCACCGACGTCGTCTCGGGCGAAAATGACAGCAAGTCATCCTGGCCGATCGCGATCGAGCGCCGCGGTCAGCGCGTGGAGCGCACGCTGCGGCTCTAGCCGTCCTTTAGAGTCACCACGCTCCAGACATGGCCGAACGGGTCGCGCAGCTTGCCGTGGCGGCCGAAGAATTCGCCGGTGACGGGGCGGAGTATTTCCGCACCCGCCATTACTGCCCGATCAAACCAGGCGTCGGCGTCGTCGACAGTCAGATTGATGGTAACTGTGGTCCGGTTGCCGAGCGTCGGTGGGGCGACATTCCCCGTCAGATGTTCGATCTCGGGAAACTCGTCAGCCAGCATGAGAATACCGCCATTGATCCGCAGGGTGGCGTGACCGAGCTTGCCTTCATGATCGAAGCGTTCGAGTTCCTCGGCAGCAAAGGCTGCCTTGTAGAATTTGATCGCCTCGCTGCCGCCCCGTACCGAGAGGTAGGGGGCGGTGGCGCGTTTTGGCTCGGTCATGTTGCCTCCGGTCAGCGCGTATAGGTCTCGCATTCGTTCATCACGGCCTGGCCCTCGACCTTGCAGATCTGAACCTGGCCGAAATTGATCCCCGTATTGGGACCGCGAAAGTTCACCGCATAGTAGGGGAGTGTGCCGCGGTTCTGTTCGGGGAAAACATTGCCGCCGACCACGCCGTCGGCTGATTCGCCGGCAATCAGGAAGTCGAGACGGTCTGTCACGGTCAGGCAGAGGTGCGTGATGATCGCCTCGGCCTCGGTCAACGAGACCGTTCCGGTTGCGTCGCCGTTGAAGGTGGCGAGGCGACGCAGAATGCGGCTGTTGGTCGGGCGGTTCGGCATGCAGTTGGTGAAGGCTTCCAACTCGACCGTCCCTGTCGCTGCAGCCGAGGTGCCCGAGGCGTTGACGGCCTGGAACTGGAAGCTCACCGACGAGCCGCTGTCGGGAAGGTCGATCTCGAGAATGCCGCGGACATCGTCGAACGTGTAGGGCGCGGTCGGCGGAGTGGAAAGCACGAAGCGTTCGATGTCGCCCGACGCAAAGTCGTCAAGATCGACCCGGTAAGTCCCGTCGACATCGTCGGCCTCGGTGAAGTTCGACACGGTGGGCACGGGCAAGGCCGTTACGGTGATATCTGCCGTTGCGGATGCGGAAGCGCCCGCACTGTTGACCGCCCGGAAGGTGAAGCTGTCCGATCCGCCGATGGACGGCGCGGTGTAGGTGTATTCCCCCGTCGCGGCATTGAGCGTGACCGAACCGAGCGTCGGCTGGCTGACGATTTCAAAGGATGAAGCATAGCCGGTCAGCTGATCGGCCAGGGAGCCGGTCAGCGTCTTCGTCGCCTCGACGCTGCCGCCAAAGCCGGAGACGGTTGGGGCCTGCAGGCCGGCTTCGTCTCGAATGGCGACCGAGGTGGAGCCGCGGACCACACCAGCGACTTCCATCTGAACCTGGAAGCGATGCCGCGACACGAAGGGGGTCGGCCAGGTGGTGCGGACGAACACGCCGAAGGTCGGGGTCTCGCCGGCCCCGACATTGAGCGTGACGCTCGGTGCCGCGGGAGACATGCAGGCGCCCGACGCATTCGTCTGGCAAACCTCGCCGGTCGCTGGCAGGGCCGGATCGAGCGAGCGGGCGCTGACAGTCACTTCGCCCGCGCCGCCGATATTCGCGGTGGCAACCGAGAAGACGCCGCGGCGGCCGGCCGGCACGTCGACGATGCCATTGCCATTGATCGTGGCGGCCAGGGCGACAAGGTCCGGGCCACCAATGGCGTCAGAGCCCAGATTGACCGTGTTGAGACCTGCGGTGATCTCGGCCATCGGCACGTTGGCGCAGGATACGAAGGGGGCGAAGGACACACCGGACACGTCGGTCGACGGCGTCAGGGAGATCACGAAGGTCTGGAAAGCGCGCGCCGGGATGTCGACCGGCGTGTTCGGGTCGCCGATGGCGCCATTCGTGGCCGGGTCTGTACGCTGATAGGTGAAGGCATTGCGATCCGGGCCATGGTGCTGCACGCGGCAGCTCTCGGCCGTGACGTCGTTCGGGTTCACGACGGTCATGAAGACGGTGGCCGGCGATCCCGTCTGCACGAAGCGGCTGGTCGGCAGAACAGCCGACCGCATGCGATTGAGCGGTACGGCGGTCTGGCGATTACCGGACACGCTGTATTCTCGCAGGGCTCGCGAGGCGTCAGCTTCGTTCGGTTGACCGACCGGAACGCCGCAGACGCTGCCGCGATCCGGGCAGGGACGTGTCGCGTCCGAGAATTCAAGCCGCTGTTCCGAACCATAGGACATCAGCGAGCCATAAATTCCGCCGAGCACGTACTCGTCGCTGATGAGAAAGCCTCGCGCCCAATCGACCGGGAGGCCCGCCGTGCCGTCGGTGTCGAGGCCGTGGGCGATCCCGAGATTGTGACCGGTTTCATGCGCCAGCACGGTGCTGTTGTGGCAGACATTGTATTGCGGAGCGATGCCGTATTCGAGCGTGGGATCGAGCAGAAGCGCGATGCCGCAGAACGTGTCCCGTCCGGGCACCTGCACCCGGTTGATCGAGTAGATGTCCGCACCGAGACGGTCCATTGCCGTTCCAGTGCCTTCGAAGCCATTGATCTGGTCGAAGATTTCACTGATCAGCGTAAAGCCGCCGCGGTCCGCCGTCAGATCGACGAAGCCCATGTCAGCGATCGACGCCGTCATAGGGACGTTCGAATTCGCGAAGGCTGCCGTTGCACGGCCGACATCGGCTGCCGCCAGATCGACCAGGCCCCAGCCATATTGGTCGATCATGGTCTGGTCGTAGGCGTAGAACATGTCCACGACGCCATTGCCGGCCTGGGGCGACGCCGTGGACGGCCGGCCGGCGGATGCGGACGGGACGACATGATCCGTTCCGAAGGCTGTGTCCGGCGCGGGCCGCAGGACGAGTTCGCCGTGAACCGAGCCCTCGACCTGCCAGGACTGTCCGTCAATCACAACCGAGCCGAAGACGGCGTTCAGACCACGGACCAGATAGAGTTCACCCTCGCCATCGGTAGCGTGGGCAAAGAGGGACGTGCCGCCAGCGACAGTGGGCTGGACCGCACCGATCCGCATCCGGGCGATTTCACCGCCGGGCAGGGGCAGGGCCAGGGTCCGGCCGGCGCGTTCGGCGAAGACGTCGTCGTTCAACCTGAGTGTGCGTGCCGGGGATTCCCCGACTGCGGCATCTGCCGCGGTGGCGTCAGACTCGATGGTCCAAACGGAGATATCGTCTGCCATTGCTGCCGCGGAAACCGACAGCATACCCAACGCACACACAATTTTGCGGATCATCTATCACTCCCCTTTGCGGGTTTATAGACCAGCAAAATCACAGACTTGCAACACTGCATGGTTAAAAACTGCCGATATCCGTTTCAGCCAAAGCCCGAACCCGCCTAGTCTCAAAGGCGATGAGCAATCTGTTCGAAGCGGCCGGTATGGACGACGGAGCGCCGCGGCCTCTGGCCGACCGGCTGCGTCCGCGCATGCTCGACGAGGTTGTGGGACAGGACCATCTCCTGAAGGGCAGGGGGCCGATCGCCCGGATGCGCGATCAGGGCCGGATTGCCTCGATGATCCTCTGGGGACCGCCGGGGGTCGGCAAGACCACGATCGCGCGCCTTCTGGCGCAGGATTCGGGTCTCGAGTTCGAACCGCTCTCGGCGGTATTCTCCGGGGTCGCAGACCTCAAGAAAGTGTTCGAACGCGCCCGGGCGCGGCGGCAGGCCGGTCGGGGAACGCTCCTCTTCGTCGACGAAATTCACCGCTTCAACCGGGCGCAGCAGGACGGCTTTCTTCCCGTGGTCGAAGAGGGCGTGATCACGCTGGTCGGGGCGACGACGGAAAATCCGTCCTTCGAACTGAACGCGGCCCTCCTGTCGCGCTGCCAGGTGCTGGTTCTCAAGCGTCTCGGCGACGAAGCGCTCGGCCAGCTGCTGGACCGGGCCGAGGCGGACTATGGCAAGCCACTGCCGGTCACGCCGGAAGGCCGGGCGACGCTGACGGCGCTGGCCGACGGGGACGGGCGCTATCTCCTGAACCTCGCCGAGGAAGTGTTCGAGAGTGAACCGGATCATCCTCTTGACCCAGCCGAGATCGCGGAACTCCTCCAGAAGCGGGCCCCGGCCTACGACAAGGACCGGGAGGAGCACTACAATCTCATCTCCGCGCTGCACAAGGCGGTCAGAGGCTCGGATCCGGACGCTGCGCTCTACTGGCTGGCGCGGATGCTGGGCGCGGGGGAAGACCCGCTCTTCCTGGCGCGGCGGATCGTGCGCATGGCGATCGAGGATATCGGCCTCGCCGATCCGACCGCCATACACGCCGCGCTGGCCGCCAAGGATGTCTACGACTTCCTGGGATCACCCGAAGGCGAGCTGGCATTGGCGCAGGCGGTGGTCCATCTCGCCTGCGCGCCGAAGTCGAACGCGGTCTACACCGCGTGGAAGGGCGCCATGAAGACGGCGCGGGAAACCGGCAGCCTGATGCCGCCGAAACACATTCTCAACGCGCCGACCAAGCTGATGAAGTCCGAAGGCTATGGCTCGGGATACGAGTACGACCATGATGCCGAGGGCGGCGTCTCGGGGCAGGACTATTTCCCGGACGAGATGAAGGAGCGGCCGGTCTTCTACCGTCCGACGGACCGCGGACGGGAGGCGGTGATTGCCGAACGGCTCGAGCGCTGGCGGTCAATCCGGGATAAAAGGCGGGGCGGGAAATGACCCGGCTCGTGCTGAATACGGTCAGCTCGGTTCTCGCCGCATTGCTGATGCTGACGCTCGCTGCGCTGGTCATCGGACGAATGATGTTCGCCGAGCCGGGCGTGGCAGAGATCCGCTCTGTGCGCACTGCGCTCGAGGCGGACCGGATCCTCTTCGTTTTCGCCCATCCCGATGACGAGATTCTCGTCACCGAACTGATTTCGCGGGCGGTGGAAGAAGGCATCGAGGTAACAACGCTGACCGCGACGCGCGGCGAGGCCGGGACGCAGTATCCGCCCGTGGTCGATCAGGCCTGGCTGGGCGTGGTGCGAGAAGCGGAATTGCGGCGTCACGGTTTCGCGCTGGGTGTCGCGCGCCAGATCGTGCTTGGTCTGCCTGATGGCGGGGTGCCGGATACGTCCGATGCTGAACTGTCGGGAATGGTCAGCGCCGTCATCGGGGAGGTTCAGCCGGACCTGATCGTCGGCTTTCATCCCGCCAGCGGGATTTCGATGCATCCCGATCACAGGGCGATGGGCCGGGCGGCGGAACTGGCGGCGGGCGAGATCCCGCTCCTTTACGTGTTGGGGCCTCGGCCCGGATTTCGGCGGTTCGGCGGGGAAGCGCAGCACCAGGTCGCCGATCTTCAGCCCGAGCCGTCCTTCGCCATCGACGCCGACCCGCGGTTGAAGCTGCGAGCGTGGAACATCCATCAATCCCAGACCCGCTATATCCAGGGCACGACGGGCCTTCCGGCCTGGGTGCTCTACTCCTTGTGGCGGCAGGAATACTACGCCTGGGCCGAAGATCAGGGGACGCGCTGAGCCCTCCGTCTCCGGGGAATGCCTCGTCTTCCCGATCCCGCTTGTGACGATTTCATGATAGAGCCAGAAGCGGTGCGCGCAGGGGGCGCATCCTGGAGGGATCATCATGAAAATCGAACGTATTCACTTGACGCTGGGGCTTGTCTGGCTGCTCGCGGGCATGGCGCTGGGCGAGCATATGGGCCGCACCGGCGATCACGGTCAGATGCCGACCCATGCGCACATCATGCTCCTGGGCGGTGTCCTGTCGCTGGCCTGGGCCATTCTGTACAAGGTGTTCAGCCTGCCCAAGGGCATTCTGGCACTGATCCAGACGGCGGCGCACCATATCGGCACGATCGTGATGGTGGTGTCGCTCTACCTGCTCTACGGGCAGTTGGGCGATCCGGCCACGCTTGGCCCGATCCTCGGCGTCTCGGCGCTTCTGGTCATGCTGTCAGTGCTGCTGATGCTGGTCCTCAGCTTCCGCGCGAAATCCTGAACGTAACGCAGGGGCGGGGCGTTCAGCCTCGCCCCTTGCACCTCCGCGCGCCGGGGCGTATCCCGCGCGGGGCATGACCCAGCTTCTTCTCATCGGTCTCGGCGGCGCGATCGGCGCGGTCTCCCGGCATCTGTTCGGGCAGTGGACGCTGCGCGCAGTCGGGCCGGAATGGCCCTATGGCACATTCGGCGTGAACGTCGTCGGCGGGCTGATCATGGGCCTGTTCATCGGCTGGCTGGCCGGGGCGGGCCGGGCCGACGCCAATATGCTGCGCAGCTTTGTTGCGGTGGGCATGCTCGGCGGGTTCACGACCTTCTCCGCCTTTTCGCTCGACCTCGTGGTGATGATCGAGCGCAAGGCCTATGCGGGCGCGCTGGGATATGCGCTTGCCAGCGTGATCGCATCCGTGGTCGCGCTGTTTGTCGGACTTCTGATCGCGAGGCGGTTGATCGCATGAGCCAGGTACAGACCCTTACCGTCGGGCAGGGCGACGATGGCGCGCGGCTGGACCGCTGGTTCAAGAAGCGCTTCCCGCATATCAATCACGGCCAGGTGCAGAAGCTGCTGCGGACCGGCCAGGTCCGCGTCAATGGCGGGCGTGCCAAGCCCGACACGCGCCTGGAGGCTGGACAGGAAATCCGTATTCCGCCGCTGCCCGAACCCACCGAGGTGAAGGCGAAGGATTCCATCAGCCGCGAGGACGCGGCGATGGTCCGCAAGATGGTGATCTACGAGGATGACGACCTGATCGCCTTCAACAAGCCGTATGGGCTGGCCGTGCAGGGCGGCACGAAAACGACGCAGCATCTCGACCGGCTGCTGGCCGCCTTCGGCAAGGACGACATGAAGCCGCGCCTCGTCCACCGGCTCGACCGCGACACGTCCGGCGTGATCATCGCTGCGAAAACGCTCGAGAGCGCCTCGCGCCTCGCCAAGGCGTTCCAGAACAAGGCGGCGGAGAAAACCTACTGGTCGGTCGTTCTGGGCGTGCCGCGCCCGAAGACCGGCGAGGTGAAGGGCTTCATCAAGAAGTCCTCCGCCGGCAAGGGCGGCGCGGACCGCGAGATCATGGTTCCCGCCGAGCATGGCGATCCGGACGCACAATACGCCCGTACGCTCTACACGACGGCCGGTGAGGCGGGGCAGAAGGCGAGCTTCGTCGTGCTGCGCCCCATCACCGGGCGGACGCACCAGTTGCGTGTCCACATGGCGGGCATTGGTCACGCCATTCTGGGCGACGGGAAATACACCTGCGACCGGGAAACGCCGGGCGGGCTGGAGCGGAAGCTGCACCTGCATGCGCGGCGGCTGGTCCTGCCGCTGGGCAAGCGCAATCTGGTGCTGGAAGCGCCGCTGCCCGACCACATGAAGCGGACCTTCGACAAGCTGGGATTCGACCCGGACGTGATCGACGAGAGTGCGATCGAGGACTTGCTGTGACCCCGCCGAAACTCGCCCTGTTCGATCTCGACGGGACGCTGGTGGATTCGCGCCAGCTGATCCATGCCTCGATGGATGAGGCGTTCCGCGTCTGTGGCCTCGGCGGGTGCGAATATGACCATGTGCGCAAGATCGTTGGCATCGAGCTGACGCAGGCGGTGCGCATGCTGCTGCCCGAGGATTATCCGGACGAAGGCGCGGCGAGGGTGACGCACACCTTCCGCGAAAGCTTCGTGCGGTTGCGCGCCGACGGCACGCATCTGGAAGGCCTTTATGACGGCGCGCTCGATCTCTTGGCGCATCTTGAGCGTGACGGCTGGCTGTTGGGCGTGGCGACGGGTAAGCCGCGCCGGGGGCTCGACCACATCCTCGACACGCACGATCTGCACGGCTTCTTCGTGACGCTGCACACCAGTTGCACCGGGCCGGGCAAGCCCGATCCGCGCATGGTGCTGGAGGCGATGGCGGCGACAGGAACAACGGCGGACCGGGTCGCGATGATCGGGGATTCCACGCACGACATCACGATGGCGATCAATGCCGGAGTGCGGGCCAAGGGGGTCACCTGGGGCTTTCACACCGCCGAGGAATTGAGCGGGGCGGGCGCGCATGATGTCTTCGACCGGTTCGAGGACCTTCGGACCGGGCTCGACCGGTTCGGCAGCGGTATCGGAGTGGCAGCGGAATGAGCGGTTTCGAGACCAAGCCGGGCGTGCGCATCCCGACGCAGAAGGATCACCTTCCGAAACGCTTCTACAAGACGGCGGGAGTGGCCGAAGGCGAGGGCGGTCACGCCGTGACGCTGGACGGGCGGCCCGTGCGCACGCCCATGAAGCGCCCGCTGGCCTTCCCGACGGCCGCGCTGGCCGCCGATGTCGCCGCGGAATGGGAGGCGCAGGCCGAACGGATCAATCCCGTCACCATGCCGCTGACGCGTCTGGCGCACGGGGCGCTTGATGCCGTGCCGGGCAACCGGGATGCCGTCATTGCGGAAGTGCTGAAATACGCTGGTACCGATCTGACGCGGCATCGCGCCGAAGAGCCTGCGGACCTTGCGGTGCGCCAGGCGCGCGCCTGGGACCCGGCACTGCGCTTTGCGGAGGAGACGCTGGGCGCACACCTGCCGGCGGTGACGGGCATCCTGCCCGCCGCGACGTCTCCGGCGGCGCTCGCGGCGCTGAAGGATCAGGCCGACGGTTACGATGACTGGCGGCTCGCCGTGCTGGGCCATGCCACAGCGGTGACGACCTCGGCCGTGCTGGCCTTCATGCTGTGCGAGGGCGTGCTGTCGGGCGAGGAGATCTTCGCAGCAAGCCGTGTCGACGAGACCTGGCAGGCCGAACACTGGGGCGAGGACAGCGAGGCGGCCGAACGCGCCGAGGTGCTGCGCACCGAACTCGTGGCCTGCGCGCGACTTCTCGCCGCGCTTTGACGCGGGGCTGCAAGCGGGTATTGAGTCTGCGGACTTCAAGGGAGGCCGAGATGGCCAAGACCGGACCGGGCGGCATGCTGGACTTCGATGCGCTGCGAAATGCCGACAAGCGCACCCAGCCCTTCAACTATTTCATCGCCACGGGCGCCGTCACAGAGGACGAGGCCGAGGCGGTGCGCGGTGACTATCCCGCGATCAACAAGCCGGGCTATCTGCCGCTGTCGAAGCTGGAGGCCTCCGGCGCGTTCAAGCGACTGACCGACGATCTGAACAGTGCGGAACTGGCCGAGGTCCTGACCGAGAAATTCGGTGTCGATTTCACCGGCAAGCCGCGCATGATCACCGTGCGCCGCCTGTCGCAGAAGTCCGACGGGCCGATCCACAACGATTCCAAGTCGAAAATCCTGACCATGCTGATCTATCTCAACAAGGAGTGGGACGGCACGGGCGCGGGGTGCATCCGCGCGCTCAACGGTCCGGACGATTTCGACGATTTCGCCGACGAGGTGCCGCCGCTGTCGGGCTATGTCTTCGCCTTCCTGCGCGACGAGAATTCCTGGCACGGCCATCTTCCTTACGAGGGCGAGCGCTATGTCATCCAGACCACCTTCCTGACGAGCCAGGAAGAGCTCGACCGCAAGGAAAACCGCGGCGGGTTGCAGTATTTCCTGAAGAAGCTGAACCCGTTTCAGTAGTTTACGTTCGTCATTCCGGCGAAAGTCGGAATCCAGATTGTGCGTCGTTCTGGATCCCGACTTTCGTCGGGATGACGCTCATATGGATAGGTCAGCATACAAATCGCGCCATTCCGGATTGGCTTTCTCGATCAGTTCGATTTTCCAGGCGCGCCTCCACTCCTTGATCTGTTTCTCGCGTGTGATGGCGTTCTCCATCGTGTGGTGTGCTTCGAACCAGACGAGCGTGCGGACCTTGTAGCGCGCGGTGAAGCGCGAGCCCTGACCGTTCTTGTGCTGCCAGACGCGGCCGATCAGTCCACTGGTCACGCCGACATAGAGCGTGCCGTTCCGTCGGCTTGCGAGAACGTAGACGCAAGGCTGTTTCATTCCTGGGTTGTACTGGATTCCGGCTTCCGCCGGAATGACGTTTGCGCGTCCGCCAGAATGACGGCGATGGGGAAGCCGGAATGACACTCCCCAAACGCACCGGAAAATTGCCCCGCCGCCCCTCCCGGTGCTAACTGGCGTGAAAGCCGGAAACGCAGGGGCGACACGATCCGATGAAAGACATTCTCGAAGAGCTGGAACAGCGGCGCGAGCGCGCCCGGTTGGGCGGCGGCGCGGATCGCATCGCCAAGCAGCACGAGAAGGGCAAGCTGTCCGCGCGCGAGCGGATCACGCTCCTGCTCGACGAGAACAGCTTCGAGGAATGGGACATGTTCGTGGAGCACCGCTGCACGGACTTCGGCATGGCGGGCAAGACGATTCCCGGCGACGGCGTCGTCACCGGCCACGGCACGATCAATGGCCGCCTCGTCTATGTCTTCTCGAAGGATTTCACCGTGTTCGGCGGCTCGCTTTCGGAGACGCACGCCCAGAAGATCGTGAAGGTGCAGAAGGCTGCTGTGCAGAACGGCGCGCCGATCATCGGCATTTTCGACGCGGGCGGGGCGCGCATCCAGGAGGGCGTCGCCTCGCTGGGCGGTTATGCCGACATCTTCCTGCAGAACACGCTGGCCTCCGGCGTGGTGCCGCAGATCTCGGTCATCATGGGGCCGTGCGCGGGCGGGGACGTCTACTCCCCGGCGATCACCGACTTCATCTTCATGGTCCGCGACACGTCCTACATGTATGTCACCGGCCCGGACGTGGTGAAGACCGTCACCAATGAGGAGGTGACGCATGAGGAATTGGGCGGGGCATCGGTCCACGCCAGGAAGTCGGGCGTCGTCGACGGTTCGTTCGAGAACGATCTCGAAGCGCTCGTGCAGATGCGCCGCCTGATCGATTTCCTGCCGCTGTCGAACCGGGAAACCCCGCCGACGCGGCCGGTCTATGACCATCCGGACCGGTCCGAACCCAGCCTCGACACGCTGGTGCCGAACAATCCGAACAAGCCCTATGACATCAAGGAGCTGATCGAGAAGGTGGCCGACGAGGGCGACTTCTTCGAGATCAGCCCGGAATTCGGCAAGAATATCGTCGTCGGTTTCGGGCGGCTGGAAGGCCAGCCGGTCGGCTTCGTCGCGAACCAGCCGATGAGCCTCGCCGGCGTGCTCGACATCGACGCCAGCCGCAAGGCGGCGCGCTTCGTGCGCTTCTGCGACGCCTTCAACATCCCGATCGTCACCTTCGTGGACGTGCCCGGCTTCCTGCCCGGCACGAAGCAGGAATATGGCGGCCTGATCAAGCACGGCGCGAAACTGCTGTTCGCCTATGCCGAAGCGACGGTGCCGAAGCTGACCGTGATCACGCGCAAGGCCTATGGCGGCGCGTATGACGTGATGAGCTCAAAACATCTGCGCGGCGACGTAAACTATGCCTGGCCGACAGCGGAAATCGCGGTGATGGGCGCGAAGGGGGCCGCGGAGATCATCTTCCGCGCCGACGCGAATGATCCGGAAAAGATGGCCGAGCACGCGAAGAATTACGAAGCCCGCTTCGCCAACCCCTTCGTGGCGGCGGGCCGGGGCTATATCGACGACGTCATCCAGCCGCGCAATACGCGCCGCCGCCTGATCCGCGCGCTGCGCACGCTGAAGCACAAGAAGGCGTCGAACCCCTGGAAGAAGCACGACAATATTCCGTTGTGAGGATCAGGCCGACCGTGGGTCGTTTGTCGCAGCAATCGTCGCCTCAATAAGGATTGCGAAGAGGGTATCCGATACGCGTTCATACTCTGCCTGACGCTTGTCCGAGCCGACCCATTGATCGTTCCAACTCCCCATGCCGCCAAACGCCCAAGCGCGGGTGACGGCGGACAGGACTTCAGCCCGCTCGGGATGGATGTTCAGCCCGGCAAACGAGATCCCGTTTTCGGTCAAGCTGATCCGCCTTTGAAGCGTATCAAGCGCGGGTTGGAAGAAGTTGTCTGACCACATTTCAAGGCCGTTCGAGCGCGCGAATTTGATAATCCTATCAAGCGCCTCGATGAAGTTTTCGCGCGATATCGCAAGCTGCGGTGCGTCCGCGATGAAGTCCGCGGGTTCACCGGAAAATCCGTAGCGCCATCCGAGCATGTTGTTTTGCGGGCCGAAGTCAGGCTTCAGGTTGCACAACCAGACGAGCCGCTCTTCCCGCATCGAAGTCACGATGAACCAGGTGCCGCCACCCCCGACAAAACCGGCCGTCATACGACTGTGCCGTTCACTCTCCTTTGGATGGCGTGCATAGCTGATGTCGGCAAATGACATACCTTTCCCGATCAGCATTTCGAGCCATCGATCGAGCGCCTTCCTGGGCTCGCGATAGGGAAATTTCTCCGCGTCGTACTTCTTGCCGAACCTGAAATGGAGCTCGGTCAGCGCTTCCAAGCCGTGATTTCGGTCAACGCCATCAACAACGTTCCTGCCTTGAGCAGCTTGCTGGGCGGCGATCGTCAAAAGGATGTTGAGGAGAAGTGTTCCGTTCAAGGTTCGTACGCTGGAATCGAGAATTTGGTTCGAACCTAACCGTAGGACGAATTCGAGCGAAAAAACAAAGGTGAAACAATCGTCACTCCCGCGCAGGCGGGAGTCCAGATTGAACGGTTCTCTGGATTCCGGCTTTCGCCGGAAAGACGCCTATTCCTCCCCCGTCACTTCGCGGGCAAAGCCGTTGAGGGCTTCGGTGAACTGGTCGAGCGCGTCGCCGCGCGACAGGCCGTGGCGGGCGGCGATGGCGTCGGGGTCGGTATAGGCGAGCCAGACCTCGCCATCGTCTTCCCACACCAGCATGCGCACCGGAAGGTCGAGACCCGCCGTGCGGCGTTCCGCGATCAATGGCGTGCCGAGCGCGGGATTGCCGAAGATGATCAGGCCGGTCGGTTCCATCTCGACGCCGGCGGTTTCCGCGCCGGCGGCATGGTCGACCCGGGCGAAGATGCGCGCGCCGCGGCTTTCGGCCTCGGCCTCGATCCGGACGAGCGTCTCGCGCACGGAATACTCGCTTTCCAGCACGATCACGCCTTCGGCCTGGGGCGCTGATGGCGTGCAGGCGGCGTGGGCGAGCGTGGCCGCACCGGCGGCGAGGACGAGATGTTTCATCGAGAGTCTCCCTTTGGATGGGAAAGCTTTCGTATGGGGGAGGGTTCCGCTGTCTCATTCCCTTCTCCCCTTTTGAAGGGGAGAAGGTGCCCGAAGGGCGGATGAGGGGTTCTGCTCCGGAACCGCGGATGGCGTATACACCCTCACCCCTGACCCCTCTCCCCCAAATGGGGGCGAGGGGAAGAAGTGCCGGGATTCCTGCGCAGGCGGGGATCCAGAATGCCTGGCGCTTTGGGTTTCTGCCTTCGCAGGAACCCCGGTTCTCTTCTCAGACGTCACCCCGGCGGAAGTGTTGTGTCCCGTGAGATTGTTGAGGCGCTGAGCGGGGCTTTCGTAATCGAGACATCGCAGGCGGGTCTGGTTGTAGTTTCGGACGAAGTCGAGGATGTAGCGGTTTCGCTCCTCGTGGGTGTCGA
>NZ_JAKKUV010000004.1 GCF_021864465.1 Hyphobacterium sp. SN044
ACACCCACGAGGAGCGAAACCGCTACATCCTCGACTTCGTCCGAAACTACAACCAGACCCGCCTGCGATGTCTCGATTACGAAAGCCCCGCTCAGCGCCTCAACAATCTCACGGGACACAACACGAAGGCAGGGATCCAGTCTGGTTTCCTGCCTGCCCAGGAAACCCGGTGAATACGACGGCTACGTCACCCCACCCCGCGCCCGTCGACCTGAAGGTCGCCGCTTGCGTCCCTCCCCTTCAAGGGGAGGGTAGAACGTTCTAACCCTCCAGCTCCTCGCGCAGCGCTTCCAGTTCCAGCCATCGGTCCTCGGCGGCGGAGAGGCGCGCCTGTGCGTCGGCCAGCTCGGCGGAGAGGGCGTTGAAACGTTTCGGATCCTTCGCGTAGAGGTTCGGATCGGCGAGTTCGGGTTCGAGCTTCGCGATCTTCGCCTGCAGCTTGTCCATCTCGCCGGGCAGCGCTTCGAGCTCGTATTTTTCCTTGTTCGGCATGCGCTTCTTCGGCGCACCGGATGTGGCCGCGGCCGAGGTCTTGTCCGTCTTCGGCGCAGCTTTGGGCGCGTCCTTCTTCACGCTTTCCACGCCCGCGCCGCGCTGGGCCAGCATGTCGGAATAGCCCCCGGCGTATTCGCGCCAGACGCCATTGCCTTCCGACATGATGACGCTGGTCGCCACCCGGTCGAGGAAATCCCGGTCGTGGGTGACGAGCAGGACCGTCCCGGCATAGTCGGCGATCAGGCCTTCGAGCAGGTCGAGGGTTTCGAGATCGAGATCGTTGGTCGGCTCGTCGAGCACGAGAAGGTTCGAGGGCAGGGCCAGCGCGCGGGCAAGCATCAGGCGGGCGCGCTCACCGCCGGACAGGACGTCGACCGGGGTGCGGGCCTGTTCCGGGCGGAAGAGGAAGTCCTGCATATAGGCCATGACGTGCTTGACCTGGCCGCCGACCTCGACCCGGTCGCCGCCGCCCTGGGTGAGCGCATCGGCGAGTGTCCAGCCGGGTTTCAGCGCGGCGCGCTTCTGATCGAGGCTGGCGAGTTCGAGATTGGTGCCGAGGATGATCTCGCCCGTATCGGGCTTCAGCTCGCCGATCAGCATGTTGAGCAGGGTCGTCTTGCCCGCGCCGTTCGGGCCGACAATGCCGACACAATGCCCGCGCGCGATCCGGGTGGAAAAATCCGACACGATCGGCCGGCCGTCATAACTCTTCGAGATGTGTTTCGCCTCGATCACGCGCTTGCCGGAGGCATCGGCGTCGGTGACCGTGATCTTCGCCTGCCCTTGCGGCCCGCGATGGTCGCGGCGCTGGCGGCGGAGGTCGTGCAGTTCAGCAAGGCGGCGGACATTGCGCTTGCGCCGGGCGGTCACGCCGTAGCGCAGCCAGTCCTCTTCCCGCACGATTTTCCGGTCGAGCTTCTGAAGGTCGACCTGTTCCTGTTCGAAGACTTCGTCGCGCCAGGCTTCGAAGGCGGCAAAGCCCTTGTCGAGCAGGCGCGTCTCGCCGCGGTCGATCCACAGCGTGCGGCGCGACAGGTTCGACAGGAAGCGGCGGTCGTGGCTGATCAGGACCAGCGCGCTGGAAAGGGAGGCCAGCTCGCCTTCCAGCCATTCGATGGCCGGCAGGTCGAGATGGTTGGTTGGCTCGTCGAGCAGGAGAATGTCGGGCTGGGGTGCCAGGGTCCGCGCGAGCGCCGCGCGGCGGGCTTCGCCCCCCGAGAGGTTCGCTGTCGAAAGGTCGCCGTCAAGCGAGAGGTGCTCAAGCAGATAGCCGACGCGCCAGGTGTCGTCGCCTTCCTCCAGTCCCGCAGCGGCATAGTCCCAGACGGTGCGGCAGGCCGAGAGGTCGGGTTCCTGGGGCAGATAGCGCAGGGTCGCGCCGGGATGGATGAAGCGTTCGCCGTCATCGGCCTCGATCTGGCCGGCGGCGATCTTCAAGAGCGTCGACTTGCCCGACCCGTTGCGGCCAACGAGGCACAGGCGTTCGCCCGGCTCGACACTCATCGAGGCGTCGGTCAACAGCGGGCGCCCCCCGAAGGTGAGGGCGATATTCTGCAGCGTGAGTAGGGGCGGGGCCATGCGGCGCGGAGGCTTACAGTCAGCCGCCGAACTTGTCATCCGGCGTCTGCGTTCCCACTTCGAAGATTAAACTTCGGTCAGAGGCGGGTGATCCGGCTTTGACCCGTCCATGCGCGCGGATAGTCTCCGCGCCAGCCAATCCACTCGGGGAGAAGAGTAGCCCTCATGAAAAAGTTTCTGACCGCAGGCGCGAGCCTTGCCGCCATTCTGGTTGCCGTTCCGGCAGCGCAGGCGGCCTACACGATGCAAGAGGACGAAGCCGCGATGACGCAGGCCAGCCTGTCCTGGATGAGCGCCGAGGACGTCGAGGCGCAGATGGAAAACAACCCGCTGCTCGCCGAATGGACCGGCCCCTATCAGGGCGTTCCGGATTTCAACGCCGCCTCGCTCGATGATCTCGAAGCCGCGCTCGAAGCCGGCATGGCCGCTCACCTCGCCGAGATCGAGGCGATCGCCAACAATCCGGAACCGCCGACCTTCGAGAACACGATCGTGGCGATGGAACGCGCCGGTGATCCGATCGGCCGCGTGTTCAGCTATTACGGCATCTGGTCGTCGAACATGTCGTCGCCGGAATTCCGCGCGATCCAACAGCGCATGGCGCCGCGCCTGTCGGCCTACAATTCGGAAATCACGCAGAATGCCGCCCTGTTCGAGCGCATCGCGGCCGTCCGCAATTCGGATGAAGTCGCCGATCTGCGCCCCGACCAGCAGCGTCTCGTGACGCTGGTCTATGACGGTTTCGCGCGCAATGGCGCGACGCTGGAAGGCGAGGCGGCGGAACGCTATGCCGCGATCAATGCGCGCCTGGCAGAACTGCACACGACCTTCGCCAACAACGTGCTGCACGACGAGGAAGCCTATGTCACCTATCTGACCGAGGACCAGCTGTCGGGCCTGCCGCAATCCTTCATCAATGCAGCTGCCGCCGCGGCGGCCGAGCGCGGACGTGAGGGCGAGTATGCCATCACCAACACCCGCTCCTCGATGGATCCCTTCCTGACCTTCTCCGACGAGCGCGAACTGCGCGAGGAAGTCTGGCGGACCTACTACAATCGCGGCGACAATGCCGACGAGTACGACAACAACGCGATCATCGCGGAAATCCTGCAACTGCGCGACGAGCGCGTCGAACTGCTCGGCTATGAAAATTATGCCCAGTGGCGCCTCGAAGACCGCATGGCCCAGACGCCGGAGCGCGCGCTGGAGCTGATGGAAGCGGTGTGGCCGGCGGCCATTGCCCGCGTCGAGGAAGAAGTCGCCGAGATGCAGGCCCTGGCCGATGCGCAGGGTGCGAACATCACGATCGAGCCCTGGGACTACCGCTTCTACATGGAGCAGGTCCGGCAGGAGCGCTACGACCTCGATAGCGACGAGGTGAAGCAATACCTGCAGCTCGACAATCTTCGCGAGGCGATGTTCTACGTCTCTGGCGAGCTGTTCGGCTTTGCCTTCGCCGAGATCACGGACGGCAGCGTTCCGGTCTGGCACGAAGACGTGCGCGTCTGGGAAGTGACCGACCGGGACACGGGCGAGAATATCGGCCTGTGGTATCTCGATCCGTTCGCGCGGACCGGGAAGCGTTCGGGCGCGTGGGCCAGCGGTTTCCGCGGCCACACCACGTTCGACGGGCCGGAAAACGTCCTCGCGACCAACAATTCGAACTTCGTCGAAGGCGCGCCGGGCGAACCGGTGCTGATCTCGTTCGACGACGCGACGACCTTCTTCCACGAGATGGGTCACGCGCTGCACTACCTGTCGTCCAACGTCGCCTATCCGACGCTGAATGGCGGTGTGCGGGACTACACCGAATTCCAGTCGCAGCTGCTGGAGCGCTGGGTTCTGACCGATCCGGTGATCGAGAATTATCTGGTTCACGCCGAAACCGGCGAGCCGATCCCGGACGCGCTGGTGGAGCGGATCCGCGCCGCCTCGACCTTCAATCAGGGCTTCGCGACGACCGAGTATCTCGCCTCGGCACTGGTCGACATGTACTACCACACGACCGACCCGACCGGGATCGACCCGGACGCGTTCGAGCGCGAGACGCTGGAACGCCTCGGCATGCCGGACGAGCTGCCGATGCGTCACCGCAGCCCGCATTTCGGACACATCTTCTCCGGTGAAGGCTATTCGGCCGGATATTACGGATATATGTGGGCCGACGTGCTGACCTCGGACGCGGCGGAGGCTTTCGCCGAAGCGCCGGGCGGTTTCTACGACCAGGACATCGCCGAGCGCATGGTGCAGTATCTCTTCGCCCCGCGTAACGCGATCGATCCGGCCGTGGCCTACCGCGAATTCCGCGGCCGCGATGCCGATATCGCGCCGCTGATGCGCGACCGCGGCTTCCCGGTGCCGGGCGAGGACAACCAGAATGAGGGCGAGGGCGACAGCGAGTAACGCCGTCTTCCCTCCTCAAACGGATCAGGGGCGCCTTCGGGCGCCCCTTTTCGTGTCCGGTGCGACCCTTGCGCGCCTATCGGGCGGCGACCGGCTTCGCTAGGCTCTTTCTTGTGGAGGGAAGGATGACCCCGGCTGAACGGCAGACGTCGACAGCGCCCTGTTTCAGAACGCGCGGCCTGACCAAGGTCTATGGCAGTGGCGAAAATGCCGTGCATGCCCTTCGCGGTGTCGATCTCGATCTGCCGGAAGGCGAACTGGTCGTGCTGCTCGGGCCGTCGGGATCGGGCAAGTCGACACTCCTGAACATTCTCGGCGGGCTCGACGCGGCCAGTGATGGCGAGGTCTGGTTCCGGGACCATGAATTGAGTGCAGCCAATCCGGCCGCACTGACGCTCTACCGCCGGCGGCATGTCGGCTTCGTGTTCCAGTTCTACAATCTGATGCCCAGCCTCACGGCGCGGGAGAATGTCCAGCTGGTGACCGAGATCGCCGACAATCCGATGAAGGCCGAGGAAGCGCTCGGCATGGTGGGGCTGGAGAACCGGCTCGACCATTTCCCGGCGCAATTGTCCGGCGGTGAACAGCAGCGCGTCGCGATCGCACGGGCCATCGCGAAACGCCCTTCCGTCCTGCTCTGCGACGAGCCGACCGGCGCGCTCGACAGCGCCACGGGCATTCGCGTGCTGCAGGCCTTGAAACAGGTCAACGAAACGCTCGGCGCTACGACGCTGGTGATCACGCACAATGCGGGCGTGGCGGCGATGGCCCACCGCGTCATCACCTTTTCCGACGGGCGGATCGGCGAGGTGCGCACGAACGAGCACAGGGTCGATCCCTCGGAGCTCAGCTGGTGACGTGGCTGCTGCGCCTTCTCTCCCCGCTCGACCGCAAGCTGGCGCGGGACTTGTGGGCCATGAAAGGGCAGGCGCTGGCGATTGCCTGTGTCATTGCCGGCGGTGTGTCAGTGTTCCTGATTTCTGCGGGCATGCTCGATTCGCTTACCGAGACGCGGCGTGCCTATTACGAGCGCTATCGATTTGCCGACATCTGGGCCCCGGTGGTCCGTGCCCCGGACGCGCTGGCCGCCGACATTCGCCGCATCGAGGGGGTGCAGGCGGCCGAGACGCGGATACGCGCGCCGCTATTGTTCGACATTCCCGGCATGTCCGAGCCGGCCTCCGGTGAGGCGATCTCCTTGCCGGACGGGCGCGAACCCTTGGTCAACCAGCTCTACCTGATGGAAGGCCGGCTGCCGCGGCCGGGCCAGCGCGGCGAGGCGGTCGTGATCGACAGCTTCGCTGCGGCGCACGGGCTGGAGATCGGCGACACGCTGAGCGCGACGATCCGCGGCGGGCGCAGCGAACTGACGGTGGTCGGCCGGGCTCTGTCGCCGGAACATGTCTACACGATCGCGCCGGGTCAGATCGTGCCCGACCCGCGTCTCTATGGCGTGATCTGGATGAGCCGCGATGCGCTGGGCGAGGCGGTGGATCAGGACGGCGCGTTCAACGAGGCCATCGTGCGGCTGATGCCCGGACAGGATGCGGCACCGGTGATCGACCGTCTCGATCGCTTGCTCGACCCTTATGGCGCGCCGGGCGCCTATGGCCGCGACGACCAGATTTCGGATGCCTTCGTGTCGAGCGAGATCGAACAATTGTCGACGATGGGCCGGATTCTGCCGCCCATCTTTCTCGCCGTGGCGGCTTTCCTGGTGAATGTCGTGCTGTCGCGCCTCGTGGCGACGGAACGGGCCGAGATCGGCCTGATGAAGGCGTTCGGCTATCGCGACCGGGACGTGATGGCGCACTATCTGAAATTCGCCGGGCTGATCGGCGTCCTGGGTCTCGCGATCGGCGGCGGAGCCGGGGTGTGGCTCGGCCGGCTGATGGCCGGTCTTTATACGGACTATTACCACTTCCCCTTCCTCGTCTTCACCGCCAATCCGCGCGTCTATCTGCTCGCATTGGCGATCACCGTCGCGGCTGTCGGCGGCGGTGCGATCCTTGCCGCACGGCGTGCCGCGGCCCTGCATCCGGCCGTCGCCATGCAACCGCCTCCGCCACCGGATTACTCGCGGACGGCGGGGATGGGGCTGACGCGGTTGACGCTGCTCGACCAGCCCTCGCGCATGATCCTGCGGCGGCTTGTCCAGTGGCCGGGCCGGGCGGGCTTCACCCTGGCGGGTGTGGCGATGTCCGGCGCGCTTCTGGTCGGGACGCTCTATTTCACCGATGCCATGGAGGCGATGGTTTCGAGCTATTTCGATCAATCCAACCGGCAGGACGTGACCGTGAGTTTCGTCGAACCGCGCCAGCGTTCCGCGTTTCACGAGGTGGCGCGGCTCCCGGGTGTCCTGGCCGCCGAACCGTTCCGTTCGGTGGCGGTCCGGCTGTATCATGGTCCGGCCGAGGAACGGGCGGCGATGATGGGGGTGACGCGCGGCGCGGCCCTGTCGCGAATGATCGGCGCGGACGGACGGGGTGTGGAGACCCCACCGGGCGGGCTGGTACTTTCGGGCGATCTGGCCGCGACGCTGGGCGTGGAAGCCGGTGACCGCATCAGGGTCGAAATCACCGAGGGCCGGCGCCCCGTCCTGGAACTGCCCGTGGCCGCAGTCGTCACCACGCTGATCGGTTCCGGCGTCCAGATGGAACTGGGTGATCTCAATGCACTGCTGGGTGAAGGGGAGGTCGTTTCCGGGGCGCATCTCGTCGCAGACGGCGACGCGGTCGACCGGCTCTACACCGCCCTGAAGTCAGCCCCGGGTGTCGCGGGCGTGTCGCTGCAGAGTGTGGCAGAACGCAATTTCAGGGCGCTCATGGACGAAAGCATGGGCGTGGCCATCTGGCTCTATACCGGTTTTGCCGGCCTGATCGCGATCGGCGTGATCTACAACAGCGTGCGCATCTCCCTGTCGGAAAGCGCGCATGAATTCGCGACCCTGCGCGTGCTCGGCTTCACCCGGGCGGAGGTGTCCTACATCCTGCTCGGTGAAATCGGCATTCTGACCCTGATCGCGTTGCCGGCTGGCGGTCTGCTCGGCACCGGGCTGGCCTGGTATTTCGCCGAGGCCATGAGTTCGGACCTGTTCCGTCTGCCCTTCATCATCCACCCGGCGACCTATGGTTTCGCCGCGGCCGTCATTCTCGTAACGACCGCCCTGTCGGGACTGATCGTGCGTGCGCGCCTCGATCACCTCGACCTTGTGGCGGTGCTCAAAGCACGCGAGTAGGAATCCGTCATGCGTCTTCGTTTCCGCAATCTGTTCTGGGCCGGAGCCGGACTGGTCATCCTAGCGCTCATGGTCTTCGCCTTCTGGCCCCGGCCGGTGCTGGTCGACCTGGCGGACGTGGTGCGCGGGCCGATGAGCGTTGCCGTGCGCGATGAAGGGCGTTCTCGGGTGCGCGACGTCTATGTCGTGTCTGCTCCCGTATCGGGTCGACTGCTCCGCGTGGAACGCGAGTCCGGCGACGCGGTCGAGGCCGGCGAGACGGTGGCGCGGCTTCTGCCGAGCCAGCCGGCGCTGCTCGATGCGCGCAGCGAATCCGAGGCGCGTGCGGCGGTGCGTTCCGCGGAAGCGGCCCTGTCCTTTGCCAGCGCGGAAGCGGCGAGCGCGCTCGCCGCACTGAATTTCGCGCAGGCCGACTTCAACCGCATCGAGGCGCTGCACGCGGGCGGGGTCGCCTCGCAAGGCGCGCTCGACCGGGTCCGGCTCGACTTCAGGCGGGCGCAGGCGGCCTACAACTCGGCGCAGGCCGGAGTGCGGATGCGCGACGCCGAACTGGAGGCGGCTCAGGCCCGCCTGCAGCCCGATCATGTCGACGGGGAGAACGAGGTCGTCGAAATCGAGGCGCCGGCAAGCGGGCTCGTCCTGCAGGTGCTGCAGGAAAGCGAGAGCCCGGTCGCTGCGGGAGCGCCGATGATGGAGATCGGCAATCCGGCCGATCTGGAAATTGTGGTCGAACTGCTCTCCACCGACGCGGTGCAGGTGAGCGAGGGCGCCGCAGCGCTGATCACCGACTGGGGCGATGGGGCCCGGCCCTTGCGCGGCCGTGTCAGGCGCGTCGAACCCTATGGCTTTCTCAAGATTTCGGCGCTGGGTGTCGAGGAGCAGCGCGTCAATGTGATCGTCGATCTCGTCGATCCGCAGGAGGAGTGGCGCCGGCTCGGTCATGGTTTCCGGGTCGAGGCGGCGATCGAGACCTGGTCGGGCGCGGATGTGCTGCAGGTGCCGGTGCCGGCGCTGTTCCGCCATGAAGGCGGCTGGGCGCTGTTCATCGTCGAGGGCGGACGGGCTCGGCTGACGCCGGTCGAAGTCGGTCACGACAATGGCGAGGTCGCGGAAATCCTGTCCGGTCTCACGGGCGGGGAAACGGTGGTCCTCTATCCCGGTGAAACCGTGAGTGACGGTATCAGTGTCACGGCGCGATGACATTGCTCACGCCCGCACACGAAGGCTTGAAACCCGGTCACGCCCGCGTTGGCGGGGCGGACGAACGCTCTAGATGGGTATAGGGTCCGTCGAAATCGCGACACAGCGAGGCCGCCCATGCTGATCAAGTCCCGCAAATCCTGGCACCTGACCGAGAACGACGTCACGCCGGAGCATCTCTATCTCAACCGCCGCGCCATCATGGCCGCGGGCGGGGCCGCCGCCGTCAGCCTGACGGCGGGCGCGTGTTCTGCGGAGGAGGCACAAACCGGTGCCGGGCGCGGCGCGATGCCGGCGGACGGCAACCTGACCGCGCGCGAGACGGACTACCGGCCCCCCGACGGCGACCTGACCTCGCTGGATGCGGTGACCGGCTACAACAATTTCTACGAATTCGGCACGTCGAAGACCGATCCGGCGCGCTATGCCGACCGGATGACGACCGACCCGTGGTCGATCGAGGTGACCGGCCATGCCGAGCGCACCGGCAGGTTCGGGATCGACGACCTGATCGACTTCAACGCGCTGGAAGAGCGGATCTACCGCCTGCGCTGCGTCGAGGCGTGGTCGATGGTGATCCCGTGGATCGGCGTGCCGCTGGGGCCGATCCTGGAGAGCTTCCGGCCGACATCGGACGCGCGATACGTTGCGTTCGAGACCTATTTCAACCGCGAGGAAATGCGGATCGGGCCCTTCCCGGTGCTCGACTGGCCCTATGTGGAAGGGCTGCGCATGGACGAGGCGATGAATCCGCTGACGATCCTGGCGGTCGGGCTCTATGACCGGGTGCTGCCGAACCAGAATGGCGCCCCGATCCGCCTCGTCGTGCCATGGAAGTACGGCTTCAAGTCGATCAAGTCGATCGTGCGGATTTCCTTCGTGTCGGAGCAGCCGCCGACGAGCTGGAACCGGTCGGCGCCGAACGAGTACGGCTTCTATTCCAACGTCAATCCGAACGTCGACCACCCGCGCTGGAGCCAGGCGAGCGAGCGCGTGATCGGGGCCGGTCCGTTCGCGCGGCGCGATACCGACATGTTCAACGGTTATGCCGACGAAGTGGCGTCGATGTATGCCGGGATGGATCTGGCGGAAAACTACTGACCGCCATGGCTGCCGCGCAACGTTCGCCCGCCCTGCGAAGCTTCGCCAAGCACTGGCTGAAGCCGCTCACCCTGATCGCGCTGTTGATCCCCGGGCTGTGGCTGATCTGGCTGTGGGTGCAGGTCTTCACCTTCAACCCGACGGCGCTGGGCTTCGACCCGGTGGCACGCACGCACCATTTCCTCGGCGATACGGCGCTTCGCGTGCTGATCGTCTCGCTGATGGTCACGCCCTTTCGCGACCTGACGAAATGGGCGCCGATCATCCAGGTGCGGCGGCGCATCGGGCTCGCCGCCTTCTTCTACGCGTTGCTCCACGTGACGGCCTATCTCGCCTTCGATCTGTGCGGCTCGCTCCCGGGCCTGTGGGAGGACGTGGTCGAGCGCATCTACATCACGCTCGGGATGGCTGCCTTCGTGTTGCTGATCCCGCTCGCGGTCACTTCGAACAATGCGATGATCAGGCGCATGGGTGCGCTGGCCTGGCGGCGGCTGCACACGCTGGTCTATCCGATCGCCGTGCTGGCGGTGTTCCACTACGGCTTCATGGTGAAGGGCAACCAGATGGGGCCGTGGGTCCATGGCGCGGTGATCGCCCTCCTGCTCGGTTACCGGGCGTGGCGGGGGATCAGCCGGCCGGATTCGTCCTTCCGCACGCGGCTCCGGCAGGTCACCGGCACGGCTTGAGCCGACCCTTTCCCCTCGCCCCCTTTAGGGGGAGAGGATGGCGCGAAGCGCCGGGTGAGGGGGACAGCCACTCACCGCAATTTCGGAGCAGAACCCCTCATCCGCCCTTGCCCCGCTTTCGCGGGGCCAAGCGGGCACCTTCTCCCCTTCAAAAGGGGAGAAGGGATGTCGTGGCAGCAGCCGCATTTACCCACTGGCCTCTCCGGCCTGACCCGCTAGGTTTCCCGCCAGCGGAACTCACGAGGGGAGACAGTCATGATCCGGTTCGACGGACGCACCGCCATCGTCACGGGCGCGGGCAATGGTCTGGGGCGCAGCCATGCGCTGATGCTGGCCGAGCGCGGCTGCAATGTCGTGGTCAATGATCTCGGCGGCAGCGTGCATGGCGAAGGCGCGTCGCTGTCTGCGGCCGAGCAGGTCGTGAAGGAGATCGAGGACAAGGGCGGCAAGGCGATGGCGCACGGCGCGAACGTGACCAAGGCCGATGAGGTCGCCGACATGGTCGAGACAGCGATCGCGAAATTCGGCGCGGTCGACATCCTCGTGAACAATGCCGGCATATTGCGCGACAAGTCGTTCTCGAAAATGACCGAAGAGGATTTCCGCCTCGTCGTCGACGTGCACCTGATGGGCTCGATGATCTGCACCAAGGCGGTGTGGGATCACATGAAGGAGCGCAATTACGGGCGCATCGCGATGACGTCGTCCTCGTCCGGCATCTACGGGAATTTCGGCCAGTCGAACTATGGCGCGGCGAAGATGGGACTCGTCGGGCTGATGAATGTTCTGCAGATCGAGGGCGCGAAATACGACATCCGGGTCAACACGCTGTCGCCGACCGCCCATACCCGCATGACGGAGGGCCTGATCCCGGAAGCCGCGCTCGAACTGATGACGCCGGAAAGCGTCTCGGCCGGCCTCGTCTATCTCGTCAGTGAGGACGCGCCGAAGCGGACCATCCTGGCGGCCGGGGCGGGCGGCTATGCCGCGGCGAAGATCTACGAAACGCCGGGCGTCTACCTGAAGCCGGAAGACCAGACACCCGACAAGGTGGCCGAGCATATCGAGCGGATTACCGCGCCCGAAGGCCAGCAGGAGCTGACCGACGGGTCGGGCCAGACGCTGAAATTCCTCGCCTATGCGGCGGACCATTTCGGCGTGAAACTCGGCTGATCAAATCCGTGGCTTGATCTTCGCGCCACCCGGCGGTGAAGTGCCATACCTGATATTCAAAAGGAGCCCGCCATGCGCGAAGCTGTCATCGTCTCCACCGCCCGCACGCCGATCGGCCGCGCCTATCGCGGCGCGTTCAACAACACCCAGGCGCAGGAGCTGGGCGGTCACGCCATCAAGCACGCCGTTGAACGTTCAGGCGTCGACCCGAAGGAAATCGACGACGTCATCATGGGCGCGGCAATGCAGCAGGGCTCGACCTTCCAGAACACGGCGCGGCAATGCCTGGTGCGTGGCGGGCTGCCGGTGACGGTGGCGGGCATGACGGTCGACCGCCAGTGCGCCTCGGGCATGATGGCGATCTCGGTCGCGGCCAAGCAGATCATCTCCGACGGCATGACGGTGACGGTCGGCGGGGGGCTGGAATCCATCTCGCTCGTGCAGAACGAACACATGAATATCCACCGCGCCTTCGACCCCTGGCTCAACGAACATGTTCCCGCCATCTACATGTCGATGCTGGAAACCGCCGAGGTTGTCGGCGAGCGTTATGGCATCTCCCGCGAGGCACAGGACGAGTATGCGCTGCAAAGCCAGCAGCGGACGGCGGCGGCGCAGGCGGCGGGCAAGTTCGACGACGAGATCGTGCCGCTCGCCTCGAAAATGGGCGTGATGAACAAGGAGACGAAGGAAATCTCCATCGTCGACACGCTGCTTGAGAAGGACGAGGGCAACCGGCCGGAAACGACGCTCGAAGGCCTGCAGAGCCTGAAGCCGGTCTTTGGCGGCGGCCAGAAGATCAAGGCAGGCCAATTCATCACGGCGGGCAATGCGAGCCAGCTGTCGGACGGCGCTTCGGCCAGCGTGCTGATGGAAGCGAAGGAAGCGGAGAAGCGCGGCCTCAAACCGCTCGGCGCCTATCGCGGTATCGCGGTGGCCGGTACGGATCCCGACGAGATGGGCATCGGCCCGGTCTTCGCAGTGCCGAAACTCCTCAAGGCCAACGGCCTGAAGATGGACGATATCGGCCTGTGGGAGCTCAATGAAGCGTTCGCGGTTCAGGTCCTCTATTGCCGCGACAAGCTGGGCATCCCGAACGAGAACCTCAACGTCAATGGCGGCGCGATCTCGGTCGGTCACCCCTATGGCATGTCGGGCGCGCGCATGGTCGGCCACGCCCTGATCGAGGGCAAGCGCCGCGGCGCGAAATACGTCGTGTGCACGATGTGCGTCGGCGGCGGCATGGGCGCGGCCGGTCTGTTCGAGGTGTACTAGCTTCACTTCCCCCTCACCCTGACGCGCGTCCCTTTCAGGGCCGCCCGTCTTTCCCTCTCCCGAAAGGGCTTTGGCCCGAAGACGGAAAGCTCCAGTGGAGCTTTCCGCGGGTCGAAGGGAGGGGACCCGGCCTGAGTCGAAGGCGAAGGTTGGGGAGGGTGAGGGGTCTTCAAGCGGAACACCGCCCGCACTCTCCGCGTTGACCGGGTATCCCCCGAAACAGTGAGGAGTGCCGACATGACCGACCGTTGCGACATTATCGCCAAGTTCTGGAATGAGCTCGACGACAGCCCCTTCGTGATGCTCGGCATTCCCGCGCAAGGCGCGCACAGCGTGCCGATGACGGCGCAGTTCGACGACGATTACCCCAACCAGCTCTTTTTCTTCACGACCAAGGACAATCGCCTGGCGGAAAATCTCGGGCAGGGCGGCGTCGAGGCGATGGCGCAGTTCGCGTCGAAGGGCCACGACTTCTTCGCCTGCCTGCGCGGGCGTCTGATACCGATCAAGGACCACGACGTCCGCGACAAGTTCTGGTCGAAGGCGGTCGACGCCTGGTTCGAGGGCGGCAAGACCGACCCGCATCTCGAAGTGCTGAAATTCGACCTGATCGACGCGGAAATGTGGCTCGCCGACATGGATGTCGCGGGCCTGTTCAAGATGATTTTCGGCGGCGAGATCGACAAGGACGACGCGCGCGAAAAGCATATCGAGACCGCGATGTGAGGCCTGCCGACCGGGTGGGGGTATTTCAACGACCTTTCTCAGACGCTCCCCGGTTTCGCGTAGCGAAGACCGGGGTCCAGTCTGGATCCCGGACCGGCTTCGCCGTCCGGGAGACGTCAATCAAGATGGTTCTGGGGTCCCCATGAAAATGGGGACCTGAAGTTGGCGCCCGGCTTCAGATTCCCGCTTTCGCGGGAACCCCAGCAAGATTTGTTTCAAGCTCACCCCACCCCGCTCCCGTCTTCCCGACGGAAGCCGCTCGCGTCCCTCCCCTTCAAGGGGAGGGGAAGGGCTTCTACCCCACCCGCGCATCCAGCCAATCGGTGAATCTGGCCATTTCGGCCTCGGCGCCAATCTCGTTGAGGGTTTCGTGGCGGAAGCCTTCCAGCACATCGACGCTGACATCGGTGAAGCTGGCCTTCCGCAGGCGATCCGCCATTTTCAGGGTGGCCTTACCGCCATCGGTCGCCGGGTCTTCGCCGCCGCCGATCAGGTGGAAAGGCATGTCCTTGCGGACGGATGCGAAATTCGCATCGTTTGACGCGTACTCCATGCCCTTGAGGAAATCCCGCCAGAGCGAGACGCTGGCTGGCCAGCCGCATAAGGGGTCGGCGACATAGGCGTCGACGACGGAAAGGTCGCGCGACAGCCAGCCGAATGCCGGGCGTTCCTTGCGAAACGCCTTGTCCCACGCCTTGAAGGTGAGGGCATCAATCGTACCGGCGGGCTTTGACGCGCCGCCCAGACCGTTGAAAAAAAGGACCAGCTTCATCACGCCGGCGAGACCGCCGGACACGAAGTTCGCATTCCAGATCGCCGCGCCGGCGACCGTGTCCGGATGGCGCATGACGTGGTTCATCGCCACCGTCCCGCCCATGGAGTGGCCGAATATGAAGACCGGCTTGCCGGGATGCTGCGCGCGCAGGTGCGCGTTCACCGCCGCCGTATCCCGGGTGACCTTCTTCCAGCCATCCCGTTTCGCGAACAGGCGCGCGCCGCCATCCTTCGCGGTGGTATGGCCATGCCCGCGATGGTCCTGTGCCGCGACGTGGTAACCGCGCCCGGCGAGGAATTCCGCAAAGGGCGCATAGCGCGCGGCATGCTCGGCAAGGCCGTGATTGATGTGGACGATGCCTTTCACCGGGGCGGCCGGCGGCGTTTCGTAAAGCGCGAGCACCGCGCCCGTCGGCGAATTGAAATTCTGCCGTTGCCAGCCAGCCGCCATGACGATCCCCCCGGATATCCCCGCCTCGCCGGACTGGAAAAGCCCGGTCTTTGACGGCAGGTTAGCGCAAATCGCGCGGGGAGGAAGGCGGTGAAGGACGGTATTCTGGCCATCGACCAGGGCACGACGAGTTCGCGCGCGATCCTGTTCTCGCCCGAGGGCGATGTGATCGCACTCGCACAACAGGAATTTGCGCAAATCTATCCCCGCCCCGGCTGGGTGGAACACGATGCGGAAGTGATCTGGGCGACGGTGATCTCGACCGCGCGCGACGCGCTGAAGGCCGGGCGCAAGGCAGGCTGGCGCGCGGCCTGTGCCGGCATCACCAACCAGCGCGAGACGGCCATCGTCTGGGACCGCAAGTCCGGGCAGGCAATTCACAATGCCATTGTCTGGCAGGACCGGCGCACGGCGGAACGCTGCCGGGAGATCGAAGCGTGCGGAGCCAGGCCGGAGGTCGCGGCGAAGACCGGGCTTGTGCTTGACCCCTATTTCTCGGCGACGAAATTCGCCTGGATTCTGGACCAGGTGGACGGCGCACGCGAGCGGGCGCGCAAGGGCGAATTATGCTTCGGCACGGTCGACAGCTTCCTGTTGTGGCGGCTGACTGGCGGCAAGGTGCATGCGACCGACGCGACCAATGCCAGCCGGACCTCGCTCTACGACCTGAAAGCCGGGCGCTGGGACGAGGGGCTGCTGGAGACCTTCGACGTGCCCGCCCGCGGCCTGCCCGAGGTGCGCGACTGCGCGGGAGCGTTCGGCAGGATCTCGAAAAAGGTGCTGGGCGAGGAGATTCCGCTCACCGGCATTGCGGGGGACCAGCAGGCGGCGGCGATCGGCCAGGCCTGCTTTGCGCCGGGCGAGGCGAAATCGACCTATGGCACGGGGGCCTTCCTGCTGCTCAATACCGGGACCGAGATGGTCGCGTCGCAGAACCGGCTTCTGTCCACCATCGCCTACCGGATCGGGGGTGAGACGGCCTATGCGATGGAGGGCTCGGTCCTGTCGGCCGGGGCAACAGTGCAATGGCTGCGCGACGGGCTGGGGCTGTTTTCCAAAGCCAGCGAGATCGAGGCGCTGGCCCGATCCGCGGATCCGGACAGCGAGGTGGTCCTGGTGCCGGCCTTCACCGGGCTCGGCGCGCCGTGGTGGGACGCGGACGCGCGCGGCGCGATCCTCGGGCTGACGCGCGGGGCGGGCCGGGCCGAGATCGCTCAGGCTGCCCTCGATTCGACTGCCTTCCAGACCGGCGATCTCCTGACGGCGATGGCGGGGGACGGGATGAAGACGGTCAGCCTCAAGGTCGATGGCGGCATGGCGGCCAATGACCGCTTCCTGCAACGCCTTGCCGACCTGACCGGCGTGGAAGTGGTCCGGCCGGTCAATACCGAAACGACCGCCTGGGGCGCGGCCTTCCTCGCAGCTCTGGGCGCGGGCATGTTCCGAAGCATAGAGGACGGTCGGGCGCTGTGGCGCGCCGACCGGGCGTTCGCGCCGGAGATGGCATCCGCTGAGCGGGAGCGCCGCAATGCAGTCTGGGCCGAAGCGGTGGGGCGTGTGCGGTCGCGCTGAGGTTGCCTGTGGCAGGCGTCCAAACTTCCTTTTAATTCTTCCGGCCTAGGACGCGCACCGGAACATGCCGGACACGGGGAGACGCACGCCGCGATGATGCAAAGCCTGTTATCCTGGAAGGGACCCTTCCAGCTTTCGAAGCTTTATGAGAATCGCATTCCCTACGGTGCGGGCGTGTACAAGCTGCTGGCCGACGCCAACGACCCGAATTCGGTCGTCTATATCGGCGCGGCGAACAATCTGCGGACCGAGTATCAGCGTGAAATCGAAGTGAACGCACAGGTGCGCATTGCCAAGGCGAGCGCGTTTTCCTTTGCCGAAACGCCCTTCCCGAACGACCAGGCCGAAAAGCTGATCGAGGCCTTCCGCCGCCGCCATGGCCGCAAGCCGGCGCTGAACAGCGGGTTTTAGAGACGCGATCGATCCAGGCTGACCGCCAAATCTTTCCCTTCTCCCCTTTTTTAAGGGGAGAAGGTGCCCGAAGGGCGGATGAGGGGTTCTGCTCCGAAATCAAAGTGAGGACACTGACCCCCTCACCCCTGACCCCTCTCCCCCTAAAGGGGGCGAGGGGAAGAAAAACAGGATCTCGCACTCGCAAAGGTGGGCTGAACGTCACCCCACCCCGCTCCCGTCGACCTGAAGGTCGCCGCTCGCGTCCCTCCCCTTCAAGGGGAGGGGGCAGGACAGAGGCGGGACGCCCGTGCGGACTGTCCCCCTACCGGCCAATCCTTTCGTGAGCTTCATTTGTGAGTGAGGATCGCGCGGCGTAGGCTTCGCGGCGGACGAACACGAATGAGGGGCGCGGGCCGTCAACGGACCCGCGGCGAGGGAATATGCTGGAAATCCAGAACCTGTCGAAGACCTATGGCAATGGCGTGCGTGCGCTCGACGACGTTTCGCTGAGCATTCCCAAGGGGATGTTCGGCCTGCTCGGCCCGAACGGCGCGGGCAAGTCCAGTCTGATGCGGACGATCGCGACGCTGCAGAATGCCGACCGCGGGTCGATCACCTTCGGCGATATCGACGTTCTGAAGGAACCGATGCTCCTGCGAGCCCAGCTGGGCTATCTGCCGCAGGATTTCGGTGTCTATCCGCGCATGTCGGCCCGGGCCCTGCTCGATCACCTCGCCATCCTGAAGGGGATCACCCATGGCCGCGAGCGCAAGCGCATCGTCGACGGCCTCCTGGAACAGACCAATCTGACCAAGGTCGCCGGCAAGTCCGTCGCCAGCTATTCCGGCGGCATGCGCCAGCGCTTCGGCATCGCCCAGGCGCTGATCGGCGATCCGCAACTGATCATCGTCGACGAACCGACCGCCGGCCTCGACCCGGAAGAGCGCAACCGCTTCCACAATTTGCTGTCGGAAATCGGCGAGAATGTCGTCGTCATCCTGTCGACGCATATCGTGGAAGACGTGTCCGACCTCTGCCCGCTGATGGCGATCATGAATCGCGGTCAGATCGTTGCGCAGGGCTCGCCTTCCGAGCTCGTCGCCGGGCTGAAGGGCCGGGTCTGGGTGAAGCGGATCGGCAAGTCCGACCTGCCAGAGCACAGGGCGCGCCACAATGTCATCTCCACCCGGCTGACGCAGGGAGAGGTGCTGATCCACGTGGTCGCCGACAGCGATCCGGGTGACGGTTTCGAAGCTGTGACGCCCGATCTCGAAGACGTCTACTTCTCCACCATTTCCGCCGGGCAATCCGAAGCGGCGGCGGCCTAGAGCCGGCCCGGAGGAGTTACGTCATGCTCGGTAAAATCACCGGATTCGAAATCCGCTATCAGATCCTGTCGCCCGCCTTCATCGCGATCTTCGCGATCTATTTCCTGCTGGTGTTCGGCGGGGTGACGATCGACCAGATCCAGATCGGGTCGACCAATCTCGTCAATGTGAACTCGCCCTTCGCGATCACGATCAACATCTTCATCTTCTCGCTGTTCGGGATGTTCATTCCGACCGTCTTCCTGGTCTCGGGGATTCTCCGGGATTCCAGCTTCAAGACGGAGGAATTGTTCTACACGACGCGGGTGCGCGAATTCGATTACCTCGTCGGCCGCTTCATCGGCGGATACCTGATCACCGCGCTCGCCTTTGCCAGCGTCCCGCTGGCCATCTTCATCGGTTCGCTGATGCCGTGGCTGGACCCGGAAACGCTCGGGCCCAACAGCTTCATGAACTATTTCTGGCCGTATCTGATCATCGGTCTGCCCAACCTGATGATCGCGGGCATGATCATGTTCACGGTCGCCAACCTGTCGAAATCGCTGGTGGCGACCTGGGTCACGCTGGTCGGCCTGTTCATCCTCTGGGTCGTCGGCAACGTCTTCGCCAACGAGCCGCAATACCGCGACATCGTGGCCCTGGCCGATCCGTTCGGCGGCAATGCCTTTGGCGAGATCGTGCGCGAGTGGACGCCGGCCGAACAGAATACGCTGATCGTCCCGCTGCGCGATGAATTGCTGTGGAACCGTGTCCTGTGGCTCGGCGTGTCCGCCGTGCTGTTCGTGGCGAACCTCTTCCTGTTCTCCTTCCGCAAGCGGCGCGCCATCGGCGCGGGCCGCAAGGCGGCCAAGCGCGTCGAGGCGCCCTTCGTGCCGGCGCATATCGAATTGCCGGTCTCGCAGCCGACGCTGGGCGGCATGGCGTCCTGGCGCCAGCTTCGCGCCCGGGTCGGGTTCGAGGTCAAGGGCGTGGTGTTCAACGTCGCCTTCTGGGTGTTGTTGGCCTTTGGCATATTGAACGTGGTCGGCGGCAGCTTCCTGCTGGCGTCGCTCTACGGCACGCCGAGCTATCCGCTGACCCGCATCATGATCGACGCGATGATCGGCGCCTTCGCCATCATCCCGATCATCGTCGTGATCTACTATGCCTCGGAAGTCGTCTGGCGCGAGAAGGCGGTCCGCTTCTCCGACATCGTCGATGCGGCACCGACGCCGAGCTGGGTGTTCATGACCGCCAAGCTGAGCGCCATGTTCGTGGTGCTGACGGGTCTGATCTTTGCCGCCGTCCTGACGGTGATCGCGACCCAGGTCATTCGCGGCTACTTCAACATCGAGTTCGACCAGTATGTGATCCGGTCGTTTGTCGACCTGATCATTCCGCTGACCTTCCTGTCGGCGATCGCGATCTTCCTGCAGGTCCTGACCAACAACAAATGGCTGGGCATCCTGGCGATGGGCGTGCTGTTCATCGTGACGGCCTTCGTGCTGCCGAATATCGGCCTGTCGCACGGCCTCTATCTCGTGCCCTTCATCTCGCCGAGCCCGTATACCGACATGAACGGATACGGTCATTTCCTCGGCATCCAGATGTGGTGGCACCTGTATTGGGGCGGCGTCTCGCTCTTCCTGTTCGCGCTGGCCTTTGCGCTGTGGAATCGCGGCGCTGCCGCGCCGATCTGGCAGCGTCTCGCAGCGCTTCCGCGTTCGTTCTCGGCCGGGTCGGCTGGGCTGGCGGCGGTGTCCGCACTGGTCGCGATCGTGACCGGGGGCTGGATCTTCTACAACACGACCATCCTCAACGAATTCGTGCCGGGACCGGAAGGCGAGCGCCGCGCGGCGGCGTTCGAGCGGGAATGGCGCGACCAGCTGGAGGGTGTGGCCCAGCCGACGATCACCGACGTCTCGGTCGATGTGGACATCTACCCCGATGACCGGAGCTATACGGCATCCGGCACCTATGTCCTCGAAAACCAGACCGATGGCGAAATCCCGGTGGTCTGGGTGTCCTACGGCACGGACAATGTCGTGTCGCACACGCTGGAAGGCGCGGACGGGGAATTGCGCGACGACTATGCCAATCTCCATGCCTTCACGCTGACCGTGCCGATGCAACCCGGCGAACGCCGCGAACTTCGTTTCGAGACGGTCGTCGACACGCCCGGTTTCGCCAACGGGGGCAATGTCTCCACGGTCAATTACAACGGTACCTTCTTCAACAATGGCGAGTTTGCGCCGGTGATCGGTTTCAGCCGCGGATCCCTGATCCAGGACCCGGAAGTCCGCCGGCGTCAGGGTCTGCCCGATCTGGAGCGCGCCTTCGACATCGAGGATGCCGAGCACTGGGACGCCAACGCCATCCGGCAGGACGCGGATTTCGTGAATTTCCGCACCACCGTGTCGACCAGCGCCGACCAGATCGCGGTCGCGCCCGGCTATCTCGCGCGGGAATGGACCGAGGGCGACCGGCGCTATTTCGAATACGTCATGGACGTGCCGATCCTGAACTTCTTCAACTGGATGTCGGCGGAGTACACGCTGCTCGAGGCGGAACAGGACGGCGTTCTGTTCCAAGTCTTCTATCACGGTCCGCATGACTGGAATGTCGACCGCATGATGCAGGCGGCACAGGACTCGATCGCCTATTTCTCGGAGATCTTCAGCCCGTACCAGTACCGCCAGTACCGGATGTTCGAATTCCCGGCCTATGCGAGCTTCGCACAGTCCTTCCCGAACACGATCGCCTATTCGGAGAGTATCGGCTTCACCGCCGATCTGCGGGACGCGGACAATATCGACTATGTCTACTACGTCACCGCACACGAGGCGGCGCACCAGTGGTGGGCCCACCAGGTGATGAGCGCCAACGTTCAGGGCGGCACGATGCTGGTCGAGACGTTCGCGCAATACTCCGCGCTGATGCTGATGAAGCAGGAGTATGGCGAGGACCAGATGCGGCGCTTCCTGCGCTACGAGCTCGATACCTACCTGTCGGCGCGCAGCAACGAGACCCGCGAAGAGCTTCCGCTCTACCTGGTCGAGAACCAGCCGCACATCCATTACCGCAAGGGTGCGGTGATCATGTACGCGCTGCAGGACTATCTCGGCGAGGACGTGGTGAACCGGGCGATGCAGCGCCTGATCACCGAATTCCAGTACCAGAGCGAGCCCTATGCCCGCTCCGTCGACTTCCTGCGCATCCTGCGGGAAGAGGCCGGCCCGGAATGGGAAGAGGTCATCGCCGACTTCTTCGAGCGCATCACGCTGTTCGATCTCGAGGTCACCAGCGCCGAGACGCGGGAAGTGGCCGAGGGCGAGTGGGAGACGACGATCCAGGTCGCGGCGTACAAATTCTATGCCGATGGCCAGGGCGAGGAGACCGAGGCGCCGATTGATTACGGCATCGATATCGGCCTGTTCCGCCGCAATCTCGAAGGCGCGATCGAGGGCACGGATCACATCCTCTATTTCGAACGCCGGCAGGTGAACGAAAGCGAGATGGAGTTCGTGATCCGGACGAGCGGGGAGCGCCCGCTCTATGCCGGCATCGACCCGTACAACAAGCTGATCGACCGCGACATCAACGACAACCTGGTCAGCGTGGACTGGATCCGCGACGAGGCCGAGGCTGGCGATGACGCCGCGGACGACACCGGCGGCGGCGAGGAGGCTGCGTCGGAGTAGGATGCCCCGCTTCGCGTGAGACTGAACCAACCGGCCCGGAAGCGGATTCCGGGCCGGCTTGGTTTCTCGAGGTCAGTTCCGGCGCTTTCCCGCGGTCGGCAGGAAGGCAGGGACCTCGCGCCGGTAACGCCGGTATCGGTCGCCGAATTCGCCGATCAGGTCGGCTTCCTCGAAATGCGTGGCGACGAGTATGTAGGCCATTGCTGACAGGCCGAAGACGGCGTGCCCGACGGTCAGATGCGGGGTCAGCCACGGCGTGAGCATCCAGCCGAGACTGATCGGGTGGCGCACCAGCGCATAGAGATAGCGCGCGGTGAATGACGCGCCCGGCGGGGGCGTTTCGCGGATCCGGCGCCAGGCCTGAGCCAGGCCGAAGAAGCTGAAATGCCCGAAATGGAAGGTGGCGAGGAACATCATCGCCCAGACCGACAGGTAGGCGGCAATGATCGCGGCGACGGCCCAGCCGGTCTCGACCTGCCAGATCGTGATCGGGATGGGCTGCCAGAAGCCCACGAGGATCATGGTCATGCCCGCTGTCATGTAGAGATAGGTGGCGCGTTCAAGATGCGCAGGGACGAAACGCGTCCACCAGGCCTTGAAGGCGGTGCGCGCCGTGACCGAGTGATGCAGGCCGAACGCGGCGACGAGAAGGGCATCGATGAGAATGGCCTGCCAGAGACTGGCTTCCAAATCTCCGGACGCGATGGTCTTCGGGAGGCCCCAGGCCGTCCCGAAATCGGCAAGGAAGGCCACGATATAGGCGATGTTCGCCAGGCCGAGCACATAGGCGATCCCGGCATAGAGCAGGGTGAAGGTCTTTTTCATGGGTGAGGTCCGGTACGGGCCGCCGGGGCAGCCCCCCTCGCTGAGGAGAGGGGCGACAGGCGGGGTGTTTCAGGGAAGGGTCAGGCGCGGGCGACGAACCAGACATTCATCGGGTCGTGCGGCAGCACATGCCGCTTCACGTCCTTGAACCCGGCCTTGCCGAGCATGGTCTGGGCGGTTTCCCAGCCCCACATCGTGCCCAGACCAAGTCCGCCCTGGCCGAGCGATACCGGCATGCAATGCATGCAGGAGATGGCATAGAGCAGGGCGGCCATCGGGAAATCGGTGTTGTTCTCCAGCCGAGCCGAGCCGCCGATGTCCTGCATCAGGTAGAGGCCTCCGGGACGCAGCGCGCCGTGAAGGCTCTCGATCAGGGCCTGGGGATCCTTCTGGTCGTGGACCGCGTCGAAGCTGGTGATGAAGTCGAACCGGTTCTTCTCGTCGTAGCCGGTGAGGTCGCGGGTCTCGAAGCGCAGGTTCGTCAGGCCCGCCGCGCGCGCGGCGTCGGTGGCGTGCGCAATCGCATCCTCGCACAGGTCATAGCCAGCGAAGCGGCTGTTCGGGAAACGCTGCGCCAGGGCGAGCAGCGCCGTGCCGCGCGCGCAGCCTGCGTCGAGCACGTCGATGCCGGTTTCAAGGCGTTCCCCGATCCCGTCCGCCAGCGGCAGGATGGTATCGAACAATTGTGCGGTCACGGTCTGGCCGCTGTCCTCGGCCATGAAATCGTGGAAGTGCGGATAGTCGCCATAGGCCAGACCTTCGCCGGTCTCGAAGCGTTCGAGCAGGGCGTCCTGCATCTGTCCGATCATGGCCACGGCCTGGGCGTAGACGGCGAGATTGCCGAGCGGGGCCTCGCGCGTCAGGCAGGCGGCATGTTCGGCAGGCAGGGCATAGGTCTGGCCGTCGGGGTCGTAGGTCACGATTCCGCCCATCACCATGACGGCGAGCCATTCGCGGACATAGCGTTCGCTGAGCGCGGCCCGGCCGGCGATGGCGTCGCTTGTCGCGGGCGGCAGGTTACCCAGCACGTCGAACAGGCCGAGCCGGTGACCGAGCGACATCATCGACGCCACGGCGCCGGCATTGAGAATCTCGCCGATCGTATCGGCGAAGGCTTCGGCCCGGTTCATGTCGAACGGGACGATTTCGGGATTGGGGGACATGGGTCCGCCTCCTTTCAGCGTTTCGGGGAGGCGTGGGCTTAGGCGACCGGGCAAAGACGCATAAGAGGGGGATTTGACAAAAACGGGGCTTTTGTGCCAATTGCCCCGCATGCGTGCATCTGTGGACACCGCTCCCCTGAGAGTCAGCCTGCTGACTTTGCCGGAGACGACTTCGGCCACGATCTACGGTTTGCACGAAGTCCTGATGTCCGTCGGGAATGCGTGGCGGGACGCCACCGGCGAGGACATTCCCGTGCGCGGGATGGAGGTGCACATCGTCTCCCGGGACGGCGCGAGCTTCGTCTCGCCCACGGGGGTCACGATCACGCCCAATGCCGCCCTGGCGGACGCGCCCGATCCCGATGTCGTTATCGTTACCGACCTGGCGTTGTCGCCGGACTGCCGGCTCGACGGTCGATGGTCTGAGGAAGCGGCCTGGCTGCGCGCGCGCCACGAGGCCGGCGTGATCGTGTGTTCGGTCTGTACGGGTTCGCTGTTTCTCGCCGAGGCTGGCCTGCTCGACGGACTGGAAGCCACGAGCCACTGGAGCGTGACGCGGCTCTTTGCCGAGCGTTATCCGCACGTGAAGCTGTGTCCGGAACGGATTCTCTGCCCCGCGGGTCCGGAGCACCGCATCATCACGGGCGGTGGCCCCGGTGCCTGGAGCGAACTCGCCCTTTACCTGATCGCGCGCTTCTCGGAGCCGGCGGAAGCCGTGCGTGTGGCGAAAATCTTTCTGCTCGGCGACCGGAGCGAGGGACAGCTGCCATTCGCCGTACTCGGCCGGACCTCCCGTCACGAAGACGGCACGATCGCCCGGTGCCAGGAATGGCTGGCCGACCACTACTCGCAGAGCAATCCTGTCGCGGCCATGTCGGCGCTGTCGGGTCTGCCGGAGCGGACGTTCAAGCGCCGCTTCCGCGCCGCCACGGGCTACACCCCGATCGACTATGTGCAGGCGCTCCGCATCGAAGAGGCCAAGCATGTGCTGGAAACCACCGACGAGGCGACCGACGGTGTCGCGCATCAGGTCGGTTATGACGACCCCAGCTATTTCCGCCGCCTGTTCAAGCGCATGACCGGTGTGACCCCGGCACGCTACCGGCAGCGCTACCGCTCCGTCGGGCTCGCCGCAGAAGCGTTCGGCGCCCCCGCATGACGCGCGAAGGGAGTGGCGGACCGGCCGTGACGCGCTATCTTCACGGCCGGTTCCGCGACTCTTTGGGGGGAGTTCATGCGCCGTCTTCTGGTTTCCGCCGCCTGCCTGCTCGCCGCTGCGTGCGGCCCGCGCAACGCCGCACCGCCCGAACCCGTTGCCGATCCGGCCACCACGGCCGAAATCGCCCAGGGCCGGGTGACCGGTTTCGTCTCGCCGGAAGGGGCGCATGCCTGGCGCGCCATTCCCTATGCCGCACCGCCGGTCGGCGATCTGCGCTGGCGCGCGCCGCGCCCGGCCGCCAGCTGGTCCGGCAATCGGGAGGCGCTGACCCATGCCGAGCGCTGTCCGCAAATCACCAATTCGCTCGACGAGGGGCGCGGGGTCGAAGCCGGGCTGCGCGTCGGGTCGGAAGACTGTCTCTATCTCGACGTCTATGCGCCGCCGGGTGCGGTCGACCTGCCGGTCATGGTGTGGATCCATGGCGGGGCGAACGTCTGGGGCTCGACCGAGAGCTATGACGGTTCGCAGCTGGCGATCGACCAGAATGTCGTCGTCATCATGGTGCAATACCGCCTGGGGCCCCTCGGCTGGTTTTCGCACCCGGCGCTGCGTGAAGGCGCGCAACTACCGGAAGACGCGGCCGCCGATTTCGCGATTCTCGACCTGATCGAGGCGCTGCGCTGGACGCGCGCGAACGCCGCGGCTTTCGGCGGTGATCCGGAGCGGGTGACGATTTTCGGGGAAAGCGCGGGCGGTCACAACGTCGCCGCCTTGCTGGCCTCTCCCCTGGCAGAAGGCCTGTTCGACCGGGCGATCATCCAGTCCGGTTCGGTTGCGTCCTACCCGGTCGCTGAGGCCGAGGGGCGCAGCGGCGAGGCCGCCAATCCGTCGCTGGCGATCGCCGAACGACTGGCCGGCGGCGACGCCAGCGCCGACGATCTGCGCGGCGTCGATCTCGATACGCTGTTCGCGGCCTACGAGACGGGTGGCGGCTTCCGCCTGACCATGCCGACCATGATCGCGGACGGGGTCGTGCTGCCGGAAGACGGGCTGCGCTCGGCCTTCGCGTCGGAAGAGACGTTCAACGCCGTGCCGGTGATCACGGGGACGAACCGGGACGAGATGAAGCTGTTCAACGCGCTCGATCCGCGCCTGGCGAGCCGCACGTTCGGCGTGTTCTACCGGCCGCGCGACCGCAGCTTCTACGATGCGCTATCGGACTATCAGTCGCGGGTCTGGATGGTCGGCGCGGTCGACGATGTCGCGACGCTGATGCGCGAGGGCGGGCACGAGGACGTCTGGGCCTATCGCTTCGACTGGGACGAGGGCGGCAGCAATCTCTTCATCGACACCGGCTTCATGCTGGGTGCCGCGCACGCCATGGAGATTCCCTTCGTGTTCAACCGGTTCGAGATGTTCGGCCGGCTCGACCGCTTCCTGTTCAACGACCGCAATGCGGACAGCCGCGAGGCGCTGGCCCGCACCATGGGCCAGCACTGGGGCAATTTCGCTGCGGCGGGTGATCCGGGAGCCGACTGGCCGCGCTGGGGGGCGCGGGGCAACCGTATGCGGTTCGACACGCCGGCCGATGGCGGTCCGGAAGTGGTGCGCGGCGCGGAGACGATGGCGAGCATCGCGGAGCGTCTGGAGACCGACCAGCGCCTGACGCCTGAGGAACGTTGCCGGGTCGCCGCATCGCTGGGCGACCGCTATTTCGGCGAAAGCGATGGCATCGCCGGCATGATCGGCTGCGGGTAGGGGTTTCGAGTGTAAGGCTGCGCCTTCACCCCACCCCGCTCCTGTCTTGCTGGCGCAAGCCACTCGCGTCCCTCCCCTTCAAGGGGAGGGGAAAGCACCTGGCCTTCCCCCTTGGTGGGAAGGCCTACTTCAATCCTCGCCCAGCGAATACGGTCCCGCGCCGCGTCTCCACGGGTCGATGTCGAGCTTGCGGCCCATGGGCGGGAAGGCCCGGTGGGCACACGGGCTGCGCTCGCACATGCGGCAGGACAGGCCGATCAGAAGGGGCGGCCGGCCGGCGAGCGCGTCGGCATAGACGACCGCTTCGGCATGGCTCCATTCGCACCCCACGGCGACGGCCTGCAGCACGGGCGGCTCGCCGGGCGCGCCGGGCCGGGTGACGGCCTTCACCACCGAGACATATCGTGTGCCGTCCGGCAGTTCGAAACCATGGGGGATCAGGCCTTCGGGCGAGCGGAAGGCCTCGTGCAGCGCCCATTTCGGGCAGGATCCGCCCGACCGGGCAAAGGCCAGCACGCCGCCGCCATAGCGTTTCGAGACATTCCCGGCGGGATCGACCCGGACCATGAAGAAGGGCACGCCCTCCGCGCCCGGACGCTGCAACGTCGTCAGGCGGTGGCAGACCGCCTCGTATCCGGCCTCGAATCGGCGTTGCAGTTTCGCGATGTCATGGCGCAGGTCGAGCGCAGCCCTGGCAAAGGCGGCATAAGGCATGAGGAGGGCGCTGGCGAAATAGTTGGCGAGCGCGATGCGGTAGAGGGTGCGGGCTTCCTTCGCGGCGAAGCCCGGCTGGTCGGCGAGACGGTCGATCAGCTCGCCCTGCTCCAGCAGGGCCAGGCTGGCGGCCATGTGGAAGGCGCGCGATTCGATCGGCATGACTTCCGACAGCATCAGGCGCCTCGCGTGGAAATCGAGCCGGCGGCGCGCCCCGCCCATCACCGCCTCCTCGAAGACGCGCACGACAATGCCATGGGCTTCCTGAAGCCGCGCCTCGAGCGTCTGCGCGCGGCGGCGCACGTCGAGCTTCAGTTCGCTGGCGAGGGCTTCGGCGGCGTCTTCGAGTTCGGGGAAGTGATTGCGGCGCGCGTCGAGCGCATCGCGCACGCTTTCCGCGACGCCGGAGGCCGGCAGGCCGTCTGACATGCGCGACATCATCTCCTGCGCTGCGCCGGATTGCTGGCGATAGGCCTGGTGCAGCTGGGTCAGCGCCTCGGCCGCGCGGGGCTGGGTCTCGGCCAGCTCGGTCAGTTCGACCCGGTCGAGGCCGATCGGCGACAGCACCGGGTCGGCGGCGGCATCCTCCAGGTCGGCGAGCAGCTGGCGGTCGGTGCCTTCCGCGAAGCTTTTCATGTCGAGGTCGAACACCTCGGCGAGGGAGAGGAGGACGCGCGCGGTGACCGGGCGCTGGTTGCGCTCCAGCAGGTTGAGATAGCTCGCCGACAGGCCGAGCGCTTCGGCGGCTTCGGCCTGGGTCAGGCCTTTTTCGCGCCGCAGGCGCCTCAGGCGCGCGCCGGCAAAGATCTTTTCGAGGGGTCTGGTCTCGTCCGCCATCATTCGCCGATCGGTAAATAATTTACAGAATTACATCCACACAATTGTGATAAGTATACAGGCTTTCCGCTTTATATGGCAAGTGTTCTGGACCTTCCGGAGCCGATCCCTTTCTGTGCCGTCAACGGATTTACACGAAGGGGGCTGATATGTCCGAGTTTTCCAAACTGATCCCGGGTGCGGTCGATGGCCGCTTCGACGGCATCGAACGCAACTACACCGCCGACGAGGTCCTGCGGCTGCGCGGCAGCGTGCATATCGAGAACACGCTGGCCGAACGCGGCGCGGTGAAGCTGTGGGAACTCCTGCAGACCGAGCCGTATGTGAACGCGCTGGGCGCGCTGTCGGGCAATCAGGCGATGCAGATGGTCCGCGCGGGCCTGAAAGCCATCTACCTCTCGGGCTGGCAGGTGGCGGCCGACGCCAATGTCGCCGGCGCGATGTATCCCGACCAGTCGCTCTACCCGGCCAATTCCGCGCCGGAGCTGTGCCGCAAGATCAACCGCACGCTTCAGCGCGCCGACCAGATCGAAGCGGCGGAAGGCAAGGTCAGCCGTGACTGGTTTGCCCCGATCGTTGCCGACGCGGAAGCCGGTTTCGGCGGTCCGCTCAACTGCTACGAGATCATGCGCGCCTTCATCGAGGCGGGCGCTTCGGGCGTCCATTTCGAGGACCAGGTCGCGGCGGAAAAGAAGTGCGGCCATCTCGGCGGCAAGGTCCTGATCCCGACCAAGGCGCATGTGCGCAACCTCAACGCCGCGCGCCTCGCCGCGGACGTGATGGGTGTGCCGACCATCCTGGTGGCCCGCACCGATGCGGAATCCGCGACGCTGATCAATTCCGACATCGACGAGCGCGACCACGAATTCATCGACTATGACGCGGGCCGGACCAGCGAGGGCTTCTACCGGCTGAAGTCCGGCATGGGCGTCGACCACTGCATCAAGCGCGGCCTTGCCTATGCGAAGATCGCCGACCTTCTGTGGTGGGAAACCTCGAAGCCGAATCTGGACGAGGCCAAGCGCTTCGCCGAGGCGATCCAGAAGGAATTCCCCGGCAAGATGATGGCGTACAATTGCTCGCCGTCCTTCAACTGGGAAGCCAATCTCGACAAGGCGACGATCGAGACCTACCAGCGCGAACTGGGCGCGATGGGCTATAAGTTCCAGTTCGTGACCCTGGCCGGCTTCCACCAGCTCAATCACGGCATGTTCCAGCTGGCGAGCGGCTATCGCGACCGCGGCATGGGGGCCTATTCCGAGCTGCAGCAGGCCGAATTCGCCTCGGAGAAGGACGGCTACACCGCCACGCGCCACCAGCGCGAGGTCGGCACCGGTTACTTCGACCTGGTGAACCAGACGCTGTCGGGCGGCGAAGCCTCGACGACCGCGATGGCGCACTCGACCGAAACCGACCAGTTCAAGACGGAAGCAGCCTGAGCCGATAGCGGCAGGGAAGGAGAGGGCGATGACCCATATCTCACCGAATGGCGTGGAAATCCTCGGCAAGCTCGAGCCGGGTTACCGGGCGATTCTCGCGCCCCACGCCCTCGCCTTCCTGGCCGGTATTCACCGGCGCTTCAACAGCCGCCGCCTGGCGCTGCTGGAGGAGCGCAAGGAGCGGCAGGCCCGGCTCGATGCCGGGGAGATGCCGGACTTTCCCAAGGACACGGCCGATATCCGCGCTTCGGACTGGACGGTGCGCGCGGCGCCGGCCGATCTGCGCGACCGCCGGGTGGAGATCACCGGGCCGGTCGACCGCAAGATGGTCGTCAACGCGCTCAATTCCGGGGCCCGCTGCTTCATGGCGGACTTCGAGGACGCAACCAGCCCGGTCTGGACCAATCTGGTCGACGGGCAGATCAATCTGCGTGACGCGATCCGCCGCACGATCGACTTCACCGACGAGACGTCGGGCAAGCGCTACAAGGTGTCGTCCGACGCCGCGACGCTGATCGTGCGGCCTCGCGGCTGGCACATGGAAGAGCGCCATGTGCGCATCAATGGCGAGGCGATGTCGGCCTCGCTGTTCGATTTCGGCCTCTATCTTTACCACAATCACGATGCGCTGCGGACGATCGGGACCGGCCCGTATTTCTACCTGCCGAAGATGGAATCGGCGCGCGAGGCGCGGCTCTGGGCACTGGTCTTCCAGCATGCCGAGGAGATGCTCGGCCTCGACCGCGGCACGATCCGCGCGACGGTGCTGATCGAGACGCTGCCGGCGGTGTTCGAGCTCGACGAGATTCTCTACGAGCTGCGTGACTATTGCGTCGGGCTCAATTGCGGCCGCTGGGATTATATCTTCAGCTATATCAAGCGGTTGCAGAAACAGTCCGACCGCATCCTGCCGGACCGCTCGCAGGTCACGATGACCGTGCCCTTCATGCGCAACTATTCGCGCCGGGTCATCGCGGTGTGTCACCGCCGCGGCGCCCATGCGATGGGCGGCATGGCGGCCTTCATCCCGGTGAAGGGCGACGAGAAGGCCAATGCCGAGGCGTTCGAGAAGGTCCGCGCCGACAAGCTGCGCGAAGCCACGGACGGCCATGACGGCACCTGGGTGGCGCACCCGGACCTCGTCCCGGTCGCGAAGGCGGTGTTCGACGAGGTGATGAACGGGCCGAACCAGCTCGACAAGCGCCTGGCTGTCACCGGCTCAGCGGCGCAGCTGATCGAGGTGCCGGAGGGCACGATTACCGAGGCGGGCGCGCGCGACAACGCCGAGGTCGCCATCCGCTATGTCGCGGCCTGGCTGGCCGGGCGCGGCGCGGCGCCGATCAACAATCTGATGGAAGATGCCGCGACCGCGGAGATCGCCCGCGCCCAGCTGTGGCAGTGGAAGACGCATGGCGCGGTGACCGAAGAGGGCACCAAGCTCGACGCGGCCTGGATGAAGGATGCCATCGCCAGGGCCGAAAAGGACATACTCGCCGACGACACCTGGCGTCTGTCGGGTCCGAACGAGGTGAAAGCGGCGACCGGCCTCGTCCTGGATCTCGTCCTGTCGGACGACTTCGCCGAATTCCTGACCGGGCCGGGCTATGACCGGATGACGGAAGACCTCCAGGTCTCGATGCGGTTGACGGAGTTTGATTAGGGCCGGCTCTCCCTTCTCCCCTTTTTGAAGGGGAGAAGGTGCCCGAAAGGGCGGATGAGGGGTTCTGCTCCGTAATTGAAGACTGCGTGCGCCCCCTCACCCGGCGCTTGCCCCGCCTTCGCGGGGCCAGGCGCGGCACCCTCTCCCCCTAAGAGGGGGCGAGGGGAAGGGCGGCGGTTCAGCATCCCAACCATACCGGTTTTTCTTTACCCGTTCCGCGCGGCTGATAACTTCCCGTGACAAGCGAGCCGGAAAACCGGCCGGATACGGGGAGAGACGGTATGGCCGATGCGGCGAAACCGGCGGCTGTGCCGCCGGCCACGGATAGCGGTGCCTACCGCGCCTACGTTCTGGGCGGCCTGTTCGTCGTCTACACGTTCAACTTCATCGACCGTCAGATCGTCTCGGTCCTGCAGGAGCCGATCCGCGCGCATTTCGACCTGGCCGACTGGCAACTCGGACTGCTGACCGGCCCGGCCTTCGCGGTGCTCTATGCCGTGCTCGGCCTGCCGATCGCCATGCTCGCCGATCGCTGGCACCGGGTGAACATCATCGCGATCGCGCTGGCCGTCTGGAGCGCGTTCACGGCCCTGTTCGGGCTGGCGGGCAGCTTCATGACGCTGCTCCTCATGCGCGTCGGCGTCGGGATCGGCGAGGCGGGCGGATCGCCGCCCTCGCACTCGCTGATCTCCGACTATTTCCCGCCGAACAAGCGGGCCGGAGCGATGAGTGTCTATTCGCTGGGAATTCCGATCGGGTCCGTTCTGGGCATTCTGTTCGGCGGGATCGGCTATCACGCCGTCGCGACCTGGTATGCGGAGAATGGCGTGCCGGGGTGGCTGGACGCCATCGGAGCGACCGAACCCTGGCGCGTCGCCTTCCTGCTGGTCGGCATACCGGGAATTCTGCTGGCGCTGGTCGTGAAGTTCACGATCCGCGAACCCCAGCGCGGCCGGCAGGACACGCCGCCGGCCGTGGAAACCGCCGCGACCCCTGCGGCGGCGAAGACCGACAAGTCGAAAGCGCTGAGCCGGACGCTGAGCGTCCTGTTCTCCAAGCCGGGCTTCTGGCTGATCGCGCTCGGCGCGGCGATCGCCTCGCTGGTCGGATACGGGCTCTTCCCGTGGGTACTCAGCTATTTCGTGCGGATCTACGCGGTCGACCTGCCACTGTCTGAAGCGGTCGCACGCGCTGCGGTTCCCTACGCCTTCGTCGTCGGCGGCGGCGGATTCGTCGGCACACTCCTCGGCGGCTGGCTGACCGACAAGTTCGGAACGAAATGGCTCGGCGCCTATCTTGCCATTCCGGCGATTGCCCTCGTGATCTCCTATCCGCTGCACTTCGTCGCGCTCTCCCTGCCGGTCGGGGCCGCAGCGTTCGCGGTTCTGGCGGTCGGCAGTGCGCTGTTGTCGGTCTGGTACGGCCCGGTGTGGGCGACAGTGCAGAATCTCGTGCCGCCGGACATGCGGGCGATGTCGTCCGCGGTTCTGCTCTTCGTGATCAACATCATAGGTCTCGGGATCGGGCCGTTCGCGACCGGCGCCCTCTCTGACTTTTTCCGGGAATCCTACGGCGCGGACGCGCTGCGAATCGCCATACTCGTGATCGCGCTACTGGTGCTGCCCGCGGCGGCGCTGTTCTATGCCGCTTCGCGCCGCCTTTCGAAGGACTGGGAGGCCGCGCGCTGATCCGCAGGGGGATGACGCGTGAGCCATACCGATGCCTTCTTCACCAGCCGCGACGGGCTGAAGATCAGCTATCGCGATTACGCACCGGCGGGCGGCGAAACGGGCCTGCCGGTCCTGTGTCTGCATGGGCTGACGCGCAATCTGAAGGATTTCGACGACTTCGCGCCCCGGGTCGCGGCCACCGGGCGTCGGGTGATCGCCGCGTCGCAGCGCGGCCGCGGCGATTCGCAGTGGGATAGCCAGACCGAGCGCTATCATCCCGGCGTCTATGCCCAGGACATGCTGGACCTGCTCGACCACCTGTCGCTGCCGCGCGCGGTATTTGCGGGCACGTCGATGGGCGGGCTGATGACCATGGTGTCCGCCATGATGGCGCCGCAACGGATCGCGGCCGCGATCATCAATGATGTCGGGCCGGAGCTGGCCCCGGAAGGGATCGAGCGGATCCGCTCCTATGTCGGCAAGTCGGGCGATCACGACGACTGGACGAGCGCCGCGGAACGCGCGCGCGAGGTCAATGGACACGCCTTCCCGAAGGAGACCGGCGAGGCGTTCTGGCTGACCTTTGCCAAACGCACCCACCGTGTGCTCGACACCGGCAAGATCCGGTCGGACTACGATCCGGCGATCGCCTCGGCGGTGTCAAAGGGCGGTCAGGCGGCGGCCGATCTCTGGCCGGTCTGGGCGGCGATGGTGCCGATTCCGACCCTGCTGGTGCGCGGCGGCATCTCCGACCTGTTGTCGCGGGAGACGACGGCGAAGATGCAGGCGGTGAAACCCGATCTGGAAATCGTCGAGGTCCCGGATGTCGGCCACGCCCCCTTCATGACCGAACCGGCGGCCTGGGCGGCGATCGAAATCTTCCTTCAAAAGGTCGACTGACAGGCGAAGACTTCGCCCGTCAGGGTAGATCGATTTTCCGGATTCGCGTCAGGGGAGAAAAATTTACTTTTCCCTTCGGAGAATCTTAAGAGCGCGTTAAGCTTTACATTCCGAGACCAAGCTTCAGGGGGGGTTACCCATGCTCCGACGTACCTATCTGGCTGGAATCGCTAGTGCCGTTCTGCTTCCCGCGGGTTTCGCGGCAGCCGACGACATGGCGTGGTTCCCGTCCGAACCGCCAACCAGTGCAGCGCCGGGCGAGTGCTATGCGCGCGTCCGCGTTGAAGCCGAATATCGTCCCTACACCGAGACGATCGTCACCGGCGACACCTACGAAACCTACAACGTCCGTCCGGCGGAGCTGGGCTATGACGTTCGCGAATTCATCAGCCGCGAAGCCGGCATGCGCTACATCGTGCACGAGCCGGTCTATGACGTGATCACCGAGCAGGTGATGGTGCGTCCGTCCTATGTCGAGTACCGGGTGATCCCGGCGGTGCACGAGGAAGTCACCGAGCGGATCATGGTGCGCGAACCGCGCATGGTCTGGCAGCGCGGCCGCGTGCCGGGTGCCCAGATGACCCGTTTCGATCCGGAAACCGGCGAAATCTGGTGTCTCGTTGAAGAGGCGGGCGAATACCGCACCGTCACCCGCAACGTGCTGGTCACCCCGGCCCGTGTCGAGGAAGTCCAGGTCGACGCCCAGTATGCGACCATCCAGCGCGAAGTGCTGATCCAGGAAGCCCGCGTCGAGGAAATCCCGATCCCGGCCGAATACGACCAGGTCGAGATCCAGACGCTGGTTCGCGCCGCGTCGGTCGATTCGCAGACCGTCACCGGCCGCACCGAATCGGTCACCCGCTACGAGCTGGTCGCCGAAGAGCGTTATGAGTGGCGTCTGATGGATTGCGACGAAATGGAACTGCCGGGCTATGTCCCGCCGGCCTCCATGCGTCAGGATCCGCCCGCCATGTCCTACCAGTACCAGGGCGGCGGCGACTATCAGGAGCCGCAATATGACGAGACCGAAACGCCGGTCGCGTCGCTTGCGTCCAGCCGGATCACCCAACGCGGTGGCCCGCGCATCATTCAGGCTGCTGCGCGCCAATAGGCCCGCCAGCGACTGAGTGAGAGGGGAAAAGCGCCCCGCACCGGAAACGGTGCGGGGCGTTCTCTTTTCAAGGACAGATTTGTGCCGGGCTAGCGCGCCGGACCGTCGGCCGAGGTGCGGATCCGGACCCGTGCGGTCGCGGTGCGGCCCTGATCGTCCACGGCGGCGATGGTGTAGAAGCCGCGCTGGGGCGGCAGCCAGACCGGATCGCCCGCGCCATTCAGTGCCGCCGGTGTACCGTCCACAAACCAGCTGAGCCGGCCCGCGCCGCGTCCCGCGAGGACGAGCGGGCGGCCTTCCTCATTGGCCCAGACTTCCGACCCGTCGGGCGGAAAGACGATTTCCGGCGGCAGGCTGTCGCCGAAGCGGCGCAGCGGCGCAGGCGGAGCGTGGACGTCCGGCGTCTCGGCGCGGCCCCAACCGGTATCGGTCTCCGGGGCGTAGCGGCGCGCACGGTCGAACACGTCGAACAGGATGGGCAGCGCGCCTTCCCGGCCGGTCACGCCTGGGCGCGGTGTGCCGTCCGGCCGGCCGACCCAGACGACGACGGTGAAGCCATCGCCCGTTCCGGCGGCCCAGGCATCGCGGAAGCCCCAGGACGTGCCGGTCTTGAAGGCAATGCGCGGGGCACCGCGCGACAGCTCGGCCGGCATGCGGCCTCCCGGATGCGGGGCGCGGCGCAGGATGGAGACGATCTCGTCGGCGGTCTCCGGCGTCATCAGCGCCTGGGCCGGGGCGTCAGCGTCGACATCGGAGCGGTCCTCAAGCCAGCTTAGCGGCCGGGCCGAGCCGCCATCGCCGAGCGCGGCATAGAGGGTCGCGACCTCGCGCACGGTCAGGCCGACACCGCCGAGTGCGATGGCGAGACCCGCCTCGTCCTCGCCGGAATCGGCGATGCGCCCATGTGCGCCCGCGAAGTCGAGCGAGGCGGCAAAGCGGCGGGCGCCGACGGCGTCGAGCGCCAGCACGGCGGGCACGTTGAGCGAATGCTGCAGCGCTTCGGCAACGGTCACATCACCGCGGAAGGTGCGGTCAAAATTCTCCGGCTGGTAGGCGCTGAAGGCGCGCGGCACGTCGGCCATGCGTGTTCCGGCGGCGGCGAAACCGTCGTCGAAAGCCAGCGCGTAGATGAAGGGTTTCAGTGTCGAGCCCGGCGAGCGGGCGCGGTCGGTCAGGTCGATCCAGCCGCCCTGACGGCCCCGGCTGGCTGAGCCGACGGCGGCGCGCACGGCGCGGCTCTCGGTCTCGACCACGAGGATGGCGACCTGAACGTCGGTCCCGGCTTCCTCGGCCTCGGCGCGGGCGAGGGCTTCAAGCTCGGCCTGCAACCCGCCATCGATCGAGGTGCGGATCTCGGTGACGCCCGGGGCGCGGCGGCGCGCCTCTTCGGCGGCATGCCAGGCCTCGGCCGGGAAGTCGGCACGCGACGGCAACGGCTCGCTAGCGGCTTCCTCCGCACGCGTTTCGGTCAGCAAATCCGCTTCGGCCAGCCGGGTCAGGATGGCCGCGCGGCTGGTCCGCGCATGCTCTGGCCGCAGGTCCGGGCGGCGGACTTCGGGGGATTGCGGCAGGGCGATCAGGAGGGCGATCTGCTCGGCGGTGAGGCGTTCCGGCTCGCGGCCGAAATACGCCCAGCTGGCCGCGCGGATGCCTTCCAGATTGCCGCCATAGGGCGTCAGCGACAGGTAAAGCTCGAGGATCTCGTCCTTGGTGAGGCGGCGCTCGAGCTGAAGCGCGCGCCAGCTTTCCACGACCTTGGAGCCGAGATTGCGCGGCCGTGGCTCGAGCAGGCGGGCGGTCTGCATGGTCAGGGTGGACGCGCCGGACACGACGCGGCCCGCTCGTGCGGACGTGAAGGTGGCGCGGACCACCGCCAGCGGATCGACCCCGGCATGATCGTAGAATCGCTGGTCCTCGACCTCGATCAGCGCGGCGATGAAGGCCGGGTCGATCCGGTCGATATCGGCGGCGAGCCGCCAGCGCCCGTCCTCGACCGGAAAGACGCGCAGCGCGCGGCCGCCCGAATCGGTCACGACGACGGACATCTCCGTTCCCCGCCCCATGTCCGGGGGCAGGGCGCGGTCGAGGACAAGGAGGCACGCCGCCATCGCGAGGATGGCGGCGTGAACCCCGATGACCCAGACCGGCAGCCGCATAGTCAGTCGGCGCGCGGACGGATGGTCACGCGGCCGGCCTCGGAGCGGGCGAAGACGTCTGTGCGGTACATGTCCTCGGCATTGGCGCCGGGGATGACGTAGTCGCCGGGCGTCACCGCGCGGACGATGTAGGCGAGGCGGTAGCTGCGTCGCTCATACACATCCACAGCGGCGACGAAACGGTCGTCGCGGGCCTCGGCAATATCCGGCGTCGTCAGATCGCCGAGGAAGCCGTATGGCCCGTTCGAACCGGCATCGTCCGGCGACAGCACGGCCTCGATCTCGAAACCGGCGGGCAGCAGATCGGCGATGACGGCCGGAACGCGGCGCTCTTCCATCCCCGTCAACGTCAGGAGAACGACGAAGCGGTCGCCCTGGGTGACGTTGGCGAGATCGGCCGGCTGACCGGTTGTGGTGAGGACGGACTTGCCGATCCGCAGCCGTTCGGAGACGGCGGGCGGGGCGTCGACCGGCGCACCGCGCGCGATCTGGGTCATCCAGACCATGCCGCCCGTCTCATTGGTGAAGACCGGGCGGGCTTCGACCTGCTCGGCGTCCAGACGGAAGGAGCGGCCGGCGGTGACGGTGTCGGCCTCGCCTTCGACCGTCACGCTGACTTCTGTCGTGTCTCCCGCGAGTGCCCGGGCGGCGAGGAGGAGGAAGGCCTTCTCCTGCGTCGTCAGGCGGTCGGGTTCGGGCAGGTCGGCCGCGACGCGCTCGGTCAGCGCCGCGACGACGTCCTCGTTTCCGGCTTCCGCCGCGAGCGCCAGCACACCGGCAATGTCGCGCCGGGGTGTCTGATACCAGTCACCGGCATTGTTGTAGCCGAGCGCATCCATCGCGGCCTGGAAGGCGCTGCGCGAACGGGCCTCGTCGCCGATCATCGCCAGACCGGCCCCGAGATGGGCGCGGGCGAGCGGGCTGGCGATATCGGTCAGAAGCCGGTCGTGCATGTAGCGCAGCTGGGCGCGGTCGACCCGGCCCGCACGGGCGAGGACGTAAAGCGCATAGGCGGCGCTGCGGTGGTTGAGGCGTTCCTGGGTGTCGTACTGCCAGGGTCCGCGCTGGACCTGTGTCTCGTAGCCGGAAGCCCGCCACAGTTCGAGGCGGGAGACGCCATCGAGCACGGTGTAGGCGCGGTCGAGCGCCGCGTCCGGCACGGCATAGCCCTGCTCGCGGGCGCGGGCGATGAAGTCGACCGCATAGGCGCCGAGCCAGGGGTTGGCATTGCGGTCGCCCATGCGCCATTGGCCGATCGCCCCGTCCGCGCTCTGGCGGTTCAGGATCGTCTCGACCGCATCGGCGACGCGGCGGCGGATCTCGTCGTCGGTCTCGACACCCGCAAGCGCTGCCATCTGGTCGGCATAGAGCAGCGGCAGCGCGCGGGAGACCTGCTGTTCGGTGCAACCATAGGGGTAGCGTGACAGCGAGTCATAAAGCGCCGCGGCATCCATCGGGATGGCCGAGAAGCTGACCTGAACGGTCCCGGAGCCCGGCGTAAAGCCGTCGATCACGCGCGGATCGGGCGTGTAGTTCTCGCCTTCGGCGATCCGCGTGCGTTCGATCCGGCTGACCGGAAGGAAGGCGGAGCGGATCTCGATCGGGTAGCTGCGCTGGACCGAGAAGCCGGGTCCGGCGACGGTAATGCCGACCGCGGTCACGCCCGTCTCACCGGCTTCGATGGTCACGCCGGCGTCCTGACGTTCCCCGGAGGCCAGCTGAAGCTGAAGCTCCGGATCGGGCACGGTCAGACCGGAACCGGCATCGACGGTGACGGTATAGGTCCCGGCCTCGCCCTCGACATTGTCGAGCGTGGCGGTGGCCACCGCCGTATCATCCGGCGCGAGGAAGCGCGGCAGGATCAGTTCGGCGGGAACCTCGTCGCGCACGGTCAGCGGCTGGCTGGCCTCGCCGACGCCGGACGGGGTCCAGGCCACGGCCATCAGGCGCAATTCGCCGTTGAAGTCCGGAATGTCGAGCTCGATCTCGGCCTCGCCATTGGTGAAACGGACCGGCCCCTGGAACAGGGCGACGGTGCGCGTCGGCACGACGGTCAGGCCGGCACCGCCGATCTGGTCGCCGCCGGAGCGGACTTCTGCTGCCGCGCCCTGATTGGGGTCGAGCAGGCGGCCGTAATCGTCATACATGTCGACGGCCAGGCGCTTGCGGCCGAAGAAATGCTCCACCGGATCGGGTGACTGGAAGCGGGTGAGAAGCAGGATGCCCTCGTCGACCGCCGCCAGGGTGACATAGGCCTCTCTTGTGTTGCCCTCGGCCTCGATCGTGACGGTCAGCGGCTGTCGCGGGCGTACGATTTCCGGCGTGTCGAGTGACAGATCCAGCGTGCGGTCGCCCATGTCGACCGGGATGTAGCTGACCCCGACGGCGCGGCGCGGACGCGGCTGGGCCACCGGATCGCGCGGCGTGTAGACCGACACCATCACGTACGCACCGGCGCCCCAGTCCTCGGTGACAGGCAGCGAGATGCGGGCGCCTTCCTGCGGCACTTCGACGGTGCGCGATTCCAGCACGCGGTCGGTAGCCACGACAACTTCGGCGATGCCGGCATAGGGGGCGAGAATGGTCAGTTCGGCCGACCGGCCGACCTGCACGCCGTCCTCCGGCGTGGCGATGCGGACGCGGTCCGGGGCCTCGACGCCGTCGACCGGCTGCGAGCCCCAGCCAACCCAGAAGCCGTCGCTGGATTCCACGCCGGTCAGCGGATCGGTGACGATCAGCTGATAGCTGCCCCAGTCGAGTGCCGGGGTGGTGATCGTGCCGCCGTCGGGACCGATCTGCTGCACGCCGTCCTCGATGGTGACGACATTGCGGGTCCGCCGCCAGCGCCACGGGCCATTGTCTTCGCGGTACCAGTCATAGCGGTAGTCGATCCGGATCAGGCGCCATTCGACCGCGGTCGAGACCGCATTGCCCAACGGGTCGAGGGCGACGATGCCGAAGCTCGCCGTCTGGTCGCGCTCCGAGCGGTAGTCGAATTGCGGATCGATGCCGAGATAGCGCTGGCGCGGGCGATAGGGGATGCGCACATCGTCGGCGACCGGGCGGCCGCCGGGTTCGAGCGCGCGCACAACGGCGCGCAGGCGCAGCGGACGCGAGGCATCGGCGGCTTCGCCATTGGGGTTGATCACGAGCGTCGCCTGACCTGCGCCATCGGCGATGGTGTCGGGCAGGTCGAAGGTGGTTTCGCGGAAATCCTCGTCATGGCGGCCGAAGCTGTAATCTGCCCAGGCTGGGAAGGGGTTGTATTCCGCTTCGATGCGGACCTCGCCCTCGACCGGAAGACCGGCCCCCGGCGCGCCGTAGAGGAAGCGGACATCGGCCTCGATCGCGCGGGTTTCACCCGCCAGAACCGGGGTGTCGTCGTCGGTTTCGAGCTCGAGCGCGATGCGTTGCGGCACGAAATCCTCGACCGAGAAACTGACCCGGCCGACCACGCCCAGGCCGTCGACTTCCAGCGCCATGCGCCAGATGCCGCGCGCGGCGGCGCGGGGCACGTCGAAGTCGAACTGGACTGCGCCGGCTTCCGGTGCGTTCTCGAAGCGGAAGCGCTGATTCTCGATGCCATTGGGGGCGTAGACCACGACCGAGCCGGCCCGGTCAGTGATCGCCATCGCTTCGCGGTCGCGGATGAGGCCGGTCAGGTGGACGGTCTCGCCCGGGCGGTAGATGCCGCGGTCGAGATAGAGATAGGCGTCGGCGCCTTCGGGCGCGTCGCGTCCGCCGACGGCGTCCTCGCTCAGATCGACCGGCGAACGGTCGAGGTCGAGGACGGCGAAATCGCCCTCAGGGCCATAGGCGAAGACCATGCGCGGCGCGGTGTCGCCCGTGCCGTTGACGATCGGGCCGTCGAAGCTGACGCGGCCGTCATTGTTGGTCGTCTGGCTGGCCAGGATCTCGTTCGAGCGGGCGACCAGGTCGATGCGGATATCGTCCTGCGGGCGCGCCGACTGCAGCGACCGGACGGTGACGTCGATTCCGTCCGTGCCGGTATAGCTGGTGAGGGCCAGGTCGGTGATGACGAACCAGCGCGTGGCGCGCGCGGGCTGGCGCTCGTCCTCGTCGACGCCGGCATCGGTGACGCGGATGAAATAGGCGCCGGGGCGCAGTTCACCGATCGTGTCGGTCAGCGGCATGACGGTGACGTTCGGCGCGTTGATCTCGCCGCCCGTGTCCATCTCGCCTTCCCAGATCAGGCGCGAAACGCCGCTGGGATCTTCCTCGCCATAGAGCCATTCATACTCGCCCTCGCCGGCCGTGTAGCCCTGCGAGATCGAGCGGAAGGCGAGCGCGCGGTCGGTGATCTGGAAGATGGTGATCTCGACGCTGTCGACATTCACCGTCTCGATCGGAATGCCGTCGGCCTCGATGCGCGGCAGGATCACGCCGCCGCCGGCAAAGCCGACATAGGCGGGGCGGTCGCCGAATTCGAGCGTGGTGGTCTGGTCATAGCCGAGCTCGCGGCCGTCGGCGGCCGGCAGGCCTTCGCGCAGGGTGACATCGTAGGAGGTGCCGAAATCAACCCCGCCGAGGCAGAGTGTCTGGCCGCTGACGGACAGGGCGAGCGGCGTGTCCGGATCGATGCGGACATAGGGCGCGTAGTCGGTTTCCGGGTCGAGCGGGCCGGAGAAGACCAGGCAGAGGCTGGGGGAGGCGTCTTCGACATTCACCCGGTAGCGCAGGTATTCGAACCGGGTGGAGACTTCGGTTTCGGCGCGGGGCGCATCGGCGGCCCGGTCCTGCAGGAGGGCGGTGTTGCCGCTCGTCGTTTCGCCCCCGTTGCCGCGATCACCGCAGGCTGTGACGAGAAGCGCGAGCGCTGCCATGGCGAAGGCCGCGGCGCGTGAAATCCGGTGTGTCATGAAATTCCTCCCTGTCCGCCGCCGACATTACACGACCTTAAGGCATTTTGATGCCGGGAAATTTGGCCAAGTGCGGGCAGGGCGCGTCGGCGCGGCCTTCGGACTTGATGGTCCGGCAGATCGGGCTAGCCTGACCTCAAACAGAAGGAGTGATGCATGAAGGGCAAGGTCGTCGCGATCACGGGCGGGTTCGGCATTCTGGGTTCGGCTGTGGCCGAACTGGCGAAGAAGCGCGGCGCGAAAGTCGCGCTGATCGACCGGGCTCCGACCCCGCCGGACGGGTTGTGCGATACCGGGTCCAACATGCTGTGCCTCGGCAGTGTCGACCTGACCGACGAGCGCCAGGCGGCCGACGCGATCGAGGCCGTGTTCGACCGGTTCGGCGGGCTCGACGTGCTCTGCAACATCGCGGGCGGCTTCGCCTGGGAGACGCTGGAAGACGGCAAGATCGACACCTGGGACTTCCTCTACAAGCTCAATGTGAAGACCGCGGCGGTCGCCTGCCGCGCGGCGTTGCCGGCGCTGAAGGCCGCAAAGGCGGGCCGGATCGTCAATGTCGGGGCCGCCGGCGCGGTGAAGGCCGGCGTGGGCATGGGCGCCTATGCGGCGTCGAAGTCGGGCACGATGCGGCTGACCGAGGCGCTCGCCGAGGAGCTGAAGTCCGGTAGTTCGGTGACGGTCAATGCCGTCCTGCCCTCGATCATCGACACGCCGCAGAACCGCGCCGACATGCCCGACGCCGACCCGAAGACCTGGGTCGCGCCGTCCGACCTCGCCGAAGTGATCCTCTTCCTCGCCTCCGATGCGGCGAAGGCGATGACGGGTGCGCTGGTCCCGGTGACCGGGCGGGTTTGACTGTTCTTTGCCCTCCCCCTTGAGGGGAGGGCCGGGAGGCTGCGCGTCAGCCAGCCGACCGGGGTGGGGGTGTCTTGCGGGAAAACTCACCCCACCCCGCTCCCGTCTTCCAGACGGAAACCGCTCGCGTCCCTCCCCTTCGAGGGGAGGGGAATCACATCCGCGTCTTCAGATCGAAGCCGGTATCTGCCGCTTCGTCCGGGGTCAGGGCGGGATCGGATTTCGCCAGGATGCGGCGCATCGCCATGTGGTCGGCCGGGGCGCGGACGCTGTCGGCGGCGATGACCTTTCCATCCCTGAAATAGAAGACCGAGAAGCTGCCCGAGACCGGATCGCCGCGCACGACACTCTCGTCCGCGCCCTCTGACAGGCCGGCCATCTGCAGCTTGGCGTCATACTGATCCGACCAGAACCAGGGTACGTCGGTATAGGCGGTCGGCGTGCCGGCCAGCGTCTTCGCGAGCGCCCGGGCCTGATCGGCGGCGTTCTGGATCGACTCCAGGCGAATACGCTGCCCCGCGAAGGTGTTCATGTGGTGAGCGCAGTCGCCGATCGCGTAGATGTCCGGGTCGGCGGTGCGGCCATACTCATCGGTATCGATGCCATTGTTGCAGGCGAGACCGGCCTCTACGGCCAGTTCGCAGTTCGGCACCACGCCGGCGCCGAGGATGACGAGGTCGGTGTCGAGCTTTTCGCCGGTGCCGAGCGTGATCGTGCCGGCCTCGCCGATGCTCTGGACCGCGACGCCGTAGCGGATGTCGACATCATGGGCGGCGTGGAGTTCGTGGAAGAAGCTGGAGACGCGCGGGCCGACGGCGCGGCGCATAAGCCGGTCGAGCATTTCCACGACCGTGACCTTCACGCCCATCTTGGCGATGGCGCTGGCAGTTTCGAGACCGATGAATCCGCCGCCGATCACGGCGGCATGCTTCGCGGTCTCAAGCGCCGCCTTGATCTTGCGCGAGTCCGCGAGGCTTCGCAGGGCGAAGACTTTCGGGCCGTCGATGCCTGGAATGGGCGGCACGCGGACGCGGGTGCCGGTGGCGATGACCAGCGTGCCGTAGGACAGATCCTCGCCGGTCGACAGGCGCACCGTTTTCGCGCTGCGGTCGATCGCTTCGGCCTTCACGCCGAGGCGCAGATCGATGCCGTGGCCTTCGTAGAAGTCCGGCGCGCGCAGCGGCAGGCGTTCCTCGGCGAAGCTGCCGAGCAGATAGGTCTTCGACAGGGGCGGGCGCTGATAGGGAGGGTCGGTCTCCTCGCCGATCATAACGACCGGGCGGCCGCAGCCTTCGCGCCTCAGGCTGTCGGCCAGCTGAACCCCGGCCTGTCCGGCTCCCAGAATGACGATGGCGTCGCTCACGCGCTTTCTCCCGCAATGCCTTCCGACACCATGCGGTCGATCTCGCCCGGCTCAACCCCAAGACCCATAAGGATTTCACGCGTATCCTCGCCCGCGAAGAAAGGGCCGCGGCCGGTTTTCGCCGGCGTGCCGGCGAAACGCGGGGCCGGGGCGGGCTGGGTCAGACCGTCCGCCGTCAGGAAGGTGCCGCGCGCGGCATTGTGCGGGTGGTCCGGGGCTTCGGTGAGCGACAGGACGGGGGAGACGCAGGCGTCCGTGCCCTCAAAGACGGTGGTCCATTCGGCGCGTGTCTTCGATGCAAAGCGCTGCGTGAACTCGGCTTCGAGGCGCGGCCAGTCGGACTTGTCCCACTGTTTCGCGGCGTCTTCGGCGGGCATGTTCAGCCCGGCCAGAAGCTGGGCGTAGAATTGCGGTTCGATCGCGCCGACCGCCATGAAGCCGCCGTCGGACGTCTCGTAGCAGCGGTAGAAGGGCGTCGCGCCGTCGAGCAGATTGTCGCCGCGCCGGTCGGTCCAGATGCCCGACGCGAGCAGGGAATGGATCAGCGACATGATCGCGGCCGACCCGTCGGTCATCGCGGCATCGACGACCTGACCCTTGCCGGTCGTGCGGGCGTTGAGGATCGCGGCGAGCACACCAAGACAGAGCATCAGCGAACCGCCGGCATAATCCCCGACGAGGTTGAGCGGCGGCAGCGGCCGCTCCGCCGTCCCGATCGTGCCGAGCGCACCGGAGATGGCGATATAGTTGATGTCATGCCCGGCGCGGTCGGCGAGGGGGCCGGTCTGGCCCCAGCCGGTCAGGCGGCCATAGACGAGTTTCGGATTGCGCTTCAGCGCCGCATCCGGGCCGATGCCGAGCCGTTCGGTGACGCCGGGGCGGTAGCCCTCGATCAGCGCATCGGCACTCTCGCAGAGTTTCAGGACTGTCTCGACCGCGTCAGGATGCTTCAGGTTCAGCGCGATGGACTTCTTGCCGCGCCGGTTGGTGTCCTTCGGGCGCTCCGGCATACGCGGTTCGGGCGTGCGGTCGACCGCGATCACCTCCGCACCGAGGTCGGCGAGCAGCTGACCGGCCAGCGGACCGGGGCCGATGCCGGACAATTCGATGATACGTATGCCGTGAAGCGGACCTGTCATGTTCCGATCAGAGCGGAAGCCCGCCCGCCGGGTCAAGATTCCAGAAGCGCGGCTTGTCCCCGTCGGCGGTAAGATCGGCGGCGCCGACATGGCCGGTCTTCACCTTGGCGTCGCCGTCGAAACCGAGCGCGGCATGAAAGAAGCGCAGAATGCCGTTGGACGTCATGATCAGAACCGTGCCGCTAGACCGCCGCGCATCGTTCAGCACGGCGAGTGCATTGGCCCGGAGTGTCGCGGGCGAGGGCGACCAGCCGGCGCCTTCGGGCACTTCGTGTCGATCCCGCCACGCGGCGAGCGGGGCTTCGCCATACGCCTCGATGATTTCGGCATCGCTGAGGCCGCCCCACGGGCCGTAGTCGATTTCCTTCAGGCGCTCGTCGATCTCGATCGGGCCGGTGAAATCGAGCGCATCTGCCACGATGTCCGCAGCGCGGCGGGTACGGCGCAGCGGACCGGTGATGACGCGGTCGAGCTTCACGCCGGAGTCCGAGAGCGCCTTGCCCAAGCTTTCGGCCTGGGCTTCGCCCTTCTCGACGAGGGGCAGGTCTTCCTTCGCGCCGACCCAGACCGGCGTTTCACCGGGACCGAAAGTATTGCCGTGCCGGGCGAGGATGAGCCGCGTCATCCGACCAGCTCGCCTTCGCGTTCGATGATGGATTCGACGACTTTCGCGTCGTCCCGGCTGTCGACCGACCAGGCCGAGCGGCCGCGATAATCGACCTCGACGACCCGGATCGGGATGCCGTTTTCCAGCGCGCGGAGCTGTTCGAGGCTTTCGGCCTTCTCGAGCGGGCTGGGGTCGAGCGCCACGATCCGGCGCAGCGCATCGGTCCGGTAGCCGTAGAGGCCGATATGCTGGAAGACAGGTGTGCCGGCTTCCGGGTGGCGCTGGAAGGGCAGGACGGATTTCGAGAAATAGAGCGCGTCCATGTTGCGCGCGAAGACGACAGTCGTTCCACCGACCGCGCCTGCGGCCTTGGTCTCGCGGAAGCGTTTTTCCGTCTCCGGCGTCATGCGCACGGCGGGCGTCGCCATCTGCAACGCCGGATCGGATTTCAGCGTGGTGGCGACCGCGCCGATCACCCAGGGCGGAATCAGCGGGGCATCGCCCTGGACGTTGACGACGATGTCGGCATCCGGGTTCAGCGCATCGAGTGCGGCCAGCGCCCGCTCCGTGCCGTTGCGGCAGGTTTCCGGTGTCATCACCGCCTCACCGCCGAAGGCGCGCACGGCATCGGCGATGCGTTCGTCATCGGTGGCGACAACCGTGCGGTCGACGCCGTCGGCGGCGCTGGCGATCCGCCAGACGCGTTCGATCATCGGCGTGCCCGCGATCGGGGCCAGCGGTTTGCCGGGAAAACGGGTCGAGCCGTAACGGGCGGGAATGACGGCGAGAACACTCATGATCAGCGGCATGGCACAGAGCCGCAAAAGAGGGAAGCCTTACCAGCGCGAAGCCATTCAAACCCGCGCGATCATGCATTATAGACGGGTCACGTGCCCGGCCATGGCCGGGCCGCGCCGTTTTTGAAGGAAGGGTTGCGGGCGATGCGCCATTTTCTGACCACCGAGGACTGGAGCCGCGGCGAGCTGCAGGCGCTGCTGGACCGCGCCCGCGCGCTGAAGGCCGGGGCCTCGTCCAATGCGCTGGCCGGCAAGTCGATCGCGCTCGTCTTCTTCAACCCGTCGCTGCGTACGCGGACCTCGTTTGATATCGGCGCGACGCAGCTGGGCGGTCACGCCATCGTGCTCGACGCCAAGGGCGCGACCTGGCCGATGGAATTTGCCGACGGTGCGGTGATGGACGGCGACGAGGAAGAGCATGTGCGCGAGGCCGCGCGCGTCCTGTCGCGCTATGTCGACCTCATCGCGATCCGCTGCTTCCCGAAATTCCAGAACTGGGCGGAAGAAAAGAAGGATCCGCTGATTTCGGCCTTTGCGGAGCACGCCACCGTGCCGGTGATCAATATGGAAACCATCGTCCACCCCTGTCAGGAACTGGCACTGATGCTGGCGCTGCAGGAGAGAATGGGCGGGGTCCAGGGCAAGGAATTCCTGCTGACCTGGGTGCCGCACCCGCGTCCGCTGAACACGGCGGTAGCGAATTCCGCGATCCTGATCGCGTCGAAATTCGGCATGAATGTCCGCATGCTGATCCCGGACGAGGTCTATCGTCTCGACGACCGTTATATGGGCGCGGCGGAGCGCTATTGCGCGGAAGCCGGTTCCAGCTTCACCGTCACGACCGATGTCGAGGCCGCCTATTCCGGGGCCGATGCGGTCTACGCGAAGAGTTGGGGGGCGCTGCCCTTCTACGGAAAGTGGGAGGGCGAGGCCCCCTATCGCGCCAAGGGCAAGGATTTCATGATCACGCCGGACAAGATGGCGATGACCAATAACGGCGTCGTCAGCCACTGCCTGCCGATGCGCCGGAATGTGAAAATCGCCGACGCGGTCGTCGACAGCCCGGCCTTCCTCGGTATCGAGGAAGCAGAGAACCGGCTGCACGTGCAGAAGGCGATGATGGAAGCGCTCGCGCTTCAGGGGGAGCGCTGATGGCGGAGACCCCCGCCGTCCGTCAGACGATCGTCCAGCTGCTGTCGCACATGCGCGACGGCAAGGAGATCCGCGAATACCTGAACCGCTTCTCGAAGGTCGACCAGTCGCGCTTCGCCGTGGTGAAGGTCGGCGGGGCGGTGATCCGCGACGACCTTGAGGGGCTCGCCGCGGCGCTCGCCTTCCTCCAGTCGGTCGGCCTTCTGCCGATCGTGGTGCATGGTGGGGGACCGCAGCTCGATGCGGCGCTGAGCGAGGCCGGGATCGTTTCGGAAAAGATCAACGGCCTGCGCGTCACACCGGATGCCGCCATTCCGGTGATCCGGGAAAATCTGACCCGGATCAATCTGTCGCTGGTCGAGGCGATCCGCCGCGCCGGGGGCCAGGCCGCGGCGATTCCGCAAGGCGTGTTCGAAGCGGAAATGCTGGACGAAAAGACCTATGGCCGGGTGGGCGAACCGACCAATGTCCGCCTCGACCTCGTCGACAGCGCGCTCAAGGGCGGCGAGGCGCCGATCCTCGCCTGTCTCGGCGACACGGCGGACGGGCATCTCGTCAACATCAATGCCGATTTCGCGGTGCGGGCGCTGGTTCACAAGCTGCAGCCCTACAAGATCATCTTCCTGACCGAGACGGGCGGGCTGCTCGACCAGACGGGTCAGCTGATCTCGTCGGTCAATCTCGCGACCGAGTTCGACAGGCTGATGGCGTCGGACTGGGTGTCCGGCGGGATGCGGGTGAAGATCGAGGAGATCAAGCGCCTGCTCGACGATCTGCCGCTGACCTCTTCTGTGTCGATCACCCGCCCGGAAGAACTGGCCAAGGAGCTGTTCACCCATGCCGGTGCCGGCACGCTGGTGCGCAAGGGCGAGCAGGTGATCCCGGTTACCGACAAGCGCGAACTGGACGCGGAGCGGACGGTGGCGCTGGTCGAGAAATCCTTCGGGCGCGCGACCGTGCCCGGCTATTGGGACCAGCTCGACCTGAAACGCGGATTCGTGACCGAGAATTACCGCGCCGGGGCGCTGGTCACCGAGGTCGGCGGTGTGGCCTATCTCGACAAGTTTGCGGTGCTGGAAGAGGCGCGCGGCGAAGGCCTGTCGAAGACGGTGTGGTCGAAGCTGGTCGAGGCGGTGCCCTATTTCTACTGGCGGTCGCGGGCGGCGAACCCGATCAACAGCTTCTACTTCTCCGAATGTCATGGCGCGGTGCGCCAGGGTGAATGGGTGGTGTTCTGGCGCGGCGAGGAAGACCTCTCCCGCGTGCCGCATTTCGCGGAGCTGATCGGCAAGCTGCCGCCGACCCTGGTCGCGCCATGAGCGTGACGATCGGGCTTGTCGGCGCGCGCGGGCATACCGGGCGTCACCTGCTCCGGCTTCTGGCCGGCCGCAATGACATGCGGGTGGTCTGCGCCGGGTCCCGCGAGTTTGCCGGTCAGGCGGTCACAACGCTCGCCCCGGAAGCCGATCCCGATCTGATTTTCGAGGCGCTGACCCCGGAAGATGTCGCCGGGCGCGGGCTCGACGCGGTGATCCTCGCCCTGCCGAATGGTGCGGCGGCACCCTATGTGGCGGCGATCGATGCGGCGTCGCCCGGCACCGTCATCGTCGACCTCTCGGCGGACTACCGGTTCGACGAGAACTGGGTTTACGGCCTGCCGGAAATCTATGGACGCGACCGGATCAGGGGCGCAACGCGGATCGCCAATCCGGGCTGCTATGCGACGGCGGGGCAGCTTGCCATTGCACCTCTACGCGACGTGATGGCCGGGACGGCGCACGTGTTCGGTGTTTCGGGCTATTCCGGGGCGGGCACCACGCCGTCGCGGAAGAACGACACCGAGGCGCTGCAGGACAATCTCATGCCCTATGCCCTGACCGGGCATCTGCATGAGGGCGAGATGGCGCGGCATACCGGCGTGCCGGTGGCCTTTACCCCGCATGTCGCGGAATTCTTTCAGGGGCTGACGGCGACCGTCCAGTTCGAATTTGCCGCCCCGCTATTGGTGGAGGACATCCGGGTGCGTTACGAGACGGCCTTTGGCGGCGAGCCGCTGATCCGGCTGATCGACGCGATACCGGAGATCCGTGACGGGGCGCATTTCAACGGTGCCGTGCTCGGCGGCTTCGCCGTGTCGAAGGACGGGATGCGCGGCGTGACGGTCTGTGCGCTCGACAATCTTCTGAAGGGCGCCGCGGTGCAGGCAGTGCAGAACCTCGCCATCGCGACCGGTCTGCCGGAATTCGACGGCCTCATCTGAATTCGCGCCTGAAACGAAAACGCCCCGCCGGCGAGGGCGGGGCGTTGACGCATGTCTCGGGTTGCGCGGCAGGCTAGTCGTTGCCCTGCTCGTGCGCGCGCAGCGAATTCACCAGCGCTTCGAGATCGGCCTGAGCCCGGCGGGTTGCCTCGGCCAGCTGGGCCTGGGTCTCGGGATCGAGCTCATCGCCGCCATCGCCATTGCCGCCATCGCCCGAGGGCGCATCCGAACCATTGCCGGAGGCGGCAACAGTGTTCGACGCCACGGTCGTGGTTTCGACGCCGTTGTCGGCGTCAACGAGCGGCTGGACCTGACGGGCCAGCATGGCGCTGACGCGTTCACCGTCCTCCTCGCTCGTTTCCGGATCGAGGCGGCGCGGGGCGATCCGCTGGGAATCGTCCGGCGCGGTTCCGGCGCGGCCTGAAAGCAGGACGATGCGCTGGATTTCGCCTTCGGTTTCCGGCGTTTCGCCATAGACGACGGCGTAGTCATAGCCTTGGAGCAGGCGGGATATGACGTCGGCCAGCGTGCCTTCGAGATCGGCGTCGATTGCCGGGTCTTCCTCGAGCCGGTCGAGCCCGACGAGGCGGAAACCGGCCTCGTCGCGGATCGCCGAGAGGACTTCGCTCAGGCTTTCGCCCGACGCGCTGACCTGCCAGGTGTCGCCATTGCGTTCAGCGCTCACATCTGCGGCGGCGGGCGCAATGAGCGCCGCCGAAGCCAGAAGTGACGCGAGGGTGAGGCGCAAGGTCATCGGGTATATCTACCCTCCTTATTGCGTGCGGACCGCGACGCTGGTTGCCCCGCGCTCGCCGCCCACATCGGTGAAACGGACGAAGACGCGGTTGCGGGCCGGGTCGTTGTCGATCGCGCTGCCATTGCCCCGGACGAAAATGCCGAAAGTGGCGGTCGCATTGTTGTTGATCGTCAGCGAGGTCGTCGGCGCCCGTGTCGTGGTGCAGGCACCGGTCGTCGGGTTGGTCTGACACACCTCGATATTCTGGATGTTCAGCGCCCGCCCGCCCGTGTCAGCCGAAACGTTGATCACCGCGGCTTCGCCGACATTGGTCACGGCTACCGAAAAGACGCCGACCTGGTTCCCGGTCGTCGGCACTTCGACGCGGCCGGTATTGCCCGCTGTCGCGGCCAGCGCGATCACGTCCGCCGGCGCGGTGGCCGAGGACGAGAAGGTCAGCGAATTGAGACCGAGCGTATATTCCGCCGAGCGGCGGTTGGCGCAGAAGGCTTCGATGAAGAGGTCGGTTTCATCGAAATCGCTGGCGCGCGGAGAGCGGCCATTGTCGGCCCAGGTGGCAGCACTGGTGACCGAGAAGACGAAGTTCTGCGACCCACCCGACGGAATGTCGACCGGCGTGTTGGCCGTGCCGGTCAGGGCATTGGCCGACGTCGTCGTCTGGTAGCTGAACTGCGAGGCCGAGGCGCCGGCCAGACGCAGACCGCAACCGGTCGCCGTCGAGGCATTCGCCGCCGGATTGATGACCGTTGCGAATGCCGTCGCGGCGGTGCCGTTCACAACCGAACGGGTCACCGGCAGAACCGCCGAGACCACACGCGGCGCGATTTCCCGGAATTCGGTGATGTCACGGCCTTCCTCGCGTGCGGCGCGGGCGTTGTCAGACGCGTTAGCGACGCCGCATGCAGCGCCCGACGGGCAGAGATTGATGTCAGGGTTCGAGAAGAAGTTCACGCGAGGCTCGCTAATGCCTCCGCCAGTTGCGTATGACATGATCGTGCGGAACATTTCCCCCGAACTCACGCGGTGCCCATGCGCATATGGGCGCACACCGGAACCGGCGCTCGAGTCGGGGATGTTGTGAGCGAAGCCAGTATTGTGACCGACTTCGTGCGCGAAGGTCTGGTCGGTGCAGAAGGAGTAGCCGCCGGTCCCGGACCAGTTGCGGTCAATCCAGTCGCTGTTGATGCTAACTCCAAACGGGGCGTCGCCTGTCGAGATGCTGTCGGTGCTTCCGCCGAGCACATAGGCGACGCCGCAGCTGCCGTGACGGGCCGCGTCGTAGTGGCGAAGGATCGAGACAAGGTCGGCGCCCTTGGCGTCGCGAATGGCAAGAAGGCTGGAAAGATCGACGTTATTGCCCGCGACGCCATCGCCTGCGCCGTCCTGCAGATCGTCCAGAATGCCATCGCCCGGGCCTGCCGTGCCGCAATTCGTGGTGCAGTTGCTGTTTCGCAGCGTCTCACTGACGACCACGGGGGTCGGCGCGAGGTCCACAAGGCGCGCCCGCATGCCCGTGTCGGAGTCGATATGGGCTTGGTCGAGCAGGGCGACGAGGAACTGGACGCGCGCGCCGACGGCGAGACCCCAGAGATCAACCATGGACTGCGTGTAGTAGACGGCAATGTCGACCGTCCCGTTGGAGCCCACAGCGACCGCTTCTCCCGTCGCCGGATCTTCGGCGACAAAGGGGGAGTCCTCGATCACGTCTTCGGGAATATAGCCGGTCGGGATGCCGTCATCGCCCCATTCCGGAACCGTGGCATCGGGATGGTGCTGGAAAATCCGATGGCCGCCGGTGCGGTTCGGCACGATGTGCCAGGTGCCGTCCGGCGTATTGATCTGACCGAAGACGAAGCCGTTCGTCTCGGTGATGATGACACGGTTGCGGATGTCCTCGCCCGCAATGCGGCCGACCCAGGTCCGGGCACCGAGATCGCCGACCGTCACGCGGTCAAGCTCGGCTTCGTAGCCGGCGCCGAAATTCAGATCGATGCGTTCGCCGGCATGCATGTCCATGACAGCGGAATTCAACTGGCCGAATTCAATCGAGCCGGGCAGGCCGTCATCGGCGGCTGCAACCGGTTGTACGCTGCGGAACATGTCGTCGGCATGGGCACCGGCCGAAAGGGCCAGAGCGGACACCGCCGCCATGATGGTGGTTCTGAACATCAAGATACTCCCCGATTGAAAACGCCCGAACGCGTATGCGCGTGCACCGAGGGTACCATAACAAGCGAAAGCGGGCGGGCATAGATGCCCGCCCGCCTTCTTGTGCTTGAGATGAAGCGGTTACTGCGTGCGAACCGCGACGCTGGTTGCACCGCGCTCCGTGCCGCCTTCGGTGAAGCGGACGAAGACGCGATTGCGCGCCGGATCGTTGCTGATCGCCGTGCCATTGCCCCGGACGAAGACGCCGAAAGTGGCAGTGGCGTTGTTGTTGATCGTCACCGTCTGCGAAGCAGCACGGGCCGAGGTGCACGCCCCGGTGCCCGGGTCGGTCACGCAGATTTCCAGCGCATTGACGCCGGCGATCGTGCGGCCGCCGAGATCCGGTGTCGCCGTGATCGACGCGCCGGTGCCGACATTGCTGACCGCAACCGAGAAGACGCCGACCTGGTTGCCCGTGGTCGGAACGTCGACGCGGCCCGTGTTGCCGATCGTCGCCGCGAGCGCGATGACGTCAGCGGTTGCCGCCGCGGACGAAGAGAAGGTCAGCGAATTGAGGCCGAGCGTGTATTCCCCCGAGCGGCGATTGCCGCAGAAGGCCTCGATGAAGAGCTGGGTGTCGTTGTTCGCAGACGGGTAGCCCGGGATCGCCGGCGTATTGTCAGCGAAGGTGGAGGCACTGGTGACCGAGAACAGGAAGTTCTGCGAGCCGCCAGCGGGGATGTCGACCGGCGTATTGGCCGTGCCGGTGAGGGCGTTGGCCGGCGTGGTCGTCTGATAGGAGAACTGAGCCCCTGTCGAACCGGGCAGGCGCAGACCGCAACCGGTCGCCGTCGAGCCGGACGAGGCGGGGTTGATGATCGTCGCGAACGCGGTGGCCGGAGCGCCGTTCACAACGGAGCGCGTGACCGGCAGAACCGCGGAAACGACCCGCGGGATTTCCGCGCGGAAGTTGACGATGTTCAGCGATTCCTCGCGGGCTGCGCGCGCCGCATTCTCGGTGGCCGAACCGCAGGTCGAATTGTTGCGGCAGGTCATGATCTCCGGGTTGGAAAACACGGTCATCTGCTGTTCGCCGGCCTGACCGCTCGGATAGGACATGATGGTGCGGTAATTGCCCGCGACGATGAAGCCGTGCGCGAAGTCACGTACGGCCGACCCGGCCGTGGAGTTGTTGCGGTCGTGGGCAAAGCCCATGTTGTGACCGATCTCATGTGCGAAGGTCACGTCACCGCAAACGCCGAAACCGTCATTGAGGTTGGCATCTTCACCGTCGATCCAGTCGGCGGACACCGAATAGGCCGCGACCGCGGAGCCGGCATTGATCACGTCGCTGTTGCCGCCCAGAAGATAGGCGAGGCCAGCCGAGCCGAGGCTGCCCTGGCAGCGCTGCAGGATGCCGACGAGGTCGGCGCCATAGGTCGCGCCGGTATTGCGCAGGGACGACAGGTCCTGCGTCACGGTCCCCGGATCAAGATTCGACAGATTGTTCAGCGTGGTTCCCTGGCTGGCATTGTCGGTGGTCAGCGCCACCGGCTGCAGCTGGACGAGCCGCGCGCGCAAGCCCGTATCGGAATCGATCAGGGCCTGATCCAGGATGGAGAACAGGTATTGCACCCGTCCGCCGGACGAGATGCCCCACTGGGCGGCAAAGCTGTTCGAGTAGAAGAGCGCGATGTCGATCGTGCCGTTCGAACCGACCGCGACCGCTTCAGCGGTTTGCGGGCCTTCAGCGGCTTCCCGTTCGGCGAGCGCCCGCATGACTTCGGCCGAGTTCGGCACGATGGCGTCGTGTTCGTTGTAGATGCGGAAGGCGTTGTCCGGCATGCGCATGATCTGGTGGCGGCCGACCGCGTCAGACAGAATGTACCACTCGCCGTCAGGCGTGTTCACGCGGCCGAAGATGGCACCGTTGAATTCCGTCAGCAGGACGCGGCGGTTGTCACCCTCGGAAAGAAGTTCGCCGACCCAGACCTGACCGCCGAGTTCCTGCGTGTCGATGCGATTCAGGACCGCCTCGTAGCCGCTGCCGAAATTGAGATCGATCGTCTCGCCCGGCTGCATCCGCATCACGCCGGGTGCGAGAGCGTCGAATTCGATCACATCGAAGCCGTCATCGGATGCGGCAGTGCGCGCTCCGACGAACATGTCGTCGGCCAAGGCACCGGCGGACAGGGCCAGCGCAATGGCTGTGCCCGTTACAAAACGCATCATCGGATTTTCCTCCCCTGGATGTCCCGTCACGACAGCATAGGGGATGCGGTCTCACCCGGCGAGTGAAATCGGACTGACCGCAATCAATTTTTGGTAGATGGGAAAGATGACGGAGCCGGCGGGCGAACCGGCCGGCTCCGTCATTCTGTTACTGCGTGCGGACCGCGACGCTGGTCGCCCCGCGGGCGGTTGCGCCTTCATTGAAGCGCACGAAGACCCGGTTCTGTGCGGGATCATTCGAAATGGCCGTACCATTCCCGCGGACGAAAACGCCGAAGGTTGCTGTCGCATTGTTGTTGATCGTCAGTGTTTGCGACGCCGCGCGGGCCGTTGTGCAAGCCCCGGTGCCCGGATCGGTGACACAGATTTCGAGCGCATTCACGCCCGCAATCGTCCGGCCACCGAGATCCGGCGTGGCGGTGATCGAGGCGCCGGTTCCGATATTCGAGACCGCCACCGAGAAGACACCGACCTGGTTGCCGGTCGTGGGCACGTCGACCCGGCCGGTATTGCCGACCGTCGCCGCCAGGGCGATCACGTCAGCCGGTGCCGCGACGCTGGACGAGAAGGTCAGCGTGTTGAGGCCGAGCGTGTACTCCGCAGAGCGCCGATTGGTGCAGAAGGCCTCGATATAGAGATTTCGCTCATCGTTCGCCGAGGGGTTGGTCAGCCCGGTGTTGTCGTCGAAGGTCCCCGCGCTGGTGACGGAGAAAACGAAGGTCTGGGATCCGCCGGCAGTCAGGTCGACCGGCGTGTTGGCCGTTCCGGTCACCGCATTCGTGGCCGGATTGGTGGTCTGGTAGGAGAATTGCGCCGGGGTCGCCCCGCCGAGACGAAGGCCGCAGCCGGTTGCAGTCGAACCCGAAGCAGCCGGGTTGATGATGGTCGCGAAGGCGGTGGCCGTGACCCCGTTCTGGACCGAACGGGTGATCGGCAAGACGGACGACACCACACGCGGCGCTTCGGCGGAGAACAGGACGACGTCCTTGCTTTCCTCGCGGGCGGCGCGGGCATTGTCGGCCGGGTCGTTGGTCAGGATGCCGCTGACTTCGCCTGCCGCCGCGATGCCGCAGGACTGGCCATTCGGGCAGAGAGTGAGCGAGGGGTTGGAGAACCATGTGGCCTCCATCTCGTTGGCCGCCGTTCGCGGCGCGCCGCCGGGACAGGTCGCGCCTTGCCCGGTCGGATAGGCCATGATGGTGATGAAGTCGCAGTCCTGACGGTGGCCGTGGGCGAAGGTGCGCACGCCGGTGCCGACGCCGCCGGCGTCTTCCACATTGTGCGCCATGCCGAGATTGTGGCCGATTTCGTGGGCGTAGGTGATGTCGGAGCAGAAGCTGCCGCCGTTATACCAGTCGCCGGTGACCGAATAGCCCTGCGCCGCCCAGCTGGCATTGATGTCGCCATTGGAGGCGGGCGCGCCGAGAATATTGGCGATGCCGCAACCGCCATGACCGCCCTGGGTCAGCTGGATGATGCCGATCAGGTCGGCACCGTGCGAGGTACGGTAGGCGCGCAGGGCGCTGAGATCCTGCGTCACGTTCGGAGCTTCGCCGCTGGTCAGCCCCGACAGGTTTGTCAGTGTCTGGGCCTGGTCCGCATTGTCGTCGGTCAGCGTGACCGGTCCGGTATAGACGAGGCGCGCCCGCATGCCGGTGTCGCTGTCCACGAGCGCGGTATCAAGCACGGCAACGAGGTGCTGGACGCGTGCGCCGGACGTCATGCCCCATTGCGTGGAGAAGCTCTGCGAATAGAAAACGGCGAGATCGAGGATGCCGTTCGAGCCCACCGGGACGGCCTCGCCGACCGGGGGTTCCTCGCCGGATTCGGCCATGGCCGCGGCGATGGCTTCCGGTGTGATCCGGATCGTGTCATCGACCCGGTAGCGCCGCTCCAGACCTTCCGGCAGCTGCATGATGCGGTGACCATTGCCTTCAGGAATGACGTACCACAGGCCTTCCGGAGTCGAGATCCGGCCGAATACCGTTCCGTTCGTCTCGGTGATGATGATGCGGCCGAGCAGGCCTTCGCCCTCGAGGCGGCCGACCCAGCTTCGCGCGCCGAGCGCCTGGGTGTCGATCCGGTCGAGCTCGGCTTCGTAGCCGGCCCCGAAATTCATCGTGACGGTCTCGCCCGGCTGCATCAGCATGACGCTGGGATCGAGGCGCGCGAATTCGAACGTCGTGGCACCGTCATCGGACGCTGCGGCGACAAGGCCTGAAAACATGTCGTCGGCATGCGCCATGCCGGCGAACGAAACACCCGCACAGAGCGCGGCAACTAGAGATTTCATGGTTATTGGACTCCCCCTTGAAGGGGAGAAATTATTCTGAATCCGGTGACTTGAATAGAAGAATCTAATTCTGCGCGGTCCGGACCGCGACGCTGGTCGCCCCCACGATGCGGCCGGTCGAGGCCCCCGCGGCCCGGAACAGGATACGGTTTCCGGCCGGATGGTTCGCGATCGTTCCTTCTGCCGTGACGAAGACGGAGAAGCTCGCCGTTTCATTGTTTGCGAGCGTCAGCGGCACTTCCGACAGGCGCGGTGTGAGGCATTGCGCGGTGTTCGGGTCCGTGCGGCAGATCTGGATCTGTCCGACCCCCTGAGTGCCGGTTGTTGCCTCGGCACTGAACAGGATGTCGCCCGGCGCGCCGGCATTGGTGACCGCGACGGCGAATGCGCCTGTTCCTCCCGGCGCCGGGATGGTCAGCCGGCCGGGGGAGCCGCTGGTGGCGGCCACGGAGATGATGTCGGGCCCAACCGACGGCAATGCGGTGAACAGAAGCGTGTTCAGGCCCGGAATGACGGTCTGCGTGATCCGATTGGCGCACTGGGCGTCGATCCGGATATCGGCCTGGTTGGTCAGCGAGGTGCGGGATATCGCGATGACGTAGCTCTGACTGCCGCCGGCGGGGATGTCGACAGGCGCGTTCGGCGCGCCGGTCACGGCATTGGTCGCCGGATCCGTGGTCTGGTAGCTGAAGCTGCCCCCGGTATTGCCGCCATGGACACGCAGTCCACAGGCCGTTGCCGTGCTGCCCGTCGAGGCCGGGTTGGCGATGGTGACGAAAGCGGTGGCCGCGGCACCGGTCCCGACCGCGCGGCTGGCGGGCAGGACCGCCGTCACGACCGCCGGGGCGGGCGGGTCGCGGTATTCGCGCACGCGCCAGCCTTCGGTGCGGATCGAGCGGGCATTGTCGGCCGGGGTCGTGTTGTCGTCCGCATGCGCCGTCCCCGGTCCGTCGGCGACGCCGCACACCTGTCCGTTGCATGCCACACGTGCCGGATTGGAAAAGGCGGGGATCCAGGTCTCGTAAAGGCCGCCATTGGGGCAGCTGACGCCTGAACGCGACGAGTGATAGGCCATGATCGTGCGAAAATTGCAGTCGACCCGGTGGCCGTAGGAATAGGTGAAAAGGCCGAAATTTCCGCCCGCATTCTCGACATTGTGGTGCGAGCCGAGATTGTGCCCGATCTCGTGCGCGAAGGTCAGATCGCCGCAACTCGCGCCGCTCCCGTTCGCGTCCGGCCCGTCGCCCGTCACGGCCACGCCGAGCACGTCGTCGGTCGCAGGGTCGATCGAACCGACCGCACCGGCGCCGGGCAGGTAGGCGACGCCGCAATAAGTCTGCTGCTGGCGCCAGTAGCGGCGGAGCATGATCACGATGTCGGCAGCCTTGCCATTGCGCATCGCGAAGAGGTGCGAGAGGTCGCCGTCATTGTTGCACTGAAGTCCGCTTGCGGACTCGCAGCTTCCGAACGCGTCGGCAGACGTTCCCGGGTGGCCGAAGCTGGCTCCGGCGACAAGATCGTCGATGGTTTCCAGCGTCGAGGTCTGTTCCACCCAGGGAACGCCGAGCGGCTGGGCGTGGACCATGCGGACGCGCAATCCGGTGTCGCTGTCGATCAGTGCCTGGTCGAGAACATTGATCAGGTGCTGGGCACGGGTCACGACGCCGAGGCCGTAAAAGCTTTCCATGCCTTCGGTGTAGACGACGGCGATGTCGACCGTGCCGTTCGAACCGGCGGGCACGGCTGGCCCTTCGACCGGGTCTTCTGCTTGTGCGGCACGCCGCGCCAGCGGAAATCCGCGCAGCACGTCATTCGCCGGCTCGTCATCGGAGAGTACGGGGCGCTGTGTGATCGAGGGGCCGCCGGCCTCCACCGGGGCGATCTGCCAGTCGCCCTCGGGTGTCGATATCCAGCCGAACACAACCCCATGCCCGGAGGTGAAAATGGCGCGGTGGAGGGATTCCTCCTCGCCGACCCGCGCGACCCAGACCCCGGTTCCGGACGCCTGAAGCTCGCTGCGCATCACGGTCAGCGGCCAGTTCCGGCCGTCCGGGGCGGCGAACTCCGTTGTGGCCCCCTGGGTCATCTGCAGACTGCCTTCCGGCAGACCGCGGGCGGCAATCGGGTCCGGCCCGGTTGTCAGGAGGGCAGTCAGAAAGAGCAGCATCGGGCATCCCCTTCAGAGCATTTCGGTACGCTAACCCTCACCGCCGCCACTGTCTCATGCCGCCGCGCTTTTCACGGACACGTGACGCGCCGCATTTGCTGGACCGACAAGCCGGTTTGCGTAACATGGGCCAGGGCCGCCCAGTGGTTGCGGTCCGTCAATCGGCCATTCCGGGGGTCCCATGTTCCGTTTCCTGTTCACCGCGCTTGCCGCGTTTTTCACCTTCGCATCCGCGGCGCTCGCTGCGCCCGTGACGCTCGATGGCCGCGCGCAGGCGCGTCTCGAAGCCGGCGAACGCGCGCGAGTCATGGTCTGGTTGGCCGCGCCGAGCGCCGCCGAGGCCGCGGAGGCGGGCATCGAATCGGATGCGGCGTCGGCGACGATTGGCGAGGTCAGCAATGACGTGATGATGCGGGTGTTCGGCGTACCGGCGGCGCGCCTGGCCGCGGCGGCTCCGGGGGCGGACGAGCCGCGCATCGCCCGCGAATTCCGCTACACGCCCGTTCTGGCGATGGAGCTGAGCCGCGACGAGATCGCGCGCCTGTCGCAGGACGCCGGCGTTCGCCGGATCGAAGCCGACGAATTGTCCCGCCCGATCCTCGACCAGAGCGTGCCGCTGATCGGCGCCACGGCGCTGCACAATGGCGGCAATACCGGGGCCGGCGTGGCTGTCGCGATCCTCGATACCGGCGTCGATCACGAACACCCGATGTTCGCGGGACGGATCACGGGTTCGGCCTGCTTCTCGACGACGTCGAGCGGCTCGACGAGCCTCTGTCCGGCCGGGGCAGGATCCGACACGACGACTGCTGGGGCTGGTGACAATTGCGAGGAGTATACCGACAACAACACGATTGGTGCCGAAGGCTGTTCGCACGGCACGCACGTGGCCGGCATCGCCGCGGGCGGTTCGTTCACCGATCAGGGCGACGCGTCGCGCACGCTGCGCGGGGTCGCGCCCGGGGCGAATATCGTGGCCGTGCAGGTGTTCTCGCGCTTCACGAGCACGAGCGATTGCGGGTCTTCCACGCCGTGCGTGCTCAGCTATTCCAGCGACCAGCTTGCCGCGCTCGAATGGCTCTATACCAACCGGACGACGCTCTCGCTGGCCTCGATCAATATGAGCCTCGGCGGCGGCAAGGCGACCACGGGATGCACGTCGAATTCGCTTGCCCCCGTCATCGGCCAGTTGCGCACCGCGGGTGTCGCGACCGTCATCGCGTCGGGCAATGAAGGCTTCACCGACGGTGTGTCGTCGCCGGGCTGCGTGCCGGATGCCATCACGGTCGGATCCACCACCAAGGCCGATGCGCTCTCCGGCTTCTCCAACTCCAGCCCGCTGGTCGATGTGGTCGCACCCGGTTCTTCGATCCGCTCGGCCTATCCGACGATCAATGATGCAGGTGCGGGCCGCGCCGCGACCTTCAACGGCACCTCGATGGCGGCGCCGCACGTGGCCGGTGCGATCGCGCTCCTTCGCGCCAGCCGTCCGACGGCCAGCATCGATGCGATCGAGAATGCACTCGAAGCCACCGGAATCCCGGTGACCAATGGCAATAACAATGTCACGTCGCCGCGCATTCGCGTCGACCTTGCCGACGCGCAGCTCGCCGCGAATAGCGGCGGCACGGTGGCCGGTGTGATGACAGTCAGCCCGCTCATTGCGTTCAATGCGTCGGGCGGCGGCAGCGACGGATCAAACTATGGCAGCCGCGACTACACGCTGACGAATACCAGCGGATCGACGATTACCTGGCAGGCGGTCGGCAGTGCCGACTGGCTGGTGCTGACAACGGTCGGCGGGGGCGCCGACACGCCTGACGGCGCTGCGTCCGACACGGAGTCCGGGTCGCTCGCGGCCGGGGCCAGCGTGGTCGTCCGCGCCAGCGTCAATCCGGCAGGTCTGTCGGGCGGGAATTATCTCGGCACGATCACCTTTACCGCCAATGGTGCCACGCCCGGTCTGCAGGTGGCTGCGTCGCTTGCGGTCGGCGCGACCGCACCGGTGAACGACAATTTCGCGAATGCGCTGGTTCTGACCCAACCCAGCCAGGTCGTTGCGTTCAACAGCACCGGGGCGACGAAGCAAGCCGGCGAACCCAACCACACCAGCGGCGGCGGGGCCTCGCTCTGGTGGAGCTGGACCGCTCCGGTCTCGGGCCAGGTGCGCGCCGAAACCCAGAGCGCCGGCTTCGACACGATGATGGGCGTCTATACCGGAACGGCGGTGAATGCGCTGAGCGTCGTCGGACAGAATGACGACATTGCCTATCCGTCGAACACGCAGAGCCGCGTCGACTTTACTGCCACCGCAGGCACGACCTACCGGATCGCGGTCGATGGCTATAACGGAGCGTCCGGCAGCGCCAACCTCTCGGTGAGCATGCTGGCCGCGCCGGCCAACGACAATCTGGCAAGCGCGCAGACGCTCTCCGGGGCGAACGGCTCGGTCTCGGCGTCGAACGTCAACGCGACGCGCGAAACCGGGGAGTCGCAACATGGCGGTGCGGCAGGCGGCGCCTCGGTCTGGTTTGCCTGGCAGGCGCCGGCCAGCGGCCCCGTTTCCTTCACCGCGACCGGCGGTTCCGCCGCACTTCTGGCGGCCTATGGCGCGAATACCCACGGCGGCGCTGCGATCGCGCAGTCTGCCTCCGGTTCGATCGACTTCACGGCCGCGTCAGGCTCGACCTACTATATCGCCCTCGACGGTACGGGCGGGGCGCAGGGCCTGTTCAGCCTGACCTGGGCCCAGGGGCCCAATCCGGCCCACCGCCTGCGGGCCGCCGTCCTGCCGAATGCGCGATCCGTGACGGTGGGCAATACCGCGACGGCCTTCGCGACCGTCATCAATCCTGGAAGCTTCGGTGCCGGGGGTACGAACTGCCGCATCGAGCCGCCGGCCAATTTCAATGGCAATTTTACCTTCCGGCGGACCGATTCGGGCACGAATGCTCCGATCGGAAGTAATGGGGACACTGTCAGTCTCGCGGCTGGTGCGAGCCAGACCTATGTGATGTCGATGACGCCCGGCGCGCCGATGAACGGGGCCGTGCTGGCGCCGGTCTTCCTGTGCGATGATGTTCGTGCAACCGACCCGATCCCGGGTGTGACCACGGTCACGCTGTCCGCCTCGACGGCGCAGACGGCGGATATCGTCTCGATTGCCGCCACGCCGACGGCGAACGGCATACTGGACATTCCGCTCAACGGTGCCCGGGCCTTCTCCGTCGCGGCGGTGAATATCGGGGCGGCGCAAACCGTCACGATCACGCCGGGTACGGGCGGGGTAACGCTGCCCCTGACCATCGACATGTGCGAGACCAATCCCGCGACCGGGGTCTGCCTGACGGGCCGGACACCGACGGTGGCGGTCAATTTCGCGGCCAACGAATCCCGCACCTTCACCATCTTCGTGCGGTCGACCGGTGCGGTCGCCTTCACCCCCTCAACCAACCGGGTGTTCGTGACCTTCACCAATGCGACCCCGGCGACGGTCGGGGCGACCAGCGTCGCGGCGCGGACGCAGTAATACGGGGATTATTCCTCGGGTTCGCCGACCGGGAGCGCCCAGCGTTCCCGGTTGCGCGAAATCTCCACGCCATCGGGGTGGATCGCATCGATCCGCCAGCCGTCGACCGTGTCACCGGCATAGACGCGGCGGGTCTCGTCCCCCTGCCTGATGGTCGCTGCGCTGCGACCGTTGGGACCGGTGACGACGCTGACCACGATCAGGTCGGGCGGACCGTCATTCGTGACAGGCGTCTGCACCGGGGTCTGAACCGGTTGTTCCACCACGACAGCAGGCCGGCGGCGGTCGGCCCGAAACAGCGGCCGGCTCTCGATCGCCTGGAAGGACGACATCGGCGGCAGGAAGGGGCCTTCCTCCTGTGCGATGGCCGGGGTGCGCACCGGGCCGGAGGGGGCGGCGGCACCGCCGGGCGCGATGGCGCGCACGGTGTCACCCGACCCGCCAAGCTGGGTCGCCGCATAGATGCCGCCGAGGACGACCGCGACGCCGAGGAGAATGACCAGGCGCCGGTTCATTGCGCCGCTCCCGGCGACAGGCGCGCCTCGATGCTGGCGGTCAGGCGCAGTTCGCCCTCGGTCCGGGCCGGACGCAGCGAGGCCTCGGTGACGATCAGCGCCGGAACGGTCGATTCAATCGCGTGCAAGAAAGCGGCGATCTCGCCGATCCCGCCGCTGACCTCGACTTCGGACGTCATGAGCAGCGCGTCAGTGTCCAAAGCCGGTTCAGTGTCGAAGCGGCTGAGCGTGACCCCGTTCACACGCGCCATCTCGTTGAGACGGGTCTGGAGATCGGCCCGCGCCTGGGCGCGGCTGGCGGCAGTGAGCAGGTAACGCGCCGGATCGGCGGCGGGGGGCAGTTCGGCGTCGCGTTCGGCGATTGTGATCCGGTTCCCGGTGGCGACCCATTGGGTGACCGACCAGGCGGTCAGCGCGATCACGCCGGCCACCAGAACCAGGAGTGCGACCAGGGAGAGGGCGCGGCGATTGTCTTCGGTCATTCGCCTGCCTCCGGCTGGACCGGGCTATGACGCATCGACAGGTCGAAACGCTCGCGGCCGGTGGCTTCGTCGCGCACCGTCGCGCTGGGGAAGGTGATGTTGGAAAACTCCGGCGCGCTGTCGAGCGCGCTGATCGTGGCGGCGGCATCCCAGGCGAGGCCGGAGACGCGCAACACGCCGCGATCGAAGCTGATATCGGTCACATAGGCGCCGTCGGGAAGACGGCGCGACAAATCGTTGAGCGCGACAGTGAGCGGGTCGGCCGCCAGTTTCGCCCGCGCCTGGCGGATCGCAGCCTGCAGCGAGGCCTCGATGTCCGCCGGGGTTTCGACTTCCGCGAGGCGCGGACCGAGGCGGAATTGGGTATCGAGCAGGAGGCCCGCCGAGACGAGGACCAGAACGGCCGACACGGCGGTGATCCAGCGGAAGGCGGAATGGCCGGCCGAAGGGGCGCGCCGGCCTTCGCGCAGATCGCAGACCGGTGCGGCGTCGATGTCGGCCCGGGCGAGGTCGGAGGCGGAGGCCTTGAGCCCGAGCGCTTCGGCGCGGGCCAGCGCGTTTTCAAGATCGGTGCGCCGGACCATGGCGAGCGAGACATCGACCCAGCCATCGGCTTCGCGCAGCGTGTCGCGCTCGAGGGCATGGGCGGTTTCCGCAGCGCCGAGCGGCGACAGGCGTGGCAGGGCGAGGCGGGCGGCTTCGTCGAGATGGGCCCGGGCGGCCGATGGGAAACGCGCATTGCGGCGGAGGCCGAGCGAGGACGCGAAACGCACGACGAGCGGGCCGGAGCGGTTCAGCGATGCGATCTCGACTCCGGCCTCGGTAGGCGTCATGCCGGACGGGATAACGGTCTCGCCGCCGCGTCCGTCGCGGTAGCGCATCTGGCCGGGTTCGACGAGCAGGACGCGCCAGCGGCGCGCGAAAACCCCGCCGGCGACCGGCAGGCGTGAGGCCGCGTCATCGACGTCGGCGGTCCACTGGCGCAAGGCGAGGCGCGCCTGTTCCGCGAAACCGCTCATCCGTTCTCACGCTCTCCCGTCACCGCTTCGAGTGTATCCGCATCAAGGGGCGACCGTCGAAGAAGCAAGAAGGGTGCCCCCTCGGCCGGCGCGGCAATTACGACCTCGCGGCGCATTTCGGCGCCTCCCGGTGTCCGCGCCTCCACGAAAATCGCATATCGTGCGCCCGGATCGCGGTCAAACTCCGTGCCCTCCGCCAGCCGGGCCGGACCGGTGCGGGCGCGGCGTTCGCGCAGAATGCGGCCGCGGTCGCTGGCCGACACGTCGAGCGCACCCAGAAGGGCGGGCGGGGCGAAGACCGGCGCGACCGCCTCGGCGCCGTGGACGGTCAGGTAGGGCGCGACTGCGTCATAGATTTCCGCAGTCACGCCCAGAACCGAGCGGAATTCCTCGCGGGCGAGAAAGTCGCGATTGCCGGGCGGGGGCAGGCCGTCGCGGCGGTAGTCGAGGGCTTCGGCGCCGGGCTGGCTGCGGTCATTGTCCGCGTCGCGCCAGTCGACCATGGCTCCGGCGATCGCCTCGGCGTCGCGGCGGGAGACGCCGAGTTCCTGCAAGAGGCCGACGAGCGTCTCCGCGCTGCCGCGGTTGATGTCGAACCGGCCCTTTTCCGAAACCGGCCAGAGCGTGACCTCGATCCCGTCGATCTCGAAGCTGAAGTCGCGGCCATCGGCAACCCAGCGCGTGTCCTCGTCCGCGGATGACAGACCGGCGGCGGCGCGATTGACGGCGGCGTCGACGGCGGCGGACAGGCGCAGCTGATCGAGTTCGGCCCGTGCCCCTGCCGTCGAGACGCGCGCGGACAGGGCCGACATGCCCGCCGTCACGGACAGCGCGCCAAGGAAGGCGACCACGATCAGCAAGGCAATGCCGCGCCGGTTCATTGCGTGATCTCTGCGCCGTCTTCCTCGGCCCTTTCGTCCTCTTCGGGCAGGGCAGGAAGTGAGACGATAAAGGGCGGTTGGCCGGACTCCTCGCCGAATGCGAGGCGCACCTGAGCGGGAAGGTCCTGCTGGTCGCGCCACTCCGGCCGCCAGTTTCCCGGCTCGCTGGCATAGGAGAGGCGGACCGGCTCAGGCAGCGTCATCAGCGTCCAGCTTTGCGCCTCACCGCCATTGCCGAAGGCGGAGAGGTCCGGCAGAGCGCGGCGCGACAGGACGAGGGCAAAGGCGGGTTCGGTTTCGTCACCCGCCGGTTCGACCGAAAGCCGGTATTCATAAAGGCCGGGCCTCGCCGGATAGCCCGGGTCGGCGGCGAGGAAGACGAGGCTGGATGCATTGCCAGCGTAGAGCACCGGGCCGGCTTCGTCCGATTGCGGCGCGGCGGGACGTTCGGAGTCGATCGCTGCATTGTCCACCGGTTGCGCCTGCCCCCGCGGTGTACGGCGGTTGGAGGGATCCTCTTGTGCATCGCCGGGTGCGGTGGCCGGCACCACAGTTTCCAGACGCGAACGAAGCGCAGCGAGCGCCGCCGAAACATCATCCCGTTCCATGCGGGCCGCCTCGATCCGCCGTTCGAAGGCAAGGGATTGCTGCACGCCCGTCGTGACGATGCCGATGGCCAGCGCGGCGAGCACCAGCGCGATCAGAAGCTCGGCGAGGGTGTAACCGGCGCGGTTCATCGGCTGGCCGTCTCGCGCCGCGCGCTGGCGCGTTCGGTGACGACGCGGATTTCCCGCCCCGAGGGCGCGGTGATCGTCAGTGTCAGGGTCTCCAGCGTTGTGCCGCCCGGTGAGGGCGCTGCGGCGATCACCCAGGCATAGCCGCGGACTTCACCCTCGGCGTCGGGATCCGCATCGGCAAGCAGGCTCTCGGCCAGACGCGTGGCATAGACCGTCTCCGTGGCCGCGCGCTCTGCGTTCGCCGTGGTGGCGTAGAGCTGGTAGAGGCTCGCAAACCCCGCCGCCGCGATCGCCAGCGCGACGATGGATTCGATCAGGGTGAAGCCCGCTTTCCGGTCCGGTCTATTCATCGCCGGTCTCCGGTGCGCGGGCGGTGACCCGTCCGGTGATCCATTCCACGCTCGCGATGCGTTCGCGTTCGCCATAGACGATGGCGATGTCCCCGCCGGTCGAAGAGCCATCCGGGAAGAAGCGTATACCGGCGAGCGGCGGGTCGAGTTCGGCCTCGGCTACCGTGGCGCGCAGGACCGGGTCGCCGGGCAATTCGTAGTCCGGCCCGTCCGGCTCGATGCGCAGGACGCCGTCGTCCAGATGAACGGTCAGCAGCACATCGCGGCCCGTCAGCCGGGCGCTCGACCGGGCATTGCGCGCGGCGGTGTCGAAACTGCGCACGGCGCGATCGAGCCTGGCCGCGTCGGAGGTGAAGAAGAGGCGTGGCGCGACCAGCGCCAGCGTCAGGCCGATGATGACGAGTACGACGAGAAGTTCGGCGAGCGTATAGCCGGCGCGCCTACTGGACCGTGCGGACGATGTCGGCATCCTGGCCTTCCCCGCCTTCCTGCTTGTCGCGCCCGAGCGAGCGGACCACGACCTGGCCGGGGCCGACCACTTCATAGATGAAGGGCTCGCCCCAGGGGTCGGTCGGCACGCCATTTTGCGCGTCGAGATAGGGACCGTTCCAGCCGGTCGCGCCGGAGGGTTGCGAGACCAGTGCCGACAGGCCCTGCGAGGCGTCGGGGAACTGGCCGACATTCAAGCGGTAATAGGACAGGGCGGTTGCGAAATTCTCGACCTGGGTCTGCGCCGTCTGATGCCGCGCCCCCCCGAGCTGATTGAGCACGATGGGAGTCGCGATCGCGGCGAGCAGGCCGAGAATGACCATGACGACCAGCAATTCGGCCAGCGTGTAACCGGCCTTGCGGTGGTTCGAACGATCCTGATCCATCTCCAACTCCCCTTTGCGCCGACTAGAAATTCAGCGTGTTGATGCTCATCAGCGCCGACAGAATCGACAGGATCACGCCGCCGATGACAAGGCCCGCGATCATGATGACCGCCGGTTCGACCACACGGCTGATCGCCTTGGCGTTGCGTTCGAAACGCGCCTCGTAGAAATCCGCGAGCCGGTCAGCGGCCGCGCCGAGATCGCCGGTTTCTTCCCCGACCGACAGAAGTTCCGCGGCCAGAGGCGGCAGGACGTCGCTGGCCTCGACCTGATCGGAGAAGCCGCGGCCGGTCCGCACCTGCGCGAGGGCTTCGGTCAGGCGGGCGACCGCCCACTGGTTTCCCGCGGCGCGGGCCGCGAGGCGAAGGGCGGGCGCTGCCGAAAGACCGTTCCTCAAAAGCAGGCCGAGCACGCGGCAAAAGCGGGCCGCGATCACCGTCTTCGTCGCACCGCCCACCAGCGGGGCTCGCAGAATCCAGCGGTCCATGCGTTCGTGCAGGGCCGGCTGACGTGCGGCGACAGCGATCGCGAAGATCAGCGCTACAAGGCCCGCCAGCAGGTAAATGCCCCAGGTTTTCAGCCAGTGCGACAGGCCAAAGACGAAGGCGGCTTGCGGCGGGATCTGCGCACCGATCTGGGCGAAGGTGTTCTCGAACTGCGGAACCAGGAAAACCAGGATCAGCGTGACCGCCCCGACGGCGGCGACCAGCAGGAAGGCGGGATAGATCATCGCGCCCTGGATGCCCGCCTCGACCTGTTCGCGGCGTTCACGGGTGTCGGCCAGTTCGCCTAGCGCCCGGCCAAGTGCGCCCCCGGCCTCGCCCGCCTCGGCGATTTCCGGGAAGGGCGCGGGGAAGGTGTCGGGCCGGGCGGCAAAGGCCTCCGACAGGGCGGCCCCGCCGCGCACGTCTTCGAGGAGGCCGTCGGCGATCTTTTTCAGGTCATCATCGGTGGCGTGCTTCGCAAGCGCGGCCAGCGCCGGTTCCACGCTGAGACCCGCGGCGGTCAGCACCGAGAGTTCGCGGGCAACTCGGGTGGCGAGCTTGCGCTTCTTCGCGCTTGAGCGCGGCGCGGCCTCGGGTCTTGCAGCGGAAACGGACAGCGGGGTCAGGCCCCGTGCCATCGCGGCTGCCGCAGCGGCATCGCCGTTGGCGGCTTCGATCCGGGCGGTCTCGATCCCGCCGCCGGGCTTGGCCACGCGGACGGCGAAGATGGCCATGACCTAGACGCCCCCCAGAACGCGGCGGACTTCAGACGGACTGGTCAGACCCGCCTCGATCTTGGCGCGGGCGTCATCGAGAATGGAGGGCGCCCCGGTCTTGCGCGCCTTCTTCTCGATCTCGTGCGAGGACACGCCGTCGCGCAGAGTCTCGGAAATCGCGCCATCGATCTCGATGAATTCGAACACGCCGGAACGGCCGCGATAGCCGGTGTCGTCGCAGGCGGGGCAGCCCTTCGCCTCGAAAGCCTGCGACAGACCTTCGGGGGGCTCGACCGGCGTCTTGCACTCCGGACAGAGCATGCGCACCAGGCGCTGGGCGATGGCGAGGCGCAGGGTAGACCGCAGGAGCGCCGGGTCGACGCCCATGTCGATGAGGCGCGGCGCAGCGCCGGCAGCGGTGTTGGTGTGGACGGTGGCCAGAACGAGGTGGCCGGTCAGCGCGGCATTGACCGCGATCTCGGCAGTTTCACCATCGCGCAACTCGCCGACCACGATGATATCCGGGTCGTGGCGCAGCACCGAACGAAGCACGGCGGCAAAGGTCAGGCCGATGGCCGGGTTCACCGCGATCTGGTTGACGCCCTCGATCTGGTATTCGATCGGGTCCTCGATCGAGATCAGCTTGCGCCCTGGTGCGTTGAGCTTCGAGAGCGCACCGGCGAGTGTCGTCGTCTTGCCCGAGCCGGTGGGACCGGTGACGAGGACGAGGCCATAGGGCGCTTCGAGATGATGCAGGAGCAGGTCGCGGTCGGCGTCCGACAGGCCGACGCTTTCGAGCGAAACGGTCGTGTCGCGGTCTTCCAAGAGGCGGATGGTGATGCTCTCGCCATGGGCGGTCGGCGCGGTCGCGACGCGCAGGTCCAGCGCGCGTCCGGCGACGGCGATGCGGGCGCGGCCATCCTGCGGCCGGCGGCGCTCGGCGATGTCCAGACCGGCGAGAATCTTCACCCGGCTCGCGACAAGGCGCGACAGGGCGGCCGGCGGCGAGGGGCGTTCCTGCAGCACGCCGTCGATGCGGAAGCGCAGGCGCAGCCGGTCGCGGAAGGGCTCGATATGGATGTCGGAGGCGCGCGACTTCAGCGCGTCGGCGAGGATGCCGTTCACGAGCCGGACGACCGGGGCCTCGCTGGCGAGGTCCTTCAGGTTCTCGGTATCGCCTTCGCCCGCTTCCCCGCTTAGCGCGGCGGCGAGGCGGTTCTCGCCCTCGCCATACCAGCGCGCGATGGCGGCCTCGATATCGGCGAAGGTCGCGATCGCGATCTCGACCTGTTTGCCGGAGGCGAGGCGAACCCCGTCCGGTCCCGCACTGTCGGTCGGGTCGGCCACGGCGAGCTGGATCGCGTCGTCGGTCTGTCCAACCGGAACCACCCAGGATTCGCGCAGGAAGTCCGGCGATACGCCGACCCCGTCCGGGGGTGCGTCGGGGAAGTCGGCCGCACCGATCTGCGGCAGGCCATGTGCGGCGGCGAGGGCGTCGGCGATGGCCGGGTCGGACGCGGTGCCGAGGCGGCGCAGAGCGCGGGTCAGCGGCTCGCCGGTCTCCTGTGCCAGACGGCGGGCACGCGCGGCGTCGGCGGGAGACAATCCCGCGACCCGGTCGAGCCATTCCATTCCGGCATTTCCGTCCATGACGATCAGATCACCCGGTTCTTCGCGATCACCCGCAGATGGTCGACGATCATTTCGGTATCATAGCGGCTGGCGGAGGAAATGACGTCACTCCATTCATAGAGCCGGGGCATGCCGATCGGATTCGAGGTCAGGACCTCGCGCTTCAGATAGGGGAAGCCGTCCGTGATCAGCCGGTCCCAGAAGAAGTGGCAGGGATTCATCGGCGCGCCGTGATCAGCGAGGTGGCACATGAATTTCAAGAGTTCGCGGTGTTGTTGCGCGAGGCTTTCCTCGTTGGTCAGGTCATGCTTGCGGACGTCTTCGCAGAAGCCCGTAACCATCGGGCGGTAGGGCCAGACCGCCTTGCATTTCAGGCCCGCCTTGGTCAGGCGGCCGGTCAGGCCGATCTCCAGCTTGTTGATGATCCAGGACTTGGAATTGACGTGCTTCCAGTCGTCCCAGAGCGCGCGGACACCCTCGTGCTGGAGCGCAGCGCGGTGGAAGAGCAGGAAATAGCTCTGCAGATGCCAGCGCGTATCCCAGCTTTCGGTCAGGCCCCAGACATCGGCTTCGGAGGGCTTCATCTTCTTGATGATCGGGCCGAGCTTCTGGAACGGGCCGTAGGTGGAGTCGTTGATGAAGATCAGGCTGTCGAGCGCGTCATAGTCCGGGACGAGTTTCAGACCGTCGCGATAGGCCCCGAAATCATAGCCGCGATTGCTGCGCCAGGCGAACAGCGCGCAATGGGGCAGGGCCTTGGCGACTTCGGCTTCCGGGCATTTCGGACTGTTGGAGACGACGATGACGGCGCGTCCGGCATCGGTCAGTCCCTTGATGTGGGCGAGGAGGAAGTCGTGCACCCGGCCGCCGGCATCCCAGGTGACGAGGACGGCGACATCCTTCGCGCCCGAGAGTGTCTGTTCGCCCTCCCATGTCTGTTTGACCATGGAGCGATTGCCGAACAGGCTGGCAATCCCGACCGAAATCGCCTGCGGGACGTAGTCCTTGCGCTGGCGCGCTCCGAAGAAGGCCCAGTAAAGCGGTTTCAGCGGATTCAAGAATTTCGGCAGCGCCACGCCCATCCCCTCATTCGTATCCGGCCGGACAAGTTCTAGCCCTGAAGCTCTGCAAGACGCGAGCCTATCGCAGTGTCGAAAGCATGCGGTTCGGCCGATTTCGCGACCTCCAGGGCGGAGATCGCCATGGCCCGCCCCTCGGTTTCGCCGGCCACCTGGTGCGCCAATGCCTTGTGGAAGAGCGCCGTCAGCCGCTCCTCGCCCTGGCTGCGCCGTTCGGCGCGATCGAACCAGATTGCAGCCTCGGACGGTTTGCCGTCATGGTTGAGGCAGTAGATGCCCATGGCGAAGGCGACCGAGGCGCTCAGTGCCTCGGCGTCCTCGGGCCAGGTGCGGATCTCGTTGGCCGGCGCCCGCGCTGCCTCACCGTCGGCGGCCTGCATGGCGTCGATCAGGGCCCGGCAGGGCTTCACCGAAGATCGATCGGGCGGAGCGGGCGGCCTGTCCAGATCGCGCAGCCGTGCCGCGAAGACCTCATATTCGCGCGGATCGGTCATGGCATCGCGCGCCATCGCGTACCAGCGACGCGCGGCATCCGATTGTCCCGCCGCTCGGGCCAGTTCGGCCAGTCCCGCGGCGGCATAGCCTCCTGCCGCGGTGACCGGAGTGCCGTTCGATCGAGCGGTTTCCAGCCGGTCCTGGACCAGCAGGCGGAGGCGGTCCACCAGGTGCGGACGGCCGGTCAGTGCGCCTTCGGCATAAACCTGAAACAGGGCGGCTTCCCACAGATCCTGAGGCAACAGGCTTTGCTGGCCGAGCAGGGCGAGCAGGTCTTTCGAGGCGCTTTCCGGATCGGTCTTCGACGTCAGCATCGCCATGTGCAGGCGGGCGCGGAAGGCGGCGTCCTCGGTTTCGCGGCAGGCGGCGAACATGGATTCGAACACGTCCTGGCCCGTCTTCGCGGCGCGGACGCAGGCGCGGTAAAGCTCCATCGCCTCGCCCGTCCGGCCCTGCTGTTCGCGCAGGCGCGCGGCGTAGAACAGGGCGATGGCAAGGTTGAACGGAAAGTTGGCCGCGTAGTCACGGATCGCCCGGCCGGCATTGGTTTCCGGCTCGGTATAGGCCGGGCGGACCTGGCCGGGGCGGCCCATGTCGAAGCCGAAGTCTGCCTTCCAGCGGCGGGTCAGGGCGGCGAGCGCTTCGTCCGCCTCGTCCCAGCTGCCAGAATGCACACATTCCTTCAGATAGCGCACCGCGAAGCCGGCGAAGAGCGCCGGGTCGGGGGCGAGGGAGTCGCGCCGCTGTTTCAGATAGGCGCGGTATTTCGTCCGTTCGGGGCGGGCGGTGAAATCGACCTCGACCGGGTGGCGCGACGCCACGGCATAGAGGGTGGAATCGCCCTCCTTCACAGTGACATGCGGGAAACCGGCCCGGTTGAGCGCGCGTGTCAGGCCGTCGGCGGTGAAGATGACGAGGTGGTGGCCGGCCACGATGATGGGGCGGAGCGCATCGAGAGACGCATCGCGGGTCACCGCCGCCGCATCGGGCGTCGTCACGACCAGCGCGCCATCGGTTGCAACTGCCGAGGCGAGCGCCGCGAGGAAGGGGTCGGGATCGTTGACGTGCTCGATCACTTCCGACGACAGGACCCGGTCGAACGGGCCGTCGGGCAGCGGATTGTCCGCGCTGAGATATTCCGGGACATGATCATGTCCGAGGTCGCGCGCACCGACCCCGGCAATGAAGGAGGGATCGATATTGCGGGCCCGCCAGCCGAGGGCGCGGGAGGCGAAGTCAACGGAGAAGCCGTAGCCGCCGCCGACCTCGAGATAGGACGAGACCTTTTCCGGCTCGGCCCAGGCCAGCGGGGCGATCATCGCGTCGAGACCGGCCCCGACCTCGAGATAGAATTTGCGGGCGATGTCGGCGTCCTTGCGGCTCTCGTATTTGAAGGGCCGGGCGTCCGGGTAATGCAGCGTGCCGCAGTCGGCACACTCGAACAGGGCGTACCGCTTCTTCGGCTCGAAGGGCGGCGAGGCGTCGAGCTGCTTTTCCATGAGGCCATGCGCATGGCAGGCCGGGCATGTGAGTTCGCGGTAACCGTTCGCGCGCCAGACCACCCAGGGCTCGAGCGAGACCTTCTTCTTCTGCTTCTTCGCGGCCTTGCGGCGCGGGCGTATGGTCAGCGAGGACACCTGCATTCGTCTCTTCTGCCTTGCGATCAGCCTGCCGCCAAGGGCGAACGCACGAGAAGGAAGGCGAGGAATACACCCGCTGCGAGGCCCGGACCGAAGGGCAGGGCAAGATCGCGGGTGAGCTTGGTGCCGAACACGGAGGCGATCGCCACACCGAACAGGGTCAGGCCCGCGCCGATTGCGACGATCCAGGGCAGGGCGACCAGCCCACACCAGGCGCCGCCCGCGGCCAGCAGTTTGGCATCGCCCATGCCGAGCCCTTCGCGGCCGCGCAGCAGGCGATAAAGGAATGCGATCCCGGCAAGGATCACATAGCCGGTCACGGCTCCGGCCGCGGCCCAGACCAGCGCGTCCGTTCCGCCGAGGCCATAGCTGACCGCCAGACCCGCCGGGATCAGGCCGAGCGTGATGACGTCCGGCAAAAGGAAGGTGCGGAAATCGACCAGAGAGGCGAACAGCAGCGACCAGCCGAGAAGGGCGGCAATCAGCGTCGTCCAGCCGTCAGTCGCGAGGACGGCGGCAACGGCCACGAAGATGGCGACGGCTTCGCCCGCTGGGTGCAATGGCCAGATCTTCGTCTCGCAGGTGCGGCACTTTCCGCCCTGAACGATATAGCTGAGGACGGGGACGAGATCGCGCAGGCCAAGCGTCCGGCCGCAGCCTTCGCAGGACGAGCGGGAAACGCCGACGCGGCTCCAGTCCGGCCAGGCCCGGGCTGTGGCCGTGACGAAGCTGCCGATGAAGGGCGAGCCGGCGATCAGGAAGATATCGAGGAAGGCTGTGCTCACTCGGTGTCCGGCTGAAGCAGCTCCATGCGGCGGCGGATTTCGTCGGTCACGGCGGCCGCCTCATCGTCGTTCGAGACCACGCGCGGCGTGATGAAGACGAGGAGTTCGGTCCGGTTGGTCGTGATTTCCGTCGAGGACAGGAGGTCGCCGAGATAGGGGATGCTGGCCACGCCCGGAATGCCACGGCGGCCGGAATTGCGGCTCTCGTCGATCAGACCGCCGAGAATGATGGTCTGGCCCGAGCGCACCGAGACGGTCGAGGAAATGCGCCGCGTCGAGATGGTCGGGGTCAGGTCGCCGGTCGAGGCCGTCGTCGAGACGTCGGAGACTTCCTGGTCGATTTCGAGCGTCACGAGGCCGGTCGAGCTGACGCGCGGCGTGACGGTGAGGATGACGCCGGTGTCGCGGAACTCGATATTGTTCACCACCGGCGAGTCCGGGTTCACGACCGAATTCGACGTGCGGGTGACGATCGGGACCTCGTCGCCGACCTGGAACTCGGCCGTGCGGTTGTCCAGCACCATGACGGACGGCGAGGAGACGACCGTCAGATCGGTGACGTTGGACAGGGCATCGAGCGCGAAACGGGCATTGTCGCCGCTTTCCAGGAGGAAGTTGAAGCCGGGGAAGGTGCCGTTGGCGTCGAAGCCGTCGAGGCCGAAACCGCCGCGGCCGGAATCGGCGACGCCGTCGATGCCGTTGGTTTCGAAGAAGAATTGCACGCCATAGCGCAGCGTATCGTTGAGGCGGACCTCGGCGATCACCGCATCGATCAGAACCTGCGCCGGGGCACGGTCGATGGATTCCAGAGCCCGCTGCACCAGGGCCTGACCGCCCGGATCCGCGAGGACGAGGATGGCGTTGTTGATCGGGTCGGCGATAACGCGGATCGCGCCGGACGGCCGCGTGGCGCCTGCGGAGGCACCGCTGCCGCCACCGGTTTCTGCCGAGGCTGCGGGCAGGTCGGGCGAGACGCCGGATGCGCCGCCTGTCCCTTCGGAGAAGAGCTGGTTCAACAGCTCGGCCGTGGCTTCGGCTTCCCCGTTCTCAAGAAAGAAGGTGCGCAGCGTCGCGCCGCCGGGACCGCCGGTGTCGAGACGGGTCACCCATTCGCGGACGTTTTCCAGAAGCCCCGGGCTGGCGGCGATAATCAGTAGCGCATTGAGCCGCTCAATCGCCTGAACGCGCAGCGCGCCGGCACTGGCGCCTTCGGCCTGGGCGAGGAAGATGGAATTGATCTCGGTGACCATGTCGGTCGCCGTCGCATTGAGGAGCGGCATCAGCGCGACGCTCATCCCCGACATCCAGTCGACGTCGAAAGCCGCGGCGGCCTCGACCGCGTTGCGGCGCTCCGGCGCGGTGCCGACGATGATCAGAAGGTTGCGGGCCGGATCGGCGCGCAGCGAGCCGGGCCGGGTGACCACCGATTCCAGCAACTGGCGCATGTTCGCGGCGGAAATGTATTGCAGCGGAATGACCGACACGCCCCAGCCGGGCTGGCTTGACTGGGCGATGCGAGCGAGACCGGAGGTCATCGCCTCGCCGGCCGGCATGATGCGATAGATGCCGTCGGACTGAACCAGCGTCGCGTTGTTCACGGCCAGTGCGGCCTCGAACAGGGCAAGCAAGGCATCACGCGAGAGCGGGCGCGGCGTGGTCGCCGTCACCCGGCCCTGGACGCGCGGGTCGATGATGAAGGGTTCGTCGAGCAGATCGCCGAACAGGGTCTGGGCCGCCTCGTCAATGCGGGCGTCGGCGAAGTTCACCGTATAGGCCCCGCTTTCGAGCTGGTCGCCGCGCGATCGCGGCGGCGCGACCCGCTGGTTGTTTCCGTACTGGACGAAGCCATCGACATTACCCGCCGGGCCCTCGGCGATGGTCCGTCCCGCTGTGTCCGGTGCGGGAGGAACGGTCAGCACTTCCCGCGAAGTCGGGATGCGGGACAACGGATCGATCGACACGTCACGCGGCCCGTCCGTGGCGCAGGCTGTCGCAATGAGCGCCAGGCAAACCACCGCCAGCCGCGCAGGATGGAGAAGACTCCGACCCATACCAAAACCCCGTCCGATCAACCGTCGGTTTGCACTTTAAGCAGAAAGCGTTCGCTGTCCCAAGGTTCTACACAGCCATGGCGGGTGAAATCGCGATTCAGTTTTCGCCTGCCGCGGTGCGAAGTGCGTCTTCCTCGGCCCAGCGCGTCTCGTATTCGGGTGTCCGTTCGACACGCTGGTGACCCTCGGCCCGCCACAAGGTGAAGACCCGCTCGCGGCCACCGCCGACCGGAATGCGGATCTCGCCGGCCGGTTCGAATGTCTCGAAATCCTCGCGCATGCGGTGCGTATCGAGCGGGCGGTGCGAGACGACAAGCACACGCCCTGCGTAGTCGAGCGGCAGCGGCCAAGTCTGGTCGGCGTGATTGTGCGGTGTGGCAAAGCGCTGCCACATGAAGAGTTCCGGTTCGATACTGCTGCCATAGCGCTGCATCTCGTGGAAGACGTTGCGGTCGTCGAAGACCACGCCGTCATAATCGCCGGCATTGGCAGCGTCGGCGACGGCGGTCGCGGTTTCTTCCCAGTTGCGGACCCGCTTGAAGGCGTTCGACAATCCGAGCGTCTCGGCGAGCGGGGGCGACATCGCGACGCTGGTGAAGACGATGCCGACCATACAGCTGACCGCGACCGAGACGTAGAGCATCCAGCGCCGCCAGGGGCGGCCGGACATCAGGATGAGGGCGACGAGAAGGCTCGCGGCGACATAGGTCGCGGCCGCCCAGTTCGCGTGGGCGCGGCTGATGAAGGCCTGTGCCGAGACGACCAGCAGGATCGGCAGTGAATAGAGAACGAGGAAGAGCCGGTTGTTGCCGTCCATCGCGAAGGGGCGCTTCAGCGCGAGCCAGAAGCCGGCCAGCAGCGTGCCGAAGAGGGCCGGTCCGTAACCGATGAATTGCGCGCCGAGGAAATCGGCCAACTCGTCGAAATGGAAGTAGTTGCCGCCCCAATTCGCATTGTCCGCCGTGTGCTGGACCGTCGCGAAGTCGTTGGCGGCATTCCACAGCATGTTCGGCAGGAGGAAGGTCATGGCGATGAGGCCGGCGACGAGCCCCTTGAGGGACAGGAGCGCCCGGCGTGCCGGCGGATCGAGGGCGATGGCGAGGCCCGTGCCGATCACGAAATAGATGATGGCGTATTTGGCCAGAAAGCCGAGGCCGACCGCGACGCCGAGGCCGATCGCGCTGGCCCAGCCGCCGCCCTGCCGAAGGCGGATCAGCGCGTAGAGCGCGCCCGACCAGAAGGTCAGAAGAATGGCGTCGGTGGAGATGATCCCGGCCGACAGCCAGGCCCCCGGCATGGTCAGATAGATGACGGCCGCCCAGAAGCCGGTCTTCGGCGCGTCCAGCCGGCTGCCCGCAAGCAGCAGGAAAAGCCCGGTAAAGGCGTGGAAGATGTTCGAGGGCAGGCGGATCGCGAAATCGGTGACGCCGAGCAGCGAGGTCGAGGCGGAGATCACCCAGGCGATCAGGGGCGGCTTCGAGAAATACCCCCAGTCGAGATTCTGCGACCAGACCCAGTATTGCGCCTCGTCCGGATAGAGATCGACCGGGCTGAGCGAGAGGAGAATGATCCGCGTCAGGGTCAGGACGGTGATGAAAGCCAGTCCGGCGCGCAGCCAGATCCGGTCGATGGAATCAGTCCGGTGTCCCGCCTCAGTCACGCCGTCCTCCCCGCCTGCGGACAGGTGTCGCATTTTCGCCGCAGCAGGGCAGAAATCGCGGTTCCGGAGGGGGACGTCAACCCGGCTTGGCGGTGGCGCGAAGGTGCGGCGGGCTGACGCAGCTTTCGGGGGAATCCGATTGTGTGGATTACGGAATCCGATTTCGCGTTCAGTTTGCCCGGATTGCCTTATCCAGACACGCCCCGACCGCCGTCGCAAAACGTTCACAAACCTGTCACGTAAGTGTTGAGGGCCGGGCCTAATTGCCGCCGCGTCAAACGAGGGGCACTGCGCCCCGTCCATTTTGGTCGAGAGTGGGGGACCACCCGTAATGTCTCTTCTTAAGAAGCTTTCCTACACCACCGCGACGGCTGCGCTCGTTGCGATGGCGTCCGCCGCGGCGGTTCACGCCCAGGTGACCACCACGGAAATCCGTGGCTCGGTCGTCGACGCGTCCGGCGCGCCCGTTTCCGGAGCCACCGTCCAGGTGATCCACCAGCCGACCGGAACGTCGTCCACGACGACGACCGGCACGTCGGGCTCGTTCAGCGCCCGCGGCCTGCGCCCGGGCGGCCCCTACATCGTCGTCGCCACGGCGGCCGGTTATCAGGGTGCCCAGGCTGAAGACCTGTACGCCCAGCTCGGCAGCCCGCTGTCGGTGAACATCGCGCTGGAATCCGGTGCGGGTGACACGATCGTCGTGACCGGCTCGCGCCTCGTGACCGCCAACGTCGCCGTCGGTCCGTCGACCGTGTTCGACGCCGCGGACCTCGCGAACTCCCCCGCGATCAACCGCGACCTGAAGGACATCGTCCGCCTCGACCCGCGCGTCTATCTCGACGAGTCGTTCAACGACTCGATCCAGTGCGCCGGCGCGCACCCGCGCTTCAACTCGCTGACCGTTGACGGCATCGGCCTCAATGACGGTTTCGGTCTGAACTCGAACGGTTACCCGACCGAGCGCATGCCCTTCCCGTACGACGCCATCAACCAGGTGTCGGTCGAGCTCGCGCCGTTCGACGTCCAGTATGGCGGCTTCACCGCCTGTAACATCAACGCCGTGACGCGTTCGGGTACGAACGAGTTCACCGGTTCGGCCTTCTACGACTACACCGACGACAACCTGCAGGGTGCTGCCGGTGCCGCCCCGTTCGACGAGCAGCGCTACGGCTTCTCATTCGGCGGCCCGATCATCCAGGACCGTCTGTTCTTCTACGGTTCGTACGAGCGTTTCGAAGGCATCAACCAGTTCTTCCGCGGTCCGGAAGGTTCGGGTGCCACGGTTGAGGTCGCGGGTTTCACCCAGGCCGAATACGACCAGATCCTGAACATCGCCCAGACCGTCTACCAGTTCAATCCGGGCGGCATTCCGCAGTCCGCGGCGGCGATCGACGAGAAGTACCTGATCCGCCTCGACTGGAACATCACCAACAACCACCGTGCGTCGCTGACCTACAACTACTCGGAAGGTCTGAACCGCACCGAGTCTGACGGCGACAACAACGAGTTCGAGTACGAGAACCACCTCTATGATCGCGGTGCGGCTCCGCTCGAAGCCTACGCCCTCCAGGTGTTCTCCGACTGGACGGACAATTTCTCGACGGAAGTTCGCCTCGCCTTCAACAGCGTCGACTTCCAGCAGGCGTCCGTGAACGGCACCGACGTGGGTGAAATCCAGATCCGTGATGGTGCCAACACCATCTATCTGGGCGCCGACGACTCGCGTCACTCCAACGCCCTGAACTACGACACGATGCAGATCCGTCTGGCTGGTTCGTACGACTTCAACGACCACCTGATCACGGCGGGCTACGAGCGTCTGACGTTCGACATCTTCAACCTGTTCGTCCAGCACACCGAAGGCGAATTCCGTTTCAACAACATCACGGACTTCCAGAACGGTATCGCGGCGCGCGTCTACTACGGCAACGCCCGTGGCACGAACAATCCGGCCGATGCGGGTGCGTCCTTCTCCTACGACGTTCACACCCTCTACGCTCAGGACGAGTTCCGTCCGCACCCGGACGTGAACATCACCGCCGGTCTGCGCTACGAGTGGTATACCTCCAGCGACCGTCCGAACGAGAACGCCAACTTCATCGCGCGGAACGGTTTCACCAACGCGTTCAACCTCGATGGCGTCGACCTGCTGCAGCCGCGCCTCGGCTTCGAATGGGACGTCAATGACGCCCTCTCGGTCCGCGGTGGTCTCGGCCTGTACTCGGGCGGCAACCCGAACGTCTGGGTGTCGAACAGCTACTCCAACGACGGCATCACCAACATCCAGCTGCTGGCGTTCAACGTCGACCTGAACGCGGTGAACCACGTCCAGGACGAAGGCGGCCAGGGCCGTCCGCTGTGGGGCATCCCGCAGGGCCTGTTCGATGGTGTCGCCAACGGTGCGGCGAACTCGACGGTCAACGCGATCGACCCGAACTTCGAAACTCCGTCGGAGTGGAAGTTCGCGATCGGTGCGACCTACGACTTCGACATGCCGTTCGTACAGTTCGAAGACCAGACCCGCCTGCTCGTCGACGTGCTCTACTCGCAGTCGCGTGACGGCGTCCTGGTTCGCGACATCGCGCTCGAGCAAGTCGGTTCCGCCGCGGCCGACGGCCGTCCGGTTTACCGCCGGATCGACCGTTCGGACCCCGATTGCGTTACCAACCCCGGCACGATCGCGGCTCCGAACCCGGCCTGTACCTATCGCGGTTTCGACAACGACCTGCTGCTGACCAACTCCGAAGGCGGCCGCCAGTTCGTGTTCTCCGCGGTGCTGTCGCAGGAGTTTGCCAACGATATCGACCTCGACCTGGGCTACGCCTACACCGACTCCACGGACGTCAATCCGATGACCTCCTCGGTGGCGTTCTCCAACTGGGTCAACATCGCGACCAGCGACATCAACAATCCGGGCGAAGCGACGTCCAACTACGAGATCCCGCACCGCTTCACGATGCGTCTCTCGTGGCAGCGCGCCTTCTTCGGTGAGTACATGACCCGGGCCACGCTGTTCGGTCAGGCCTTCCAGGCCCGCCCGTACTCCTGGTCCTTCGGTGGCAACACCAACTCCAACATGTTCGGTGACAACCAGGAATACGTGCACCTGCTCTACGTGCCGCTGGCGAACGACCCGAACGTGACCTACGGCCCGAACTTCGATCAGGCGGCGTTCAACGCCTTCATCGACCAGTACGGCCTGTCCCGCGGTCAGATCGTGGAGCGCAATGGTGAAGAAGGCAGCTGGTCGAACAAGTTCGACCTGCGTCTCGAGCAGGAATTCCGCGGCATTCTGCCGGGTCACACCTCCTCGGCCTTCCTGGTCGTCGAAAACATCGGCAACCTGATCAACGAAGACTGGGGCATCATCTCCCAGGCCGGCTTCCCGCAGCGGATCGGCGTGGTCGATGCCTCGCTCGACGCGAACGGCCGCTATACCTACACCGACTTCTTCGCTCCGACCCCGGAGCGCGTGGTTGGCGACGTGTCCTTCTGGACGGTTCGCATGGGCCTGCGCTACGAGTTCTAATTACTCTGAGCGCAGTCTCTGACGAGACAGGATCGGGGCGGCCTTCGGGCCGCCCCTTTTCTTTGTGCAAACACTGTCGCCGGGTTGTCGCGCAAGCGTGGCAGGACTGGTATCAAGAGTGAAATATCCGGGGAGATTTCCGATGCTGCCAATCAGCCGCCGCCTGGCCCTGAAGACTGCCTTTGCCGCCGCGGCGGCCGGTTTCGTCCAACCCTGGCGGGGTACGGCGATGGCGCAGACCGGGCCGATGCCGGGGGATCCGTTCAGCCTCGGCGTCGCGTCGGGCGATCCGACCCCGGACGGTTTCGTCCTGTGGACCCGCCTCGCACCGCTGCCGCTCGACCCCACGGGCGGGCTCGGGGACCAGCCGGTCGAGGTCCTGCTGGAAGTCGCCGAGGACGATAATTTCCGCCGCGTCGTGCGCAGCCAGCGACTGATGAGCCGACCGGACCGCGCCCACGCCGTCCATGCCGAAATCTATGGCCTGCCGGCGGGCCGCGAGTTTCACTACCGCTTCCGTGCGGGCGGGGCCGACAGCCCGACCGGCCGTACACGGACGGCCCCGGAATTCGGTGCGCCGCTCGAGCGCCTTCGCGCGGCCTGGATGTCGTGCCAGCACTATGAGCAGGGCTTCTTCACGCCGTATCGCGATATCGTCGCCCAGAATCCGGACGTGCTGATCCACACCGGCGACTACATCTATGAATCGAGCTGGGGGCCGCAGGTGCGCCGCCACCCGGGGCCGGAACCGCTGGATCTGGCCGGCTACCGCCTGCACCACGCCGCCTACAAGCTCGACCGCGACCTGCAGGCGGCCCACGCCGCCGCCCCGTGGCTGTTCATCTGGGACGATCACGAGGTTGATAACGACTATGCCGGCGACGTGTCCGAAGAGCCGCATGTTCCGCTCGACGAATTCCGCCTGCGACGCATCGCGGCCTACCGCGCGTATTTCGAGCATCTGCCGCTGCGCGGCCGGTCGATCGTCACCGCCGCTGGCCAGATGCGGACCTGGGGCTCGTCCGTCTGGGGCGATCTGGTCGAATTCTGGCTCACCGATGGCCGCCAGTACCGCACGCCCGACCCCTGTCCGTCCCCGGAAGACCGCGGCGGGCATCTCGAGCCGCAGACCTGTCCCGGATTCCAGGACGAGAACCAGACCTATTTCGGCCGCGAGCAGGAAGAATGGCTGCGCCGCAATTTCGGACGCGGCACGGCACGCTGGGACGTGCTGGTGCAGGCGACGCTGTTCTCGCGCCTCAACCAGACCCTGCCGGACGGCACGCCGGCGGCCTATACCGATGGCTGGGACGGCTTCCCGATCGCGCGGCGGCGGATGACCGACATCATCGGCGGACGCAATCCGAACACGATCATCCTGGGCGGCGACATGCATTGCCACTGGGCGGCGAATGTGAAGGCGGACTATTTCGATCCGGACTCCGCGGTGATCGCCTCGGAATTCGTAACGACGTCGATCACGTCGCACTCCTACGCCTACAATGCGTTCAACTCGATGCTGCCGATCAACCCGCATATCCTGCACATGGATGACCGCCAGCGCGGCTATGGCCTCGTCGATTTCACCCGCGACCGGACCGAGGTGGCACAGCGCGTGGTCGACGGTGTGGCACGCCGCGACCAGGGCAATGCCAACGACCAGGCGCGCTGGGTGGTCGAGGCGGGGCGGCCGGGTCCGCAACGCGTGTGACCCCTCCCGCCTTGTGCGGGGAAATGCTAGGGATCGCGGCATGACGATACGCATCCCCATCGAAACCGCGCGGCAGGCCCGCGTCTTCACCTGCTGGCCGGCGGACGGCGATCTCTGGCTCGAGAATCTCGAGCCGGCACGCGCCGAATTCGCCGACTTCCTGAAGCTGATGATGGAGGCCGATGCGGACGGGCACGGCCTGCCCGTGACGGTCCTCGCAGCCAATGCCGAAACCGAGGCGTCGATCCGGGCGGCGATGGGCGACAGCGTCGACGTGCTGCGCGCGCCCTATGGCGATGTCTGGACGCGCGATACCGGTCCTGTCTTCGGTTGGCGCGACGGCAAGCTGGTCGCAGTGTCCTTCCGCTTCAACGGCTGGGGCGGGAAATACGAGCTTCCCGGTGACGACAAGGTCGCCGCGGCGGTCGCCAGGGCGGCCGGAGCCGTGCTGCGTCCCGTCGACATGATCGCCGAGGGCGGCGCGCTGGAATTCGACGGGCAGGGCACGGTGCTGACGACGCGGCAATGCCTGCTCAATGACAATCGCAATCCCGATCTCGACGAGGCGAAAGTCACGGCACTTCTGAAAGAGGCGCTGGGCGTTGAGAAGGTGTTGTGGCTCGATGACGGCCTGCTGCACGACCACACCGACGGGCATATCGACAATGTCGCGCGCTTCATCGCGCCGGGCGTGATCGTCTGCCAGGAAGCGGCAGGGGATGACGATCCGCAGGCCGAGGTGCTCGATGCCTGCGCCGAACAATTGTCCCGCATGCGCGACGCGAGGGGGCGGCCGCTGAAAGTCGTCCGGATTCCATCGCCCGGCCTCGTCACCGACGAGGATGGTGAGGTGCGTCCGGCTTCGCACATGAACTGGGTCGTCGGACCGAAAAACATCGTCCTGCCGACCTATGGAACCCCGTCCGGCGACGAGGCGGTCCGCGTCTTGCAGGCGCAAATCGCAGAAAGGCAGGTGATTGCGAGCCCGTCTTCGCATATCCTGTCGGGTGGCGGGTCGTTCCACTGCGTGACCTGCCACGTGCCGGAGGGAAGGGGATAGGTCATGTTTTCGCGTTGTGTACTGGGTGTTATCGCGGCTGTCTGGGCTTGCGGAACGGCCGGTGCGCAATATGCCGCGCAGGCGATTGCGAGCGGGCCGCTGACTACGGCGTCGAGTGCCATCTACCTGTCGCCGGCCGAGATCGATTATCTCGGCACGCTGCCCCGCGAAGCGATTTATCTCGATGCGTTCCGCGAGCGCCTTGAACAGGTCATGGCCCGTCAGGAGACGGTCGGCCTGGCGGTTGCCGTTCTCGAACAGGGCGAGCCGGTCCTGGTTTATGTTGGCGGCGAGGAGGAGGCCGGGTCCGGCCGTCCGATCCGCCGCGATACGCTGTTCCGCGCCGCGTCTGTGTCCAAGGGCATGTCGGCGACTCTCCTGGCGATCCTCGAACATGAAGGCCGGCTCGATCTGAGCCAGCCGGTCCCGAACGAGCTTCTGCCGCTGCCGCGCGGGCGGCAGGCCAATGCCCTGCAGCTTCTGTCGATGCGCACGGGCCTGCCCAGCCACGCCATGGATCGCCAGATGGAGGGTGGCCAGAACGTCTCGCTGCTGCGCCAGCGGCTCGACACGCTGCGCCCCGCCTGTGCACCGGGCGAGTGCTACACCTATCAGAATGTCGCCTATGCCAGCCTCGAAGTGATCGCGGCGCAGGCCGCTGGCCTCGACTTCTCGACCGCGCTGCGGGCCTATCTGTTCGACCGCATCGGCATGCGCACCGCGACTGTCGGCGCCGACGCGATGCGCGCCAGCGACAGCTGGGCGCGCCCGCACCGCCGCCGCGAGCGAGACGGCGACGGCAATCCGCGGGCCGGCGATCCCGACACAGTCTATGACAGCGTCCCGGCTGCCGCGAGCGTCAATGTCTCGATCGATGACATGATCGCCTGGGCGCAGGCGCAGCTGGGCACGTCCGGTCTGCTGCCGCAATCGGTGCTCGACCGGGTGCACACGCCGCAGGGCGAAACCCCGGAACAGACCCGGCGGCTCTACCGCCTGAGCGAGCGTATCGACAGCACCTGGTATGCGCTCGGCTGGCGCGTTTACGACTGGAACGGCCAGACGCTGCTGACCCATTCTGGCTATCTGTCGGGTTACGGGGCGCAGATCTATATGGAACCCGAGACCGGCTTCGCCTATGTCGGTCTGTGGAATATGGACGGGGATGCGCCGTGGTGGCTGTTCCCGACCCTGATGGATCTGCGGATGGCGGACGGGCCGGCTGACTGGCTCGACCAGCTCGACGAGGACTAGCCCCTTTCATGGGAAAAAATCTGATCAAGGTTGCGGCGATGCAGGCCGCCTTCGGTACCGATATGGCCGCGAACATCCGGACGGTATCGGAACACATACGCGAGGCTGCCGGGAAGGGAGCGCAGATCGTTCTGCCGCCCGAACTCTTCCAGAATCACTATTTCTGCAAGACGCAGGAAGAGCACTGGTTCGCGCATGCCTATCCGGCGCTGGAGCACCCGTGCGTTACCGCGCTGCAGCCGCTCGCCGAAGAGCTCGACATCGCGATCCCGGTGTCGATCTTCGAACGCGACGGACCGCGCTATTACAACTCGCTGGTGATGATTGATGCGGGCGGCAAGGTGATGGGGACCTACCGCAAGAGCCATATCCCGGACGGGCCGGGTTATATGGAGAAGTACTACTTCCGCCCCGGCGATACCGGCTTCAAGGTCTGGAACACGAAGCACGGCCGCGTCGGCGTCGGCGTGTGCTGGGACCAGTGGTTCCCGGAAAGCGCACGGATCATGGCGCTGATGGGCGCGGAAGTGCTGATGTATCCGACCGCGATCGGGTCGGAGCCTCATGACGACAGCCTCGATACTGCCGCGCGCTGGCGCCGGGCGATGCAGGGCCATGCCGTGTCCAACGTGATGCCGGTCGTGGCGGCCAACCGGTATGGCGATGAGGACGGTCAGACCTTCTACGGAACTTCTTTCATCTGCGATCATTCCGGAGAGGTCGTGTCGGAACTGGGACGCACCGGCGACGGCGTCATCACGGCCGAATTCGACCGGGATTTCCTCGACCGCCACCGCGCGGCCTGGGGGTTCTTCCGCGACCGGCGCACCGACCTCTACAGACCCTGGTTCAAATGAACGCTCGAAACGTACCGCCCAAACTCACCATCCGCAGCGCCGGTACCGGCGATATCGAAGACATCATAGCCTTGCAGGAACGTGCCTATCGGGGGCTTGAACCCGATACGCCCGGCATGCTGCGGGGCCGTCTGGCGCGCTTTCCGGAAGGCCAGATCGTCATCGAGATGGATGGCAGGCTGGCGGGCTGGTGTTCGAGCTTCATCATCGACGAGGCGGCGGCCTTCGACCATTCCCACACGCTCGACGGAATTACCGGGCACGGCTATCTCTCGCGGCACAATCCCAATGGCGACTGGCTCTATGGCGCGGAGGTCGCGGTCGATCCCGATGTCCGCCGGATCCGGATCGGACAGCGGCTCTACGACGCGCGGCGGAGGCTGTGCGAGGAGCTGGGTCTCAAGGGTATCGTTTTCGGCGGGCGGCTGCCCGGCCTCAAACGCAAGGTCAAGGAATACGGCTCGCCGGAGGCCTATCTCGACGCGGTCAAGGCCAAGAAGGCGCGCGACCCGGTCGCGTCCTTCCAGATGCGCATGGGGTTCGAGCCGGAAGGCGTGATCCACAACTATTATACCGAGGACCGGGACAGCCTCGGGCATGCCTCGCTGATGGTCTGGCGCAATCCCGGTCATGTCGCAGAAAGCACCGATCAGCCCTGGCAGACGGCCAAGGACACGGTGCGGGTGGCGACGATCCAGTTCCAGGCCCGGGCGGTGGAAACGCTCGACGAGTTCGAGCGCAATGTCGAATACTTCGTCGATGTGTGTTCGGACTACCGGGCCGATTTCTGCGTCTTCCCGGAGATGTTCACGGTCGCGTTGCTGGCGCTGGAAAAACGCAAGCTGTCGCCGGCCGAATCGATCGCGGCGCTGACCCGGCACACCGCCCGCTTCCGCGAATTCATGAGCGAGCTCGCGGTCGGCTACAACATCAACATCATCGGCGGGTCGCACCCGACGCGGACCGAGGACGGCGACATCCAGAATGTCGCCTATATCTTCCTGCGCGACGGTTCGGTGCATGCGCAGGAGAAAATCCACCCGACACCGAACGAGAAATTCTGGTGGAATATCAAGGGCGGTGACGAGGTCCATTCGATCCAGACCGATTGCGGTCCGATCGGGGTGCTGATCTGCTATGACAGCGAATTCCCCGAACTGGCCCGGCGTCTGACCGACGAGGGCGCGCGCATGTTGTTCGTGCCCTATGCGACCGATGACCGGACCGGGCATCTGCGCGTGCGCTATTGCTCGCACGCCCGGGCGATCGAGAACCAGGTCTATGTCGTAACGTCCGGCAATGTCGGCAATCTGCCCGGCGTCGAAAACATGGACATCAACTATGCGGAGAGCGCGGTGATCACGCCGTGCGACTTCCCTTTCGCGCGCGACGGCCTCGCCGCCGTGGCGACGGAGAATGTGGAAACGATCGCGGTCGCGGACCTCCGGCTCGACGAGCTGGTTTCCGCCCGACACTCCGGCACGGTGCGCAATCTGCACGACCGGCGTTTCGACCTTTACAAGGTCACCTGGAAGGATCGCGGCTAGGCCGTTGTCGAGCTGCGCACGGCCGGCCAGGCCATGCCAGCCGCCAGGGCGGCCCCGAGTGACGGCCACGCAAAGGCGATGGCCTGGTCGATCAGGCCCTGGGTGAGACTGACTGCGGCGACGGACAGGCCGATGGCCACGATCGCGCCGGCGAGGGTCAGAAAGGCAAAACGCACAGGCATTACGCGCACGTCTCCGCACCTTGAGCGGAGACCCTAACCCGACTCCGCTAAAATCCGGTTAGCGGCTGCAAGTGGCGGGATTTTCGCGGTTCCGGGGCGGAACACGGGCCATGCCGGGACGTTGCCTAACCGGGACGGGGGAACACACATTCAAGGAGTCCTCCCCATGACCCAACGCATCGAAGGCAAACGCATCGCCATTCTCGCCGCCGACGGTTTCGAGGAAGCGGAACTGTTCCAGCCCAAGGAAGCGATCGAGCAGGCCGGCGGTGAAGCCGTTGTGGTTTCGCTGAAACCCGGCGAGATCGAAGCCAATCGCCATCGCGAGAAAGGCAAGGCCGTGGCCGTCAACGCCACGATCGATGCCGTATCCGCCTCCGAATTCGACGCGCTGATGGTGCCCGGCGGGCTGTTCTCGCCCGACGCGCTGCGCAAGGAGGAGAAGGTCCGCAACTTCGTCCACGACTTCTTCGCCCAGAAGAAGCTGGTGGGTTCGATCTGCCACGGGCCGCAGGTGCTGATCGACGCCGACGTCGTCAGCGGCCGCAAGATGACGGCGATCGAGAATATCCGCACCGATCTCTCCAATGCCGGCGCGAAGGTCGTCGACGAGGAAGTCGTCGTCGATGAAGGCCTGATCACCAGCCGGACGCCGAAAGACCTCAACGCGTTCTGTTCCAAGCTGGTCGAGGAGATCTGCGAGGGTAAACATGCCGCGCAGGCACAATCCGCCTGACCGGATCTCCGGCTTCGAACGGGGAGGGGCGGCCCATGCGGCCGCCCTTTTCGCGCGGGAACAGGAGACGGCGTGCGGCATGATCCCGCACACCGGTTCCTGCCGCTTCGTGTTAGCCTTCCGGGATCAGCAGGAGGGACTCATGAACGAACGCAAGATCTCGATCGAACAGCATAGCGGCATCGGCCTGCTGTGGTTCGGCGGCTGGCTGTTCTCGATCGGCTATCTCAATCTGGGCTTCTGGCAGGGCCTGCTCGGCCTGTTCGTCTGGCCGTATTTCCTCGGCGCCCATTTCATGCCGGTGGCGGGCTAATTGTTCTTCGCCCTCCCCCTTGAGGCTTCGATCCGTCCCAGAGGGCGAAACGCTCCAGTGGAGCGTTTCGAGGGGAGGAGGGCCGGGAGGCTGCGCGTCAGCCAGCCGACCGGGGTAGGGGTGTGTTGATTGCGAACTCACCCCACCCCGCTCACGTCGACCTGAAGGTCGCCGCTCGCGTCCCTCCCCTTCAAGGGGAGGGAAGAGCACTTAGAGCAACGCCCCGGCAATCCCGTCGAAAATGAACTGCGCGGCGAGAGCGGCGAGGATGACGCCCAGGATGCGGGTGATCATCGCGGCCAGCGTGTCGCCGATCAGACGCATCAGCGGTCCGACGGCGAGGAAGATGACAAGGCAGAGAACGAGGTTCGCGCCGAGGCCTGCGAGTACGGCCAGCTGACCGCCGATGGTTTCGCCGTCGCCCGACATGAACAGCATCACCGAGGCGATCGCGCCCGGACCGGCGAGCATCGGGATCGCCATCGGGAAGACCGAGATGTCCTCTTCCGACGTCATCGGCGTGCCGTCCTCATGGGTCATGTTCTCGACCCGCTCCTCGCGGCGTTCGGTGCGCTTTTCGAAGATCATGTCGAGCGCGATCATGAACAGCAGCACGCCGCCGGCGGCGCGGAAGGCGTCGAGGCTGATGTGGAGCGCACCCAGCAGCCACTCGCCGAGATAGGCGAACATGAGCAGGACGCCGGTCGCGATCAGGACCGACTTGATGGCCATGGCGCGGCGATGCTTCGGGCTCGACTGGTCGGTCAGCGCGGCGAAGATCGGCGCCACGCCGATCGGGTCGATCACGACGAAGAAGGTGACGAAGCTGGCGCTCAGAAGCGAAAGTTCGAAGCCGGTCATGGCGACATCCTGCGGGTCTGGTGTTGAGGCCGCCGCGTATCATGGCACAGCACGATTGGCGACACCGCGCCCCGGCATTCCGGGTTTGCTTTAACTCAGTCCTGCTGTTCAGCCTTCTGCCGCCCGAGATAGAAGACCGGGATGCCGATCACGACGAGCAGCAGCCCCCAGGCAATCACTTCAAGCCCGGACCCCAGAATGGCAAAACAGGCGTAGAGCGCCGCCGCAGCGGCGAGCGCCGCCCAGGCGCGTCCTGACCGCCAGGAATGCCGGAATTCCGCCAGCGCGCTGACGAGGTAGGGCGCGAGCGTCATCAGCGTCGAAATCATCAGCATGAAGGTGAAGGCACCGACGAGGCCGCGTGTGTAGTTCGCGATCAGGAGGATGGAAGACAGGGTCGAGGCCGCGATCAGGGAGAAGGCCGGCGCGCCTTGCCGGTTCAGCCGGGCAAAGACTTTCGGGGCCAGCCGGTCGAGCGCGACGGCCATCGGCATCTGGCCCGACACGAAGATGTTTCCATTCATCGATCCGGCCGTGGCGACCAGAGCGCCGGCGGCGATCATCATCGGCCCCCAGGTGCCGAGATTGCGGGCCGCATCGGCGAAGGGCGATGTGGACGCCGCCAGTTCTTCAGCCGGAACGAGCAGCATCACCGCAGCGGTCGCGGCGATATAAACGAGGGTCGTCACGATAACGCCGGCCACCACGGCGCGGGGAATGGTCCGTTCCGGGTCTGTGACTTCGCCCGCCGGAATGGTTCCCGCCTCCATGCCCGCAAACGCCCACATCGTCAGGAGGGCGCAGGCGGCGAGAACGCCGGTGACCGAACCACCGGACGGGTTGACCTCCGGCAGGTTGGCGCTGTCGCCGAACGCCAGGCCGGCGAGAATGATGACGCCGAGCGGAATGAGTTTCAGGATCGTCATCACGAGCTGGACGATCCCGGCCTCCCGCGTGCCGCTGATCGACACGCCGGTGAGGGTCCAGATCAGGGCGAGGGCCGTGACGGCCTGCAGGATGGCGTTGTCCGACAAGGCCGGAATGAAGACGGTGAGATAGCCGGTGAAGGCGACCGCCACCGCGGCCGTCGCCGTCCACACCGACGCCCAATAGCCCCAGCCGACGAGGAAGCCGGGCAGCTCGCCGAAGGCGTCGTGCGCATAGGCGTAGGGACCGCCGGTGCGTTTCGTCCGGCTGGCGAGACGGCCAAGGATCAGCGCAATGGCGATCGATCCCGCGCCGGTGATCAGCCAGCCGCCGAAGCTCAAAAGACCGTAGGGTGCGAGGACCGTCGGCAGGAGGAAGACGCCGGAGCCGATCATCACACCGACGGTGAGCGACCAGACACCCCAGAAGCCGAGCGGCTTTGCCGCTTCTTTCGGTGTTTCGCTCATTTCCCCCCCTTTCCGGCCCTCAGCCGGTTTGCGCGTAGACCTCGCGCAGATAATTGTGCCATTGCCAGAGTGCGGTTTCCTGCGCCGGGCAGTAGCGGCCCGGTTCGTAGACGCCGGTTTCGAGCGCCTTCTGGACGTGCTGGCAGATCAGCCGGTCCTCTTCCTGGACGCTGTCGGAGAAGGCGTCATCCTCGCTCGCGCGCGCCTCGTTTCCGGGCGCGTAGTAGAAGTCGAACTCCACCCGGCACCGGTCCGGCCCGTCGGCGACGATGCGGTTGGTCTGCATCCGCCCGGGCAGGATGTTCAGCATCGTGTTGGGGAAGAGGAAGACGTAGAGCGCCTCGCCCTTCGCATAGGGTCCCGTCTCGCCGCTGACGGGCGAGACCTGGATCGAGCCCCAGTCGAACAGTTCGATCCGGTAGTCGCGATAGTCGATCAGCGCATTGAGACCGGGGTGCAGGACCGGGACGTGATAGCCCTCGAGATAATTGTCGGCATAGACTTTCCAATTGCTCTCGACGGTGTAGACGCGGCTCGAATGGTGGCGCATCGCACCCAGCCGGTAGGGTTCGAGCCGGGCGCCGATATCGCCGATGACGGCGTCGAAGTCCGGGCCGTTTCCGGCGCTGGCGAAGACCATGCCCTGCCATTCGCGCACTTCGATGGGCCAGAGCGCGATCTGGCGGTGATCGAAATCCGCCGCGCCCTGCATTTCCGGGGCGACTTTCAGCCGGCCGTCGAGATCATAGATCCAGCCATGATAGGCGCAGCGCAGGCGCTTCGCGCCCTTGCCGTCGCAAAGCGCGAGCGGCCCGGCGCGGTGACGGCAGATGTTGAAATATCCGGCGAGCGAACCATCGGGCTTGCGCACGATGACGACCGGCTTGCCACCCAGTTCGCGGACGATGTGGTCGCCCGGTCCGGCCAGCGCCGAGGCGGGCGCGACGGCCTGCCAGCCCGGTGCCAGCAGGCGGTCCGCGTCGAAACGGTGCCAGGCCTCGCCACAATAGAATGCGGCGGGCAGGGCGGAGGCCAGCTCGAGCGGCTTTTGTTCCAGGCCCTGGCGCCGCGGTGATGCGTGATCGTCCATGGCCGGACGCTAGGTGCGCGGCACCCGGACGGCAAGGAAAAGCTTATGGGCCGAAACGAAAACGGCCGGAGCGCGCGCTCCGGCCGTGATCATCCGCCTACGGAAGACGCGGTTTAATCGTTGAACATGTCGCCATAGCGGTGGCGCGGACGGGTCTTCCACGCGCCGCGATGGAAGACATCCGAGACGATGACCGGGGCGACGGTGGTCGCTTCGGCATAGACCATCTGTTCCAGTGCCACATCGACCTTGCCCCAGGAGCAGGCTTCCTTGAGCGTCGAGGACGAACAGGCGCCGTCGCGCACGTCGGCGACGGTGATCTGGACCGCATAGGCGTGCATCGGCACGTCCTCGCCGAGGATTTCCGCGCACACGACCGTGTCCTGCGCGAAGTTCTTCGGCACGCCGCCGCCGACCATGAACAGGCCGGTCGTGCCGGCCTTGATCTTGATGTCGGTCAGTTCGCGGAAGTCCGCCACCGAATCGATCGACAGATAGGGCTTGCCCGCCTTCATGCGCTGGACCTGGTGCTTCACCAGGCCGAAGCCGGCCGAGCAGTCGGAGAAGGCCGGGCAGAAGATCGGCACGCCGTGTTCGTAGCACTCCTGCACGAGCGAACCCGGCTTCTTGGCATTGCCGTCGGCGAGCCACTTGCCCATCGCCTTGATGTAGGAGCGCGAGGAGCGCGGACCGGGTTCAAGCATGTCGGCGATTTCGAGCGTGGCGTGGTCGCAGGCCTGCAGCTCTTCCTCGTCGATATAGGTGTCGTAGATGCGGTCGATATAGAGGTCGCGCAGGATGCGGTCGTCCGGGATTTCCTTCGCCTGGTAGTGCTTGAAGCCCATGGCTTCGAAGAAATCCATGTCGACGATGGCGGCGCCGGTCGAGACGATGGCGTCGACCATGTTGTTACGCACCATGTCGCGCCAGACATGCATGCAGCCGCCAGCGGAGGTGGAGCCGGCCAGCGTCAGGATGACAGAGCAATCCGGGTCCTCGACCGCGGCCTGCAGGATGCGCGCGGCGCGGGCGGCATCGCGCGAGGTGAAGGACATTTTCTCCCACGCGTCGATGATGACGCGCCCGTCGAAGGACGCGATGTCGATATGCTCGACGGGGCTGTCGAGGAGTTTGGCTTTTTCGTTCGACCGTTCAGTCATGGTTGTTCAATACCTGTCGTTTCGAGGGTCGGGTGGCCCGCCCCCTAGCATGAAAAAGACCGCTGCGTCCCGCCCGGAATGGCCGGGCGGGACGAAGGCGGGGTGATGCGGGAAGCCGGACTAGCGCCGGCGCATCCGCTGCTTGCGCCGCTTGGCGCGCGGAAAGGCCAGCACCGATGCGCTGTGCTGGACGTGTTGCGGCTTGCGCTTGCCGTCATAGAGGCTCTGCCACGGGAAATCCCGGACCGCCGCCGTCTCGACATCGCCGAAGCCGTTGAACCGGGTCGCCATGGCGGTGCCATAGGCGCCCAGCATGCCGATCTCGATGACGTCGCCTTCGCGGATGTCTGCCGGCAGGTCGTACGGGCCGGGCATGGAATCCATCGAATCGCAGGTCGGGCCGAACAGGCGGAAGGGGGCCATGTCGCCGCCCACTTCGCCGGTCTCGCGCCAGACGCGCATCGGGAAGGGCCATTTGGCGTGCGCCATATCGAACAGGCAGCCATAGGAGCCGTCATTGAGATAGAGCGCGTCGCCCTTGCGCAGTTCGACCCGGGTGAGGATCGAGGTCGACTCCGCGCACAGCGCGCGGCCCGGCTCGCACCACAGATCGGCGTTCTCGAGCACCATCATCTCTTCGAAGGCGGCCTCGATCGCTGTGACATAGTCTTCCAGCGGCGGCGGCATCAGGCCCGGATAGATCGACGGGAAACCGCCGCCGACATCGACGATGTCGACCGTCACGCCGGCCCGCGCGATGAGGCGGCTCGCCTCCATCATCGCGGCGCGATAGGCGGACGGATCCATGCACTGGCTGCCGACATGGAAGCTGATGCCCAGCTCCGCGGCGACGCCGCGGGCCTTCAGGATCAGGTCAGGTGCGTCGAAGGCGCTGGCGCCGAACTTGCCGGCCAGCGGCAGGGCAGAGCCGGCATTCGATACGGCGATGCGCACGATGAGCGTCAGGTCCCTGGCGTGCTCGGTTTCCGTCAGGATCTTGTCGAGCTCGGCTTCGCAGTCGAGCACGAAGATGCGGACGTTATAGTCGAAATAAGCCTTGCGGATCGCATCGCGGCTCTTCACCGGATGCAGGAAAGCCGCGGTCGCACCGGGGCACCGTTCGCGCACCAGCCTCACTTCGTCCAGCGAAGCGACGTCGAAGAATCGGATACCGGCCGCGTAAAGGCCGTCGATGACCCATGGAGACGGGTTCGCCTTGACGGCGTAAAGCGTCTCTCCGGAGAAATTGTCCTGGAACCAGCGGGCCGCTACGGCCAGACGGTCAGGGCGCGCGCACGCGACCGGACCCTCGGAAAGCCGACGGCGGACCAGGTCCAGGGGCGAGTGGTACGTTTCCAACGCACGAGACCCCCTGTGAGGCAGTTAACCCAATCCGGCATCGTCACCTCCGCCGGGAAAGCGGAAATAGGGTTTTCCGGACCCCGTGTAAAGAGGAAAACGATGCGGTACTTCCCTGTCCCTGCACGGTCGGAGCCGTACTCCCTCCCCTTCATGCATAAAGGGGAATGTGACGGGAATGTGCCGAACGTCCGATTGTTCCCCAATTGCCCCGGATGACACAAAACCGCAACCGGTCTGTCGCGTCCGCGTCGCGGTTCTGACACCAAAAATTCATCGCCGTTTTCAGCACTGTGTCGATGGCGGCACGGCCTCAATAGATAAAGAAATTCCAATAACTTAGCCGCCCGCTCCGAGACGGTTCGTGCAGTGTGACATTTCCTTGTCCGGTTCGTGACATGGATGAAGCAGAACCGTCATCCCGGCGTTGCAAATCTCGGATTGTTTCCCGGCGATTTCGCAGGCGGCGCGTCATGGCCGCCGGCGGAGCGTTCCGTTTGCGCCATCAATCCGGGGGACACCCATGCCGCACACCTTCTCTTACAAACGACTCGCGCTGGCCTGCGCGACCGGGCTGCTCGTCGCAGCCTGCTCGCAGGGCTCCAGCATTGAATCGCCTGGCGTCACCAATCCGGGCACGCCCCCGGGTGGCGGCGGCGGTGGCGGTGGCGGTGGCGGCGGCACGGGTGCCGCGCCCTGTCCGACCGGCTTCACCTGCCGCACGGCGGCTGTTGGCGGCAACACGGTTGCCGTGGTCTCCGGCGCGGTTCTGACCAATCTGACGCTGCGCAACGAAACCGGCGTCGTCTATGAAATCGACGGCCGGGTGGACATCGGTTCCGACGTCGGCGCGACCGGCACGGCCGGCGGCACGGCCGCCCGCCTGACGATCGAGCCGGGCGTCACGATCTTCGGCACGAGCGGTCAGGACTATATCGTCGTGAACCGCGGCTCGCAGATCGAGGCCAACGGCACCGCCGCCAACCCGATCATCTTCACCTCGCAGAACGATATCGAGCGCCGCGCGGACAACGATCCGACCAATGACGATGGCGGTTCGAACATCGGCGAATGGGGCGGCATGGTCATCCTCGGCCAGGCCCCGATCAATCGCTGCCGCGACGCGGCGACGCCGGGTACCGCCCAGTGCGAGAACATCGTGGAAGGCGTGACCAATCCGGACGCACTCTACGGCGGTGCCGACACCACCGACAATTCGGGCATCCTGCGTTATGTGCAGGTCCGCTTCGCCGGCTTCGCGATCAACACCCAGGGCAATGAGCTGAACGGCATCACACTGGCCGGCGTCGGCTCGGGTACGACGTTCGAATACGTCCAGGTCCACAACGGTTCGGACGACGGCATCGAATGGTTCGGCGGCACGGTGAACGGCCGCTACCTGGTCGTGACCGGTGCGGATGACGACTCGCTCGACACCGACAACGGCTTCCAAGGCACGAACCAGTTCGTCGTGGTGCGCCAGCGTACCGATGGCGGCGACAATATCGTCGAAGCCTCCTCGGTCGGCCCGGGCGTCACCCCGCTGTCGAATGCCACCTTCTCCAACTTCACCTTCGTCGGCGACCGCACGAATGCCTGGCGCCTGAACACCGGTACGGTCGGCCGCTACGTCAATGGCGTGGTGGATTTCGGCGATCCGTGCTTCCGCTGGGAAGCCTCTGCCGGTGACGGCCAGGCCGGCTTCAACCAGGCCGCCGACCCGCGCTTCCAGTCGGTCCTGTTCGATTGCACGGCGCTCAACACCTCCAACTCCGACGCCGCGGCGGTTCAGGGTGCGGTCAATGCCGATCCGAACAATGTCGTCGGCGCCAACTCGCTGGCCGCGACCTTCTTCCCGGGCCCGGTCGAGAACGGCATGACCGCGATCAACCCGACCTCGGTCAACAATTCCTTTCAGGCCGCCAACTATGTCGGTGCGTTCTCGCCGACCGAGACGGTGACACAGAACTGGGCCGCCGGCTGGACCGTCGGTCTGTTCCCGGCTCCGACCTGCCCGACCGGCACAACGGACTCCGGTTTCGACATCGACGGCACCACGGTTTGCCGCATCACCGGCGTCATCACCGATGACATCCGCCTGACGCGCGGCAATTTCTACGAGATCGTCAACCGCGTGGATGTCGGCATCGATGTCGGCGCCGACGGTACGGCCACGGGCGGCGACGCCGGTTCGCTGACCATCGAATCGGGCGTGACGCTCTTCGGTGACAGCGGCGCGGACTACATCGTCGTGAACCGCGGCTCGCAGATCTTCTCGAACGGCACGCGCGCCAACCCGGTCATCATGACCTCGGAAGCCGACGTGACCAACGCGCCGGGCGACCGGACGGATGCCATCTCCGAGTGGGGCGGCCTCGTCATCCTCGGCCGCGCGCCGATCAATCGTTGCCGCGACGCGGCGACGCCGGGCACTGTGGCGTGCGAAAACATCGTCGAAGGCGTGACCAATCCGGACGCGCTCTACGGCGGTGCGACCGCCAACGACAATTCCGGCTCGCTGACCTACACCCGCGTCCAGTTCGCCGGTTTCGCGATCAACACCCAGGGCAATGAGCTGAACGGTATCACTTTCGCCGGCGTCGGCTCGGGCACGAATGTCGATCACATCCAGGTGCACAACAATTCGGACGACGGCGTCGAATTCTTCGGCGGCGGCGTGAATGTCCGCCACCTGGTCCTGACCGGCAATGACGACGACTCGATCGACACGGACAACGGCTATAACGGCCGCATCCAGTTCGCGATCGTGACGCAGCGGGCCAATGGCGGCGACAACATCAACGAAGCGTCCTCGGTCGCTCCGGGTGTGCTGCCGTCGAACCCGATGGTCGCCAACTTCACCCTCGTGGGTAACCGCACCAATGCCTGGCGCCTGAACACCGGCACGGTCGGCCGCTACATGAATGGCGTGGTTGACTTCGGCAAGCAGTGCTTCCGCTGGGAAAGCTCCGCCGGTGACGGCGTCGCAGGATACAGCCCCACGCTCGACCCGCGCTTCCAGTCGGTCCTGTTCGATTGCGACGGCGGCATCGCCACCGGCAATTCGGACGCGGCCGCGGCCAATGGCGCGGTGAACGCGGACCCGAACAATGTCGTCGGCGCGTCGTCCCTGACCGGCACCTTCATCAACGGTGCCAACGAGACGGCCGTTGTCGCGATGAACCCGAACTCCGTCGATACCTGGTTCCAGGCCACCACCTATGCCGGTGCGGTCCAGAACAACCAGGATCGCTGGTGGGCGGACTGGTCCTGCGGTCTCGAAGCCTCGAGCCCTTGCTGACACCCGAATGCGGGCGGGCCGGAGCGATCCGGCCCGCCTGATACCGGGGTCATCTCTCATCAGATCAAAGGGTAATTCCCATGAGACGCGCACTTTCATTCAGCGGGGCTCTGCTGGCGACGACGATGTTCCTGTCGCCCGCCGTGCTCGCGCAGGAAGCGGAACAGGCGGATACGCCTGAAGCCGCCTCCCAGCCGGAGGACGTCGTTGTCGTCCGCGGCCAATACATCCCGGAGCCGCAGCGCCAGACCGCGCAAGTGGCCTCCTTCATCACGCCGGAAGACCTGACCCGTTCGGGCGACTCCAATGCCGCGATCGCGCTGACCCGCCTGTCGGGTCTCAGCGTCGTCGGCGGCCGGTTCGCCTATGTTCGCGGTCTCGGCGACCGCTATTCCGCCGCTCTGCTCAACGGTTCGCCTCTGCCGAGCCCGGAGCCGCTGCGCCGGACTGTTCCGCTCGACCTCTTCCCGTCGGGCGTGCTCGACACGATCTCCGTGCAGAAGACGTATTCCTCCAACTATCCGGCGGAATTCGGCGGCGGCCTGATCGACCTGCGGACGCTGCGTCTGCCGGCGGAGGGCTTCCTCAACGTGTCGGCCGGGACGAGCTACAATACGTATACGACGCAGAACACCGGCATCTATCACTACGGCTCCGATTGGGACTGGACCGGCTGGGACAATGGTCTCCGTGAAGTACCGCGCCTGCTGCGCGGCTATCTCGGTGGCACGCAGCCGCTTTCCGCCCGCACTGACGCCGAGATCGAAGCGGCCGGCGAAAGCCTGCTGAACTCGCCGATCAGCGTGATCCAGTCGGGCGATCTGCGTCCGAACTCCTCCTTCGGCATCGATGGCGGCAATGCCTGGTATGTCGATGACCTCGAAGTCGGTTTCGTGGCCGCGGCCGGCTATTCCCAGGACTGGGAAACCCAGCGGGCCCGCCGGCAGTTCGTGCTCGGCGACATCATCGGCAACGATTTCACGACCACGGAAACGGCGCTGAACGTCACCGTCAACGGCCTCGCCTCGCTGTCGGCCTCGACGCCCAATCACGAAGTCCAGGCGACGACCTTCTACGTGCACACCACGTCGAAAGAGACGCAGATCGACACCGGGCGCGACTTCAACGCGCAAGGCGCGACCGGTCTGGTCTGGGACGAATCCTCGGGCTGGTACGAACGCGAACTGGCCATGTTCCAGCTGTCGGGCGAACACACGTTCGGCGATCTGGAATTGCGCTGGCGCGGGGCCACCGCCCAGGCGTCCCGCGATGCGCCGTATCAGCGCTCGCTTCGCCGATACATCGATGCGAATGGCGACATCCGCTATTCGGTGGCGAACAACTACTCGATCGCCTTCTCCGACCTGACCGACGACATCACCAGCTTCGGTGGTGAAGCGATCTACACGATCAACTGGCAGGACGGGCGGCAGGTCGAACTGATGGTCGGCGGCGACACGTCCTCGACGGATCGTTCGTACAACTTCACGGCCCTGCGTTTCGCCGGCGGCAATTCGCTGCCCGACGACGTGCAGCTGGCGCGTCCGGACTATCTGTTCTCTCCGGACAATATCGACCCGAACCGCTTCGTGCTTCAGGAAGTCACCACGCCGAACGATTCGTATGCGGCCTCGCTGGATGTGGATGCGATCTTCGCCCAGGCGAATATCGACATCACCAGCTATATCCGCGCCACGATCGGCGTGCGCTACGAAGACGCGACCGAAACGGTCCAGACCTTCGACCGTTTCGGAAATCTGGGTGCGGGCTCGCTGATCGAGAATGAGTATCTTCTCCCGGCGGCGACCCTGACCTGGAATTTCGCGGACGATCTCCAGCTTCGCCTCGGCTATTCCGAGACGATCGCGCGTCCGCAATTCCGCGAACTGGCCCGTTCGGCCTTCTTCGATCCTGAATCGGAGCGTCTGTATCGCGGTAATAGCGGCCTCGTGGACTCCACGATCCGCAACTACGATGCGCGCCTCGAATACTATCTCGGCCGGGACCAGTTCATCACGGTCGCGGGCTTCTACAAGCAGCTCGAGGATCCGATCGAAGAGGTGCAGTTCTCGACCTCGACCTTCGTGTTCGAGACGACCTTCATCAACTCGCCGGAAGCCACGGTTCAGGGTGTGGAACTTGAATACCGCACCTATTTCCAGATGCCGTTCGAGATCGAATGGTTCCAGAACCGCGACTGGCGTTTCTCGATCAACTACACCTTCACCGACTCTGAAGTTCAGGCCGGCGCCAACGATCTGGTGTTCGACCCGATCACCGGAACCCAGCGTCTGGCCAGCCTCTACAATCTGGATGGCTCGCAGCTGCAGGGCACGTCGGAGAATATCGTCAACGCGCAGTTCGGCTGGGAAACCGATGTCGAACAGCTGACGCTGCTTCTGAACTGGGTGGACGACCGCATCCTGCAGCGTGGTCTCACGCAGCCGGGCGCGGAACTGCCGGACGTGATCGAATCGCCGGGCGTTCAGCTTGACCTGAACTACCGCCGCGACTTCGAGATCGACGGGCAGTCCTTCACGCTCGAAGCGGGTGCGCGGAACATTCTCGACGAGGATCACCGCGAATTCCAGATCAACCCGACCATCGGTGAGACGGAATTCAACACCTATGAGCGCGGCCGGACCTTCCAGGTCAGCCTGACCGCGCACTTCTAGGCGATGTGGCAGCCCTCCGGGGTTGTCACAAATCCGAAGAAGAGTCGTCAAAAAACTGAGGCCCGGGCGTCACGAGAGTGACGCCCGGGCGTCATATTTTCCGCGCCGATCAAACGAGGTTCGGCATCGGGTATGGGCACGCCGGTTTCAAAGAGCTGGAGCGGACGGGAGATGGCGGCGCGAGCCTCGCGCTGGTCGGCGCTCGCTGTCGAGCTTGCGCTTCTGGCCGTCATCGCCGTCTTCACCGCGCGCCTGATCTGGCTGGTCATCTTCGGGGCCAGCGCGGCCGACCTCGACATCACGCCGCCGGACCGCGCCCTGCCGGACATCCGCCAGAGCGCCGATCTGTCCGCCCTGCAGTCAGGCCGCCTGTTTGCCAGCCCGGACCGGCCGGTGGCCGTGACCGGCGAGATCGCGCCGGAGACCGCGCTCGACCTGACGCTCTTCGGCGTGCGCCGTGGTCCCGATCCGCAGAGCGGGTCGGCGGTGATCCGCACCGGCAATATCGAGCAGCGCAGCTATGCGGTCGGCGCGGCGATCCAGGACGGGGTGACGCTGGAAGCGGTCTATCCCGACCGGGTCACCATCCGCCGCCGCGGCATCGCCGAGTCGCTCTATCTGCGTGAGGAAGCGCGGCGCAATTCCAGCCTGCCCGCCGCGAGCGTCAGCGATGACGGTAGCGCAGCGGCTGAATTCTGGTCGGCGATCCAGATCGTGCCGGTCTTCCGGGACGGCGGACTCGCCGGCTACCGCCTGACCGAGGCCAGCCGCGCCGATCTGTTGTCGCGCACCGGGCTCCAGGCCGGCGATCTGATCACCGCCGTCAACGGCATAAGTTTCGCGTCCGGCACCGATATCGGGCGCGTCATCAACGAGGTCGGCAGTGCCGACCGCCTCCGGCTCGAGGTCGAGCGCGGCGGATCAACCCAGACCATCGACGTGGACCCGAGATGACACAGTCTGCTTTTCCCCGCCTCATCATCGCGGCGCTGGCCGCGCTCTGCCTTCTTGCCCCGGCCGCCAAGGCGCAGGACGGGCAGGTCCTGAACTACCGCGATGCCGACATCCGCGCGGTGATCGACGATGTCTCCCTCGTGACGGGCTATACCTTCATCGTCGACCCGGCGGTGACGGGCATGGTGACGATCACGTCGCAGACCCCGCTCAGCCAGGACGAATTCTTCGCGGTCTTCCTCTCGACGCTGCGGGTCAATGGCTTCACCGCCGTGCGAACCGCGCCGGGCACGTATCAGATCGTGCCGGACCAGGAAGCGGCCCGGGCCGGCGGCCCGGTCGGCGGGACGGCGAATGGCGACCAGTTCGTCACCGCCGTGATCCGTCTCAATCATGCCAGCGCGCGCGGGGCGGCCGGGGCGCTGCGCCCGATCATGAGCCCGCAGGGCATTGTCAATTCCGTGGATGGCACGAACATCATCATGTTGGTCGACTACGCCGCGAATGTCGACCGGGCACGCGGCGTGATCGCCGGGCTAGACCGCGACACCTCGGTCTATGAAGTCGTGACGCTCGCCAATGTCGGTGCCAATGACATGGCGCAGATCATCGAGGGCATGGGCACGCGCGGCGGATCGGGCGAGGACGGGATCTACGGCGTGACCGTGGTTCCTGTGCCCTCATCGAACTCCGTCCTTCTGCGCGGTGACCGCGATGCGGTGGCGCGGATGCGCGAACTGGCGCAGCAGGTCGATGCGGTCTCGGTCTCGACACAGGACTACCGCGTCGTCACGCTCAGCCATGCCGATGGCGCGACGCTCTTGCCGATCCTTGAAGGCATATCCGCCCAGCTGTCCGGCGGAGAAGGGGCTCCGGCCTCGACGATCTCGGTCGCCTTCCACGCCCAGACCAATTCGCTGATCATCAACGCCCCGCCCGACGCGCAGCGTCAGCTGGAATCGGTGATCCGTCAGCTCGACGTGCGCCGCCCGCAAGTGCTGGTCGAAGCGATCATCGTGGAAATTTCCGACACCGCCGCGCGCGATCTCGGCGTTCAGCTCCTCCTGTCGGGTGACACGGATGGCGACGCGCCTTTCGTGATGACGCGTTATCGCGGGGTCAATCCGGACCTTCTGGCGATCGCCGGGGCACTGACCGTCGGCGAGAATGACGAGAGCAATCCGGCCAACCCGTCGCTGCGCGATCTGGCGCTCGCCTCGCTGCTCAATGCCGGCGGCGTGACGGCCGGCTTCGCGGGCGAGGACGGGAATGGCAATATTTTCGGCCTGATCCTCAACGCGCTGCAGGCGGACGTGAATTCGAACATATTGTCGACGCCGTCCATCCTGACGCTCGACAATCAGGAAGCCTCCATCCTCGTCGGTCAGCAGATCCCGATCACGACGGGCGAAGTGCTCAGCTCGAACAACAACAATCCCTTCCGCACGATCGAGCGGCAGGACGTCGGCGTGCAGCTGGAAGTCCGCCCCCTGATCAATGACGGCGACACGATCCAGCTCTTCATCCGTCAGGAAGTGTCGAGCGTGTTCGGCACGGTCTCGAACAATTCCGACGAGCTGATCACCAATCAGCGCGAGATCGAAACCACGGTGCTGGCCGACAATGGCGAGATCATCGTGCTCGGCGGCCTCATCCAGCGCGACGAGCAGGAAAGTGTCAGCGGTGTACCGGGGCTGTCGCGCCTTCCGGGCGTGGGCCGCCTGTTCCGCAGTGAGGGCCGGTCGGCAAGCCGCACCAATCTTATGGTTTTCATCCGCCCGACGATCATCCGCAGCGCGGCCGACATGCGCGGCGCGACGGCGGAGAGCTATGCGCGCGTGCGCACCGGCGCGTCGGCCGTGCCGCCGCAGATCAGCGAACTGGAAGCCATCGCCGACATGATCGCCTCGGCCCCGGCGGGTACGGCGACTCCGGCGCAGTGATGAACATGCAGACCGCCACCCAACCGGAGGCTGGACGGATCAGCTACGGTTTCGCGCGCGACAAGGGTGTCGCGCTCATTCCGGGCAATCCGCCGGTCTTTGCGATTCGCCGCGGTGCGGACCCGTTCGCGCTGATCGAGGCCCGGCGGGCGGCAGGCTATCCCTTCCCGGTGCGCGAGATGGACGCGGCCGCCTTCGACAAGGCGCTGACCGACATCTACGCCTATGAGGGACTCAAGGATGACGGGCTCGGCAGCGAGAACGAGGCCGAAGACCTGTCGCGGATCATCGACGAGATCCCGAAGACCGAAGACCTGCTCGATGCAGCCTCCGACGCCCCGATCATCCGCCTGATCAACGGGCTGATCGCGGAAGCGATCCGCACGCATGCATCCGACATCCATGTGGAGCCCTATGAGGACCGGGTGGCGGTGCGCTACCGGATCGACGGCGTGCTGTCGGAGACCGCCTCCCTGTCGCCGCGCGTCGCCCCGGCGCTGGTGTCGCGGATCAAGGTGATGTCGCGGCTCGACATCGCTGAAAAGCGGGTGCCGCAGGACGGGCGCCTGACCCTGTCGCTCGGCGGGCGGGCGGTGGATGTGCGCGTCGCGACCCTGCCGTCGCGCTTCGGGGAACGGGTGGTGCTGCGCCTCCTCGACAACGAACAGGCGCGCCTCGGTCTTGAAGACCTCGGCATGACCGGTCAGCAGCTCGCCGACCTCCGCAAGGCGCTGGCACAGCCCAACGGTATTGTGCTCGTGACCGGCCCGACCGGGGCGGGCAAGACGACGACACTCTATGCCGGTCTGAACCTCTTGAACGGGCCGGAGCGCAACATCCTGACGGTCGAGGATCCGGTCGAATACGCCATCCCCGGCATCGGCCAGACACAGGTGAATACCAAGGTCGGAATGACGTTCGCGGCGGGGCTGCGCGCCATCCTGCGCCAGGATCCGGACATCGTGATGGTCGGGGAAATCCGCGACGGCGAGACCGCGCAGATCGCGGTGCAGGCCTCGCTGACCGGTCACCTCGTCCTGTCGACCGTCCACACAAATTCCGCGGTCGCGGCAATCACGCGCCTGAAGGATATGGGCGTCGAGACTTTCCTGCTCGGTTCGACGATCACCGCCATCGTCGCGCAGCGCCTCGTGCGCCGGCTCTGCCCGCATTGCCGTGAGGCGCGCCCGGCCACCGAAGCCGAGCTCGACGCCATGGGTCTGCCGCGAACCGAGGCGGTCACGCTCCATCACCCGCGCGGCTGCGGCCACTGCAAGGGACTTGGATATTCTGGCCGGGTCGGCCTCTACGAGATCGTCACGGTCGACGAGACGCTGCGCGGCATGATCCACGACAATGCGCGCGAGCGGGACATGGCGGCCCATGCCTTCCGCAACCGCCAGACGCTGTTCCAGCATGGGCTCGACCAGGTGCGCGCCGGGGTGACGAGCCTGGAAGAAGTGCTGCGCGTCTGCCGCGAGGACGGAGAGCATCATGCCGGCCTTTGAGTATGAAGCGCTCGACGGGGCCGGGAAGAAGGCCAGGGGCTATCTGACCGCCGACAGCGAAGTCGCCGCACGGCGCGAGCTGCGCCGCCGCCAGCTGGCCCCGCTGAAGGTCGCCCGCGCCGCCGGTGATGCGGTGCGCAAGAGCGGCGAAGCGCGGTCGCGCAAGGCGCTATCGAAGCGCGAGTTGATGCTGGTGACCCGCCAGCTGTCGAGCCTGATCGATGCCGGCATGCCGGTGGAAGAGGCCGTGGGTCTCGTCGCCGGGCAGGTCGATGCGCAGGCGATGCGCCGCGTGCTGACCGATCTGCGTTCGCGCGTGATGGAGGGCGAGCGCCTGTCCGACGCGATGGCGGCGCATCCCGGCAGCTTCCCGCCCGTCTACCGCGCGATGGTCGCGGCCGGCGAGATGTCGGGCGGGCTCGGGGCAGTGCTCGACCGGCTCGCGGACTATCTCGAACAGGCCGATGCGGTACGCCGCAAGCTGCAGGCGGCGCTGATCTATCCCGCCGCGTTGTCGGTCACGGCGATCACGGTCGTCTCGGTCCTCCTGATCTTCATCGTCCCGAGGCTGGCCGAACAGTTCGACGGGACGGGCGTGACCCTGCCGGCGCTGACCCGATTCCTGATCGGGCTGTCGGGGTTCCTGCAGGCGAGCTGGCCGATCCTGCTGGCCGGGATCGCGGTTCTGGTTCTCGGCGTGCTCATGGCGTTGCGCCGTCCTGCCGTGCGCGAGGCACGCGACCGGATGGTGCTGCGTGTGCCGGTTCTGGGCTCGACGATCCGCAAGTCCGAGGCGGCGCGCTTTGCCCGGACGATGGAAATCCTTCTGAAATCCGGGGCGCTGCTTCCGGATGCGCTGAAGGCTGCTCGTCGAACCGCAGGCAATGCCGCCATCGCGGACCGCATCACCAAGGTGGGCAAGGATGTCGAGTCCGGCCGGGCCCTGTCCGACGCGCTCCGGGCCGCCGGCGGGTTTCCGCCGCTCCTCGTCTACATGGTCGCGGCGGGCGAACGTTCCGGCACGCTGGGTGACATGTTCGGCCGCGCCGCAGCCCAGGTCGAGCAGGAGCTGGACGGGTCGATGACCGTCTTCCTGAACCTGCTGGAGCCGATGATCATCGTCATCATGGGGGTGATCGTGACCGGCATCGTCCTGTCCATCCTCCTGCCCATTCTCCAACTCAACACACTGGCCCTCGGATGATGGAGGCCCCTTTGAATACACGTCTTCCCGAACACGAAGCCGATCGCCGCAAGGCGGGCTTCTCGCTCCTGGAGCTGATGGTGGTGCTGGTCATCATCGGTCTTCTCGCGACCATCGTCGTGATCAACGTCCTGCCGAGCCAGGACCGCGCCATGGTCCAGAAGGCCCGCGCCGATATCGCAACGCTGGAACAGGCGGTCGAACTCTACCGGATCGAACTCCTGACCTATCCCTCCACGGATCAGGGGCTCGAAGCGCTGACCGAGGCGCCGGCCGATCCACGCTTGGCCGCACGCTTCCGCGAGGGTGGCTATATCCGCCGCCTGCCGAACGATCCGTGGGGCAATCCCTATCTCTACCTGCAGCCGGGCGAGCACGGGACGTACGACATCTACACGCTCGGGGCTGACGGCCGTCCGGGCGGCGAGGGGCAGGACGCCGATATCGGCAACTGGATGGAATGACGCCGCACCGCGCCTCCCCAAGGGCGGGCTATTCGCTCGTCGAGGTCATGGTCGTGCTGGCCGTGGTCGCGCTGCTCGCCGGAGCGGCGGCGCTGACGCTGCCGTCGGGCACGCCGGCGGCGCAGCGCGCGGCCGACCGGCTGGCGCTCGACCTGATGCGGGCGGAACGCGCGGCGATCACAAGCGGCGATTTCATCGGCCTGACCGTCACGGGGGAGGGGTATGCCTTCACCCGCTTCGATGGCGAGACTTGGCAGTCGGGTGAGCCCGGCGGGCTGCGTCCGGTGAGGCTCGGCGACGAGGTCCGACTTCTGACCGAGTCGGAAGGGGCGCCGGCCTACTGGTTCGACCCGACCGGGGTTAATGGCGCCGCGCGCTTCGTGCTCGACGACGGCGAACACCGGGTCGCGGTGGCTTTCGCCAATGGCGCGGTCCGGATCGAAGGCGAGGGCGCGTGATGGCGTCGAAAGCCGGCTTCTCCCTGATTGAGCTGCTCGTCGCGCTGGCCGTCCTGTCGATCGCCGGAATGGCCCTGCTCAACGCTGTCCAGACTTCGACGCGGACGACCGCCGTGCTGGAATCGCGTGGTATCGCGCAGATCGCGGTGGACAATATACTCAACGAACGCCTCGCCCGGACGGGCGCGCTGGCTGAGGACAGCGGGACCTACGAAATCGCCGAGCGGGCCTATGACTGGTCGCTCGAGATCGAGGCAACGACGGACGAGGCGCTCGCTCGGGTCACGCTCACCCTGACCGACCTGGCCGATGGCCGCGAGGCCGCGCGGCTCGTCACCTTCACGAGGCGGCAATGAGCGCGCGGGCGGGTTTCTCCCTCGTCGAGGTGCTGGTCGCGACCTTCGTGTTCGCGGTGATCGCGGCGGTGTCGGTCGGGCTCCTGATCTCTTCGCTGAATGCGCGCGAAGTGAACGAGACGCGGATTGGTGCGCTGGCCGAGATCGACACGCTGCGCACCCTTTTGCGCGATGATGCGGGGCAGGTCGTATTGCGTCCGGTGCGAAGGGCTGATGGCCGGGTTAGCCCGGTGACCTTCGCGGGGTCGATCGACGGCGTGCCCGGCGCGGAGGCCGCACGCGGCGAGACGGTCATCCTGTCCCTGACGCGGCGCGGCTGGGCCAATCCCGGCGGGGTGCAGGCGCGCAGTTCGCTGCAGCGGGTCGACTATTTGCTGGCCGGTTCCCGGCTCGACCGCCGCGTGACGACCTATCCCGATGCCGCACCGGCGACGCCGGTTTCGCGCCGCGCCGTGATTGGCGAGAGCGAAGGGATTTCCATCGACTTCCTTTACGGCACGCAGTGGATGCCGCGCGCCGAGGCGCGCCCGGGCGAGGCCAATCCGGTCATGCCAACCGCGATCCGCCTGCGCTATGTCCACCCGGCGCTGGGTCCGCTCGAACACATCGTCCGCCTGCCGGAGGAGGCCGCATGAACGCCTTCGGCTCCAGACGCGGCACGGCGCTGATCAGCGCGCTGGCGGTGGTGGCGGCGATGTCCGCCGTCGCGGTCGAGCTGACCGGCGATCTGCGCGTGTCCATCGCCCGCAGCGGCAATATGGCGGCGCGCGACACCGCCTACTGGTACGCGCAGGGCGCGCGCGACTATGCCGAGGCGCTGATCGAGCGCCACATGTCCGAGGACGCGCGTGCCTTCCGGCCTGACGCGCCCTGGCTGACCGGACCCATCGTGTTTCCCGTGGACGGCGGCCGTCTCGAAACCCAGCTGCGGGATGCGCACAACTGCTTCAACCTCAATGCGCTGGTCCAGCCGCAGGACGCTGAGGCGGAACGCCATGCCGGAGAACGCTTCCGCGGCCTTCTGACCGCGCTTGGCCTGCCGACCGGCGAGGCGGAGCGGATCGCCGCGCAGACGGCTGACTGGATCGACGCCGATGCCAGTCCGCGCGCCGGCGGGTCGGAGGACAGCCTCTATATGGGCCTTGCCTCGCCTTACCGCGCCGCCAACACGGCGATGGTCGAGGTCGAGGAGATGCGCGCGCTGGCGGCGATGACGCCGGAGATGTTCGCGGTGATCGCGCCGCATGTCTGCGCTCTCCCGGAAGCGGAGCTGCTGCCGCTCAATCTCAACACGCTGAGGCTTCAGGACGCGCCGCAGCTGGCGGGTCTGTTCGAGGGCCGGTTGTCGCTGTCGCAGGCGGAAGCCGTGCTGCTGCGCCGGCCGTCGGGTGGCTACGGGGATATCAGTGCCTTCTGGAACGATCCGGTGATCGCCGCGCTCGGCGCACCGGGGTCGGCCTTGTCGCGCGTGACCACGACTTCGAACTGGTTCGAAGTCCGGGTCGACGTGATCCTCGCCGAGGGGCGGTTCTCGCTCGATGAGACGGTCGAGGCGGGACCGCGGCAGATCCGCCGCATCAGCCAGCGCTTCGGGAGTTTGCCGGGATGAGCCGCGACCTGATCATCCGTTTGCCGCGCCCCGGCGGGTCGCGCGTGCCCTGGACGGTCGTCGACCGGGACAGCGGCGAGATTGTCGCCGATGGCCTGCTGGTCGGCGACCGTCCGCCGCTCGACGGAGTCACGCGCGCCCTCTATCTCGCGCCGTCGAGCGACCTCCTCTGCCGTATGCTGACCTTGCCGGCAAAGCGCGACAGCGAGGCGCGGCAGGCCGCCCCGTTCGCGATCGAGGACGAGCTGGCCGGTCCGCTGGAAGACACCGAGATTGCCGTGGGGCCGCGCCGCCCGGACGGGACCCGGATCGTCCATGCTGCCGACCGCACGCTGATCGAACGCTGGCGCCGGATCGCGACGGCCATCGATGTGCGGCCGGCCTGGCTGCTGCCCGAAGCCATGGGCCTGGAAGCGGAGGCTGGGGATCTCGTTCTCGCCGACGAAGACAATGATGTTGTCTTCCTGAACCGGACGGGATCCGGTCCGGCCTTCGGACGGATCGAGGCGGAGCCCTCGGCGCTGCTCTTCCCGGCCCTGTTCTCCCGGCTCCGGCCCGAAACGGTGTCGATCACGCCGCGGATCCGGCTACCCGGCCTGCCCGCGGGCGAGACGCCGAAGACGATCCACGCCCTGCCGGCGGTGAATTTCGCGATTGCCGCCAGCCGCCTTGACGATGCGGACCTCAAATTCCTGCCGGCCCTGCTGGGAAGCCGGCATTCTGCCGCGACCGATTGGGCCGGGCTGGCCGCGCCCTTCCACCGGGCGGGCGTGCTGGCGGCCGCCGCGTTCGTCCTCTTCCTCGGCTTCAGCCTGGGGGAGGGGCTCTATCTGCGCTCTCAGGCCAGTTCGCTCGATGCGCGCGCCGAAGCTGCTTTCCGCAGCGCCTTCCCGGACGTGAACCGGGTGGTGAATCTCGATGCGCAACTGCGCCAGCGCCTGGCCAGCGTGTCGGGCGGAAGCGGGTCCGACTTCCTGCGCCTTGCCGCCGGATTTGCCGCGCTGATCGAGGGCGATGAAGCCTTCGCGGTCGAGGCGCTGCGCTATGACGCGCAATCGGGCGCGCTCAGCGTCAGCGCGACCTATCCCGACTTCGCCAGTTTCGAAGCCTTGCGCGACCGCGCGCTCGAAGCCGGGCTGATCGTCGAGGATCAGGGCGCGCGGCAGGACGGCGCCATCGTGCGCGGCGAGTTCAGAGTGAGGGCGGCGCAATGAACAGGCTTGTCAAACCTCTCGCCGAGTACTGGGCCGGGCGCACCTCGCGCGAGCGCGGGCTTGTCGCCGGGCTCGGTATTCTCCTGCTGGCCGCGCTCCTCTGGTACGGGCTGATCGCACCGCTCAGCGCCTGGCGCGGCGAAAGCCGGGACCTCTACACCGCCTCGGTCGAACGCTATCGCAGTGTCGAGGCGGGCATTGCCCGCTACCAGTCGGCCAGTGCGGGCGCGACGGCGCAGCTCGGCGGCGACCAGCCGGTTCGCACCATCGCCAGCGCGCGCGCCCGCGTTCACGGCGTGACGATTGCGCGGGTGCTGCCGGGCGATGACGGCCGGCTCAATCTCTGGGTCGACCAGGCCGAGAGCGCTGCGCTGATCGACTGGCTCGCCGATCTCGACCGGCAATACGGCATCGCTGCCACGCGGATCACGGTCGAGCGCGAGGACGGCGGTTTCGTTTCCGCGCAGATGATCCTGGAGCGCGCCTCATGATATCCCGCACGGCACTCGGAATGGTCTTCCTTCTGCTGCTGATTGCCGCACTGGTGGTCTTCATGCCGCTTCGCGCCGTCTCCGCTGTGACGGGTGTCGGCCGCGATGCCGCCGTGTTCGGTTCGGTCTGGAATGGTCACGCCCAGGGTCTGGCGGCCGGGCCGCACCGTCTCGCGAATGCGGATCTGTCGATGCGGCCGGCCGGGCTGCTGACCGGGCAGGCGGTGTTCGACTGGACGGTGGAAGACCCGGCGCTGCGGGGCAGTGGCCGGGCATCTGCCGGGTTCGGGTCGCAGCGCCTGAGCGATGTGCGCCTGACGCTGACCCCGGCGGCCTTCGTGTCGCTGCCCGGCGGTCTGATATCGCCGCAGGACGCCGCCAGCGTGATCGCCGAGCGGGTCGTGTGGCGGGACGGGCAATGCGCGGAGGCCGAAGGCCGGGTGCGAAGCGACGCGCTCTATGCGCTGGGCCAGCGTCTCGGCGCGGACCTGCCCGCGCTCGACGGCGTGCTGGCCTGCCGCGAGGGCGCGCTGGCCATCCTTCTTTCGGGCGAAGCGGATGATGCGTCCGTCAGGGCCGACATCCTGTTGACCGAAGGCAGGGCGCGCGTGACCGCCCGGGTCGAGACGCAGACGCCGGAGGTCGCCGCCGTGCTGCAGACCAACGGCTTCACCCTGGCCGACGGGATCTGGACGCTGACCCTGCCGGGGGCGTGACGCGGTGCGGCGGACCGGACCGGTTCTGGCGATCTGCCTTCTGGCCCTGACGGCCTGTTCGGAAACGCTGCGCCCGCAAAGCCGCACGCCCTATGTCAGCCTGCCGCCGCAAGGCAGCGCCGAACGCGGCCTGCCGCCGCAAACCCTGCCGCCCGGTGATTGCGGGGTCTTCCTGTTCACGCGCGAGCGCATCCCGGTCTTCGTCCTGTTCGATCATTTCGACGCCGGCCTGATCCGGGTCTGGTTCGACAACGAGATCCGCCATGTCACAGTCGATCCAAGGCGCGATCCGCCGGGTCTCGGTACCGAATACCGGCGTCAGGTGACGGTCGATGGCGAGACGATCCTGTTCAGCGGCGAGATGGTCGCGCCCGACGGCTCGGGTGCGACGATCCCCGCCGCCACGATGCACCGTACACTGAATGACGGGTCCGAAGCGGTCGTGCCACTGTCGGGCATCTGGCTGTGCCAGCCGGCCGGAAACTGACTCCGATCCAAGCTTGTCACGAAACTGTTGCGCGGCTAGGCGAGAACCCCGAAACGGGCAAACGGGCCAGGATGGACATGACGGACACCGCGCCGGCACTGGAAATTCGTGACGTGACAAAGTCCTACGGGGCAATGCGCGCCATCGAGAACGTCAATTTGACGGTCAACAAGGGCGAGATGGTCGCCCTCATCGGACCGTCGGGATCGGGCAAATCGACGCTTCTGCGCTGTGCGACGGGTCTCGTCGTCGCCGACGAATCGTCCGGACCGATCACCATTTTCGGTGACAAGGTCCAGGAAGGCGGCAAGCTGTCGGCCAAGGTGCGCCGTGCGCGATCCCGCGTCGGCTTCATCTTCCAGCAGTTCAACCTCGTCCGCCGGATCAGCCTGTACAAGAACGTATTGCTCGGCGCGCTTGGCCGGATGCCGACGCTGAAGGGCGCGATGGGCAGCTTCTCGACCGAGGACCGCCGCAAGGCGATGGAAGCGCTGGAACGCGTCGGCGTGAAGGACCATGCCGGCAAGCGCGCGTCCGACCTGTCCGGTGGTCAGCAGCAGCGCGGCGCGATCGCGCGCGCCATGGTGCAGGGCGCCGAAGCGATCTTTGCCGACGAGCCGATTGCCTCTCTGGACCCGGTCTCGGCGCGGCGCGTCATGCGCCTGTTGCGCGACCTCAACCAGGAGGACGGCATCACCGTCGTGGTGACGTTGCACCAGGTCGATTACGCGATGAAATATTGCGACCGTGCCGTGGCGCTGAAGGCCGGGCAGGTGATCTACGACGGGCCGATCGGCGGGCTGGGCCGCGACCGTCTCATCGAAATCTATGGCGACGAATACCGCGACGTGATCGACGAGGAAGGCGTGCCGGCATGATGACCCGTTTCCTCACCGCACTAGTCGCGCTTGTCACCTTCGCCGGCCTCGCCGCCGCGCAGGACGAGCGCGAAACCATCGTGTTCGGCGTCGTGGCGACCGAGCAGTCCGAGAATGTGCTTCACCTGTGGGAGCCCTTCGTCGAGGACATGGCCCGCGACACCGGGTTCAATGTCGAGCTGCGCTCGGCCACCGACTATGCCGGCGTGATCGAAGCGATGCGTGCCGACCAGGTGCAGGTCGCCTGGCTGACCAATGCCTCCGGTCTCGAAGCCTCGCGCCGCGCCAATGCCGAAGTGTTCGCGAAATTCATCTATCCCGACGGCCAGCTCGGCTACCGTTCGATCATCATCGTGCCGGAAGACAGCCCGATGCAGGATATCGAAGACCTGCTGGTGTGCGACGGGACGGTCAATTTCGGGCTGGGCGATCCGCTTTCCACCTCCGGAACGCTGGTCCCGCAGGCCTATATCTTCGCGGATCGCGGCATCGACCCGCAGACCTGTTTCAACCAGGTCACCAGCGCCAGCCACGAGCAGAATCTGCTCGCCGTGGCGAACGGTCAGCTGGATGCGGCGACCAACAACACCACCAATATCGACCGCTTGGAGCGCGCCCGTCCGGATGTGCTGGAACGGGTGCGGACGATCTGGCGCTCGCCGCTGATCCAGACCGACCCGATCATGTGGCGTACCGATCTGTCGCCGGAGACCAAGGCGACGATCCAGGAATTTTTCCTGACCTATGGCTGGCGCGGCGATGCCGAACAGCGCGCGCATGAGCAGGCGGTGCTGCGCGAGCTGGAAATGGGCGGCTTCCTGCCCGCGACCAACGAGCACTTCCTGCCGATCATGCGTCTTGAACTGACGCGCGATCTGGCCGAGGCGCGGTCCGATCCCGATCTCGACGAGGCCGTGCGCGCCGAACGCATCGCGGCGATCGAAGCGGAAATGGCCGAACTGAGCGAGCGCGAACATCTTGTCGCCGCGCGCGACCTGTCCGCCGACATCGCGATGGCGCGCCGCGAGATGGTCGCCAACCCGGACGGTCCGCAGGACCAGGTGACCAATCTGGTCACGACCTATCTGCAGGACTCGCCGCGCCCCGAGGGCCGCGCCGCGCAGATCAACCGCCGTCCGGAGACCGGCCAGATTGGCCGGATGATGATCGGCCTGATCGTCGGCCTGATCGTCGCCATCGGCCTGTTCGTGACGTCGAAGCCGCCGAAATATTCGCCAGCGCGGATGCCGTCCGACCGGATTATCGACGCGGCGATCTGGGGCGGCCTCGTCGGCCTGCTGGTCTGGAGCTTCTGGCCCGCGGAAGTGTTCAAGCTGCCGCTGCTGGCGGAGAATGCCGACCGGATGGGCGAATATGTCGCCGGTTTCGCGCGGCCCGATTTCTCGGAAGCCGGAAACTATCTGCGGCAGATCGTGGTGACGGTGCAGATCGCGCTGTGGGGCACGTTCTTCGCGGTGATCCTGGCGATCCCGCTCGGCCTCTTGGGCGCGTCGAACATCGCGCCGTTCTGGATCCGCCGCCCGGTGCGCTGGGTGATGGACGGCCTGCGGGCGATCAACGAACTGGTCGTCGCAGCGGTGTTCGTGGCCGCGGTGGGCCTCGGCCCCTTCGCCGGTGTGCTGGCGCTCGCCTTCCACACGGCCGGTGTGCTCGGCAAGCTGTTCTCCGAAGCCGTCGAGGCGATCGAGGAAGGCCCGGTCGAGGGCGTGCGCGCCACCGGTGCGGGGCCGCTGAACGAGGTGACCTGGGCAGTGATCCCGCAGGTCATTCCGCTGTGGGCGTCCTATGCGCTCTACCGCTTCGAATCGAACACGCGTTCGGCGACCATCCTCGGCCTGATCGGCGCGGGCGGTATCGGCCAGGTGCTGTACGAGAACATCCGCAGCTTCGAATACGGCAAGACCGCCGTGGTGATCGGCATGATCATCATCGCGGTGACGCTGGTCGACATGATGTCCCAGGTGTTGCGCAAGCGCCTGATGTAATCCGTCTACGGAGAGCTTCGCTGTCACAGAACTGACAGCGAAGCTTCACACTTCACAAAAGCTTCGCCGAACCGTCATTGAACTGCGGCGGAAGCGTCATACCTCCGCGCCCGGATTGTCGCGAAAGCTTTGCGTGGTTGTCACACAAGGCCCGCGGCGTACGAGAACCGGACGCTTCGCATGTTTCGCTTTCCCCTTGGACTGACCGCACTCGCCCTTGCCGTTTCGGCCCCCGCCGCCGCCCAGGACGACAGCGGTTTCGAGATCGAATTGCGCGGCCGGCTGCTGCTGGACATCGCGAAGATCGACGAGGACTTCACCGGCCTCAACGACGACTACAGCGACAGCCAGGTGCGCACCGCGCGCATCGGCGTCGAGGGCGGCTGGCGCGACTGGTCCTATGTTGCCGAGGCGGATTTCGCCGGCGATTCGGTGTCGCTGAACGACGTGTCTGTGTCGTGGTCGCGCGACGGCTTCACCTTCCGCGCGGGTCATTTCCGTCCGCCCAACTCGATCGAGGCGATCACGTCCGGTCGGTTCACCACCTTTCTGGAGCGGGCGCAGGCGACGGACGCCTTCCGCTATGTTCGCCGTGTCGGGGCGACGGTGGCGCGCGCCGGAGGGAATTACACGCTGACCGGCGGCGTGTTCGGCGGCACGATCGGCGACGATTCGACCGGCTTCCACATTTCCGACGCGATGGTGGTCGCCGGCCGCGCGACCTTCCTGCCGGTGCAGAGCGAAGACCGCTTCGTGCATCTCGGCGTCCATGCCCGCTATTATGACGAAGGCGACGATGGCAGCGAATCGCTGCGCCAACGGGCCCGTCCGGGCGTGCGTATGGCCGACCGCTATGTCGCGGCGAACCCGGCTGGCGAAACCGCGACCCTGCTCGGCGTCGAGGCGGCCTGGATCGAAGGCCCCTTCCACGCCCTCGTCGAGGCAGCAGTGGAAGATGCCGAAGGCGGCGAAGCCGTGAACACGGCGGCGCTGACTGCGGGCTGGTTCATCACCGGCGAGCAGCGCGCCTACCGGGCCTCCACCGGCGAGTTCCGCCGCACCGCGCCGGCGCGTCCGGTCACCGAAGGCGGCATGGGCGCGTGGGAGCTGGCCTTCCGGGCCGACCGCTTCGATGCCGGTGTCGATGGCACGCAGACCGCCATCGCCTTGGGGCTGAACTGGTATCCGGCCGAGACCGTGCGCGTCATGGTCAATGCGATCCATGCCGAGGCCGACGGCGCCGGTGCACGCTTCGGCGAGGGCGAGATGAACGCCATCCAGGCCCGCTTCCAGGTCGACTGGTAATAAAAAATTCACACGCAACCGGCCGCCCGGGCGCTTATTCCGGGGCCGGAAAATCGCCCGCGAGGCGGGCTGACGAAGGAGTGAAGACATGATCCGTATCGCTTCGGTTTCGCTGGCCGTGCTGGCGCTCGCCGCCTGCTCGCCCGCCGAGAACACCTCCGCCCCCGCGGGCGGCAATGACACCGCCGCCGATACCGGCGCTGCGGCGACCCCGGGCGCGGTCGAACGTCCGATCCGCATCGTCGGGTCGTCGACGGTGTTTCCGTTCACCACGGCGGTCGCCGAATCCTTCGGCGCGCGCACGCAATTCTCCACCCCGGTCGTGGAATCGACCGGCACGGGCGGCGGCATGCGCCTGTTCTGCCAGGGCGTGGGCGGCGAGAATGCCGACGTCACCGGCGCGTCGCGCCGCATGACGGCCAGCGAGTTCGAGATGTGTCAGGCCAATGGCGTGACCGACATCGTGGAAATGCCGATCGGTTATGACGGCATCGTCATCGCCAATGTGAACACCGGTCCGGAACTCGACCTCAATCGCGGTCAGCTGTGGCGCGCCCTCGCGGCCCAGGTCCCGGCCGAGGATTGCACGATGATCGACAATCCGAACCGCAACTGGTCGGACATCGACCCGTCCCTGCCGGATCTGCGGATCGAAGTGTTCGGCCCGCCGCCGACCTCCGGCACGCGCGATGCCTTCGTCGAACTCGGCCTCGAAGCCGGCGCGGAAGAAGTGCACGAGGAAACCGGCTGCGAGATCCCGGAAATGGCCATGGCCCGCATCCGCGAGGACGGCGCCTGGATCGACGCCGGCGAGAATGACAACGCGATCGTCCAGACGCTGGCCAACACGCCGTCGGCCTATGGCGTCTTCGGCTATTCCTTCCTGGCGCAGAATTCCGACCGCCTGCAGGCGGCACGCGTGGAAGGCGTGGAGCCGCAGTTCGACGCGATCTCGTCGGGCGAATACCCGATCTCGCGCTCGCTCTTCGTCTATGTGAAGCGCCAGCATGTCGGCCTCGTGCCGGGCATCGAGGAATATCTCGCCGAGTTCACCTCGGACGATGCGTGGGGCGAGTTCGGCTATCTCGCCGATCGCGGCCTGATCCCGCTGCACGAAGGCGAACGCCGCGACGTCGCCGACCGCGCCGCCAATCTGCGCGTCATGGACGGCGCCCCGGAATAGGCCTTCGGTCTTGTTGGAATGATTGGACCCCGGCTCGCCAAGCGCGCCGGGGTTCTTTTTTGCTGATGGCCGCCTGAGCTGGCAGTTGCGCGACCTGGATTCCCTTCTCTCCTTTTGAAGGGGAGAAGGTGCCCGAAGGGCGGATGAGGGGTTCTGCTCCGAAATTGCGGTGAGTGGCTGTCCCCCTCACCCGGCGCTTCGCGCCATCCTCTCCCCCAAATGGGGGCGAGGGGGAAGATGGCGGGAAATTCTCCTCGCCCTTCGAGGGCCGCTGACGCGGCCACCTCAGGATGAGGAGAATACTTGTCCCTAGAACAGCGGTTTGCGTTCCGGGCGGCCGAGGCGGCGGATGCGGCGCCAGATCTTGCGGCGTTCCGGCTTCGGCTGCGGCTTGAGGTTCTTCACGAACTCCTCCGCGCACGAGCGCCAGGAGAAGCCCTCCGCGTATTCGCGGCAGCGCTCGCGCGAGCATTTCAGCGCTTCGAGGCAGGCCTCGCGCAGATCCTCGCTGACCGCGCCGGCGCCGGAACCGGGGATCAGATCCTTTGGACCCGGGGCCGGGAAGGCGGCCACCGGCGTGCCGGTGGCCATGGATTCGAGGATCACCAGGCCGAACGTGTCGGTCAGGCTGGGGAAGACGAAGACGTCGGCGTCGGCGAAATGGCGGGCAAGCTCGTCGCCATACATGCCGCCGAGGAATTTCACCTCGGGGTATTTCTTCTTCAATTCCTCGAGCTGCGGGCCGGGGCCGATCACCACCTTGGTGCCGGGCAGTTCGACCTTGAGGAAGGCCTCGATGTTCTTTTCCACTGCGACGCGGCCGACATAGAGGAAGACCGGGCCTTCGATGTCCTTGAAGACGCCGCCATCAATGCCGCGCTTCGACGGGTGGAAGAGCTCGGTGTCCACACCGCGCGCCCACGGCGTGATGTTCTTGAAGCCGCGCTTTTCGAGGTCCTCGCGCATCGAGGGCGTCGCGACCATCAGGCGGCCGCCCGCGTCGTGGAACCAGCGCATGAAGGAATAGCCGGCTTTCACCGGGATGAAGGGGAAGCGTGCGTTCACATATTCCGGGAATTTCGTGTGATAGCTGGTGGTGAAGGGCAGCTTCCACTTGATGCAGACCGCGCGCGCCGCCATGCCGAGCGTGCCCTCGGTGGCGATGTGGATCGCCTCGGGCTCGAATTCCTTGAAGCGTTCCTCGATCTGCTTGCGCGCGCCGAGCGCCAGCTGGATTTCCGGATAGGTCGGCAGCGGCATGGTGCGGAAGCCGAGGCCGGGATGGATCACCTCGATCTCGTGGCCCATCTCGCGGCATTCCTCGGTCACGCGGGTCAGCGTGCGCACGACGCCATTCACCTGCGGTTCCCAGGCGTCCGTCACCAGCATGATGCGCTGGGGCCGGTCGTCTGCCTCGGATTCGGGGGCTTCGGATTCGGGAGCCTCGGAAACGGGGGTTTCGGCGGGTGCGGATGGCGTGTTCGTGTCGGTCATGGCGCTTTCCTAGACCATTCGCGGCGCTTGGCGAAGAGGGGCGGGCGGTTGCCCGGCGTGATTGTGCGGTGCAGCGCAGAAACACCGGCCGCGCACAGCCAATAACCGTCGATTTTCACGGCCTGAATGACTATGGATCGGCCCGACGCAGCCCCCATGTGACGGAGCCTCATCCATGTCGTCATCCGAACCGCGCCGCATTGTCGACTGGGACGCCATCGATGCGGTGAAGTTCCGCAACGAGACCGAAGCGGCGCGCGGCCTGATCGGCCGCATCGCGCTCGACGCCGAGGCGCAGGCCTCGATCCGCGACTCGGCCATCGACCTGGTGCACCGCGCGCGCAAGATGACGCTGAAGCGCGGCCTGATGGAGAGCTTCCTCCAGGAATTCGGCCTGTCCAACAAGGAAGGCCTGGCGCTGATGTGCCTCGCCGAGGCACTGCTGCGCGTGCCGGACGCGGAGACCGCCGACCGGCTGATCGCGGAGAAGATCTCCTCGGGGAAGTGGAATGAGCATATCGGCCGGTCGGAGAACTGGCTGGTCAACGCCTCGACGCTCGGCCTGATGCTGACCGGCCAGCTGGTCGATGTCGATCACGAGGCGCGCGCCGAACCGGGCGTCTATTTCCGCAATCTGACCCAGCGCATGGGCGAGCCGGTGATCCGCGCCGCCGTGATGCAGGCGATGCGGATCCTGGGCGAGCAATTCGTGCTCGGCCGCACGATCGAGGCGGCGCTGAAGCGCGGCCACAAGCGGGAAGGCGCGCTGCATTCCTTCGACATGCTGGGCGAGGGCGCACGCACCGCGAAGGACGCGGCGCGCTATCACAAGCGCTACATGGATGCGATCGCCGCGGTCGGGAAAGCGCGCGGCGCGGGGCCGATCGAAAGCGTTGACGGCGTCTCCGTGAAGCTGTCGGCCCTGCATCCGCGCTATCTGGCGGTGAAGGAAAGCCGCGTCTTCGACGAGCTCTATCCGATGGTGCTTGAGCAGTGCGAAGCCGCGGCGAAGGCCGATATCGGCCTCTGCCTCGACGCGGAGGAAAGCGACCGGCTGGTCATTTCGCTGAAACTGCTGGAGCGCCTCGCGCAGGAGCCGTCCTTGAAGGCGTGGCAGGGGCTGGGCCTCGCCATCCAAGGCTATCAGAAGCGCTGCGAGAAGGTGATCGAAGGGCTGATCGCGCTGGGCCGGGCGACCGGGCGGCGCTTCCTCGTGCGGCTGGTGAAGGGCGCCTACTGGGACAGCGAGGTGAAATGGGCGCAGCAGAATGGCTGGCCGGACTTCCCGGTCTGGACGACCAAGCCGGCGACCGATCTCAATTATCTCGCCTGCGCGCGCATGATGCTGGGCGCGCCGGACGCGATCTATTCCCAGTTCGCGACGCACAATGCGCACTCGCTGTCGGCGATCCGCACGCTGGCCGCAGAAGCGGGCGTGGAACGGTACGAATTCCAGCGCCTGCACGGCATGGGTGAGCCGCTCTACGACGCGGCGCACGACGCGTTCGGCGCCTTCCCGGTGCGTATCTATGCGCCGGTCGGCAGCCATGAGGATTTGCTGCCCTATCTGGTGCGCCGTCTTCTGGAGAACGGGGCGAACACGTCCTTCGTGCACTCCTTCCTCGACGAGACCGTTCCGGCCGAGGACGTGGCGCGCGGCCCGTTCGAGGGTGCGGATTCGATCGACCGCCACCCCTTCATCCCGGCTCCTCCGAAGCTCTACGGTTCGCGCCGGACCAATTCGGCGGGCACCGATCTCAGCCAGGTCCCGGTGCGCGAACGCATCGCCAGGGCCATCGCCGATTTCGACAAGGCGCGCCCGATCAAGGCGAGCGCGCTGGTCAATGGCAAGGAGATGGGCGGCAAGGCCGAGGACGTGACCTCTCCCGCCGACCGCAGCCGTGTCGTCGGCACGGTCGCCGAGGCGAGCGAAGAGGCGATCGGCAGCGCCTTCACCGTCGCCGCGAAGGCGCAGGGCGACTGGGACCGCCGCGGCGGGGTGGAGCGCGGGGCGATCCTTCGCGACATGGCCGATGCGCTCGAGGGCGAGACCGACCGCCTCTTGGCGCTGATGGCGCGCGAAGCCGGCAAGACTTTGCCAGACGGCATCGCCGAAGTGCGCGAGGCGGTCGATTTCCTGCGCTATTACGCGGCGGAAGCCGAACAGAAATTCGCCGCGCCGGACCGCCTGCCGGGACCCGCGGGGGAGACGAACCATCTGGGCCTGAAAGGCCGCGGCACGATCGTGTGCATCAGCCCGTGGAATTTCCCGCTGGCGATCTTCACCGGTCAGGTCTCGGCTGCGCTGGCGGCCGGGAACACCGTTCTGGCGAAGCCGGCCGAGCAGACGCCGCTGATCGCGTTCGAGGCGGTGAAGATCTTCCTGAAAGCCGGCCTGCCCAAAGAGGTGCTGCACCTCTTGCCCGGGCGCGGCGAGACGGTCGGCGCGGCGCTGACGAAGGACGAGCGCACGGACGGCGTCGTCTTCACCGGCTCGACCGAGGTCGCCAAGCTGATCAACCGGACGCTGGCCCAGCGCGACGGACCGATCGCGCCGCTGATCGCGGAGACGGGCGGGCTGAACGGCATGTTCGTCGACACCTCGGCGCTGAAGGAGCAGGTGATCGACGATGCGGTGATGTCGGCCTTCGGGTCGGCTGGTCAGCGTTGTTCGGCGTTGCGCATCATCTTCCTGCCGGAAGACACCGCCGACGGCTTCATCGAGGGGCTGAAGGGCGCGATGGACGAGTTGGCGCTCGGCGATCCGTCGGACCCCTTCACCGATGTCGGTCCGGTGATCGACAAGGACGCGCTCTCGCTGCTCGAACGCCACATGGAGCGGATGGGCAAGGAGGCGAAAGTCCTCAAGCAGCTGGAGACGGGATCGCTCGCCAGCCGCGGCAGCTATTTCGGCCCGGCGCTGGTCGAACTGCCCTCGCTCGACCTGATCGACCGCGAAGTGTTCGGCCCGGTGCTCCACGTCTACCGCTACAAGCGGAAGAACCTGGCCGAGATTGCCGGCAAGCTGGCGAAGAAGGGCTATGGCCTGACGCTCGGCGTCCATTCGCGGCTCGGCGGTTTCCATGATTCGGTGATCCGCGCGGTGCCGGCCGGGAATGTCTATGTGAACCGCAACATGATCGGCGCGGTCGTCGGGGTGCAGCCCTTTGGCGGCGAAGGATTGTCCGGGACCGGACCAAAGGCGGGCGGCCCGCACTACCTGGCACGCCTCGCCGCGGAAAGGACGATCACGGTCAATATCTCGGCCCAGGGCGGCGACCCGGAACTGCTGAATCTCTAGGGGAAAGCGGCGGGATTTTTTCCCGCCGGGGGCGAGTTCGAGGCGTACTGAAAAACCCCTAACAAATATCACTAGGCACAGCAGGCGATTAGGAATTCGTTAACCAAAAAATCGCGTTTCAGCCCTCCGGGGGCGTTGACCGTTCCCGCTGCCTTGATCACTATATGTTGGGTCGGCTCACGGGGCCGGACACACTATCAAGGGCTTTTAACAGGTTCGCAGCGCGAGGCCGTGCCTCCGCGCACAGCTAAGGTGCGCGCCGTGAACACCGGGGGAGTAACGTCATGACGCCTTACGATTCCGCTACGAACGTGGCACGAAAGGGATCGATGTCGGACGCGGAAAGCATCCAGCGCGGGAAACCGAAGGCGCACCATTTGCGCATCGTCGAATCGGTGAAGACCGATCCGTCGCGGGACGCGCTGCTGACCGAATTCGGCAAGAAGACGCTGACCGACCGTTATCTCCTGCCGGGCGAATCCTATCAGGACATGTTCGCGCGTGTGGCGAATGCCTATGCCGACAATCCCGAGCACGCCCAGCGCCTTTACGACTACATGTCGCGCCTGTGGTTCATGCCGGCGACGCCCGTCCTGTCGAATGGCGGCGCGACGCGCGGCCTGCCGATTTCCTGCTTCCTCAATTCGGTTGATGACAGCCTCGACGGCATTGTCGGCACCTGGAACGAGAATGTCTGGCTCGCCTCCAACGGCGGCGGTATCGGCACCTATTGGGGTCATGTCCGTTCGATCGGCGAGAAGGTCGGTCAGAACGGCCAGACCAGCGGCATCATTCCCTTCATCCGCGTGATGGATTCGCTGACGCTTGCGATCAGCCAGGGCTCGCTGCGCCGGGGCTCGGCCGCGGTCTATCTCGACATTCACCACCCGGAGATCGAGGAATTCCTGGAAATCCGGAAGCCGTCGGGCGACTTCAACCGCAAGAGCCTCAACCTCCACCACGGCATCAACATCACGGACGACTTCATGGAAGCCGTACGCGACGATGCGGATTACGATCTGCGGTCGCCGCGCTCCGGCGAAGTCGTGCGTTCGGTCAATGCGCGCAAGCTGTGGCAGAAGATCCTGGAAATCCGCCTGCAGACCGGCGAGCCCTACATCCTGTTCACCGACACGGTGAACAAGGCGCTCCCGGCGCACCAGCGCAAGCTGGGCCTGAAGGTCCGCCAGTCGAATCTGTGCTCGGAAATCACCCTGCCGACCGGCATTGACCAGAACGGCAAGGAGCGCACGGCGGTGTGCTGCCTGTCCTCGCTCAATGCGGAGAAATTCCTCGAGTGGAAGGACGACAAGCAATTCATCGAGGACGTGATGCGCTTCCTCGACAACGTCCTGCAGGACTTCATCGACCGCGCCCCGCCGGAGATGGACCGCTCGGTCTATTCCGCGCTGCAGGAGCGCTCGGTCGGCCTCGGCCTGATGGGCTTCCACTCCTTCCTTCAGGCCCAGGGCGCGCCGTTCGAAAGTGCGCTGGCGAAATCCTGGAACATGAAGATGTTCAAGCATATCCGTCAGGCCGCGGACGCGGCGTCGGTGACGCTGGCGGAAGAGAAGGGTGCCTGCCCGGATGCGGAGAAGGCCGGCGTGAAGGCGCGCTTCTCGCACAAGCTGGCCGTGGCGCCGACCGCCTCGATCTCGATCATCTGCGGCGGCACGTCCGCGGGCATCGAACCGATCCCGGCGAACTACTACGTCCACAAGACGCTGTCGGGTTCCTTCCCGGTGAAGAATGCGCAGCTTGAAGCGCTGCTGGAGGAAAAGGGCCAGAATACGCCGACCACCTGGGCGTCGATCCTGGAGCACGAGGGTTCGGTCCAGCACCTTGCCTGCCTCAGCGAGAACGAGAAAGCGATCTTCAAGACCGCGTTCGAGATCGACCAGCGCTGGGTGATCGAGCTGGCGGCCGACCGCACGCCCTATATCTGCCAGTCGCAGTCGCTCAACATCTTCCTGCCGGGCGATATCGATAAGTGGGACCTGCACATGCTGCACTGGACGGCATGGGAGCGGGGCATGAAGTCGCTCTACTATTGCCGCTCGAAATCGGTACAGCGGGTCGGCTTCGCAAACGGCACGAAATCGGACGCCGAAGTCTCGATGGAGGCGGCCGCGAAGACCGACTATGACGAGTGCCTCGCCTGCCAGTAGGCGGGTTCGCTGCGCATGCGGTTTGGGGGTCCCCGCGAAAGCGGGGATCCGAATTCTCTCAACACCTTGCGATATTCAGACCCGCGTTTTCACGGGGATTCCATGGGCGTTGACGCGGCGGATCGCTCTTGTCCGCAGTAACCCCGCTTTTACCGCACTGGCGAAATCTGCGCCCGGTTAACCCTTTTTCCCGCGAGACGCGAAGCGAAGCATGCTATTGTGTGCTTCGCGACCGTTACGGGGAGACGGGTGCCTTGATGTGCCGGATTTCGAAAATTGCGTTTCTTGCCAGCGGGTTGGCGGCTGTCGCCGCCGCGTCGCCGGCGTTCGCCCAATCGGGTGAATGGGATGCGCTCGAATCGGTCCGTGCCCCTCTGCTCCAGGAACGCCCAGGAACGCTCTCCCGCGAAGCCGCCGATGTTGCGGCCACTGCGCTGTCGGTGCGCTCCGGCCTTCCGGGCAGCGTGACCGCCTTCAACGGAACCGGGATTTCCTCGACGCCGCTGGGTGAGGCCGGGGCGATCGAGGTGCGGGTCTACGACCCTTACGAAGCTTCCATCGCGAATGTCCTGTTCGCGGCCGACGCGCTGGCAGACCGCGCGCTGGTGCATACCGGCGAAACGGCCCGGTCGAGTGTCTCGGTCGGCTATGTGATGGCCTATGACACGCCCGGCGGTGAAGGCCAGCTCGATTTCGGTATCCGCCCGCGCGCCGGGGTGAGTTTCGGACCGGACGGCACGGCGGCGGGAGCCGGCGCGGAAGTCCGCCTCGGCCAGTATCTCGATGACGCCAATGGCGTGCGTCCGTCCTGGTATGTGTTCGCCGGAGCGGAGCGCAGCGCGCTGCTCTATGACCCGAGCGCCGGTTTCAACATGCGCGACGCGATGTCGCTGCAGCCCTATGCCGTGGTCGGTGACGCCCAGGCCGGGGTCGCGATGCGCTTCGGCAGTGCCGATCTGTCGCTCGCCTATGTCCGCCGCGAGCGGGAATTCACCGCCGGGACAGAGGATTACGACGCGCACGAGGACTTCGCCGCGGTGTCGATCAGCCGCCGCTGGTAATTCAGCCACTTATCCACTGACCCTGACTCCACCGGTTGAAAACTCGATTCCGTATGCCCCCACCCCTAGACGTTTGGGTGCCATTAACCCCAATATGTTGTTAATCGAGTGTCGGGCCGCCGGCCCGCTCGCCTAACACCGCATCGCCGAAGGGGAACGCGTCCATGTCCGCCGAATCGCTGCTTCCGGGCCTCTTGACCGCCAGCCATTCCTACAAGCCGTTCCGCTATCCGTGGGCGTACGAATTCTGGAAGAAGCAGCAGCAGGTCCACTGGATGCCGGAAGAGGTTCCGCTCGGCGAGGACTGCAAGGATTGGGCGACCAAGCTGTCGGACAATGAGCGCAATCTGCTCACCCAGATCTTCCGCTTCTTCACGCAGTCCGACGTTGAAGTGAACGACAACTACATGGAGCGCTATGCGCGCGTCTTCAAACCGACAGAAGTGAAGATGATGCTGTCGGCCTTCTCCAACATGGAGACGATCCATATCGCCGCCTATGCGCTGCTGCTCGAAACCATCGGCATGCCGGACAACGAGTTCTCGGCCTTCATGGATTACGAGGCGATGCGCGACAAGCATGACTACATGCAGCGCTTCGGGGTCGAGACCGATGCCGACATCCTGCGCACGCTGGCCATGTTCGGCGCCTTCACCGAGGGGCTGCAGCTGTTTGCCAGCTTCGCGATGCTGATGAATTTCCCGCGTCTCAACAAGATGAAGGGGATGGGCCAGATCGTGTCATGGTCGGTGCGCGACGAGTCGCTGCACTGCGAAGGCATGATCAAGCTGTTCCACGAGTTTTCGAACGAGACCGGCGCGCTGACCAAATCCGTGCAGGACGACATCGTGGAAAATTGCCGCACCGTCGTGATGCTGGAGGACAAGTTCATCGATCTCGCCTTCGAGATGGGCGAGGTCGAGGGCATGAATGCGGCCGATATCAAGTCCTACATCCGCTACATCGCCGACTGGCGCCTGCGCCAGCTGAAGCTGCCGGCGCTCTACGGCGCGAAGGAGCACCCGCTGCCCTGGCTGACGGAAATTCTCAACGGGGTGGAGCACGCCAACTTCTTCGAAGCGCGCGCGACGGAATACTCCAAGGGCGCGACCAAGGGCGACTGGCACGGAGCGGACGGCGTCTGGGCGAGCTTCGACAAGATGAAGGCGCGGAACTCCCTGCCGGCGGAGTAGGGAGTTCAGCGTTCAGCCGTCGGTCTGACGGGCGCGCAGCAGGAAGAAGTGGCGTCCCCCCAGCGACACCTCCTTGTACGCACCTCCAGCCCAGAACAGGCCTTCCTCGGTCTGCTCGACCAGGATCAGCCCCTGGAAGCTGCCATTCATGTTGGCGACGGGCGGCGGGCAGCTTCTGACGGTCAACGTGATCTGATGCAGGCCCGCGGTGCCGGGGGACCCGGACTCCGGCGTCAACTGACCACTCAGTACGCATCCATTGGTTTGCGTTGTGCTCAGAGCCAGTGTCTCGTCGATCGATAGTCCGATCGAGAGCGGTGCACCGTTCATGACATAATCCATCACGAACGATCCGACAGGCGCCGGGACAAAGGCGGTGTTGAAGTCGCGCACGGCATGCGGGAAAGGCTCGTCCTCGTCGTCCGGTTCGAAGGCGAAAGTGAGGATTCTGCCGCCGAAGGTCAGCGAGCCGCCACCGTCTTCCGAGCGGATGTCGATCGCTACCTGAGGTCCCGAATACTCGCCGGTTTCCCATTCACCTGTGTAATCGGTTGAAGCTGATACAAGGAGTTCGCCCGAGATCTCGCCTTGACCTGGTTGGTCGACGGAGTTCAGCCGGGCCAATCGGACCGAAGTGCGGCTGGTGCACAGATCCTCGCCGTGCAGGCCGCGGCCGGCAATCAAGGCGAGGCGGTTCGAGCCGATCATGATGCGGTCACCGGATGTCGCGTCGCCCGGATGGGAGTGGCGCGTCGATCTCTGCTGGGTCAGGCAGCGGTCAAACCGCCAGACGCCGACAAGATCGCTTGGCGCGGGTTGAGCGCTGGCGGGTTCGTCGATTGCGGTGCTCGCGTCGCCAACCAGGGTCCATGCAAGGCTATGATCGCCGCGTCTTTCCTCGATGAAACGCAAGAAAACCCGCCGGAATGCCGGAGCACGGGGCAGTGAGTAACCAGCATCGTCCCGGACGCGCACGGAAAACAGGTGAATCGCATCCCGGTCCATCTGTACCGAGATCGTGTTTGCGCGTGGCCCGAGGCATTGGCCGTTCCCGTCCGTCTCGCAGACATCGGCCGCTGTACCGCCGCTGGCCGTCGCCACGACCGTAATCTCACTCGAAGCGCCGATATTCACCGCCGCCACGGCGGCTGCGGCCACGCCGCCCTCATTGGCGATCCGGAGGAAGCCGTCGCCGCTCGGCGTCACCATCACCGGGATGACGTCGGCCATTGGCCGTGGGCGGATGTTGAACTGAAACTGCTCGACCGGCAGGCCGCGGCTGCTCAATCGAAGCGCGTTGTGCCGTCCTTCTGCGCCATTCGGGTCGGCGCAATTCAGCCTGGGGACGGCAAAGCAGGTGCTCGACTCACAATCGGTGTTGGCGGCTCGCAGGACGAAGAAGCGGGTTCGTCCGGGCGCCATGTCGAACTCCGCGGTCCAATCCGCCAGAAAGTTTCCTGCGCTGTCAATTTCACGGTGTTCGATCCACACCCGCGCCGACGGGGGGAGCGCCGGGAAGGGCGGGTTCGGCGCGAAATAAGAGTGGGACCAATCCGTGATCCAGCATCCCTCGACCGGTTCTGTACCCGTATAGGTCAGGGCCGCCAGAACGGTGGTCTGGCCGGTCCGGTCATCCCCGCCGTCAAACTGGTCCGCGGGTCCGCGAACGCTTGGCAGAATGGAGAACCGCACGACGGGTGCTTCATCCTGGGCGCGAGCGATCGGCCCGGCGATGCTTGAAAGCAGCAGGCTGGTCAACAAGGCCCGGATCATCACGTCATCCCCAGTTGAGCATCGTCAGGCTACACGCTTTGGGCGTGCGCAACAAACGGCCCGCCAAGCCTTAATCCTCTGGACGTGCGCAGCGCGGCGAGTCTAGAAGCGGTCGATGGAAAACCGATTCAAGACCGCAAAGACACCCGCGGAGGCGATCGACCGCCTCCAGAGCATTTACGACGCATCGACCGAACGCCTGCAGACGGCGCTGAAGGCCTATATCGAGGACGGGACACCGCCCGATCCCAAGGCCCGCGCCAAGCACGCCTTCGCCTATCCCGAACTGCGCGTGACCTATGAGACCGAAGGGTCGCCCCCGCCAGTCAGCCGGGCCTTCGGCAAATTCTCCGAGCCCGGCGTCTACCGCCTGGCGATCACCCAGCCTTCGCTGTTCCGGGACTATCTCGAAGACCAGCTTTCGATCCTGCAGGACCAGTATCCGATCACGATCGAGACCGGCCCGTCGGACGAGGAGATCGCCTTCTCCTACGTGCTCGACGGCTCGCAGGAGATCGATCTCGACAAGGCGAGCGCCGCCGATCTCGTCCGCCACTTTCCCTATGCCGATCTGGCGCGGATCGATGATGCGGTACCGAATGGCGAGCGCAGCCCGGTCCCGGGCGAGCCGCGGCCGCTGGCCCTGTTCGACGCGCCGCGGGTGGATTATTCGCTGCAGCGCATCCGGCACTATACCGGCACGCCCTATGAGGACGTGCAGCAATTCATCCTGTTCACCAATTACCACCGCTATGTCGACGCCTTCGTGGCCTGGGCGATCCGCCAGCTGAAGGAAGACAATGAGTACGAGTCGCTGTCGGCGGCCGGCTTCGTCACGGTCGATGCCAGGACGCGCAATCCGCGCGCGGCGGTCGAGGGCGCGCCCTGGCGGCGCTTCCAGATGCCGGCCTATCACCTCAAGGCGCCGGGCGGGCGGGGCATCACGCTGGTGAATATCGGCGTCGGCCCGTCGAATGCGAAGACGATCACCGATCACCTGGCCGTGCTGCGTCCGCAATGCTGGCTGATGATCGGCCATTGCGGCGGCCTGCGGCATTCGCAGCGGCTCGGCGATTATGTCCTGGCCCACGCCTATCTCAGATATGACCGGGTGCTCGACCGCGACCTGCCGCTGGAAATCCCGGTGCCGCCGATCGCGGAAATCCAGATCGCGCTCGCCGATGCGGTCAAGGCGGTGAGCGGTGATAGCGGCGAGGATCTGAAGCGCCGCCTGCGCACCGGTACGGTTGCGACCTATGCCGACCGGAACTGGGAGCTTCGTTTCCACGCCGAGGCGCGCCGGATCAACCAGTCGCGGGCCATCGCGGTGGACATGGAATCGGCGACGATCGCGGCCAATGGTTTCCGCCTGCGTGTGCCCTATGGCACGCTGCTGTGCGTCTCGGACAAGCCATTGCACGGCGAGTTGAAGCTGCCCGGCGCGGCCAATCTCTTCTATCAGCGCTCGGTCAGCGAACACCTGATGGCGGGGATCGAGACGATCGAGATCCTGAAGCGCGACGATGCCGCTGCGCTGCATTCACGCAAATTGCGCAGTTTCGACGAGCCGCCCTTCCGATGAGCACGACCGCCGAACCGAAATACGCCTGGCTGGGACGTGCCGCGATCGAGGCGATCCTGATCGTCTTCGCCGTCGTTCTGGGTTTCATCGTGAATGAATGGCGCGAAGGCGTGCAGACGCGGCAGGCTTCGGACACGGCGCTGGAACGCATCGCCGAAGAGATGGAGGCCAATGCCGCCGCGCTGCGGCAGGTCGTCGGCTATCACCAGATGGTGGCCGACAATCTCGGCGAGGCGATTGCCCGGATCGAGCGCGGCGAAGCGTCCGAGGAGGGCGTGCTGTTCAATGTCCTGCCACCGATCATGCCGCGCGGAATCCAGGAGCCGCGCCTGACGACGGTGGCGTGGGATCTGGCACGGGAGCGCGGCGATCTCGACCCGGTCGACTACCGCATGATGTCGGACATCGCGCTGATTTACAGCGCGCAGTCGGGCGGGGCAGATTCCACCTGGCGGTCGATCGCGGAAACCTTCTTCCTGTCGACGGAATCGCTCGAGCGGCGACCGCTTCTGCCGAAGCTCAGGCTGATGCAGGCGTCCTTCTCGGAACTCGTTGCGCAGGAGCAATACCTGATCGGTCTCTACGACCGGCAGATCGAGGATGTCCGCGCGGCGCTGGAGTGACCTCGCATACGCCCCCTGCAGACTTGTTTCGTTTCGCGGCTTGCCCCCTGCGCCCCCGCGATTTAGGTGATGCGCCATGAGCCGCGTGATCGCCTTCGACGGGATTCGGAATTTTCGCCATTTCGGCGAGTACGACACGCGTGACGGGCGAAAAGTCCGCCGCGGCCTCTACCGTTCGGGACATTTCGCCCGGGCGTCGGGCCAGGACATCGAGCGCCTGACCGAGATGCGCCTGACGGTGGTCACGGACCTCCGCCGGCCGCTGGAGCGCGACCGCGAGCCGTCGCGCTGGGACGATGTGCTCAATCCGCGCGTGCTGGCGTCGAATATCGCCGGCCATGCCGAGCCGCCGCACATGGCCTTCCTGCGTGAAGGCGATCTGAGTGCGAAGGGCATCCGCGATTTCATGCTGGCGACCTATCGCCGGCTGCCGACCGATCCGGGCAACAAGCAGGCCTTTGCCGCGGGCCTGCGGGCGCTGGCCGATCATGCCGAGGACGAATCCTTCGTGGTGCATTGTGCCGCGGGCAAGGACCGGACGGGCCTGTTCTGCGCCATGGCCCTGGAACTGTCCGGCGTCGACCGCGACACCGTGGTCGAGGATTATCTGATGACGAATACGGCGGTCGATTACGACCGTCTCGTCCCGGAAGTGGCCGCGAATATCGCCGACCGCACGGGCCGCGCGGTCGAGGAGGAGTCCATGCGGATCTTCCTTGGCGTCGATGGCGATTATCTCAACGAAGCCTTCGGTGTGATGGGCAGTGCGGACGCCTATATGCGCACCGAGCTCGGCCTGTCCGACGACGAGATCACCCGGCTGCGCACCGCGCTGGTGCGGGGGTGACCACCGCCGCCCGGACGGTCCGGTCGCTGGACTGGATCGACCCTCTCGACGCCCTTTCCGCTTTTCAGGCGCATACCGGTACCCTGCTGCTCAGCGGCGGGCCGAACTCGCAATCCTTTCTCTTTCCCGGTCCCGCCACGCCCTTTCCGATCGGAAAGGCTGGCCTGCAGGACTTGGGCTGGTTCGACGCGATGGGCGCGGCGCGCAATGCCACGGCCGCCGGCGACCGGGTGGCGGGGCTTTTCGAATACGAGGCGGCACGGAGTTTCAACGCCCCGGACGGGTCGCCCGACCGGCCGCCGATCCATCTCTTCGCCTACCGCGCTTGGCTGCGCTTCGACCCGATCGACCGCCGTGTCACGCTCGAGGGCTCGCAGACGGCGGCGCGCGACGTCGCGCGCTGTCTGGCGGAGGCGAAGCCCAGGGCAGCGGTGGCTGAACCGTCCGGATCGTTCGCGCCGGTCTGGAGCAAGGCGCGCTACATCGAGGCCTGCCGCGCCATCCTCGAGCACATTCGCGCCGGCGATATCTATCAGACCAATCTGTCCCAGCCCTTTGCCGGCAGGCTCGGGGAGGGCGATACGCCGTTCGACCTGTTCCGCCGCCTCACCGCGAATAGTCCGGCGCCGCACGGGGCGTGGCTGCGGCTGTCGCCGCAGCGGGTGGTCGTGACGAATTCCCCGGAACGCTTCCTGAAGCTCGAAAAGGGTGTCGCGGAGGCCCGCCCGATCAAGGGAACCCGTCCGCGCGGCGCGACCCCGGACGAGGATGCGGCGCTGAAGGCGGAACTGGCGGCCAGTGCGAAGGACCGGGCGGAAAACCTGATGATCGTCGATCTGATGCGCAACGATCTGTCACGCGTGTGCGCGCCCGGCTCGGTCGCGGTGCCGGAATTGTTCAAGGTGGAGAGCTTCGCCAATGTCCACCACCTCGTCTCGGCTGTGACGGGGTGGCTGGCCGAGGGCAAGGATGCGCTCGACCTGCTCGCGGCGGCGTTTCCGCCGGGGTCGATTACCGGTGCGCCGAAGCTGCGCGCGATGGATATTCTGAGCGAGCAGGAGGGCGAGGCGCGCGGGGCCTATTGCGGGGCGCTCGGCTGGATCGGGGACGAGGCGCAATCGATGGATTTCAACGTGATGATCCGCACGCTGACCCTCGACGCCGACGCGGACGGCTGGCGCGTGTCCGGGCGTTCGGGCGGCGCGATCACGATCGGGTCCGACCCGGAGGCCGAATATGCCGAGACGCTCGCCAAGGCATCGGCGCTGAAGCGGGCGGTGGCCGGATGATGCGGAGCTGGGACGAACAGGGCTGGCGGACGTTCGAGCCGGGCGATATCGCGCCGGAGGACCGCGGCTTCCTCATCGGTGACGGCGTGTTCGAGACGATGCGCGTGGCCGGTGGCCGGATTCGCCATTCCGACGCCCACCGCGACCGGTTCGAAGCGGCGTGCGCCGCGCTCGATCTCGACTGTCCGGCGGAGTGGGGCCAAGTCGAGGCTGCCGCCACGGGGCTGCCGGATGGGTCAATTCTGCGCCTGACGCTGACGCGCGGGCCGGGGCCGCGCGGGATCGGCCCGGTCACGGAGCCGGAACCGCGGCTCTTTCTGGCGGATTTTCCGCCCGTATCTCCGCCGGAACCGGTGTCACTTTGCACCGTGTCGATCCGCCGATCGCCGAGCAGCCTTGCCAGCCGGTACAAGACGCTGAGCTATGCCGACAATGCGGCCGCCCGGCGCGAAGCGGTGGCTTCCGGGGCCGACATGGCGCTGCTGCTGACGACGGAAGGGCATGTCTCGGGGGCGGACTGCGCCAATCTGTTCTGGATCAAGGGCGATGTGCTCTGCACGCCGTTACCCGGTTGCGCGATCCGGCCGGGCGTGATGCGCGAGGCGGTGATGGCTAAGGCGAGAGATACGGGTCTGATGGTGCGCGAGCACGTGTTTCCGCCAGCGGCCCTATTGTCGGCCGGGGCGGTTTTCGTGACCAATGCCGCGATGGGTGTGGTGCCGGTGCGCAGGATCGACGGCCGGACGGTCCCGGCAAGCCATCCTGCGATGCTGCGCCTCAGCGAAGCGGTGTCTACTGCCGGCTGACGACGAGCGAGCGGCGCGGGCGCAGGTAGAAGGTTTCCTCGATGTCGAACCGTCCGACGCCGATTTCGGAAAAGGCGGATTCGTACGGGTAGAGCACTTCCACCATGATGACCGAGCGGCCCGGCGTCAGAATGCCCGCCGGCGTGGTGTAGCGCGTGCCTTCGCCGAGCGGGGTCATGCCGGTCGCATCGCTCCAGTCGACCTGGGCATCACCGCTCAGATTCATCGTGATCGAAGAGATCCGGACCTGCAGGAGATTGCCCGGGTTCGGTGCGACCAGAACCGCTCCGGCGGCGAGGATTTGCTCCATCTCGTCGTCGGTAATGACGTCGTCCTGCGCCACAAGGTCGGCGAGGGCGCTGGCCGTGGAGGTGACCTTGCGGTCGACACCGAGCGCGAGGCTGACTTCCACAACGCCGAGATAGAAGAGCATCATGACCGGTGCGATCAGGGCGAACTCGACCGCCGACACGCCGTCCTGACGGCGAACGAGGCTGCGGATGAAGCGGATCATGGCGCGCATCCTCAGTCCCACGGCTCGTTGCGGAAGACGGTCGCCGATGTGATCAGGCGCTCATTGTTCGACATGTTGGACATGGAGTTCATGAAGTTCGGCATCAGCAGCGGCCAGCGGTAGAAGACCCGCACCATCACGATGTCGCCGGCGTCGCCGGGATCGAATCCCATATCGTCGGTCTGCAGGTCGCCGTCTTCATTGACCGGATCGGACACGGCGACATTGTCGAAGTCCTGGAAGACGCGGACATCGAAGTCGAGCCGGGCGCAATCGGCGATGACCTCGATTCGTTCGCACACGGCGTCGCGGAAGCCGTCGGCGTCCATGCCGCCGGCCTGAACCTGGCCTGTGCGGATTTCGCGGGCGGATTCCAGCACGGCATTTTCGATCACGGTGGACGCGAAGAAGACCGCCGCGATTTCGACCAGCGCCATGAGGAAAAAGAAGAAGGGACCGGCGATCAGCGCGAATTCGACCGCTGTCGCTCCTTTCCGGTCGCGCCGGAATGTCCTGAGTTTACGCGCGAGATGCATGGGTCCAACCGTCATCCTTCACGGTGACTGTCGCGCATCTCGCTTAAGTCCGCGTAAAATCGCGTGGTTAACGGATTATTCCCGGCCGCCGGCGAGCGGGGCGCTGCCGCCGTCTCCGGCCGCGACGGCCTGGGCCGCGGACTGAAGCCGTGTGTTGCCCTGGTTGGACAGAGCGTCGAAGCGCTCCGGATCGTCGCCGATGGCCGGGATTGCTTCGCACTGCGCGCCGCAGGCAAAGGTCGTGCGGTTGGCCCCTCTATAGAGAGTCACGCCGCCGTCGGGCGTGCCGCCGACGACGACGTCCTGCGCGTAGATCACGCGCCCGCGCGCGTCGAGCGCGATGATATTGGTCCGGCCATGTAGGCGGCCGGTCAGGATCAGCGTGTTGCGATCATGAATCACGGCATCGGCGACCGACGGGTTGCCGATCACCACCGTATAGGCGGGGGCGGGCAGGCGGACGACGTCCGCGTGGTCGGCTTCGAGATAGCGCTCTTGCGCGGCAGCCGTGCCCGAAAGGGCCAGCGCGGCGAGAGAGGCGAGAACGAGATGACGCATGGCGTCCTCCGCAGGTCTGGATCCGCCTGACAGGAAAGCGCGCCCGCGTGAAGACTTTCTAAACGGAGGGCGAGGGAAGTTACCAATTCTTTTTGAATATTCTTGGTTAGTCTTCTTTAACCATATTCCGGGTTCCCCCATGTAAAGACATAATTAAGCATGCGCTTTAACGTGGCTGAAAGGCTCTTCGTGTTTGATGGCGTCACTTCGGGAGATGTCGGGACGGACTGACCCGGGTGGATGTGTGCTAGCAACACGGGAGAGACCCAAATGAAAATGATTTCGCGCTTCTTCAAGGACGAGTCGGGTGCCACGGCCATCGAGTATGGTCTGATCGCGGCTCTTATCGCTGTGGTGATCATCGGTGCCGTGACGGCGCTGGGCACCGGCGTCCGTGACAACCTGCAGACGGTTGCCGACGCGATCTAATCGCGACAACACTGACTGCAGTCAAAGAAACGGGCCGCCTGGAGACATCCGGGCGGCCCTTTTCCTTTGCGCGTTAAGCCAAAGGCAAGAGGCGCCGGGGTAGAACACGCGCCGCAACAATGCCGGAGTGACGCCGTGGCCGCGCAATACATGCTTCTCGTCTTCGTCTTCCTGATGGCGTTCGCCGCGATCAAGGACGCGATGAGCTTCACCATTCCCAACTGGCTCAACGGCGCCATCGTTCTCCTGTTTCCGGTGGCCGCCATCGCCTTCGGCATGAGTTGGGCGGAGTTCGGCCTTCACCTGGCGGTCGGGGCCGGGGCACTGGTTCTGGGGATGGCGCTGTTCGCGCCGGGCTGGATCGGCGGCGGCGACGCCAAGCTGATCGCGGCGGCCGCGCTCTGGTTTGGCTGGCCGGATGCGGGGATGTTCCTCGCCAAGTCCGCGCTGATGGGCGGGGCGCTGGCCGTCATTCTCCTGATGCTGCGCCGGATGGTGCCGGCCACCAATCTGTCGGCAGGCTGGGTCGCGAAGACGCCGCTGGCAGAAGGCGCCCCAGCCCCTTACGGAATTGCTCTCGCCGCCGGTGCATTCTGGACGCTTCCGGGTAGCACGCTGTTAACGCTGGCTCTGGGCTAGCTGCGCGAAGTCGCGAGGCCTGCGGCATTGCGGCGTAAATCTTAACGCCCCTTTGAGAAATTGGCGGTCTGATCGCACACGGAGACCTTTATCCGAGGGGACGTGCCGCGATGAATTCAGCCCGGATCCTGATCCTCGCGTTGGCCGCTGTCGCGGCTGCCGCGGCGGCTTATTTCGTATACAGCCGATCCGGCACGCCGGAGCCGCAAGTCGTTGAACGGCCTGTGGAAAGAGCGCCTGCTGTCCGGGTCCTTGCGGCGCGTGGCGATCTGGAAACCGGCGAACGCATCAGCGCTTCGGACCTCTATTGGCAGCCCTGGCCGGAAGAAGCGGTCAGCCCGGCCTATGTGACCGAATCACGCTCCCCCGACGCGATCGAGGAATTCGTCGGCGCGATCGTGCGCGCCTCGATCGCCCAGGGCGAGCCGATCACGCCGCGCAAGCTGGTTCCCGCCGGTCAGGCTGGCTTCATGTCGGCGGTGCTGACGCCAGGCATGCGGGCGGTCGCCGTTCCGCTGTCGGCGGAAACCGGCGCGGGGGGCTTCATCCTGCCGAATGACCGCGTCGATGTGATCGTCACCTATGAAGAGGACGGCCGCGAATCCTACGGCCGCGGCGGCGGCTTCGTCGCCGAGACCGTCGTTGAAAACACGCGTGTCCTCGCGATCGACCAGATTTTCGGAGAGGACGAGGAAGAAGGCGCGGTCGTGGGCTCGACCGCGACGCTCGAACTCACCCCCGATCAGGCCCGCGCCGTCACCCTGGCGGTCGCGCGCGGCGAGGTGTCGCTGGCGCTGCGCAGCCTGACGGACGGGGATGGCGGCCCCCGGCTTTCCGCGCCGGAAGTGGTGGCGCGCGACGAAGCCGATGATGACCGCGACCGGGGCCGCAACACGATGACGGTCTACCGCTATGGCCAGCGCCAGGATGTGGCGCTCGGTGACGGGGGCTAGGACCATGATCGCTCGCCTCCTTCTTGCTTCCGCGCTTGTCGCCTTCGCGCCGATGGCCGCCGCTCAATCGGGCGAGACCTCGACGCGCCAGGTGCATATCGTGTCGTCGGGTGACGGCCCGGCCGCGCAAACGCTGAACCTGCCGGCCTCGCAGGCGGCGATCGTGCATCTGCCGGTCGATGCTGCAGACGTGCTGGTCACCAATCCGGAAGTCGCCGATGCAGTGATCCGCACGCCGCGGCGGGCCTATCTGCTCGGCCTGACGACCGGCTCGACCAATGCCTTCTTCTTCGATGCCAATGGCGAACTGATCCTCGACCTGCAAATCCGCGTCGACCGGGATTTCGGGGCGCTGCGCGACCAGATTGCGCGCCTCCTGCCGGACTCGCGCATCGAAGTCGATGCGATGAACAACCGGATCGTTCTGTCGGGCTCCGCGCCGGACGCCGCGTCTGCGGATGCCGCGCGCCGCCTGGCCCAGCAATGGGTCGATGACCCGGAACACGTCCTGTCGATGATCGCGGTCGAAGGCCGTCAGCAGGTGATGCTGCGCGTCCGCATCGTGGAAATGCAGCGCACCATCGTGCGCCAGCTCGGCATCGATCTGTCGGCGGTCGCCCAGCTCGACGATCTCGCGGTTTCGGTTGCGACGGCGAACGAATTCTCGCTGGTCGGACGCTCGCTCGGCGGCTTCTCTGCGAATCTCGACTACACGAATAGCGGCGGCGGTGACATTTCCAGCGCCGGCGGCCTGATCCGTGCGCTCGAACAGATTGGCCTCGTGCGCACGCTGGCCGAACCGAACCTGACCGCGACGTCGGGCGAAGCGGCAAACTTCCTCGCCGGCGGCGGCGAATTCCCGGTCCCGACCGGGCGCGACCGCGACGGCAATATCATGGTCGAGTACAAGCAATTCGGTGTCGGGCTCGGCTTCACGCCGCTGGTCCTGTCAGAAGGCCGCATCTCGCTGCGCATCTCGACCGAGGTGTCCGAACTGTCCAGCCAGGGCGCGCTGTCGCTCGGCGAGACCGTCGTCCGCGACGACGAGGGCAATGTGATCGGCACGGTTCCGGGCGTCACCATTCCCGCGCTGAACGTGACGCGGGCGGAAACCACGGTGGAACTGCCGTCGGGCGGCAGCCTCGTCCTCGCCGGCCTGATCCAGGAAGAAACGAGGCAGAATCTGAACGGCATTCCGGGCATCCAGAACATTCCGGTGCTGGGCGCGCTCGCCCGGTCCCGTGACTTCGAGAACCAGGAAACCGAACTGGTCATCATCGTCACACCGTATCTGGTCGATCCGACCAATGACGCGGCGATCTCGACCCCGGCGGACGGATACGCCACGGCGAGCGAGATCGAGACCATGTTCTTCGGCCACATCAATCGCGCCTACGGCGTGCCCGGCGCCGACACGGACGGGCGCTCCTGGCGCGGTCCGATCGGCTTCATTCTCGACTAGGGAGAGACAAGGATGACCCGCATCACGATGCTGCTTCTGTCAGCCGCCGGTCTGGCCCTGTCGGGCTGTTACACCATGCCGAGCGATCGCGCCGGCGACCGTCCCCAGCCCTATGTGACGCAGGAAACCGCGCGCTTCGAGCTGGCGATGAACCCGGACGAAGGCGGTCTGGCCTGGTCGCAAATGGGCGCCTTCTCGGCCTTCATTGATGGCTACCGGTCGGATGGCGCCAGCCGGCTGGCCGTCACCGTTCCCGACCGGGTCGCGGACATGGACATGGCCGACAGCGCGATGAGCGAGCTCTTCGCCTATCTCGACGGGCGGGGGATTGCCTCCCACGCTGTCGCGCTTGGTGAATATGACGCGCAAGGTTCTCCGGTCGCGCCGATCATCGTCAGCTACATGGTCTATGCGGCCCATGCGCCGCGCGAATGCGAGAATCTCGGCTGGTCCAACCTGGCCGGAGAGTTCGACAACCGCGCCTATCCGCGCTTCGGCTGCGCCACGGCGGCGAATTATGCCGCGATGGTCGGCCATGCCTACGATCTCGTGGGACCGTCGAGCTCGGCCCCGGCCGATGCCGGGCGCAATGCAACGATCATGGACCGCTGGCGGGCCGGGCAGCCGACCTCGTCGCAGCGGAGCGAAGACGAAAGCGGCGCGGTCAGCCAGGTGGCGGAATAGGTTGATGGCAGGCAATCGGATGGCTGAATCATACGCATACGAAGACGAGGACGATTTCCTGGGCGGCGACGACGAATTCGTCGACGCGGAGGATATCGAGCGCCGCATTCTGGGTGAGCTCGATTCCAGCCCGGCCGAGGACGACTTCGCCGAACCGGCGCGCCCGTCCGGCGGCCAGCGCCCCTTCGGTGCGGCGCAGGCCCCCAAAACTGGCGGCCGCGAAGCCGAGCGCTATGACGATTTCGAGTTCGACGACACGCGGGCCGAACCGGTGCGCGAAGAACCCGCTCGCCCGTCGCGCGCCTTCGACGCCAGCGAATACGAGATGGATGTGCCGCTGTCGCCGGTGGCCGGCGATGCGGCCTATGGCGAGATCGATGCCTCGATTTCGGATCAGCCCGTTCCGCGGATCGCGATCCACGCCTTTTGCGAGCGCCCCGAAACCGGCGCGCTGATGCATCACGCGGCGGGGGACCGCCGGATGCAGAAGGCGCATGTCGAGGTCGAGTTGGGCGGTCTGCCGGCGGCGATCGAACGCTTCCACGATGCCTCGACGCCGAACCTGCTGATCGTCGAATCCGGCATGCGCGGACAGGGCCTGTTTGACCAGCTGGAAGAACTTGCCAGCGTCTGCGACCCCGATACCAAGGTCATCATCATCGGTGCGGCGAACGACATCGCGCTCTACCGCGAGCTGATGAAGCGCGGGGTCAGCGAGTATCTCGTCCCGCCGATGACGCCGCTGCACGTGATCCGGGCGATCTCCTCGCTCTATCTCGATCCCGAAGCGCCGTTCGCCGGCAAGTCGGTCGCCTTCATCGGCGCCAAGGGCGGGGTCGGAGCCTCGACGGTGGCGCACAATACCGCCTGGTGCGTGTCGGAAGGGCTCGACAGCGATTGCGTGCTGGTCGATCTCGACCTGTCCTTCGGCACGGCCGGTCTCGATTTCAACCAGGACCCGGCGCAAACGCTCGGCGATGCCCTCCTGGAGCCCGATCGTCTCGACGATGCGCTGCTCGACCGGCTGCTGGTGCGCTGTACCGACAAGCTGTCGCTGTTCTCGGCGCCCGCGACGCTCGACAAGGACTGGGATTTCACGCCCGACGTCTACGACATGGTACTGGACAAAGTGCGCCGTCAGGCGCCTTTCATGGCGCTCGACCTGCCACACACCTGGTCGCCCTGGGTGCGTCACACGCTGCTGGGTGCCGATCAGGTCGTGGTCACGGTGACGCCGGATCTCGCCTCGTTGCGCAATGCCAAGAATTTGTTCGATCTTGTTGCGGCCGCGCGGCCGAATGACGAATTGCCCAAGGTCGTGGTGAACATGGCCGGCGTGCCGAAGCGGCCCGAAATCCCGATCAAGGATTTCGCCGAAGCGCTCGGTACGCCGCCGGCCCTGGTCCTGCCCTTCGAGCCGCAATTGTTCGGCAAGGCGGCCAATAACGGCCAGATGATCGCGGAAGTGGACCCGAAGTCGAAGGCGGCAGAGGGCTTTGCCCACCTGGCCTCGCTGATTTCCGGGCGCGTTTCCACGCCGCCGCGCAAATCCATGATTTCGAAACTGTTCGGGAGATAGACCCGGACCATGTTCGGTAAACGCGACGCTTCGACGATCCAGCGGCCCGCCCCGGCCCCCGCGCCGACGACGCCTGCCCCGAAGGACGAGGCGCCCCGGGCGGCTGCGCCCGCGCCAAAGCCCGCACCCCGGCCGGCGCCGAAGCCTGCCGCGCCTGCCCCGAAACCGGCTCCCAAGCCGGCGGTTGCTGCCGCGCCTGCGAGCCGGACCGCTCCGGCGAAGGCGGGCAAGGTCAGCGGGCCGAGCGAGCAATATTACGCCATCAAGACGACGATCTTCAACGCGCTGATCGACACGATCGATCTCGGCGCGCTGGCGCAGCTCGATGCCGAGACCGCGGCGGAGGAAATCCGCGACATCGTCACCGAAATCATCTCGATCAAGAATGTCGCGATGTCGATCGCTGAGCAGGAACAGCTGCTCCAGGACATCTGCAACGACGTTCTGGGCTATGGCCCGCTCGAGCCGTTGCTGGCGCGCGACGACATCGCCGACATCATGGTCAATGGCGCGGGCGACGTTTTCATCGAAGTGAACGGCAAGGTCGAGAAGACCAATATCCGTTTCCGCGACAACGGCCAGCTGATGAATATCTGTCAGCGGATCGTGAGCCAGGTCGGCCGCCGGGTCGATGAATCGAGCCCGATCTGCGACGCGCGTCTCGCCGACGGCAGCCGTGTGAACGTCATCGCCCCGCCGCTGGCGCTCGATGGTCCGACCCTGACCATCCGCAAGTTCAAGCGCGACAAGCTGCGCATGGACAATCTCGTCGAGTTCGGCTCGATCACCCCCGCCGGCGCGCGCGTTCTGGGCGTGATCGGCCGGTCGCGCTGCAATGTGCTGATCTCCGGCGGCACCGGTTCCGGTAAAACCACGCTCCTCAACACGATGACCGCCTTCATCGAGGAAGACGAGCGGATCATCACCTGCGAGGACGCGGCGGAACTGCAGCTGCAGCAGCCGCACGTGGTGCGCCTCGAAACCCGGCCGCCGAACCTTGAAGGCTCCGGCCAGGTCACGATGCGCGATCTCGTGAAGAACTGTCTGCGGATGCGCCCCGAACGCATCATCGTCGGCGAGGTGCGCGGACCGGAAGCGTTCGACCTGTTGCAGGCGATGAATACCGGTCACGACGGTTCGATGGGCACGCTGCACGCCAACAGCCCGCGCGAAGCCCTGTCGCGTATCGAATCCATGATCACGATGGGCGGGTACAACCTGCCGTCCAAGACGATCCGGGAGATGATCTCCGGCTCGATCGACGTGATCGTGCAGGCCGCGCGCATGCGCGACGGCACCAGAAAGATCACGCACATCACCGAGGTGATGGGCATGGAAGGCGACGTCATCGTGACCCAGGATCTCTTCGTCTACGAGATCGAGGGCGAGGATGAGCACGGCAAGATCAAGGGCAAGCACGTCTCGACCGGTATCGCGCGTCCGAAATTCTGGGACCGCGCCCGCTATTACGGTCTGGAACGCGAACTGGCGCAGGCTCTCGACGAGTCGGAGGGCTAGAGATGGGTCCCGATCCCATCCTCATCGCCGCCGCCATCGCCGCCTTCATCGCGGTCGGGGGCTTCGGCTGGGTCGCGACCGGCGCCATGGGCGACAGCCGGACGGCGCGTCAACGCAAGGCCGTCGCGATCGGCGGAGCGGCGGGACGCGGCGGCGTGCGCCGGGCGACGGTCGTCGACCAGACGCAGCAGCGCCGCAAGCAGGTCCAGGACAGCCTCAAGGAGCTCGAGAAACGCCAGAAGGACCAGCGCAAGAAGACGTTGAGCCTGAAGGCGAAGATCGAGCAGGCGGGGATGAGCTTCACGCCGACGACGTTCTGGATCGCCTCGCTCGTGGTCGGCGTCGTGGGTGTCGGCGTTTCGCTCTATTTCGGCCAGTCCCTGCTGGTGTCGCTCGCGTCCGGCGTGGGCAGTGGTCTCGGCATGCCGCGCTGGTTTCTCGGCATGCGCTGCAAGGGCCGGCAGAAGAAATTCACCGCCGAGTTTGCCAATGCGCTCGACATCATCGTGCGCGGCGTGAAGTCCGGCCTGCCGCTGAACGAGTGTCTGAAGATCATCGCCCGCGAATCCCCCGATCCGATCGGGCCGGAATTCGCGCGCCTCGTCGAGGCCCAGTCGATGGGCGTTTCGATCGAGGACGGCATGAAGAAGATGGTCGAGCGCATGCCGCTGCCGGAACTGAACTTCTTCGCCACCGTCTTGCTGATCCAGCAGAAGTCGGGCGGCAATCTCGCCGAAGCCCTGTCGAACCTGTCGGCCGTGCTGCGCGCGCGGAAGATGATGCGCGAGAAGATCGGCGCGCTGTCGTCTGAGGCGAAGGCCTCGGCGATGATCATCGGCGCGCTGCCGCCGGGTGTTCTCGGCATCGTCTATTTCACGACGCCGTCCTACATGAATGCGATGTTCGTCGAGCCGAAGGGGCAACTGATGCTGCTGGGCGGGGCGCTATGGATGGGCCTCGGCATCCTGATGATGCGCGGCATGATCAACTTCAAGCACTGACGAGGGGGCCATGGACGACATTGCCGAACTCGTCACCGATCCCAGCTTCCTGTGGGCGTCGATTGCCGCGATCATGGTGTTCGCCACGATCGTGACGCTGACCGTGCCGATGATGGGCGCGGACAAGCTCGACAAGCGGATCAAGTCTGTCCAGAATCGCCGAGAGGAATTGCGCCGCAAGTCGCGCGAGGCGATCGAGAAGGGCTCGTCCAAACTTCGCGGTCAGGAAAAGCGGACGCTGACGCGGCAGGTCGTGGAAAGCCTGAACCTGCAGAAGCTGTTCGAGGATCCGGCGATCAAGGAGAAGCTGACCCAGGCCGGTTTCCGCGGCAACGGGCCGGTCATGACCTTCTATTTCTTCCGGCTGGCTGCGCCGATCCTCCTGTTCATCGGGGCCGCGCTCTACCTGATGTTCGTCAACGATTTCGGCCTGCCGAACATCACCCGCTGGTGCGCCGCACTGGGCCTCGGGATGCTCGGCTATTACGCGCCGAACCTCTATGTGACCAACGCCGCCCAGAAACGCCGCGATTCCATCATGACCTCGTTTCCGGACGCGCTCGACCTTCTGCTGATCTGCGTGGAATCAGGCATGTCGATCGAAGCGGCCTTCCAGAAGGTGGCGGGCGAGATCGGCAGTCAGTCGATCGAACTGGCCGAGGAATTGTCGCTGACGACGGCCGAGCTGTCCTATCTCCAGGACCGCCGCATGGCGTACGAAAATCTCGCCAAGCGGACCAACCACCCCGGCGTGAAGGCGGTCGCGACGGCGCTCATCCAGGCGGAACGTTATGGTACGCCGCTGGGTCAGGCGCTGCGTGTGATGGCCAAGGAAAACCGCGACATGCGCCTTGCCAATGCCGAGAAGAAAGCCGCCTCGCTGCCAGCCAAGCTGACAGTCCCGATGATTGTCTTCTTCCTGCCGGTACTGTTCGTCGTCATTCTCGGACCGGCCTATCTTCGTTACCAAGGTCTGTGACGTCGCCTCACATTCGGGTTAGACAGACAGGTCAGGCGGCCAATCCGGCCGCAGGAGAAGGTATTCATGATCCTCCGGCGCTCATCGCCAGACAAGCACAGGGAAACGGTGGAGACGGCGCGCCGCGCCTCTCAGGAGGCCATGCGTGCCCTGTGGGAGGATGATGCCAAACGGGCGAAGACCGAGCTCACGGCGGCGCCGAAGAAGCTCGATTTCGCCGAAATCGGCTGGCGCGTGGCGCTGGTCTCGGCGCTGGTGGACCTGAAGCTCGGCAAGGTGAAGTCCGGCGTCACGGCGCTGGAAAAGGTCATCGACCGGCTCGACGAGACCGACCTCAGCCGCGACGACAAGGGCTATCTCAGGCTGTTCGCGCTGTACCGGGCGTCGGAAGCCTCGAAGGACAAGCGCGCACCGGCCTCGTTGCGCGAACGGGTCGAGCATTTCCGCTTCGACCAGACGCTGATCGATCCGGAGATCAAGGCCGACTTCCCGCTGAAAAAGGTCGAGGACAAACCGATCGACCCGCCGCCACCTCCGCGCTCGTCCGGCGAGATCGAGTTTTAGACTGTTCGGGGTTCACCCCACCCCGCTCCTGTGATGCTGGCGCAAGCCACTCGCGTCCCTCCCCCTCAAGGGGAGGGAAAAGCATCTAGCCCTCCCCCTTGAGGGGAGGGCCGGGAGGCTGAGCGTCAGCCAGCCGACCGGGGTGGGGGTATCAAGCTAGAGAGACGCTCCCCGGTTTCGCGGAGCGAAGACCGGGGCCCAAAGTCGGAAAACTTGGATCCCGGATCGGCTGCGCCGTCCGGGAAGCGTCAGCCGAGATTTCTCTGGGGTCCCCATGAAAATCGGGACCCGAAGCTTGAGGCCGGTTTCGGATTCCCGCGTTCGCGGGAACCCCGGTAGATGTAGTCGATCTCAATCTTGCAGAGCGAAGCTCTACCGCGCGCCATCACCCCGGAGGGCATCCCAGCGGCGCTGGGTGGTCAGCATGGAGCGAACATAGGCCATGTTGGCCTCGGCAGTTTCCTCGCTGACATCGGTGCGGGCGAGACGTTCGGCCTCGTCGAAGCGTCCCTGAAGCGCGATCACCAGCGCCAGATTCTGGCGCACCTGAGCCCCCGCGCCGGGCCGCGCGATGGCTTCACGCAGCATGCGTTCGGCCTGCTCGGCCTCGCCATTCATGGCGTAGGACAGGGCGAGATTGGACAGGATGGCGGCTTCACCGGGCGCGACGGACAGCGCTTCGCGGAAGCGGTTGCGTGCTTCCTCGGACAGGCCGGCGACCTCATAGGCGACGCCAAGTGCATTGATGATCCGCCAGTCGCCAGGCCGCGCCGCGCGGGCACGCGACAGGGGCTCGATCGCCGCGCCGCCGCGGCCGGACGTCGTCAGAGACAGGCCGTAGAGATAGAGAAGGTCGGCGTCGTCGGGGTAGAGCGCCATCGACTGGCGCGCGACTTCCGCGGCGCGCTGGTCGTTTCCGAGCGTGCGCAGGACACGGACGAATTCGACGGCGGCTTCGCGGTCGCCGGGATTGAGGTCGTGCTGTTCTGCCCAGAAGGCGGCCTGGGTCAGGAGGTCCTGCGTGCGGATCGCCTCGCGTTCGGCCTGGCCGGCGGGCACGATCGTCGCCCGGGCCTCCATCGCCGTGGCCAATTCCTGCTCTTCTGCGGTGCGCGAGGTCGCGCAGGCGGTGAGGGTCAGACCGGCGAGCGTCAAGACGCTGAAACGGGTAACGGAAAAGAAGCGAAGCATGGGCTTTCCTCTTTCGGAGGTGCGAATCGCGCCATTCAGGCCCTTGATCGTCGGGCCAGCCCGTCAAAAATGCCTTAACAAAGCCTTTCCGGTATTCACCCGCCCCTGAAGGGAGCCATCCGTGTCCGAATTGTTCGCGACGTCGCGCGAGTCCAAGCATCGAAGCGTCCGCCTGATCCGCGCCAGCCATCTCGAGGACGATCTGTCCGCGCTTGGCGAAGGCGCGCGCGACCTGTTGAAGCGTGGCGGCTTTTCCGGCCGGCCGGGACAGATCGCGTCCTTGCCGGAAGGTTCCGGTGCGGATGCCGTCGCCGGGGTTGGTCTGGCCAACGACCCGCAGGCCTTTGGCCCGGCGGCGCTGGGCCTCGCGGAAGGGACGTGGCGGCTCGAAGGGCCGCTGCACGGTCTCGACCCGACCCTGCTGGCGATTTCCTGGGCGATGGGCGGCTATCAGTTCGCGCGCTACAAGACCTGGCCGCGCAAGCCCGCGAAGCTGATGCCCGTCGACGGGGCGGACATGGCCGAAGCCAAACGCGTCGCCAAGTCGATCCATCTGGTGCGCGATCTGGTGAATACGCCGGCGCAGGACATGGGGCCGCACGCGCTGCAGGATGCGGTCACGGCGCTGGCCAAGGAATTCGGCGCGAAGTCGAAATCGACCACGGGCGACAAGCTTCTGAAAGACAACTACCCGATGATTCATGCGGTTGGCCGGGCCGCGCACGAGGCGCCACGCCTGATCGAGCTGGAATGGGGCGACCCGTCCCATCCGCTGGTCGCGCTGGTCGGCAAGGGTATCACGTTCGACAGCGGCGGACTCGACATCAAGGGCGCGGTCGGCATGCGCCTGATGAAGAAGGATATGGGCGGCGCGGCCAATGCGATCGGCCTGGCGCGCCTGATCATGGACGCGAAACTGCCAGTGCATCTGAAGCTCTATGTCGCCGCGGCGGAGAATGCGATCGGCCCGGGAGCCTTCCGCCCGGGCGATATCCTGCCTTCGCGAAAGGGGCTGACGGTCGAGATCGACAATACCGATGCCGAAGGCCGCCTGGTTCTGGGCGATGCGATCGCCCGCGCGGTCGAGGACGAGCCGGACCTGCTGCTCGATTTCGCGACGCTGACCGGGGCGGCGCGCGTCGCGCTGGGCCCCGATCTCGCGCCCTTCTACTCCAACAATATGGAACTGGCCGAAGCGATCTCGCGCGGCGGGGTCACGGCCAACGACCCGGTTTGGCAGATGCCGCTCTGGGACAATTACGACAGCTGGCTCGACGGCAATATCTCGGACCTGAAGAATGCCGCGTCAGGCGGATTTGCCGGTTCGATCACGGCCGCGCTCTTCCTGCGGCGCTTCGTCGGCAAGACGCGCTGGGCGCATTTCGACATCTTCGCCTGGAATCCGGAAGACCGGCCCGCCCGGCCCAAGGGCGGCGAGATGCTCGGCTCGCGCGCGGCCTGGGCGATGCTGAAAGAGCAATACGGCAAGGGGAAGTAGATCATGGATCGCCGCACCACACCCGCGCGTCCGGATCTCGCCGCCGCGCATCTCGAAGGCCAGGTCGAGGCGGAGCGCTTCGTCGAACCCGTCGACAAGCAGGTCGGGCACGCCAATGTCTGGCTGCGGTCCGGCCCGCGCGACGACGCACCGGTCGATACCGAGCTTCTGTTCGGCGAAGTCTTTGCCGTACTGGAGGAAAAGGATGGCTGGGCGTGGGGCTTTGCCCGCAATGACGGCTATACCGGCTATGTGCCATCCGACGCGCTCGATGACGAGGTCCACATGGCCAGTCACCGCGTGTCGGCGCTCCGGACCTATGTGCTGTCGAAGCCGGATCTCAAATCACCTCCGGCCGAACTGATCAGCCTCAATTCGCGTATCGCCGCGGGCCGCCGCGAGGGCAATTATGTCGAGGTGATCGGAACCGGCTGGGTGCCGCAATTCCATATCGCGCCGGTCAGCGCGACCGAACCCGACTTTGTTGCCGTCGCCGAACGCTTCTATGCCGTACCCTATCTGTGGGGCGGCAAGACGAGCGTCGGGCTCGACTGTTCGGCGCTGGTGCAGCTGTCGCTCGAAGCGGCGGGCATTCCCGCACCGCGTGACACCGATTTGCAGGAGGCCGAGCTTGGCGGGCGCTGGCGGCATGTCGAGGCGGACGCCCCGAAACGGCGCGGCGATCTCGTCTTCTGGAAGGGCCATGTCGGCATCATGACCGATGGCGAACAGCTGCTGCACGCCAACGCGTATCACATGGCTGTGGAGCTGGAGACCCTCGCCGACGCGGTCGAGCGGATAGAAAAAACCGCAGGACCGGTGACATCGGTCCTGCGGCGATCACGCTAGGGAGTTTCGGCGAGGATTATTCCTCGCCGTCTCCATTGTCTTCGTCTTCGGGGGTTACCGGATCGGGCGTACCCGGAGCGGTTTCGGCCGGATCGACCGCCGGATCGGAACCCTCGGGTTCTTCGGACAGGTCCTCATCACCGGCAGCCGCTTCCGATTCGATCCCCACTTCCGGAGTCGGTGCGGCATCTTCAATTACGCCGGAGGAAACGGCATCGTCGAGCGATTCCAGGCCGACATCGCCGTTCACGTCCGCTTCGCCCTCAACAGCTTCCACTTCGGCCGGGGCCGGAGCGGGGAAGGGAACCGGGTTGTCCGACAGCGTCTGGAGGTAGGCGAGCAGGTTGGCCCGGTCTTCCTCGCCGCGCAGACCGGCAAAGGACATGTTCGTGCCCGGCACGTAACCACGCGGATTCTCGATGAAGGCGTCGAGATTCTCGTAGGTCCAGCTGCCTTCCATGCTGCTCAGCGCAGCGGAGTAGCTGAAGCCCGCATGGGCTGCCTTCGGCGCGCCGACCACGCCCCAGAGGTTCGGGCCGGTGCCATTGGCACCGCCTTGCTCGAAAGTGTGGCAGGAGACGCAGCGGCGGGCGATGCGTTCGCCGGCTTCCGCGCTCGCATTGGCGAGCAGCGTGCCGAGATCGATCTCCGGCTCTTCCTCGGCAGGGCCCGATCCGGTGCCCAGCGATGCCAGGTCCAGCGGGTAGGCAAATTCGGTTTCTTCCCCGTGTTTCGGGAAAAGGCCCTCGGCGATGATGCCGATGACCATGACCGCCAGGATGGTGCCAATCACCACGCCTGCAATTTTGTTCCAGAAGAGATCGCCCATTCTCGTCCCCAGGCAATGCTATTGAGAGCGCGAGCGTGTTTGGCACGCGCCAACGGGAGTGGCAACCGCGCAAGGCGGCAGTTCTGACCGTCACTTACGCTGCGTATGCGCCTGCGTCCAGCGGCGAAGGGTCGCGGTCTGCGGTCTTCGCCACATCGCCGCCACAGTCGGGACACCTCGCGGTCAAACAGCGTTGCGCAATGGCCTCACCCGCAGATTGCGGCACAGCGAACTGCTGTTTTCACGGAAACATCCCTCTTGCGGCGGGTTCCGGGCCTGCTCAGATCGGCAACGCGGGCGGCACGAAGCGTCCCGCAGGTTGGTCAACTAACAAGAAAGAGGGTTCAAAAATGATCCGTATGCTCCTCTCCGCTTCCGCCGCGACGCTGGCGTTCGCATCCGTCGCTGCCGCCGATGCCGGCGATGTCCGCCTGTCGGGCGGTTACACGCACTTCGACGCAGAAGGGGTCGACCTCGGCGCGGTGACGCTCCGTGCCGGTTACGACTTCACCAACTATTTCGGCATCGAAGGCGAAGGCAATATCGGTGTTAACGACGATACCGTCTTTGTCGGTGCGACCCCGGTGAATGTCGAACTCGACTATTCCATCGGCGGTTTCGTGGTCGGCCGTCTGCCGGTCGCCGAAAACGCGAACCTGTTCGCCCGTGCCGGTTACACCTCGGCTTCCGCGGAAGCGTCGGCCGCTGGCGTGACCTTCGGTGACGATGACGATGGCTGGTCCTACGGCGTCGGTGGCGAATGGTTCTTCGATGGTGTGAACGGTGTCCGTTTCGACATCACCCGCACCGAATTCGACAACGCAGGCGAGTCCGACGCCGTCGGCATCTCCTACGTCCGCCGTTTCGGCACGCGCTGATCGCGTCGACTGAACGAAAAGAAGAGGGCTCCGCTTCCGGCGGGGCCCTTTTTCTTTGGCGTAAGGGTCAGCGCGCCGCCCAGACTTCCAGCAACCGCCGGGCGATGGCGATCTTCGGTGGCACATCGGCGTCGGGATGTTCACCGGCCAGCATGGCGGCGATTTCGGCCTTCGTGAACCAGCGGGCGGTTTCCAGCTCGGCGGTGTCGATCGTCACGTCGCGCGAGATCGCCGGAACGATCAGCCCGATCATCAGCGAGGACGGGAAGGGCCAGGGCTGGGAGGCGATATATTCGGCCCGGGCATGATCGACCTTGATGCCGGTTTCCTCGGCGGTTTCGCGGGCGCAGGCCTCCTCGATCGTCTCGCCGGGCTCCATGAAGCCTGCCAGTGCCGACCACATGCGGGGCGGCCAGGCGGCCTGACGGCCCAGGAGGCAGCGGTCTCCGTCGACCGGCAGCATGATAACGACCGGATCAGTGCGCGGGAAATGCTCCGCGCCGCACGCGATGCAATCGCGCTTCAACCCGCCGCAGCCGTCTTTCAGCCGGTCCCCGCAACTCGAACAGAAGCTGCGCCGCTCGCGCCACAGCAGCAGCGAGCGGGCGAAGGCGAAAATCCCCGCTTCACCCATCTCCAGCCGCATCCCGGCGGCGCGCGGATCGGAGAAGCGGGAATCCTCGAACGGGTCGCTGGAATCCGCCGTCTCGCCGGCGAACAGTGCGGTACCGTCCTCGAAGCCGAGGAAGATCAGCTCGCGGTCCGGGGCGAAACGGGGATCGTTCAGCGGGAAGCGGATCAGCTGGCCATTGTGCGAGATCAGCGGCTCGCCGCCGCGCAGCACGATGCGCCGGCCGGCGGGATCCGCCTGCAAGGCCGCCAGCGTGGTGGCATCACGTCGCACCGCCTCGCCGCGATCCAGCGGACAGGCCGAAAAGGCGAGGGGCGGGAGGCCGGTATCGGGCATGGTCGCCATCCTTCAAGCGTTGGTGCCGTGCTACTGCCAGTCGGCGGCGTTGCCAACCGGACTTGAAACCCGGCCGGGTGATGCCCACACTCTATTTAAGGAAAAGCTGAACAAACTGGGATCGGTTCTGAACACGCTGTTCGCCATCGCGATGTCGCTTCAACTCGCCGGGACGCCCATCGAGGCCGACCCGGTCGAGGCATTTTACGCTGCGCGCGCCGGTGCGCCGGTCTGGACCGGGGACGCCAACCGGGAGAACCGCGCCGACTTGCTCGCTGCGCTCGCGTCGGCGTCTCACCACGGTCTCGATCCCGCCGACTATGGCTATGATGCATTGCTGGTTGCTGGTCCGGGCGAGGTTGATCCGGCGCTTGAGCGCCTGGCCACCGAAGGCTGGATGTCGCTGGCCGACGATCTGGCCACAGGGCGGGTCCATCCGCGCGACTACGGGGCGGAATTCGATGCCCCCGAACCGCTGGCCAATCCCGCAGACGCGCTGGCATTGATGATCGCGGCGGGCGAGGTTGCCACAAGCCTTGAGGCGCTGGCGCCGCGGCGCCCCGACTACCGGGCGCTGCAAGCTGCGCTGCAGCGCTATCGCGAGATCGCAAAACAGGGCGGTTGGCGCGCGATCGAGGCTGGCCCCGCCCTGCATCCCGGTGACCGCGATGTCCGGGTGCTCTATCTGCGCGACCGGTTGCAGGCGGAAGGCCTGATGCCGGCCCTCCCCTGGCCTGTGCCCGAAGCGTTTCCCGACTTCATCGACGCCATGATGACCTATGACGAGGCGGTCGAGGCCGCTGTCATGGACGTGCAGCGTTCCGGGCACATGGAGGCAGACGGTGTCGCCGGGGCAGACACGATCGAGTGGCTCAACATTCCCGTGGAACACCGCATTGCGCAGATAGAGGCGAATCTGGAGCGACTGCGCTGGCTGCCGCGTGAGCCCGCCTCGCCGCGGGTGGAGGTCAATCTGCCCGATTACCGCCTCGCAGTGTACGGAGACGCAGGCCTGGTCCGGAGCTACGACGTGATCGTCGGGCGGCCGAGCCGGCCGTCGCCGCAGCTGCACGCGCAGATGCGCTACATGATCCTCAATCCGTGGTGGGAGACGCCGCACCGTCTGGCCGTCCTCGACGAGCTGCCGCTGTTCCGGCGCGATCCGGAAGCTGTCGAGCGGCTCGGCTTCGTCGTGCTCAACCGGGAGACGGGTGAGGCCGTGGACGCGTCGGAGATCGACTGGACCACGGTCAGCGCGCGCGACTTTCCCTACCGCCTCCGCCAGCGCCCCGGCCCGCTCAACGCGCTGGGCGTGGTGAAATTCATCTTTCCCAACCCGTTCTCGACCTTCCTGCACGACACGTCCGCCCGCGCGCTGTTCAACCGGCCGTCGCGGGCCTTCTCCTCCGGCTGCGTCCGGGTGCGCGATGCTGTGGCACTGGCGGAATGGGTCGCCGCACTCGCGAGCGATACCGACAACGAGCGTTTGCACGACGCCCTCGACAGCGGGGCGGAAACCCGCATCGATCTGAACCGGCCGATCGATGTGCGTTTCCTCTATCTCACCGCCGTCGCAGACGGGGCGGGCGGCGTGCGTTTCGTGCCGGATGTGTATGGTCTCGACGAGAGACTGATCGAGGCACTCGGGGGTGTGCCTGAAACGGAAAGTCCTGACGATGAAGTCGATACTGACGGGTTTATTCTGGCTGACGGCAGCAGCGAGTGCGGCCTCGGCCTCTGACATGGCACCGGTTCGCGAGCCGGTCGATATCCAGGCCTATGACAATGGCCGCACCAGCCTGACGGTTTCGGTGAATGACGGCCTGTCTGTCGATTACCGGGTGTTCGCGCTGTCGGTCATGCCGGGCGAGATGCTGATGCTGTCCGCCGACCGGGCGGTCGACTGGCGGTCCGAGCGTCCCTTTGCGGAAGGTCTGGGCGAGCGCGCGATCTGGCTCGCGCCCGAGCAGCCCGGACATCACGTGATCGAGGCGGTCGCCGAGAACGGCGAAACCATTCGTCTGAACGTCTTTGTCCTTCGTCCGGCGAACGAGATGCGCGATGGCCACCTGTCCGGCTACCGGATCGGCGACTATCCGCGCGAACCCTATCGCGGGCTCGACACCTACCGCGCACCCGAGGGCTATATCGAAGTCACCCAGGACATGCTGGAGATCGAGGTGGCACCGCATTTCACGCTGGGCCAGTTCCTGTGCAAGCAGGACGCGGACTGGCCGCGCTACGCGGTGGTGCGTGAAGACCTGCTCCTGTCGCTCGAACACATCCTCGAACGCGTCAACGAGAACGGCTGGCGTACGGACGGCTTCGTCGTGATGAGCGGCTATCGCACGCCGGACTACAATCGCAACCTCAGGAATGGCGAGCATTCGCGCCACGTCTATGGCGGCGCGGCGGACATCTTCATCGATGAGGACGGCGACAAGGTGATGGACGATCTCAATGGCGACGGCCAGCAGAACCAGGAAGACGCCGCCGTCCTGTTCGACTTCATCCATACCCTGATGGAAGACGAGGCAAACGGTCTCGCAGGCGGGCTCGGCGAATACCGGGCCAATGGCTATCACGGTCCCTATGTCCATATCGACGAGCGCGGCTTCAACGTCCGCTGGGGGCGGTGAGACGATCTTCAGTTATTGCAATTAAGAACGAGTCGCATAAACTCGGATTGTGGTGTCGCCGTTTCATTGCGGGCGAGGCCGTAATCCGGGGAGTGAGCGATGCGATGGGCCGCCAATGATCTTGATGCTTTCAGCGAGACACTGTCACTGAATTCCGTGCAGGAAAGCGCCTCCGACCGCGCGGTGCGCGACTGGTTGGAAACCCAGTCGCGCGTGGTGACCTGGTGGCGCGATCTGCTGGTTGAGTCGGGTGGTGACCCCGACCTCGTCGCAGCGCTCGACGACCATGCGGCATTCCTGCGGGGCGCGTCGGCGGGGTAAATTCGAATCTCAATAACCGCTCTTCGAGACGCGATCTTTCGGTCGCTCCTCAGGACAGGTCATTGAGTTCGAGCCTGTCCTGAGGAGGGCGCGAAAGCGGCCGTCTCGAAGGGCGGCTCGATTTACTCCGACGCTCCCCGGTTTCGCGCAGCGAAGACCGGGGTCCAGCCTGGATCCCGGATCGGCGCCTGCCCTCGCGGAGGCGGAGGTCGCCGTCCGGGAAACGTCAATCAGTCGCTGAACGTCACCCCACCCCGCTCCCGTCTTGCTGACGCAAGCCGCTCGCGTCCCTCCCCCTCAAGGGGAGGGTAGGGCGCTGCTACTCCACATTCCGGCCTCGACCCGGGTGATCGGGGTCGAAGTCCCGATCGAGGGAACCGCATCGAATGCCCGGCGTTCCGACCCCGTGCCGATAGTCGAGATCCACAAGTGGCCGTGAAGCGTCGAACCGTCTGGAGCCTGGCCGCGACCGGGGTCGTGCTCGCCGGGCTGATCACCGGCGCGGCGGCCTTCATGTGGTATCTCTCGAGCCCGGACCGGGCGACCGGCTTCATCCGGAATCAGATCGCTTTGCGGACCGAGCGCGAGGTGTCGCTCTCTGCCGGCTGGGTCGATTGGGGTTGGAAGCCGGTGCTGCGGCTGCGCGCCGTTGGGCTCGAGGGCAAGGCCGATGCCGGCATTCTCGACCTGCGGCTTGATCCCTTCGGCTTTCTTGTCGGGCAACGCGTGGTGGAGCACGCCGATATCGAGGCGGCCGCCTACAGCACGACGCTCGGCAGCGGCGGGTCCGGACCGCCCGGGTTTCTGGACCAGGTGGCGTCGGTCGAGATGCGGCAGGTCCGGCTCGACATTGCGCGCCCGAACCGGCCCGTCTCGCGCCTGTACATCACGCGCGGAACGGGCGATCTGCGCAGCGGCGATTTCGAAGCCGAGGGGCGCGGCGGAGGGGCCGACCTGACCCTGTCCGGCCGTGCGGCCAGCCTGTCGCTTGACGGGTTCGAGGGCGAGATGATGGTCTCGGGCGACAATTTCGCCGACTTCGCGGCCCTGTTCGGCCTGTCCGCCCCCGACACGCCGCCCTTCACCCTGTCGGGCGGGCTGAGCCATGACAGCGATGTCTGGCGGTTCGCCCCGTTCGACGGGACGGTGGGCGACAGCGATCTGTCGGGCGAGATGGCGGCGGACTTTTCGGGAAACCGTCCTCTGCTGACCGCCGATCTGCGTTCCGATCTTCTCGATCTCGACGATCTCGGCGTGATCATCGGTGCGCCATCGGACGTGCAGACCGGCGAGGAGAATGCACAGCAGGCGGCGATCAACGCTGCCTATGCCGCCAGCCCGCGCCTGATCCCCGATGCCGAGCTCGACTTCACCCGTTTCCGGGCCGCCGACGCCGAAGTGCATTTCGAGGCGGGCGAAGTGAAGGCCGGTCCCTTCCCCCTGCGGTCGATCAGCTTCGATCTCGTCCTGCGAGAAGCCGTGATGACGATCGATCCCCTTGTGTTCGAAGCGCCGCTCGGCGGTACGCTCGACGGGCGGATCGATATCGACGCGCGGTCCGACACGGTGCGCAGCCGCGCGGAGGGCCGGCTGGAGGGCTTCGACCTGCGCGAGATCGCGCAAGGGAGGCTGGCACGCGGGCCGATGACCAGCGAATTCCTGCTGAACCTGACCGGATCGGACCTGCGCTCCGCCTTCGCCTCGGCGGATGGCGAGATTTCCCTCTGGACCGGTGCGGACGCCGAATTGCGCAGTCTCGCGGTCGAAGGCGCCGGGCTCGATCTCGGGGAGGTCTTTCTGCTGATCCTCACCGAGGACAACGAGAATGCGGAATACGTGCCGGTGCGCTGCGGCGCGGCGCGGTTCGAGGTCGCGGACGGGGTCGCGCATGCCCGCCCGGTCGTGCTCGACACCGAGGACAGCCTGATCCGTATGGACGGCGAGGTTTCGCTGGAAACCGAGATCATCACGCTCGACGTGGATGCCGACGCCAAGGACGTGTCCTGGGGCAGTCTTCTCGGTGGCGTCAGCATTGGCGGCACGCTGCGCGACCCCTCCGTCGACATCAATGCGGTGGCAACGGTTCTGCAGGGCGGAGCGGCGGCGCTCCTGTCCGGCGTGGCCGGGCCGCTGGCGGCCTTGCCCTTCACCCAGCCCGGCCTCGGCGAGGATGCGCCGTGCGGCGCGGTGCTGGCGCATGCACAGGCCGTCGCGGACCGCGAAGCGCAGGACGGCTGACTCCTGCGCCTTGCACCCGCCGCCCCGGCACGCGATATTGGGGGTGGAAGGCCGGCGCGGACGGAGCCCTCGCCAACCCGGTCAGGTCCGGAAGGAAGCAGCCGTAACGAGTTTCGCTCCGGGTCGCTGTCCGGTCTTCCACCTAACGCCGCACCAGCTCCCTAAAGGTCCATGGACGACGCTCCGCCCGACATGCCGGAAAATGCGGAAGGCCCGCCCCTTGGACTGGACACGCCGTCCTCCAGGGCCGGCTACACGGTGCTCGCCCGCAAATACCGTCCGTCGCGTTTTGAAGACCTGATCGGCCAGGAGGCGATGGTGAGAACGCTCACCAATGCCTTCGCCTCGGGCCGGATCGCCCATGCCTACATGCTGACCGGGGTTCGCGGGGTCGGGAAGACCACGACGGCGCGCCTGATCGCGCGGGCGCTCAACTACAAGACGGCCGAGGTCGACCAGCCGTCCATCGTGCTGGACCCGCCGGGCGAACATTGCGCCGCGATCCAGAAATCCGCGCATGTCGACATCATGGAAATGGACGCCGCGTCGCGCACCGGCGTGGGCGATATCCGCGAGATTCTCGACGGCGTGCGCTATGCGCCGGTCTCGGCGCGCTACAAGGTCTATGTGATCGACGAGGTTCACATGCTGTCCACCTCGGCGTTCAATGCGCTCCTGAAGACGCTCGAAGAACCGCCTCCGCATGTGAAATTCATCTTCGCGACGACGGAGATCCGGAAGGTTCCGGTCACCGTGCTGTCGCGCTGCCAGCGCTTCGACCTGAAGCGTGTCGACCGCGACGAACTCGCCGCGCACCTGAAAGGCATTGCCGAGAAGGAAGGCGCGAAGATCGAGGACGACGGCCTCGCCCTGATCGCCCGCGCGGCGGAAGGCTCGGTGCGTGATGCGCTGTCCCTGCTCGACCAGGCCATTGTTCAGGGTGGCGACAGCGATGCGCCGGTCAGTGCGCTGCAGGTGCGCGACATGCTGGGCCTCGCGGACCGGGCGCGGGTGCTGGACCTGCTCGAAGCGGCGCTGTCGGGCGATCACGCCAAGGCGCTGGCCGAGATTGCCGAGCTCTACGATGCCGGGGCCGATCCCGCCGTCATCACGCGCGACTGCCTCGATTTCGTGCACGCCATCACGCGGGTGAAGGTGGTTGGCGAGGACGCCGATCTGGCCGAGGCGAAGGAGACGGTCGCCCGTCTGGCCTCGATCGCCGAGGGCCTGTCGCTCGCCCAATTGACGCGGCTGTTCAAGATATTGCTCACCGGGCTCGACGATGTGCGTCAGGCGCCCGAGCCGCTGTCGGCGGCGGAGATGACGCTGCTGCGCCTGTCCTCGGCAGCCTCGCTGCCCTCGCCGGAAGATGCGGCGCGGATGATCGCCGAAGGCGGTCCCGCGAAGGAGACAACGCCCGCCCCAAAGCCTGACGCCCCGAAGGGGGCGGAAGCTCCCAGGTCGGAGAGTTCGGGCGCGGAGCAGGACGACGCGTACGGGGACATTGGCGACGACGTTCGCGACGACGTTCGTGATGATGCGCCCCCGCTGTCCGCCTATGAGGACGATCTACCGGACCCGGAAGCTGACGCGCCTGCAGAGGCCGAAGCCCCGGTCGAAGGGCCGAAGGATTTCGAGGCGCTGATCGGCCTTCTTGAGCGCAAGCGCGATATCCGTCTGAAATCCGATGTCGAGCGTTTCGTGCGTCCGGTCAGCTACAAGCCCGGCAGTCTGGTGTTCGAGCCGGAGGCGCATTGCCCGCCGGACCTGGCGCAGCGTCTCGCACGCGCGCTGACGGAGTGGACCGGGTCGACCTGGGCGGTGCTGCCGTCGAAGGATTCGCGCGGCGGGGAGACCTGGTCCGAACGGCGCAAGCGCGAACGCCGCGAATTGTTCGAAGTGACCCGCCGCGACCCGTCCGTGGCCGAGGTGCTGAAGCATTTCCCGGACGCAGAACTCGTCGATGTGCGCAGCGCTTCGGAAGATGAGGAAGACTTCGCCGGCAATGGCGAAAAGAGACAGGAAAGGTCCTGACATGGCCGATCTGATGGGGCTGATGAAACAGGCCCGCGAAATGCAGCAGAAGATGACCGAGGCGCAGGAAAAGCTCGACCGCGAAGAGGTCACGGGCGAATCCGGCGCGGGTCTCGTCACCGTCACGATGACGGCGAAGGGCGAAATCAAGTCGGTGAAGCTCGATCCCTCGATGATGGTGCCATCTGAAGTCGAAGTCGTGGAAGACCTGATCGTCGCGGCGAGCGCCGATGCGCGCCGCAAGGCCGAAGCCGTGCAGCAGCGCGTGATGAAGGAAGCCGCCGGCGGGCTGCAACTGCCGCCGGGCATGAGCCTGCCGGGGATGTGAAGCGCGGCTATGCTGCGTGTCCCTGCCGCCGATTCGCGTGAGCTGAAATCTTGAGCCGAGCCACTGCCGGACCCGAAATCGAGCGCCTGATCTCGCTTCTGGCCAAGCTGCCGGGGCTGGGGCCGCGCTCGGCGCGCCGCGCGGTGCTGCACCTCCTGAAGAAGCGCGAGGCGCTGATGGGGCCGCTGGCCGAGGCGCTGGCCGATGCGGCGGACAAGATCCGCGCCTGCTCGACCTGTGGCAATCTCGACGTCACCGATCCGTGCGCCATCTGCGCCGCGCCGGGCCGCGACCCGTCGGTGATCTGCGTGGTGGAAACGGTCGGCGATCTCTGGGCGCTGGAACGCGCCAGCGCCTTCCGCGGGCGGTATCACGTGCTCGGCGGGACATTGTCGGCGCTCGACGGGATCCGCCCGGAAGACCTGAACATATCCGGACTGCTGGAACGCGCGTCGGGCGAGGAGGCGAAGGAGATCGTCCTCGCCCTCAACGCCACGGTCGATGGCCAGACGACCGCCCACTATCTCGCCGACAAGCTGACCCCGCTCGGCGTGTCGGTCACCTCGCTGGCGCGCGGCGTGCCGGTGGGCGGCGAGCTCGACTATCTCGATGACGGCACGCTGGCCGCCGCCTTCCGGAGCCGGCGCCCGGCTTGACCGGGCATCGCCTTGCAATAATTCCCGATTCACTTCCTTCTGCAGGGCCTTGGGGGATGTGGTGGTGCTGTCCGTTCGAGATTATCGATGAGTGACGGTTCGCGGCCCGCGGACAATCCGGTCCTGCCTGGAAGCGGGCGAGCGGCCTTCGTCTTCATTTTCTGCGTCAGCCTGTTCATCGCCTGCCTGATCAGCGCGGCGGTGCTCGCGGTGAAGCCGATCGCGTTCAACCTGCTGGGTTTCGGACTGCTCGTGCCGGTGGGGACGTTCGCCTTCGCGCTGACCTTCACGGCTACCGACGTGATCAGCGAAGTCTGGGGGCGGACGATGGCGACCCATGTCGTCGTCTCCGGCCTTCTGATCCGTGTCATCGTGTTCGGCCTCTTCGCGATGGGGATGACGATCGAGACCTGGGTGCCCTGGGCCGGGCCTGCGGATTACTGGACGGCGGAGAATGATGCGGCGTTCGAATTCGTGCTGGCCGGATCGAACCGGATCAATTTCGCCGGCATGGTGGCCTTCGGCCTGTCGGCGCTGACCGACGTCTTCATCTATCACTATTTCCGCGAGCGCGACCGCGGCAAGAACCGGCTGTGGTGGCGCAACAATGTCTCGACCATCATCGCGCAGATCGTGAACTCGGTGCTGTTCATCACGGTCGCCTTCGGCGGTGTCGTGTCGATGGCGGCGCTGTTCAGCCTGATCCTCGGCCAGGTGGCATTCAAGATCCTGACGGCGTGGCTCGACACGCCGCTCGTCTATGTCCTGCGCAACCTGGCAACGGGCCGGAAACTGCTCGACTTCCGGGGCTAGCTTCCGCGGCCTACCGGGCCGGAACGATCCGCATCAGCGCGCCATCGGGTTCCGGCTCGTCGGTCAGGATATAGAGCGACCCGTCCGGCCCCATCCGCACATCGCGGATGCGCACGCCTAGCTCGCCGAGCAATTCCTCTTCGCCGGCGATTTCACCGTCTTCGAGATCGACCCGGCGCAGATGCGACCCGGCGAGCGCGCCGACGAACAGATCGCCCTGCCAGTCCGGGAAATCCGCGCCGTCATAAAAAGCCATGCCGGACGGAGCGATTGACGGGGTCCAGTGCAGCAGCGGCGCCTCGAAGCCGTCGCCCTCGGCGTGGTCCGGGATCACCTCGCCGTCATAGTGGTCGCCGTTGGAGGCAAGCGGCCAGCCATAATTGGCCCCGGCCACGATGCGGTTGATCTCGTCGCCGCCGCGCGGGCCGTGCTCGATCTCCCAGACATCGCCGCTGAAGGGTTCGATGGCGATCGCCTGCGGATTGCGGTGACCATAGCTCCACACCGCCTCGTCCCCCTCCTCGCCATCGGCGAAGGGATTGCCGGGAGCGGGTTCGCCGTCTTCGGTCAGGCGCACGATCGTGCCGAAATGATTGGTCGGGTCCTGGGCCTGGTCCATGCGGATGAAGCCCTCGCCGATGGTGAGGAGCAGCGTGCCGTCGTCGAGAAAGATCATCCGCCCGCCATAGTGCGCGCCGCCGGGCTTTGCCGCTTCGGCGCGGAAGATGACGTCCGTGTCTTCAAGCTGTGTCGCGTCCTCGCTCAGCCGGCCGCGCGCGATGGCGGTCCGGTTCATCACGGTATTGCCCTGCGCGAAGGACAGATAGACGAGGCGGTTCTCGGCGAAATCCGGGTGCAGGACGACGTCGAACAGGCCGGCCTGGCGGTTGTTGAAGACGTTCGGCACGCCGCCGATCGGTGCGTCGGCCAGCGCGCCATCACGGACGAGGCGCAGGCGTCCGGCGCGCTCCGTGACCAGCATCGCCCCGTCGGGCAGGAAAGTCAGCGACCAGGGATGGTCGAGACCGTCGACGACGGTCTCGGCTTCAATCGCATAGTCCTGCGCCATGGCAGGCGCGGCGGAGAGGAGAAGCAGGGCGGGCAGGGCGCGGAGCATGGACAACCTCGAATCCGGATACGGGAACGAGGTTAGTACGCGCCTGTCCGGCGGCAAGTTCCGTTGGGGCGTGGTCCTGCTTCAGGCGACCTGCGGGTCGGAGCGCAGCGATTTCGCCAGCGTGCCGAGACGCGCCGGCAGGTGCGGTTCGAAGGCGCTGATCTGGGCCCAGCGGCGGCGCACCCGGGCCGGGAGTTCGGCGACATTGGGCGGCAGGATGCGGGCGCAGGCCTCGGCGGTTTCCCAGCCTCGGATCATGAAGGCGGCAAGGCCCGCATCCAGCACGCGGCCGGTATCGAGCGGCACCTCGTAATTGCCGTAATATTTCTTGTACTGGCCGTGCCCGCGGCCGAGATCGATCCGCGACATGCCGAGACGTTGCGCGTTCTCGATCAGGCCGTGGATCAGCAAAAGGCCCGGCGAAGCGCAGGCGAATTTCGCGTCATAGGCGGGGAACCAGGAATGGTAGACGCCGCCGGCCATCAGGCCGATTTCCACCGCGGCGAGCTGGTCTCCGAAATAGAGCGCGGCGGTCAGCGTGCCGAAGGGGCTGCCCTCACGGCGGCGCAGATCGGCCAGCAGCTGGTCGGCCCAACCGACAGACAGCACGTCGAGCTTGCCAGTGGCGCGGTATTGCTGGCCCTTCCAGGCCTTGAGCGCGGCATAGTGGTCGCCGGTCGGATCGCCGAAGACGAACTGAGCCGGACCGAAGTCGCGTTCCGCCTTGCGCAAGCGGCGCGCCATCTTCTTGAAATGATCGCGGTGCAGAAGGCTCTGCGCGGCGAACCAGGCGTCACCGCCCTCGCTGACATCGCAGATCACCGAGCCGTCGCGTTCGCGGCATTCGCGGATCAGGTTGAGGCCGCTGGTCAGCCAGTTGTCGTAGACCAGCGCGCAAGCACCGGCTCCGGACAGCACGTCGCGCGGATGGATGCGGACCCCCGGGGCCGAGACGACCCCCTGATAGTCCGACATCGGTGAGCCGACCGGGCGGACGACGCCGCCCTTGGGCGTATGGTGTGCGAAGAAGCCGACAGCCTCGCCGCCATCGCGGATCACCGTCACGCGGACATCGCGGCGGACCCGGTCCACGGCCTCGGCGAAATCATGCAGCAGATAGGGGCTGGTCAGCTGACCGCCCGGTGCGGCCCAGGCGTTCCAGCGCCGCACATCGGCTTGGGTCAAGTCCCGGATCGAAACGGTTTCCGTACGCATCACTGCCGGTCTCCCTGTTCGGAGACGAGACCGAGCAATGGCCGGGCCAGTTTCCCTTGAGAGTTGATCGAGGGTTAATTTTCCCCACCAGGGAGAGCGCGGGGCGCGGAGGACTCGTCTTCAAGTTCGACTTCGGCGATACGTTCGCCGCGTGACGTAATCCGCTTCGCGGATGTCTCGATGTCGTCGATATCCTTGTTGGCCTGATTGAAGTGCGTTCGCAGTTTGTCGACCCGCGTTCCGAGCAATTCGACATCCCGCAGCATCAGCCCGACTGCCTTCTGGATTTCCGCGGCCTGCTTGTGCATCTCCGCATCGCGGAGAACGGCGCGAACCGTGTTGAGGATCGCCATCAACGTGGTCGGTGAAACGATCAGAACCTTCTTCGACAGGCTGACATCGACAAGGTCCGGGAAGTCGGCATGGATCGTCGCATAGACGGCCTCGGACGGGACGAACATCAATGCGTGTTCGGCGGTCTCACCCGGAATCAGATATTTTTCAGAGATCGCGCTCAGATGCTTCTTCACGTCGGAAACAAAGGCACGTTGAGCGGTCAGTTTCGCCGCGTCGTCGCTGGCATCGACCAGCGCGCGATAGGCTTCGAGCGGGAATTTCGCGTCGACGGCGACCGAGCCGGGAGGATTCGGCATCCGGATCAGGGCGTCCGGGCGAACACCGGAAGATAGCGTCGCCTGAAAATCATACGCCGAGGGAGGAAGCAGGCTGGAGACAACGTCTTTCAGCTGCACTTCGCCGAAAGCTCCGCGTGCCTGCTTGTTCGACAGGATCGCCTTCAGGCCGGTTACCTCGCCTGATAGTTCGGAAATGTTCTTCTGCGCGCTGTCGATCAGGGCGAGACGCTCATAAAGATGGCGCAGCGCGCCCTGGGTCTTCTCGACGCTTTCGCCCAGCGAATCCCCGACCCGCTTGGTCACCGCATCGAGGCGTTCATCCATCGCCTTGCGGAGCCCTTCCTGACCCGAGGTGGCAGAGCTGGCAAACTGGTCGAGGCGGCCCTGCAGTTGCGAGAGTTGCGCGGCAATGGCTGCACTCTCGCTGGTGTCGGGCTTGCGGCGAAGCAGAAGAGCACCGAGGCCAAGGCCGGCCAGGATGCCGAGAATCACGATACCGGCAATGATGGCGAGAGTTGTCGTATCGAGGCCGTCCATCGGGCGGGGTTCCTTAATTGTTCCGCAGTCAAACCCCTTGTATCACCGATTCGGCATGCTTGACGCGAGAGAGCGCTGACCCTAGCTGAACCCCATGGCAGTCCGAGACATCCTCACCATTCCCGATCCGCGCCTGAAACAGGTGTCGAAGCCCGTCGACAAGGTCGACGACGCGCTTCGCGATCTGATGGATGACATGCTGGAGAGCATGTATGCCGCCGACGGGATCGGCCTCGCCGCAATCCAGATCGGCGAGCCGGTGCGCGTCATCGTGATGGACCTCGACTGGGGCAAGGGCGAGCGCAAGCCGCGCTATTTCGTGAACCCGGAAATCCTCGACGCGTCGGAATCGAAGCTGCCCTACGAGGAGGGCTGCCTGTCGGTGCCGTCCGTCTATGACGAGGTCGAGCGCCCGGATCACGTCCGCCTGAAATATCTCGACTACAACGGCAAGGAAGTGATTGAGGACGCCGAGGGCCTCTACGCGGTCTGCATCCAGCACGAGATGGATCACCTCGAAGGCGTGCTGTTCATCGACCACCTCTCGCGCCTGAAGCGTGACCGGGCGGTGAAGCGGGTGAAGAAGCTGGGGCTGGAAAAGGTCCCGGCGGCCGGGTGAGCCGCAACGCCGTCCTGATTCGCGCCGCGACCGCGGCGCTCTTGCTGTTCACGACGCTCGTCATCCTGCAACCGCATATCGAGGCATGGTTTGCCGCGCGGGAATGCGCGGCTGATGGCGGCCGCTGGATCGCGGAATTGCGGGCCTGCGCCGTGATTGTCGACACGGCGGACCAATCCGCCGCTTGACCGCCTGCCCGGACCGGGGTCGAGTACGGTCCATGAAAGCTCTCGCTCCCCTTCTTGCCGCCGCCGCGCTCGCGGCCTGCGGCAATTCCGAACCCGCTCCCGAAGCCGCCGCCGGGACCGACCTGTTCTCCGCACTCAGCGCGCGCTGCGGCCAGGCCTATGAGGGCCGGGTGCTCGGCGACGATCCTCGCGACGCCGACTGGCGGTCGGAAACGCTGGTCATGCACATCCGCGAATGCGGCGATGACGAGATCCGCATCCCGCTGCATGTCGGGGAGAACCGCTCGCGCACCTGGGTGGTGACGCGGCAGGGCGAGGGGCTGCGCCTGAAGCATGACCACCGCCACGAAGACGGCAGCGAGGACGTGCTGACCCAGTATGGCGGCGACACGGAAGGCGCGGTCACCGGCCTGATGGCAGAATTCCCCGCCGATGAATTCAGTCGCGACCTTTTCGTGCGCGAAGACATTCCGGTCTCGGCCGACAATGTCTGGCTGATGCAGATCGAGGGCGAGACCTTCACCTATGGCCTGACCCGTCCGGACCGGAATTTCCGGGCCGTGTTCGACCTCAGCGAACCGGTCGACCCGCCGCCCGCGCCCTGGGGGTTCGAGGACTAACCGGCAACGACGAGCGCAAGGGCACGCTTTGGGGGCTTGATCGGCGCGCGGCTTCGCGCTCAAACCCGCTCATGACATTGCGCCTCGCCTTTCTCGGAACGCCCGACTTCGCCGCTGCCTCGCTCGCCGAGATCGCTGCGGCGGGCCATGACATCGTCCGCGTCTACACCCAGCCGCCGCGTCCGAAGGGCCGGGGACATGAGGAGAGGAAGACGCCGGTCCACGAACTGGCCGAAACGCTGGGGCTTCCGGTGGAGACGCCGAAAAGCTTCAAGGACCCCGGCGTGCTGGCGGACTTCGCCGCACTCGACCTCGATGCCGCGGTCGTGGTCGCCTACGGCCAGATCCTGCCGCAGGCGGCGCTCGACGCGCCGCGTTTCGGCTGTCTCAACCTGCACGGTTCGCTCCTGCCGCGCTGGCGCGGCGCGGCGCCGATCCAGCGCGCCATCATGGCTGGGGACGAACGCACGGGCGTGCAGGTGATGCAGATGGAGGCCGGGCTCGATACCGGGCCGATCCTCCTGAGCGAAACCTTGCGCATCTTCCCCACCGACACGGCGGGCAGCCTGCACGACCGGATGATGGCGACGGGCGCGCAGATGTGGCCGCGCGCGCTCGCCGCGCTCGAACGCGGATCTCTGGAAGCCCAGCCCCAGAGCGAGGACGGGGTCACCTATGCCGCCAAGATCACGCCGGAAGAGGCGCGGATCGACTGGACCCGCCCGGCCGACGAACTCAGCTGTCACATTCGCGGCCTGTCGCCCTTCCCGGGGGCGTGGTTCACGCTGGATGCCGGCGGCAAGCCGGTGCGGGTGAAGGTGCTGAACGCCAAGGCCGAGGAGGGCGAGGGCGTGCCCGGCACGGCGCTCGACGACACGCTGCTGATCGCCTGCGGCGAGGGCGCGGTGCGTCTGACCCGGCTGCAGCGCGAGGGCAGGGGCGCGATAGACGCGGCGGACTTCCTGCGCGGTACGACGATCCCCGCCGGGACGGTATTGGGCTGATGCCTCTGATCGTTGAAACCAGCACGCATTCCTTCTCCCTCCCCTTGAGGGGAGGGCAGGGGTGGGGTGCGCACCTCGTCAACTCCCCCCCCCCACCCCGACCCTCCCCCGGAGGGGGAGGGAGTCATGAGCGCGTTCGTGAGCGAGGGGCGCACTGATGCCCCGCTACAAGCTGACCCTCGAATATGACGGCGGACCGTTCGCCGGCTGGCAGCGTCAGGACGACGTGCCGACCGTGCAGGGCGTGCTCGAGGCCGCGGCGGAGGCGATCAATGGCGCGCCGGTGACCGCTCATTCGGCCGGTCGCACAGATGCAGGCGTCCACGCGCTGGGGCAGGTCGCGCATCTCGATCTGGAGAAGGATTTCCCGACCCATACGGTGCGCGATGCGCTGAACCAGCATATGCGCCCCCATCCGGTTGCGGTGCTGGAGGCGGAACGCGTCGGCGAGGATTTCCACGCCCGCTTTTCCGCGAAGAAGCGGCATTATCTCTATCGTCTGGTCGACCGGCGGCCGCCGCTGACGCTCGACAAGGGTCATGTCTGGCGCGTGCCCTACCGGCTCGACGCCGAGGCGATGCACCAGGCGGCGCAGGTTCTCGTGGGCCAGCACGACTTCACCACCTTCCGCGACAGCCAGTGCCAGGCCGACAGCCCGGTGAAGACGCTGGAAGCCATTTCGGTGAGCCGGGTAGGCGCGGAGATTCACCTGACCTGCCGCGCCATTTCCTTCCTGCACCGGCAGGTGCGCTCGATGACGGGCAGTCTCGTCGAGGTCGGCAGCGGCAAGTGGTCGGCGCGCGACCTCAGGGCCGTGCTCGACGCTGCCGACCGCCAGCGCTGCGGCCCGGTCGCCCCGCCCGACGGGCTCTACCTGACGAAGGTGGATTACGAGGCCTGAGACGTGGCGAGGGCCTGGGCCAGGGCCTGAACGCCTTCGCGGCTGAGGAAATCCGCCAGCACCACGATGACGCCGGCTCCGGCCACGCGTTCCCATGGGCCTTTCAGAACCGCAAACGCGATCGCGAGATGCAGGGCCGTCAGGAAGGCCGGGTAGAAGATCAGGAAGAAGATGCCGAGGAAGGTCTGGTCGGTGATTCCGGCGACGGCACTCGCTGCGATGAGCATGACAAGGATGGTCTGCGCCAGAACCGACCAGTTCCGCACGGTCAGCCAGGCGGCGAAATGCTGCTTCGTGCCCGTGACGGATACCGCGATGGCGGCGACCAGCGGGAAGACGAGCCAGAGCCTGGCGAGATCGACAAGGTAATACCAGAAGGGCAGATCGATCTGGGCCGCTGCTGTCAGACGGGCGAAGAAGGCCTGCATCAGAACGTAGACCGGCAGACCGATCAGGATGGCGCCGAAGCTGCGGTAGAGGCCCGCCTCGGTGAGGTTGAAGCGTTCGTGCCAGTCCGGGCGGAACAGGAGGATGCGGCCGATCCCGGCCATGGCGAAGGCGGCTTCGGCGAGGAGGCGGATCATGCCTTGCCTCCGCGCAGATAGCCCTCCAGCAGGCGCGTATAGATTCGCGTCAGCGTCTCGACATCGGCGACCGGAACGCGCTCGTCGACCTGGTGCATGGTCGCGCCGACGAGGCCGAACTCGCACACTGCTGCATAGTCCTTGATGAAGCGGGCATCCGACGTTCCGCCGCCGGTCGTGCGCGCCGGGCGATGCCCGGTCTCGGCCTCGACCGCGTCGGACAACAGGTCGGTGAACCAGTCCGGCGTCGACAGGAAGGCGTCGCCCGTGACTTTCAGGTCGAGCGCGATCTGACCGCGCCAGCCGAGCCCGGCGGCCTTGGCCTCGTCTTCGATCCAGCGTTTCAGATCGTCGCCCTTGTGAGCCGTGTTGAAGCGGATGTTGAACTTCGCCGTCGCGGTCTCCGGGATCACGTTGTGCGCCGGATTGCCGACATCGACGGAGGTGATTTCGAGATTGCTCGCCTGGAAATGCGGCGCGCCATTGTCGAGCGTGCGCGCCTTCAGCCGCGCGAGCAGATCCATCAGCACCGGGATCGGATTCTCGGCCTTTTCCGGATAGGCGACATGGCCCTGCCGTCCGGTCACGGTGATGACGCCGTTGAGGCTGCCGCGGCGGCCGATCTTGATCGTGTCGCCGATCGTGTGCGGATTGGTCGGTTCGCCCACGATCACATGGTCGAAGCGTTCGCCTTCGGCGTGGAGCGCCTCAAGCAGCGGCTTGGTGCCGTTTATGGCCGGGCCTTCCTCGTCGCCGGTGATGATGAAGGCGATCGAGCCCCTGGCGTCACCGCCCGCCGTATCGAAGCGGGCAATGGCGGCGGTGAAGGCAGCGATGGCCCCCTTCATGTCCGCCGCGCCGCGCCCCCACAGCATGTCGTCGCGTACGGTCGCCTCGAAGGGCGGGTTGGTCCAGGCGGCTTCCCGTCCGGCGGGGACGACGTCGGTATGGCCGGCAAAGGCGATCACCGGACGCGCCGTGCCGCGCCTGGCATAGAGATTGTCGACATCGCCGAAGGGATAGCGCCGGCAGGTAAAGCCGAGCGCTTCGAGCGCGGCCTGCAGCCGGTCGAGCGCGCCCTCGTCCTTCGGCGTCACGGACGGCGCGCGGATCAGCGCACGGGCGAGCGGGATCGGATCGGAAAGCTGCTCAATCGAATTCGACGACGACATCCTTGCCGTACTCCAGTCCCGCCAGCGCGCACGCGGTCATTAACCGCTTGACCTTCTGATCCTTAGACAGGTTGAGGTCGACATACCATCCGTCGCACAGAATTTCCGGCACAAGCGTCGCGGCGAGGCCGGGTTTGCGCGGATAGAGCGCGGCATGGCTGCGCGCGACGATGCGGCGGGCGCCGGCCATCTCCCGGGAGAGGCGGGGCAGGAGGGAGGGATCGCGTTCGGCGAGCCAGATGAGGGCCTGCTTGTAGGCGGCCTTCTGACTGCCGGCGAGCCAGCGTCTCCCGTCCAGAAACACGGGGTAGTTGCCGGTTCGCCGCTCGCGCGCGGGACCGTTCGGGCGCGGTGATCCTGTGCCGGAGGACAGGGCTTCCCGGGCCGCCGCGCGCAGGGCGCGCTTGATAATGTCCAGCTGCTTCTCCTCCAGCGTCTGGCGCTGGGCCTCGATCAGCTGGTGGGTTTCCAGATCGATCTCGATGACGCGGGTCATGGCGAGGTCCTCACGATCCTGTTCGCGCGAATGGGCCGATGCGCGGCGTGCGCTGGCTCAAGCCGCCTCCGAGTTGCGCGCCCCGATCTCGAGTGCCGGGTTCATCACGGCCGGGGTTCTGCACCGCCCGGGTTCATCACGGCCCGGGTTCATCACAGCCCACAGCCCCGGTTCATCACAGCCCGGGTTTTGCACACTGTGCCTCCGGATGCCTTATAAGCCTTATAAGGTTATCGTAAAGTTCCGCAGAGGATCGTGTGACGTGGGTGGCAGTCCTGAGGCGGCAGTCCTGAGGCGGCGGTCGTGGGGCGGTGGTCGTGGGGCGGTGGTCGTCGGGCGGCAGGCGTGGGGCGGGGCGTGGGTCCTCAGCTATGAGCCGTGGGCGGGGCTTCGCGATGCGCCTCGGATCCTGGATGACCGGATATGGCGGGCGGCTAGGTTTCCAGTCTTGGAATTCCCCGGTTGAAAGAGCAACGCCATGCCCCGTTCGAGTGTGAGCGACGTCGAGGTGAAATCCGGATCGAGCTATCCCGTGCCCTATGACCAGCCTTGCAAGGCGCGCGAGTGGCAGGGTCTGGCCGAGGCCGCCGGGCTGACCCAATTCGGCGTGAATCTGGTACGGCTGAAGCCGGGTGTATGGTCGTCGCAGCGGCACTGGCACAGCCACGAGGACGAGTTCGTCTATCTCGTCGAGGGCGAGGTTGTGCTGGTGACCGATGCGGGCGAGGAGACGATGCGGCCGGGTGATTTCGCCGGCTTTCCGGCCGGCTCGGGAGATGGTCACCACCTGATCAATCGCTCGGACCGGGATGCGGTCTTCCTCGTCGTCGGTTCAAGCCGCGAGGCGGAGGACGCGGTGCATTATTCCGATGTGGACATGCACCTGCCCAACACGCCGGGCGATGGCCGCATCGCCTTTACCCGCAAGGACGGCACGCCTTACTGACGATCGCCGCCGCGAGCGGTGTTGACCTTGGTCATGAACCAGATCGTCGAGACGAGACCCATGGCGAGGACGTAGACGACGGCGGCCCACTGGATGACCGTGTCCGACCAGAAATTGTCGGCGATCAGGATGGCGGAGACGAAGAATATGGCCATCAGGATCTGGAAGAGCGCGAAGCGGATGCCGGATGCGCGGTTCATGGATCAGTCCTCCTGTGTCTGCTGACGGCCGCCCGCGACCCAGAACCAGGCGAAGACGGCGGAGATGAAGGCGAGCATGCCGAAGGCCCCGGTCGCCAGCGTCACATAGCCGAGCGGGACGGCGAGCGCCGCGACGGCAAAGGCCAGCCCGCACAGCACGAAGATTCGGCCGGTGAGGCGTTCCGCGGCGGCGCGGCGTGCCGGATCCCGGCCTTGTGCCGCGATCGGAAGCACGGTCTTCGGCAGATAATTGCCGGTGATGGCGAGGATCAGGCCGATCCCGACCAGTGTCGCACGCTTGTCCGCGCCTTCGGCCAGGCCGAACTCGTTGGCGAAGGCAAAAGCGAGCGCCAGCGAGAGCAGTCCGAGACCGAGGAAGAGGCTGCGGCGCAGATTGCGGTCACGCTCCCGTGCGGCATCGCTGGTCCCGTCGAGAAAGAAGGCGTTGACGGCCAGGGCGATCAGCGCGGCGGCCAGCACGCCGGCCCAGACCGGCATGTTCGCCGGGTCGGCGGCCCAGTTGAGCCCGGACAGGGTCGCGGCCAAAAGTCCCACGGCGAAGACGGGAAAGCGGCTTGCGGTGCGGGTCATTCCGTCACCTCCTTGTCTGCGGGGGGAGGCGGCGGCGATGCGCCTTCCTTCAACTCCCACCCGAACATCGATGCGAAGCCGAGAAGCGCATCTTCCAGCACCGACATCTTGATCTGGTAGATCACGGTCTTGCCCTGTTTCTCCGAGGCGACGAGATCGGCCTCGCGGAGCACCGCGAAATGTGCCGACATGGTCGGTTTCGACACGTCAAAATGCGCGGCGATCTCGCCCGCGCTCATCGGGCGCTGGCGCAGCAGCTCCAGCACCTTGCGGCGGGTCGGATCGGAGAGGGCCTTGAAAACCGTGCTCATGCATCGACGATTAGCTAATCATCGAAATGATGTCAAGAACGATTCGATATCTGGCTAAATGACAAGGTCAGGGGTTTCGCCCTCCCCCTTGAGGGGAGGGCCGGGAGGCTGTGCGTCAGCCAGCCGACCGGGGTGGGGGTAATTGCACACTCACCCCACCCCGCTCCCGTCTTGCTGGCGCAAGCCGCTCGCGTCCCTCCCCTTCAAGGGGAGGGTTGGAACTGCAGCGCCCCCTGCGTAGGAAGGGATGCAGATTGACGGCTATTCTGGGTTCCTGCCTTCGCAGGAACCCCGGACTTCGGGATTCTTTAATTCTGACGCTCCCCGGTTTCGGGGTCCCCGCCTCTGCGGGGAAAACGAAGACCGGGGTCCAATTGGATCCCGGCTCGCCCTGACGGGCGTCCGGGAAACGTCGCACAGTTTCTGAACGCTCACGCCAGCCCTCTCCCTGAAGGGAGAGGGAGTGATGGAGCTTCACCCCCGCAGCAGTTCGTTGACCGCCGTCTTGGCGCGGGTCTTCTCGTCGACGCGCTTGATGATCACGGCGCAATTCAGCGACGGGCCGCCCTTCGGGTCGGGCAGGCTGCCGGGCACGATGACGGCATAGGGCGGGACCTCGCCATAGGTGATCTCGCCGGTCGAACGGTCGACGATCTTCGTGGAGGCGGAGATGAAGACGCCCATGGCCAGCACCGCGCCCTCGCGGACGATGACGCCCTCAACCACTTCAGAGCGCGCGCCGATGAAGGCGCCGTCCTCGATGATGGTCGGATTGGCCTGCAGCGGTTCAAGGACCCCGCCGATGCCCGCTCCCGCGGAGACGTGGACATTCTTCCCGATCTGCGCGCACGAGCCGATCGAGGCCCAGGTGTCGATCATCGCGCCTTCGCCGACATGGGCGCCGATATTGACGTAGGACGGCATCAGCACTGCGCCCGGCGCGATATAGGCGCCGCGGCGGACCGCGCAGGGCGGCACGGCGCGGAAGCCGGCGGCCTTGAACTCGGCCTCGGTCCAGCCCTCGAATTTCGAGGGGACCTTGTCCCACCACACACCGCCGCCAGGTCCACCCTCGATGATCCCCATCGGGTTGAGACGGAAGGACAGCAGCACTGCCTTCTTCAGCCATTGATGCACGGTCCACGACCCGTCGGCTTCGCGCGAGGCGACGCGGGCCTCGCCGCTGTCGAGCTGACCGAGCGCATGTTCGACCGCGGCGCGCAGCTCGGTGTCATTCGCGTCGATCGCGTCGCGATTGTCCCAGGCGGTCTCGATGACGGTCTTCAGCTCGGTCATGGCATTCATTTCGCGGCGATATGGTTGGCGGTGCGCACCTGTCCGAGGAAGGTTCTCAGGCAGTCGGTGGCGTGATGGACGTGACCCGGATGGTGGCCGGGCTCGGCGCACTCCTCGTCGCGCGGGCCGGGCTTCGGCCAGACGAGGATGGTCGTCCAGCCGAGCTCGTGCGCGGTCTTCAGATTGCGCACGGAGTCCTCGAACAGGGTCGCCTCGGCCGGGCGGATGGAAAACCGGTCGGTGAAGCGGTCGAAGCCGGCGCGATGGGGTTTCGGGTTGAAACCGGCGGCCTCGACATCGAACAGGTCATCGAAGCAATGGCTGATCCCCAGACGGTCGCAGACGCGCTCGGCATGCTTCAGCGAGCCATTGGTGTAGACGAGACGGCGTCCGGGCAGGGCCTCGATCCGGGCGGCCAGTTCGGGGTCCGGCGTGATGACGTCGAGATCGATGTCGTGGACGAAGTCGAGGAAATCGCGCGCATCGGTGACCTGGCCATTGGCCATCAGACCGTTCAGCGTCGTGCCGTTTTCGCGCCAGTAGCGCTTTTGCACCTCGCGCGCCTGGTCGCGGGGCAGGTCCAGCAGCTTTGCGACATAGTCGGTCATCAGCCGGTCGACCTGCGTCATCACCTCCGCGTCGGACGGGTAGAGCGTATTGTCGAGATCGAAGACCCAGGTCGAGATGTGGCTGAGATCGGGACCGGTCACTCGGTTTCTCCTCCGCCCGCAGGTGTGTGGTCGGGCATTTCGACTGCAGGCGTGAAATTCGCATTTGTCAGTGTCACGGTGGACAAGCCTTCGACCGGTTCGGCGATCCGCGCAAATCCGGCGGTGGCATAGCCTCGCGACGCGCAATCGGCGCGGCCCTCGGCGGTGAAGCGCGACGGCGCGTAGCAGAAGCTTTCCGTGCCGCCGACCAGCGGGCGGCGGGTCTCGCCCAGAAGCTCGGCATAGAACCAGATATCGGTCGAGGTCAGCCGCGCGGCAATGGCGCGGGTGCAGGAGCCGGGTTCGAGCCGCCACCAGCCGCGCGATTCCCAGATGTCGCCGCGCTGGCGGGCGATGGCGATGGCGGCACGTTCCTCCGTGTCGTTGCAGACCCGCAGGCCGAGGCGCGTGTTGCGGTTGATCGCGGCAGCCTCGATCGCGTCGATCAGTTCGGCGCGGTCGGGCGTGCGCGGCAGGCCGGCATCGCGCACGAAATTTGCGATCGCGCGGTAGGTGCGCTGGCCCTCGACGCCGTCAATGCTGCGGATGTCGTAGCCAGCGGCCTGCAACAGGCGCTGGGTTCCGGCTTCCTGAGCCCGGTCGCCGAAATCGGCCGGTTCGATCAGGACGGCGCGCTGGCGGTGCTCGCCCTCCAGCAGCATGAAGCCGCGGCGTTCGAGTCCGAGCGGCTCGCAGTCGGTGATGCCCTCGACCGCGAAGTCGGACGGGCCGACACACAGATTGATCGGGCCGCGCCACTCGCGCACGCCTTCGAGATAGGCGGCGCTCGAACGGGCATAGAGCAGAAGCGGATCGTCGCTGTCCGGATCGATCTCCGGACCGGTTTCGACGCATTCGCCGGGGCGGAGGCGCGTCCAGCCCTCGACGAGGATGCGATTGTCCTCGCGCCAGGCCAGCGCGGCCTGGGCGATATAGCTCGTCTCGTTGCACAACTCGGCCCCCTCGGCGCGCGCGAGAGGCAGGAGGAAGGCGGCGAGAGCGGCGGCAAGCAGGACGCGGATCATGGCGCCAGTCTAACCGGTGAATTCGGGCGCCAAAGCGGCGACCGCATCACGGAGTTCATCGATCCCATCGCCCTTGGACGAGGAGGTGGCGATGATGACCGGGAAGGCGGCCGGGCGTTTCTCGATCTTCTTCGCGGTCGCAGCGATCACGGCTTCGACTTCGGCGGGCTTCAGCTTGTCGATCTTGGTCAGCACGATCTGATAGCTGACGGCGGCGATGTCGAAATCCTTCATCACCGCTTCGTCGCTGGACTTCAGCCCGTGGCGGGAATCGATCAGCAGGAAGACGCGCTTCAGATTGGGCCGGCCGCGCAGGAAATCGGAGGTCAGGCGGGTCCAGCGCTCGGCGGCCTTCTTTGGCGCCTTGGCGAAGCCATAGCCCGGCAGGTCGACGAGGCGGATCACTCCGGCAAGGTCGAAGAAGTTCAGCTCGCGCGTGCGGCCCGGCTCACCGGAAGCGCGGGCCAGCTGGCGCTGGTTGGCGAGCGCGTTGATCAGGCTCGACTTGCCGACGTTCGACCGCCCGGCGAAGGCCGCTTCGGGCAGATCCGGCGGCGGCAGGCCGTCCATCGCGACGGCCCCGAGCATGAAGGTGACGGGCCGCGCGAAGAGCTGGCGGCCACGACCCTCTTCGGGGGCGGCCGCCCCGGTCAGCGCTCGGCTCCGCGGTTCGTCAGGCGCTTGACCAGCTTGTCGAGCTGCGTCTCCACGCCCTGGCGGCGCATGATCACGTATTGCTGGACCACCGACAGGAAGTTGTTCCACGCCCAGTAGATCACGAGGCCGGCCGCGAACGGCGCCAGCATGAAGGTGAAGAGCAGCGGCAGGAAGGCGAAGATGCGCCGCTGCGTCGGGTCCGGCGGGGGCGGGTTCAGCGATTGCTGCGCCCACATCGTGATGCCCATCAGGATCGGCCAGGCGCCGATCGACAGGAAGGACAGCCAGCCGATGCCCGACGGGTCATAGGGCAGGAGGCCGAACAGGTTGAGGATGCTGGTCGGGTCGCGATCGGACAGGTCCTGGATCCAGCCCGGGAAGGGCTGGTGGCGCATTTCCAGCGTCACGAACAGCGTCTTGTAGAGCGCGTAGAAGATCGGGATCTGCAACAGGATGGGCAGACAGCCGGCGATCGGGTTCACCTTCTCGCGCTGATAGAGCTGGATGATTTCCTGCTGCTGCTTCTGCTTGTCCTCGGCGTATTGCGCGCGGATCTCTTCCATCTTCGGCTGCAGCGCCTTCATCTTCGCCATCGACGCATAGGAGCGGTTGGCGAGCGGGAAGAAGATCAGCTTCACGAGGACGGTCACCGCGAGAATCGCGAAGCCGAAGCCGAAGGGCGGGCCGAACAGCTGGGCCAGCCAGTGCAGCACGGTGAAGTAGGGGCGGGTGAGGAACCAGAACATGCCCCAGTCGACCGCCATGTCGAAACGCTCGATGCCCAGGTCGCGCTCATAGGCCTGCAGGATTTCGACATTCTTCGCGCCGGCGAAGATGCGCGAGGTCGACGTCATCGACGCGCCCGGCGCCAGTTCCGACGGCTGCAGCAGATAGCTCGTCTGGAAGATGTCGTCGCCCTGGCGCTCGATCAGCTGGAAGGTTCCGGTGTATTCCGCCGACTGGTCGGGGATGACGGCGGTCAGCCAGTTCTTCGTGGTGATGCCGACCCAGCCGCCGGAACCGGTCCAGCTGTCCTCGTCGCCCGGATCCATGCTGTTGAATTTCGCGTCGTGCAGGCGGCCGCCGACGATGCCGACCGGGCCTTCGTGCAGGATGAAGAAGTTGGTGAAGTCTTCCGGAATGCCGGTCTGGCGCACCATGCCGTAGCGCGACAGCGTCGCGGCGCTGGCCGAGGTGTTCTCCACCGTGTCGGTCAGCGTGAACATGTAGTTCTCGTCGAGCGCGATGGTGCGGCGGAAGACGAGGCCGTCGCTGCCGCGGAATTCGAGGGTCACCGGCGTGTCCGGGGTCAGCGTATTGCCTTCGACCAGCGTCCACTCGCTGGTGTTGCCGGGGGTGTCGGTCGGGCCGTCGCCTGCGGCGGACCAGCCGTCCTGGGCGAAGAAGGCGCCGGGCGCGCCGCGCGGGTTCAGAAGCACGACCGGCGAATCGTCATCGACCGAAGTTTCGTGGCGCAGCAGGCGCAGATCGTCGATGCGCGCGCCGGTCAGCGACAGCGAGCCGGATACGGCCGGGCCGTCGATCGCGATGCGGGTTTCTGCGGCAAGCGCCTCTTCGCGCGACATGGCGCCGAAGACGCTGCCATCGTCGCCGATCGAGGGGTTGGCCAGTTCGGCTTCCTGCTCGACGCGCGCGGCTTCCTGCGCGGCCTGCCGGCGTTCCGACGCCGGGCCCAGTACGAAGACCTGGTAGAGAACGATGAAGACCAGCGATACGCCGATCGCGATGAACATGTTGCGATTATCGCCCATCGGCGCCGGTCCCCGTCTTCTCTGATCCCGAAGGCCCGCCGCGGAGCGCGGGGGCCAGTTGCATGAGCGCGCTTTTTACATCTTCAAGCAAAAGTGACCAGTCACGCGCTGCCGTTTGCTGCCGTGCGACGAACACATAGTCCGTGCCGGGCACGCCATGAAGGGGCAGAAGTGCACGCGCCGCCTCGCGCAGGCGGCGTTTCGCGCGGTTGCGGACGACCGCGCCGCCGACCTTCTTCGTCGCGGTGAAGCCCACGCGCACTTCGCCCGGCGGACAATCGCCAGTGCGGGCTTGCACGACTGTAGAGGGTCTGACGGCCTTAAGGCCTTGGGCCACAAACAGAAACTGCCGGCGCACCGTGAGGTGGCCGACAGCCAATCTGTCTGCACGGGCTTCGATCAGGCCGAAAGCCGCTTGCGGCCTTTCGCGCGGCGGCGGGCCAGAACCTGACGGCCAGCCTTCGTCGCCATGCGCGCGCGGAAGCCGTGCCGGCGCTTGCGGACAAGCTTGGACGGTTGGAATGTACGTTTCACGGGCGCGCTCCATTGGGAGGTATTCGAAAGAGGCGCGGTCAATACGCGCTGGCATTGCGCCCGTCAAGGCGTGTTCGCCGCCTTGCCGCACACGCGGGCGCGCGCTATGCGCGGACATGACGGGGAGATGAGCGAGAGCAAGAATGACTCCGGAGCGGGGCAGGGGCGGTTCGCCTTTGTCCGCGCCTTTGGACGGGCGGCGCTGCTCAGCCTGCCCGGACGCCTCCTCCTGTTCATTATCGTCTATGTGATGCTGGCGCAGATGGTGATCTTCCTGCCGCTGGCCTCGGCGTTCCGCTCGTCGTGGATGGTGGAGCGGATCCAGGCCGCACACATCGCCGCCCTGTCCGCCGACGTGGCGATGGAAGAGGCGCTGGGCGAGGTGGAGGTGCGCGATCTCCTCTCCGGGGCCGACGCGGTCGCCGTGGCGCGGGTGATCGACGGGCGCAACGAGCTCGTCCTCTATGGCGGGCCGATCGCCGGCACGCTGGTCAGCGTCGACCGCGGCGAACTCAACTGGCTCGACGACATCGTCCAGACGGCGGGCACCTTCGTCGCGCCGGAGGGGCGGTATCTGCGCATCGTCGATTCGCCGATGAGCCGGCCGGACGTGATCCTCGACGTCATCGTTCCCGAAGCGCCCTTGAAGCGCGAACTCCTCAACTATTCCGCCGGCCTGTTCTGGCTGTCCGCCTTCATCGCGGTGGTCACCGGGGCGCTGATCTATGTCACGCTCTTCTACATGTTCGTGCGGCCGATGCGGCGGCTATCGGCGGAGATGGCCCGCTTCCAGCGCGACCCGGAAAACCCGGCCAAGGCGATCCGCCCGTCGGGCCGCCGCGACGAGATCGGCCAGGCCGAAGTCGCGCTGTCCGCGATGCAGGACGATATCCGCCAGGCCTTCAAGCAGCGCGAGCGGCTCGCCGCGCTCGGCGCCGCCATCGCCAAGATCAATCACGACCTGCGCAATGTCCTCTCCAGCGCCCAGCTCGTCTCGGACAGTCTCGCCACGTCGGAGGACGAGCGCGTCCGCCGTCAGGGCTCGCGCCTCGTCCGCGCCATCGGGCGCGGCATCCGCCTGTGCGAGGAGACGCTGAAATTCGGCCGGTCGGAGGAAGCCCCGCCCGTGCCACAGGCTGTGGATATCCACGCCGCGGTGGAGGAGGCCGCCGCCGACGCCTTCCTCAGCGAGGGTCAGGCGGACTGGACGAACGCCCTGCCCGCCGGGCTGACCGTTACGGCGGACCCGGACCATGTCCACCGCATCTTCCTCAACCTGTTCCGAAATGCGCTGCAGGCGATGGGGCAGGAGGGCTGCTGCCTCACCGTTTCACGGGCGGAGGGCGAGGGGGATGACGGCGTCGTCACCATCCTCGTCGCCGATACCGGCGCGGGCATACCGGAGAAGGTGCGCGGCAAGCTGTTCCAGCCCTTCTCGGGCACATCGCGCAAGGACGGGACGGGGCTGGGCCTCGCCACCGCCCGCGAGCTCGCCCGCGCCAATGGCGGCGACCTCGAACTGGTCTCGACCGGCGCGGACGGGACGGTGTTCGGGGTCAGGTTGGGGGCAACACATTAATTGCAACTTATAATTCAGACGACTATCTTCGAGTCAGGAAAATGATTTCACTACCGAGCTAAGAGATAGCGCATGGCTGGGGACTGGATAGTATTTATCGACACCAATGTTCTGCTTGATTTTTATCGGCAGGGTGGTGAGAGCGTATCACGCCAAACACAGGCGCTTATCAAACATAAAGAAAGAATAATCACCGGCGATCAAGTTAGAATGGAGTTTCTAAAAAATCGTCAAATCGTAATTAAACAAGGTTCGGAAAGCATCCCAAAGACAGAAAATTTTACGCCTCCAGCGATGGTGGCGGAGTCGCAGCCAGCAGGTGCAGTTCGGAAGCGATTAGCGGAATTGAATAAATTTAAGGGAAAACTCAAGAAACGTTTTTCAAATATATTAGAAAAACCCGCACAATATGATCCAGTATATAAAGCCGTTAATAAGATATTTGATCATAAAGGTCCAAACAACTTATCAAGACCGGGCTCTCGTCGATTTTATATAAGAAATTTGGCCCGAAAGAGATTTATATTGGGTTATCCCCCAAGAAAATCTGGCGATAACTCAATTGGTGATGCTCTAAACTGGGAGTGGATTATTGATTGTGCTACAAAGTCGCCCAATAATACAGGTGTATTAATTGTCACCAGGGATGAGGATTTCGGTGTTTATTTTAATAAGAAAATGTATTTGAACGATTGGCTTTATCGTGAATTTAGAGATCGCGTCTCCAGGAAAAAACCGATCGAGATAACAGCAAAATTAAGCGATGCGATAAAAATGCTTGACGAGGTGGTTAACCAAGAAGACGAGAAAGTTGAAGAACAGATTGTCGAGATGCGGATGCGACGAAATCGAGCGGTTCACGAAGGGTCGCCACATATTACCAATGATCAGATTGAGGCTTGGTTGGCTTCGATAGAGCCTCTAAGCGACGAAGGTGCGGACAACGATTAGTCCGCTTTTATCCCCACCCTCTTTCCTTCGCCCCATACTCGTCTCACCTCGCCGTGCGGGAAGGGGGCGGTCTGCAGTCGTCTCAAATCGCGGCGGCGGGGGGTGATGCCTCGAGCCTGACCGGCGAGACGAACCGGTCAGGTGAAAGAGCGGCCGGAACGTAAGCCCCTGGCAGCGAAAGCGCGGGGGGACCGGGAGATCCCGCAGGACCGGCAGCGGAGCGAGGGTTCGGGAGGCCCGAAGCCTGAAAGACGGCCTAGGGAGACATCCACCGGAAACCCGCCGCGAGGCCCCGGCCAGACCCAGAATATCGGGCGCGGCGCGGGAACGGGTCCGGCGAGGCTGGCGGAAACCGGCTGTGCCGTAAGACGCCCGGACCGGCCGAGAAAACATCACCGCGCGGGAGGCCTCTGCGGGCCACCCACAAAAAATTGCCATCGGTTCGCGAGCTTGCCTCCCGCGCACCCCTTCCTCTCTACGCTCCGCGGCCCGAGGCCGGCGGGGGTGGTGGTGGTTCCTTTCCCCCTCACCCCAGCCCTCTCCCTCAAGGGAGAGGGAGTCGCGTCGGCGCGTCGTCCACGGCTGCGCTCCATTTCGCGCCAACATAATTCCCTCTCCCTGCAGGGAGAGGGTTAGGGTGAGGGGTCTTCGTAAAGGACGCCGATGCCCGAGAAGCTGACACCGCTGGCGCGTACGCTCCGCCGCAACATGACCGATGCGGAATGGAAGCTGTGGGGGATGCTGCGCGACCGGCCGCTCGGCTTCAAATTCCGCCGCCAGCAGCCGGTTGAGGGCTATATCGCCGACTTCGCCTGCTTTGCTGCACGGCTGATCATCGAGGCCGATGGCGGGCAGCACAATGGCGATCCCGCCGACCTCGTGCGCACGCAGGCGCTGGAGGCCGCCGGGTGGCGGGTGCTGCGCTTCTGGAACAACGAGATCCTGACCAATCCCGAAGGCGTGTGGACGGTGATCGCCGAGGCGCTGAGAACGCCGCTCGCTGGCGATTGAAAGACCCCTCATCCGGTCCTTCGGACCACCTTCTCCCTGTAGGGAGAAGGAAGTTACTCCCCCACCACGCCTTCCCGCCTTGGATCGGCGCCGCCGAGGAGACTGCCGTCCGGCTGGACGATGACGGCGTGGAGGCCGGAGTTTTCCGTGCGGTTGGCGTCGAGCACGAAGCCAAGATCGGCGAGGCCCGCGGCGAGGTCGGCCGGGAAGCTCTCCTCGATGCGGATGATGTCGCCGCGCGCCACGACATTCGGCAGGGCGATCGCCTCAGCCGGCGTCAGACCCCAGTCGAGCATGCCGACGAGGGATTTGGCGACATAGGCGATGATCGAACTTCCCCCCGGCGAGCCGGTGGCGAGATAAAACTCCCCGTCGGCGTCGAGCACGATGGTCGGCGACATGGAGGAGCGGGGCCGCTTGCCGCCCGCGACCGCGTTGGCGACGAGATTGCCCGCCTCATCATGGGCGATGAAGGAAAAGTCGGTCAGCTGGTTGTTCAAGAGGAAGCCGCCGACCATGCGCTGGTTGCCGAAGACGGATTCCACTGTCGCGGTCATCGAGACGACATTGCCCCAGCGGTCGGCGACGACGAAATGCGTGGTGCCGCCGGGTTCGGCGGTCGCGTCGGGCTGGGGCGCGTCGACGCCTGGCGGGGTGCCGGGCAGGGCGGTCTCGATCGCGGTCTCGCGGTCGATCAACGCGGCGCGTTCAGCGAGATATCCCGCGTCAAGGAGGCCCGCGACCGGGACGTTCGCGAAGGCCGGGTCGCCGACATAGGCGTCGCGGTCGGCATAGGCGAGGCGGCTCGCCTCGATGAAGCGGCGCCAGCCTTCGAGCGTGTCGGGGCCGGTCGCCGTCATGTCATAGGGTTCGAGGAGGGCCAGAAGCTCGTTCACCGTCACCCCGCCCGAGGCCGGGGGCGGCGCGCCGCAGACAAGCCAGACGCGGTAGGCGCGGCAGATGGCGTCGCGGCGGATCGCTTCGTAGCCGCTCAAATCCTCCAGCGTCATGCCGCCGGGCAGGGCATCGCCATTGACGGCTTCGACGATGGCCTCGGCGATCTCGCCTTCGTAGAAATTGCGCCAGTCGGCGGCGACGGCGCGCAGCGTGTCGGCGTAGTCCGGATTGCGCAGCAGGTGGCCCACCGGCAGGGGCGATCCGTCCGGCAGGTAATAATGCGCCCGCGTCGAGGGGCGGGTGGCGAAGGGCAGGCCGCGTTCCTGCATCGCGACAAGGAAGCCCTGCATGCGCGGGGAGACTTCAAAGCCGGCCTCCGCCAGCTCGATCGCAGGGTCGAAATTCTCCGCCCACTCCTGGCGGCCATGATCCTCATGCGCCAGGGCCAGCATGGCGACGAGGCCGGGCACGCCGACGGCGCGGCCGCTGGTCGCCGCATTGATGAAACCGAGCGCTTCGCCGTCCGGACCCAGGAAGCGGTCGGGCGCCGCGCTCATCGGGGCGGTTTCGCGCCCGTCATAGACAGTGATCTCGCCGGTTTCGCCGTCATAGAAGGTCATGAAGGCGCCGCCGCCGAGCCCGCTCGATTGCGGCTCGACCATGGACAGGACGGTCTCCACCGCGATGGCCGCGTCGACCGCGCTGCCCCCGGCATTGAGCACTGCCAGCCCGGCCTCCACCGCATGCGGGTTCGCCGCGGCGACCATTTGCGGATGTTCGGCCGCCGGTTCGACCGCCGCTTCGGGGGCAGGGGCCTCCTGCGCCAGCATCGGCATCGAGGAACAGGCCGCGAGGGCGAGGGCGGCGAAAATCGGCAGAAAACGCATGGAGAGACTTGTCCCTTTCGTACTGCCGGTCACCATAGCGCCTGAATGAACAAGCGGAAGAGGCCAGACATGCCGGGACCGGGCGCGCGCAATCTGATCACCGATGTGGCGGGGGTGAAGATCGGCCAGGCCGCGGATGCGTCCGTGCGCACCGGCGTAACGGTGATCCTGCCCGACGAACGCGCCGTCTGCGCCGTCGACGTGCGCGGCGGCGGGCCGGGCACGCGGGAAACCGATGCGCTGGCCCCGCACACGCTGGTCGATGCGGTCGATGCCGTCGTGCTGTCGGGCGGCTCGTCCTGGGGGCTCGCCGCCGGGGATGCGGTCGCGGCGGCGCTGGGCGCGAAGCGGCGCGGCTATGTGGTGTTCGACGATCCGGCCATTCCGGTGTCGCCGGTCGTGCCGGCGGCCATCCTCTACGATCTCAACAATGGCGGGGCGAAGGTGTGGGGCGAGGATCCGCCCTACCGGACACTGGCCCGCTCGGCATTGGACGGCGCCGGCGAGGACTTTGTCCTCGGGCGGGCCGGGGCCGGCTATGGTGCCATGGCCGGTGCGGTGACGGGCGGTCTGGGGTCTGCCTCTTTCGTCACGGCGGACGGCATCACGATCGGCGCGATCGTCGCGGTCAATTCCTTCGGCTCGGTCCTGGTGCCCGGGAGTGAGGCCTATTGGGCATCGCCCTTCGAGCTGAACGGTGAGTTTGGCGGGCAGGCCATTCCCGCCGGCGCGTCACCGGGCGAGGATTGGGGCGCGGCAAAGATCAATCCCGGCGCGGGACAGAACACGACCATCGCCTGTGTCGCAACCGACGCGGTCCTGACCCCGGCGCAGGCGCAGCGCATCGCCGTGATGGCGCAGGGCGGGCTGGCCCGGGCCATCCGTCCCTCGCATACGCCGTTCGACGGCGACACGGTGTTCGTGATGTCGACGGGGCGCGTGCCCTTGCCGGACCCGGCGGCGCTGACCCTGTCGCGGCTTGGTTCGCTGGCCGCCGACACGCTCGCCCGGGCGATCGCGCGGGGCGTTCACGAAGCCCGGACGGCGGGCTGAAACCCTGCCCTGACGGGGCTCAAGCGGGGCGCTGCACAAGGCCTGCTCGCGGCCTTGCCATGAGCGGAAAGCGCGGCTAGTTTCCGCGCCTCTCGCGCAGGGGTCTGCCCCCGCGCCGGAACGGCAGGCGCCCGTAGCTCAGCTGGATAGAGCACCAGACTACGAATCTGGGGGTCAGAGGTTCGAATCCTTTCGGGCGCGCCATATCTTTCAATAGCTTACATGAATTCGGATCGCGGCGAATTTCGTCGAGGGCGCACCATGGGCGCACCGATTTGACCAAACTGTTTCTGCGATTTTTTATTCGCTGAGTTTCGGTCGCGGAGGCCTTGATGGCGCGCAGGACGACGATTCACTTTGGCGAGTTCGACGAGCTGTCAGCGGAAGACGGAACCATTGTGTTCGCCGCGATGAGTTACCTCGAAGGAAAGCGTCCTTCACTCCAATCGAAATGCGTGAATGAACAATCGATCATTGACCGAACTGGGGGACCAAGCAGAGAAACTGATTTATTTGAAATAGAACGCTTTCTTCAGGTTTACCGTTACGAGGCGGAGGTGTGTCTCGAGTGGCTTAATACGCTTGATCCGATGCAAAAAAATGCGGACGGCATTCCAATTGCCAAGGCCTTGCGGATTATTCGACATCTTTGTGTCGACATCAGAGGTGCGTGCTCCGATCTCGAGCGAGCCCTGAAGGTCGGAGATACCTCAGCAGCTGCACTGATTGGCCTCAAACTTTCAGCCGCAATTGGACGAAAGCGGTTTCTTGCCGATGACATGAACTTTTACATGACTGGAGTCCGGTCGCGCAGAAAGAAGGTCCGCGAGAAGGACCTGGAAGTTGCCAAATTGCGTCGGTTCGCCCGTGCCGAGGCGCGGCAAATGAAAAGTCGCAATTCGTCGCTCAGTAACCGCGACATTGCAGAGCGTCTGGCAGAGCGGACCGATTTTAAGGGGCGCTCTCCCGAGACGATCCGGAAGTATCTCTCGAAAAAGTATGGCGCGTTGTAGATGAAATTGGGTGGTCAAAGATGAACCCACCCACGATCAGTTGCAGAGCCGATTTCGTGCCAGGCGGTTTCCTGGCTTCGAATTGGATGCACGATCATGTCCGAACAACTTCTTTTGTCGCCGAAGGCTGCGGCGGCGTATCTGGGTTTGGCGCCGTCTACGCTCGCCAAATGGCGGGTTGATGGAACAGGGCCGACCTACCTGAAGCTGGGCTCCGCGGTCCGGTACAAACTCGATGACCTCTCAGATTGGTTAGACAGCCGATCGTACTCGAGCACGTCTGCCACTCGTAGCGAGAGATAGGCGATGTCGGGTTTTATTCGGTTGCCGAAAGGCGCGCCTGGTGATCCGCGCCTTTTCCCGATCGATGTTCGAATCTTAGCAGCGATATGCTTGCATCTGGATGGTCGAACGAACCGATGCCACCCTTCGCAAGGTCGCATTGCCAAGCTGGCTGGATGTTCGAGACAGAGAGTTAATGAGGCGGTCGGGCGCCTCAAGGATCTAGGTTATCTCGAAGCGCGAGGGCGGGTGCGCCCAAATGGAACGAATACGACGTGCGCCTATTCGGTTCAGTTCGACTCGATTGCGTTCTCATCACTCACCTCAGCTGACCCCGATGGTTCGGATGAGCTTAATGAGAGTGTCGCCTCTGAGTTGACAGCAGAAGTCGTGCTTGGCGCGACACCAGATGTAACTCCTGACGTGACTGCTAAGTTAGAACAAGAACCATTGAACAATAGCTGTAGCCCCAAGGCGACAGCGGGTTCGAAAGATCACTCAGACTTCTTGTCGGCAGACCCTCGCGATCAGAAGGAGGCTGACGCTTATGCAGGCCGTGGGGAGCTAACCGAAACCACGTATCCAGAAGTTCGGTCCCAATGGCGGAAAATTCTCGGTCCAGAGGCTTGGCGAGATGGAGTTCTCGCCCGGCTTCGGTGTCGAGGAAACACGCTATGCGCTGCCAATTGGTTCGAAGTGCTCGCGGTCTACGAACGTCATAGACTTCTCTTGGCAAAGTCCGGGGTTCGGGTGCTGATCGATATCGGATCCGGCCGGAGCGTCAGTCTTTCCGCGGGTCCTTCCAGTGGTTGAACCGATATGGCCAGACCGAAGGCGAATGCCGTTTCTAGTGGGGCTCTATTCAAAAAGCTGCACGGTTAACTCTAAATATGCACGCTATGCACGGTTTTAAAACGAATAAACCTCTCGACTGAAAATATATAAGTTTCATTATAGAAGCGTCACGCAAAAGTCGCTCTAGTATCGGTCATGAAAAACTGTAATTCTTGAAACGCCCTGGCGATCATCAAAAATTTCATGCTTTATTTCATCGACACGTTTCTCACGTTCTTGTCCATCTCCGATAAACAGTTCAGTTCTATATAAATTTAGCATTTTCGATATATGATGTGGTATACTGTCCCTAATTATCGGAACTGTTCTTTCCTGACCTAATTCTGAATACTCGCCATCTCGTATCATAATTGGAATTTTCGAGTAGTTGTTTTCAACGGCTTCCAAAAGGTTTTGATTGTAGTTACAAACCAGACGGTGAAACGGCATAGTCAAAGGATGCACGGCACCGAAGTCGTTTGTGCTCCCCAACGTCAGTATTCCCCTAGCATCGGCTACACAGCAACCCCAATAGCTAGGCAGCCGATAATCATGGTGACAAGTGAAAATTCTAGGCTCAATCGGGGCTATTGGAGGATCGAAGTTGTAGAAGCAGTAAAGTGGCATATAGCCATCTGAACTGCACGATTTAATTAGGGCTTCGGTTTGATTCTTGTAATGTAATTTTTCGTATTTCGCACTTGGATACAAACGCTTTGCCTGGAGGCGCATTTTAATAGCTTCATTGTTTCGAACAAAAACCCACTCCCAGTCGCCTCCGTCTTGGGCCTCCTTCGACCGAGAAATTGAATTGAGATAAATCCCGGTGCCTCTAAGCTTACGCTTCAACAGGAATATTAGCCGCTGCGTGAGCGTTTCCTCGTGAAAGGTTTCACCTTGGCGATGGGCATAATTTGCCTCATTCCAGAGGGACGAAGACACATCTCGAAATTTATAACAAATATCCATTGTGTGTGTCCTTTGACATCCCATGTGGGCGGCAAGCTTGTTTATTGGATCTTGCCAAACTTGAAGGTGGAGTTTTTCTTGTGTCATTAACTTCCCGGTGCTCCACACTGCCGACAACGAAGCGACTAATTTTGCGAAATAATGGGTAGCCGTTGGTCCGCCGGCACCGTCAGATCCGCGGCCCGTATCTGGCCCGGCGTCAGAGAGCGTTGACCGGAAAACGTCGGGGGTAGCTTAGCAACTGCCAGATGCTCAGGCCCATTAAATACGATTTCCCCGCACTGCCGCTCGAAATCCAGGTCGAAGAAAAGCAGATGGTCGGCGCGGGTTTCTGTCTGTCGGAAAGCGGGGCCGCGTTTCGTCCCGGTCGCTTTTACCTGAACCGTCGTTGTGCCGTCTGGGGCAAAGCCGTCGATACCTTCGTAGGATTTCCTTTCAACCAACCGAATGCCGAACAGCTCAACAGCGATGGCCTCACCGATGTCCCCAACCAAATTGCCATCGAGCGTGAACGACAAATCTGCGTCCGCACGCTGGGCTGCGAGGATGGCTCGATAGTACTTACGCAATCTATTTCGAGCCTCGACAAGCTTCCGAATTTGCGGGGGTAAGCTGAATGACATCACGGTTCGAACCTTCCGAGCAGAGTGAGTGGGGCTAGCTTTTGTTCCGGGTGTTGGCCGCTACCCCGAGTCGCTCCTCGAAACGCTCACCAAATCGATTGGCGAAAGCCACCACCGCGTCGCTGTCTGGGGATCGGTCGCCAAGTTCATCCTTGATGCATTGCCGCAGGTGCTCGTCCAGTTTGATGAGCATCGGTAGCAAACCCTTGGCTTCCGGTACCTGACTGGACGCATACAGGGCCGCGTAAACGCCCCACCGGCATGCTCCCCATGCCTCGATGATTTCGTCGGGCGTGCGAGCGAGTTCGTTTTCGAGCTGGAGGTGCCCAAAAGGTGATGTCCCGAGCCGCATCACTCCGAAGACAACCCGTCCGATCAGTCGCGGCCATCCATTGGCCTCTTCTGACCAAACGGGCAGCGGGCGGGCATCGCTGGCTTCAGCGCCAATCGATGTTCCGAAGGCACAGATGATTTGAATGAGAGCCCTCAGACGAATGAGGTCGACTGGCTTCATTTCGACTTCCTTGAGCTCCTTGAGCCGAACCTCGAACGCTTCCACCGCCGAAACTAACTGTGCAGCCATGAGCTTGTTGCGTTGACGTCGCTCTCGCTCTTTCTCGACATCCTGGTCCTGTTGACGAGACGGTTCGATGTTCACGGCAGCAGCCTCACCAGCCGCATCCTGATCGCCTTCGAGGACATCGTCCTGGCTCATGCCCGACTCTTTTGGCGACAGGTCGAATGCCTCGTTCAAGAGCTCTTCGTCAGCGGCTTCATCTTTATCGTGGACCATCAAGCCGATGAAGCGATTGAGCGCGCGCGGCACTTCTTCGATGGGCCGACCGGCGACAAGCGATAATCGTGCATGCGAACCTGACTGAGCTGGTTTCGTTCTCACGAAGTCCGCATAGCTCAGCCGCTTACCCTCAGGAGCCGCCTCGTCATCTTGGGCCTTCGCTAGGGTGGATGTTTCAGGGAGGTCAGCCGGTGACTCTCGAACCTCTGCATTATTGAAGAGGTCGAGAGCCTCAAGGATATCCAACCCCTCATCCGGCATGTCGCGAAGGCGTGTAATCGTCTTACCGACGCCACCGCGATCCTTTGCAGACGCATTCCCACGCAAACGCTCGGTATGCTCAATTATGACGGGTGCGCTGGCCCGGCCGTCATGAAGGATCAATTCAGCGGTGATGCACTCATCAATGGCGATGCCGAGTTGAAGGCGCCAGCGATCATCGTCAACCGCGTCGAGCGCGTCGGTCTGCGCCATGAGCTCCCCGATCTCTGAATAGAGCCGGACCAAGCGTGGAGGGGATTTCTGAGACCGATGGCTCCAGTAGATAAATCCGCCGCGCGCGATCAATCGACCGCCGTCGGTAGCGTAGATTTTTGACTCCGTATCACCGAGCTCAGCTGGAGTTGCCGGTTTCAGTTCAGAACGATCCAGCCGCTGCTCTAGGCTCGTCTTCAGCCCGAGGGCGTCAACCGCGCTACCGGGCGCAAGGCGGCGGTAAATTCCCGCCTCGGCATTGCCGGACTGTCGGCTCAGGCCTGAAAGTGCCGGCCAGCTACAATTGATGCTGCCGGTCACGAGGTGATCGGCATTGCGACCTTCCGCGATTATGAGCTTGGCATGGAGAAAGCGCGACTTGGCCTGAAAATCGAGCGTATGGAAGCTGGGCTCAAGCGCCCCTAGTGCCGAGCTAGGAAAACCATGTTCCTGCTGGTCCAAAAAGATCGCAGTTGGAGGATTGCCGACCGCTTCGACAACGCTCTTCAGGCCCCGAAGCTCTTTGTCCCAATAGGGGGATAAAACGATGAGGCGCGATATTTCATCGTCCTGGATGAGCGCCCTGATTTGATCGATCAGGGCCACATCGACAGTATCCGAAACGAGAGACAGGAGACCGTCGGAACCAAGTAGGTCAGCCGCTGTCGCCGGCTCGACACCTCGAAGGAGCGGCGTTTCCTCCAAAGCGCGGTTGGCGGCCTCATTGAGCCAAGGGTCGTCCCCCGCCCACCCAAGTATGTAGTCAAACGCCTGTCTCACGATCGGAAGTAGCGGATCGGACGCATCATCGCAGCGAAGTTCAGTGACGAGCTCCAAGTTGCCCGCTAGCCCTGGCCCAGTAAGATTGGCAGAGCCAACCATCAGTCGTACGGACTTTGCGCCGAGCTGAAGCGCAATCTTCGGATGGAAGGCCGCGTTGCCAGGGGCATTGATTTTGAGGAGATGATAGAAGCGCCCCGCATAGCGCGGCGGCCCAAACTCTGCGAATTCGGCATTCAAGATCGCTTCGTCGGCTAGGACGTGGATATTGCGGCACCGCGCATTGCGAAGCCGCGGCAAAACGGTGTCTTCGAATGCCCCCACCGAGAAGGCGTAGGTCGTGAAGAATGCGGAGTGATATCCGCTGCGATCAAAGGCGCGATAGTACTTCATGCTGACGCCAATGCCTCCCGACCCCTCGGGGTAAGTCCGTCGGCATCCAGCAAACCCGCATCGGTGAGGAAGGTGAGGGACTGCTCCAATCGCGGATTGGAGAGGGTTGCGGCAAAGCTCGATCGGAACCGCAGCTCACCATCCGTCACATCGGCCAGATATGTATAGGCGCGCTGAGTGCGCAGCTTACGCGCAGCCACCCATAAATGCCGCTTGATGACGCGCTCCTTGAGGACGGCGGCCAAAACGTCTGCCGCCGGGGCGCTCGCGCGATCGTCGATAAACCGCCTCTCCGACGCCAATGAGCGGAAGTGCGTTGATCCGTAGGGCCCAAACTCGTGCTCAATAAGTTCACTCTGGTCTTCCGCGCGCGACAGAACGACCGCTAACAAGCCCACCGCAGCGCGCAGCGTTTCCGGTTGAATCACACCATCTTGGCCGCCGCTCCGACTAATCGCTTCCTCGAAATCGCGCTCGCCTAGGTCCGCCGCGCCTTGGGTTGTCTCAATCTGAAATTCAGCCCAGCTCGTGCCCGGGAGTTCGCTCTCTGCGACGACCTCTTCGACGAGATTTGTGAGCGTGAGGGCGCGTCGTGGCATAGAGGCCAGTACGCCAAGTGCTCGTTTGAACATGCCTTCATATGCCAAACGCAACAGGTCATTCGTATGATAGAGCCTCCACAGTGCAAGCGAGAGTGACCCAACACCCGCCTTGAGAACCCCAGGCATAGTCTCCGTATTATACCAAGCCCATTTTGCGTCTTCGGGACGTGGACGTCTGCCAAGCTGATCTGCGAGCTCAAGCAGCTTCAGCATGGTTTGCTTGCGGGCTTCATCGGTGCGTAGCGGCTTCTCAAATCCGCCCACCAGCAGCGCACGTAGCAGCCGTTGCTCTTCACTGCCTTCAGGAATTCGCCCGGACTTGAAAACGCTCAATCGCTCCAGCTCATCGGGAGTGACAATGCCGCGCTCAACGACCTCCAAGAAGAGCGCATCTTGGTCTCGAACGCTCTCGGCAAAAGCTGCGGCGACCTGTCGGCCACGCTCGTCAGCAATATCGATTGGGTGACCGTCCGCGACTCGAACAAGGCCCATCTCTCCCAATTGGCCGGCATAGATGGCACCGTAGGCTCCAGCCTTGTTTTTCAGATAGCGGATCTCAGCGTCCGGAGCGGCGGCGTCTGCAAAATTGTAGACATCCCCGCCATCCGAGAGAGTACGGCTTGCCCAGATCGCACCGGTAATGCCGGTCTCATAAACGTCGTCAGGGCCAATCCTGCTGACACCAATCAGCGCATAGAGTGCTTCTGCACGCCGTTGAAAGACGCGAAAAGTGTCGAGTGATGTATCGCCAATCGTTCGCGCATATTGCTCCAACAACCAAGGAAAGAAGGCGTAGTAGCGCAGTCGCAGCGTGATTGTGCTGATCCCTGGAACAAGGCGCTGGTATAGCGCCTCTGTCGGACGCACCATGGCCAGCGGATCTAGGCCGGTGTCTTGACCAATCTCTGTCCATTCCGGGAGGTGAAGTTTTTCAGCCATTATGACACAGAAGCTCAATTACGTTCCACAATTCAAAATTCTAGACAGATTGATCGGTCAATCGAAGCGTGCTCCTGTATGCGCACTGAGGTAATAAATGAAGATATCCCCTACTATTGGTAGCTGTATCCGTGCCCGGCGTCGACATTGGCTAGTTGAGGAAATTTCGGCGGAAACGAGAGACCCGGATCTTATTGAAGTTGTCTGTATCGACGACGACGCGCAGGGGCAGGCGCAGACGCTGATTCCGGCTTGTGAGATCGACTTCAAGCGGGTTGACGATGAAGCTTGGGAGAGCCTTGGCCGAGAGGCGCCATCGGATCCACTCGCGTTTTCGCTCTTCCTCCAAACGCTTCAATGGGGCACTGCGACTTCTGCCGACCAAGCGCTGTTTCAGGCGCCCTTTCGGGCCGGTATCGAGATCTCGCCCTACCAGCTCGTGCCATTGGCCAAAGCCTTGGATCTTCCTCGCGTGAATCTAATGATCGCCGATGATGTCGGCTTGGGCAAAACGATCGAAGCCGCTTTGGTCATGCGTGAGCTCATGCTCCGCCGCAGACTTGATTTCTTCGTCGTCGCAGCGCCCGCCAGCATGACGCTTCAATGGAAAGAGGAGCTGGCGTCTAAGTTCGGCATTTCTGCGGAGATCGTTGATCGCGAGTTTGTTGCGGACGTACGCGAAAAGCGTGGCTTCGCCTACAATCCGTGGAACAGCGCGAACGGATACATAATCTCGCACACCCTATTACGTGAACCTGCATATACCGACGGACTACACGCAGTCTTGGGGGCCTTGCGAGCCCGCTCCATGCTGGTTTTGGACGAAGCGCACCATGTCGCCCCCTCTCATGGGGAGGCCTACGGACTGGATACCCAACTGACTCGCGCTGTGCGTGATTTGGCAGCGAGGTTTGAGCATCGGCTCTTTTTGACGGCGACGCCCCACAACGGCCACTCGAATTCGTTTTCAGCGCTCTTGGAGATGCTGGATCCCCGACGCTTCACACGGGGAATTGAGGTGGGTCGGGAAGAGCACGAACCCGTCATGGTTCGCAGGCTCAAGGCAGACCTCAGGGAGCTCACGAGCACGCCATTCCCCAAGCGCGTTATTGAACCGATCCCCATCAGCGACACTGCGGCCGGCTGTCCGGAACTCCAAGTATCCGAGAAACTCGTTGAGTTTCTGACGAACGCGGAAGTCCATCATCGTTCCGCAATTCGACTGCAGCAGCGCCTCATGTCCTGCGTGCATTCCTTTGCCCTGACCCTAGAGAAAGAAATGGACTCGCTTGGGGAAGCGGACCGAACAAAGGCCTGCGAGCTTGCTGAATTCACCAAACCATTCCGGGTAAGGGCGGATGCGAAAACGCGCCGCCTCGTGGAGTGGGTGAAGGCGCACATGGGCAACGGTGCGACATGGAATGAACGACGCTTGCTCATTTTCACAGAGTTCGCGGATACGCTGGATTGGCTCAGAAAGCAGCTACTTCAACTGCTCGACCTGTCGGAAAACGACGATCGGATTGCTTGTTTCACGGGATCGACCTCTCTTGATGAGCGGGCGATGTTGAAGTCGAGGTTCAACAGCGACCCGGATACCGAGCCGCTTCGCATCCTGCTCTGCACTGACGCTGCCCGGGAAGGCATTAACTTGCAGCATCGCTGCTATGATCTGTTCCATTTCGACCTTCCATGGAACCCGTCGCGCCTCGAGCAAAGGAACGGGCGGATCGATCGCCGCTTTCAACCCATGCCCGAGGTCTTTTGTCGATATTTCATCTACGAGAATCGCCAAAGCGACCGCATTCTCGACGCGTTGGTGAAGAAGACCGAGCGCATCAATCGGGAGTTGGGCGAAGTCGGGCCGGTCATTGCAGAAACGCTTGAAAAACGGCTCGAAGAGAAGGGGATTTTCGGCGATGCCGGCAAACGGCTCGAAGCGGACCTATTGAGCGAAGCCTATCTGGAAGCCGAACGTCAAAAGGAAGAGCTGCGCTTGTCGCCAGAGCGAGAGAGGCGACGCAGGAAGCTTGTTGATGAGTTGGCCACCGTCGAACGGCGCCTTGAACAATCGCGAAAGCAAAAGGCGATCTCCCAAGACTCGTTGCAAGGCGTGTTTCTCAATGCGGCCGAGCGGGTTGCACCGCAGGGATTGCGCGCCTGCGATGGCTATTCCTCTCACGACGTGTTCGAGATCGACACCGCGAACGCATCATTTCGATCCGGCGATTGGGCGCCGGTCTTCGACGAGATGATGGCGCGGCCCCGAAAAGGCGGCGAAACAGAAGCGGAATACAAGGCCAACGTCCCGGTCAAAAAGGTCAGCTTTTATCCCATCAAGGACGGTGAGCGCCTCGACGCATCGGTGGAACAGCTTCACATCGAACACCGCCTGGTGAAGCGGCTCTTGTCACAGTTCAATGCGCAAGGATTTCGCTCACGCCTGGACCGAACCTCGATCCTTCAGACCAAAGGTTCGCAACCACGCTGCGTACTGCTTGGGCGATTGTCGCTCTATGCAAAAGGGGCGGCATCTCTGCATTCGGAAATCGTACCTATAACCGCTTCAATCAACGCGACGAGCGTTGCCGCCCTCAAGGACGAGGGGCGAACAGCAAGAGAAGTGCTGCGGGAATTGGCAGGTGCCGTGGAAGAATCTGTCCTGGCATCTGACCGCCTTCAGTCCGTGTTTCGAGCGCGGGCCGTCGATGATGCGCAGGTACTCAGGCCGCTTCTGCATGTTCGTGCGGAAATGATCGAAGCCTCAGCGCGCAAGGATTTGTCCAGGATCGCCGAAGCCCACGCCGTATCGCTCCGGAATCTGCTGGAAGGTCAAAAGAGCGCGCTTCGGCGTGAGCTTGAAAAGCCGGAAGTAGAAGTTCAGCTAGATCTGGGTCTTCATGCGCCCGAGGACATCGAGCAGCGCAAACAAGATGAAGAACATTGGCGGATGCGCCTGGCCCGTATCGATGAGGAGATATTGAGCGAACCCGAGGCTGTTCGAGCCATGTATGAAATAGTGGCGCGTCGGCTCGAGCCAATTGGCTTAGTCTATCTGCTGCCAGAGGGTTTCGCCTTGTGAGTGATCTCTGGCTGAAACACGTTCGACAGGAAGGCCTCGTCGTCTCGCAAGCGGCGCTGACCGAAGTCCCCTTGGCGCAGGATGCGGCGGACTCTGAAATCTATGAGAGCTGTCGCGGTGACTTCTGGCGGGTCGCCGACAAGGTGCTTCGATGGCCCGCAAATCTCATCACCACCCGGAGCAATAGCGCGGACCTTTGCACCAAGCGCCTGACTGAACTGGGCGTCACGCTCATCGCCGACGCTGCCTTGCTCGACACAGACAAGGCGTCCGTCCGCCTGCTCATCCGAACCCTCGGCAATCAGGACCCAGACGCCAAGGGCGCGGTCGAAGGCTGGGAAGGCGTCTCGCACCAGCAGGCGTTCGAACGTCTGCTTCGGGAAACCGGCGTCAGTCAGGGCGTACTCGTTACCCATGACGTTATCCGCCTGACTTACGCGCCGGTGGGCGAAACGCCGGGCTATCTGGAATGGCCCATCGACGCCATGGCGACGACCGCCGGTCGGCCCATGCTCGGTGGTCTAAAACTGCTGCTTGCACGCAACGCGATCTGGGGCGGCGCGGAAAGCCGCCTTGACGGCATTCTGAAGCGCTCGCGGGAGCATCAGAACACCGTCTCCACAAAACTCGCCGAGCAGGTCCTCGGCGCGCTCTACACGTTGATGCGTGGCTTCACCGTTGGCATCGAAGCGCGCGAGACCATGGGGCAACTCGCCGACAAGCGCCCGCAGCATGTCTATGAAGGCCTTCTCACCGTTCTCCTGCGCCTTGTCTTCGTTCTTTATGCGGAAGACCGCGATCTCATTCCGTCGCGCGAGGATGAGGCCGCCAAGCGGATCTATGACAATGGCTATTCCATACGCGATCTGTTTGCGCGGCTGGAGGAAGACCGCTCGCAGTATCCCGACACAATGGAAGACCGCTATGGCGCGTGGGGGCGGATTCTTGCCCTGTCGCGCCTCATCTATAATGGCGCGGGCGTGACCTTCATGCATGCCCGGCGCGGCAAGCTGTTCGATCCGGCGGCCTTTCCGTTTCTGGAGGGCGTTTTCGACGATGGGGACGCGCCACAGGTCCTGCCGATCTCCGATGGCTGCATCCATGAGGTGCTGACCCAGCTTCTGATCCTTGGTGGCGAGCGGCTCTCCTACAAGACGCTCGACGTCGAACAGATCGGTTCGGTCTATGAAACGGTCATGGGCTTTGTCGTCACGCGCACAAAAGGCCAGTCGGTTGCACTGAAGGTTAAGCCGAATGCAGGCAGTCCGAGCATTCCGGCCTTCGTCAATCTGGAGGCGCTGCTCGCCAAGGCGGGCAAGGACCGGTCCAAATATCTGAAGGACGAGCTGAGCTTTGACGCATCGGACGCTCAGTCCAAAGCGCTGAAAGAGGCCAAGGACATCCCCGGCCTGCTCGCCGCCATTGACCGCTCGATTGACGAGCGCGCCTCGCCGGGCAAGCGCGCCTGTCCCGCCGGCACGATTGTCCTTCAGCCCACCGATGAGCGCCGCCAGACCGGCAGCCATTACACCCCGCGTAGCCTCACCGCGCCGATTGTCGCCGATGCGCTGATGCCGATCCTTGACCAGCTGGGCGATGAGGCGACGCCCGACGAGGTGCTCGCCCTCAAAGTGTGCGATCCGGCCATGGGGTCTGGCGCGTTTCTGGTGGAGGCGTGCCGCGCGCTGGGCGAGCGGCTGGAGCAGGCGTGGAAACACCATCCCCACCTTCTGCCCGATGACGCCCGCGACGACCCGCATGTGTTTGCGCGGCGCGAGGTCGCCAAGCGCTGCCTCTATGGCGTCGACAAGAACGCCATGGCGACGGATCTCGCCAAGCTTTCGCTCTGGCTGATCACGTTGGCGCGGGATGAGGATTTCTCCTTTCTCGATCATGCGCTGAAGACCGGTGACAGCCTTGTCGGGCTGACGACGAGCCAGATCAAGGCGCTGACCTGGGATGAGGATACCACCAAGCGCTTCCTGTTCGCTCAGGCCTTCGACAAGGCAATTGATGAAGCGCTGGAGACGCGGCGGGCCATTCGCTCGGCGCCGGACAATATCACCTTCGAGATTCAGGCAAGCCGTTTGAAGACGGCGGACAAGGCGCTGGAAGGCGCGCGGCTGGCGGGTGATGCGGTGGTGGGTGTGTTCTTCTCGGAAAAGAAGGACAGGGACCGGAAATCGGCACTGAGCGAGCTGCACAACAGCCTCACGCTCGGCAGCGAGGCGGGCTGGGCGCGGGCGCGGGAGCATGCGCAGAGCCTTGCGCGGGGCGAGCATCCCATCCGGCCCTTCCATTGGCAGATCGAGTTTCCCGAAGTGTTTGCGGGTGTCGCGCCCGGCTTTCACGCGATGATCGGCAATCCGCCTTTTGCGGGCAAGAACACCGTGTCGGCCGGCACGCGCACGCTTTATCCCGACTGGCTGAAAGTCATCAGCCCCGGCGCGCATGGCAATGCAGACCTTGTCACGCATTTTTTCAGGCGGGCCTATGGCCTGATCCGTGAGGGCGGGACGTTCGGACTGATCGCGACCAATACGATTGGCCAGGGCGATACGCGCGAGAGCGGCCTGCGGCATCTGCTCATGGACGCAGGCGGCGGCATCTACCGGGCACAGCGGCGGGTGAAATGGCCGGGCGCGGCGGCTGTGGTGGTCTCGACGGTGCACACAGGCAAAGGCGAGGGGGCGTGGCCAGCGCCGGAACTGGACGGCCGGCCCGTTGCTCGGATCTCCGCCTTCCTGCGCGAGGGCGATCAGGATGAGACGCCCGCCGTGCTGGAGGAAAATTTACGAAGATCATTCAAGGGCTCGGAGCTCCATGGTTATGGCTTTCTGTTTGATGATGTTGGAGCTGAAGCGGGAAAGTGCGAACCCGTTTCACGGGCCAAAGACGTGATTGCTCAGAACCCAGCGAACGCCGGCGTCATTAGGAAGTTTGTCACGGGTGAGGACGTGATGGGCCGATTTGATCAGTCCTCAGATCGTCTCGTCATGGACTTGAACAACTTGTCGCTACCCCAGGCAAAGGCAACTCACCCCGAACTCATTGAAATTGTTGAAGAGCGCGTTCTTCCAGACAGGACAAAAGACAAAAGGGACGCGAGGAGGAAAAATTGGTGGAAATTTGGTGAGCAAGCGAAGGGGCTTTATGATGCCATTCAGGCGCAACCTTTCATCATTGCCACGAACTTTACTGCAACTCACGTCGCATTCAGCAAATTGGCTTCGGATGCGATTTTCGCCAATGCGATTGTCGTCATAGCGCTTGAGTTCGATCAAGCGTTAACAGTGCTACAATCACGCGTCCACGAAGTTTGGGCGCGCTTGCTGAGTTCCAGCATGAAGGACGATCTGCGTTACGCGCCAACCGATTGCTTCCAGACCTTCCCCATGCCGCAGGGTTTCCGCGAGAATGCCGCGCTTGAAGCCATCGCCAGCCGCTATCTCACCCACCGCGCCGACCTGATGAAAACCCGGCAGGAAGGCCTGACCAAAACCTATAACCGCTTCCACAATCCGCTCGACAACGCCGCCGACATCGAGACTCTGCGCCGCCTGCATGGCGAGATGGATGATGCGGTGTTGCGCGCCTATGGCTGGGACGATCTAGCTGATCTCTGCGCCCCCGGCGCGGAATTCGCACCGCGCTTCCTGACCGAGGATGACGAACCGGAATTTGCCTATCAGAAACGTCTGTTCTGGCCCGCCCCTTTCCGCGACAAGGTGCTCGCCCGACTGCTGGCGCTCAACAAGGAACGCGCCGCCGCCGAAAAACGGGGCGGCACTGGCAAGAAGAAAGCCCCTGTCCTACAGGTTGAAGGGAAGGGGACGCTTCTATGACCGACCAGGCATTTTCAAACTCGGCCGATGTTCGCGAGCATCTTCTCGCCGCGCTTCGCGGCGACGTGTTCGGTCCGGATACGCGCCATTTCGCGCATGACGACCATATGGCAAACCAGGAGGCGCTGCGCTCCGGCATCCGGCCGTCATCCTTCTATCTTTTCGGCTTTCTGGTGCCCGCAGATGAAGTCGCGATGGTAAGCGATGCGGATGAGCAAGGCCTGGAGTCTGAGCTTTTCGGTGAGGAGCAGGATGACGCCAATGCCCCTGCGCAGGATGACGAGGATGGCGGGCGCAGCCATGTGCAAAAGCGGCGCATTCAACCTTCCAGCCTCGGCCTGACGGTTTTCGTCGATCCCGATTGCCAACAGGTCGACGCCTCAGTCCGTTTTGCCAATTACATTCCGGAGCCGCCGATCAGCGAAGACATCCTGAAGGGTGCCCCCAAATCCGTCGCCGACGAGATCAGCTGGAAGCGCGACCCGAGGACGATTGAGCGGAGCATTTCACGTCAGGACATTGATCGCGCGCTTGCGAATCCGGGGGGGATTGAGCTGCTGCTGGAGGGATCTGCTGCGCCGAGCCTTTCCGGCGGTGGTGTGGTCCTGCACCTGGTGGCCCAGGAATGTAAATTGCCGCGCCCGTCGGATCGGGCAGACTGGCCGCGCGCGATCAGCCTGACTGTTTTCGTGGTCAACAAGCGAACCGCCGCGAACCGCTTCAAGGATGTCTCCAACATCTTCCAGGTCGGTCTGACGCTGAAGACTGCCAGTGGTTTCATAGGCAATCCCGACATGAGCGGCTTCACCGCGGAGGATTTCGATCTACGGCTCCATGACCTCCATTATTCCGACATTCTGCGCTTTGTCGGCGGGCGGAATGTAGGGACGGGTCATGACCTCCTGGAGGGCGACCGGGCGGGGCGCGTCTGGAGCGACCCGTTGCCGGCCGTGCACGTCGAGAAAGTTGATCAGAATACCGACCTGGTTGCGCTCAGCGAATTCAATATGGGCCGACTGGCCGAGCTCACCGAACGCCCTGACGAACTTGCAGATACGCTTGCGCGCTTTCCAGCCGCTTACCTGGCGGACTTCATCTCGTCTCAGCAAAGCGAGATCGGGAAGCTCGATATTCCAAGGCGGCGCGAGATCGCGGAGACGCTTGTGGCAAACCAGCGCGCCGCACACGAGCGCATGGTCGCCGGCGTCGAACTGCTTCGAACGAGCCATAATGCGCGGCTGGCGTTCAAGGCGATGAATCTGGCCATCAAGTCTTATCTCGAGAATACTCGTGGGATCGAAAATCCGGGCTGGCGCCCGTTCCAGCTCGCTTTCATTCTTCTCAATCTGCGCGGGATGACGGACAAGCTCAGCGATGACCGGTCCATCGTCGATCTGCTTTTCTTCCCGACAGGCGGCGGCAAGACAGAGGCCTATCTCGGCCTTGCTGCCTATCAGATTGCGCTTCGCCGTCTCGACAATACCGATTGGCTGGGAAGCGGCGTCAGCGTGATCATGCGCTACACCTTGCGGCTCCTGACCCTCGACCAGCTCGGCCGAGCCGCGGCCATGATCTGCGCACTTGAGCTCCTGCGCCGCTCCGACGCGTGGAAAGATGAACGAGGCCAGGAACTTCTCGGCAAAGCGCCGATTGAAATAGGCCTATGGGTCGGGTCCGGAGCGACACCCAACAAAATTGGCGGACGAGGCGAGCAGGACCGATCACCACCCAAAAACGCCCATGGAAAGATCGAATGGTACCGTAGTAAGCGCGGTGGGTCACCAGCACCGATTACAGAATGCCCATGGTGCGGGACGGCGTTCGACCGCGACACTTACAAGATCGCGGGCAAACGTATGCTCATCAATTGCGGCAACCTGGAGTGCGACTTTAGCGCTGCGAACGGTGGACTGCCGGTCCTTGCGGTCGATGAAGAGATATATGACCGCCTTCCCGCCTTCATCGTCGCGACGGTCGACAAGTTTGCCGCGCTGCCGCGGCGCGGCGAAATTGGACGCTTTTTCGGCCACGTGGACCGTATCGAATCCGCCGACAATCCAAAACACCTGACTTTCTATGGTGCTGACAGCCCAGGCGTTGGAAAGCTCCTCGACCCGCAGCGTCAGTGCCTGCCGCCCCCCGACTTGATCATCCAGGACGAGCTTCACCTGATCTCGGGACCGCTCGGAACAATTGCCGGCCTCTATGAAGCGGTGATCGACCGCCTTGCCAGCCGCAAGATCAATGGACGGCTGCGAGGCCCCAAGATCATCGCCTCGACCGCGACTGTGCGGCGGGCCGACGACCAGATCAAGAAGCTGTTTGGCCGGGACAAGACCGCGATCTTCCCGCCACCGGGCATTAGCCGAAAGGACAGCTATTTCGCGATTGTCCGCGAAGATCCCAGCCGGCAGCGGCAATATTTCGGCATCAGCGCGCTCGGTGTTGGCCCAAGAAAGGTCTACCTGCGAACCGTCGTGCCTTTGTTGGCCGCGGCTCAAAAGGCGTTCGATTCTGCGTCTGCAGCGGGCGAAAAGAACCCTGCAGACCCCTACATGACGGCCCTTTGTTATTTCAATGCGCTGCGCGAGCTTGGCGCGACCAGGCGCATCGTTGAGGACGAGGTTTCGTCGAACCTTCGAGATTGGAATGTCAGGCGCCTTAGATCCGGACAGGACGTTTCTGAAAGCGCTTTTGCTGGGCGTCAGATCGGGGCACCCGAGGAACTTACTTCCCGGGATTCAACGGACAAGGTCGCTGAAACCAAGCAGCGCCTGGCGCTGTCTTTTGGTGGCAAGGAAACAAAAGGCCCCAAGCCCCTCGATGTCGCGCTGGCGACCAACATGATTTCCGTCGGTCTCGACATCTCCAGGCTGGGGCTGATGTTGGTACAAAATCAGCCCAAGAGCGCCGCCGAATACATCCAGGCCACCAGCCGCGTCGGCCGAGACGATGAACGACCTGGCCTGGTTGCCGTTATTCTCAACATGCACCGCGCACGCGATCGCGCGCATTACGAAGATTTTGAGACCTATCACCAGGCTTTTTATCGCGCCGTTGAAGCAACAAGCGTCACGCCGAATGCCCCTGGCGCGCTGGATCGAGCACTCGGGGCGGTCTTCGCAGGACTGGTCAGGCACTTGGATCCAGATCTAACACCGCCGAGAGGGGCGCAGGCGATCAACGAAGAGCACCCAGCCGTGCAGCAAGCCAGCGCGTTTCTTTCCTCAAGGTTCGACTGCAATGCTGACCTCGACCGCTTGATTGCGGCGTGGATGGCCATCACCGCCGATCGCGAGGGCGAAGGCCTCAACTGGGATACCCACCAACCGGATGATGCCGGGCTGATGCACTCGCCACTACAGGACCTTTCCAAACTTAGGGATGAGTTCAGGCTGTTCGAGGCCGGCTGGTCGATGCGGGATGTGCAGCCCGGGGTCGCTATCGAGATCGAAGAATACTTGGCGAAGGGCGCGTGAGTATGGCGGAAGACGAAATCAGACTGGCGCAGCTCATTCAGACCTTTGGACCGGGCTCAATTGTCGACCTGCCTAAATCATCAGTTATGATTCGCGGTCTAGGTTCTTGGCCCAAGTACAAGCCGCGAAAAATTCGCGAGCGTCGCCTCGTCTACTATCTCAAAAAGCTCCTTGAGAACGCCGAGGGGGGGAGCTGGCTAGCGGAAGATGCGGAGCTGGAACTATGGGAGCCGCCGCTCAATGAGGAAGCGGTCAATCGGGGTGACGCACCCGCCATTCCGGCCGTTATTTTTCCTCGCTGGGTTACGGTGACGCACGCGGGTGCAACTGGGGCAGAAGCAACAAAGCAAAAGCTTGAGCGGTATACAGCAAACGAGCGACAGCGGAAAAATACGACTAAAACGCCGGTCCGGTGGGTCGGTGCCTGCAAGAACGGCCATGTTCAGGACATCGACTGGCGGTGGTTTGTTCACGTCAGCGCGCCCGATAAAAATTGTCAGCAAGACATGTGGTTGGAGGACCGGAGCTCAGGAAGCGATCCCCAATATATCGATATTCTTTGTGACTGCGGTGCTCGGCGACCACTTAGCGAGTTGTATGCAGGGGCTGGGACTCTGGGCCCATGCGTCGGGCGTCGCTCTTGGCTTGAGGGAAAGCGGGATGAAGGCTGTGATGAAACCCTAGTGCCCATGACGAGAGGGGCCATCAACAACTATTACAGCCAGATCCTGAGCCTGATCGCTCTACCAGAAGACCCGGACGACCTTGAGATGGTCATCGCCCAATACCCGAGATTGAAAAGCGCGGAAAACGTGAGCGAAGTGGCTATCGCACTGAAGTTCAGCGAAGAAGATGTTCGCCAAGCGTTTTCTGGATACTCCCATGAAGAGATATGGAAGGCGATTCAAACTGTTCGTGCGAAAGAAGGCGCTGAGGCAGCTGCAAGCCCCATCGTCCAGCATCCAAAAGAAGCCGAATTTGAGCTTTTCGCCTCAGCACCAAAGATTGGCTCGGACGGGTTGAATGCGCGCTTAACAGGGTGGCGGGTACCGCGCCCGGATTGGATCGGGCGCGATATCATCGACACTGGCTTCATTCGTGACATCGTCGCGATGAGCCGACTATGCGTAGTAACTGCCTTGTACGGTTTTACGCGTTTGGAGCCCGCAAATTCCCCTTTTGATGAGACGTTTGAGGAAATCAACCTCCAGGTACGAGGTCAGCCGTTGGATGAGCAGATCCGATGGCTTCCTGCAATGGAACAGTTTGGAGAGGGCTTTTTTCTGCAAATCGATCCAGATTGGTTTTCCCAAAAGCTGGATTCGACCCACGCCCGAACGCACTTTGAAAAAGTTGAACAACGGTATTTGGTGTGGAAACAAAAGCAGCCCGACCGAAGCGAGTATCCGGGGCACGCGTATGTGTTTGCGCACTCTCTGTCTCACATGCTCATGGAACAAATAGCGTTGGACGCTGGATATCCCTCTACGTCACTGAGTGAACGAATATATGCGCTTTCTTCGCCTGGCGCTTCCCGCATCTCGAAAATTGGTGTTCTAATCTATGCCGCAGGCAGCGGATCTCAGGGCACGCTTGGTGGCCTACTTCAGCTGGCCGATCGTGTGCCGGAATTGGTCCGCAGAGGCCTTGAACGAATAGAGATCTGCGGGAACGATCCGATTTGCTCAACGAGCCCAACCCCAATCGCGAACGATGATTTTTCCGGGTTTGGCGCCTCGTGTCACGGTTGTTTGTTCACTGCGGAAACGAGCTGTGAAAAGCGTAACATGCTCCTCGATCGAAAGTCGCTCTTCGCCCTTTTGAATACAGCCTGACGCTAGGTCCTCTCAGGCTCTTTTTGTAGAGCGTCGGTTCGACGAGTCAGTTCATCAGCCAGCTAGAAAGAACGGTCCCCACCTCTTCTGCACCCTTGCGGACCGGGTCATTCGTCAGGTGCGCATACCGCTCCGTTGTCGTGATCGAAGCGTGCCCCAGTAACTTGCTGAGGACGGCGATCGAGACACCGCTCGCGATCGAGAGACTGGCAAAGGTGTGACGCAAGTCGTGAATCCTGACGTCTTCCAGACCCGCGCGCCTGCGTATCTTGAGCCATTCCTTGGTCAGGCCCTGGAAATGACTGTCACCGCGAGCTGCCGGGAATACGAAAGGCGACCCCACCTGCCGCTCAAGGTTTGACAAGATGTCGATCACCGGTTGGCTGATCGGCATGGTTCTTCGACCGGTCTTCGTGTCCTTCTTGGTGATGGTCCGGCGGTCGAGATCAATTTCACTCCATTCGAGTGAGATGATCTCGCCTTTTCGTGCTCCGGTGAGCATCAGCAAGCGCAAGATCGTAATTGCGTGGGGGTGGGTGCCGCCGATCTCCTCCTCTTGGGAAAGCACCGAGAAGAGCCGGCCGATTTCTTCCTTGCTCAGGAAGCGCTCGCGCGGTGCGACCTTGTATTTCCTGATCGTGTAGCACGGGTTGGTGCGGCGTTCGCGGTATCCCCAAGTCTCGGCAAGATTGAACATCTTGGAGAGCAGGGAAAGGCAGTGGTTCGCCTTGGACTTCGTGCCGGCGAGATCCGAGTGAAGTTTCAGGATGTCGCGCTCGCAGATTTCCGAAACGCGTAGTGAACCAAATCTCGGCAACAGCGTGGTTCTGAAAAGCCGCTGGTCTTCGCGAACCGACGACGGCTTCTTGTTCGGAATGGCGTGCTCGGTGATGTACTTCTCGGCGAGTTCGGCAAAGCGGAGCTCCGCGTTCTTTGTTTGGCGGAGGTCGAGGAGATCTTCTCCATGCGCAGCACTCGAAAGGATTCGAAGCGCCTCCTTTCGCGCGGTCTCGACGGTCCAGGGTGACCCGTGCCGGCCGATTGTTATCTTTCGTTGCCGAGCCCGTCGCCCGATCCCGGCGCGGTAGCGAACGAGATAGGATTTCGCCCCGTTCGCCGCGGTGCGGACCCCGAATCCTTTCAACTGATCATCCCAGACATAGGTCGGTTGCCTGGAGCCTGGGATCGCCTCGACCAGGCGTTTCGTGAGCCTTGGCATCGCCGTCTATCCCCGCGTTTCGTGGGCGCACCATGGGCGCACCGCGCGTAAATTCGTGGATATGGTGGTCTAACGACAAAGTCGCCTTATGCAATAGGAATCAGTAGCTTATCTATCTCCAGAGATTGAGAAATATCGTCAGATAACGCCCCAAATCGCCCTACGAATCTGGGGGTCAGAGGTTCGAATCCTTTCGGGCGCGCCATTTCCCTTTCGATTGATCCTCAAGCCCATCCGGGCGTTCGGCCGTGCCGTGGCCCATTTCGCCCGGTTTGCCTCCCCGAAGCCGGGGCGGGAATGAAGCGCGGTAATGCAGCGGCCTCGTCTTGAACACGGGGGCGCAAAAAGAAGGTGCGGGACTGGAATGAGGCGTTCCCGTTGTCGCGTCAGAGCGATTTCAGGAGGCGTTTCAGATAGCGCTGGTATTCGGTCTTCGGGGATTCATCGACCAGTTCGGCGAATTGCGCGCGGTCGATGAATTTCATCCGGTAGGCGATTTCCTCAGGGCAGGCGACCTTCAGGCCCGTGCGTTCCTCGACCACCTTGATGAATTGCGAAGCCTCGAACAGGTCGGCATGGGTGCCGCCATCAAGCCAGGCCACGCCGCGTCCGATCAGCATCACATTCAGGTCGCCGCGCTCCATATAGGCGCGGTTGATGTCGGTGATTTCGAGTTCGCCCCGGGCCGAGGGCTTGAGATCCCACGCCATGTCGAGGACGGATTCGTCGTAGAAATACAGGCCGGGCACGGCGTGGTTCGATTTCGGCTTTTTCGGCTTCTCTTCCAGCGAGATGGCCTTGCCCTTGGCGTCCACCTCGACGACGCCGAAGGCGCTGGGGTCGGCAACTTCATAGCCGAAAATGGTCGCGCCTTTTTCCAGCTTCGTGGCTTCCTGGACGCGTTTCGACAGACCGTCGCCGTAGAAGATGTTGTCGCCGAGAATGAGGGCGACGCGGTGGCCTTCGAGTTCGTTGGCAGCAACGCGAAACCCTTCGGCGATCCCGCCCGGCCGGTCTTGTGCGGCGTAGGCGAAGCTCAGCCCCCATTGGCGGCCATCGCCGAGCAGCGCCTTGATCTGGGAGAGCGAGTCCGGACTGGAGACGATGACGAAATCCTTGAGCCCCGCGAGCATCAGCGTCGTCAGCGGGTAGTAGATCATCGGCTTGTCGTAGACCGGCAGCAGGTGCTTGTTCACCGCATGGGTCAGCGGATAGAGGCGGCTGCCGGTGCCGCCCGCCAGGATCAGGCCTTTCCAGGGTGCCGCCATCGTCGTGAATTCCTATTCCGCTGCCGCATCGCCGCGGCCGAGGCCGAGCCGTGCCAATTCGGACGGATCGCGCGCCAGCCATGCCGGGTTCTGCAGATACCAAGCCACGGTTGCGCGCAATCCTTCGTTCAGGGGGGTGGCGGGAGTCCAGCCCAGTTCCGCCTTCGCCTTGCCGGCATCGACTGCATATCGGTGGTCATGGCCGGGGCGATCAGTAACGAACTGGATCCGGTCGGCGCGGGGGCCGTCCGGCGCGGGGAAGGCATCATCGATCTGGCGGCAAAGCTCGCGGACGAGATCGATATTCCTGCGTTCGGCATTGCCCCCGAAATTGTACTTCTCGCCCGGCGTGCCGCGCGTCATGGCCACCAGCAGGCCGGTGACGTGATCGTCAACATGCAGCCAGTCGCGGACGTTCTCGCCGCGGCCATAGACCGGGATCGGATCGCCGGCGAGCGCCTTGCGGATCACGGTCGGGATCAGCTTTTCGGGGTGCTGGAACGGCCCGTAATTGTTCGAACAATTCGAGATCACCACGGGCAGGCCATAGGTGACCTGCCAGGCCCGCGCGAGATGGTCCGCCCCGGCCTTCGAGGCGGCATAGGGACTGTTCGGCGCATAGGGCGTCGTTTCGAGAAAGGCGGGGTCGTCGGGTCCGAGCGAGCCATAGACCTCGTCGGTCGAGACGTGCAGCATCCGGAAGGCGGCGCGCGCCGATTGCGATAGCGATTTCCAGTAGGCCAGCGCGCATTCCAGCATCACGGCAGTGCCGGTCAAATTCGTGCGGATAAAGGCTGACGGTCCGTCGATCGAGCGATCGACATGCGTTTCCGCGGCGAGATGCATGACGTATTCGGGCTGGAAACTCTCGAACGCCGCCGAGACCGCGGCCGGGTCGGCGACGTCACCTTTGACGAAACCATAGTTGGGCTTGCCGGCGCATATCGCGACAGCGCGCTCGTCGCCGGCATAGGTCATCAGGTCGAAATTCAGAACGTCGTGGCCCTCGGAGACGAGACGGCGCACCACCGCCGATCCGATGAAACCGGCTCCACCCGTAACGAGAACGCGCATTGGTCTTCCTTCCTGCCCGCGCCTGAATTGCAACGGCTTGGGCAAAAAAGCAAACGGCCCGGCGTTGGGGGCCGGGCCGTTCACCAGTTCTGCGTGCGGTCTACCAGATCGAGACCCGGTTTTCCGGGGCGAGGTAGAGCGCATCCTCCTCGGTCACGCCGAAGGCGTCATACCAGGCGTCCATGTTCCGCACGACACCATTGACCCGGTACTGATTGGGGCTGTGCACGCCCGTGATCAGCCGGTTGCGCATGGAGTCCTCGGTCTGGATGCCGCGCCACACCTGGGCCCAGCCCATGAAGAAGCGCTGTTCCGGGGTGAAGCCGTCGATCTCCTCGCCGCCGCCATGATCCTCGAGATACATGCGGTAGGCGTGAAGCGCGATCGAAAGGCCGCCGAGGTCGCCGATATTCTCGCCCATCGTCTGGGCGCCGCGGACGCAGTCGCCCTCGATCGGGCAGAAACCATTATACTGCTCCTCGAGCACGGCGGTGCGGGATTCGAACTCGTTGCGGGCGAATTCGGTCCACCAGTTGCGCTGCAGGCCGGTGCCGTCGGAACGGCTGCCCTGGTCGTCGAAACCGTGGCCCATCTCGTGGCCGATCACACCGCCGATGGCGCCGAAATTCACGGCCATGTCGGCATGCGGATCGAAGAAGGGGGCCTGCAGGATGGCGGCCGGGAAGACGATCTCGTTGCGCTGGGACGAGTAGTAGGCGTTGACCGTCTGCGGGCTCATGAACCACTCCCACTGGCGGATCGGTCCGCCGAGACGGGAGCGGGAATCCGCCCGGCCCCAGTCGCCGACCGCGTTGGAGTTGGCGATCAGCTGGCCCGGCTCCATCTCGATCGAGGAATAGTCGCGCCACTGGGTCGGATAGCCGATCTTCGGGATGAAGGCTTCGAGCTTGTCGAAGGCTTCGGCCCGGGTCTCGTCATCCATCCACTCAAGGGTTTCGAGGCGGTCGGCGAAGGCCCGGCGGAGATATTCCACGAGCTCGGTCATCTGCTCGCGATATTCCGGCGGGAAATGCTCCTCGACATAGACCTGGCCGATCAGCTCGCCGAGCTGGCCGTTCACGAACTGCACGGCGCGCAGTTCGCGCGGGCGCTGTTCCTCGGTGCCATTCAGACGGCGGCCGTAGAATTCGAAGGAGGCGGTGTCATACGCTTCCGGCAGCATCGCCGTGTGATTGTCGATGAAGTGGAAGGCGAGGTAGGAGCGCAGCGTCTCGACCGGCGTCTCGGAGAAGAGCTGGGCGAGCGCCTGAACCGCCGTGTCGGTGTTGACGATGATCTCTTCCTGACCGGCCACGTCCTCTTCCTCGAGGAAGGCCCGCCAATCAAAGCCCGGCGCGAACTCGATCAGCTCGTCGACGGTCATCAGGTTGTAGTTCGCGATGCGGTCGCGGACCTGGGCACGGTCCCAGTGGATTTCCGCGATGGCGGTTTCGAGCGCGAGGATGTCCTCAGCGCGTTCGCGGCCATTGTCGATGCCGGCGCGATCGAACAGGCCGGTCATGTAGTCGACATAGGCTTCGCGGTGACCCGGGAAGGGATCGTCCTCACGCAGATAATAGTCGCGGTTCGGAAGGCCCAGGCCGGCCTGGCCGGTCGAGATCACGTAGCGGGTCGGGTCGCCCGGATCGATCGTGACGCCCATGGAGAACATCGACATCTGCGACGGGCGGCCGAACCAGCGTGCGATGTCCTCGTGCGTCTCGGAGGCGAGGATGCCGTCGATATCGGCCTGGAGCGGGGTCAGACCCAGCTCCTCGATCCGGTCGGTGTTCAGGAAATCGTTGTACAGCGTGCCGATCTGGTATTCCGGCGTATCGGGGGCGGGATTGCCGTTGGCCGAACGCTGGATGATCTCTTCGATGCGGGCTTCGGTTTCCAGATAGAGTTCCGTGAAGCCGTTCAGGCTCGAGAAGCCGGGCGGGTATTCGGCGGTTTCGAGCCAGCCTTCGTTGACGTAGGTGAAGAAGTCATCACCCGGGTCGACGGTTTCGGAAATGTGCTGCGTCTCGACGCCGAATTCGCCGAGGCGCGGATCGGCTTCGGCCATGACGGTATCGGTGCCGGACGTGCCGTCCGTCATTGCCGCGCCGGAGGCGGTGTCCTCGGTGTTCTCGGCCGGCGCATCGACCGGTTCGCTGCACGCGGCAAGAAGCAGAGCGGCACAGACGCCGCCAAGCCAATAGGTCTTCATCGGAAGAAACCCTCCCCATCGGGTATGAAAATCAAACCGGGAGGGTAGCCCGCGAGAGCGGGGTGACAACTGAACAAACTGTTAAGAACAAGCGCGGACGGGCCTGGCTTGCCCGTCCGGCCCGGTTTTCACGCCGTCGTGATCAATCGGCGGCGTCCTCGATGGCGTCGCCCGTGGCTTCGACATCGCGGCCAATACCTTGCACGGTATTGCAGGCGGCAAGCGTCAGCGAAGACGCGGCAAGCAGAAAGGCGATCCACTTCTTCATCGCGAAAATCTCCCGTGTTGATCCAGGCGGGGCAATCATTTGCCGCCGCCTAAAGACGCGCAACGTCGAGAAAAGTTCCCGTGCCGGCCAAGAAAAAGGCCCGGCATTACTGCCGGGCCTCGTTCATTGCCACGTGCGGGCCTGTTACCAGATCCGGACGCGTTCTTCCGGCGGCAGGTAGAGCGCATCGCCTTCGGTGACGCCAAAGGCGTCGTACCAGGCGTCGAGATTCCGCACGACGCCGTTGATGCGGTACATGCCCGGGGAGTGCGGACCATTGACGAGCTGCGCGCGCAGCGCGTCTTCGCGGTACATGATCCGCCACACCTGCGCCCAGGCCAGGAAGAAGCGCTGGTCGCCAGTGAAGCCGTCGATGACCGGGGCTTCGCCGTTCGGGTAGTTGGCTTCGGCGTAGTTGCGCCACGCCGTGTAGGCCATCTGCATGCCGCCGAGATCGCCGATATTCTCGCCGAGGCTCAGGCGTCCGCTGACGCACTGTCCCTCGAGCGGGCAGAATTCATTGTATTGCTCGACGAGACGGTCGGACCGCTCGACGAAGCGGGCATTGGTCTCGGTGGTCCACCAGTCGCGCAGGCGGCCTTCAGCATCATAGCGGCGGCCCTGATCGTCGAAGCCGTGACCGATCTCGTGACCGATCACCGCGCCGATGGCGCCGTAATTGATCGCCGGGTCGGCGTTCGGATCGAAGAAGGGGGCCTGCAGGATGCCAGCCGGGAAGGTGATCTGGTTCTGAAGCGGGTTGTAGCTCGCATTGACGATTTGCGGCGGCCAGCTCCATTCGCGCGGATCGACCGGCTGGGAGAGGTCTTCCAGCTGCTCGGCCCAGGCGAATTCCGACATGCGGATGCGGTTGCCGAAATAGTCGTCCGACGCGATTTCGAGGCCGTCATACTCGTCCCAGATTTCCGGGTAGCCGATGCGCGGCTCGAAGGTGGAGAGCTTCTCCAGGGCCTGCTGACGTGTCTCGTCATCCATCCATTCGAGGTTTTCGAGACGGCCACGGAAGGCCGTGATCAGGTTCTCGACCAGGCCTTCCATCTGCTCCTTGGAGGAGGGCGGGAAGTGGCGCTGGACGTAGATCTGGCCGACGGCATGGCCAAGCGCGCCGCCGACGAGCTGAACGCCTCGCTTGTTGCGCGCCCGCTGTTCCTGCTGACCGCTCAGCGTCTGGTTGAAGAAGGCAAAGCTCGCCTCGTCGAACGCCGCCGGAAGCCAGCTGGCCCGGTCGGAGATGAAGTGGAAGGCGAGATAGTCGCGGATCGTCGCGATGTCGGTTTCGGCGAAGATCCGGGCCGTGTCCTCGATCGCGCTGGGCTGCACGACGATGACCTGATCGACATCGATGCCGAGGGCGTCCATGCCTTCCGGGAAGTTGAAGGCCGGTGCCAGTGCGTCGAGATCGGCGACGGGCATCGGATTGTAGGTCTCGGTCACTTCGCGGGAACGTTCGCGGGTCCAGTGCGCCTCGGCGATGCGGGTTTCGAACGCGATGATGGCATCGGCCTTGGCCTCGCCGTCGGCGATTCCCGCCAGTTCGTGAATGCGCGCAATGTAGTCGCGATAGGCGTTGCGGTATTCGACGAAGCGCTCGTCCTCGCTGAGATAATAGTCGCGGTTCGGCATGCCGAGCCCGCCCTGGAAGAGGCGCAGCGCATTGGCTTCGGGGTTGGCCGGGTCGGCCCAGACGGCGAAGCCGTACGGGCTCTGGTGATGAACCGAGTTGAACAGCGCGGCCGCATCGTCATGCGTTTCTACCGCCGCGATCTCCGCCAGGAAGGGCTGGATCGGATCGAGCCCGGCGGCCTCGATGGCGTCGGCATTCATCCAGCTGGCGTAGAGGTCGCCGACGAGCTGGGTGTTCGAACCCGCTTCGCCCGCCGCGGCCTGGGCCTCGGTGATGATGGCTTCGACATGGTCCTCGGCCTCGAGCGAGAGGACGGTGAACATGCCAAAGGCGGACCGGTCGGCCGGAATTTCGGTCGAGTCGATCCAGCCGCCATTGGCGAAGCGGCTGAAGTCGTCGCCGGCAGATACGGAGGTGTCCATGCCTGCTGCGTCGAAGCCGAACGTGCCGAAACGCGGCTCGCCTTGGGCCGAAGCCGTGGCGTCCGCGGTGGTCGTTTCGTCGATTTCGGTTTGCGCTGCCGCGTCCGTGTTTTCCGGCGTCTCTGCCGGCTCACTGCAGGCCGCGAGCAGCAGAGCGGCGCACACGCCGCCAAGCCATTTTGCCTTCATGATTTCAATTCTCCCCAGGAGTGATTTCCTGCGCCCCATCTAGTGCAAATGGCCTTCCGGGCAAAGGGGAGGGGCCAGTGCGCACGGCCGGTGAACGAAAAAGGCCCGGCATTTCTGCCGGGCCCTGATCCTCATTCTGACAGGCCGGTGACCTACCAGATCTTCACGCGTTCTTCCGGCGGCAGGTAAAGCGCGTCGTCGGGACCGACGTCGAATGCCTCATACCATTCGTCCAGATTCCGGACCACGCCGTTGGTGCGGTATTGCGACGGGCTGTGCGGATCCGTTGTCAGACGGGCGCGCAGATTGTCCTCGCGATAGAGGCGGCGCCAGACCTGGGCCCAGGCGAGGAAGAAACGCTGATCGCCGGTCATGCCGTCGATCACCGGCGCTTCGCCGCCGCAGCAGCTGTCGAGATGGCGCTGATAGGCCGAGTAGGCCATCTGAACACCGCCAAGGTCGCCGATATTCTCGCCCATGGTGAAGGTGCCATTCACATTCATGCCTTCGATCGGCGAGTAGGTGTCGTACTGGGCACCGAGACGCGACGAGCGTTCTTCGAACTGGGCGTTCGTGGCCGTGCTCCACCAGTCGCGGATGCGGCCCTGCTCGTCGAAGCGGCGGCCCTGGTCGTCGAAGCCGTGGCCGATTTCGTGACCGATCACCGCGCCGATGGCACCGTAATTGATCGCCGCATCGGCGTTCGGGTCGAAGAAGGGCGGCTGCAGGATGCCGGCCGGGAAGGTGATCTGGTTCATCAGCGGGTTGTAGGACGCGTTCACCGTCTGCGGCGGGTAGGGCCACTCGTTGCGGTCCACCGGTCCGGCCAGGTCTGCGACCTGCTCATTCCAGTTGAATTCGGCGATGCGCTGGAGATTGCCGAACAGATCACCGGCCTCGATCTGCAGGTTCGAGTAATCCGTCCATTCGTCCGGGTAGCCGATGCGCGGCTCGAAGGTGGACAGTTTCAACAGCGCCTGCTCGCGCGTCTCGTCGTCCATCCAGTCGAGGTTTTCGAGGCGTTCCTCGAACGCCGCGACCAGATTCGCGACGAGGTCTTCCATCTGGTCCTTGGAGGACGGCGGGAAGTGACGCTCGACATAGATCTGGCCGACCGCCTCACCGAGCGAACCGCCGACGAGGTTCACACCGCGGCGGTTGCGCTCGCGCTGCTCCTCGGTGCCGTTCAACTCGCGGCCGAAGAATTCGAAGCTGGCCTGGTCGAAGGCCAGCGGCAGGGCGTTGGTGTTCGAATTCAGGAGGTGGAAGGTCATGTAGTCGCGCAGAACATCGACCGGAGTTTCGGCGAAGATCGTGCCGGTGCCCTCGATCGCGCTTGGCTGGGCGACGAGATAGCTTTCCACACCGCCGATGCCGAGACCGTTGAAGCCCTGCTGGAAGTTGAATTGCGGGGCCAGTTCCGCAAGCTGCGACAGCGGCATCGGGTTGTAGATGCGCTGGATGTCGCGGCTGTCTTCCTGCGTCCAGTGGACCTGGGCGATCCGGATTTCCAGATCGAGAATGGCGTCAGCGCGCGCCTGGCCATTGTCGATCCCCGCGAGATCGAAAATCCGCGCGATATAGTCGCGGTAGCCCGAGCGGTATTCCGCAAAGCGATCGTCTTCGTTGAGATAGTAGTCGCGATCCGGCAGGCCGAGTCCGCCCTGACCGACGAAGACCGTATAGCGGGTCGTGTCGGCCGGATCGGGGATGATGCCCGCGCCAAACATGGACTGGTGGTGAAGGGTCGACATCAGCGCCGCGAAATCGTCGTGCGTTTCGGCAGCATTGATCTCCTCGATCAGCGGCATGATCGGCGCCAGGCCGCGCTCGTCGAGGGTCGAGGTGTCCATCCAGCTGGCATAGAGGTCGCCGACCTTCTGCTCCACGGTACCGTCGGCCGGGTTCTCGTTCTGCAGGTCGACGATGATGTCCTCGATCTGCTCTTCGGCCTCGAGCGACAATTCCGTGAACATGCCGTAGTTCGACAGGTCGGACGGAATTTCCGTCCGGTCGAGCCAGGCGCCGTTGGCGTAGCGATAGAAGTCGTCACCGGGATCGACAGCGGTATCCATACCCGTCTGGTCGAAGCCCCAGTCGCCGATCTCGGCGTCACCGGCCATTGCGGTCTGTTCGCCGCCGGTTTCTTCCATCGTCACCTGTTCGGGCGTGTTGGTTTCGTCGGTCGCGGTCGGTTCGCCGCACGCCGCCAGAAGCGCGAGACACGCGCCGCTCAGAAGCAGTTTCCTCATGAAGTCTCTCCCACCTGCCGGGCCACTTGCCCGGTGATTGTTGCGCTACCGTCTAGCCCAGAGCGGGCCGGAAGTGAACGCGGTGCTGCTCAAGTTGCAAATGCGAACGCCGGACAGAGGGGTCTGCCCGGCGTTCAGGATTGGCCCTACTCGGCCGGTTGAATGGTGCCGACATCGATGTCCGGCTGACCATCCTTGGTTTCGTGATAGCTGGACCCGATGCCCGGCTGACGCACGCCCGTCCAGGCGCCCACGAAGTGGCGCTTGATGTCCACCCCGATGGCGTACATCGCCGGGACGAGGAAGAGCGTCAGGAACAGGGCGAACACGACCGCGAAGCCCAGACCCACGACCATCGGCTTCAGGAACTGCGCCTGGGTCGAGGTCTCGGCCATCATCGGCAGGATGCCAAGGAAGGTCGTGACCGAGGTCAGAATGATCGGGCGGAAGCGTTGCACACCCGCGTCGATCAGTGCCTGGAAGGCCCCCACGCCGTTGGTTCTGAGCCGGTTCACGAAGTCGACCAGGACCAGGTTGTCGTTGATCACGACCCCGGCCGCGGCCCCGACCCCGAAGTAGGAGAACAGGCCGAACGAGATCCCGAAGACGAGGTGTCCGAACAGGGCACCGGCCAAAGCGAACGGAATGGCAATCAGGATCAGGAAGGGCTGGGCGTAGGATTTGAACGCGATCGCGAGCAGGATGTAGATGCCGCCCAGCATCAGGATGACGAGCCGGACAAGCTCGGCCATGAACTCACGCTGGCCTTCGGACTCGCCGGTCTCCTCGCGGCTGACGCCAGGGTGACGCTGTTCCCATTCCGGGAAGAAGTTCTGCTCCAGATTCTGGGAGACTTCCTGACGCGCGGCCGGATCGGTCAGCTCTGCGCTGACGGTCACCGTCCGCATGCGGTCGCGGCGGCTGATCCGGTTGAGACCCGGCGCGTATTCGACGTCGGCAATGGTTGCGAGCGGGACTTCGCGGCCGTCCGCGGTGCGGATACGGAAATCGTTCAGCGTGTCGAGCGAGGCCCGGGCTTCCCGCGGGAAGCGCAGCATCACGCGGACGTCCTGACCGTTGCGGGGCAGGCGCTGGATTTCCTCGCCATAGAAAGCCTGGCGGACCTGACGGGTCACATCGGCCAGCGTCAGACCGAGCGCCTGGGCATCCGGGCGCAGGGTGAACTGAAGTTCGTCAAGCGAGGATTGCAGGTTGTCGACCACGTCATAGAGCGTGTCGTAGCTGCGCAACTCTTCCTTCAGGTCGTCGGCCGCCGCGCGCAGCTCGTCCAGATCGGTATGGCTGAGCGCGAAGCGGACAGACGAGCCGCCGCCGTCAAGAGAAGTATCGAGGCGGACTTCCTCGGCATCCGGGATCGGACCGAGGAATTCGCGCATTTGCTGGGCCACGTCACGGGTCGGCAGGTGACCCGGACGTTCCGGGGGCTCGGGCAGGGTGATCCAGGCGCGCACGCCGCCATCGGTGGCCAGCGTGGCGCGGCCCTGGATCATGTCGCCTTCGCCCGGGAACATCTCGGCGTAATAGGCCTGCGTCTCTTCCTCGGCGCGCTCCAGTTGTGCGCGGACCTGCTCGGTCCGGTTCCAGGGCGTGCCTTCGGCCAGCGTGATGTTCACCCGGATCATCGTCGACTCGATCTCCGGCATGAAGACCGATCCGACCCGGTTGGTCATCTGCAGGCCGATCGCCAGGACGAAGACACCGATGAAGAAGAAGAGCGTCGAGTATCGGCGCTGGACCGCAAAGACCGCGACCGGGCGATAGATGTGCCGGGCGAACCAGACCATCGAGTCGGCGATGCGTTCCTGCAGGTCGAGCAGAGGCTTGAAGAAGCCGCGGTTTTCCTGCGGCTTCATGTGCGACAGGTGAGCCGGCAGGATGAGCAGGGATTCGACCAGCGAGAAGCCGAGCGCGGCGATGACCACGATCGAAATCTGGGCCGTGTACTGGACCACGGGGCCGGTCAGCAGCATCCAGGGCGCGAACATCATCATCGTCGTGATGACGGCGAAGATGACGGGCTTCAGCACCATCTGCGTGCCGACCACGGCGGCGGTCAGGCCGGTTTCGCCGCGTTCGACGCGGTTGTGGATGTTCTCGCCGACAATGATGGCGTCGTCGACGACGATGCCGATTACGATCAGGAAGGCGAACAGCGACAGCATGTTCAGCGTCACGCCGAACATCGGCAGCACAAGGAATGCGCCCAGGAAGGCCACGCCAATCCCTACCGTCACCCACAGCGCCACGATGGGCCTGAGGAAGAGGATGAGGGTCAGCATCACCAGCAGCATGCCGAAGATGGCGCTCGACAGGATGGTCTCCATCCGGCCGCGGTAATCGTCCGAGGAGTCGAGCCAGGAGGTCAGCTGAACATTGTCCGGCAGCTCGGCATTCTTGCGTTCGATGTAGGCCGCGACGCCATCGGACACGGTCACCACGTCGGTGTTCTCGCCCGACATGACCGAGACCAGCGCCATCGTCTGGCCGTTGAACGTGCCGTGGATGTTGGCGTCGACAAGCCCGTCCATGACTTCGGCGACGTCGTCGATGCGGATCGTGCCGCCCGCCGAGGTCTGGCGGATGATGATGTCTTCAAAGTCTTCCGCGGAATCCGCCAGCTGGCGCGCCGTGAGAGGCACGTCGCCGATATCGGTGCGGACGTTGCCGGCGGAGGCGTTCAGCGAAGAGGAGCGCACCGAGCGGGCGATCTCGTCGAAGGTCAGGCCGTAGCGGCGCATGGCCTCCTGATCGACTTCGATCGCGACTTCCTCTGGAATGACCGACATCAGTTCGACGAGCGAGGCACCAGGCACCTGGGCCGCCACTTCATCTCGGATTTCTTCGGCCACACGCTGCAGGTCGCGGCGGGGCATGTCGCCATGGACTGCAAAGATCACGATCTGGTTCTGATCGCGCATCTGGGAAATGTTCGGGCGATAGGACGATGGCGGCAGGTTGTTGACCGAATTCACCCGCTGTTCGATCTGGTTCACGAATTCCTGAGTGTCGACCGAATTACGGCCTTCGATCCGGACATAGGCCGAACCTTCCCGGGCCGTGGAATAAAGCGTGTCGATGCCGTCAACGTCGGACACCGCTTCCTCGATGCGCAGGATGATCTGCTCTTCGACTTCCTGCGGCGATGCGCCCGGCCAGGCCACCGAAATCTCGACGCCCGGCATGGTCGCGGTCGGGAAGACTTCCCGGTTCATCGCGAAATATCCGAGGACGCCGCCGACAATGGCCACCAACATCAACAGGTTGGCGGCGACGGAATTCTGGGCCCACCAGGCAATGATGCCGCGGTGTTCGGTCTGGTGATTGGGGTCGGTCATGACCGTCTCCTTCGCGCTGGGCGCGATTCCCTATTCGGCGCTGGCGAGATTGGCTGCCTGCTCGCCTGCATCATCGGTTTCGGTTTCGTCTTCGGCCTCTTCGTCTTCAGCGGAGAGGTCGGCGCTGAACTCCGGCAATTCCTCGCCATCGGCGGTCAGGGTTCGGATCCGCATGCCGTTGGATGCGGCCCGGACCGGCGAGGTGATCGCCATTTCGCCTTCATGTACATCGCCCGAGACAACCAGGCGGTCGCGGCTGGACGAAATCACGCTGATGTTACGGAAGACGAGTGTGCCCCCGGCTTCGGCGACATAGACCGTGTCGGTGCCCCGCAGCGCGGAACGCGGCATGACGTAGGCGTTTTCCACGGTGCGGCCTTCGACCTCGGCATCGACGAACAAGCCCACGGGAAGCGGCGCGCCATTCTCGGCGGCTGCCTGACCATAGGGGTCGTTGACCACGGCGATGGCGTAAAGCACGCGGGTCTGCGGGTCGATCGTGCTGTCCGTGCGCACGAGTTGGGCCTGCCATTCGCGATGCACTCCCGCAAGCTCGGCGGACAGGGTCACATTCGGGCCGGGATTGGCTTCGGTCGCCTGGAAGGCCACCGGGATGTTCAGCATCGCCAGCTGGCTGTTGGTCAGCGGCAGGCGGATCTGCACGGCGTCCGTCGCGAACACCTGGCCGAGACGCGTGCCCGGGCCGACATACTGGCCGAGGTCCGCGGACTTGGTCCGCACGCGGCCGTCGAACGGTGCGTAAATCCGCGTGCGCCCGAGGTTCAGCCGCGCTTCCTGAAGCTGGGCCTCGGCCGCAGCCAGGGCGGCTTGCGCCTGGGCCATCTGCGGTTCGCGCAGGGTCAGCGGCGACGCCTGGCCTTCGCCGATTTCTGCCCATTCGCTGGCGGCGAGTTCGGCTTCGGCTTCCTCGCGAACCAGCGCCTGACGGGCCTGGGCCACTTGCGCCGAGGCGCGGGTCACGGCGAGGCGATAGTCCGCATCGTCGATCTGGATCAGCGTTTCGCCGGCCTCGAAGAAGCCGCCCTCGATGAAGTTCGGGTTCACATAGGTGATGCGGCCGGCCACTTGCGGAACCAGGTCGATCTGGGTCAACGGGCTGACTTCGCCCTGCGTGTCGACATGAAGAACCACGTCGGTGCGCTCGATCGGCGCGGCGAAGACCGCGACCGGACGCGGGCGCGGATCGACGCGCTCGGGTCGAGGCGCGGTGACCTGCAACACGATGAAGGCGGCCACGAAGGCCAGGATGACGCCGACGGGCAGGAAAATGCCAACGAGACGGGATTTCGTCTTACTCATAACGGTCTCCTATTCCTGCGCCGCGGACGGATAGGCGGGGAGGAAGTCGCCACCGAGGGCGAGATAGATGTCCACACGATTGGTGGCCCGCTCGCGGCGGGCGCTGATCAGAAGGCTCTCGGCGCTGATTCTACGGCTCTGCGCATCGAGCAGTTCAAAGATGGTGGCCAGACCGGAGCGGTATTGCCGCTCGACCAGGCCCTCGGCGGCCGCGGCCTGTTCGAAGGCTTCGGCCTGTGCTGCGAGACGGTCGGCGAGAAGCGCGTCTGAATAGATCGCGTCTTCCGCTTCGCGCCAGGCCGACAGCACCGTGTTCACATAGGTATGCAGCTGGGCGCGGGCGGCCGCTTCGGCGCGGTCGCGTTCGGCGCGCAGCGCACCGCCCGACCAGATCGGCGCGGTCAGCGAGCCGATCAAATTGGTCACGAGCGTGTCGGCATCGAGCAGATCGCCAAGATCGCTGCCGCCGGTTCCGCTACGGCCGGTGAAGGACAGGCGGGGTAGCAACGCGCGCCGGGCCTCGCTCGCGCGGTAGCCCGAGGCATTCAGGCGTGCTTCGGCGGCCAGGATATCCGGGCGGCGTACCAGCAGATCGGCCGGCTCACCGAGACCTGTCAGATTGCCAAGCGTCGGGAGGTCGTTGTCGTGCGCGATCGTGTTCGACGGGTAGCGGCCGAGCAGGATTTCGAGCGACCGGGCGGCGGACGCCTCGGCGCGCTGGCGCAGGGCCAGGGTCGAGCGGCTGGAGGCGAGGGCGCTGCGGAAGGTCCGCACGTCGGACGACCGCGACACGCCGGCTTCGAAGCGGCGCTCGACGAAGGACAGCGAACGCTCCTTCATTTCCACGTCGCGCGCCGCGAGGTCGGTCTGCAGCCGCGCTTCGAGCAGCGAGAACCAGGCCTTGGCGACCTGAGCGGCGAGCGAAAGGCGCGCCGCTTCGAGATCGGCACCGCTGGCCTCGGCATCGGCCAGTCCGGCCCGCGCGCGATCGCTCAGACGGCCCCAGACATCGGCTTCCCAAGACACGGACAGATCCGCGCCGAAGGCGTTGCCGCCACCGGCGTTTGTCTCGGTCCGGGTCGCGTCGCCGCCGGCACCGATGGACGGCAGACGGCTCGAATTCGCGGCCCGGGCTGACGCGCGCGCCGCGTCGAAACGCGCCGCCGCGGCCGCCACGGACGGGTTCGCCCGCTGCGCTTCGGCGACAAGCTCGCCAAGACGCGGATCATTGAAGGTGGCCACCCAGTCGACCGGCAGGGGGCCGGCCTCAGCCGGACCGCTCCAGATGGAACCGGCCGCGGGAAGTGCGGCGGAGCCCTGCGCCAGATCTGTGCTGGCGCAGGACGTTGCGGTGAGGCTCACCGCAGCGAGGAGGAGGAGACGACGTTTCATATTGTTGTTCAGATGTCCCGCATCGGAATTTTGGATGCATCCTATGTGTGCGCTCTCGAAAGTCAACAAACTTTTATCGAAAAACGCTAAAAGCTTAGCGAGTAACATGAAAAGCCTCTCGTTTTTCGTGATGCCCAATCAGGGGAGTCCGGAACAAATGTTTACGAAAGCAAACAAAATGCGCAGGGTCGGTGACCGGACTCCCCCCGTGCGCGAGTGCGTGTCACAAGGCGGGGGCAATACTTCAAATTCGGCACGCTAACGAGTGAACTTTGAGCAACCTTGATCCCCAGATTCGGGAACGTACGCGGCTCCGGCGCCGCGATGTGATCGCCCTGATCGCGATCGCGACGGTCGTGTTCATGGTCCTCGCCGTGACCGGGGGGATCGGGGTCTGGGAGGCGATCGCCAGCGCCGCGGCCATCGCCGCACTCGGGTTCATCTACTATCTGCTTGTGACCGCGCCGGTGAACCGGGAGCCGCCCGCGATCATCGCGCCGGCGGCGCGCCCGGCCGAAAATCCGCTGCAGCTGGCCGACACGATCGTCGCCCGCCTGCCGACACCCGTCCTGGTGATCGGTCCCGGCGGCCGGATCGAGCAGGCGAACCCGGCGGCGCGGGACTTTCTGGGCCTGGGCGCGGAGGGGGCGCAGCTCTCTGCCGTGCTTCGCCAGCCGAAAGTGCTGGAGTCGATCTCCGGCGCGCTGCGCGGGGAAAACCAGAAACCGGTGGAGTATTCGACGTTCGCTCCCATGGAGAGCCATATCCGCGCCCACGTGATTCCGCTGAAGACCGGACAGGAAGGGCCCTTCCCCTGGCGGGCGCTGCTGGTCATGGCGGACGAAACCTCGATCAAGCGCGCCGACCGGATGCGGGCCGATTTCCTGGCCAATGCCAGCCATGAATTGCGCACGCCGCTGGCTTCGCTGGCGGGCTTCATCGAGACGCTGCGCGGACATGCGCGCGAGGATATCGGCGCCCGCGACCGCTTCCTGTCGATCATGCACGATCAGACGGAACGCATGCGGCGCCTGATCGACGATCTTCTCTCGCTCAGCCGCGTGGAGATGGACGAGCACCTCCCGCCAAATGACGAGGTCGATATCGCCGCCATAGCCCGAGACACGATCGACGTGCTCGGACCGATCGCGCGCGAAAAGGGCGTCCTGATCGAGGCCGATGCCGACGAAGCCACGCTGGTCGTGGGGCAGCGCGACCAGTTGATCGAGGTGGCGCAAAACCTGGTCGAGAACGCGATCAAATATTCCGCCAGCGGATCGCGGGTTGTCATCGAGGTGCGCGGCGGATTGACCCGCGATCAGGCCGAACATTCCAGCCACGCACTGGGCAATCAGGCGGCGCGGGTCGCTATCGCGCTGCCGGGCGGGCCGATTTCGGGCCAGGCGAAGCGCCGCTTTGCCGTCATGCGCGTGCGCGATGCCGGGGTCGGAATCGAACGCCGCCACCTGCCCCGGTTGTCGGAGCGATTCTACCGGGTCGACGGTCAGAAAAGCGGTCCCAAGGAAGGGACCGGGCTGGGGCTGGCGATCGTGAAACACATCATCAGCCGGCACCGCGGCGGCTTCATTGTGGAAAGCGCGCAGGGCGAAGGCTCCGTGTTTTCGGTCTTCATGCCCATGCCTGCGGCCAAAGCCGCGATTCAGGATGCCGCTTCCACGGAGTGACGGCCTACGGCGGTTGTCACGAAACTGTTGTGGAACTGACATACAGCCGCAGCGAGGCGCGGTGTAGAGGCTGGCCGGATTGGACGGGTTTTGATCCGTTCAGTGAATGACAGGCAGCACTGGATACCGATTTTCATGTCCGTCAGCGCGATTACAGGTCTTGCCCTGCTCGTCCTGATTGCGGCCGCCTTCTATGCGGGCCGCGCGCGCGCCGTTGCCGTGTCCGGCGACAAGCCCGTGCGCCTGCATTCCCTGCCGAACTATCACGGCTATTTCCTGGCCGCCTGGACGGCGATCCCCGCGCTTGCCGTCGTCGTCATCGCGACGATCGTCGAACGCCAGCTCGGCATGTCGGCCTGGACGTCGGCAGCCCTGACGGCGGTGCTCAGCGTGCTGGCCGGTCTCGCTGGCCTGTCCCTGGCCCGGCGGCGCATCAATACCGGCTTCCGCGCGCGGAACCATGTCGAGCGCCTGATCGACGTCGTCTTGCTGGCCAGCTCGGTCATCGCGATCCTGACGACGGTCGGCATCGTGGCCTCCCTGCTGTTCGAATCGCTGCGATTCTTCGAGGCGATCGACTGGCGAATCGACCGCTTCCTGTTCGGCCTCCACTGGAGCCCGCAGATTGCGATCCGCGCCGATCAGGTCGGCCAGTCCGGTGCGTTCGGTGCGGTGCCGCTGTTTGCCGGCACGGCGATGATCACGCTGATCGCGATGATCGTGGCAGCGCCCGTGGGCCTGTTCTCGGCCATCTACCTGTCGGAATACGCCGGGCCGACGACGCGCCGCATCGTGAAGCCGCTTCTGGAAATCCTCGCGGGCATTCCGACCGTGGTTTACGGCTTCTTCGCGCTGCTCACCATCGGCCCCGCCATCCGCGGCGCGGCGGAATGGGTCGGCGACCTGACGGGCATCGTCGCGCTGCAGAATGCGGTGACGCAGAGCGCGCTGTCGGCCGGTCTGGTCATGGGCGTGATGATCATCCCCTTCGTGTCGTCACTGTCTGACGACGTGATCAACGCCGTGCCGCAATCGCTGCGCGACGGCTCCTACGCGATGGGTGCCACCAAGTCCGAAACCGTGCGTGAAGTCATTCTGCCCGCCGCGTTGCCGGGCATTGTCGGCGCGCTGCTGCTGGCCGTCAGCCGCGCGGTTGGCGAGACGATGATCGTGGTCATGGCCGCCGGACAGGGCGCGAACCTGACCGGCAATCCGTTCGAATCGGTCACCACGATCACGGTTCAGATCGTGATGCTGCTGACCGGCGACCAGGAATTCGACAGCCCGAAGACGCTGTCCGCCTTCGCGCTGGGTCTTGTTCTCTTCGCCTTCACGCTCGTGCTGAACGTGATCGCGCTCCGGGTCGTTCAGAAATACCGGGAAAAGTATGACTAGTGCCGACCGCCAGTCCGCCGTGCAAAAGCGGCTGCTCAAGCGCTATCGCGACGAGGCGCGGTTCCGGGCGTTCGGAATCGCCGCGATCGTGTTCGCCCTGGCCATGCTCGCCCTGCTGATCGGTTCGATCGGCAGCCAGGCGATCTCGGCCTTCACGGTCAACGAGTTGACCCTGCGGGTGGAACTCGATGCGGAACGGGTTGATCCGGCCGGTGACCGCAGCCCGGACTCGCTTCGCCGCGGCAGCTATAACGGCGTGTTGCAGGACGCGCTGCGCGCCGAATTTCCCACCGTCACCGAGCGCGAGGATTTGCGTGACCTTTTCGGCCTCTACACGCCGCTGGTCGCCGCGCGCCTGTTGAACCAGGTCGCCGACAATCCTGACCTCGTCGGCCAGACGATCGACTTCACCTTCCCGATTTCGGACCACGCCGACCTCTATCTGAAGGGCCAGATCACCGGCCGCGAGAGCGAGGTTCTGGCGGGCGGTTTCACCATTTCCCGCGCCGACGGACGCGCGACGATCATTTCGGAAGCCGGGGTCTTCGCGGCGGTTCGCGATGCGGTCCGCGCCGATCTCGACCTTCGCGCCGATGCGATCGAGGCCCGGGCCGAGCGCTATGAAACGCGTTCGGAAGCCGCGGGCGATGCCGCGCGTTCCGAACAATCGTCGCAAGACGCGGAAGCGGCGCGCCAACAGGCGGCCGCGCTGCGCGCCCTGACGCGCGACGATGGCGGCGATCTGGAGCTGACGCCGCAATTGCCGAGCCGGCTTGTGCGCATCGCCGGCGGCTTCGTGTCCGTCGACGCCATCTCTGCCGACGGACGATCGGTTTCGGGGCGCATCCTGGTCGACGGCGATGCCGACACGGCGGCGAGCGCCGAAGTCCTGACCCTCAGCGTGCCGCAAGCGGATCGCCGCTTCTCGGACGCGCAGATCGCCTGGACCGAAGCGCTTCAGGCGCGCGGCAATGTCAGCGAAGGGTTCAATACCTGGCTGTTCACCAATGCCGACAGCCGTGAGCCGGAGCTGGCCGGCGTGCTCGGCGCAATGATCGGCACCGTGCTTACCATCGCCGTGACGATGGCGCTGGCCATGCCGATCGGCGTGTTCACCGCGATCTATCTCGAGGAGTTTGCACCGAAGAACCGGCTGACCGACCTGATCGAGGTGAATATCAACAACCTCGCGGCGGTCCCGTCGATCGTGTTCGGCCTGCTTGGCCTGGCGGTTTTCATCAACACGTTCGGACTGCCAAGATCTGCGCCGCTTGTCGGTGGTATGGTGCTGGCGCTGATGACGCTGCCGACCATCATCATCTCGGCGCGCGCCGCGCTGAAAGCCGTGCCGCCGTCGATCCGCGAAGCCGCGCTGGGCGTGGGCGCGTCGAAGACACAAACCGTCTTCCACCACGTCCTGCCGCTGTCGGCACCGGGCATCCTGACCGGCTCGATCATCGGCATGGCCCAGGCGATGGGCGAGACGGCGCCGCTCCTGATGATCGGCATGGTCGCCTTCATTGCCGACGTGCCGTCGCTGAGCCTCGACGGACTGACAGAGCCGGCGACGGTGATGCCGGTTCAGATTTTCCTGTGGTCCGACGGCGCGGAGCGCGCCTTCGAGGCCCGCACGGCCGCGGCGATCATCGTGCTGCTCGGCCTGATGATCACCTTCAACGCGCTGGCGGTCTTCCTCCGCCGCCGCTTCGAAACCCGTTGGTAGAATGGACAGCGTGAACGCATGAGTACGGTCTATCACGATACGAAGATCGAGAATGCCAAGGTCGAGCTCGACAATGTCGGCGTCACCTATGGCAGCAAGACCGCCGTCAGCGGCGTTGCGCTGCGCATTCCCGACCGCTCGGTCACGGCCTTCATCGGTCCGTCCGGCTGCGGCAAATCCACCGTGCTGCGCACGATCAACCGGATGAATGACACGATCGACATTGCCCGCGTGTCCGGGTCGGTGAAGATCGACGGCGAGGAGATCAATTCCAAGTCGGTCGACCCGGTCGTGCTGCGCGCCCGCGTCGGCATGGTGTTCCAGAAGCCGAACCCGTTCCCGAAGTCTATCTATGACAACGTCGCCTATGGGCCGCGTATTCACGGCCTCGCTTCGGGCAAGGCCGAGCTCGACGCCATCGTGGAAACCAGCCTGAAGAAGGCCGGCCTCTGGAACGAGGTCGCCGACCGGCTCGACCAGCCGGGCACCAGCCTGTCCGGCGGTCAGCAGCAGCGTCTCGTTATCGCTCGCGCCATCGCGGTGTCGCCGGAAGTGATCCTGATGGACGAGCCGTGTTCGGCGCTCGACCCGATCGCGACGGCGAAGATCGAGGAGCTGATCGACGAGCTGCGCGAGAATTACTGCATCATCATCGTGACGCACTCGATGGCCCAGGCCGCACGCGTCTCGCAGATGACTGCCTTCTTCCACCTCGGTGATCTGGTCGAGTACGGACCGACCGAGGCGATCTTCACCAATCCGCGCGACCAGCGCACGCAGGACTATATTACGGGACGGTTCGGCTGAGGCCGTCCGACGAAAGACAGGCGATGAACACCAATACCCAGACCCATACCGTCAAATCCTTCGGCGAAGAGCTCGACCGGCTCTCCGACGATGTCGCGCGTATGGGCGGGCTGGTCGAGACGCTGGTCTCCGACTGCCTGCAGGCCGTCATGCGCCGCGACGGCGAGCTTGCGGACAGCGTGATCGAGCGCGACCGCCAGGTCGACCAGATGGAGCGCGACATCGAAAAGCGGGTGATCCGCCTGTTCGCGCTGCGCCAGCCGATGGCGACCGATCTGCGCATGACGATTGCCGCCTATCGGATCAGCCACGAACTCGAGCGTGTCGGCGACCTCGCCAAGAATATCGCGCGCCGTTGCCGGGTGCTGAACGAGAGCGAACCCCACGAGATGACGCGCAGCGTCGAGCGGATGGGCCGTCTCGTCATCAGCCAGATGCACGAAGTGCTCAACGCCTTCTCCGCCGGTTCGCTCGATGATGCGCACTCGGCGATGAAGACCGATGACGAGATCGACGAGATCTACAACAGCCTGTTCCGCGAACTTCTGACCTACATGATGGAAGACGCGCGCACGATCTCGCCCTCGACCCAGATGCTGTTCGTCGCGAAGAACCTCGAACGGATCGGCGACCACAACACCAACATTGCGGAAATGGTTCACTACGTCCTGACCGGGGAGGACTGGCGGCGCGACCGCTCGATGTCCGACCCGGACCGGGAATCCTGAGGAGAGCGTCATGCAGCCCCATATCCTCGTGATCGAAGACGAAGACGCACTGGCCACACTGCTTCAGTACAATCTCGAGAAGGAGGGCTATCTGGTCTCCGTCGCCGGTGACGGCGAAGAGGCCATGATGCTTGCTGAGGAAAGCAATCCCGACCTCGTCCTGGTGGACTGGATGCTGCCGAAAGTGTCCGGCATCGAGGTCTGCCGCCGCCTGCGCGGCCGCCAGGAATCGCGCAATGTGCCGATCATCATGCTGACGGCGCGCGGCGAGGAAGCCGACCGGATCCGCGGTCTCGACACCGGCGCCGACGATTACGTCGTGAAGCCATTCTCGATGACCGAGCTGTTCGCCCGCATCCGCGCGGTGATGCGCCGTATCCGCCCGGGTCTCGCCGACGATCAGGTCCGGTGCGGCGATATCGTCATCGACCGGGTGGCCCATCGGGTGAAGCGCGACGGCACGGAAGTGCATCTCGGCCCGACCGAATTCCGCCTGCTCGACTATCTCATGCAGCATCCGGGACGGGTTTTCTCCCGCGAACAGCTGCTCGATGCGGTCTGGGGCTCGGACGTCTATGTCGAGGCGCGCACGGTCGACGTGCATATCGGCCGTTTGCGCAAGGCGCTGAACAATGCCGGCGAGGGTGACCCGATCCGCACCGTCCGTTCGGCCGGCTACGCGCTCGACGCGGAGCGCGCCTGAAAGAAAGGCGGCTGCCGGGGCAGCCGCCTGTCAGTTGGTGTCGAACCGGAAAGTCTAGAAATTCAGGCGGCGCGTCGCGGCCAGCGAGTCGAGAACCGCGCTCGCGTCCGACGTCTTGCGGCGGCGCTTCTGCTGCGGCTGGTAGGCCATCTTCGCGTGGGCGTCGCAATAGGCGTTGCCGGGATCGGACTTGCGGCCGCAGAAGCGGAAATCGCCGGTCGCCGGATCGCCGATCGGCCATTTGCACATCGAATCCTTCAGCGTCAGCACGGTCGCGAATTCGCCATTGGGAAGCGGTTCCGGCTCCGGGGCCTTCACCGGCTCGCGAGTGGCGGGCGCGGCTTCGGCGGTCACGCGCGGCTTGGCCGGCTGCGCGGCCGGGCGCGGACGTGGTGCGGGGGCCGGACGGCGGACCGGACGCGACGGGGTCGCGCGGCCTGACAAACCGAGACGGTGCACCTTGCCGATCACGGCGTTGCGGGTGACCCCGCCCAGCTGCTTGGCGATCTGGCTCGCCGAGAGGCCATCGGCCCACAGCTTCTTCAACATTTCGACGCGTTCGTCGGTCCAGGCCATGGCGCTCATTCTCCCTCCGGAAACCCCATTATCCATACAACCCGTTGGGGGTCTATTTTCTTATACCCCAACATATCGTGGTTGTTGCTAGATACAGTATCCAGAATGATCCGACTCACAAGATGCGGTCGCTGATTCGCCTGTGGAAAGCTGATTCGATTCGCAGTGGTGGCCCGACTCGCCGCGTCACCCCTTGCCGGACGGCGCGGCGCGGTTTAGCTCCGGGCCATGACCGACACCCCGCCAAACGCCCTTCACCAGCCGCGCCGGATCGGCGCGATCAACACGCTCGGCCTGTGGACGCTCTACCGAAAGGAAGTGCAGCGATTCCTCAAGGTCTTCGTGCAGACGCTGCTGGCCCCGGCGGTCACGACCTGGCTGTTCATCATCGTGTTTTCACTGGCCTTCGGACAGAACCGGCCGGCTGTGGACGGTGTGCCCTTCGTCGAATTCCTGGCGCCGGGCCTCATCCTGATGAGCATCCTCAACAACGCCTTCGCGAACTCGTCGTCCTCGATCCTGGTGTCAAAGGTCCAAGGCAATACGGTCGACTATCTGATGCCGCCGCTTTCGGCCGGCGAGCTGGCCGCCGCCTTCATCGCAGGCGCCGCAACGCGCGGCATCATGGTTGGCGCAGTGACCGCGGCGGCGATGATGCCCTTCATCGACCTCGTCCCCGACATGCCCTGGGCGGCGCTCTATTTCGGGCTGGGTGCGGCGCTGATGCTGGGCATGGTCGGCGTGATCGGCGGGGTCTGGGCGGAGAAATTCGACCACATGTCGGCGGTGACGAATTTCATCATCATGCCGCTGACCTTCCTGTCCGGGACCTTCTATTCGGTCTCGATCCTGCCCGAACCCTTCCAGACGCTGAGCCACTGGAATCCGTTCTTCTACATGATCGACGGCTTCCGCTACGGCTTCACCGGTCATGCCGACGGGAATGTTGTGATCGGCGCAGCGGTGGTCGCCGGGATCAATCTGGTTCTGCTGGTTGCCTGCTATCTGGTGCTGCGATCAGGCTGGCGCTTGAAGACCTGACAGGACAGGCCTAAACCGGCATTCAACAGACACGCCCTGCGCCGCGCCTCGGATCACGATGCGCGGCGTTTGCCTAGAGGAGAGACCGACATGCCCGCTCCGTTGATGGACACCTATTCCCCGCCCGATCTCGATTTCGTGCGCGGAGACGGCGTCTGGATGATCACGGACAAGGGCGAGCGCTATCTCGATTTCATCGCGGGCATCGCGGTGAACGCGCTCGGTCACAATCACCCGGCCCTCGTTGGCGCGCTGAAGGCGCAGGCCGACAAGCTGTGGCACACGTCGAACATGTTCCGCGTGCCGGGGCAGCTGGAACTGGCGAAGAAGTATACCGACAACACGTTTGCGGACCGGGTCTTCTTCACGAATTCCGGTACCGAGGCGATCGAGTGCGCGATCAAGACGGCGCGGCACTACTTCTTCGCCAAGGGCGAGCCGCACCGCTATCGCGTGATCACTTTCACGGGTGCCTTCCACGGCCGCTCCTATGGCGCGATCAATGCCGGCGGCAATCCGAAATATCTCGAAGGTTTCGGCCCGCAGATGGAAGGGTTCGACCAGGTCAAATTCGGCGACCATGACGCGCTGCATGCCGCGATCACCGAAGAGACGGCCGCCATTCTCGTCGAGCCGGTGCAGGGCGAAGGCGGCGTTCGCGCGGTGCCCGACCAGTGCCTGCGCGGCCTGCGCGAACTATGCGACGAGAAGGGTCTGCTCCTGATCTATGACGAGGTCCAGTGCGGTGCCGGCCGGACCGGCAAGCTGTTCGCCCATGAGTGGGCCGAGCGCGCGCAGCCGGACATCATGGCGGTTGCCAAGGGCGTCGGCGGCGGCTTCCCGATGGGGGCCTGCCTGACCACGGACGCGGCCGGCGAGCACATGAAGATGGGCACGCACGGTTCGACCTTCGGCGGCAATCCGCTGGCCATGGCGGTCGGCAATGCCGTTTTCGACGAGTTGACCAAGCCGGGCTTCCTGGACCATGTGAATGACGTGGCCGGTTTCCTGAAGCAGCAGCTGCACGGCCTCGCCGACACCTATCCGGACGTCGTCGAGGAAGTGCGCGGCCGCGGCCTGCTGATCGGTCTGAAGCTGAAGGACGCCGTCGTGGCTCGCGACTTTGTTGCCAGCGTTCGTGACCGGGGCCTCCTGATCGGTGCGGCCGGCGACAATGTCGCCCGCATGGCCCCGCCCCTGACCATCACCGAGGCCGATGCCCGCACGGCGCTGGAAAAGCTCGACGAGGCGCTGAAGGCCGCGTCGCAATCCCTCAAGGGATGAGCGAGCCGGCCCACAGTCTCGGCGCGGACGACAATATCGTTTCCGCTTTCCAGATCGAGAACCGGCCGGTTCGCGGGCGAATCGCGCGCCTCGGTTCAACGCTCGACCTGATCGCCGGGGCGCACGACTATCCGCGGCCCGTCGCGCGGCTCGTGGCCGAGGCGGCGATTCTGGCCGTGCTCGTCGGCGACACACTGAAGTTCGACGGGCGGCTGATCGTGCAGGCGAATGGCGAGGGCCCCGTCCGTTTCGTCGTGGCGGAATGGGTGAAGGGGCAGGGCGTGCGCGCCATGGCGCAGCTGATCCCGGGCGAAACAATTGCCGATGACGCCAGCTTGCACGACCTGCTCGGCAAGGGGTCGTTCGCCATGACGATCGATCCCGGTGAAGGCAAGGAGCGCTATCAGGGGCTGGTGGCACTGGAAGGCGAGAGCCTGTCGGCCTGCGCCGAGACCTATTTCGCGCAATCGGAACAGGTGCCGACCATGATCCGCATTGCCGCCGGCGAAGTGGTCACCGGCGACACGCCCGCCGAATGGCGCGGCAGCGGCGCCATCATCCAGGCGATTGCGCCGGATGCCGCGCGCGGCGATGTCGCAGAGGACTGGCACCATGTCCGGGCCCTGTTCGGCACGATCGCGCCCGACGAGCTGATCGATCCGGCGATTTCCGCCGGCGACCTCCTCTTCCGCCTGTTCCACGAGGACGGGGTGCGGATGTTCGAACCGGTCGCCGTGCCGCGCTACTGCCCGTGCACGACGGCCAAGCTGGTCAATGTGCTGGCGAGTTTCGATCCGTCGGAGATCGGCGAGGACGACCCCGTCGCGATGACCTGCGAGTACTGCAACAGGCGGTTCGAATTCGCGCAGGCCGATATCGCGGCGGCGCGTTCGGGCGCGAAGAGTTAGCCCTTCCAGAATCTAGGCGTCAAAAAGACCAGCACGGTGATGACTTCGAGGCGGCCGATCAGCATGTTGGCCGTCATCACCCATTTCGCCGGATCCGGCAGGGGCTGGAACGTGCCAGCCGGTCCGATCATCGGGCCGAGGCCGGGGCCGACATTCGCCAGAGAGGTCGCCGCGCCTGATAGCGCCGTGACCGTGTCGAGGCCCATCGCGTTCAGGATGATCGCGCTGACGATGAAGATCAGGATGAAGGCGAAAAGGAAGCCGAGCACCGAATAGACGGTCTGCTGGCTGACCACCTGGTTACCATAGCGCATCGGCGTGATCGCATTGGGGTGGACCAGCGACACCAGGTGCCGGCGGATCGCCAGAATGGCGATCTGGTAGCGGAAGATCTTCACCGAGCAGGTCGTCGAACCGGCGCAGCCGCCCGCGAACATCAGCGCGAACAGGCTGGCCTGTGCAATCGGACCCCAGGCGTTGAAATCGGCGGTTGCGTAACCCGTGCCGGTGATGACCGAGACCGTGTTGACCGCCGCGAAGCGCCAGGACGACTCGTTGCCATGCACCCCCGTGGCCATGAGCAGAACGGTCAGGACGAGCGTGGCGACGACGACAAGGGTGAGGAAGCCGCGAACCTGCGGGTCGTTCCAAAGCGCGGAGGGGCGGCCGCGCAATGCCACCAGCCAGGCGACGAAGGGCAGGGCGGCCACGATCATGAAGACCAGCGCGACGAGGTCCCCGCCCTGATCGAGGAAGGCGCCAATCGAAGCGTCGCGGGTGGAGAAACCGCCGGTCGCGATCGTCGTCATCGCGTGGGCGATGGAATCGAATGCGGAAAGGCCCACGGCCGAGTAGCACAGCGCGCAAATCACGGTGAGGCCGAGATAAAGCGCGGCGATGGCGGCTGCGATCTGGGCGGCACGCGGCAGGATTTTCTCCGAGTTGTCGGAAGATTCGAGGCGGAAGAGCTGCATGCCGCCGACGCCGAGCAGCGGCCACACCGCCATTGCCGTCACGATGATCCCGATCCCGCCGATCCATTGCAGGATGGCGCGCCACATCAGGAGACCGCGCGGCTGGGTGTCGAGCCCGGTGATGACGGTCGCGCCGGTTGTCGTCAGGCCGGACATGGATTCGAAGATCGCATCGGTCCAGTCGAGGCCGATGCCGGAATAGCGCATGGGGATGGCGGCCCACAGGGCCAGCACCGCCCACGATCCGGCCGTCAGGATGAAACCGGCGCGAACCGACAGGTTCGAATTGTCCCCGCGTGAGGCCATCGCCATCACGCTGCCGGCGACGATGCCGATGAAACCCGTAGACAGGAAAGCCTGCGCGCTCTCCGTCCGGCCGTCATGAAGGTCGAGCAAGAAGGGCACGATCATCGCCGCCGACAGAACGACGATCAGCGTGCCGATCACGAAAACGACGGGACGGACGGAAGCGTTCACGACAGCCTGGACCGCGCGCTCAGTGCAGCGCCGGGCGGTCGAACGGGGTGTCGAGCGAGAAGGACGGGATACGGGCGGCGAAGCGCGAGCCGTCCTCGCGGCGCATCTGGTATTGGCCGCTCATGAAACCGGACGAAGTGGCCAGCGGCGCGCCGGACGTATAGCGGAAGCTCTCGCCCGGGCGCAGGACGGGCTGCTCACCGACAACACCATCGCCGCGGACGATCTCGATCCGGCCGCGGGAATCGGTGATCTCCCATTCGCGCGACACCAGCTGAAGCGTCGCCTCGCCGCGATTCTCGATCTCGATCGTGTAGGCCCAGACGAAGCGGCCTTCATCCGGTTCGGATTCCTCGTCGAGATAATCCGGCTCGACGCGGATCCACACGCCTTCGGTTTCGCATTCATACATGGTTCGTCCTCCGGTCCGCGTCTGGACCGTTACCGCACATTCTCCGATGGCGCGGGCGCTGGCTCAAGCCCCGTCCTTCGGTTAGACCCGATCTTCCGCACCGCAGCTTTCAACCCGTGACGGACCGCCAGCCATGACCGAAACCGGAATTCTGAACGACCGGCGCCTTCGAAGCCTGATCGCCAGCGACGCGATCAGGGGGCTGAGCCCGTTCGAGGAGGGTCAGGTTCAACCGGCCAGCGTCGATCTGCGGCTGGGGACGACGGCCTACCGCCTGCGCGCCAGCTTCCTGCCGGGAACGGGGCATACGGTTCGCGACCGGCTGGACAGCGACGTGGTGATGCACCGGCTCGACCTCAGCGAGGGGGCGGTTCTGGAGACCGGATGCGTCTATCTCGCGCCGCTGCAGGAGAGCCTGAAACTTCCCGCCGGGATCAGCGCGGCGATGAATCCGAAAAGCTCGACCGGCCGGCTCGATGTCTTCACCCGCGTGATTGCAGACCATGCCGCGGCGTTCGATCAGGCGCCGGAGGGGTATGAAGGCCCGCTCTATGTCGAGATCTGTCCGCGGACCTTCTCCATCCTCGCCCGGCCGGGCGACCGGCTGGTCCAGGCGCGTCTGCGCGCCGGCGGGCGACAGCCGGGCCGGGAACTGACGGTCAGTGTCGACCTCAAGGGCAAGGGCTCGGGACCGATCGGTTTCCGGGCGCGCCGTCATGCCGGGCTGATCGATCTGAAACGGGTCGGCGGTCACGATCCGTCCATATTCTGGGAGCCGATCCCGGCGGGTGACGGGCGGCTCGTGCTCGATCCGGGCGAATTCTACATACTTGCCTCCCGCGAGGCAGTGGAAATCCCGCTGGGCGAAGCCGCCGAAATGGCCCCGATCGCGCCGGAAATCGGTGAGTTCCGGGCTCACTATGCCGGCTTCTTCGATCCGGGATTCGGGGTCGAATCGATCGGCGGAAAAGGCGGGCGGGCGGTTCTGGAAGTGCGCGGACACGACGTGCCGTTCATTCTCGAACACGGCCAGCCGGTCGCGAAACTGGTGTTCGAGCCGATGACCGATCTGCCGGAACGGCCCTATGGCACGGCGGGTTCGCACTATCAGGCGCAGCACCTGAAGCTTGCGAAACATTTCGCGCCTATCTGAGGTTTTCGTCCCCAGCCTGCAATCTTGGCCTTGCCCCGCACACCACCCGGACCACAATATAACGTCCATGTGTCTGTAACCGGGGAGTAAGACATGCGTCAGTTGCTAGCCGCCGCGGCAATGGCCGTGATGGCGTTCGGGGGGAGTGCCCACGCCCAACAGCCGCCACCGATCGAAGCCTATGCCGCCAATGACCAAATGACGTCGGTGCGGATTTCGCCGAATGGCGAACGGCTTGCGATGTTGTCGTCCGTCGAGGGTGAAGAGCGCGTCATTATTGTTACCGGGATCGACGGCTCGGGACAGCGCGTGCTGACCGCGACCGATCAGGTCGGAACATCGCCGTTGAGTGTGCGCTGGTTGAACGACGAATTCTTGCTGGTGTCGTTCGTGGAGCGGCGGCCCGTGAACGCCGGATCGTTCAGCGCCAACCTGCCCCGTTATGTCGTTCTGAAGGCGGATGGAAGCCGATCCTATGAAATGCCGGCATCGACCCAGATCGTGTCGATTCGCCCGGACGACCCCGAGCATATCCTTGTCGCGCTGCCGACGCTGCGCGATGATCGGTTCACGGCCCGCGGGCGCACCGGCGCTGCGGACGGCATGTCGTTCACCATCGGGCTGTACCGCCATCACATTGAACGCGACCGGCGGAATCAGGTGTCGGTGGGAGAGGCAACCACGTCCGGCTTCGTGATCGACGAAACCGGCGAACCCGTCATCCGCTATGACAATGACAGCCGGGCGAACCGGATCGAATTCTTTGTTCGAAACGGGAGCGGCTGGAGAACAGCCTATCGGTCCGACTACACCGTGGAACGCTATGGCCGTGGCAATCGGGCCCGGCGTATCCGCGCGGATGTGGGAACACCTTCGGGACTGACGGGGGACGGCCTGCGTGTGTGGATGGCGGCCCTTCGTGTTGGCGATGATCTGCGGCAGGCCTATCAGTTCGATCCGGAAACCGGGGAAATTACCGGCCCGCATTTCGACACCAATGGTGCGGACTTTGGCGGCTTCCTGACCGACTGGCGCGACAACAGCGTGATCGGGGCCTATTGGGATGACGGAGTCCCCCATTACGAATATTTCGATTCACCCTGGCGCGAATTGCAGGCGCAACTCGAAGCCACATTCCCGGGCAGCGTCGTCCAGATGACGACCTGGGATGCTTCGGCCAACCGTATCGTCGTGCACCGCGAACTCGGCGGGTCGGCGGGGGCCTATTACCTGTTCGACCGGTCGGCGGGTTCGCTGTCGCTGATCGGGCGTCAACGTCCGGACATTCCGGACGAATGGGTCGCCGAGGTGCTTCCGGTGGACTATCGCGCCCGCGATGGCCGCTCGATCCTCGCCTATGTCACCCTGCCGCCAGGCCGTGAACTGGAAAACCTGCCGCTGATCGTGCTGCCGCACGGCGGTCCGCAGGCGCGGGACTTCTACGGGTTTGACCCGTGGGCCCAGATCCTGGCGTCTCGTGGCTATGTCGTGATCCAGCCGCAGTTCCGCGGTTCGGACGGCTTCGGACAATCCTTCATCGAGGCGGGCCACAACGAGTGGGGCCGGGCGATGCAGGACGATGTGTCCGACACCATCACCTACCTGTCGGGACAGAACATCATCGACGAAGACCGCGTGTGCATCTTCGGCTGGTCCTATGGCGGTTATGCCGCGCTGGCCGGTGCCACGCTGACCCCGGAACTCTACCAGTGTGCCATTGCCGGTGCTCCAGTGTCCGACATCTTCGAGATGATGAACTGGGTCGAAGGCCGCGAATACGGCGCGGCTGGCGGCGCAGTCGACTACTGGACCGAATACATAGGCGACTGGCGCCGCGACACGGATCGTATCCGTTCGGTCTCGCCGCGCCAGAACATCTCCGACCGCACGCCGCCCATCCTGCTGGTGCACGGTTCGGAAGACACGATCGTTCCGGTTGAACAGGCGCAGATCATGGCGCAATCGCTGAACGAAGCCGGACGTCCGAACGAGTATGTGGAGATCGAAGGCGGTCCTCACGTCTACGTTCTGATGACGCCGGACCACAACCGGCAGCTCTACGAAGCCATGCTGAGCTTCCTCGGGCGCTATAACCCGGCCGACTAAGGCCGCCGGATCGGGAGGGGGCGCTGCGGACTGCAGCGCCCCCTTTTCTTTCAAGACAAAAGACTTTGCCGGCAAAGCCGGTACGGGGGAGGGGAATCATGTTCGCACGCGTTTTCGCGGTTCTGACCGCGCTGTCATTCCATGGCGCCGCCACAGCCCAGGACGCGCCGGTGCTGGACCCGTCACTGGAAGCCTTTGCAACCCTGCCGTCCTTGCAGTCCGCCGAAGTCTCGCCGGATGGCAGCCGTCTGGCGTCGATGTGCAGCGGTGGCGAATTGCCGACCCTGTGCATTTACGACCTGACCGGCGGATCGGCGCCGTTTGCGCTGGAGCCGTGGCGCGATGGAGAAATCGTCGACTATTTCTGGGCCCGGGACCGCTATCTGATCTTCACCGTGCAGAGCTATGAGCGCTTTCGCGGTGCGGAAGGGTATTATTCGCGTTCCGTGGCTTTCGACGTCGAGAGCCGGAACGGCGTTCAGCTGCTGAACAATGTCGGGCAGGTCTACTCCTCCTTCGTGGCGTCGCTGAATATCGACTCTCCCGACACGATCATCATGGAAGTCCGCAATTCGATCGGCGTCGAGCGCTTCGAAGTCTCGCTGCAGGACGGCGAGGGCGACTCGATCCACCGCGCCGTCGATCACGTGACCCATGACGTGCTGGATCCGCAGGGCGAGATCGTTGCGGAGCAATACATCAACATCAACCAGTCGCTCTACGAGGTGCGCCGCCCCGGCACGCGGCGCGATCCCTTCTATTCCGGCCGTCACCTGTCCAACCGGCCGAGCATCTGGGGGTTGATCGATGGCGGCAATGCCCTGGCGATGGTCTTCCCGGAAGGCGAGAATCGCGGCCTCCAGCGTCTCGACCTCGATGCTGGCGGCCTGTCGCCGGTCTCCATCCCCGGCCTCGAGAGCGGGATGACCTATGCCCCGATCATCGACCGGAACCGCAATCTTCTGGTCGGCGTCGGCGTGACGGCCGAGGATATGCCCGAACACATCTATATCGACGAGGAGCTGGCGGGGATTCAGGCCGCTCTGCTCGGCGCGCTCGGCACGGACCGGGTGCTGCTCGAATCCTGGTCGAGTGACCGGTCGATCGTCGTTGCGTCAGCCTTCAGCCGCGGCGTGCCGGAAATCTTCTATGTCTTCAACACGGTTTCCGGCGAGGTCTCGGTGCTTGGCGAAGCCTATCCGGGGCTTGCCGGGCGCGAGACCGGAGAGGTGATCTCGCTGTCCTACGATGCGGGCGACGGGCTCTCGATCCCCGCCATGCTGACCCTCCCGCCCGGCATGAGTCAGGAAGACGGGCCGTTTTCGCTGATCGTCCTGCCCCATGGCGGTCCGCAAGCGCGCGACTACGCCACGTTCGACTGGATGGCGCAGGCCTATGCCTCGCTCGGCTATGCCGTGTTGCAACCCAACTTCCGGGGGTCGGCCGGCTATGGCCAGGAATTCGTCGCCGCGGGATATGGCGAGTTCGGCCGCCGGATGGTCACCGACTCGCTGGAAGGTGCACAAATCCTCGTCCGCGAAGGCCTGGCGCGGCCGGGCTACTGCATCGCCGGGGCGTCCTATGGCGGCTATGCCGCGCTGATGGGGGGCATTCTCGACCCGGAGCATGTGCGCTGCATCATCGCGATCAACGCGGTCAGCGATCCCCATGCCATGCTGGGCGAGAATTACACGTCAGAGCGCCTGATCGGCCTCGACTACTGGGAGCGCTATATCGGCTCGCTCTACATGGATCGCGAGAACCGCCGGGCCATTGCGCCCGTGTTGCGTGCGGGCGAGATCCGCGCGCCGCTCCTCTTGTTGCATGGCGAGAACGATCTGACCGTGCCGGTCGAACAGAGCCGCGGGATCGAGCGCGTGATGCGCGATTCCCCGCTCCTGACCTACCGGGAGATCGAGTCGCAGGACCACTATCTCTCGACGGGTTCATCGCGGGCCCGGGTGCTGGCCGAGAGCGCGGCCTTCCTCGCCGAGCATTTTCCCGCGGAATGACCTGAGGAACGGCGGCTCCGTCTTGGCGGAGCCGCCGGTTCGCGTATAGTCGCGCCGCGTCCGCATGGCGGATCGCGGGTGTAGCTCAATGGTAGAGCAGAAGCTTCCCAAGCTTAAGACGAGGGTTCGATTCCCTTCACCCGCTCCAGCGCTTCAGTCACGCTAGAAGCCCCGGCCGTTTCCGGTCTCGAATCCCAGAAGATTGACCAGGTGAGCGAGGAGAAAAACCTCCGTCGCGGCGCACAGGATGGCGATCAGCGTCCACGGGATCATGCGCGGCCCGCGCGCGAGGTTCGGCGGGCGGCCCGACATCCAGGCGGCAAGGCCGAAACCCGCGGCGAAGACGCCGATGAGGATGAGGGTGAGATTGAGGGACATTCGGCCTCGGTCCGGTGCGCGGTTTCGGGGGCAGGCGAATGCCCGTGTTCGGTCTTGGCCCAGAAATAGGGATTGGACCGCAATTCCCACAAGGCCCGGATGGCGGCAAGCGTCTGCAACGGCCAGTAGGCCGGCATGGTCAGGAGATCGGTGAGGCGCGGCGTCAGTCCGGCCCGGCGCGCACCGACCGCTGCGCATGCCGCCGCCGCTCCATAGCCGGCGGCCAGGAGTGTGAGGGCGGCCCATCTGACCGGCTGCGCCGGTTCCGAAGCCAGCCACAGAAGGCAGAGCAGCACGGTCGGCGCATGCAGCAGGGCGGACACCACGGTTGCACCGAGTGTCGCGGCAAGGGACAGCGGACCTGCCCGCCCGGAGGCCGCGAAGAGCGATTGCGGGGCGCGCGTATGGACCGCAAAGGTCTGGGCGTGGCCCTTGATCCAGCGCGAACGCTGCGCCAGCCAGGCGGTTAGACAAACAGGAGCCTCTTCGCCTGTCGAAGGGGCGATGACGCCTGTCCGGTATCCATGCGCGGCGAGGCGAAATCCGAGATCGGCGTCCTCGGTCACATTGCACGGATCCCAGAGCCCAACCGCTTCGAGCGCGTCGCGGCGAAAGAAGTTGCTGGTCCCGCCGAGGGGAAGCGGCCAGCCAAGGCGCGCCAGAAGTGGCAGCAGGGCGTGAAAGTGCGCGGCGTATTCGAGCGCGAATTGCCGGGTCAGCCAGTTCCGTCCGTGATTGTACCAACCGAGCGGGGCCTGCAGGCAGGCCAGCCGCCTGTCATGCGTGGTGAACACTTCGGCCGCCGTTCGGACCTGGCGGGGATGGGGCACGTCCTCGGCGTCATAGATGCACACGACCGAACCGACCGCGAAGCGCATCGCGAAATTGAGCGCGCGCGGCTTGGTGCGCGGCTTACCGTCCGGCACGACGACAATCTCGAAGCGCGCATCGAGGTCACAGGCACGGGCCGCCTTCAGCGTTTCGGCGTCGACTGCCTCGACGATCAGTTTGATGTCGAGCTTGTCCGCCGGGTATTCGATCCGGTCGAGCGCCCGGACGAGCTGGGGCAGAACGGCCGCTTCCCGGAACATGGGTGCGAGTATGGTGACGATCGGGAGGTGGTCATCGTCCAGCTCAGGCGAGGTCAAAGGTGCGGGTGACAGGATCGCTGCCGACAGCCGAAGGGCCGACAAGGCCAAAATCGCAACCGAGGCGAGAGACAGCACCAGACCGGTCAGCGGCGGCCAGGCTGTGCCCCAGACGAACAGGAATATGAGGGGAGCGATGACGGCGACGAACTGGCGGGTTTCGATGCCCTGCCGGGCGGAGGCTTGCGGTGTGCGGTTGTAGAGCCCGTTGGCGGCCTCGGCAGCCCAGTCGCGCGCTTGTGCCGGGGAGAGGATGCGTTCCAGCGCATTGCGGAACGGCAGTCCGCCGTATCCGGGTTTTGCCCGTGCCATCCCCCGCATGCCGGCTCCCCCGGTCCATCCATCCCGCAACAACGTTAACGCGAGCGAATCGGATTGGCGAATCGAATCAGGCCGCCGGGGCGAGGGCGTGGAAGCTGTCCGGGGTCGCGGCGGCCCATTCACGGCCATAGGGCGTGGCCCCGGCATCGTCCCAGAACTGGCCGGACCGCACTTGCGGATAGAGGTCGCGCAGCGAGACGGCGCGGTCGGGGCCGACACGGCGCATGACGTGTTCCGGGCGCAATTCGTGCGGATGATCGCAGCCTGCGGCGGCGGCCATGTGGACAAGCGCCTGCACGGTGTTCTCGTGGAAGGCGGCGACCCGTTTGGCCTTGTCTTCCACGACGAGGCCGCGCTGGCGCAACGGATCGTGCGTCGTGATGCCGGTCGGGCAATGATTGGTGTCGCACAGCATCGACTGGACACAGCCGAGCGAGAACATGAATCCGCGCGCCGAATTGCACCAGTCGGCACCGAGCGCGATGTTGGTGGCGAAGCGCACGCCGGTCACGACCTTGCCGGCCGCCCCGATGCGGACCGTATCGCGATACCCCGAACCGATCAGGGCATCGCGCACCGCGATCAGGCCTTCGCGTAGCGGTGAACCGACACTGTCCATGAATTCGGCCGGGGCCGCTCCGGTGCCGCCCTCCTTGCCGTCGACGACGATGAAGTCCGGCTGGACCCCCGTCGACTGCATCGCCTTCATCAGGGCAAAGAGTTCGACACGGCGTCCGACGCACAGCTTGAAGCCGACCGGTTTTCCGCCCGACAATTCGCGAAGCTGTGCGATGAATTCCATCATCTCCGCCGGCGTGGAGAAGGCGGAATGGGCCGCCGGCGAGACGCATTCCTCACCGATTTCCACGCCGCGCGCTTCGGCGATCTCCGCGGTCACTTTCGACCCGGGCAGCACGCCGCCATGGCCGGGCTTGGCGCCTTGCGACAGCTTGATCTCGATCATCTTGACCTGATCGCTGACGGCACGGGCCTTGAACGCTTCAGGGTCGAAACTGCCGTCCTGGTTGCGGCAGCCGAAATATCCCGAGCCGATCTCCCAGATCAGGTCGCCGCCATGTTTGCGATGGTATTTCGAGATGCCGCCTTCGCCCGTGTCCTGGGCGAAGCCGCCGAGCCTGGCGCCGAGATTGAGCGTCTCGATGGCGCGGGCGCCGAGCGAGCCGAAGCTCATCGCGGAAATATTGTAGATCGAGGCCGAATAGGGCTTCGCGCATTGCGGTCCGCCGATATCGAGCCGGATATTCGCGTCCTTGCCGGAGCGGGCGGCGATCGAGTGTTCCAGCCACTCGACGTCAGGCGCGCGGAAATCGAGTTCGGACCCGAAGGGCTGCACGCCCTCGATATTCTTCGACCGGCGATAGACAAGGGCGCGTTCCTCCCGGGAGAAGGGTTTGCCCTCCGTATCGCCCTCCACGAAATAACTCTGGACGAAGGGGCGCAGGGATTCAGACAGCCAGCGGATCCGCGCGATCACCGGATAATTCCGCATCAGCGTGTGCGAGGGCTGCACGAAGTCCCAGATCCCAAGGACCGTCAGGAGAAGGAAGGGGGCGCCACCGATCCACCACCAGGGCGCATGCAGGAGCGCAAGCGCGGAAAGCGCCGCGGCGAGGAGGGCGATGATCAGAAAGGGCAGGTAGCGCATGATGTTCCGCGAGACGGCTTGTCATCAGGAGCATGGCGCGGCTGGCGGCAAAAACAAGAAGGCCCGGCCAGTATCCCGGCCGGGCCTTCCCGCAACGAACGGATCTTAAGACCGTTACTTGTTCGGCTGCGGCGTGACGCGCAGATACGGCTTGATCTTCTTGTAGCCCTTCGGGAAGAGCTTGTCGGCGTCCGCATCGGACAGCGACGGAACGACGATCACGTCGTCACCGGACTCCCAGTTCACCGGGGTGGCGACCTTGTAGCCATCGGTCAGTTGCAGGGAATCGATCAGGCGCAGGATCTCGTTGAAGTTCCGGCCGGCGCTCGGCGGATAGGTGAAGGTAGCACGGATCTTCTTGTTCGGGTCGATGACATAGACCGAACGCACGGTGACCTTGGGGTCCGCGTTCGGGTGGATCATCGAGTAGAGTTCCGACACCTTCTTGTCGACGTCGGCGATGATCGGGAAGTTGACCGAGCAGCCCTGCGTCTCCTCGATGTCCTTGATCCAGCCCTTGTGGTCCTCGACGCTGTCGATCGACAGGGCGATCGCCTTGGCATTGCGCTTGGCGAGTTCGCCGTGGAGCTTGGAGGTGTAGCCGAGTTCGGTCGTGCAGACCGGCGTATAGTCGGCGGGGTGGGAGAAGAAGACCACCCAGTTGTCACCGATCCAGTCGTGGAAGTTGATCTTGCCGTCGGTGGTCTCGGCGTCGAAATTCGGGGCGACATCGCCCAGCAGCAGGCCCATATTTCTCTCCTTGGACGTCAAAGGACGGTTGTGCTCGCCACCGGAGATGGCGGTGCGAACCGGCTTGTGCAAGGTTTGCCGCCGCGAATCCTTGTTGCCAATACGAGAGACTGCTGCCGATGCCCGTCCTGATCCTTGTCCGTCATGCGAAGGCCGTCGACCGGATGGATGCCGAGGACGATTTCGCACGCGGTCTGACGCCGCGCGGACGCGAGGATGCCGGCCGGGCCGGAGAGGCGCTGAAGGCCGTCGGCATCGTGCCCGCGCTGGCACTGGTTTCGCCGGCGCAACGCACGAAGCAGACCTGGTCGATCTTGTCGGCGGCGGTCGGCGAGATTCCGGTGGACTCGCCCATGGCGCTCTATCATGCCTCGCAGGATTTCCTCGAGCGTGCGGCGATCGAAGCCTTCGCCAGTTCGCAGGCGATCGTCATGGTCGGCCACAATCCCGGCATCGGGGCGCTGGCCCACGACCTCGCCTGGAAGGCGGGGGCCAATGCGGCTCTGCCCGACGGTTACCCGACGAGCGCGGCGACCGTGTTCGAACTCAGCGCCTCGCTGGGCGAACCGAGATTGATCACCGCCTTCAATCCGAAAGCCTGAGCCTTTTCTGTTGCGAGCGTTTCGCCTAGCGTAATCGCCACAGGGGAAGGTCATGACGTTACGGGGTTGGGCGGCGCTGGCCGCGGGTTGTTGGTTGGCCGGGTGCGCGATGCTGCCAGACGGGCAGACGGGCGAACAAGCCGATTCGGGTCGCGGATCAGCCGCCACACAGGGCGGTGATGCGCGTGACACAGACGTTCCGCCACCCCCTCCGCCGCCGCCACCTCCGCCACCACCACCTCCGCCTCCGCCTCCGCCACCACCGGCTCCGGAAGGTAACGGCTCGGGTTCGGACGATGTCGTGGTGATCGATCCCGTGGTCGTTACGGCGATGCCTGAATACAGCCAGGACCCGCGAGACGAGGCCGTCTTCGACGGGGATTGTGCACCGCGCGGCACGGGCGACGCTGCGACCGGTGCCGGCTATTCCTGCGTCTCCCTGCTCTACGGCACCAATCGGGCACCGGTGGCCGAGTTCGGCGGTCTCGACGAGCAAGATGTCTACTCGACCCGTCCGCATCCGGGCTGCGAACCGGGGGTGGAGACACGCGAATTGCCCTGGTGCCGGCTCGGCGTGATGACGGTCTCCGTCCCCGACAGCCGGGAACGCGGCGATCCGATCACGGCGGTCGCGCGCAATGACCGCGATATCACTGACGAGGAACGCGCGCGGCTGTTTTCGATCTGGAGCTATGCAGAACTCGATGCGCGCGCCTTTGCCGGCTATGCGCAGGTCATGCTGGAAGAAGCGATCGGCCAGATGGACGGTCAGTACGACAACCAGGCCATCGTCTTCATCCACGGCTTCAACGTGCGCTTCCGCGACGCCGCCTTCCGCGCCGCCCAGATCAAGTATGATCTGCAGTTTCCGGGGCCGGTCTTCTTCTATTCCTGGCCCGCGAACGGCAGCGTCTTTCACTATCTTTCCGACATGGACGACGCCGATCTGAGCGTCGACGCCCTCGTCAATTTCCTTCTTCTCGTGCGCGCCGCCTTGCCCGATGCCGAGATCAACGTGGTGGCGCACTCGATGGGCACCCGCGTCTTCGCGCAGGCGCTGAGCCGGCTCGAGCTGATCGAGCCCGGCTTCGAATTCGGCCATGTCTTCTTTGCGTCCGGCGATCTCGACCGGAATCTGTTTCTCGAATGGGCGCAGCCCGCGGCGTGGAACATGGAGAGCCTGACGCTCTACACCTCCTCGACCGACGTGGCCGTCGCGTCGAGCGCGTTACTGCGCAACCTCTTCCCGTCGCGCGACGAGGACCGGGACATCAAGGAACGGATCGGCTTCTTCCAGTCCGGTGCGGAGCCGCCGGTCTTCAATTTCGAGGTCGGCTGGGATGATGCGATCCCGCACACGATCGACATGACTGAGGGGGAGTTTTCCTTCCTCGGTTTCGCCACGCGGTCGCTGATCGGCCGCGGCCGGATGCGGCATTCGGAATACATGGAGCGCACGCCGATCATCGAGGACATGTCCTGCATTTTGCGCTTCGGGGCGATTAGCCCCGAGGAACGCCACAGTGGCATGCGGCCGCGCGTGAACCGCGACGGATTCACATACTGGGTGTTCGACGAGGATGGCGCGGCGACGGAAAATTGCCCCCCGCTGCCGGAATAGGCCCGGCGGCGATCAGTCCAGCGTGCGGCGGTAGCGGATCATCGCCAGCGCCGCGATCACACAGAAGATCAGCGCCAGCGGCCACAGGTCCGGGATCACATCGGTAAACTCCGCGCCTTTCAGCATCACGCCGCGTACCGCGCGGATGAAGTGCGTCGTTGGCAGGATCTGGCCGATGGCTTGCGCCCATCCCGGCATGCCGTGAAACGGGAACATGAATCCCGACAGCAGGATGGACGGCAGAAACATGAAGAAGGTCAGCTGCATCGCCTGCATCTGACTGCGCGCGATCGTCGAGAACAGGAAGCCGAGCGACAGGTTGACCAGGATGAAGAGCGAGACGGCGAGTGTGAAGGCGATGGGGTCGCCCAGGAAGGGCACGTTGAAGAGGAAACGCGCGCCGGCGAGCATCAGGATCACCTGGATCGCACCGACGAGGATGTAGGGCGCGATCTTGCCCGCCATCACCTCCATCGGCCGGGTCGGCGTGGCGAGCAGGGTTTCGAGCGTGCCGCGCTCGGCCTCCTTGGTCAGCGCCATCGAGGTCATCATCGCCATTGTCATGGTGAGGATGATGCCCAGAAGGCCCGGGACAATGTTGAGCGCTGTGCGGCCGGCCGGGTTGTAGCGCCGGTGGATGACCGGCTCGACCGGCAGGGTCCGGTCTCCCAGGATCGGTGCGAGCGCTTCCTGGACGATGGTGGGAAACGCACCCGTTCCCGCGCCTGCAGCCACCGGATCGGTCGCGTCGACATCGAGGAGGAGTTGCGGACTGTCGCCGCGGAGGAGGTCGCGCTCGAAATTCGGCGGGATGGTCAGAATGAAGCTGGCTTCACCCTCGCGCAGCAGGCGGTCGGCCTCGTCAGGGCCGGAGACCACGCCCTCGATGTCGAAGTAATCGCTGGTCTCCATCGCCTGGACGATGGCGCGCGCAGCCGGGCCGGTGTCACCCATTTCCACGAAGGTCGGCAAATGGCGCGGGTCGGTGTTGATCGCATAGCCGAACAGCAGAAGCTGCATGATCGGGATGCCGACCATCATGCCGAAGGTCAGCCGGTCGCGCCGCATCTGGATGAATTCCTTCGCCAGGATGGCGGCGATGCGGGAGAGGGACGCCTGCAAGCTCATGCGAAATTGTCCTTCGCCCCGGCCATCAGATAGATGAAGGCCTCCTCGAGCCCGGTCCTGGCCGGGCTGACCTCGATTCCCTCACGGCTGGCATAGGGCTGAACGGCACGCCTCAGCGCGGCTTCGTCGCGGCTCGACACGTGCATCGCCGAGCCGAAACGGGCGATCTGTTCGATGTCGGGATTGGCTTCCAGATCTTCCTGGATCGCCGCGAGCCCCTTGCCCTCGATCCGCCAGGTGTGGAGCCCGACCTCCTTGGGGATATCGGCCGACGGCGCGTCGATCAGCTTGCGGCCATAGGCGATAAAGGCGATGGAATCGCACTGCACCGCCTCGTCCATGTAGTGCGTGGAAACGAGCACGGTGACGCCCTTGCGCGACAGGGCGCGGATACGGTCCCAGAAATCGCGGCGGGCTTTCGGATCGACGCCCGCAGTGGGTTCGTCGAGCAGCAGCAGTCCCGGATTGTGCAGCGACACGGCGGCCAGGGCGAGGCGCTGCTTCCAGCCGCCAGACAGCTGGCCGGCGAGCTGTTTCGCGCGGGGGCGGAGATCGTATTCCTCCAGCGCGGCCTCGACCTTGCCCTTCCTGTCGGACAGGGCGTGCAGGCGCGCCATGAAGTCGAGGTTTTCCCGCACCGTCAGATCTTCGTAGAGCGAGAATTTCTGCGTCATGTAGCCGACGCGCGCCTTGATCTCGCGGCTCTGTTCGATGATGTCGAGGCCGAGCGCGGTTCCCGATCCGGCATCGGGTTTCAGCAGGCCGCACATCATCCGGATCGTCGTCGTCTTGCCCGACCCGTTTGGGCCGAGGAAGCCGTAGATCGCGCCCTTCGGGACCTGCATGTCGAACTCGTCGACGACCCTTGTGTCGCCGAAGGTCTTGGTCAGGCCCTTCACGTCTATGACGTAATCGATACCGTCGTCGGGGCCGTTCATCCGCGCGGCTCCAGCGCTAGCGGGGTTCCCGGCGGCGGGGCCTCGCCCTCGAAACGGGCTTCGGCGCGCCAGACGAGGCGGGCGCGCTCATTGTCGGAATAGATGATGGGCGGGGTGAATTCCGCCTCGCTGTCGATCCGCATCACCGTCGCGGTCAGCCCGGGCGGGCAGCCATCGCAGGCGACGCTCAGGCCTGTGCCCACCGGTGTCGCGGACAGGTCTTCTGCCGGGATGAAGAGCACGGCGAAGACGGCCCCGTCGGGCAGGAAGCGCAGGACGGGCTGGGCCGGCCCGGCCAATTCCCCGGGAAAGCGGATCTGACGTTCGATACGTCCATCCGAAGGGGCGCTGACCCGGCGGCGTGACAGGGCTTCACGGGCCTGAACGACGCTCGCTTCTGCGGCTTCGATTTCGGCGGTGAGCGCACGCAGCTGACCTTCCCGGGCGGGCAGTTCGGCGACGGTGACCCGCTCGCGCAATTCGCTGACGCGGGCATTGGCGGCTGTGGCCGCGGCCTCGGCATCATCCAGACGCGCGCGCGGGACGACCCCGCGGCCGAAGAGTTCGCGGGCGCGGGACAGGTCGTCCTGTGCCTGCGCCGCGCTGGCGCGGGCGGCGCTCAACTGATCGCGGACGGCGGCGATTTCCGGCGCACGGCCTCCGGCGGCGGCATCGTCGAACCGGGCCTCCGCGGCGGCAAGACGCGCTTCGGCGGCGCCGAGGGCCGCCTCCTCATTCTCGGTGTCGAGCGTGAAGAGAAGCGCGCCAGCGCTGACCGTGTCGCCTTCACGCACCTCGACGCTCTCGACTCGCCCGGATGCAAGCGGGGCGAGGCTGGTGTAATCGCCCTCGGCATAGCCGTGGAAACCGGCGTCCGGCTCGCCGGCACAGGCTGCCAGCATAAGGGCGGGAAGCAGAAAAAGGCGCTTCATGACACATCTCCGGGGCGGGGCTTCAGGCCGTTCAGGACAATGTCGGCGAGGGCGTCGGCCATGACGGCGGGGTCGTGTTGGGGATCGCCGGGGCGGTTGAAGACGGTGGTCAGCAGCACATGTGCGATCACCGGCCCCATGAGCGCGCGCATCGCCGTGTCGGCGTCGACCGCGCGGAATCTGCCGCGCTCAATCCCGGCGGCGAAGAGGGCTCGGAAGGCGCGCTGGCCGATGTCGATGACATGCGTGCGGTAATAGGCCGCCAGTTCCGGAAAGCGCGGGGCTTCGCTCAGCACCAGGCGCGGCGCGGCGGAGACTTCGGGGTCGGACAGCACTGTCAGCACCATGCGCAGCACGGCGCGAAACGCCTGTTCGGGATCGCCCGGTGCAGCCGCGGCGACCATGCGCTCCGCCGATTGCGCGACAAGGCCGGCGGACTGCTCGACCAGCGCATTGAGCATCGCCTCCTTGGACGGGAAGTAGAGATAGACGGCGCCCTTCGACAGGCCCGCTCGCTTCGCGATGTCGTCGACGCGCGCGGCGGCGAAACCCTGTTCGGTGAAGACGGCAAGGGCCGCGTCGAGAATCTCGTCGGGGCGGTCTTCGGGGCGGCGCTGGCGCTTGGGTCGGGACATGCGGAGTTAATAACTGACCGGTCAGTCATTTGCAAACAGAGAGCTACTGCAACTCCTGCCGCCCTCCCCCTTGAGGGAAGGGCCGGGAGGCTGAGCGATAGCCAGCCGACCGGGGTGGGGGTCAGGTATTGTCCCGGGATCCCTGCGAAGGCAGGGATCCAGACTGGTTTCCTGCCTGCGCAGGAGACCCGGCGAGTACGACCGCTACGTCACCCAACTTCGACGCTCCCCGGTTTCGCGAAGCGAAGACCGGGCTCCAGAAGCAATACGGCATGGATCCCGGACCGGCTTCGCCGTCCGGGAAGCGTCAGGTATTTTGAGAAGCCACTGCGTCCGGCTGGACTCTCCCGCTCCGAACCCCGACCCTGCCGCAAACGCGGGAGGAGCACGCCATGAAAGTCCTGGGTATTCGCTGGTGCCAGGTTTCGAAGGACGCCGAGGCGCTGGCCGGGTTTCTCGGCACGGCCGGTCTGGGCGTCGCGCCGCGCGATCTCGGCATGCCGGACGATGGCAGCTTCCACGGCGCCGTCCTGCCGGCGGGCGAGGGCAGCTGGATGGAGTTCTGGCCCTCAAGTGAGGGCATGGGCGAGATGACCATGCTGCAGATCGTCGTCGACGATGCCGACGCCTTCGCGGCCAACGCCCGCGCCAACGGGCTCGACCCGAAAGGCCCGACCGACGCCCATGGCGAGCGGATCTACATGCTGACGGCCCCGAACGGTCAGATGATCAGCTTCCAGTCGAAAGCTGACCCCGCCTGATTTCGTACACCCCAAGGGTTCAAATCCCCGGCCCGATCGGGTCTGATGGTCCGGCATCGACGTGAAGCGGACAGCGGGGGAACGAGCCGATGCAGGATACGACCACGCCGGGCAGCGGCCCGGTCGTGCGGCCGGGCATCTACCGGCTGAGCCTGATCAGCCCGATCATCACCGAGCAATTCCTGGTCACCTCGCGCAAGGCGAGCGCCTATCGCACCGATCAGGTGACGGCGGCCGAGGCGCTGCGCAGCAAGGCTGGCGAGGCCTGGGCCGTGCTGATCCCGGAAGCGCCGCACGAAGCCGCGACCGACAGCCGGGATGGCGGGGCGCGGCCGATCGGCTGGCTCGACTATGGCGGCAAGGCGCGCACGCCCCATGCCTTTCTGCGCCTCATGGCGCGGCAGGGGCATGAGACGTTCTCCAATGACGGGCTGACGGCGCGATGCAATGCGCGCTGGTACAATATCCACGACTTCGGCGTGCTGGTCTTCGGCTGGACGTTCGAGGTCGACGTGCCGGACGGCGTGTCGTCGGAGCGGCTGCGCGCTTTCGCGGACTGGCTGGCGGAAAGCCAGCTGCCGGCCCGCGTGGCGGCGGAAGCGCAGGACGTCTGCGCCCTGATCGCCAAGACCCTGCCGAACCAGATCGACACCATTGTGCAGGACCAGATCGAGCATCTCGACGATGATGCTGACTGGGACTTCCAGCCGATCTCGGTCCACCGGGTCTGGAGCTTCACGCCGGACACCTTGCCCGAAGGGGGGATCGCGGCGCTGCGGCCGCTGTTCGAGGTGGCGACGCTCGACGGGCTAAACCCCGCCGAAGTCGGCCCCGGCGCGCTGGCCTGGTCGGGCTACATGAATTCCTTCGTCGTGGCGCCGGAAGCAGGCGTGGAACGCTATTCGCCCGAGCCGCTGATCGCCTATTACGGCTATGCCTATGCGACGATGCTGCTGCTGGACGAGCGCTTGTTCTTCGCCGCCGAGCGCTTCCTCAATCGAACGGCCCAGGATTCGAAGGGCAAGTGGACCGGGGCGCGGGCCCGCAAGCTGCGCGAGCGGCTCCGGCTGTTCCGCGACATGACGACCTTCTTCCTGCACCGCCATCATGACGAGCTGGGCGTGCTGAAACCGTTCGAGCGCCAGCTGTGGGGTCAGCTGATGGGTTCGTGGCGGTTCGAAGCGCTGGCCCGGGATCTCGAGGAAAAACGCGAATTCCTGAACGAGATCTACGACCAGGCCGCGGCGCGGGCGCAGGAACGGCTGCAGATGCTGACCAATGTCGTGTTCGGCATTTTGACGAGCCTGACGCTGATCTCGGTGATCGGCGATTTCGCCTGGTTCTTCCGCGACGGCACGTCAGGATCGAGCGAGATCATCAACACCGCCGACATGTGGCGCTGGGCCTGGGCCATGGGGGCGCTGGGCGCGACCGTGTTCGGCATCGTCTTCGTCCTGTTCACCCGGGCGCGGCGGATGTGATGGACGGATTTCCGGTCACCGAGGCCCTGATTCAGGGGCTGGGGCTGGCCGGATTCGGTCTGATCATCGCGTCGACCCGTGCGCGGACGAAGCGCGGCTTCCTGATGCGCGATGCGGCGGGCGTGGCGCTGGTCGCGGCGCACTATTTCGCGCTGGGGGAGCCGGCGGGGGCGGGGTATTCCCTGTTCTACGGCTCGCTCGATATCGCGGCGCTCTATGGCTGGCACCGGCGGTTCCGCTGGCTGGTCTGGGTCGCGCTGGCGGCGGGCGGGCACAGTGCGGTCGCGGCCGGGGGCACGGCGCTGGCCATTCTCGCCCGCTTCGCCCGCGGCATCGCCCGGACGCTGGCGCTGGTCGCGCTGTCGACGACGCTGTGGGGCGTGTATGGCGTCCTGACCGGCAGCTGGCCCCAAATCGCATTCTCGCTCGTCTACGGCGCGGTGGCGGTCTGGCGCGCGGCACGGCTCTATGGACGGGCACGGCGCTGGCGAAGGCGGCGGCCGCTCCCCTGAGTTCCTTTCGCTCGCGACCCGTCAAACAGGCTGTTACTCTGCGGGCGATGATCAGGCTGCTGCTTCCGCTCTTTGTCATCGCCCTCGCGGTCGTCCCCGCGTCGGCGCAAGACACGGATGCGCCGCCACCCGAAGCGCAATCCGTGGCGGAGGAGTTGCCGACGCAGGCGGCGGCCATGCGTGAGATACTGACGCTCGCCGAAGCACTCCAGACGGGTGCGGAGCTTGAGGCCGCGAGGGCGGTCTCTCGCGCGCCCGGCAATGATCGGGTGTTGATCCGTTCCGGCTTTGCGATTTCTGCGGCGTCGGAGCGGATGCGGATCCTGTCGAGTGCGGCTGAACTTGGCGCGGACGATTTGCTGCCCGACCTTTTGCGTGCCTTCGAAGACGAGTTGCGCATCGCGGCGGAGGCGGACCCCGCTGCCGTCGTGTCGTTCGCGCACGCCCTCCATGGCGCCGGGCGGACCGGCGAGGCGATCGCCCTGCTGCGCGATGTGACGGGCCGCGCGCCGATCGCGGATGATTTTTTGAGTGCGATGCGTCACCAGACTGCGAATCTCGACGCGGCACGCGCCTTCCTCGAGTTCGGCGATCCCGCAAGCGCGCGGGAAACGATCCGGCAGATGATGGCCGACAGCGCCCATCGGAATGCCTTCTCGCTGTATCTGCGCCTGCGCGCGGCTCAGGTGCTGGCGGATGCCGGCGACCCTGCGGGGGCTTTGAGAGCGTTGCACACGCAACTCGCGGCGGACGGCGAGCGGACCGGCGAACCGGTATTCGAAGACGGGGTGGTGTTCGCGACCCTGCAATTCCTTGATCAGATGAACACGGAACCGGCCGCCCGGGCGCGCGACGCCATCATCGTGGAGCTTCATCCGGACCGCGCCGGACAGGTGTATCTCTGGCTGACGCTGGCGGGCGCTCACCAGGAGGCGGGGCGGGCGGACATGACGCGCCGGGCCGCGCGCCGAGCGCTCGCACTGACCCTGGGCGGCGGGGCGCCACCGCTGCCCGCGGACGATCTGAGCACAGCGGCCCGTCTGCTGGCTCTGTCCGGTGACTGCGCGCTCGCGCTGCGGGTCCAGATGCTCGCCGCCTCTACCCGCATGGCCGTGCTGATGATGAGCGCCCAAGAGTTTGACGGCTACGAGGCCCCGCAGCCGGGTCACGAAGACGGGCGGGTCGTGGACCTGGCGATCGTGCAGGCGGCCTGCGGGCTGCCTTCGGGGGCGATTGAACTTGTCAGGGAGGAGGCAAGCCGGATCGGACGCGATCTGGCGGAAGCATTGCCGGCCGGCATGCCCTCCGAGCCGGCCGCGCAAACCTATCTCGCATACCAGATCGCGGAGATTCGCGATCTTTTGCCGGAAGCGCGGCGCGAGGCGCTGTCGCGGGCCGTTTCGGTGAGCCTGCCGCGAGAGGCTGTGCTGCCATCCGGGGCCGGCGGGGCGTTGGCAGGCGACGGGACCTCACTGGCTCTCATGTGGGTCGATGGCGCTCTGGCGCGCGGCAGACGGCACGAGGCGGAGGCGTTGCTTCTCGATCTCTATAATGGACTTCCGGAGGAACCTGCGGCGCGGATCAGCGGTTTGCTGGCGCTTCGGCCTTATCTTCCGGACTGACGGACGTCCGGGCTATTCCGCAGGAAAAAGGACGTCCGCGCCCGGCGTCTCGACATAGCTGAAGCCGCCGGCTTCCGACCATTCGCCGTCCGACAGTGATCGCGAGAACTGGTCGTAGCCGGCGCCAGTGAAGCGGAGCTCGCCGCGCACCTCCGTGATCGTCGGGTGTCCGATGATCGTTTCCACGAAGTCGAACCCGCCCTCGACCGGTTCGAGCACGCCTTCGGTGTGAAAGCCCGCGGTCGTGAAATAGTGGAAAACATAAGCCTGCGCGCCATCGACGTAGAAGATGATGGTGCGCCCGCCATAGGCCCCGTCATTGACCGAATGCGTGGCCTGAACCGCGCGCCCGCCGATGATGTATTCCCAATGGGCCACGTCCGCGACCGCATTTCCATCGGGCGCGGTGCCTTCGCCGGTGAATGTTCGCCCGGCGATCGGCGCGAAGACCTGCATGGGAGCGTAGGGCGTGGCCTCAGCAGGACGACCGGCCACAAGGACGCACCATGCGGCGAGGGCAATGAGGACGGTCCGGACCATGATGCAGTCTCCCGAATGATCGGCTAAAGCATAGCGGCGGCGTGCGCGCCCGCAATCCGCGCGGTTGACCGCGCGCGCCGCCGGGCCTAGTCCGCGCGGGACATGCAGCACCAGAAAGAAAGCGACACGCAATGAGTGACCTTCCCGCCCTTGCCCGGAACGCCAAGGCCTGGCCGTTCGAACTGGCGCGGGACGTGCTCAAACGCGTGGAGCGGAACGGGCTCGATGGCGGGTCGGTGATCTTCGAGACCGGTTATGGCCCGTCCGGCCTGCCGCATATGGGCACGTTCGGTGAAGTGGCGCGGACCGCCATGGTGCGGCACGCCTTTCGGGTTCTGACCGGGGACCAGTATCCGACACGGCTGATCTGCTTTTCCGACGACATGGACGGGATGCGCAAAGTGCCCTCCAACGTGCCGAACCAGGAGATGCTGCACGCCCATCTCGGCAAGCCGCTGACCGATGTGCCGGACCCGTTCGCCACGCATGAGGGCTTTGCCCAGCACAACAATGCGCGGCTGCGCGCCTTCCTCGACAGTTTCGGCTTCGAGTACGACTTCCTGTCGGCGACGCAGCAATACCGCTCCGGCGCGTTTGACGACGTGCTGCTCCGGGCGCTGGAAAAGTTCGACGACATCATGGGCGTGATGCTGCCGACGCTGGGGCCGGAGCGTCAGGCGACCTATTCGCCCTTCCTGCCGATCTCGCCGACGACGGGCCGCGTGCTCTATGTCCCTATGAAGGCGACCGACCCCAAGGCGGGTACGATCACTTTCGAGGACGAGGACGGCACGGACGTCACCATGACGGTCACCGGCGGGCACACGAAGCTGCAGTGGAAGCCGGATTTCGGCATGCGCTGGGCGGCGCTGGGCGTCGATTTCGAGATGTTCGGCAAGGACCACCAGACCAATGCGCCGATCTATTCGCGCATCTGCAAGATCCTCGGCGTCGAGCCGCCCGTGCAATATGTCTACGAGCTCTTCCTCGACGAGCAGGGCGAGAAGATTTCCAAGTCCAAGGGCAATGGCCTTTCGGTCGAGGAATGGCTGCGCTACGGCACGCAGGAGAGCCTGTCGCTCTACAATTTCGCCAAGCCCCGCACCGCCAAGCGGCTCTATTTCGACGTGATCCCGAAGGCGGTCGACGAATACTACCAGCACCTCGCCGCCTATGCCGGCCAGGAGGCAGACAAGCAGCTGGAGAACCCGGTCTGGCACATCCATGACGGCAACCCGCCATCCGACGTGCCGCCGATCAGCTTCGCGCTGCTCCTCAATCTCGCCTCGGCTTCCGGGGCCGAGGACAAGACGGCGCTGTGGGGCTTTATCGGCCGCTATGTCGACGGCGCGACGCCGGACACGCATCCGGTCCTCGACGCCCTCGCGGAACGCGCGGTCGCCTATTACGAGGACTTCGTGAAGCCGAACAAATCCTATCGCCTGGCTTCGGATATCGAGCGCGCGGCGATGCAGGATCTGGTCGCGCGGCTGAAAGCGCTCGACCCGGGCGAGACCGATGCGGAGACCATCCAGAACGAGGTCTATGCCGCGGGCAAGGAACAGCCGTTCGAGAATCTGCGCGACTGGTTCCAGGGTCTGTACGAAGTGCTGCTGGGCCAGAGCCAGGGGCCGCGCTTCGGCGGCTTCGTGGCGGTCTACGGCATTCCGGAAACCATCGCCCTCATCGAGCGTGGCCTCGCCGGGGAATTGGCGGACGCGTAACCCCTTTTCGACACGAAGTCGCATTTGTTTGACATGGCGTCATCGGCTGTCTATGTCTGCAAATGTCGAAAATAACAGACACAAGGTCGAATGAGGCTAACATGAGTTTTCACGAGAAAAGCAATATCGCCATGCTGCTCATCATGCTGGGCGTCTATGGCGTGTATTTCGGCGGGGCGGTGCTGGGCATATTGACGGCGGACGTGCCGCCGGAAGAGGCGCTGGCCGCGACCAATGCGACGATGATCGTTACCGTTGGCGTGGTCATCGTCCTGGCGATCATCGCGCATATCGCCATCGCCATCCTGAAACCGTCCGAGGCCGATGACAGCCGCGATGAGCGCGACAAGCTGATCGAGATGCGCGGTGACCAGCGCGGCGGCGTGGTGCAGAGCGTTATCTCCCTGGGCGCGCTGGCGCTCGCAATGCTGGGCTTTCCGGTCTGGATGATTGCCAATGCGATCCTGGCCGGGCTTGTGGCCGGCGAAATCGTCAAGGCGGTGTCGAAGCTGATCGACTACCGCCGGGGGGTGTGAGCCATGGCCAAGCCTACCCTCATCACCAACCAGATCCGGACCTTGCGGTTTCACTCGGAGGAGATGACCCAGGCGGAGCTCGCCAAACGGGTCGGGGTCACGCGGCAGACCATCATCGCGATCGAGCAGGGAAAATACTCCCCGTCGCTGGAAGTCGCCTTCCAGATCGCGCGGGTCTTCCGCGTGCCGCTCGAGGAGGTGTTCCAGTATCCGGAGGCCTGACCGCCTCCGGATCACCGGATACTCACGCGGGTGACTACGCCGCGTTCGGGTAGCGCCCGAAATGCGTCGCGATGGCACTGCGCAGCCGCGGATCGGCATGGTCGATCGCGTCGGCGGTCGGCAGGGCCGGGGCGGCGCGGAGCGTCTCGACCGGCACGTTCAGCACACAGCGGTCATGAGCGCTGTCGAGCGTCAGGGTTTCCCACGGCACGGCGTAGAAGCGTTCGCCGAGTTCGCTCGGCGTATCGAGCGCGAGGACGGCGTGCAGGACGCGGCCCGTGGTCACGCCGACGGCGATGTCTTCCAGCTCGCCGATGCGGCGGCCGGAGGGCGACACGACCGTGATGCCATGGAGGGATTGCGCCGTGGTGATGCGGGGGAGGATGGACATGGGCGGAACTCCTTCTTCTCAGGAAACGCGTGTCCGTTAACCATGATCGAACGCTTTTGCGCCTGATCGGTTCCCCTTACGCCGTTGATTCGCGGTCGGTTTCGTGACGCATTCGTGGCGGATTTGTGAAGGCCGGGGGATTACTGGCTGGCCCAGACAATTCGCGACATCCAGACCACTTCCCGCAAATCGAGAATGCGGTCCGGGAAATCCGGATTGAAGGAGGACAGGGTGATCGACTGGCTGGTCATCCGCTCCAGCCGTTTGGCCATCACTTCTCCGCTGCGCGCCTTCACCACAACCCGATCGCCGCGGCGCGGATTGTCGCCCGGAGCCACCACGACGACATCGCCTTCACGATAGACCGGCAGCATGGAATCGCCGGTGATTTCGAGTGCGTAGGCGGACGGGTCCTCGACACCGGGAAAGTGGACATCGCGCCAGCCCTGACCGGCCGGAAAGCCGGCATCGTCGAAAAAGCCCTGCGCCCCGGCCTGGGCCATGCCGATCAGGGGGACGGTGCGCCCGGTCGACGCGCCGGTGGCCATCGCGGCGAAATCCTCGAAACTGACGCGTGTCGCCTCGAGCGCCTTGGCGAGGCTTTCGGTCGAGGGCCAGCGCGGCCGGGTTCCGCGATCCGATGTGCGTTTGGACGGGTTGAAGGTGGTCGGGTCGAGCCCCGCGGCCTTCGCCAATCCGGAAGGGGTCATCCCGGCCCGGGCGGCGAGTCGGTCGACGCCGCGCCACACCTGCATGTGGGTCAACATACAACCCCTCCTTTTGTTTCTGTTTTGTGCTACCTGAAAGGATTATTATCCTCTCTCTGGGTCCGGCGCAACCGCAACTCTTGTGCGCGGCCCGGCGCGGGGATATCCGGAGCGGCATGAGCCAGCGTCCTTCCCGCATCTACAAGATCGCCGATCCCGCCGATTGGGGGGGGGCGCTTCTGTCCGGCATCTATACGGGGTCGGAGCATGATCGCCGCGACGGTTTCATCCATTTCTCTACCGCCGATCAGACGCCAGGCACGCTGTTCAGGCACTTCGCCGAGGCGACGCGGCTGGTGTTCGCCGCAATCGATGCCGGGGCGCTGGGCACGGCCCTGAAATGGGAGAAGTCGCGGGGCGGGGAGGATTTTCCGCATCTCTACGGCGATCTGCCGCTGAGCGCCGTTGTGGAGGCGCATCTCCTGTCGCGCGGCGCTGACGGCGAGTGGACACTGCCGGAGGATTTCCTGTCATGACGGCGATCCACCGGCTGGGCACGGCCGCGCTGCGTCTGCTTCCGCCCGAGACCGCGCATCAGGCGAGCCTGAAGGCGCTGAAGGCCGGTCTCGTCCCCGCAGTGCATCATCCCGACGATCCGGTTCTGGCGACGGAACTCGCTGGCCTGAAGCTGTCCAATCCGGTCGGCCTGGCCGCCGGCTACGACAAGAATGCCGAGGTGCCCGACTGTCTGCTCGGTCTCGGCTTCGGCTTCGTGGAATGCGGCGCGGTTACCCCGCGCCCGCAGCCGGGCAATCCGAAGCCGCGTGTCTTCCGCCTGACCGAGGACCGCGCGGTGATCAACCGGATGGGCTTCAACAATGAGGGGCTCGAAGCCTTCGCCGCGCGCCTTGAAGCGCGGCGCGGACAGGCAGGCGTCGTCGGCGTGAATCTCGGCGCCAACAAGGACAGCGAGGACCGGGCGGCGGACTATGTTACCAGCCTGAAGCGCCTCGCCGGTCTTGCCAGCTTCTTCACGATCAACATCTCCTCTCCGAACACGCCGGGCCTGCGCGCGCTGCAGTCGCGCGCCGCGCTGGATGACCTCCTGTCGCGCGTCATGACGGCGAAGGGGACGGAGCCGGTTTTCCTCAAGGTCGCGCCGGATCTGACTGAAGCCGATGTCGCCGACATCGCCGGCGCTGTCGTGGCCCACGGGCTCGACGGGCTGATTGTTTCGAACACGACGATCGAGCGTCCTGAGAGCCTGACAAGCGCCGGCAAGGGCGAGGCCGGCGGCCTTTCCGGCCGGCCGCTGTTCGAGCGGTCTACCGCGTTGTTGAAGGATTTCCGCGCCGCGATCGGGCCGTCCGTGCCGCTGATCGGGGTAGGAGGCGTCGAGGATGCGAACACGGCCTATGCCAAAATCCGGGCCGGGGCGTCCGTCATCCAGCTCTACTCCGCGCTCGTCTATCACGGGCCCGGCCTGGTCACCCGCATCAAGCGCGGCCTGACCGAGCGGCTGAAGGCGGACGGGTTCGGCTCGGTAAGTGAGGCGGTGGGGGTGGGTTAGCGGCTCATCCCTTCTCCCCTTTCGAAGGGGAGAAGGTGCCCGAAGGGCGGATGAGGGGTTCTGTTCCGCAATCCAAGGTTACGTGTTCCCCCTCACCCGGCGCTATGCGCCACCCTTTCCCCCAAATGGGGGCGAGGGGAAGTACAGTTCAAGCCAACCGCCTTTCCAGCGCCGGATAATAGGCCGCCAGTGCGCCCGCCCGGGCGAGATAATAGACCAGAAATGCCAGCCAGACGCCGTGATTGCCGAGCGGCGGGGTCAGGATGAAATCGGCTGCGAGATAGACAACAACCGCGGCGACACTGGCATTGCGCAGCATTGCGCCCCTGGTCGCGCCGATGAAGATGCCGTCGAAAATCCACGCCATCGCGCCGAGCAGGGGCACGGCTGCGCAATAGGGCAGGAAGGTGATGGCGGCGGCGCGTGCGTCGGGATCTCCGATCACGGCGGTCAGAATGGCGGGACCGAAAATCCAGGTCAGAAGGCCGAGCAGGACGCCGGTGGCGAGCGCCAGTTCGGTGGTCAGACGCAGCGTCCGGCGCATGTGCGGCACGGACTTGCGGCCAACGGCTCGCCCGGATTCAGCTTCGGCAATGAAGGCGAAGGCATCCAGCACGAAGGCCCAGATCGTGATGACCTGCAAAAGGACGTGATTGCCCGCCAGCGCCACCGTGCCCTGCCGCGCGCCGGCATTGGCGAACCAGGTAAAGCCGATGATCATCACCCAGGTGCGCAACATCAGGTTCAGATTGATGTCGACCATGCGGCGGATTGCGCCGGGATCGAGCAGGGCCGTGCGCCCGAAAATGCCGGGCAACAGGCCGCCCCGCCGCGACAGGATGCGCCAGAGCAGGCCGATGGCCACGAGCAGTCCGCAGGCTTCCGCGATCGCAGTCGCAGCGCCGACCCCGCCCGGACCATAGCCGAGACCCAGAACGAACCAGAGATCGAGCCCGATATTCACCGCGCTGATGATGCCGTGAACGATCAGGGTTTCGGATGACCGCCCCAGCCCAATCAGCCAGCCGGTGACGGCGAAAACGCCGAAAGCGGGCAGGGCGCCCCAGCTGCGGGCGGTGAAATAGGCGGTGCCGTCGGCTTCGGCCTCCGGCCCGCCCTGCAGGATGGCGAAACCGAGATCCGCCAGAGGGGCGCGGATCAGCCAGACCAGAACGCCGATGACCGCGGCGAGAAAGAGTGCGCGCAGCAGGGTGCGCTGGACCTCAGCCTCGTCGTCCGAGCCATTGGCCTGGGCGGTCAGGCCGGTCGTGCCCATGCGCAGGAAATAGACCGACCAGTAGACGATGTTGAAGATTGCCGCGCCGAGCGCCACACCGGCCAGATCACTGGCGTCGCCGCGCAGGCCGAGCACGAATGTGTCCGCGACCCCGGCCAGCGGCACGGCGGCATTCGCGAAGACCAGCGGCCAGGCGCGCTGCAAGACGTTGCGGCGGGTGAGCGGTGTGGTGGTCATCCGCGGCGCTTAGATCGCAGTGCGATGTGGAACAAGCGAAAACCGCCCCGCGACATCACGGCCCTCCACCCTATATGTTTGTCGCAATGCGAGGGAGGACAAGCACATGATCCGGGCCTGGGCCGCACAAGAAGCCGGGGGCAAGCTGACCCCGTTCGAATACGATCCCGGGCCGCTGCCCGATGACGAGGTGGAGATCGCGGTCGAGACCTGCGGGCTCTGCCATTCCGACATGTCGCTGGTCGACGACGAATGGAATGTCTCGGCCTATCCGCTTGTGCCGGGCCACGAGATCGTCGGCCGGATCGTGGAGGCCGGCCCTTCGGTGAAGCACCTCAAAGCCGGTGACCGGGTCGGTGTCGGCTGGTTCGCGCACTCCTGCCTCGGTTGTCACACCTGCATGAGCGGGCAGCACAATCTCTGCCGTGAGGCGACCGGCGTGGCTTCGGCGCGGCAGGGCCGGTTCGGCGGGTTTGCCGAGCGGGTCCGAGCGCAGGGGGCATGGGCGATCCCGATCCCGGAGGGCGTCGATGCGGCCAAGGCCGGACCGCTTTTCTGCGGCGGGCTGACCGTTTTCTACCCGTTCGTGCATTATGGAATCCGTCCGACTGACCGGGTCGGCATCATCGGGATCGGCGGGCTGGGGCATATGGCGCTGAAATTCGCCCGCGCCTGGGGCTGCGAAGTGACCGCTTTTACCTCCTCGCCCGGCAAGGAAGAGGAAGCCATGGCGTTCGGCGCGCACCGGGTCGTCAATTCGCGCGACAAGGACGCGCTGAAGGCTGAGCGCGGCCGGTTCGACATGGTGCTCTCGACGGTGAATGTGCCGCTGGAATGGGCCCGCTACGTCCAGGCGCTCGCGCCGGACGGGCGGCTCAATTTCGTCGGTGCGGCGACCGAGCCGATGGGGCTGGCCCCGATCGCGCTGATGGGCGGGCAGGCGCAGCTTTCGGCGACTTCGGTCGGCACGCCGGCCATTGCCGCGACCATGCTGGACTTCTGCGCCCGACACGGCATCACGCCGCAAACCGAACACATGAAGATGTCGCAGATCAACGAGGCGTTTGACCATCTGCGCGCGGGCAAAGCCCGCTACCGCATCGTGCTGGAGAACGACTTCGCGTGACGGAATTGAGTGTCGTCTGGTCGCCGGACTACACCGCGCACGACGTGCCGGACCATCACCGCTTCCCGATGGGGAAGTACGAGGCCGTCGCGCGCCGGCTGGTCGCGGACGGTATCGTACCGGGCTTCGACGCCTTTCACGTGCCGATTGCCGCGCCTGCGAGCTGGCTCGAACTGGCGCATGACGGCGATTACGTCGATGGCGTGCTGACCCAGAGCCTGCCGGACGATGTGCAGCGCCGGATCGGCTTCAGGGTCACCGAGCCGATCTCGCGCCGCGCCCGGACTTCGGCTGCGGGCACGACGCTTGCCGCGCGTATGGCGCTGGAGCACGGCGCGGCGGCCAGCGCGGCCGGGGGCAGCCACCACGCCAGCCGCGAGGGCGGGGCGGGCTTTTGCGTGTTCAACGATGTCGGCGTCGCGGCGTCGGCCCTCCTGGCCGAAGGCGCGATCAGCCGCGCGCTCGTCATCGATCTCGACGTGCACCAGGGCGACGGGACGGCGCGCATCTTCGAGGCCGACGACCGGGTCTTTACCCTGTCGCTGCACTGCGAGAAGAACTGGCCGCGCCGCAAGGCACGCAGCGATCTCGACATTGGCCTGCCAGAGGGCATGGGCGATGCGGCCTATCTCGACGCGTTGTCGGACGCGCTCGACATTGTGCTGGATAGCCCGAAGCCGGATCTCGTCTTCTACAATGCCGGGGTCGACCCCCATGCGGACGACCGGCTGGGCCTGCTCTCGCTCAGTGATGACGGCCTGCTCGCCCGCGACCGGATGGTGGCGGAGCGGGTGATGGCGCTCGGCCTGCCGCTCTGCGGGGTGTTGGGCGGCGGGTATTCGAAGGATGTCGAGGCGCTGGCCGGCCGCCATGCCGGCATGTTCCGGGCGCTGGGTGAAGGCCTCGCCCGCTACGCCTGAGAGGCGCAGCGCCTCGAACAGTATTTCACCTGATCCCAGTCGCGCGCCCATTTTTTCCGCCAGGCGAAGGGGCGCTGACAGACGGGACAGGTCTTTTCTGGAAGGTTCGGCTTCCTGTGCGCCAAGGCGCGTTCAGAGGCTGCACGCCCCGTCGGCACATTTGCGGCGCGGACGGTAGGGGGCGAGCTTTCTGTAGAGCCAGTCGAGCGGCACCCGGATCGGGGCCGGGCGGGTCAGCGCGGCGAGCCAGCCCATGCCCGGCGTGACGCGCCAGATCTCGATGAAGGCAGCCCAACCGGTGACAACGCGGCCATCGTCCAATCGGACGTGGAGCGCGTCGAGCGCAGCCTGACGGTTGATGTCGTCCGGAATGTCGCCGGTCACGTCATGCAGCACGACATGACCCTGACCGCGGCGTTCATAGAGTTTCATCTCGTGAACGCAGAGCGGGCACGCGCCGTCATAATAGGCAATGACCGTGTCGGGTTTCATGCCCTTCAAGATAGAGCGGGACCGGCCTAACGGCGAGGGGGCAGGTCGTCGCAGCTCCCCCCACCCCAACCCTCCCCCGCCGGGGGAGGGAGTCGAAACGCCGTGCCTATTCCCTCCCCTTGAGGGGAGGGTCAGGGTGGGGTGACCTCAGGAGTCCGCCGGGACGGGCTTGATCAGGAAATGACCGTGCAGGGTGGCGACCGGCGCATCCCGGCGGTTCTGCCAGGCCTCGACACGGACATTGGCCACGCGCGAGCCCGACCGGCCGATGACGGCGCGGGCATAGACGTCCTGCGGCCGGGCCGGGCGGAGATAATCAACCGCGACGTCGATCGGTTTGGGCAGGCGCATCAGCGGCTGGGCCGCCAGCAACGCACCCGACGCAACGACTTCCATGAAGGCGCCGACCGCGCCGCCGTGCAGGGCAGGCACGAGCGGATTGCCAACGAGGTGTTCGGCATAGGGCAGGACGCCGGTCAGCTCGTCGCCGCGACGCTCGAAGCGGACGCCGAATTTCGAGACATAGGGCACTTCCAGAAGGGTGCGGATCAGATCGTCGCTCATCTCACAGCTTCCCTTCGGCAATGGCGGTCTTGACCCGTTCGGCCGCTTCCTTCGAGGGGCGCGTGACCATGAAGGCGGCCTGCGCAGTGGCGACCGGGTCGCTCTCGTCGCCGTCATGGGCGGTGGCGCGGACGAAAGCGATCAGGCCGTGGGCGCGAACGCATTCCGCCTCGGCGATGATGTCCTTGCCGGGCTGGGCGGGGCGCATGTAGTCGATCCGCAGATCAAGTGTGGCGGGGGTTTCCTTCGCGCCGAGGCCGGAGAAGGCTGCGACACCGCAGGCATGGTCGAGCAGGGCCGTGACCACGCCGCCGTGGAGGACGCCGGTTTCCGGGTCGCCGACCAGATCCTTGCGATAGGGCGCGCGCATCGTCGCCCGGCCCGGTCCGAGACCGTCGAGCGCCAGGCCGAGTGTCTGGGCATGCGGCGAGCCGTCGACCAGCAGCGGGGCGAGGCGATGAAGCAGGTCCTGAAGGCTTTCGGCCATGGCATCCTCTGGCATTTCGTGCGTGCAGAGTTAGCCACTGTGATCCGGATTGGACAGGGGCGGGCGCTGTCAAAATCGCAAGGCGCGTTTGCCGTGGACGCCCTATACGCGGCCCAGACGGTTGGCGACGACCTGTTCGAGGCCTGTGACGACGGCAGTTCCCGCGCCGCCTTCGAAACGGGCCCGTTCGAGCTGGACGAGTGCGGCGCGGTGGATTTCCACCACTTCGTTCTCACGCTCGGTAAACGTGTCGATCGCTTCGAGATAGCGTTTCAGCGAGACCACGACGCGGCGGGTCAGCGGGCATCCAAACGCCGCGACTTCCTCTGCCACGGCGAGCGCGCCATTTCGCGCGGCGGCGAGGGGGTCGATCAGTCCTGCGCGGACGTCGGCACCGCGCTTGTAGCGCTCGTCCGTCACGTCGCGCGGACGGCGCCGGCGATCGGGACCGCGATAGCGGGTCGCCTTCACGAAGGGTTGCGGGTTCATTTCGGCTTCGTCGGCGCGCCCGACGACGCGCTGGGGCGATGCCGGCTTCAGAACATAATCCGTCGCCCCCATATTCCGGGCGTGCAGGATATCGCGCCGCCGGGCGCGATTGCTGGTCACCAGAAGCGGGATCTGCTGAACGAACGGGTTTTCGTGTTCGCGCAATGCGCGCACGAGCTTCATTTCCTGGCCGTTCTCGTCAAATGGGGACCAGTCCATGACGACGAGGCTGGGCGCTTCGTTCTTGATGACGTCGAGCGCCTCATCCTGCCGCCCGACAGCGAAGACGCGGGCGCCGGATTCCCGGCGCAGCGTGCTGGTCATGAGCTGACGGAAGAGCGAACCCGGTTCGAGCACGAGCGCGTGCCCTTCCCGCCAAGGCGGGGGCGCATCGATCGTTGCGATGGCTGAATTTGCCGACATTCGTCCTCTCCCGGAGAACGAGTGATACGGTAAATGTCCAGCGATTTCCTGCGGAAAGCGGATTCAGGCTGAATACTTTACTAACGCGACCGGCGCATGGCCCGAACGGTGTGCACGATCAGCCAGATCGGAATGACCAGCACCGCGCCGAGGAGAAAGTAGTCGAGACCCCAGGTTACGAGATCGGCCGAGATGTCGATAAATTCGCGCCAGGCATCAACCATGGTGCCGAAGAAATCGACCCAGAGACGGCGCGGATCGACGCGGAAGGCGGCGAGGATCAGGCCCACCACCACGCAGATCAGGACCAGGCGGAGAATATCGCCCGGCGTGATCTTCAGCCAGCGTCCAAGGAAGCTGCGCGGCTGATTTTCCTCAACCGGTTCGGTGCGTGCGTCGTTGCTCATGCCGCTTCTTCCCCTGCGATTGGGGCCTAATCGCGGCAAAGCCTATCAGCTTTCCTTGTGAATCTCGACCTGGTGCGGATAGGGAATTTCGATGTCGTTGGCATCGAAGGCCTGCTTCACCTTCTTCCACATGTCCCACTTGATCGCCCAGTGATCGGCGGTCGCCGCCCAGACGCGAACCGAGATGTCGATCGACGAGGTGTTGTGCGCCACCACGACGATGACCGGTTCGGGTTCGGCATGAATGCGTTCGTCGGGCAGGATGGTGTCGCGCAAGACCTGCATGGCCTTGTCGATGTCGTCGTCGTAGGAAATCGAGAATGTCCAGTCGACGCGCCGGGTCGGGTTCGCCGTGTAGTTCGTGATTACGTCGCCCCAGGCCTGTCCGTTCGGAACGACGATGCGCACGCCGTCGATGGCGGTCAGCTCGGTGGTGAACAGGGTGATGTCCCGAACCGTGCCGCTGGCGCCGGCAATGTCGACGAAATCGCCCAGTTTGTAGGGGCGGAAGAAGACGATCATCACCCCGGCGGCGACGTTTGACAGGGTTCCCTGCAAGGCCAGGCCGATGGCCAGTGTCGCAGCACCCAGGGCGGCAACGAGCGAGGTTGTTTCGACGCCGAACCGGGTGAGAACCGCAATGCCGACCACCGTCAGAATGGCATAACGGACAATGCCGCCGAAAAAGACCGCGAGGGTGGGATCGATTTTCGGATTCTTCTCGACGAGATGTTTCACGCTGCGCCGCGCGAAACCGGCGACCAGGAATCCGACGAACAGGATCAGCGACGCCAGAGCGACATTGACCGCGGCATCGAAGCCGATATCGACGAGCTGGGCGATGAATTGCTGGTTGAACACGCCTTCGGCGGTTTCGGCTCCGGTGGACGGTACGGCGTCGGCGGGTGTCATCACGTCGGACATCTCCGGTTGCTGGGTGTTCGATACCACCTAGCACCGGAGCCCGTGGGGTCAAACCTTGGTCAGGGAGTGACCTGCCGCGAAGGGCTCAACTCGCCGCGACGACGGCGGCGGCGCTGGCGGTCGTGGCCGCGATGACGGCGGCCTGCATGGCATAGATCGCCGACAGGTCCCGAGCCGCGCCCCCGGGCGAGCGCGAGCCGCACATCGATCCGGCAAGACGCAGGGCCAGCCGGCCTGCCGCCATGCTCGACACGCGCGGCCGCATCGCCTTGACCGCTTCGGTGGCGGCGATCAGGGCATCGCCGGCTTCCGACCCGTCCTCGACCTGCGAGGCGAGAATGGCGAGCCCGTCATACCCGCTGTGACGCACCAGGCCGCGTTGACTGCGCGCGGCGACATTGAGGGCCGTCCAGCTGCGCGCATAGATATCCGGGTCGGGGTCGCTCAGCGCCACGTCATACACTGCCTTGTCGATGTGACGGCCCGGCACGCCCGCCGCGTCCATCATGATCCGCGTGCGCGACATCAGGTCTCCGGCGGTGTCCGGCGTCTCACCCGAAGCCGTCAGCGCGGCGGCACAGGCCTCTTCCTGCTGCGGGGAACGCCGCCACCAGGGTGCGGCGATGGCCGCGAGGATGTCGTAGAACATGCCGGAATGGCTCGGATAGCCGCCCGAGGCGACCAGGACGAGCGCGGCGCAGGCGCCGCCATCCTGCAGGCTGCGGCCACCGCGCTGTTTGCGGGTTTCCTTCAGCGTGTCCTTGGTGTTGAGGAACAGGCCGGCATCGCGCCCGGCGGTGGTCAGCGCCGTGGCATAGACGAGCCGCATCTGCGGGCCGGGCGTACGCCAGCGTGACAGGCCGGCATTCAGCGCTTCCAGTTCCCGTTCGGTGCGGCGGATCAGCGTGTCAGTGGCGAGGTCGCAGTCGAGCGCGGCGGCGGCGCAGAAGCGGGCCTGCAGGCGCCCACCCCGGCCGGCGATTCCGGCAAAGGCTTCTTCCAGTTCCTGAAATCTTTCGATCACGGCATGGGCCATGTCGTATCCCTCACTGCTCTCGCCCCCCGGCTCGAGGCAGTGAAGCTCGCAAATCTGCCGTCAAGAAGGCAGGGGGAATGACCTTGTGCGCATTCCCCCCGGTGTGATCCTGCCTTACTCCCCGAGTTGCGGCAGACCGCCGGACAGGTCGAGACCCGTGTGGAAGGCGATGAAGGCCCACTTGTCGGCGGTTTCCTCGATCAGTTTCGAGACCGGTGTTCCCGCACCGTGGCCGGCACGCGTCTCGATGCGGATCACCGTCGGAGCCGGTCCGGTTTCCGCCGCCTGCAATGCGGCGGCATATTTGAACGAGTGTCCCGGCACGACGCGGTCGTCCGTATCGGCCGTCAGGATCAGGAGCGCCGGATAATCCTCGCCCTCCGCCACGTTGTGGTAGGGCGAATAGGCGCGCAGGATCTCGAACATCTCCGGGTCCTGGGGCGAACCGTAATCGTCGACCCAGAAGCGGCCGGCGGTGAACTGGTTGAAGCGCAGCATGTCCATCACGCCGACGGTGGGCAGGCCTGCCGCGAACAGGTCGGGGCGCTGGTTGACCACGGCACCGATCAGCAGGCCGCCATTGGACCGGCCCTCGATGGCGAGATTGTCCGGCGTAGTCCAGCCGAGATCGATCAGCTCCTCGGCGGCGTTGATGAAGTCGTCGAAGACATTCTGCTTGTTCTGAAGGCGGCCGGCATCGTGCCAGGCCCGGCCGTATTCCGAGCCGCCGCGCAGATTCACCAGAGCGAAGACGCCGCCCATCTCCATCCACTGCAGACGGCGCACGTCGAAGGTGGGCAGTTGGGCGATGCCGAAGCCGCCATAGCCATAGAGCAGGGTCGGTTGCACGCCTGTTGCCTCGACGCTGCGGTGGCGCACGATGAACATCGGGACCTGGGCGTCGCCCGACGATTCGAAGAAGACCTGCTCCACCACATAGTCTTCCGGATCGAAATTGAGGTCGGGTTCGCGGAAGACCGCGCTCTCGCCGGACTCGACATCGTAGCGGTAGATCGTGGCCGGGCGGTTGAAGCTGGAGAAGGTGTAGAAGGTTTCCGGCGAGTCGAGATGACCGCCGAAGCCACCGACCGAGCCGATGCCCGGAAGGTCGACATTGCGCACCAGATTGCCGTCGAGGTCATAGACGCTGACCGCGGCCTTGGCGTCTTCGAGGCGTTCCACGATCAGATGATTTCCGACTGCGCTGGCGCTCTGGATCGGGGTCTCTCCTTCGGCGATCACGTCGCTCCGGTCATCCGGGTTCAACACGTCGACTTCGACGATACGGCCGTTCGGCGCATCCAGATCGGTCTGGAACAGGAAGCGGCTGCCTACATTGGTGACGTAGGTGTGGTTGTTGCCGAAGCCCTCGAAAATCTCGACCGGCTGGGCATTCGGCTCGGTCAGGCTCAGAACGTAGGTGCCGTTGCCGTCGGTGCCGGTCCAGGAGGTGAGGACCAGAAAGTCGCCGTCTTCCGACACGGTCGCGCCCCAGCCGAGTTCGGGATTGTCCGGATCGGACATGACCATTACGTCGTCGGATTGCGGTGTGCCAACGGTGTGGAAATACACCGCCTGGTTCATGTTCAGCGAGGTGAATTCCGACCCCTCGTCCGGGGCCGGATAGCGGGAATAGTAGAAGCCGGCACCGTCGGCGGCCCAACTGACGCCGGTGAATTTCGCCCACTCGATCCGGTCGTCCATGACCTCGCCGGTCTCGACATCGATCACGTGGATGGTGCGCCAGTCCGACCCGCCGTCGGCGACGAGATAGGCGACCATTGAGCCGTCAGGGCTCGGCGATGTGCCGGCCAGCGCCTGGGTGCCGTCCTCGGTCCAGGCATTCGGGTCGATCAGCGCCCGCGGATCGCCGTCGAGCCCGTCCTGGACGTAGTAGACGGACTGGTTCTGGAGCCCGTCATTACGGCTGTAGAAATATCGCCCGCCATCTTCTTCCGGCGTGTCGAAGCGTTCGTAATTCCAGAGCTCGGTCAGACGGTCCTCGATCGCCGCCCGGCCGGGCAGGGTTTCGAGATAGGCGTTCGTCACCTCGTTCTGCGCCGCGACCCAGGCCGCGACGTCCGGATTGGTGCGGACCGAATCCTCGAGCCAGCGATAGGGGTCTGCGACCTCTTCGGTGCCGTCCGGCGTCTGATAGGTGTCGACCTGATCGACCGTCGCGGTCTCGGGGTAGTCAAGATATTCACCCTCCTGCGCCAGGGCAGTGCCGGCCAGCGCGGTGGTCAGGGCAAGGGCGGAAAACAGGGTGCGGGGCATGACGGTCCTCTTGGCAATCGAGTTTCTCCCCCCGCTTGCGGGGGGAGTGCCCCCGGACTTGTTCCGGGGGCGAGGGGGGATTTGCCCCCCCCCCCCCCTGGGGGGGGCCCCC